>CAVPPY010000026.1:0-246748 GCA_963707245.1 Pirellulaceae bacterium
AGCGCGTCAGCACGATTTCGTCGCGGTGGGCGTCGATCTTCTCGTGCAGCTGCCGCACGCGGCGCGCCGCGTTGGCCGGATCGTTGTTGCTGTAGCCGTCGGTGCCGTGCATCGAGCTGGTGACGTGGAAGACGTAGTCGCCGCCGTACGCTGCCAGCGGCGCGACGCCGTCGCTCTCGAACGCGAACGGGCGGTACTCCGAAGCTGCGCCGGTGGGCGCGGTGCGCTCGACGACGTCCAGCTCGCCGGGAAGCGGCAGCACGACGTTCTCGCGCATGTGGCCGACGATCTCGTCGGGGATCAGGATGACGGGCACCCGGTATCGCTCGGCGAAGTTGAACGCCTGGACGGTCAGCGTGAAACACTCGCTCACGCTCGCCGGGCACAGCGCGATGACCGACTGGTCGCCGGCGTCCCCAGCGCACCTGCATGATGTCGGACTGCGCCGGCTTGGTGGCCAAGCCGGTGCTCGGGCCCGCGCGCTGCACGTCGACGACCACGCAGGGCACTTCGCCCATGACCGCCAGGCCGAGGTTCTCCTGCATCAGCGAGAAGCCGGGGCCGCTGGTCGCGGTCAGCGCCTTGGCGCCGGCAAGCGACGCGCCGATGACCGCGGCGATCGACGCCATCTCGTCTTCCATCTGCAGGAAGACGCCGCCGAGCTTCGGCATCAGCTTCGCGCACTCGTCGGCGATCTCCGAGGACGGAGTGATCGGGTAGCCGGCGTAGAAACGCGCGCCCGCGTAGATTGCGCCCGCGGCGATCGCCTGGTTGCCCTGCATCAGGCGAGCCTGCCGACGCTGCCCCGGCCGGCGGCGCGCTGTCGTCCTTCCGGGCACTCGGACCGGGGATCGAACTGCGGGCCTGCACGATGGCCATGGGGACAGGGAATCCGGGGCGTTGGGTTGTGCCCATTATCGCTCAGACCGCGGCGCGGCGGGCATAGAATCGTCACCGCGATGTCCCATCCCCGCCTGCAACTCGACAAGGTCACCAAGCGCTATCCGTCGGTGCTCGCCAACGATGCGGTTTCGCTGGCGGTGATGCCCGGCCAGATCCACGCGGTGCTTGGCGAGAACGGGGCCGGCAAGTCGACGCTGATGAAGATCGCCTACGGAGCCGTGCGCCCCGATGCCGGTGTGATCCGCTGGAACGGCGTGCCGGTGCAGGTGCGCAGCCCGCACGAGGCGCGCGCGCTGGGCATCTCGATGGTCTTCCAGCACTTCTCGCTGTTCGACTCGCTCACCGTCGCCGAGAACGTGCTGCTCGGCCTCGATCGCGCGGTCGGCCTGGCCGCGGTGGTCGAGGGCATCCGGGACAAGGCCGCCGAATACGGGCTGGAGATCGATCCGCTGCGTCCGGTCCACACGCTGTCGGTGGGCGAGCGCCAGCGGGTGGAGATCGTGCGTGCGCTGCTCACCGACCCCCGGCTGCTGATCCTCGACGAACCCACCTCGGTGCTGACGCCACAGGCGGTCGAGCGGCTGTTCGTCACGCTGCGCCAGCTCGCCGGGACGGGGTGCAGCATCCTGTACATCAGCCACAAGCTCGACGAGATCAGGGCGCTGTGCCATCGCTGCACGGTCCTGCGCGCGGGCAGGGTGAGCGGTGTCGCGGACCCGAGGCAGGAGAGCGTCGCGAGCCTGTCGCGCCTGATGATCGGCGCCGAGCCGCCGCCCCTGGTGCATCGACCGAGCCGCGGCGGCGAGGTCGCGCTGCGGATCGACGATCTGACACTGGCCGCCGCGCGAGCCGTTCGGGGTGGCGCTCGAGCACGTCGCGCTCGAGGCGAGCGCAGGAGAAGTGGTGGGCATCGCCGGAGTCTCGGGCAACGGGCAGCAGGAACTGCTCGCGGCGATATCCGGGGAAGATGCCCGCGCGGAGCCGGCTTCGATCGAACTGCTGGGCCGGCGGATCGGCGCGGCGCCGCCGCGCTTGCGCCGCGGCCTGGGCCTTCACGTCGTTCCAGAAGAGCGACTGGGGCGCGGTGCGGTGCCTTCGATGTCGCTGTCCGAGAACCTGCTGCTCACGCGCGGCGGTGCGACCCTGCTCGGCGCGTTCGGCTGGATCGACCGCGGCGCGCGCGACGCGATGGCGGCGCGGATCATCGCGCGCTTCGGCGTGAAGTCCGGCGGTCCGCGGTCGCCGGCACGCAGCCTCTCCGGAGGCAATCTGCAGAAGTACATCGTCGGGCGCGAGATCGACGCGAGCCCTCGCGTGCTGGTCGTCTCGCAGCCGACCTGGGGCGTCGACGTGGGTGCGGCCGCGCAGATACGCGGCGAGATCCTCGCGCTGCGCGACGCCGGCTGCGCGGTTCTGGTCATTTCCGAGGACATCGACGAGCTCTTCGAGATCACCGACCGGCTGCACGTGATCGCGAGAGGACGCCTGTCTCCAGCGCTGCGCACCGCGGGCGCGAGCACGCAGCAGATCGGCGAGTGGATGAGCGGGCTGTGGCCGGAGAGGACCGATGCCTAGGCTCGAGGCTCGCCCGATTCCGTCGCGCTCGATGTCGGTGCTCTCGCCGCTGATCGCGCTCGCGGTCACCGTGGCGATCGCCGCCGCGCTCTTCCTCGCGCTGGAAAGGACCCGGTGCGCGGGCTCGAGGTGTTCCTCGTCGAGCCGCTGTCGGGCCGCTACGCGCTCACCGAGCTCGCGCTGAAGGCCACGCCGCTGATCCTTTGCGCGCTGGGCCTCACGCTCTGCTTTCGCGCGAACGTCTGGAACATCGGCGGCGGAGGGACAGTTCCTGCTCGGCGCCGTCGCCGGCGGCGGCGTCGCGCTCTGGGCGACGGTCAACGCGGGCGTGCTGCCCGGCGCGGTGCTGGTGCCGATGGTCCTGGCGGCGGGCGCGCTGGGCGGTGCGGGCTGGGCCGCGATCACCGCATTGCTGCGCGATCGCTTCAACGCGAACGAAATCCTGGTGAGCCTGATGCTGGTCTACGTCGCGCAACTTCTGCTCGGCTACCTCGTCTTCGGGCCGTGGAAGGACCCGCAGGGTTTCAACTTTCCCCAGACCCGCAGCTTCGACGCCGCGGCGATGCTGCCGCTGCTGGTTCCGCAGTCGCGGCTGCACGTCGGCGCGCTGCTCGCTCTGGTGCTGGTCGCGCTGACCTGGGCGGTGATGTTCCGCACCTTCGCGGGATTCGCGCTGCAGGTCGGCGGACTCGCGCCGCCGGCGGCCCGCTACGCCGGGTTCTCCGAGCGTCGCGGGCTCTGGAGCGTGATGCTGCTGTCGGGCGGGTTCGCGGGCCTGGCGGGTGCGATGGAGGCGGCGGGTCCGCTCGGCCAGCTCACGCCGCACGTGTCCACCGGCTACGGCTTCACCGCGATCATCGTCGCCTTCGTCGGGGCGGCTGCACCCGCTCGGCTGCGTGCTCTCGGGCGTGCTGTTGTCGATGTTCGTCATCGGCTAGCTCTCGCAGTCCAGGCTCGGTCTGCCCTCGGCGCTCACCGGCGTGTTCCAGGGGCTGCTGCTGTTCTCGCTGCTGGCCTGCGACACCCTCGTGCACCACCGCCTGCGGTTTCGGGGCGCCTGATCGCATGGACCAGTCCGCGCTGCTGATCGCCGCGACGCTCTCCGCCGGCACACTCCGCTCGCGATCGCCGCGCTCGGGCTGCTGATCAACGAGAAGGCGGGCGTGGTCAATCTCGGTGCGGAGGGGATGATGCTGATCGCCGCGGTGGCGGGATTCGCCACGGCGTTCCACTCGGGCAGCGATCTGCTCGCCTTCGCGGCCGGCGCGCTCGCGGGCGCGGCCGCCGCCGCGGCTTTCGGGTGGCTGGTGATCTGGCTCAACGCGAACCAGTACGCCAGCGGTCTCGCGCTGAGCCTGTTCGGCGGCGGACTGTCCGCGTTCGCGGGCATCGGCTACGTGGGCAAGAAGCTGGGCGAGCGCTCCGGGTTCGAGGTGCCGGGCCTGGCCGATGTGCCCTTCGTCGGTCCGGCGCTCTTCCGGCAGCACCCGATGGTCTACGCGGCGATCGCGCTGGCCGTCGTGATCGCGTGGTTCCTGTATCGCACGCGCGCGGGGCTCGTGCTGCGCGCGATCGGGGAGTCGCCTGAATCGGCGCACGCGCTGGGCTATCCGGTGCGCTGGCTCCGGCTGGCCGCGGTCACGCTCGGCGGTGCGCTGTGCGGCGTTTCCGGCGCCTACCTTTCCGTCGTCTACGTCCTGCTCTGGGTCGAGGGTCTGGTGGCCGGGCGGAGGCCTGGATCGCGCTCGCGCTGACCACCTTCGCGACCTGGCGCCCGGCGCGCGTGCTGCTGGGCGCCTATCTGTTCGGCGGCGTGACGATGCTCCAGCTGCACCTGCAGGGCCAGGGCGTGCAGATCGACAGCCAGCTCATGTCGATGCTGCCCTATCTCGCGGCCATCGTCGTGCTGGTTCTGATCTCCCGAAACCCGGCCTGGATCCGTGTCAATATGCCGGCTTCACTGGGCAAGCCCTTCCAGCCGGGGGGCTGAGCGCGCAGCGCGTCGCGCACCGACCGATCGCAGGCAGCATCGCTCCCGGGCTGCGCTCGTCTTCTCGTCCCGGGAGCCATGTGGAGGGAAACCATGTCGAAAAACCTCGCCCGGCGCGCCGGCTTGCGCGTCCTCCTGCTTGCGCTCGCCTGCGGCGCGGCCGCGCTCGGCAGCGCGGGCCTGAGCGCGACGAGCGCGTTCGCGCAGGGTGCGTCGACGCCGCTGAAAGTCGGCTTCGTCTACGTCGGTCCGATCGCCGAAGCGGGCTGGACCACCCAGCACGACCGTGGCCGCCGGGAGATGGAGCAGGCGCTCGCGGGCAAGGTCGTCACCAGCTTCGTCGAGAAGGTGGCCGAGGGCGCCGACGCCGAGCGCGTGATCCGCGACCTGGCGGCACAGGGCAATCAACTGATCTTCACCACCAGCTTCGGCTACATGGACCCGACGATCCGCGTCGCGCGACAGTTCCCGAAGGTGGTCTTCGAACACGCGACCGGCTACAAGACGGCGCCCAATGTCGGGATCTACAATGCGCGCTTCTACGAGGGCCGCTACCTGGCCGGGATGGTCGCCGGTCGCATGACCAGGAGCAATGTGGCGGGCTACGCCGCTGCCTTTCCGATCCCCGAGGTGCTGCAGGGCATCAACGCCTTCACGATGGGGATGCGAGCGGTGAATCCCGCGGCGCAGCTCAAGGTCGTGTGGACCAGTTCCTGGTACGACCCGGGCCGGGAGCGCGACGCGGCCAACACGCTGATGAACCAGGGCGCCGACGTGCTCACGCATCACACCGACTCGACCGCGACCGTGTCCGCGGCCGAGGAGAAGGGGCGTTACTCGATCGGCTACCACTCCGACATGAGCAAGTTCGGGCCCAAGGGACAGCTGACCGCCGTTTCGCATCACTGGGGCGATTACTACACCCGCGTGGTGCGCAGCGTGATCGACGGCAGCTGGAAACCGGAAAGCGTCTGGGGCGGCATCAGGGACGGCTTCATCAGACTCGAGCCCTTCAACGCGGCCGTGCCGGCCGAGGTGCGCAAGCAGGTCGAGCAACGACAGGCCGACATCGCCGCCGGCCGGTTCCACCCGTTCAGCGGGCGCATCGTCACAGCGCCTGGGCAAGCAGCGCCAGGCGAGCGGGACGATGACCGACGAGACGCTGAACCGCATGGACTACTACGTGCAGGGCGTGCAGGGACAGCTGCCGGCGCGCTGAGCGTGTCCGCGATGAAGGGCTTTCGCGCATCGCTGCTGCGATTCGATCCCGACGGGCAGCCCGAACTCGTCGACGACGCGCTGCTCGTCGTCGACGCCGGACTGATCGTCGAGGTCGGCGATCACCACCGGACCGCGCCGCGCTATCCGGGAATCGAGGCCTTCGACTGGCGTGGACAGGTGCTCGCCCCCGGTTTCGTCGACATGCACGTCCACCTGCCGCAGCTCGACGTGATCGGCTCGCCCGCCGCCGGCCTGCTGCCGTGGCTCGAGGACTGCGCGTTCCCGAACGAGGCGCGCTTCGCCGATCCCGTTCACGCAGGCGTCGCCTGCGAGTTCTTCCTCGACGAGCTCGCGCGCAACGGGGTGACCACCGCGATGGTCTGGTGCAGCTCGCACGAGGCCTGGTCGAAGCCTTCTTCCGGGCGGCGCAAAGGCGAGCGCTGAGAATGATCGCCGGCAAGGTGCTGATGGACCGCAACTGCCCGGACGCGGTTCGCGACGACACCGATGGCGGCCTGGCGCAGACCGAGGCGCTGATCCGCCGCTGGCACGGGTGCGGACGGCTCGGTTACGCGCTCACGCCGCGCTTCGCGCCGAACTGCTCGGAGCGCCAGATGAGGGGCGCGGCCGAGCTCGCGCGTGCGCACGAAGGGGTCTGGGTCCAGACGCACCTCGCGGAGAACCGCGACGAGATCGCCTGGGTCGCCCGGCTCTTTCCGCGGGCGCGCAGCTATCTCGACGTCTACGACGGGCTCGGCCTGCTGCGCCCGCGCAGCGTCTACGCGCACTGCATCCACCTGGACGACGCCGATCGCGAACGCATGCGCGCGAGCGGTGCGAGTGCGGCGGTGTGTCCGACGTCGAACCTCTTCCTGGGCAGCGGGCTGTTCGACTTCGAGGCCGCCGCGCGCGCCGGGATGCGCTGGGCTCTGGGCAGCGACGTCGGCGCCGGCACCTCGTTCTCGCCGTTCAGGACGATGCTCGGGGCCTACGAGGTCGCGAGGCTCTCGGGCACGACGCTGGCGCCGTCGGCGCTGTGGCGCCGGCACACCGTCGGGGCTGCGCAGGCGATCGACCTCGGCGAGCGCGTCGGCAACCTGGCGGCCGGCATGGAAGCGGACTTCGTCGCGCTCGATCCGCAGGCGACCGAACTGCTCGCCCGTCGCACCCGCCTGGCCTCGTCGATCGAGGAATGGCTGTTCGCGATGATCGTGCTGGGCGACGACCGTGCGATCGCGCGCACGGTGATCGCGGGCGTGCCGCAATCGTTGCCGGGGCGCCGCGAAACGCGCTGAGCGCAGGGCTCAGCGCTTCGAATCGAGCCAGGCGGCCAGGCCGTCGGCGTTCAGCCCGATGTCGTGGTCGAGGATCTCTGCGTACCGGTCGTCGGACAGCCGGCAGCCGTGCCGGCGACACTCTTCGAGCAGCAGGTCGCGAACGCCGTCGACCAGGCAGGCGCGGCGCTGCGCAGCGCTGCGCTCGCCGCAGCCCAGCGCGATCGCCGCGTGCGCGTCGATCAGCCGGTGCAGGTCGGCGCCCAGGCGCCGCACGTCGCCGACGCGGCCGAAATGGGTGAGGTAGACCGCCTCGGGCTCGAGCGCGAGCAGGCGGTCAACCGACCGGTGCAGCTCCGGCGGGTCGAACTGGACCGGTGTGCTGGACGGGAAGATCATCGCACGCCCGTCGACGTCCAGTTCCCGGTAGGAGATGCCGAAGGTGTCGCCGGCGAAGATGTGGCCGCTGCGCGTGTCGTGGATGCAGACGTGGTGACGGGCGTGCCCGGGCGTGTCGAGAAAGCGAAGCTCGCGTCCGTTCAGGCTGATCGCGTGGCCCTCGGGCGTTTCGATCAGCCGCTGCGCGGGCACGGGAACGATCTCGCCGTACAGCCGGCGCGCGCGCTCTTCTCCGTACACCGCGATCGTCGCGGCGAACAGCGCCGACGGATCGATCATGTGTCGCGCGCCCCGCGGGTGCACGGTCACGCGCGCGTTGGGCAAGTGTGTCAGCAGCAGGCCCGCCGCGCCGGCATGGTCCAGGTGCACATGGGTCAGGATCACGTAGTCGACCTGCTCGGGTGCGATGTCGCGGGCACGCAGCGCCGCGATCACGCGCGGCACCGAGGCGCCGTGCGCGGTGTCGACGATCGCGGCGCGCCCGTCCTCGACGATCAGGTGGACCGCGGCCAGCATCGGTCGCTGGTAGCCGGCGTCGACCGCGCTGATCCCGTGGTCGTAGTCGAAGACCGTGCGCGTCGCCGCGTCGACCGACATGCGGTGCGTCCCGGTCAGGCGAAGAAGGCTTCGAAGCCGCCCTCGGGCTCGAAGCGTCCTTCCCGGTATGCGAGCCGGGTCGGACCCGGCATGGCGCGAACGCGCTCCGGATGGCGCTCGTCGCCCGGATAGGCGATCACGCGGATGCCGTCCTCGTCGAAGGGCTCGGGCTGGATCACCGGGGGCGGCCGGCGCGAGGCCTCGGCGAACACATCGGCCACGCTGGCGTGGCGCGCGAGATGCGCGAGGCTCTGGATCTGCGGCGGCGCGAACACGATCTCGCGCTCCCAGTAGCGCCGCAGGGCGGCGCGCGGCGTGATCCACAGGCTCTCCGTCGCTTCGCGCTCGTCGTGGCGCGCGATCAGGCCGGCCGGGACCTCGGCCACGAAGAAGCGCGTGTCGAAACGCTTGTTGGTCATCGAGGGCACCCGCGGGGTGATCCAGCGCGACCACGGCAGCATCGTGCTGGCGGCGAGCCGCAGCGCGGATTCGGCGAGGGCCTCCGAGAACGAATACCCCTCGCGCACGCGCGCGTAGAGGGCTTCGATCATCGCCGGCGCGATGCCCGGCGCGAGCAGGATGCCGGCCTCTTCGAAGGTCTCGCGGCACGCGGCGACGAACAGTCCGGCCGCGGATTCGACGTCCAGGTCCGGCTCGCCGAGCGCGGCGTGAAGGCGCGGCGGATCGACGTCCAGGTGCGCGAGCAGTTCGGGTTCGCTGTCCTCGCGGTCGAGCTTGCCGCCGGGGAAGACGTAGGCGCCGCCCAGCACGTCGGACTCGCCGTGGCGCCTGAGCAGCAGCACCTCGAGCCCGTCGGCGGCGTCGCGCAGCAGCACGACGGTCGCGGCCGGGCGCACGGGGGTGCGGACTTCCTGGTGGTTCGGGTTCATGCTGGCAAGGTCCGGGTCGTGTCGGTGAGGCGGCCAATGGTATCGCGTCGCGCCCTGACGCGACCCGGCACACCTGAGCCGCCGCGCGCGAGCCGACACGAGCGAGCCGCCACGAGCGAGCCGCCACGAGCGAGCCATCGCACGCGAGCCGTCGCACGCGAGCCGCCCTTCCTTGCGATGGTCCGGCGAATCCCCTAGCATCGGCGCGATGCGGATCAAACACACACTCCTGGTCGCCCAGTCCGCCGAGCGCGTCTACGACGTCGTCGCGGACGTCGAGCGTTATCCGGGTTTCGTGCCGTGGTGCGAGCAGGCGCGCGTGCTCGAGCGCAACGACGAACGCTACGTGACCCAGATGCGCGTCTCGATCCGCAAGGTGGGTTTCGAACGAAGACCACGACCCTGACCCGCGGTCCGGAGTCGATCGGCGTCAGGCTCGAAGAGGGGTCGTTCGCTCGCTCGAGATCGACTGGAGCTTCGCCCCGCTCGCCGAGGACGCGTGCAAGGTCGTCTTCATGCTCAGCTACGAGCTGATGCCGGTCCTCGAAGGCCCGCTGAGCACTTCGGTCGCCGAGCGGGCGAGCCGACGGATCATCGACGCGTTCATCGCCCGGGCGGATCAGGGCTGAGCGTCGCCCCCGGGCGCGCGCGGCAGCGCGGGCGCGGGCGGCATTCCGATCGCGACGATCGCCGCGGCCGCGCAAACCGCCACGCCGACGAAGGTCTCGTCGAAGGCCCGGATGCGCTGCGCGATGCCGGTCTCCTCGGCGGCGAGCGTGACGCCGTGGGCGCCGAGCCGCCAGTCGAGGGCGATGCCGGCCAGGCTCACGCCGATCGCGCCGCCGAGCTGGCGCATGAAGTTCATGATGCTCGCGGCCTGCGGAATCAGGCTGCGGTCGGTTCCGTTCATCGCGCTGAGGGTCAGGGCGGGCAGCACGAAGCTCAGTCCGATCCGGCCGGTCACCACCCACAGCGCCAGCAGGAAATATCGCGTCGACGTGCTCACGGTGGCCAGCAGGAGGAACGAGATCGCGAGCAGAGCAGCCCCCCGACGACCATCCAGTGCGCCGGCCAGTGGTCGCTCAGCCGCCCGGTGACCGGCAGCGCGAATGCGAGCGCGAGCCCTGCGGGCAGCAGCACCAGGCCGGCGTCCGACGGGCCGTACTGCAGGCCGATCTGGAGCAGCACCGGCACCAGGTAGGTCGAACCGAACAGGGCCATGCCGTAGATCAGCGCGACCAGCGTGCCCACCGCGAACGGCCGCGCGCGGAACAGTGCGATGTGCATCAGCGGCGCTGGCGTGCGGCGCTGCCAGCGCACGAAGAGCGCGAGCGAGAGCGCCGAGAGCGCGATCAGACTCGGACCGAGCCAGTCGCGCCTGCTCTGCACCTGCACCAGCCCGTTCAGCAGGCTCACGGTGGTGATCGAGACCAGCAGCAGTCCGCGCCAGTCCAGCGGCGGCTTCTCCCCCGAGAAAGGCGTCACCGGCAGGTAGCGCCGGGCCAGGAGCAGGCCCAGTGCGCCGAAGGGCAGCATCACGAAGAAGATCGAGCGCCAGCCGTACAACTCGATCAGCACTCCGCCGACGCTCGGTCCGATCGCCGGCGCCAGCACGACGCCGAAGCCGAAGATCCCTAGTGCCCGGCCGCGTCCCTGCTCGCCGAACGCACGCATGATCACCACCGCGGGAATCGTCTGCAGAACGCCGGCCGCCAGCCCCTCGACCCCACCCGCATCGCGAGCACCAGCCAGAAGTGCTGCGCCATCCCGCCGGCGAGCGCGCCGAGCGAGAGCACCGAGACGACGACGCTGTAGGTGCGCCGAAGGCCGTAGCGCTGCAGCAGCCACGGGGTGAGCAGCATGGACATCGTCACCGACAGCATGAAGCCGGCCGACACCCACTGCACCTGCGCCTGGCTGACCTCGAAGTGGCGACTGATCGCGGGCACCGCGACGTTGCGGCCGCCTTGAGGCTCACGTCCAGTGCATCGCCAGGCTGCATATTCCACAGACGCGGCGTGAGTTTGCCATCCTCGACCAGCACAATGAAGAAATCAAGCAGTTCGCCATGAGGCGAGGCAACACTATAGGGACGATGCAGATGACCGTCTTCCAATTGCAGTCCGATTTGCAAGAATTGTCCAGGCTCAAAGTGTTGCACCTGCGGAGTGCGCACCACCAGCGTAAACAGACCTTTATCCCAAACGACTTTGCGTTCGATCAATCCTGGCGTCCATTTCATCGATCAAGTACCTGGGCAGATTAGTGGGGGGGGGGGTGGGTAGTTGTTGCCAAGATAGCCTCCCCTGCAGGCCGTGTCCACTAAACGCCCTTCTGCCAGGCACAATCCAGTGCTCCTCGAGTCTATCAGCGAATGATGATTTCATCGTAGGACCAGTTATCAAAACGACCGATGGAGGCGGGCATTTTCATCGGCTGAGTCACGTTCGGTTGATGTGCCGAGTAGTCGTAGACGATCGCAAAATCCGAATCGAACTCATAACCAAACTTGCCGCGACCGGGCACTGTCCAGTCGTCCGGCCGCAAGCCTACCTGGGACAAGTTTTCCAGCTGGCCGGGCCAAGCGTCTTGTTCCAGTCGATAACGCTTGACGGCGACGGCAGTCAAAACCAGGCGCCGCTGAAACTCGAGTCTTTCAAAGGCTACGGCCATCTGGGCGACTGCAGGCATGAGCAAGCGTTGCAGCGAGGACTGGAGGACACCCTGGCTGGCTAGCCGCCGTGCTTGAGCCTGATCCCATTCTTCCATTCGCTGCGAGAATGCCCCGGGCGGCAAGCTACCCATGCTGGACAACTCGCGATAGAGCCTCAGCATCTGCAATTTGTCGCTAGCGCTAATTGCTGGCCCCAATTCTTGTTCCATATTTCGCGAACACAAGAAATTCTCCTCAGAGGCCCAAGCGGCCGACCATTTCTCGGCGATGGGCAGGGGGTCGGCCACCAGCGCATTCAATTCAGCCAGCTGCTGGGCATTCCAGATATCCGCTGCCAGCGCCTTGCCGATGGTGTCAAACAACATCCCACGTAGGGCCGTATTGACCAACTCTCCTACCAGGAACATCCTCCAGTCATAGGCTTCAACGGTAGCCTGCATGGAGCGTATGGCGGAAAGGCCGCGGGCCGCCTGGCCTTGATGAATGGCAAACAGAGCTTCCAACTGCAGCAGACGCTGGATCTGTCGCGATTCTTGCAACTCAGGCAACAGCGTCGCCAGGCCGTCGAACTCCATGGGTTGCCAGACGGGCATGGCCACGTTGGAAGAGGCCTCAATCAGTTCCAGGACAGGCCTCATTTCAGCCAGGTAGCTGGCAACTGCCTGTTCCTGTTTCCAGGGCTCGCGAGGATCCCAAGGGTCAGGCAACTGGCCAATGCCGACAATGGGCAACTCGTTGGCCTCCCTGACCGAGGCGCCGCTCAACAGGCTGATTTTACTCCACGCGACCGTGCCCTCGGTGGAGGCTGCCTGGCGGAATCGCTCGGCCATCCAATCGTCTGCCGAACCATGCACCGTGGTTAATCGCTCGAACTCGAGTCGCGCATCGCGTTCGCGTTTGATGGTGTACAAACTGCCCACGACCAACAGCGTGATGGGCAGCGCTGCCGCTATGACCAACCATTTGACATAGCTGCGACTTTTAATTGCTTTTGCGGATTGCAGTGCACGAGGCATGAACCACCTTCTTTCGTGTCGGGATTGTTTAGAGCCTATCCGAAAAGGGGTCTGACCCTTTGGAGGCGAGTCGATTTCATTGGTTTTTTGGCCTCGCAGGAGAGGGTCAGACCCCTTTTCGGATAGGCTCTTAGCTTATTCAGGCTGTGCTGCCGCCCGTTCCCAATGTCCATTCCAATGAGTCGCCAAGGCGTACAATGACTCGATTTCAGCGTAGAGGATGTCCCGAGCTCCATCGGCGGTGGACATATAGACGATCTGGTCTCCGCTGAGCTGCGGACGTTCGTTGATCAGCATGCCAATCTCACTCCGCAGGCTCTTGCTCTGCTCGGGGGTCGCCTTCAGCAAACGCAGTAACAGACCACTAATCAGGTCTGCCTTACGCTTGGCAATGAACAATTCCTTGGGAGTTGCGGAATGTTCCAGGGAGTAACCGCCCAGTTCATTGGGAGCTGCATTCTTCCAGCTCAGGGCTATGGCTCGGCGACGAGCCTGGTCACGGCTAGCCTTCGCCCGCAGCATTTCTCGGGCTTCGGCATACACCTCGGCGCCCATCCACTCTGCGGCTTGAGGTTGCTGAAGTTCCTCCCATAACCAGATCTCCAATAAATCCGCCTGATCCTGATCAAACAAGCGCCAACTGGCGCGATGTCGTCGAACAAATTCGGTGGTCAAGCTGATGCACCGACGGTAGTTGGCCAGCCTCTCAGGCGTAGAGTCTTGTTCGCAGTGCATGCGCAATAGGAGTGTCTCCGCCAACAGCGACCGCAATACACCGTTATCAGGCAAGGCCTGTGGCTGCGCGGCGGACTGGTCTTGAATGGACTGCAAGCGAAGGGCTTGGCGGGCTTCCCAGGACAACGTCTCGTCAGGGCTGCCTGCAGGCTGAGTAGCTGGAGATTGTGCGGCTGTCTGCTCATCTTCCTCATCTCGATCCTCAGATGGTTGCCCGCTGTCCGGCAATCCCATTCGCAGCGGGGGTCTCGAATCCTGGCGGACCGTACCCGCAATCGCTTGCAATTCTGCTCGCAAGTCCCGCGTTAGCCGCGGATAGCTGGCCGCGAACACCAGGAAAGAACTGGCCGGAATCAATGCTGCCAGAACTATGCAAGCAGCATGGAACAACCAAAATCGCCACCCCTTGTGACGATCCATCCATGACCTGGTCATCATGCATGTCGCCCCCAAAGCAATCAGTCCGGAAAGACCAAGCGTCCACATTGGAGCGAATAACTGCAACTGCGCATAACCCAAGTAGGCGATGCTGCCAAGCGATAGCAGCGGGGCAACGATAGCACTCACAATGGGGCTATCTATCATTTGGCCGATCCATTGTGAACAAAGATAGCTCACGAACACGAATCCCAATCCGTACATCGCCAGTTGTCCGCTGGTGCGCATGGCGAACAGGGCGATTAGCCAAGCACAGGCGACGATGGCTAGTGGTATTAATTGCCGTGTACACCACACCTTCCAGGGTTGGATGCCACGATCGGCCAGAAACAAGGAACGGCGATCCAGGCTATCGCTTTGGAAAACCAGCAAACCCAACCAGCTGCAGGCTAGCAGGGCCGCTAGACCAGCTCCCAAGCCAAGACTGGGCGAAGCGGCGGGCGAGGCGGGCGTGATGACGAACAGCACTGCTCCCAGGGATGCAAACAGCAAGAGCAATGCCAAACCACTGAGCAGCCACACGTTCTGGGCGGCGAACTGCCAGACCATGGCGGGTATTGCCGACGCCCGAGCAGAGGGCATGGCCCAGATCGTGCTTGCCGCGCCTGGCACCCCAGCCAAGCGCGACGCAGGAGCCGACTGAGGCCCCACCGCGCGTAGACCGCCGCGCCATCCAATCCATAGGCACGCCAAGCCGAAGACCAGTGAGTAGATCTCCACGTAGGGGCTTGCATCCAGTCGCGTTCCGCCCTCTATGATCCAAGCATGAAGGTTCCCGCACAGCAGTGGCAAGCATGCCAGCGGAACCAGGACCAGCAGACTCGCAAAGGACGATCGCATCCACCAAGCGGTAGCGAAGCCAAGGAACAACAAGAAAAAGGAATGCAAGATCCACCAGGGCAAGCTCTGCACCCGATCGGACCAGGCCCAAATGCCGGGCGAGTTGTACGTCAGAGCTAACACCAAAGGGATCGTTAGCAACCAGATACCTATCAGCCCCAGGACAGCACTAAAGAGTTTTGTGCTGCACGATATCGCGGGCGGCAATCGGCAGCGAACTCAACCAGCCCAACGTCTTGCGTTCCTTTTCCTGCCCGACCAACAAGGCTCCGGCCCCGACAGCGAACAAGCCGGGCATCCCGTAGAGCATGTTGCTTTGGAGCTCTAAGGAGAGTTGCGTACTGAAGGCTTGTACAAGCGTCAGCAGTACCGCCAACAGCCCACCGGCGGCCAGCAAACTGAGCAGTAGAGGCCACAACTGCCGCAGTTCCTTCCACAACAATCGTCGGCGGATTAGATTTGGATTCATCAGGCAGACTCCGCTGTTCGAATGACCGTCGGACGCAGCGGATGCTCACCCGACACCGACTCGTTCCCGCGTGTGCGTGGCACAGCGCCACGTGTCGTCGCTACGAACATTTCCTCCAGCGTGGCAGGCAGAATGCGGACGCCCAACACGCCCGGCCAAGCCTCGAGTTCAGCGGCTTGTTCATCCGAAAAATTGCGCACGATCCATTTCCGCTGCCGCCCCTCGCTGTGCTCACTGAATAGCTGAGTGCCCTCTGCCAGTTCGGGCAGACCGATCAGCGGATCGGCCAGCGTGATGGTGACTTCTCGAATCGACTCACGCAGGTCCAAAAGACTATCGGACAGCTGGATGCGACCGCCACGCATGATGGCAATGCGATCCGATACGCGCTCGACCTCCGATATCTGATGGCTGGATAACAGGACTGTCCGACCGGCGGCTGCACGATCCACCATGCTTTCCAGGAACTCGCGGCGAACCAGCGGATCAAGCCCCGACGTGGGCTCGTCCAGGATCAACAACTCAGGATCGTGAGCTACAGCCAAGGCCAAGGCAACCTTTGCGCGCTGACCCTTACTCAAATGACGAATCTTTCGATTGGCAGGCAACTCATAACGTTCGATGGAATCACGGTAGTTGGTCAGAAAGCGGTCATCGTAAAAGGCAGAGGCAAACCAGCCAATTTCGTCAACCCGCATCCAGTCATACAGGGCGGGCGCATCGGACACGTAGCCCACCCGACGACGAATTTCCAGGGCCTGCGTCCGCGGGTCCAAACCGCATACAGTACAACTGCCGCTACTGGGATTTTGAAAGCCAGTCAGAATGCGAATCAGCGTTGTTTTGCCGGCTCCGTTCTCACCCAGCAAAGCGAACACCGAACCCTCCGGAACCTCCAAATCAACACCCTGCAGAGCGTCGCAGCCAGAGAAGTGCATCTCTAGGGCAGAAGCGGAAATTGCACTCGCCATCACATTACCTCGTATTTGAATCGACTACCCCGAAGCTCAATCCTGCCAGATCACTCGGCCTGCGTGGAACTCACGCTCTGCACCTTGCCCACCAAGGCCTGCAATTGTTCATCGAACACACCGCTCAATTCCTCTGGAGATAATCCGCCGTGCAAGGCTTCCGCCAGCACCGATCGCAATCGCTCGGCGATCAATTCGCGACGCAGACTTGTGCACATCTCGGTCGCGCCTGGACAAACAGCCAGCCCACGCCCACGAATGGATTCCAACACGCCCTCGCCCTGCAATTGCTGGAAGGCGCGCACCACCGTATTCGGATTGATGGCCAATTCAACGCTCAGAACCCGCGCGCTGGGCAGCAACTGCCCGGGTTGCAAGGCACCCTCGGCAATCGCATATTTGACTTGCCGCACGATCTGCTCGTAGATGGCAACGCCATTGCTGGCATCGATCGTGAAAAACATGGTCGAAACCCTTCCATCGCCGAACTATTGACCAGATCCAAGCTGAGAGCCGCCCCAGTGACTTAGTTAACTAGTTAAATAGTACACCATATCGCCAGCACGTCAAGCCTTTTGTGGCAAGTCCGCTGGAAAGGGTTTTTGATTTACTCGAATCACGACCATTGATCCCCGGAGATTTCAATCCGCCATGCAGAATTCTGTGGCCTGGAGAAACGGAGTTTGGTTGCCCGCGCGGCGAGCTACGATTGCCTTGGATGACCTGGGTTTTATGCAGGGCGCGGTGGCTGTCGATCGTCTGCGGACCTTTGGCGGTAGGGCCGTGGACATCGCAGAACATGTGCACAGGTTTGAGCACAGCTGTCAGGCGCTGCACATTCAACTGCCGCGCACTGACGAATTGGTAGCCATCGTCGAAGCCTGTGTGCACCACAATCTGTCGCGCACCGCAGAACCGGATTTCTCGGTCGTACTGCTGGCCACCCCCGGGCGCGTCGGTGCGGTGCAGGGCCAGGCGACCTTGATTGTTCATCCCATGGCAATTCCCTGGGAACGGCTGGCAGCTTGGTACCGCGACGGGCAAACGTTGGCGGTTTCGACCCATCGCCAGGTGCCGGCAGATTGCTGGTCACCCCACATCAAGACGCGCTGCCGCCTGCACTACTACCTGGCGGACCGCCAAGTCGATGGTGGCCAGGACAAGGCGCACGCCGCAGCCGTGCTGCTCAATAGTCAAGGCTATATCACGGAAACCGCCGCAGCCAATTTGCTGGTCGTCGAAGGTCAGAACATCGTATCGCCGCGACGCGAATCGATTCTGTGGGGAATCAGCTTGCAGCGCAGCCTATGCCTGGCCCAGCGCCGGCTTTACGGTCGAGTTTGCAGACGTCAGCCCCATCCGCGCCGCCCAGGCCGATGCCATCCTTTTGTGCGGCAGTACGGGCTGCTTGTGGAGCGCTTCGCAGTGGAATGAACGTGCATTCTCCCGCCCTACGGAACATCCCGTATTCACGCAACTCTTGCAATGCTGGACCGAAGAACTCGAATTCGATTTTGTCAGCCAAGCTGTGCGACAGGCTGTCTGTCCAATGAACCCGAGTCTCTCCGAGACGCGCACTACTGCAGACGACAGACCTACTCACGTAGGCGAGTCTCTCCAGAAACTCGCACTGTTGCCGGCGAAAATCTCCCTGCCTGCACTTTTCAACCCTAGGCAAGCTGCAATTGTGCCCACAAGCTGGGGTTATCCATCACAGGCAAATCCGGCTGTAGCGCTAGGGATTGCCAACCGAGTTCACGATCCAAAACGGCAAAATAGAAGCCAACGGTTGGGACATCTTGCAAATCCAGTCCATGCAAGGCATCGAAATGCAAGGCGGCGACCAGGCGATAACGCCCCTCGGACAACCGCGCGCGAATGGCAAGTTGGTCATCCGGTGGCGGAGGCGGGCTTTCGCGGGCGCGATGAATGGGCCCCCAACCCACAAAGGGCAGATCAGCCTTGGGGCCACGACCCATGGGCGAGAAACCGTAGCGATGGCAGTATTTCGTGGCCCGCTGAATCTCGCGTGAATTGCGTGTATCGATCCAGACGTGCAGTCCGTCACTGTCTTCCATGCGCGACTCGCGGCACCAGGGCAATTGCCTTTTGCCTTGCACGTCAACCTGAAAGAACAGGGCATTGCTGCCCACAGCCAGGCGGACTTGGGCAAATTTCTCATCGCCCGTCAATTCGCTACTCAAGCAGGGGATAATTGCTTCATCTGGCAGGGCTTCTGGCCGATCGCTGAAAACGCGATCCACTTGGTGCGCTTTCAGCTGCAGGCGGACCAGCAGACTGGGGTCGATCAGCGGAGTGTCGTCGGTGGAGTCCAACATCGTCTAATTTCTTTTAGGCTTTGTCCCAAAAGGGGTCTGACCCTTTGGAGGCGAGTCGAATTTACACCTGTTTTTGGCCTCGCCGGAGAGGGTCAGACCCCTTTTGGGACAAAGCCTAGTGTTTCTACTTTTTGCCCTGGCGGCGTTTCTCTTGGAAGAAATGGCTGAGCAGGGCGCCGCACCAATCGGCCATCACCCCTCCCGTAACCTCCGCGCGATGATTCAAACGCGGGTCGTCCAACAATCGGAACAAAGAATCCACAGCGCCGGCTTTGGGATCCGCCGCGCCGTATACCACGCGTTTGACACGAGACTGCAGGATCGCACCAGCACACATCGGACAGGGCTCCAGCGTGACATACAAGGTGCAGTCCTCCAGTCGCCAACTGGAGAGCGAGGCAGCCGCCTGGGTAATGGCAATCATTTCCGCGTGCGCCGTCGGATCCTGGAGTGCCTCGCGTTGGTTCCAACCCGAGCCGATCACTCGCTGGCCGAGGGTTACGATGGCTCCTACCGGGACCTCATCCTCCTGCAGCGCCTGTTCAGCCAGTTTAAGAGCGCGGCCCATAAAATCCTGGTCCCAATCGACCAGCTCGGCGTCCCTAGGCGGGTAGTGGATACCGTCATGCTCGCTATTTGAAATCAATCTCTGGCTCGATCTTTCGGGGATTTACTAATGCCAATGCGGAAGGACGGGTACTTAACTTCCCCAAGGGTCTAAAAACAGCACGACCTTGAAGAGGAAAGTTAGCTTTGGGTGGTGAATCAACGAGGAGTGTCCTTTTTCGCTGTGTCCTTTTTCGCTGTGTCCTCTTTCGCAGTGTCCTTTTTCTCGGCGGCCTCGGAATCGGCGGTGTAGGGCCTCCAGCGAAAATTGCGAACTGCCACCTTGGATTGGAATGCGCACAGGCCCAGAGGTTGACTGGGATAGACCTCGATCCGCGTGGAGAACTCGCTATGGTCCCGTTCCTGCCTGATCAACTCTTTGTCGTTAATCCATGCGCGCACCGTGCTTGCGTCGACTCGAACTCGAAACTTGTACCAGGTCCCATTCTTAAAATCGAAATAGCTGGATGTCGAGTTCTCGGAAGCATCCATGCCATTGATGCTCGATAGACCTACCAGTCCACCGCCCCACCCGCCGGCGATAAACGAACAGAATTCATCCGCGACCGGAAAGGTCAACCCGCACAGAAAATCGCTGCCTTCGATCCGTTTGCATTCAAGTTCAATCTCATAGTCCTCGCGTGGAAAATCTTCTAGTTTCTTACGATTCACGCCGGTTAATGGATCGCCCATTTCCAGGATCAGCAGATCGCCGTCGCGCCGCACTTGGCCCTGACTTCCAAAATCGGTTGTCTGCCAGCCCTCAAGGCCATCCTTGGGCAATAGCGAGCGCCACCCCGCAGCATCCTTGTCCTTTTCCGCCGGCAACTTGGTTTTGGACGGAGATTGGGCAGTCTCCAATTTTTGAACGGGTAATTCTTGGGAGGACAACGGCCGATTGCCAGCAGCCCACAGGGTGACCAGCAGGCAGCAGCCCGCGGGCAATACAAAGCGTTGTTTTGGCGACATGAAAATACCCTTTCTAACAGTTGGATGAAGCCCTGGTCAGCATTTCCAAAACCCGGCGTTTCCGCGTCATCTTTGGCTGAAGACTTGCCGATGTGAGTGATCTAGAGCGATTTTGCTCAAACATACGCAGGCGCGATGGCTATTTTTTGGTCGAAACGCTTTGGCTCGTGTCTCACCGAGGCATTTCAAACCTAGATTTGAGCGTCGGATAAATTATGCCAGCATCCGAACCGGCTGGCCAACCCCCTAGAATGCTCACAGCTTGACCGGGAACAGCAACTTGACCCACAGCCGCGTATTTGCTGTTAGCCGTGCTTGGCATCAACTACCCGATTCCGCCCGCACCATGATCCGTATTGCCTCCGCCTGCTTGCTTGCCTACTGGGCGGTGCTGTTCGTATTAACGCACCTGCCGAGCCAGTCGCTGCCTCGCATGCAAGGTTCGGACAAACTGCATCACCTGTTGGCATTTGCCGGTCTGGCCTTTTTGCTGGCTTGGGCGTTACCCACCCGAGCTGGCAAGTCAAACCCCTCCGTCGCAGACAAAGCCACGCACGGGACTGGCTCGATGCGGCATGTTGTGCTGGCGGCGGTGATTGCCCTGGTCTACGCCTGCCTGGATGAATTCACGCAAAAATTCATCCCAGGCCGCACCTGTGACGTGTGGGATGTCGTGGCTGATGCCGCCGGGATTTGCCTGGGACTAAGTGGCTACGTTGTACTACGAGCCGGCTTGGTCAGGTCGCGTTGGGGGCGCACGCTGATCAAGAGTCTGTCGAGCTAGACAAGTGTTGTTCGCCGACAATCCAGCCGCGACAATAGACGGATTTGCATTTGCAGGGGATCGCGTAGCTCTTCGGCCAGTTGTAATCGATGGTTAGTTCTTCACCGATTCCAATGTCGTAGATAGCAAACAGCATGATTTGCCGCTGTGTGCGCGAATCAGCTCCCTTGACATCAATGACTTCGAAGCTGCAGTTGGGATCGCAGGAGTGGTTTACGAAGCGAAAAGGCGCTGCGGGCTCTAACTGACGACCGTCCTCCAGGTCAAAGGCATAGCGCGAGGTGTAGTCTGGGTCGTCGATAGTCTGCCCGGTTATTTCTCCGACTATATCTCCTGTGGTGAAGACGCGTGCGGCAAAGACGCCGCGACCAACAGCAGTTCGAGAGATTTTAAAGCCGCGCCAGGCCTGTCTGGGCTGCCGCACGGCATCGGGCACCAAGTCATTCCACTCGCGTTGCCTGGCCATGCGGCTTCCCCCCTGCAAAATACGCTCCCGTGGAGAACAGGGGGTGGCGAAATGAGTTTGAGTCAAATTATGCCGAGATTCTAACCTCAAGCTGGCATTCCAGCCAGCCGATGGGGTTTTCTGTTGAAAATCAACTCTTCACGGGCTGATACCTTTCTCGAGCGGACCATGGCTGCGTCCTGCGATCCAGCCAACCCATCGCCAAAATTAGGAAAGCAGGTATTTGGAATTTCCAAACACAAAATACGAGAGAATTTTGACAAGCCACTCCAATATGGGTCTGCCAACATTGACGTTTCGAGCAGTTCGGCATACCCTCTTTTTTGTTGTTCGGGTGCATGATACGTGTGACGATGCGTGGAAGCCGCTTGATCAACTCGCGAGAACGAATGGTCTTGCTGTTCCGCCTGACGATCTGAGCGACCCAGGCGGCCGGGATGCGACCTAGTGCTGCCACCTGAATTGAATCGTCACACCTCAAGTTTTCGCTGCGCTCCTTGCCTGCCTGCTGTGCGCTTGTGGAAGCAGATTAACAAAACACCCAGCTGGAACTATGATGCCACCGCCAAACGATACCGAAGAACTCCGCGGACAGATTTGGGATTGGATTTATGCGAATGGTCCCAAGCCCGTGGAAGAAGTGAGCAGCCATTTTGAGATTGCCATGCCCACGGCGATCTCTATTTTGGATCACGCCTGGTTTTCGCTGGCTGATGACGTGGTGACGATCGCCCAAAGCGACTGAGCCCGGCTGGTGGAATCCTTTTCTTGCCTGATTTCAGCGCCCATTCGTTAGACCAGCTCTCGAGAACCTGCTGCGTGGAAGGGGAGAGTTTCCTACCGCTGGGAATCATTGTTTGGGAAATCCGGAGCTACTCTAGGTCGAGCTGATTTGCGCCAGGTCGGCTGCCAAGCATTCGAGTAGGCTGGCTTGATTGGCATTGCGATCCACTTGTTCGATTGCTAGCAAACAGCGTTGCCAGCATGCCGTGGCTGCCACGGGTCCGGCCAGCCAATGTCGCTCTGCCTGGGCTACAGCTTGGTTCAACGCTTGATCCCCGACCGGCGGATGACTGGACGCGCTGGCGTGCTGCCGCAGAGCTAGCCCACGGTAGAACGTCGCTGCAATACGAATCAGCATTTTCAACCTCTCGCGTTTCAACTTGGAGTCTTTGCCGGCAGCATCCACCACTCCGCCACAACTCTTCGCCAATTCCTGCATGGGCAGCTGGGAGGAAGACAGCAGACCCAACAGTTTCTCGCGAAAACTGTGCAATTCTGGATCAGCCAACAGACTGGCTTCGGTCAAACTGCCTCCGCTCATGCTGGCCAAGTCTTGGGCCGTGTCCATACTGGGCACTTGGCTGTTCAGCAACAATTTGGCTAGTTGCTCGTTGTCCAGAGCGCGAAAGATGATTGCCTGGCAGCGCGAGCGAATGGTTGGTAGTTGCCGCTGAAGATTAGTGCCGATGAGTATCAGCAACGAGTCGACGGGAGGTTCTTCAAGCGTCTTCAGTAGTGAATTGGCGCCCTCTGCATTCAAACAGTCGGCATCATCCAGAATTGCAACTTTGCGGCGTCCGGAGTAGGGCCGCAAGCTAATATCGTGGCACAGTCCCTCGCGCATCCTCTTTTGCGCTCCCCAATCAGCAGCTCAACGGGGATGGAGGCTTTATCGTGCGGTTTGCTGACCTGCAGCAGGTCCGGATGCGTACTGGCATCAACCTGCACGCAGTCTTCACAGCTGCCGCATGGCTGCATCACGGGCCCGTAGCCGTGCTGGCACAGCAGGCTTTTGGCCAGCAATCGAGCAAACGTCCGCTTGCCGATACCCTCTGGTCCGACAAATAAAAAGCTGGACGCCAAGCGGTTGGCCGTAATGGCCCTTTTGAACCAGGTGTATGGTTGTTCGTGACCTATTAGGTCCTGCCATTGCATGGACACTCTCTCCGATGAATGCGAACGAAACAGCAAAGCGGGCTTGGCCGATTGTCAAAACAGCACCACAATTTACCGCGCCAGCTGCCAGCGCGTTAGCACTGCGGTCCCTGTCAGCAGGGCAAATCAGAGTTTCAAGTTAGGTTCTCGGATCCGTGAGCCGCATGGCCGTGAGGCCTCGGGTGGGCTTGCAAACCCGGCCGCTTACGCGTCGCGGCTCACTGCTCAAATGGAAACTCTGATTAGCCCTGTCCCTGTCAGCTGGCGCACGATCAACAGGAACACATCCAACATGATCACATCGGCTTATGGCGGTCGTCGGAGCCCCGGACTAAAGGAAATCATGGACAGAAGCGAATTCTGGCGAGACCGGCCAGCCTGGAAATCCGATGTGGTCAAACCAGCCAGGGAGTTTCGAAATCAGGTGCAGCATGGAAGTTATGGACGAGCCCAGTCGACAAGGTAATCGTGTGCGCGGCAGCTGGATGGACTGGCTGGCTTATCTCGGCCTGCGCTCGATCGTCTGCTTGATTCAATCACTCTCTCTGGAATCCTGCGACCGCAGCTGCCAAGTGTTGGCGGTGGCACTGGAGCGCAGTGGGCTGCGTCGGACGGTTATTCGCCAGAACCTGCAGCTGGCCTACGGCACCCTAGCGGATGCACACCAGACTCTTTTGAGTCGCAAGATGTGGCACAACCTACTGTTGATGGTCTGTGAAATCGCGCATGCTCCGCGCAAGATTCATCGTACCAATTGGCGCGATCACTTCTACATGCCGCACAAGCAGTCCGTATTTGAATTGATGATGGACGATCGAGCGACAGTCTTGGTAACGGGACATTTTGGAAACTTTGAGGTAGCGGGACACATTGTGGGCTTGATCGGTGCGCCGCCAGCCACCATCGCCCGACCACTGGACAACCCTTACGTGGATGCGTACTTAACGCGATTCAGATCCTCGGAGGGCCAGAAGATTCTGCCCAAGGAAGGCAGCGCGATTGCTGTGCAAGAATTGCTAGAGGAACACGGCACCCTAGCCCTGCTGGCCGACCAACATGCCGGCGGCAAAGGCTGCTGGGTCGATTTCTTTGGACATCCCACCTCCTGCCACAAGGCGCTGGCCCTGTTCGTGCTTTCGGCCAAGGCACCCATGATTGTCAACTATACGCGCCGATCTGGATCGGCCGCTGCGATTCGAGATGGCCATGACCGGCATTGCCGATCCCGCCTTACTCGAGAGCGATTCCCCACCAGAATACCTCAACTCGGTTCAAGACCTGACAGCCTGGTACAACGCTCGCCTGGAGGACGCAATTCGCCTGGCCCCCGAGCAGTATTGGTGGTTGCACCGACGCTGGCGCGAGGTCCCGCCCGCACAGCTCAAGCGACTCGAAGCCCGCCGTCGACAGCAAGTCCGGGAGAGTCAGCGAGCGGCAGATGAGTTCCTACCCAATCGTAGTGGGCGAGGTAACGAGTCCTTGCCGCAGGGACTCGTTACCTCGTCCTCTACAGGTAGATTGTTATCTGCCGCTCGCCTTAAGGTTCGTTCGATTCATAACTGTCGCATCTTTCATGGTGCCATCACGCTCCGTCGTGATGATCGCCGGACAAATTGGACAGTTATCGATCGAACGATGCTAAGCTTCAGATATCGTTGCCCTTCCAGCGCGTGAAGGCTTCGAGGGCAAAAAACTCGGGCAGTCCGATTTGGTTGTATTTGTCGGCGGTACCCTTGTTGCGATCTTCGGCTCGCTGCCAGAATTCGCGAGGATCGGAGCCGGGAAATAGGGCTTCGTCCTTCTGGCTTTCGTGCATGAAAATCGCTTGACGTTTTAGTTCGATATCGCTGGGGCTGAGCGGAACGGCGATTTCAATTTCATGCAGTGCGTACTCCTGCCAGGCCCCGCGATAGAGCATGACCTCGGGCAGGGTCAGGCCTTCGCTTTGCATTTGACTGAGCACGAAGAAAATCGCCTCGGCACATACGCGGTGCGTGCCATGGGGATCGGCCAAATCGCCGGCCACGTAGATTTGATCTGGCTGAACTCGTCTCGAGCAGCTCGCGAATGATCCGCGTGTCCTCCTCACCCATGGGCTTCTTGGCAATGGTGCCGGTGCGGTAGAAGGGCAAGTCCAGGAAATGTAAGTCTTTGGTTTGCAACCGACGTGCACGGCTCCCGCCCGAGCTTCGCTCCAGCGGATCAGGGCTTTGATCTTAAGCACGCATTCGTGGTCGGGTTGGCCGGGCTCGCGGTGGCGGAGCGCCTGGCGGACCAATTGCTGTAGTTCATGCGACTTCTGCTCGTCGATACCGAATAGTCGGTTGTATTCGGTAACCAGATCCGCAACCCGCTGGGCGTCGTGGTCGAACACCGCGATGTTGCCGCTGGTCATATAGGCCACGTGTACGCGATGCCCATCCATGACCAGTCGAATGAGGGTTCCACCCATGCTGATGACATCGTCATCTGGGTGTGGACTGAAGCACAATACGGTCTTCGGCTCCTTCCCTGCGGGATGATACTCGATGGTATCCTGCATCCAGCGGAAGACGCGATGGGCGATGTTCTGCGCCGGACCGTGGTGCCGCAGCAATTGGTGCAGATCGTGATTGCGAAAGTCTTCGTCGTCCAATTTGAGCAGCGCCTTGCCGGTTTGCTCGCACAGCCACAACACGGCCCTCTTGATCAGAACTTCATCCCAATCGACTTTTTCCAATAGCCAGGGCATGGAAACACCTTTCAGTGCGCCGGCCGCGGGCATATCGAGCAGGGCTCGCGCGTCAGCATGCTCCTGCAAGTACGAGGCGGGCACGCGATCGGTGATCGAGCCCTCGAGGGTCTCGGCAACGATCGAGGCCTTGTGCTCGCCCAATGCCAGCAGCAACACGTGCCGCGCGGCCAAGATCGGCGACAGGCCGACGGTCAGCGCCTGCAGCGGAACGTTGGCTTCGCCAAAGAAATCGCTGGCGCATGATTGTCGTGTGATGGGGTCGAGCGTACACAGCCGCGTGCGGCTCTTGCGCATGGAGAAGGGTTCGTTGAAACCGATGTGCCCGTTGCGTCCGATCCCCAGTAGCACCAGATCAAAGCCTCCCAAGCTATGAATGGCCTCGTCGTAGCGACGGCAGTGAACTTCGACCTCGGCAGCCGGGACTTGGCCGTCGAAACAGTGAATATTCTCGGGTGGGATGTTCACGTGCTCAAAGAAATGCTCGGCCAGCCAGCGACGATGGCTTTGCGGCTCTTGCGACGACAGTCCATAGAATTCATCCAGGCAGAAGACCACGACATGGGAAAAATCGAACTCCTGCTCGCGGTGCAGGCGTATGAGCTCGCGATAGGTCCCGACGGGAGTGCTACCGGTCGGCAAACCCAGCACGCTCGTTTGCCCAAGATCGGCCCGCTCGCGGATCAGCCGGGCTATGATTTGGGCGGCGTGCCGCGCCAGATCCTTGCCGGTCTGAAATACAAAGGCAGGCATGTGGGTGCCGGTAATAGGCTTGGCACGCGACGAGGAAGCGGTTCTTGAATTCACAGTTGACAATGTAATGTTCGCGAAAAAGGGGAGCTTGAATTTGGCCAGTTGCGGCACCCCAAAAATGGAAACTGCGGGTAGGCAGCCCGCACTCGCGGCCCGCCGAATTGCGGATAGGGCTTTCCGCCAACGGTGCGGCACCTCAGTTTAACATTCTAGATCAGATGCGGTGAGCACGCTCAAAAAGTCTCGCTCGAGCCTGTGCCTCGAAGGAAAAGGGGGGGCAGACACGGGTCAGACACCAAAAGCCGGAACGGCCCTTGGGGTGCTTCGCACTTTTGGTGTCGGACCCCTTTTCCCAACGCATGTCTAACCCACTTTTTATTCCTGACAAGGCGCTAGTCCGAGTGATACCGTATCACCCGGGCTCCGCGAATTCCGGGAACACTCTGGTTCCGCAGAGCAGGGCAGTTGGGCCAGGCCGAGCAGCTGCTTTCGGAGTTACCCGTTGCGGCGACCGCGCAGCGGCTTATCATTTATGACATAGGCGTTAGCCATTCCTGGCGTTTCACGTTGCGGTTTATCTGCGGCACCGAATCCCCACCGCAATCCTTTCGTTTTTGGTTGAGCGTGCCATGAGTGAGAATTCGACAAAGCGTTGGTTTAGTCTTGAAGAGCAGTTTTTTGCCGGGGTCGACCATGAACTGATTGAGAAGCTGCGCTCACAAATGACCGTTGACGAAACGGCTGCGGGAATCATGCAGGTTACCGGAATTACGGACAAACATTTGGCAGAGGAAATTGCCAAGATAAATGTGACGGCAGAAACCCTGTCCGCCTTTCGGCTAGCCCCCTTGGTGGCCGTTGCTTGGGCAGACGATCGCATCGAAGAAAATGAACGTTACGCAATCACTCAATGTGCGCAACGATCGGGCATTTCCGCCGACGAACCAGCCATGAAGTTGCTGGAAGCCTGGACGACTCGACGACCAGGCAATGAACTTCTGGACGCCTGGTGCGATTACACACGCGCCTTGTGCAGCTCCTTGAATGAGGGACATCGCCATGCGCTTCGCAAAGAAATCATGAGCTCGGTCGAGACGGTTGCCCAAGCCTGTGGGGGCGTGCTCGGATTCGGCAGTGTCAGCCCCAGCGAAAAAGCCGTGATCGCCCGCATCGAGCAGGCGCTTTCCTAGCTGGTTCCATGGCTTAGCACACGTCCGCAAATAGAGTACCTAATTGGCCATCAGCCGGAGTGCGTTAACACCCGGTTTCTGCAGCGCCTCTGAGCGGGACGCTAACTAACGCGTTCCGGCTAATTCGGTAAGTTCATTGCGGACGAGGCCTGAGCACTCAGCTGGCCAGCCTGACCGCTAACTCGCGGATGTCCTCCAAGAGGCCGACGTGCGTGGGATTGAATCCAGCCGGAGAGGGGATGTGTTGTGCATGGGGTTCATCCCCAAGCCCGGCGGACTTGGAACTCTGCCACTTGGTCAGAATCAGGTTGCGCACCTCGTCGGCGTTGGCGATCCCCTCCAACAAACCGTGATGTCCGGCAACGCTGCTACCTTCTGCGGTTTTGACTGCAGCACCCCCGCCGGCCGTCTCGACCAATACATCCGAGAATCCGAAATATCGCTGCACGGGCCCTTGCCGGATCGAAACGTTTTGAATGTTGTCGTAGGTAATCGTGGTCTCGTGAATATTCCAGATTCCCCGCCGAATGCGCATGCTGCGGTCGCTCAGTACGTACCAGGTTGTGTCATATCGCAAGTGAATAGCGATGTAGGCCACTATATCCGGCAGGATCATGATGGCGATGATGAATGGTGCGGCGATCGCCCCGATTAGCGGCGCGGCGATGAGCAGCGCGATCATGCCGATCAGTAGCAAGCCGTCGATCACCGTCAGCCCGATCCAGAAAAACAATTTCAAATAGCTGAGGAAGCCCTCGGAGGGTCGAAAACTGCGAATGGCTGCGTCATCGGCCCCGCGCAGGTGTGGCGGTTCTTCGGGCACGCGCAGCCAACGGGTAACCAATCCCCATACCCCACCATAACACCACTTGCTGGCCCGCAAGACGGCCTTGTCAGGAATGATCATGCCTGTCTCCTGGTAGCTTGTTGAATGGACCAGAATCCCGCTGCTCGACCAATTGCTGCAAGGCTTGCTTGATATCCAGCAGCGCCTGAGTCGCCCGTGCATCGAGAGAATCCGTTCCGCCACCCGCCTGCAGGGCAGGCTCCAGGCTATCAGTGAAGGGAATCGCAGTCGACTGACCGCTATTCTTGGCACCTCGCATCTGGCTGTATAAGAAATCGCGTAGTCGTTCGGGTTGCAGAATACCCTCGATGACCATTTCGGCTTGGTTGCTGCCGGAGGCGGTTTGTAGGCTGATTTTGGCTAGACCCATCCAGCGCTGCAACAAATTCCGCGTCAAGTGGATATCCTGGATTCGACGATAGGTCAGGTATACTTCTTTGCGGAATAAGATGCCCCATCGCATCGAAACACCCGCGTCATCAAATTTGTAGCGGAGTGTCATGTAGCGAAAATACAGTGGCAGTAGGACCAGGGGCGTTAGCGGACCACTCAACAAGGAAACGAATACGTAGTATCGAAAGAGCGACGGATCCGGACGCTCGATGGTTGTGGGGTCAAAACCCTCTTCTGCTTCGCCTTTAGCACTCATGGTTTGGGATCACTTTTCAATACATGTCCGAAGAAGTTTTATTATCCATTGAAACCACGTGTGACGAAACGGCCGCAGCTATTGTAACGCGAGAACGGCGGGTCCTGGCCTCCTGCGTTGCCAGTCAGCACCAAGTCCATGATTCCTTTGGTGGTGTGGTGCCCGAATTGGCCGCTAGGGCTCACCTGGAGCGCATCCTGCCGATCGTCCAGCAGACGATGCAGCAGGCCGGCATTTCCCCCAGTCAGTTGTCGGCCATTGCGGTAGCTACCGAGCCGGGTTTACCGGGCTCTTTGTTAGTCGGTTTGGCCGCCGCCAAGGCACTGTGTGTCGCCTGGCAAAAACCTCTGGTGGCCGTCAACCACGTGCAAGCCCACATCTATGCCTGCCAGTTGGCTAGTGCACAGCCCATTTTCCCCTGCTTGGGCTTTGTGATCAGCGGTGGACACAGCAATCTGTATCATTGTCATTCTGCGCAGCGATGGCAGTATTTGGGCGGCACCATTGACGATGCGGTAGGCGAGGCTTTTGATAAGGTGGCGGTCATGCTGGGACTGCCCTATCCCGGCGGGGCACAGCTGAGTCGCTTAGCCCTCGAGGGCGATGCAACAGCCTATGATTTTCCGCGTCCCTTGTTGGCCGATCGAGCAACGCTGAATCTGAGCTTCTCGGGATTGAAGACTGCGGTCCGCTATCGCCTGGTCGGCACGGGCAAGCAAGATTTCAGCAGGCTGGAATTAACGAATTCGCAACGCGCCGATGTGGCCGCCAGCTTTCAACGGGCCGCCATCGATTGCTTGCTAGGCAAAGCCCGCTTGGCTCTGCGCAAGACCGGCCTTGGACGATTGTGCGTCGGCGGTGGTGTGGCCGCCAACGCCTTGCTGCGCGCGGAGTTGGCCGAACTGGCTGATGAATTACAAGTAGAATTGCTGATTGCACCCCAGGAATGGTGTACCGACAATGCAGTCATGGGCGCCATTGCTTGGGAAAAGATTGCTCGCCAGGAGTTTTCCGCTTTGGATATCGATATCCAGCCAGGACTATTGCGCGGTGGCTGACGCGCTCTTGATCGGCAACTGGTTCAGCTACCCCTGCTCACACACGACCGATGAATCCAACATTCCCCATGGGAGATCGTCACATGTCACGCGAATGGAATGCATTGCGCCGGCGGCGTTTCGTGCAGGCCCTGCTTGCGGCCGGATCCGCCTCCATGTTGTACCGACCCCACTCACTCGGGCAGCTGCAGGCAGAAGAGGCCAAACCGCCCTTAAACCGTTTCCCACGCATGATGCAGGAGTATTTGGTCAACCAAGTTCGCGCTTCTCATGCGCGCTCCGTGGCAGCCAAGTCAGGCCTGAATACTCAAGCCGAGGCGGAGTCCTACGTGGCCGACGTTCGGCAAAAGATTCTGCAAGCCTTGGGGCCTTTCCCAGAGCGAACGCCACTCAATGCGCGAATCATGGGAAGTCTTACAGCGTGATCGATACCGCATTGAAAAAATATCTGTTCGAGAGCCGTCCCAATTTTCCGGTCAGTGCAAACTTGTACTTGCCGGAGGTCAGCCCCGGCAGCAAGGTGCCCGGCGTGGTTGGAACGTGCGGGCACTCTGCCAACGGCAAGGCGGCCGAGGCCTACCAGTCTTTTGCGCAGGGATTAGCCCGCCTGGGCTATGCTTGCCTGATTTTTGATCCTATTGGTCAAGGCGAACGATTGCAGTACCCCGACGAGGACAACAAGTCGCGGATTGGCGTTGGAGTCCGCGAGCACATACAGTGTGGTAACCAACAATTACTGGTTGGCGAGAATCTGGCGATGTGGCGCGTGGGACGGCATCCGCGCCTTGGACTACCTGATATCGCGTCCAGAAATCGATATCGCAGCACCTGGGTGTCACTGGAAATTCTGGCGGTGGCACCATGACCACTTGGCTGTGCGGCGTTGAACAACGCTGGAGCATGGCGGCTCCGGCCTGCTTTGTAACCACCTTTCTGCACAACGCAGAGAATGAATTGCCAGCCGACACCGAACAGTGTCCACCGCGGGTGTTGTCGCTGGGTCTGGAGCACGAGGACTTTCTGGCGGCCCTAGCCCCAAAGCCGATTATCATTCTGGCCAAGGAACGCGATTTCTTCGACGTTCGCGGCAGCCACGAAGCCTATCAGCGATTGAAAAAACTGTACAGCCTGCTGGGAAAACCTGAGAACATCGCTTTGCACGTGGGACCTTCGGAGCACGGCTACTCGATCGAAAACCGCGAAGCCATGTATGGCTGGTTTAATCAAGCAACGCATGCGGATCAGGACCACCAAGAGCCACAGATTGTGTTGGAAGCGGATACAGATCTGTGGTGTACCGAGACCGGGCAAGTCGCTGAGCTGCAGCCAGCCACGGTCTTTGAGTTCACCCGCGACAAGGCCCTCCGCCTCCGCCAAGGGCGACATCCCCTGCGCGGCCAGGCCCTGCAATCGGCGATTCGGCAAGTCCTTAGACTGCCCAATGAACCTGACGCTCCACCACACTACCGGATCCTAAGGGATTTTGGCAACCGAGGTTTTCCTCTTCGCTTCGCAACCACTTATGCCATCGAAACGGAGCCCGGCATCATGGCCGTCAGTTATATGCTCGGCGATCAGCGGCATGACGCTCGTCCAGGACGCAAGGGCGATAGCGCCAGCTTGTTTATCGCACATCGTTCAAGCGATAGCGAATTGCGAAGCGACGAGTTGACACAGGACCCACAGTTCAAAGCGCTGCTCGAAATTGATCAGCCACTATTCAGCTGCGATGTGCGGGGCATTGGGGAGTCGCTGCCCAACACCTGCGGGATCAATAGTTTTGATGATCCCTATGGCTGTGATTATTTCTATGCGATCCATGGTGTCATGCTGGATCGACCCTACCTGGGGCAAAAGACCTTTGATGTCCTCAGAACACTGCACTGGCTAGATTCTTGCGGTTACGCTCAGGTCGATGTGCTGGGCAACGGCTGGGGTGCGATCATCGCTACACTGGCCGCGGTGATGAGTTCAAGGGTGCGTAGTCTGCGACTGTTGAATCGCCCCCCCAGCTTTCAGGAAATGGCAACCGACGAATGGGTCGATCTGCCATTAGCCTACTTCCCTCCGCACATCCTCGAGCATTTTGACCTGGAAGATTGCGACGCGGAGCTGGTCGATCGGCTGCAACAGGCCTAGTGCTGCGTCCAACTATAAGTTTGGGATTAGCCGCACGGCGTTAGCGGCGTTAGCCGCGGTTCCCTCTGCAGAAACCGGGGCTAACGCCGGCTAACGCCTTGCCTTCGTTGTCCCAGGTCATGCTCGCCGAAAAAGGTAGACGCAAGGCCTTGCGGCACCTAAAAGCTGATTGATTTGCTTTTTTGGCCTTTAGTCGCTTGCGAGCGGCATGGCGCGCTATTAGTGTTAGGACTCCTAGTGAACCGATATCGCGAGGTTCGGCGGCCTCGGCGATGGTCAAAGCGCGTGGCGGTGATTTCCCCGAGCCGTTTGACGCGCATCTAAAACGCTTTATGCACATTCCATACTTCGGCTGGGATTCTTCGAGACAGCGCATGATGAAACCAATGCTCGATGGAAAAACCTTCCTTGTTCTTTGTATCTGTTTGTTCGTGACCTTTGCCGGCAGTATGCCGGCGGTTAGCCAGCCGCCCGAAACGCGACCACCGAGTCCTGAAGATTCCCCCAAGTCGCTGTTGCCATTGACGGCCTATGTGGGTGCGGAAATCCACACCTGCAGCGATGTGGGTGTGATCGAACGGGGGGTCGTACTGGTTCAGGGCGGCAAGATCTTGGCCGTGGGTGCTGCGGATCTGCCAATTCCCGAGAGGGCCCAGCGGATGGATGTCAGCGGCATGGTTCTCGCCCCAGGCTTGATCGACGCTCGCAGCGTTTTATGGCTGAACAATCCCGCCGCCGACGGGGGAGCAAACGATGCCAGTCTGAATATCTTGCACGAGGTTGACCCCTACGCGGACGACTGGCAGGAGGTGATTCGACAGGGGGTGACCGCAGTCTACGTCCAGCCCTCGCGACGCGGTAGTTTGAGCGGCTATGGAGCGGTGCTGTCCGTCCACCCCACCGCAGACGGTCCCAGCGTGCTGGCAGAGCATGTTGCCCTGCAGTCCTCGATGGGTGTCGGGGCGAGCAGTAATCGCTCGCGTCAGCAGCAGCTCGATCGAATGAAGAAGGTGCTACAAGCCGCAGCGGATTACCAAAAGCAGAAGCAGGAATACGATGATTACTTGAAAAAGAAAGCCGCCGCCAAGACAGACGCTAAAGATGCTCCGCAAACTGCGAAAGAATCCGCGAAAGACCAAAAGCCTTCCACAGGCGAGCCTGACAAGCCAGGCGGCAAGCCTGAACAGACTCCGCCAAAGAATTCGCCGAGCAAGCAACCAGACTCTGCGGAAAAACAGTCCAAGTCAGGCGACGAGTCAGGCGATCAAGCGGCCGCCAAGCAGAGCGAGGATGCTAAAGCACCAGAAAAGCCACCCAAGAAACCCGAATTTGACCCACTGAAGGAACGTTTGATTGAGGTTTTGCAAGGCAGGTTGCCACTTCGATTGGAAGTGCACACGGCCGATGATTGGGCCTTTGCAGCAAAGATTTTCGAGGAGGACGCGTTTTCCAAAATCCAATTGATCTACGAGGGGCTTAGCGATTTGGGTTCCAGCTTTGCCTCGGTTGTCGATACGAATGCTCCGGTCGTGCTCGGGCCCTGGTTGGCAGTCGAGCCTCTTTTTGATCCCACCAGTCACAGTCAAGCCAATTGGGGATCGCAATTCGGCAACTATCCAGGCGCGGCAATTGTGGCCAGTTTTGCCGGCAGCCCACGCGGCTCGCGGTTGTTGCGGGCCCATGCGGCCCTGGCCGTGCGGCACGGATTTAGCAGCGAGCGAGCTTTGAAAGCGATCACCATTGACGCGGCTCGTGCATTGGGGGTCGCCGACCAGATCGGTTCTGTGGCCGCTGGCAAGCGGGCGGATTTCGTTTGTTTTGCTGGCCAGCCCATAGATCCCAGGCGCTCCAGTCATGCTGGTCGTCAGCGGTGGGGATGTCGTCTACCAGACTTCTCCGCCGAAATCCGCTCAGGCGGCGAAGGGATTGGCAAGCGTTGATCTCAAGTCGTTACCCGCCAGCCTGCCAGCCAGCTTTGGGCTACACAGTGCGCGTTGTTGGATAGACGGCCGGTTGCAGCCTGGCACCCTAACCGTGGCGGACGGCAAAGTGGACCAAGCGCTGGCAGAGGGCAGCCCGCAGGCGGCAGGCGGAGCAGATGGTAAGCCAGCTGCGCACGACATTCCTGTCTATGATGTGGGCCAAGCGGTCATTACGCCTGGGCTAGTGAGTGGCCACGCGACCTTGGGACTCGAGCGTTGGATCGACACTCGGGACTTGCCGGATGCCTCTTTTGTCACCGCTGCAGATTGCTTGTCGGCGAGCAAAGATCAAAGACAGACGCTGGTCGATGAGGGCTTGCTGCGTGTGCTGCTCTCACCCGGCAGCGCGAACCCTATCGCCGGTTCGGTCGGCCTGGTGCGTCTGGGTGCTGCAGCGCCGATACTCGAGCGAGAGATGGCAACCAAGCTCGTACTCTCGGGCCAAGCCCGCGATCCCAATCGATTTCCGTCAAGTTTGGCCGGCCAGTATCGCATGCTGCAGCAGGCACTCACCGGAGTTCTGCTGGAATCGAGGATTTATCTGCCTGAAAAGGTCGAGAAGCAAATTGATGCTCAGCGCGAGGCAGTCTTGCGAGCTACAGCCAGCGGCAAACGCTTGGCGCTTTTCGAAGCCCAAACAGATGCTGAAATTCGCACGGCCCTCGACCTGATCGAAGAGTTTCAATTGCGGGCCGCGCTGGTTGGCGCCTCGCAATTGGAGCCATTCATCGATCGCATGCGGGAATTGCAGGTAGCGGTGATTGTCGACCCCATCAGGCCCACCACCTTTGATTGGTTTTCCGCAGACCTTGTGCTGGCCGAGCAAGCGGGCTTAGCGATCCTGTTTGCTGGCGAAGATGCACAGCAGCTGCGGCTGAGCGCGGCCCTGTCGGGCATTTCCCATGATGCCGCCCTGGGCGGGCTGTGCGATCCCTTGGCGGCGCTGCCCGGACAACAGTCCGCGTTTTCAGCTGGTGCCGCTGCGGACATAGTGATCTGGGATGCTTCGCCGGTAAATTTGGCCGCAAAACCCATGGCGATCCTGCAAGATGGACAACGACTGCAGGACCGCAAGCAGCCCTAGAGCCGTTTCCAAGCTGGAGTACCTAGCCCCAGCCGAAGGTCCAACCCTCGAAAGAAATCCACTTCCAAGAAACGCCGCGTCCGCAAAGAAATCAGGCAAGGAATGAAATCAGTTACAGAGAGAATCATCTTGAACCTGGCCAAGAAAACCCTGCTGCTTGCACTTCCCCTGCTCAATTGTTTGCTGCTGTGCACCGCGGTGCGTGGTGATGAGCCGCAAACTGTCTTGATTCGAGCTCAACATCTTTACGGCGGGCCCGGGGAATGGGGACAACCGGGTATGGTGCTGGTCGAGCAGGGCAAGATTTCGGCGGTTGGGGCAGAGATCGAGCAACCCACGGGAGCGGCATTGGTCGAGGTTGAGTCGTTGATGCCAGGCATCGTCAACGCCTACTCCTCCGCCGGCTTGGTTGGCGGAGAGGCAGAAGTTTCGCGGGAGATTACGCCAGAATTCGAGACATTTTCGGCCATTGATTTCCGCTCGCGGCAATTCGCTGAGGAGTTAGACGCTGGAGTGACCACGCTGCAGATTTTGCCCGGCACGGAAAGTGTTTTCTCAGGGCTGGCATGTATTGTTAAGACAGCGGGAGACGCACAGGACCGCCAACTGAATCCGGCCAGTGGCTTGGTGCTGGCTATCTCCAGCGATCCCACCTCGGGCAATCGATCGCGTTCGCGGCCCGATAGCATCTACGTCCGCCAGCCCACCAATCGCATGGGAGTCGTGTGGATCATCCGCAATACTTTGCATCAGGTGAGCAACGGAAAATCGTTGAGCAGCCTGGATCCCAACACCAATCGTGTTCTTGGGGAATTGCTCAGTGGGAAGCAATCGGCGATCAGCGTTAGCCGCACCGATTTTGATATCCGCAGCGCGTTGGATTTGGGAGACGAATTCGGCTTTAAGCCGGTGATTTACGGTGGCGACGAGGTTTATCGTATTCTTGATGAGTTTCAGGAGCGCAAGGGTAAACTGGTGTTTACGGCTCTGACTGCATCGACGGGTGCCTTGTTTGGCAGCGAAGGCACGGAGCTACGCTGGAATGTGCCCGGCAAATTGGACGAAGCGGATATCGAGTTTTGCTTGGCCGGACGAAACTTACTTGAACAGGCGCGTTTCGCTGTGCGTTTTGGCCTGGATCGGAAATTAGCATTGCAGGCGATTACGGCCCTTCCCGCCGAATTCATAGGTCAGGCAGAGCGAGTTGGAACTATCTCGGTTGGCAAGGATGCGGACCTGGTAGGGCTGAGCGGTGACCCGCTCGAGACCACCAGCGGCATCCAGTGGACCATGGTCCGTGGCAAAATTTACAATGACAAGAGTGAAACATGAGAACATTTCTTCGACGTAATACGGCCGCCTTGCTGACCATGTGCAGTGTGGTGCTATTTGGTCTGAGCGCCTCGGCCGCAGGCCCACTGGCGATCCAGGGTGCCAAGATCATCACCATCAGTGGTGAACCGATCGAATCCGGAACCATTCTGATTAGCAACGGCAAGATCACCGCAGTCGGCCAGGATATCAAGATCCCGGGAGAGGCCAAGGTTATCGATGCCCAAGGCAAAGTGGTCATGCCCGGCTTTATCGATGCCCATAGTGCTTCGGGAATGAGCCAACCCAACGAGCGATCGGAGGTCGTGCCCTTTTTGTCCGTGGTGGACTCGATTGACCCCGTTGCGGATTACTTCGAAGAGTGTCGCCGCAACGGCATCACCTCAGCCGCAGTCGTGCCCGGCAACAGCACATTGATTGGCGGTCAAGCCGCCATCCTGAAAACCGCCGGACAATACGTCAACGATATGCTGCTAAACCGACATGCAGGCTTGAAGCTGTCCCTGGTGCCCACCAGTGGCAGCCGCATGAGCCAAATGGCGCGATTGCGGAAAGAATTGGACAAAGCCAAGCAGGCCATGGAAAAGGAAGACAAGCCGGAAGCGGACGATGCCAAGCCAGAGCCTGAAGAGCCTAAGGACAAGGAATCAGCAGGTGAAGAAAAAGGCGAGTCCAAGGATGACGCCAGCGAAGACGAAAAGACGGCAGCCGAAAACAAGCCTGGCGATGCCGCCGCGCAAAACGAAGGTTTGCAAGCCTTGATCCGCGCCCTGAAGGGCGAATCTCCCGTGTTCATTTATTGCGCGAATGGCATGGATGTGGTGGCCGCCTTGGGGCTGGTCAAGGACTACCATCTAAAACCCATTTTTGTTCTCGGCCGCGACTGTTACAAGGCAGCCGAATTGCTGGCCAAACAGGACCAAACGGTCATCTTGGATCCAACTCTGGTTTTCTGGGAAACGGACCCCAGAACGCGTGAGGATAAGAAGATCGTATTGCCCAAGATTTATCTCGATTGCGGCGTTCCCTTTATTTTTCAGATCAGCGACTCGGGCTCGCGAACTTCCCTGGGAACCAGCTACTTTTGGTATCAAGCGGCCACAGCGGTTAAATACGGTTTAAGCGAGGCTCAAGCCTTGGAGGCGCTAACCCTGCAACCGGCGAAATTGTTGGGAATCGACAACATGGTCGGCACCATTGAAGTTGGTAAAGATGCAGACCTGGTCATTCTCACTGGCGAACCGCTGGAGATGACCACTTGGGTCGAAAAGACGATCGTTAATGGCGACGTCGTTTACAACCGTGCCGAGGACGAAAAACTAAAACGCCTCCTTTCCCCGGTAGCGGAGTGAGCACAACGATGGAATTGAATAATCTAAGCTGCATTCGAAATGCGGGGTGCCTGCTGGCGGGCATGCTGTTTTCCGGCGTAGGCGTTGGGTCACTCGCCGCTCAGCAGATCGATGCCTATTACGCGGATGCCATATGGCCCGGCGACGGGCCCGTGATCAAGGATGCGGTGCTCTTGGTTCAAGACTCCAAGGTCTTGGCAATGGGCCCGCGAAAAGAGATTGAAGTGCCGGCGTCCGCTATCCGCCACGACATGGCCGGCCAAAACCTGATTCCCGGGTTGGTGATTGCTCAGACCAATCTGGTCGAATCCGCCCGCGATAGCGATTACGCTGTTACGCCCCAGGTACGTGCGGCAGACGGCTTTGATCCCTTCGACGACTATGACGAATTGCTCGCGCGAGGCGTGACTACGGTTCAATTGTCGCCCGGCTCGGGCCGTCTGATGCCGGGTCAAGGCGCGGTGGTCAAGCTGGCGGGTAGGCAGCCGGAGCAACGAGTGCTGGCGGAATCCGAAAGCCTGAAGATCGTCCTCACCCGCGATGCCCTTTCGCCTCCAACCATTTATGAACCACCTGTAGGCGCTGTTTCCGTCGAGCGACCGCTCGCCCCCACCCAACCGCAGTTGGCTACCAGTTTGGCACAGGCGATCGTTGGACTCGACGCGTTGTTTGTCCAAGCCGAAGATCCAAACGCGACGGATGAGGTACTCGCCACATTAGCCCAATTGCGGAACGCGGCGGACAATGCGGTTCTCCGTCGAGAATGCGGCAGAAGTCCAAGCGGCTTTAGAGTTGGCCGAGAAGCATCAATTGAGATGGATGGCAGTGGATCCGGTTGATGTTGGTCCGTTGCAGTCCGTGGACTGGAAAAACAGACAGGCGGTGGGTGTGCTGCTGAACCCCGAATTCCGTCCAGGCAGAATTACCAATCCTGGCATACTGGTTCCTGGCAATCCTCCGCCGGACCAGGTCTGGGAACGCGCGAAGAAATTGGTGGACGCCGGAGCTGGCAATAAACTGGCCTTGGTTGCCGCCACCGATGCTGACCTGAAGGACTTGCTCTTTACCGCCCGCATCTTCGCCCGTGGTGGCCTCTCCAACCAGCAAATACTGAGGATGTTGACCGCCAATCCGGCGCGCATGTTGGGTGTTGGAAATCGCGTCGGCAAGTTGCGAACGGGTTCGGACGCCGACTTTGTGGTTCTTTCCGGCCAGCCCTTTGCGGCGGGTTCGCGGGTGGCTGCAACCTATTTGAATGGCGAATTGGCCTACGAGTTAAAAACGAAATCTCCGGCCAGCATGATTTCGGCCGCCAAGGTTTATACCCCGCATGGTTTCATCTCAGGCGGTGTCGCCGTGAACGCGGGCAAGATCACTGGTGTGGGCACGCAACTTTCCATGGCGCGAGGCGCCACGGTAAAACACTTCCCCGACGCCTATATCGTGCCGGGTATGCTCGATTGCCAGACCGTGTTGGGCATCGGCGGGACACTGAGTGAGAGAATTGGGCTCGATACAAAATTGGGAGAATTGCTCGCGCGTGACGATGACCAAATCGCCAGGGCACGCCAGGGTGGCGTGACCACTGGTCTGTTCAGTTCGACGCAATTGCCCAGCCCAGTGCTCGCTTTCAAGTTGACCGATCAGCCGCGCCCCGTCATGGACCCAGTAGCCCTGCGATTCAAGATTGAGGGTAATCTCACAGCCGCCGAGGAAAGCCTGCGGAGTACCCTGCGCGGCGGCAAGGCCTATTCTGATGCCTGGGACAAATACGACAAAGAATATGCTGAATATCAGCTCAAGTTAAAAGAATACGAGGCCGCCAAAGCAAAATACGACGCTGCCATGAAAGCTGCAGCCGCCAAGAAAGAAGCTGAGCAGAAAGCGGCTGAAAAGCAGGCCGCGGAAGGCAAGGCAGACGACAAAGACGATCCGTCAAAGAAACCAAGCGAGCAACCGCAGGATTCGAAGCCAGCCAAGGAAGATGCTGGCAAAAGTGATCGCCCAGCCGACGCTGGCAAACCGGCCACCGAAGACAAATCAACCGATGCGGCCAAGGGAGGCAGCAGTGATGGCGGCAAGGACTCCAAAGATGGCCAGCCCAGCGAAGAGCTGAAAGAACCCACCAAACCCACCGAGCCAAAGAAGCCTGCGGAAAACTCCGGACTCAAGCCATACCGCGAGCTGTTTCAAAAGAAGATCGTCGCCTTGGTTGATCTCGACAATCCGCGTGCTGTCGAGGTGGCCATCAAGTTGTTTCGTCAGGAGTTCGATATTCGCACGGCCATCGTGGCCGACGGAAACGCAGCCGAACAGGCGGAACTCTTGGCCAAGCATGATGTGCTGGTCATCTTGGGGCCGCAACTGTTTGGCGAAATTGATGGTCAGCCGGTAAACTTTCCTGCAGAAATAAGAGTCGCCGGTGGGAAATTGGCCTTCCAGTCCAAAGCCAGCACCGGCGTGAGCCACTTGCCCGATGCGGTCGCATTTTCCGTGTTTGAAGGCCTCGGGCGCAGCGATGCCCTGCAGGGCATGTCACACGGACCCGCTGAGTTCTTAGGGTTGAAGTCTTTAGGCACCATCGAAGTTGGACGTGACGCCGACCTGGTGGTCTTGAGTGGGCCACCCTTTGACATTGGCACGCAAGTCTTGGCGGTGATGATCGACGGCAATTGGGTTTTTGAAAAAGAGAGCAAGTAATGCCCGTCCACAATCCTCCCGGAGTTCAGCGCACGATGAGAATCGTCGCCAGATTGATGGTCTTGACCATCGGCTTGATGCCAGCCTATGCCGATGATACCGCAGGCAAAGAACAAACCGTCTTGCCCAAACTGGCAATCCATGTGGGTAAGGTCATTACCTGTGCCGGTGAACCAATCGTCAACGGTACCATCCTGATTTCCAATGGCAAAATCGAAGCCGTCGGTAAGACCGAGGACATTAAAGTTCCTGAAGGCTATCAGGAGTTATCGGAACCCGATGCCTTTGCCATGCCCGGCCTGGTCGAGGCCCATGCTCACGTGGGCGGTTCCGGTGATCTCAATGAAATGGTCTACCAGACCAATCCCGAACTTCGCAATTGGGATCAGATCATACCTCACAATGACGATCTGAAGGTGGCCATCGCTGGAGGTGTAACCACGATCTGTTATATCCCCGGAAGCGGAACCAATATGGGCGGTTGGGGAACCCTGATGAAGACCGGTCCTGGCAAGCTAAAGGATGTCATCATTAAAGCCCCTGGCGTACTCAAAATTGCCCAGTCCGGCAATCCCGAGCGGCAGGATGGTGAGGTCGGATCGGGCAGAATGGGAATGAACTATGTCATTCGCCAACAACTGATGGAGGGCCGGCTTTATGTTCAACAGTGGGACGATTTCGAGGCCGGTCGCATCGACGTCAAACCCGAGGTGAATTTGCGTTTGGAGTACTTCAAGCCCCTTTTCCATCGTGAGATTCCAGTGGTGGTTCACACCCAGGCCTACCAGGTGGTGCAATCCACCCTGCGGATCTTGCATGACGAAATGAATCTCAAGATCGTGATCGATCACGGAACCTTTGACAGTTACAAGATCAGCGACGAGATTCTCAAACGAGGGATTCCCGTTATGGCCGGGCCGCGTGGCTTCCGCTACGAACCCGAAGACGGGCAGATTAAGGGTATTGTCGCCGAGTATGCTCGGCGCGGTGTGACTTGGTTGGGAGTCAACACCGATTCGCCCGTCATCCCTCAGGAAGAACTGTCCTTTCAGGCGGCCATGGCCGTCCGCTATGGCTGGAACGAAGAAGATGCGGTTCGCGGGATTACGATCGAACCGGCCCAAGCCCTAATGATCGACGATCGCGTTGGCTCGCTTGAGGTCGGTAAAGACGCCGACATCTTGATTACCACCGGATCGATCATCGATCCCAGAAACTATGTCAAGCAAGTTTTCATCGATGGCCGGAGCGTCTACGACATCAAGGTAGATCGCAGGCGCTTTTAATTTCGCCCAATCACTACGACGCCAGTCTCTACGACGACAAGAAACGCAATATGCAGCACTATCAACGACGAATCACAGCCCTGTGTGCATTGGCAATTGCCCTGTTGCCTGCGCTGTCTGCTCGTGCGGAGGAATTGTTAGCCCTGCGTGGCGCACGCATTGAAACGGTTTCCAAGGCGGGCGCCATCGAGAATGGTATCCTGCTTGTCCGCAATGGAAAAATCGAAGCGGTCGGCCAGGATATTGACATTCCCGTTTCTGCACAAATCATCGATGTGCACGGGATGACCATCATGCCTGGTCTGGTGGACCCGTATTTCGTTGTATCGATAGACCGCAATACCCAGCCGGACACGACGCGCACGGTGGTTTTTGGTGGACGCACGTTTGTTATTCCCGGCGGTTCACCAGCGATTGCCACCACCTTTGCCCGCTTGGCCGATGGACTAAATTTATCTGATGTGGCTTGGGACGACGCACGTCGCAGTGGCATTACCACCCTGCACCTGGTCACCTCGGGCTACGCACAGTCCATGTTGGCTCAGCCCGCAAGTTCTGACGGCAGCATTACCGAATCCAATGGCAAGCTGTTGACCGCGGTCACCAACGAAACCAAGAGCCTAGACGTATTGCGGAACGGACTGAAGGAACCTCGAGCTGATTCCAATGCCGGTGCATCGCGCGGCAGGCCAACAACGGCGGTTCGACCAGTGCAACCGACGGTTCGACCAGTACCGAGGGCAGTTCGCGCTCGGCGGGCAGTGGAACATCAGCAGCATCTCAGTCGAGCGAACTTTGGCAAGCGGTGCGTGAGGGGAAAAGCCCACTGTTCTTGAATGTCAACAACGCGGCCGCCATCCTGCACGCTTTAGCGGCAACAAAAGATTCGAAGAATGCAAAAGTGGTGTTCATCGCCAGCGGTGAAGATGTTTTCCGCACGTTGGATGAATTCGATCCCAAGCTTCACAGCTTGTTGCTGGCACCACGTATCGATTCCATTCCCAACTCGCGTGATCGTGTTAATGTCCCGCATCTTTTGGCCAAGAAAAAGATTCCCTTCGCTTTCTCGCCTTCATTGGGGCAAAGCGATTTTCGAGCCCAGCTAGACACCCCCCTGTTCGCGGTAGGCATGCTCGTCCGTTACGGCTTGGATCGCCAGACTGCCCTGGAATCATGTACCATCACGCCGGCAAAACTACTGGGCATGGACGGCGAAATTGGTACGCTAGAAGTAGGCAAACGCGCCAACTTTATCGTGCTCGATGGTGACCCGTTTGCAACACGCGTTGGAATTCGACACATCTTCATCGATGGAAAATCGCTAGATGAAAAATAAATTACCCCTGGCTTTCTTATTCATGCTGTCGGTAACAGCCTTTGCCCACGCTCAGCAAGAACCATTGCAGCAACGCCGTGGCGGTCGCGGGCTGCCGCCAGCTGGAGCTGAAAAGCCTCAAGCGACCGACAAACAGCAGGCACAGGAAAAGGAAAAGGAAGCCAAGCAGAAAGACGTCGTGGCCGTGTTTGGTGGAGATATCATCACCGTGACCCGCGAGACGGTGCGCGGCGGTGTCGTCCTGATCGAGAATGGTAAGATTACTGCTGTCGGACAAGACATCAGCATTCCCGAGGGTGCTACGAGAGTTGATGCCACAGGCAAAATCGTGACCCCTGGCTTTATCGCTATCGATATGTCCGGGGTTGGCTTGGCGAACACTGGCAGCGGAGTGAAATATGCGGACGGCCTTGACCCCTTTGACCGGAACATCAGTCTGTGCCTGAGTGTGGGAATTACCACCGGCTGCATTCAGATTCGTGAGTCAGGTGGCGGCTTTCGCCGACGCGATCCGGCTGAGGAATATCCGGTTACCGAGCGATTCCTGGGCCTGGATCCCGATGCCAATGAGGTGCTGGCTACCGCCGATCCCCAACAACGGGACTACGGCGAATATGTCTCGGTATGCAAGTGTTGCGGTCTGCCGATTCTACCCACCGAGCCCATTACCAGTACGCCCGCTACCCCCATCACTCCGCAGAAGAACGCGGTTATCAAGATGTCCTTTGGAACGCTCGATGGCATGCTGGTGGTCGAGTCCGCATTCATGGATTTGACGCCTGGCTCTCTCACCGGTGCACTCAATCAACACAACTGGCGTTTGCAGTTGTCCAACGCGCGAAAGTACTTGAAAGACCTGGAAGAATATCAGAAGGCAACCGCTGCGGGCAAGAAGCAGTCGGCGCCCAGGAAGACCGTCAGCGATGAGACGCTGCAATTGGTTCAGGGCAAGATTGCCTTACGTATCAGTGCCAGAAGCGTTGCCGATATCCGAGACATGCTCGCTCTGTCACGGGAACTGGACTATAAACTGGTACTCAGTGACGCAGCAGAGGCTTGGCTTGTGGCCGACGAAATTGCTGAAGCGGACGCCTCGGTAATCATAACTCCCCGCTCGCGCCGCCAAGCCCGCTTTGGGGAAGAAGAGACATCCGGAACTTGGGTGGAGACTCCGCGCGTGCTCGAGCAAACAGGGGTCCCTTTTTCCCTGTCAACCCTCAGCAGCTCGATCAGCCTCAATGGCCTGGCCGGTCGCGACCTGACCAGCCTGCCGCTCGAAGCGGCGTTTGCCATTCGTGGCGGCGCCAGTGACCGGGCCGCCCTGGCCGCATTGACCATCGTCCCTGCCCGACAGCTGGGACTCGAAGATCGTCTGGGGAGCATCGAAGTCGGCAAGGATGCAGATCTATTAATCTTTGATGGCGAGCCTCTCGATTATCGTTCCTATGTGGAGCAAGCCCTGGTGAACGGCCGCGTCGTTTACACGCGCAGCAAAGATCGCGTGTTGCCGGTTTATGCGCGTTAAGCTCGTCGTCGCTGTTGATCTCAACCCAATGGTGCGTTTCACGCAGGCGAGTCTCTCCGAAGACTCGCATTTGCACTTTGCACTGTGAGCGACAATGAACGCCATGGCCGGCTTCGGAGAGGCCAGACCTACGTGGAATAGCCCGCCGCGTTACCCCAAGCCGCCGGGTCGCAAGCAATTTGCCTGGCACATCATCGGCGGGTCCCAAAAATTTGCTAGACTGACCGCAGTTATCCGCAGACCGCTAGCCTCGTGGCATGCATCGAACTCCGGGCGAGCCCCCAGCTCGAAACACTCCCTCTCGAATCCCCCTCTAATTTGAGTTTCAATCATGAAATACCTTTTCGTTTTTGCGCTGCATTGTTTGCGACGAGTTGGCTGACTTTGGGCAGCTATGCTGAATCAACCACACCGGGACTTTCCAGGTCCGAGGAACTGAGTGGGTGGCAGCTGCTGTTTGACGGCAAGACCACCGATGGCTGGCGCAACTACAAACGAGACGGCATTTCCGATGGTTGGCGAGTAGAGGACGGTGCGTTGGTTCGTGCAGCGGATGGCGCGGGAGATATCATCAGCCAAGACAAGTATCAATACTTCGAACTGTCGCTGGAGTACAAGATTTCCAAAGGCGGCAACAGCGGATTGATGTTTCACGTTGCCGAAACGGATGGCCCCTCCTACCAAACAGGTCCGGAAATCCAGGTTCAAGATAATCAAGACGGCAGTGATCCGCAGAAGGCCGGTTGGCTCTATCAACTTTATCAACCGCCCATGGTGGATGGGCAAGTGCTCGATGCAACCCGACCGGCAGGCGAGTGGAATCAAATTTTTCTTAGGATTGCTCCACAGAGTTGCGAAGTCGACATGAATGGCTTGCGCTACTACACATTCAAACTCGGTGACAGGCAGTGGAACGAACGCGTGGCCAAGAGCAAGTTCGCCAAAATGTCTGGCTTCGGCAGTGCTGGCGAAGGACATATCTGTTTGCAGGATCACGGGAATTTGGTTTCGTATCGCAATATCAAGATTCGCCGAATCAACGCGGATGGGAGCGTGCCCCAGCCTATTACCGGTAAACTGAAAGTAAAGGCTGTAGCTGCTTTTCCTAACCTGACGTGGAGCGGCTGGGAGGGGCTTGACGATAGTGGCAGGGTTCGCAAATTGCGACTGATGGAACTGACTTCACCCAAGTCCATGCCTGGCCGTTTATTCGCCGCCACCCAACGCGGCGTCATCCATTCCTTTGAGAATAACGCGGACTCGCAGGAATCTAAGATCTTCTTGGATATCCAATCCAAGGTGAATCAGTTTGATGAGAATGGTGGTGCCAACGAACAGGGGCTGCTTGGCTTGGCCTTTCATCCAGACTATGTCAACAATGGTCAGTTCTTTGTGTACTACACCAAGCGAGATAACGACGCGGGTATCGTCTCGCGTTTTCATGTTTCCAAGGACGACCCACTCAAGGCCGATGCATCCACGGAGGAGGTGCTGATGGTCATCGAACAACCATTCAAGAATCACAATGGTGGCTCGATTGAGTTTGGTCCCGATGGTTACTTGTACATCGGTTTGGGTGACGGCGGGCTGCGCAACGACCCCTATTTGGCCGGACAAGATCGCAGCAAATTATTGGGATCGATTCTACGGATCGATGTGGACAGCAAGTCGGCTGGTCTGGCCTACGGAATTCCGGCCGACAATCCCTTCGCCAATAGCAAGGATGCCCGGCCCGAAATTTTTGCTTATGGCTTGCGCAACCCATGGCGAATCGCTTTTGACCCCCAAACCGGCCGACTCTGGACCGGCGATGTTGGTCAGGAACTTTGGGAAGAGATCAATATCATTGAAAAGGGGGGCAACTACGGTTGGAGCAACCGTGAAGGCACGCACGCCTTCGGTAATCATGCGATGCGCGATGACGTCGGCCCACCAGTGCAACCGGTATGGGAATATGACCATGGCGTTGGCAAATCCGTTACCGGAGGGCGCGTGGTGCGCAGCCAGCGTGTGCCAGCATTGGACGGCAAATATCTCTACGCTGATTATGTGGCCGGCAGCATTTGGGCACTCGACTACGATGAAGCGAGCGGCAGCGTAAAAGGAAATGAGCAGGTAGTTGCATCCGGCGTTCCGGTGCTGGCCTTTGGTCAAGACGCTGCGGGCGAGGTCTACTATATGATCGAAGATGCTCGTGGCCGCTGTATTTATCGGTTTGAGCAGGACGAGTAAGAGATCCTCTGCTCGCTCACAGGTCGCATCGCTTGAACGACCATCCAGCGAATCGGCTGGGCGATATCCAGGGAGCCCCAACAACCGCTAGAGTCGAAGGGCATGAAAGGCAGACATGCAGGTCAGTCTTACCCAAACTGACGCAGCATCGAAGCTACGAAAAATACGCGTCTCGAAGAGACGCGTATTGGTGAAACATGCATGAGCTTGTGCCATTCCTGCCAGAGCCCCTTTATGCACACCAGGACTCTGGCCAAGATTGGGTCATGCCAATTTGGAAAGTACTTTCGGTTAAACCTAGGAGTACTTCGAGTACACTCGGCGGCGCCGAATGTCTTCTCCCGTGGCATCGCGAACGCGTTCCTCGTTGAAAGTGTAGAAGTCCCCCAGGCGTCGGTTGTCTTCGATGAAGGTGTCGACGCCGGTGCCGCCATACAATTGATCTACTGCACTATCCCACCCTCCATCGAGCAAATCGTTGTCGGCTTGCCCATACAAAGTGTCGACGCCGCTTTGGCCATACAGTTCGTCGTCTCCATTTCCGCCGTACAGGTAATCCGCCCCCGCTCCGCCGTACAGCTGGTCATTGCCATCGCCTCCCCAGATTTTGTTGACACCACTGTCACCAACAATCGTGTCGGAAAAGCGTGAGCCGATCACGTTTTCAATCTGGCCAATTCGATTTGTCAGGCCGCTGGCCACTGAGTTGGCCCGCAACTGCTCCAAATTGACATCCACGGACCGATTCGAACCGGAAAAATCTAATACGTCTGTGCCATCGCCGCCAAGGATGGCGCCGCTCAACCGCGCCCAGCCCTTGAAGCGAAAGTTGTCATTGCGTGACCCGCCACGCAAAACCTCGATCGATTCGAAATCGATGGTTTGCAAGCCATTGCTTAGGCTGCCTGAATCGTTCCCGTCAATGGTCCAATTGTTCACATAGTTCGAAGAATATCCGAACAACGAATCGGTTCCTCTCCCGCCGTGAATATCGATTGTTTCCCACAGATCCAGGCTGTTGATCCTGTAGGATTCGTCATCATCGCTTCCGAGGAAATCGATGCTGCGTGTCTGGGAAAAATGATCGCTATGGTACAGCGTTCCATTGACACGAATCTCCACATTCATGTCACTGTTCAGTGAAAAATCAATGCCATCGCCACGGCCGTCATTTCCAACGGGATGATCGTCGAGATCGATAGTCAGCGTGTACCGCTCGCTGAGGACACTATCTATCCAATCTTGGTAGTCCGCGACACGTGTATATTCCGACCAAGTACCAAAGGCATTGCCCGTATAATTCCGGACTCCGGCGGCATTAAATTGTGACTGCAGGGTGGTGCTTGAGGAAACACCTACAATCTGACTGCCCAAGAACAGCGGCCCGCCGGAATCACCGGGTGCACTGATCGATTCCCGCCAGATGCCCGGGTTGTCCAGGTCGATTCGCAACCGCGAGTTATTGGTGGAATCAATTGTGTTCCTGCCGGTTCGCTTGGTATTATCGGCGACATGGCCCGCCGGTTGACCGGGCTGGGCCGTGCCTTGCCCGGAGTTGCCATAGCCGACCAGCGTGCCAACTGTGCCGATTTCCCGGTTGTTGCGATAAATATCGAATCGCTCCGCATCGACTGGTGCCAGCCGTGGCAGTTCAATGATGGCAATGTCGTCGCGCCGCCAATTACCCGTCCAAGCAGTCGGCAGCGAAATCTCGCTAGGCTGTATACCGGCCATCGTCACCGTACGACCAGGCATGTCAAACACGATCTGGTAATTCCCAGTATCAACGCTACCATTTCCACTGTCGTTGTTGCCATCGGAGTTGGCATCAACATCGAAATCGACGCAATGGGCTGCAGTCAGCACATGGCGGCCCGTCGACAGCAGGGTGCCGCTGCACGAACCGGCTGGCATGAAGACGCGTACAACGCCATCGAACCCACTGCCAGCTGTCACCACCGGTGCCAAGAAATTTGCTCCGACGACAAATAGCTCGCGTTTCTCCAGCGATTCGATGTTCATGCACTCGCGGATGCGCTTGCGTTTTTGAGATTTCGTAGAACCCAGATATTGGCTAAGTCTCTTGAACATCTTCAACTCCCGGGTTGGCAACCCTTGTGATATGGCTATTCAGGATTGGCCCAGTTGCCATTCCCTTGTCGAAGAGTGGATTGCCATGGCGAGCTGAATTCGGACAGCATCGAAGAAGAAAATGCGAATTTCTTTGAACTGTAGATTATCGCCACCTTCTGGTTACTAGGTTCCGCCTAGTAACCCAATGTCTTGCAGGCTCCGCCGCCTTGGTTGCGATTGGCGCGGGCATCATTTTGAGTTCATTCTTCGCAAACAACTTTTACCCTACCAGGCGAACTGCCGGGGGGTGAGACACTGCGTCAGCACTATTGGCCATTGGCTCAGTGGAGTGTTACATTTGAGTAGACTCGGATGCGGCTCAGGTGCCTCACTTATCGTCAAATCAACTGCGAACCGAATATGTCACAACCCGATACGTCGTCGGTGACTGCATGGTTACCGGCACTCAAAGCTGGCGATAATGATGCAGCCCAGCAATTATGGGAAGCGTACTACCAACGGTTGATCTATTTCGCTCGGGCTCGACTGAGGGACGTACCCAAGCGAGACTTTGATGAAGATGACGTGGTGCTCAGTGCGTTTAATAGTTTCTATCATCGAGCGGGCCGAAGTGCATTCCCGCAACTCAACGATCGGCAGGACCTGTGGGCCCTGCTGGTAACCATCACCGCCCGCAAAATCCTGCAGAAGCAGAGATCCCAGATGGCTCAACGGCGGGGGGGTGGACGCCAGCCTGTGGCTTCCGCCGCTGACCATCCCGAGAAACATCTGCAAGCTCTGAATGAAATCATCGGACGCGAGCCCACGCCCGAGTTTGCAGCCGAACTCGCCGAGCGCGTTGACGAACTACTGCGTGAACTTGGACAAGCCGATTTGCAGCAGATCGCCATCGCCAAGATGGAAGGCTATGCCACCCACGAGATTGCACAACAAATTGGATTGACGGAAAGAACCGTCCGCCGCAAGCTCAAAGTGATTGCCACACTATGGGAGAATGCGTGATGCGTCGCGAGAGCATTTCTTTTATCAACGATCCAGACTTGTGCGCTTTATCGATTCTGCTTGCGATCGCTTCGCCTCGGAACTCGACTCTCAGTCTCAACCGCGAATCGAGGAGTATTTACAAGGCTGTCCAGTATCCGCGGCACCAGTTTTGTTTCGCGAGCTGCTGGCCCTGGAATTCGAGTATCTACAGCGGCATGCACAGCTTCCAAGTGTGGATGATTACGTCCTCAGATTTCCAGACGCTACGCAAACGGTCAAAGAGCTCTATGAGGAGGTTACCAAGCCTGCATCAGCGGGAGATTCCACCCAAGTCGCCGAACGCCAATGGAGCCGACAGTACGCTGCGCTTTGAACTTGGGCATCCAGATCTCTCGTCCGCGGAGCGGGAATCCACGGGTACCGAATCGCTGCCGCCCAGCTATACGGTCATCCGTCCTTTGGGGCAGGGAGGCATGGGTGAGGTTTACCTTGCTCGCCAGAATTCTGCCGACCGATTGGTAGCCATCAAAATCATTCGCCCAGACCGGGTGACAGGAGGAAAACTAGACAGTCAGGTGGTAGCTCGATTTAGGCGCGAGATCAAGGCTGCGGCACGGCTGGAACATGATCATGTGGTTAGCGTCTATGACGTCGGTGAGTGGCAGGGACAACCTTTCTACAGCATGCGCTATGTTCCGGGGGAAACTCTGCGGCAACGGCTCAATCAGGGTCCGCTCGATGGGCGGGTGGCGGCGGCGATGATTCGCGACGTGGCTTCAGCCATCGCCGCGGCGCACCAGGCCGGAATCCTGCACCGCGATTTGAAGCCGCACAATATATTGATCGAGCAGGATACCAACCGGCCTTTGGTAGCTGACTTTGGTCTGGCAAAGGTCATGGGAGGCTCAGAGGAGATGACTGTGGAGGGAGCCGTCTTCGGTTCGCCTCCTTATATGGCACCCGAGCAGGCCTTGAATGCCGCACAAGCCAGCGAAGCCTCCGATGTCTATGGTATTGGCGCCACCTTGTATCACGCACTCACCGGCAGACCACCCTTTCAGGCTGCTTCGGTGCCCGAGACACTTCATCAAGTTGTGCACAGCGAACCCCTGTCCGTTCGCAAGCTGAATCCAGCCGTGGCCGTCGACTTGGAAACTATCTGCATGAAGTGCCTTTCCAAGGAACCGCAGAGAAGGTATCCCTCCGCACTGGCTTTGGCCGACGAACTGAAGTGCTTTCTAGAGGATCGCCCCATCAGCGCACGACCGACCGGCAGCTTGGAGCATGCTTGGAGATGGGTTCGCCGCAATCGTCGACTGGCCTCCCTGCTGGCCGCCTTGCTGATCTCGATCTTGGCTGGCTCTTTGGGAATCTTCGTTCAATGGAGAAATTCAGAGCGCAACTATATTCAGGCACAACGAAATTTTGATATGGCCCGCAATCGCCTGCATCTCGGGCAGGAAGTCATGCGCGAATTGCTGGTGAACGTATCCAAGGAAGAACTGCGCGATGTTCCTCAGATAGAACCCGTCCGCCAGGAATTGCTACAGAAGGCAATGGGTTATTACGACAAATTCATCGAGGAAGCACAGGGTGATCCCGTCTTGAAACGCGAGCAAGCCATTGCCCAAACTTCATTAGGGGAAATCAACTTGTGGCTCGGAAATTTCTCGCAGGCAGCGACCGAACTGGGCGATGCAAAACAGCAGGTGTTGCAGTTGCTGGATGGGCAAAACTCGCAGGCAGATGAACTGGAATTGCGATCTGCGTTGGCCGATATTCATTCCCATCTAGGCGTCGTCGCCTTTCGAGCTGGGAATCTCGACGTAGCCGAGCGCGAGTTCTTGGAGCTGCAAAAATGGGCCGACCAACTACCAGGCAGCGAGACAGAACCCAACTTGGCCCCGGTAATTGCCAGTGACGGATTGGCCAGCGTCTACCGTGAACGGGGAGATTTGCAGCGCGCACGCGAAGCTTACCAAGGGAGCCTGAAGTACCTAAAAACGCTTTCTGAGGTTGATCAACAACGTCCCGCCGTGCTCCAGTTACAGGCGGGCAGTAACTACAATCTGGGACTGGTGCTACGGGAGCTGGGGCTTCTCGATGAATCAGAACAGGCCAGCCAAGATGCCCTGACTGCTGTATTACAATGGGCCGAGCTTGCTCCCGAGTCAGTGGTTCAGAAGCAATTGCATGCCCACGTCTTGCAGGGAATTGGTTGGTTGCGCAATGCCCAAGGCAGCCCCCAACGAGGCCTTGGCCAGCCTGTTGGAAGCCGCCACCTTGGAACAAGAACTCAGCGAACAACATCCACAGGTGCCACGCTATCGATTGGAATTCGCCCGCCTGCAAAGCTCCATTGCTTTCACTCAGGAACTATTGGGCGATGTTGAAGGCAATGCAGCCGCCCTGGATAAGGCAAGCTCTCACCTGCATGCCTTGCTTGCCGAGGAGCCCGGCGTGCCGGAATATGCCGGGCTTTTGGGCGAGATTCAAGTCAGCCGAGGCTGGGCCCTGCAAGCGAGCGACGCAGCGCAATCCGCCGAGGCTTACACGCAGGCCATCCAATTATTGCAGCAAGCTCTGGAATCGGCAGCTGACAATCAGCATCTGCAATTGATGCTCGGGCAGGCCTACCATGGCCAAGGCATTCTTTACAACGTCCGACTCAACGACCATTCAGCCAGTCGCAAGTCCTATGAGCAGGCTTACAGCATTCGCAAGAAGTTGATTGAACGCGTTGCCTCCGCGACCTTGCTCGACGGTTTTGCTCACACCTGTGCCAATTTGAGTTTTGTCCTGTCGGATCTTGGCGAAAGGGATGCCGCCATAAAATATGCTGGCGAAGCCTGCCGAAGCAGACAGCAGATCTTCGAGCAATCCCCTTCGGCCAACAATCAGTTCCAGTGGGCTACAACCGAGTTTGCCGCTGCTCACCTGATGTTTGCCTGCAAGGCTCCCGATTTGGCTCGTCCCCTTCAGGAAAACTCCCTCAAATCGGCCGAAGCCGTTTACCGGCAACACCCGCAGCTGGCTGTTGTCCGCAACAGTTTTGCGAGATGGCTGGAGATTTGGTGCTATGACAACTTATTCAATGCAGGGACAGATAGGGAAACGGCCATGCAACGCGTGGCCGACATCCTCACTGCGTTCGAAACGGATCTTGCCGATACTCAACCGCCTGCTGCGGATCCAGCTATCGTGCGTCTGCGCGTGCTGAGGGCCCACGCGCTCAGCTCGCTTTCAAGCTGAATACGAGTTAGCCGACCGAGAGTTGGAGCTGGCTTTGCCCTATGCCGACAGCGAGCTGCAGACGCTGCTGGCAATCGCAAAACTCGAAGTCATCGCCCGTCGCGGCGACCCCGCGGCGGCCGTCAAGCTTCTGGCGCAGCATCAGGCAGACAGCCCCTGGTACGAGCTGCCCAGGGCCCGCATTTACCTGTTGGCGGCCGAAGCTTGTAAACAAGATGCAAGTCTCAGTGAACCAGAGCGCAGCCAGGCATGCGAGCAACATCAACAGCAAGCGGTCGAGTGCATGAAAGAATTGTCCACTGCCGACTCGCAACTGGCTGAACGCATCTTGGAATGGGACGACGAAATGGCTGAGATAAGCATCGGTCGATAAATAACTCTCGCATCGTTAATGTAGCCATCTTGCTCCGTCGTGATGATCGCCGGGCAAATTGGAAAGTAATTTATCGACCGATGCTAAGCTAAGCATTATGCTGCAACGACTGGCGACGGTTCCAATCGAAACCTGACAGCTGGGCCAGGGCAAGGGTCAGCGCATGGGTACCTTTCCTTCCCCAGCCGTTGGCCTGCACGGATTGATACAGTTGCTCGGCAAGCGCCAGCCCGGGCATACTCAGTCCCATGCGACGGCTTTCGGCCAGAGCAATCCCCATGTCTTTTACGAAATGCTCGACATAGAAGCCCGGTTCAAAATTGTTGGCGATGATGCGTGGACCGAGATTGCTCAGCGACCAGCTGCCCGCCGCCCCGGATCCCACCGACTGCAGGACTGTCTCCAGGTCCAAGCCCGCGCGGTAGCCGTAGATCAATGCCTCGCAGACGCCGACCATCATGCTGGAAATCAGTATCTGGTTCACCATTTTCGCATTCTGCCCGGCGCCTGCCGGCCCCTGGTGGACGATCGTCTTGCCCATGGCCTGCCAGCAAGGCTGTAGGGCTGCTACCACCGCCGCTTCTCCGCCGATCATGATGGACAGGCTGGCTTCACGGGCCCCCTTGTCCCCACCCGAAACCGGAGCATCCAGAGCATGCGCGCCAAGCACCTGGGCCGCCTGTGAGATTTCTACGGCCAGGCTCGGCAGACTTGTGGTCATATCCACGACTACATTTCCAGGCTTGCAGCCCGCCAAGGCGCCTTGCTCTGGGCATAAAAATACTTGGCGGACATCTTGTGGGAAACCGACGATGGCAAACACGATATCGCTCAGCTCAGCAACTTCGCGCGGTGATGAGGCCCAATTCGCGCCCGCATCGAGCAGGGGCTGCGCCTTGGACTGGGTGCGTGAGTAGACCGTCGTCCGGAAGCCTGCGGCCATTAGGTGCCCACACATACTTGCCCCCATGACACCTGTGCCGATCCATCCAATACGCGTTGCATCGGGGGTAACTTGAGCTACTTCCATCTCATTCACTTTCTTTTCAATAATCTTTTTTCATTCGCCAGGTTTCGCAAACGATACCAGCTACGTCCAGGCGTTAGCTTTTGTTGACCACCCAAGTCTGCGACTAGTATCGCAAATGATGCTTAGTGCCTCGACGGTATTGCATTGGCTGATCCATGCGTAGGAGAATGTGTCGCCTTTCGCTCCCGCGAAAGGTTTTCGGAATTTAGTGTAATGGGCTTTCGCCGAGCGAAAGGCGACAATAACGGCCCAGCCAGACGTCCTCCTAGTTCGGCGGTTTCGTTTTCCTCAATTGAAGGACGATCGTCACGGCGATGGTCAGCAATATACCTGTTGCAACCAATGATCCCAGGTTCAATAGACCTTTGGAATTCGACCACACGATCGCATATCCCACGGCACCGCTCAGGCCGGCATAGTAGGCGAACAGAGGCAGCGTCTTGCGTATGACATCGCCCTCCTTGCCAGCCAAGCCCACGACGGCAGCCGCGGCCACGACGTTGTGTACACAGATCGTATTGCCCGCAGCACCACCCACGGCCTGCAGGGCGACCACCCAGCAGGGATCCACGCCAATCTGCAGGCCAACATCATATTGGAATAGCGAAAACATCATGTTGCTTACGGTATTGCTACCTGCCACCGCAGCTCCCACTCCGCCAATCCAACTGGCCATCAATGGCCAGACATCGCCCGTCAGATTCTTCATACCCAAGGCCAATACCAATGGCATTTTGTCGTAGCCCGCACTACCTGCCCCACTGTTTATGAACACTTGTACCATGGGCACGGTGAAAACCAGGGCCACCGAGGCAGCCACGACGGTTCTTCCAGACGCACGCCACGCTGCGGCAAACTCCATTACGCGCATGCGGTGCAAGAAGAAGGTGACACACGCGGCCAGGATGAATACGCTGCCGGGTAGGTATAGCGGCTTGATCGTCTCGGAAATATCCGTTCCCAGAATATGGTCCACGCTAAAACTGACCGACTGAATCCAAGCTGTCCGGGGAGAATGCGATCAGCGGCAAGGTGCGTTGCCGCGAGATAACGAGCAACAGGGCGACGATCAGGTAGGGCAGCCATGCCAACAGCAAACTTGGCTGGCGGTCATGCGAGGTTTCCGGCGGTTGCGAGACGCCTGTCCAATCGGCTTCCCACAGGCCGGCAGCTTCGAAATCCCAGGCCGCAGAAGCATGCGCGGGCTTGGGGGTGAGCAAGCCGAACTTGGCTGCGAGCATCACTACCGTCAGACCTACCAAACCACCGATCAACGAGGGAAACTCGGGGCCAAGAAAGTAGGCCACGGCCAAGTAAGGCAGCGTCATGGAAAAGGCTGCAAAGAGGGCGAAGGGCCACACCTCGAGACCCTCGCTCCAGCGACGCTGCTTGCCGAAATAACGCGTCATGGTAGCGACCACGCACAAGGGAATCAGACTGCCGACCAGGGTATGCAACAGAGCAACACGAAAACCGATCATGGCCAACAGCTCCCGTCCGCTGTCCATGTGAGCTGCCGCTGCAAAGCTATCGATGCTGCCTTCACCAGCCAATCCCTTGCTGACTCCCAACAGGATGGGCGTGCCCACTGCCCCAAACGACACCGGAGTACTCTGGATCATCATGCCCGCAACCACGGCCGACAGCGGAGGAAAGCCAAGCCCGACCAACAGGGGCACAGCCACGGCTGCGGGAGTACCAAAACCTGCCGCACCCTCGATGAATGAGCCGAACAACCAGGCCACGATGATCACCTGGATGCGACGGTCGGCGGAAATACCATGAAAGGAAGCGCGGATCTTCTGCAATCCGCCGCTTTCTCGCAGGGTATTGAGCAACAACAGCGCGCCAAACACGATGTACAGCAGTTCCGCAGCAATGATCAGCCCCTTGAGGCTGGCGGCGGCGACGCGTTCCCACGGTACTTGCCAAACCCAAAGTGCCAAAAGTGCCGTTACTGCATACGCGATGGGCATAGCCCGACTAGCAGGCCAGCGCATCACCACCAAGAAAACTCCCACGGTCACGATGGGCAGCAGCGACAACATAGCCAGCACGGCAATGGACATGCATTCAACGCCTTCAATCACACATTCTCAATGGTTGTCGCTGGATTGTAGCAACTGCAGACACCATTGCACGCACGCGCACGCCTGATACTGCATCCATTATCTTTGCTCCTCAAGTTCCTTCTGGGATTGACCGAATGTTCAACCCCCTTGGGATTGGCATCAGGCGTCGGAACCCGCCCCTGGGGTACACCCAGTACAGCAACTTGGGCAGTGCAGTTTCGCGAGCGGCGGCTCGGGGGTAGCGTCGGGGGCAGTGCACTTGGGTAGCGTCGGGGGCAGGGTAGCGTCGGGGGCAGTGCACTTGGGCAAGCGTCGGGGCAGTGCAGTTGGATGGCACCGGAGCGTGAAGCTCCAGCGTGGCGTGCCCCCAGTGATTATCCCCAGTCCCCAACGTGGAGTGCCCCCAGTAATGCCGGCGTGGAGTGTCACCAGTCACCCAGCCCCCCCACCCTCGGTGTGCCTGGTGTGCTCGAAAAATCGATGGCTCAAACCACCCCATGGCGGGGGGGTTTTATGTACGGGCTGTTGGTAGACTATTTCCCTAATGCTGTGCATAGAATGACCCAGAATTGGGGATTGACACTCCAGGAGCCTCTCAACGTGTTTGATCGCAACTCGGCATTCCGCGCCATCGGTGCGAATATAACTAGCTCAGCCCGGCCTCAACGCAAGAGCAAATCTAGGCAGCAGCGGCGGCGCAGGTTTCAACTGGAGCGATTGGAGGATCGGCGATTGCTAGCAGCCGATCTGAGCAGCTTGAATGACTATCCCTTGGCCTTTGAAGCTAGTGCCGTTGCTAGCAATCAGTTTCACGCGCGCGGGGGTGGCTATAACCTGACGCTGTCTGCAAATCAGATTAGCCTGGCCCTCAGTGGTTCCATCGATGTGTACGCAGAGAGCGTCTACGAGTCGGATCCAACGGTGGCCCCACAGCTGTCCGCCGCCGCGGAGGAGGCACTCGCACCGGAGTATAAGCTGCTCAGGCTAGAGTTACTCGGTGCCAATCCACTGGCCGTCAGCGTGCCGCTCAATGAGTTGGCGCGGAAGTCGAACTATGTGCTTGGCGATGACCCAAACGACTGGAGGTTGAATGTCGCGAATTACAGTCAAGTCCAGTATGCCGATGTGTATCCTGGGATCGATGTTGTCTACTACGGCACTGGCCAGAATTTGCAATACGACTTTCATTTGGATGCGGGTGCGGACCCGAAGCGGATTGCCCTGCAGTTCGATGGCGCAGAAGGCATTGAGGTGGATTCCGCAGGCAACCTGGTTATTCGCGTTGACGGCGAGTTGGTATTTCAACACCTGCCCCTGATCTATCAAGTCATTGATGGCGAGCAGATCAATATTTCCGGCGGTTACCACTTGCTGGATGCGTCTACCGTTGGCTTTGAATTGGGTGCCTACGACGTAAACCAACCCTTGGTCATCGACCCGTTATTGAGTTACGCAACCTTGACCGGTGGAGGCAATACGGATCAAGGATTTGGAGTCGCCGTTGATGATGCAGGCAACGCTTATGTCACGGGCCTTACGAATTCGAGCGATTTCCCCTTAGCCACGGGATACGGCGGCGGCTTTGATGTTTTTGTGATGAAGCTCAATGCCGACGGCAGTGGCCCGGCCTATGCAACGTATTTTGGCGGTAGTGGGGACGACCGTGCATTTGGCATCGACATCGACCAAGACAACAATGTGTATGTGACCGGCAGAACGGCCTCGACGAATATGCCCTCACTCCGCCCACGGGGTGGAGGAACCTGGGATGCCTTCGTAGCCAAGTTCGATAGCGAGGGCAGTCGCGTTTATTCGACTTATCTAGGTGGCAGTGGCGATGAGAATGCCAGCAGTGTGCATGCTTTCACTGGAGCGAATATCGCGGTTGATGCGAGTGGTCAAGCCTGGGTAACAGGTATGACCAACTCCACCAACTATCCGACGTTGGGCGGTGCTCAGGGCGACCAAAGCAATATGGACGCCTTTGTGACCCGTTTGGATGCCGCCGGAAATATTAATTACTCGACTTACTTAGGCGGTAGCGGCGACGATCGCGGGCAGGCCATCGCGCTGGACTCGACGGGTAAGGCTTATATCACTGGCCTTACTTTGTCCGGCGATTTTCCCTTGACAGCCGGCGCACTGCAGTCGACCCTGGCGGGAGGTTGGGATACCTTTGTGACCAAAGTGGATCCCTCGCAATCGGGCATCCAGCAATTCGAGTATTCGACGCTACTGGGTGGCAACTCCGACGAATATGGACAGGGAATTGCCGTCGACGGACAGGGCAATGCCTATGTTACAGGCTTGGTATGGTCTTGGTCGCGTAAATTCCCGACGACCAACGCCTTCCAACCCGATGGAGCGGGAAATTGGGATATATTTGTCAGCAAATTGAACCCTAGCGGTACGGGTTTAGTCTATTCGACCTTTATCGGTGGTGCCGCGGACGATCGGGGAATCGGGATCGCGGTCGACGATCTAGGGCAAGTTTTTGTCTCGGGCTTCAGCGGTGGCGCTGCGGGCAACAAGAGTTTTCCCACCCTGAATGCGGTTCAAGATCAACATGGCGGCGGGTACTGGGACGCCATCGCACTGAAGCTGAACGCAAGCGGTTCGGAATTGGTCTATGCAACATATCTTGGCGGAGATCGCGATGACTACGGCGTGGGAATTGCCTTGGACACTTCGGGCAATGCGTACATGGCGGGTCACACCATTTCGTCGAGCTTTCCAAATGTTGGCCGTCAGACACAGGCGGCTGCAGGTTGGGATTCTTACGTTGTCAAATTTGAGGACGTGGCGGATCATCCTCCTGTACTGGCAGCCCTGGCAGATTTGGCGGTAGCTCCGGGTACCAGCCTGAGCATCAAGGCGGCGGTGGATGACCCAGATAACTCCGTCGCCCAAGGAGAAACGATTGCCTACAACGTTCCTCAGGGCACGATGGGCAACCAGAGTTACAACGGTTCATTGGGGATGGACTTTGACGTGACCGCGCCACTGAGCATCACGCAGTTGGGAGTCTTCGACGATTTCTCAGATGGGCTGAAAGTCGCCATTACAGCGCACATTTACGATCGTGATAACCCCTTAACGCCATTGCGAACCGTTGTCTTTAGTGCGGGCACCGATCCATCGACGTCTGGAACGCTGATCGGTGGCAGTCGCTTTCTACCGATCGACCCACTGGACCTGGAACCAGGATTTCGTGGCTCCATTGTGGCTGAGAATTATCAATCCCGTGAAGCGCAACGGAAATGTTTTCAATATCGAATTGCCATTCTCGACGACGGATGCGGCGGGCAGTTTGTTGACCTTTGTTGGCTCGGGGCGTTACGGCAACAAGGGTTCATTCCCATCGAATGTTGATTGGAATCCTGCCAATCGCTATGCGGCGGGAACTTTCGTGTACCAGGGACGCAATGTTGCTCCCAACCAGCAGGTGACCTATTCGTTAATTGGTCCCGCTGGCGCAGATTGACGCAGCCACCGGGGAGATCACCTGGACCGCAGGAGCAGCGGGAACTTCGGCTAGCTTTACGGTTACCGCGATGGACAGTAGCGGTCTAGCCGACTCAACCACCTTTGCGGTACACGTCCGCGAGCAGTCACCTGGGCCGACCTTGCCGCCGAGCGCCAGGTTTGCCTGGGCTGCATTTCGATGGCATCGATGATGAAATCGAGATCCTGGACGCTGCGGCTCTCAATCCTGACCGCCAGCTGACCATGATGGGCTGGTTTCAGCTGGACGAATTTCATACCGGCTATCAAAAGATTTTCTTTAAAGGGAGCTTGCCAGACAACAGTCTCCCCAGCTTTAGCAATCGCGAATACATGATTGAGGTGTGGGACACTGGGGCATTACATTTTTCCTCGACGCCGGTAAATCGCGTCGGGGTAGGGCAGCGGGCTATTACCAGTCCCGATCGCCGTGTTGTTCCTGGACAGTGGCATCATGTGGCCGGTGTGGTCAATGCGGATACGGAGACGATGTCCCTTTACTTAGACGGTGTCCTGCAAGTCGAAGGTTACTACGACCCAGATGGGATTTCACACCAAGGCGGCGATTTGCAATTTGCTTTCGACGGCGGATTTCGCGGATCGCTCAATGAATTCCAGCTATACGATCGGGCACTGTCGGCACAAGATATCCGAGCCCAGATGCACACTCCGCTCGACACCGGGAACTTGCCCAGCGGCTTACGGGGTTATTGGCCGCTGGATGAAACGGGCGGGACGATCGTGGAGGATCTGTCGGGAAACGGAAACAACGGCGTGCTCTTTCAGTCGGATGTGCCGCAAGCAGTGGCCGGAGCCCTGCCCCTGGATCCTGACACGGCCTACCAGTTCACCCGCAATGGATCCGGCGGCGCCATTGAACTCGACCTGCCCGAAATCAACACGACCCCCGGCGAGTTCAACACTGTATCGTTTTGGATGAATTGGGATGGCACCAATAGCGTCATGCCGTTTGGAATGACAGCCTACGACATATGGATGGTCAGCGGCGCGATGGGATTCAACACCGGCCAAAGCAATCTCTTTGGAATCAGTTCCAGTGGCCTGGCTAACCGTTGGGTGCATGTTACGGCGGCGTTCCACAACGGTTCGACCTCGCTCAATAAGATATGGATCGACGGCGTACCGCAGACGATGAGCCAGATTTTCGGCTCGGCTGGTTCGGGCACGGCCAAAGCCCAAGCCCGCATCAGCGGCTGGAACAATGATAACGGTTATCGCTTCAGTGGCGGCTTGGATGAATTCGCGATTTTCAATCGCCAGCTCAGCGATTCCGAAGTATTGGACCAGTTCAACTCACGCAACAGCGACTATGCCACCACCGTCTTGGCCAGCCTCCCCTTGGCCTACTATCGTTTGGGCGAGGCGGGTAGTGCGATCGTCGTCGATAGTTCGGGAAACAACAACGACGGACGTGCCTTTAATCCGCGAAATAGCGCTACGCCGGCGCCCCTTTTTGCCGAGCCAGCCACGGCCAATTTGACGGTAACCAACACGGCCGACTCAGGACCAGGCTCCCTGCGACAAGCCGTGCACGATGCGCTGGCGACCCCCGGCTCTTTTCCGGTAAATATTGAATTCAATATTCCAGCTGCAAATCTGCATGGACCAAATGGCGCTCAGGCCGCCGTCATTCGGCTGCTGACTCCCCTGCCCGATATCACGCGCGGGAATATCAACATCGACGGCGGAACACAAACCAGCTTTGCCGGCGATACTAATTTGCTCGGGCCTGAAATCGTCGTCGACGGCGGCCTGATTCAGTCTTCCTTTGCACCGGGCAACAACGGTTTTGATCTGCGAAGTGACGGCAATCGTATCGCCGGAATCAACCTGCGTGGCTTCAATGGTCGAGGTATTTTTCTTTATGGTAGCAGCGACAATGTGGTCGAAGGCATGTACATCGGTACCGACGAGACGGGGTCGATTGCCATGGGCAACGCGTGGTCAGGGATCCAAATTGCCGGTAAATCGATGCGCAATCGCATCGGCAGCAACGGCGATGGTGTTAATGACCTGGCCGAAGGCAACCTGATTTCGGGCAATGGATATAACGGTATTGAAATCAACGATGCTGGCTCCGATTACAACGTGATTGCCGGCAACTTCATCGGCACCGATGCCAGCGGATCCTATGCATTGCAAAATGGGCTTGACGGCGTGCGAATTACTAATGGTGCCCAGCTCAATCGCATTGGTACCGATGGCAGCGACGACGAATTCAATGCTGCTGAACGCAACTTGATCAGCGGAAACAACAACCGCGGTATCCGTATCGAAAACGCTCATTACAATATCGTTGGCAGGTAATTATATCGGCACCGATGCATCGGGCACCCAAGCGATTGCAATCGGAGCGATGGAATTATTCTGCTCAACGGTGCAAACGCACAATCTGATTGGTACGGACGGCAATGGCCAGCGCGACTCCGATGAGCGGAATGTCATTTCAGGCAACTGGGAATTTCGGTATCAATATTCAGGATGCTGGAAGCGATTACAATTCCGTGGCAGGCAACTTCATTGGGACGAATGCTGCCGGCGACAACCTGATCACCAACGGCAATCAAGGCATTCGCCTGCTGAATACGCAGTACACGCGCATTGGCACGGATAGCAGCAACGACAACTTCAATGCCAACGAGCGTAACCTGCTGTCTGGCAATAATGATGGCGTAACGCTCAACGCCGCCAGCTATACGACCGTGGCGGGTAATTACTTTGGCACGGACGCGACGGGCACGATTGCTCTTGGAAATCGTGCGAGCGGTGTGGCGATCATCAACGCATCAGCGAATAACCGCATCGGTACGAATGCGGACGGGACTTATGACGAGTTAGAAGGTAACCTCATCGCCGCGTCAGGATCCTACGGTATCTTCCTGAGAAACGCGGGATCCGTCTTCAATACATTATTGGGGAATAGGATCGGTACCGATGTAAGTGGAAGCCAAGATTTCGGTACCGCGAACAACGGCATAATAGTGTTTGGCGGAGCCACGGATAACCAAATTGGCGGTCTGGGCGTTGCGGCCAATATCATTGTAAATAGCGGTAACGATGGTATTGAAATACGAGATGCGGCCACACAGCGAAATACAATCCGTGGAAATTCGATCTACGCTAACCACGGCCTGGGAATTGACCTAGGCAATGATGGGGTCACCGCCAATGACATCGGCGATAGCGACAGCGGACCTTCTAGCTTATTGAATTTCCCAGTGGTGACGGCCACGCTTACGGCCAGCGAGTTGCTCGTCAGCGGCTTTGCCAGGCCTGGCAGCCAGATTGATTTCTTTATTGCCGATCCGGATCCGAGTGGGTTCGGTGAGGGGCAGACCTATCTGTTTTCTCGCACCGAGGGCTCGGCGGAGGACGGCGCAAGCGGTGTGGACAGTTACACCCATCCGCGCTACGGAGCAGACACCACGAACCAGTTCTCGTTTACGGTTGCTCTAACCGATTTGCCAGCTGCCGTCGCCGCGGGCACGCCTATCACGGCCACGGCAACCCTGGACGCGGACACCTCTGAGTTCAGTTATGTGGTCAATGCAAAACAAGGAGGCAATCAGGCGCCCCAGGACCTGACTTTTAGCTTGGCTGGCACGGCCGACGAGGGTGATGTCGTGGAGATTCGCGGCAGCTATGTTGACTTCGATAGCGCCGACGGGCATCGGGTGGTCATCAATTGGGGAGATGGGAACACGACTACGCTCGAGCAGCAGGGTCCGACCGTCAGCACCTCGGATTACGTTGAATACAACGGCCACCGTTATGTGTTGATCACGCAGAACCTGAGTTTCTTCGATGCCCAGGCACAAGCCCAGCGGCTGGGCGGGCACTTGGCTACCATTAACAACCAAGCGGAAAATGATTTTCTATTGCAGTGGTTGAGAGGTTTCTACACAGGTACTGCTGTCACGATTGGGTTGAATGATTCGCGGTTGAAGGCAGCATGGAGTGGATCTCCGGCGAGCCGGTCACCTATACCAATTGGGATGACATCGGAAATCCGGACAACTGGGCGGGTAGCTTCGGCCAGGACTTTACCGTGCTCCGCATGGACGACGGCCTGTGGGACGATCGTTGGGCAGATGGCTATAACGCGTTGGTAGAGATCACTGACGACAAGGTTTTCGTTGCCTCGCATCGTTATACGGACAATGGAAATTTCCCGGTGTCCGTCAGCGTTTTCGATGACGATCCGAATACCGGTCAAGCTAGTGCATCGTCGACGATCGCGGTGGCCGATGTGCCTCCGCTACTGACCATTGCGGGTAGCACCGTACCCATCGACGAAGGCAGCGTCTATACGCTTCAACTGACTTCGCGGGATCCCGGCAACGACACCATCAGCAGCTGGCAGATTAATTGGGGTGACGGCCAAACGCAGACAGTACCCGGAAATCCCAGTTCGGTAACGCATACTTTCGGTAGTGCCAGCAACCAAATCACAGCCACCGCTACCAATGAGGACGGAACGTTTACGGCTTTTGTGCTGGACCACTTGCTGGTATCCAGCACTGGAACAAGCCAGGTACTGCGTTTTGACGCGGTGACGGGGGAGTTGTTGGGTAGTGCGGCCAATGGCGGAGGCATCGCAAGGACCCACTCAATTGGCGTCGGGGCAAGACGGTAGCCTGATTGTCTCCAGCACGGCCAGCGGCGATGTGCTTGGTTTTGTTAGGCAATCGGGAACCTTTGATCGGACGCTGGCGCATTCAGGTGACGGTACGCTTCGCAATCCGAAAGGCCTGGCAATAGGACCGGATGGGAACCTGTATGTGGGCAGCGCTGCAAATGAGCGCATCCTGCGCTTCGATGGCACTGGCGAGTTCATCGACATTTTCGCCACAGCTGCTGGAGGCCTCAGCGGTCTTGACTTGCTAGTCTTTGGACCCGATGGAAATCTGTATGTCAGCGGATCCAACAGCCAGACGGTTGCCAAGTACGACGGCAGTAGCGGAGCATTCCTGGGTACCTTCATTGAGGCAGGCAGCGGGGGTTTGGGTCAGATTCTGAGCATGGCCTTTAGCCCGAATGGACAGCTGTTTGTCGGCAGCACCGGCAGTGGCGAGAAGATCTTACGATTTGATGGTGCTAGTGGCGCTTTCCTGAATGAAGCGGTCGCCGCAGGTACGGGCGGCCTCGTGCAACCTAGCGGAATCGTATTCGATGCCAACCAAAACCTGATCGTCAGCAGTGCGGGCACGAACGAAGTGCTCAAATTCAGCTCGATCAATGGGAGTTTTTTGGGCACCTCTGGTTGTCGCCGCCCAGGGATTGTCGCAGCCCAGCGGAGCCCTCCTCGTTCCCAGCAATCGAACCTCTTTACCGATTTCGGTACTCAATACCAATCCGAGCTTGACATCTGGTCCGACAACCAATTCGCCGATTTTCGAAAACGGGATTCTCAGCTTGAGCGGTACCTTCACCGATCAAGGTTTCTCCAACGTGCACACCATCGTCGTCAACTGGGGCAATGGCACCACGTCGACAACCCTGCCCGTGGGAGCCCGTAGCTTTAACCTCACGCGGCCCTATGTGGATGATCCCAAGAACGCCCAAGACTCCTACCCCATAGAATTTACGCTCAGCGACAACAATGGCGGCAGTGTCTCGCAGTCCATTTCAGCGATTGTCACCAATGCAGATCCGATTCTGCAATCGGTCACGCTAGATCAGGAGGCAATTGACGAAGGCGGTTTGGTCACGCTAACAGGCAGTTTCACCGACGCGGGTACGCTGGACACGCATACGGTGACCATCCATTGGGGCAACTTGGTTTCCACGCAGGCGACGGTCGACCCGGCGACGAGAACATTTACTGCGCAGTATCGCTACGTGGACGATGGCTCAGGAGGTGACAACGGGAGTACGAAAGAATTTGAAATCGGCGTAACCGTCACCGATAACGACGGAGGCCAAACCATCGATGAGGCCGCGGAATCCATAACAGTACGCAACGTAGCTCCTCAACTGTTCGATCTATCACTACTGAACTCGGAAATTGACGAGAACGGGACGGTTTCGGTAACGGGTTCGTATAGCGATGTGGGCTTGGCTGATACGCATACCATTATCATCAATTGGGGCGACTTTACGACCTCTCAAGCAACGCTGGTGCCGAACCCACTGGGTGGTGGAGGTACGTTTACGGCGTCGCACCTGTATGTGGATGATGTTCCGGCAGGGACAGCTTTCGATACCTATGCGGTGACTGCAGAAATCAGTGATGACGATGGTGCGACGTCAGCCCCCGCGCCCGTGGGCATCGTGAAGGTCAACAATGTGCGACCGTCGGACTTGATCGTCAGCGTGGACGCCTTGAACGCAGTCGTCGCCGAAGGGGGTACGCTGCTACTGAGCGCATCATTTGTGGATCCGGGCACCGTCGACTATCACGAGGTGGTGATTAATTGGGGCGATGGTAGCGAGGAGACCCGTTTCGGACTTGAGATTGGGCTAAGGGAGCGGAATGACATTCCGCACATTTATGCCAAGAATCGCGTTGAGCCCTACACCATCACCGTCAGCGTTAACGATGACGATCAGCGCAACCAACCGGTCGTCACAACCTTCTTGGTAACCGTTGGCAATGCGATCCCACAAAATCTGCAACTTCAACTCGACGATCTGGACGCGACAATCAAGGAAGGACAGAGCGTCCTCCTCAGTGGTTCATTCACGGACTCTGGATTAAACGATCAACATACGCTGGTAATCAATTGGGGCGACGCAACTCCCAATACAATCGTACCCAACTCGCAATTGTCCCAGGTCCCTGGCCAGGCGTTGCGAACGTTTTCTGGTATTTCGCACACCTACTTTGATGATCGGCCCAGCGGCACAGATCGCGATGAATATACGATTACGGTTACCGTCACGGATGGCGATTTCGTTGCGGATTTATTGGTCGCCAGCCGTAGCGATTCGCGAGTGGCTCGCTTTGATGGCGTCACCGGCAATTTCATTGGCGACTTCATTACGGATATCCCAGAATCCAGCGAGGACGATATTGGACAATTGGGAGCGTTCGTGGTCGGCCCAGACAGCAATTTGTACGTCATCGACAGCAGTTCGCCGAGTGTTTTACGTTACAACGGAACGACAGGCGAATTCCTGGGACAGTTCGTGGCTCCAGGCAACGGCCTGACTAATCCTCAGGCTATTGCTTTTGGTCCTGGCGGGGTCCTGTACCTGAGTAGCGGCAGCAATGAAGTTCTGAGATATGACGGCGCGACGGGTGCATTTTTGGGCCGTTTGGTCGGCGACGATCCGGTCACGCCCGATGACGAAACCGGTGGGCTGCTGGAGCCCAGCGGTTTTGCTTTTGGTCCCAACGGTCGCTTGCTGGTCAGCAGTCGTGGCACGAATCAAGTAATGCGTTACGATCGCGCGACTGGGCAAGCCTTGAGTCCGCTGGTCACAGACCTGGCCTCGACGCCTGACATTGACGAATCTGGACAGCTGCAGGGACCAGGCGCATTGGTCATTGGTCCCGATGGCAGGCTATATGTTACCAGTCGCGACAATCATTCGGTGCTGCGCTACGATGCGACCAGTGGGGCTTTCCTGGGTGGCTTCGTTCGCGACTTGGCAGCGACAATCGAAGATGAAACGGGCGGATTGAATGCGCCAGCCGGACTTGCCTTCGACGCCCAGGGAAGACTATACGTGTCCAGCCAGAACGGCACGGTCTTGCAGTACGCCAAAGACAACGGTGCCTTTATCAAAGAGTTCTCTAGCGGAGGTAGTCTCGCCAATCCGGGTCGCGTCGCTTTCCTGACCCACCAGTCTTCGGTACGCACAACCATCACCGTCGAGAACGTGGCTCCCATTGTCACGGCTTCCAGCCTCGAGGTGCGCGGACTCAGTCCCTATATCACGCAAGACAGGTTCTTGTCCACTACCGGAGCGACTCCCGTCGCCGCCTGGCAGAATCTGGGACTGATTTCCGGCGGAAGCACCGCCTCGCATCAATCGAGCGATAACCAGGTAACCGTGCGACTGGGGCCCGAGGCCAGCCAACTTTATGTGGGTGGACCTACGGACTGGACGACGCGTTTGGCTGGCGCTGAAATCACGACTACTGGAAAATCCAACCTGGATATCGAACTGGCCAGCGATGCTTATGCTTTTGGTTTCGATTTTGTGGAACCTCAGTCGGACCCCAACCGAGACGGCGCGTTCGTTGACTCGGTATTTGAACTGAGACTGTTTGCTGGCAGCACACTAGTCGGAAACTTGACTGTCAATCGGCCAAACGATACGGCCAGCTTTATTGGCGTCCAAGCGCTGACGGCATTCAATCGCATCGAAATTCGGGAGATCAGCGGTGCCGAGGGCCGGGAGTTCTTCGGGCAATTCTTTATTGGCAATGCACCCGGGTTGGCTGAAGGCAGCATCGCCACGCTCTCGGGTGCTTTCACCGACGTCAGTCCCAGCGATACTTTCACGGTGGTGGTGGATTGGGGGGATGGATCAACGCCCACCCTGATTCCCAAGACAGCTCAAGACCGAAGCTTCACGGCTGAGCACAAGTACCTGGATGATATTGGAGTGCCTGGTTCACCCTTCGATGTAAACCAGATTACGGTTACCGTCGAGGACGATGATCTGGGAGTTTCTGATCCAGCGGCTACCAATCTGACGGTCCGAAACGTAAAACCCTTGGTATTCGTTGAAACCGGCCAAGACAGCACGGCCACGCAAATCAATTTGCGAGCCAACGTAAGCGAGCCTGGTTCCGGACCGACGGAAGTATTGACCCATAGCTGGACGGTGAGCGAAAGCGTTTTCAATTTTGACACAGACCCTCCGACTGAATTAATTTCTCCGGGCGCAAGTGGAAGTGGCCCCACTTTCTCTTTCGCCCCAGGTAGCGGACGGATAACGGTAACGCTGACAGTCAGCGATGACGACAGCGGTAGCGACACGGATACAGCGGTTATCGTAGTAGGCACGAATGACGATGACCGCATCACCATCGCTGCGAACGGCACGGTTACCGTCGAGTCTTTCGATGTTGGACTTGGCAGCTACGTGTTGGTTTCCACCTATCCTGTGGATCTAATTACAACCGATCGCATTTTGGTTTTCGGCTTGGATGGCGACGATATTATCCACGGCCAGACTTCACCCTTGCCGATGGTGGCCGATGGCGGAAACGGCGCGGACGTGATTACGCTCAGCGATGGCGACGATACCGCATTCTTGACCGCTGGCGACGACACTGTGGATCTGGGCAACGGCAATAATGTGGCCTACTTGATTCCCAACAGTACGCTCTCGGTTAAAGCGGGAACTGGCGATAACACGCTGAATTTCTCGCTTGCCGATTTTGGTATCGCCCTGGACATGAATCAATTCGACGGCACGGTTCAGATGGTCGCTGCCGATCAATTTGCTTTCACCGCCGTGGCAGCCAATGACACGCTGACCGCACCTGGTCATATCTTTCAAAACGGAAAGAAAATTAGAATTACCGCCCGCGACGGTCTGCCATTGCCAGCAGGCTTGACCGACGACGGTGTGTATGAAGTCAGCGATGTTAGCGGCGATAACTTCAAGCTCAAGTCGTTAGCCGGGATAGCCATCAACATTACCAGCGATGGCGAGGGCAACGTGACGTTGGAGCATAACGTGGCCGTCGACGGGAACTTTACTAACCTGGTAACAACGGCCAAGGATGACAATATCATCGCGGCCACGGCAAAATTTGACAGCCTAACGCAGACGGTCGGCAGAGGCTCGATCATCAATACCGGTGACGGTAACGATTCGATTCTCTCGAAGAGCCTGTCAGGACAATTTGATTTGGGTGCGGGCGAGAACGTCTTTATTCAAACGCTCGATGCAGCCGAACTCGCATCTATCGGAGGCGCCCTCGATGGCGCGGATTTGGCTGCACTTACCGGAGCACTCGATGTTTCTGTCGTGGGCGGCACAGATCGCGACACCATCGTGTTTGGAGGTATTAAAGGTAGTTTCAATCTGGGCGAAGGCGACAACTTATTCGTCCACACCCTGGATGGCAATGACTTGGCTAGCCTGACCGGAGCTCTGGACGCCGAAACGCTCACGCGTGCTCAAGCAGCATTTGATGGCAGCGACTTGGCACAGTTAATCGGCTCACTGGATAGCGCGGATCTGGCAACCGTGTTTGGCTCTTTAGACGTTTCGTTTTCGGCCGGAGAAGGAGTCGATCGCGTCTGGACGTCGGGAGTCGGAGGGCAATTTGATCTGGGCGGCGGTGATGACTTCTTTGCTCGCAGCCTGGATAGTAGCGCACTTTCCGAATTGAGAAAATCGCTGGATAGCGCCGAGCTCGCCACCTTGATTGGCTCCCTGGATGTCCAAGTGAATGCAGGCACTGGGGCGGACCAGGTCATCACCAGCTTGCGCGGTAGCTTTGATTTGGGTGACGGTGCCGATTCTTTCACTGCGGTTTTTGACGGTATGGAATTGGGCAGTCTGGGAGGCATCCTTGATTCTGCAGACTTGGCAGCTCTCACGGGTTCACTGGATGCCGCCGCGCTGGACTCACTGCGTGGGGTATTGGATAGCGCCGACCTGGTAGCTCTCATTGGTTCGCTCGATGTGCAGGTTGTGGCTGGCGATGGAAACGATACGATCACTTCATCCTTGGCGGGTAGCTTTGACCTGGGTGATGGCGATAACATTTTCGTGGGTGCCTTGGATATCGCAGACCTGGCGATGCTAGGGGGCGCTCTCGATAGCCCAGACTTGGCCGCCCTGGTAGGCTCGCTAGACGTCGCAGATTTGGTTGCCTTGGGAGGTGCTCTCGATGGCGCCGATTTGGCCGCGCTCATCGGCGCTCTCGATGTAAATGTGTTCGGTGGATCCGGCGCGGATCAAGTGCGTTCGTCGATTCGCGGCAATTACCAGTTGGGCGACGGCGATAATCTGTTTGTCGGTCTGCTCGATACCGCAGACCTGGCTACGCTCAGCGGCTCTCTGGATGCAGCCGACTTGACCGCACTGGTAGGAGCCTTGGATGGGGCTGATCTGGTCGCTCTGGGCGGTGCGCTGGATAGCGCTGAACTGGCTGCGCTGATCGGTGCCTTGGACGTGAGTGTTGTCCTGGGTGCAGGCAATGACCAAGTCCAATCGGCCTTGCGGGGTGATTACAATCTGGGCGACGGTGAGAATCTATTTATCGGCAGCCTGGATACCGCCGAGCTGGCCATCCTGGGCGGTGCCCTGGATAGCGCCGACCTGGTGGCCCTGGTCGGCGCACTGGATGGCAATGAACTGGCCGCACTCATCGGTTCGCTCGATGGCGCCGATCTGACGACAACCACCGGTGCTCTCGACGGAGCCGATCTGGCCGCGCTGATCGGCGCACTGGATGTGAACGTTACCGGCGGTGCTCAGGCCGACCAGGTGCAGAGCGCCCTGCCGGGTGTCTACGATTTGGGCGGCGGTGACAATCTATTCATCGGTACCCTGGATGGACTGGAGTTGGCTGTCCTCGGTGGTGCCCTGGATGGCGCCGATCTGGCCTACCTGATCGGGGCCTTGGATGGAGCGGATTTGGTGCAGTTGGGCGGTGCCCTGGATGGTGCCGACTTGGCAGCACTGATCGGCGGCGCTGATGGTGCCGATCTTGTGGCCTTGGGCGGGGCTCTCGATGGCGCTGAACTGGTGGCCTTGGGCGGGGCACTGGATGGCGCGGAATTGGCCGCTCTGATCGGCGCCCTGGATGTGAGCGTCGTGGGCACCACGGGCAATGACCGCGTGCAGTCCAAGCTGCCGGGCACTTACGATTTAGGAGCAGGCAATAACAGCTTCATCGGTCTGCTCGATGGAGCTGAATTGGTGGCCCTGGGCGGTGCGCTGGATGGCATGGAACTGGTGCGTCTGATCGGCTCTCTGGATGCAGCCGACTTGGCTGCACTGGTCGGAGCCTTGGACGGGGCTGAGTTGGTCGCTCTGGGCGGTGCGCTGGATAGCGCTGAACTGGCTGCCCTGATCGGTGCCTTGGACGTGAGTGTTGTCCTGGGTGCAGGCAACGACCAGGTCCAATCGGCCTTGCGGGGTGATTACAATCTGGGCGATGGTGAGAATCTATTTATCGGCAGCCTGGATACCGCCGAGCTGGCCGTGCTGGGCGGGGCCCTGGATGGCGCCGAGCTGGTGGCCCTGGTCGGCGCGCTGGATGGCAATGAACTGGCCGCACTCATCGGTTCGCTCGATGGCGCCGATCTGACCACAACCACCGGTGCTCTCGACGGAGCCGATCTGGCCGCGCTGATCGGCGCACTGGATGTCAACGTTACCGGCGGTGCTCAGGCCGACCAGGTGCAGAGCGCCCTGCCAGGTGTCTACGATTTGGGCGCCGGTGACAATTTGTTCATCGGTACCCTGGATGGACTGGAGTTGGCTGTCCTGGGTGGTGCCCTGGATGGCGCCGATCTGGCCTACCTGATCGGGGCCTTGGACGGTGCGGATTTGGTGCAGTTGGGCGGTGCCCTGGACGGTGCCGACTTGGCAGCACTGATCGGCGCGCTCGATGGTGCCGATCTTGTGGCCTTGGGCGGGGCTCTCGATGGCGCTGAATTGGTGGCCTTGGGCGGTGCACTGGATGGTGCCGAACTGGCGGCTCTGATCGGCGCCCTGGATGTGAGCGTCGTGGGCACCACGGGCAATGACCGCGTGCAGTCCAAGCTGCCGGGCACTTATGATTTAGGAGCAGGCAATAACAGCTTCATCGGTCTGCTCGATGGAGCTGAATTGGTGGCCCTGGGCGGTGCGCTGGATGGCATGGAACTAGTGCGTCTGATCGGCTCTCTGGATGCAGCCGACTTGGCTGCACTAGTAGGAGCCTTGGACGGGGCTGAGTTGGTCGCTCTGGGCGGTGCGTTGGATAGCGCTGAACTGGCTGCGCTGATCGGTGCCTTGGACGTGAGTGTTGTCCTGGGTGCAGGCAATGACCAGGTCCAATCGGCCTTGCGGGGTGATTACAATCTGGGCGATGGTGAGAATCTATTTATCGGCAGCCTGGATACCGCCGAGCTGGCCATCCTGGGCGGTGCCCTGGATAGCGCCGATCTGGTGGCCCTGGTGGGCGCACTGGATGGCAATGAACTGGCAGCACTCATCGGTTCGCTCGATGGCGCCGATCTGACCACAACCACCGGTGCTCTCGACGGAGCCGATCTGGCCGCGCTGATCGGCGCACTGGATGTGAACGTTACCGGCGGTGCTCAGGCCGACCAGGTGCAGAGCGCCCTGCCGGGTGTCTACGATTTGGGCGCCGGTGACAATCTATTTATCGGTACCCTGGATGGACTGGAGTTGGCTGTCCTAGGTGGTGCCCTGGATGGCGCCGATCTGGCCTACCTGATCGGGGCATTGGATGGTGCGGATTTGGTGCAGCTGGGTGGCGCCCTGGATGGTGCCGACTTGGCAGCGCTGATCGGCGCGCTCGATGGTGCCGATCTGGTGGCCTTGGGCGGGGCTCTCGATGGCGCTGAACTGGTGGCCTTGGGCGGGGCACTGGATGGCGCCGAACTGGCGGCACTGATCGGCGCCCTGGATGTGAGCGTCGTGGGCACCACGGGCAATGACCGCGTGCAGTCCAAGCTGCCGGGCACTTATGATTTAGGAGCAGGCAATAACAGCTTCATCGGTCTGCTCGATGGAGCTGAATTGGTGGCCCTGGGCGGTGCGCTGGATGGCATGGAACTGGTGCGCCTGATCGGCTCTCTGGATGCAGCCGACTTGGCTGCACTGGTAGGAGCCTTGGACGGGGCTGAGTTGGTCGCTCTGGGCGGTGCTTTGGATAGCGCTGAACTGGCTGCGCTGATCGGTGCCTTGGACGTGAGTGTTGTCTTGGGTGCAGGCAATGACCAGGTCCAATCGGCCTTGCGGGGTGATTACAATCTGGGCGATGGTGAGAATCTATTTATCGGCAGCCTGGATACCGCCGAGCTGGCCATCCTGGGCGGTGCCCTGGATAGCGCCGAGCTGGTGGCCCTGGTCGGCGCGCTGGATGGCAATGAACTGGCAGCACTGATCGGTTCGCTCGATGGCGCCGATCTGACGACAACCACCGGTGCTCTCGACGGAGCCGATCTGGCCGCGCTGATCGGCGCACTGGATGTGAACGTTACCGGCGGTGCTCAGGCCGACCAGGTGCAGAGCGCCCTGCCGGGTGTCTACGATTTGGGCGCCGGTGACAATCTATTCATCGGTACCCTGGATGGACTGGAGTTGGCTGTCCTAGGTGGTGCCCTGGATGGCGCCGATCTGGCTTACCTGATCGGGGCCTTGGATGGTGCGGATTTGGTGCAGTTGGGTGGCGCCCTGGATGGTGCCGACTTGGCAGCACTGATCGGCGCGCTGGATGGTGCCGACCTGGTGGCCTTGGGTGGGGCTCTCGATGGCGCTGAACTGGTGGCCTTGGGCGGTGCACTCGATGGCGCCGAACTGGCGGCACTGATCGGCGCCCTGGATGTGAGCGTCGTGGGCACCACGGGCAATGACCGCGTGCAGTCCAAGCTGCCGGGCACTTATGATTTAGGAGCAGGCAATAACAGCTTCATCGGTCTGCTCGATGGAGCTGAATTGGTGGCCCTGGGCGGTGCGCTGGATGGCATGGAACTAGTGCGTCTGATCGGCTCTCTGGATGCAGCCGACTTGGCTGCACTGGTAGGAGCCTTGGACGGGGCTGAGTTGGTCGCTCTGGGCGGCGCTTTGGATAGCGCTGAACTGGCTGCGCTGATAGGTGCCTTGGACGTGAGTGTTGTCTTGGGTGCAGGCAATGACCAAGTCCAATCGGCCTTGCGGGGTGATTACAACCTGGGCGATGGTGAGAATCTATTTATCGGCAGCCTGGATACCGCCGAGCTGGCCATCCTAGGCGGTGCCCTGGATAGCGCCGATCTGGTGGCCCTGGTCGGCGCGCTGGATGGCAATGAACTGGCAGCACTCATCGGTTCGCTCGATGGCGCCGATCTGACCACAACCACCGGTGCTCTCGACGGAGCCGATCTGGCCGCGCTGATCGGCGCACTGGATGTGAACGTTACCGGCGGTGCTCAGGCCGACCAGGTGCAGAGCGCCCTGCCGGGTGTCTACGATTTGGGCGCCGGTGACAATCTATTTATCGGTACCCTGGATGGACTGGAGTTGGCTGTCCTAGGTGGTGCCCTGGATGGCGCCGATCTGGCCTACCTGATCGGGGCCTTGGATGGTGCGGATTTGGTGCAGTTGGGCGGCGCCCTGGATGGTGCCGACTTGGCAGCACTGATCGGCGCGCTCGATGGTGCCGACCTGGTGGCCTTGGGCGGGGCTCTCGATGGCGCTGAACTGGTGGCCTTGGGCGGTGCACTCGATGGCGCCGAACTGGCGGCACTGATCGGCGCCCTGGATGTGAGCGTCGTGGGCACCACGGGCAATGACCGCGTGCAGTCCAAGCTGCCGGGCACTTATAACTTGGGCTCAGGAGACAACTTCTTTGTGGGGCAGTTCGATGCATTCGAACTTTCTGCAACTCGGCGGCGCCCTCGATGGCATGGAACTGTTGCGTCTGATCGGCTCTCTGGATGCGGCCGACTTGGCTGCGCTGGTGGGAGCCTTGGACGGGGCTGAGCTGGTCGCCCTGGGTGGTGCACTCGATGGCGCCGAACTGGCGGCACTGATCGGTGCCCTGGACGTGAGTGTTATCCTGGGTGCTGGCAACGATGGAGTGCAGTCTGATTTGCGCGGTAGCTACGACTTGGGCGAAGGCGACAATACCTTCCTCAGTACGATCGATGGTTCCGATTTGGTGGCCTTGGGTGGCGCTTTAGACTCAGCCGATTTGGTAGCCATCTTGGGATCGTTGGATAGCGCCGAGTTAGCTGCGTTGGTTGGTTCTTTGGACGGAATGGACTTGGCTGCGTTGACGGGTGCATTGGACAGCGCTCAGTTAGCGGCCCTTCTAGGTGCCTTGGACATGCAAATTCAGGGTGGCAATTCGATCGACGTCGTACAGACCTCATGGGGCGGCATCTACGATTTGGGCGAGGGCGACAATGTATTTATTGGTACTCTCGATGGATCGGAATTAGCCGCCCTGACTGGAGCCTTGGATAGCGCCGAGTTGGCGACGCTGATCGGCGTGCTGGATGGCTATGAGTTGATTGCATTGGGCGGTGCGCTGGACAGCGCGGATTTAGTAGCCCTGATTGGCTCGTTGGATGTCGATGTAACGCTTGGCGGTGGCGCGGACCAGGTTCGCAGTTCACGCCAAGGTTCATACCATTTGGGTGACGGTGCCAACCTATTCGTAGGCCAGTTGGATGGTGTTGCCTTGGCTGAGTTGGGTGGCGTCCTCGATACCGCCGAATTGGCAGCCTTGGTGGGGGCGCTGGATGGCCTTGAGTTGGCCATCTTGGGCGGTGCGCTGGATCGATACGAGCTGGTGAACGTCATCCAATCCCTGGTGGTGCAGGTTGACGGCGGCAAGGATGACGATCGCATATTGACTTCGCTGGGTGGTTCTTATGATCTAGGCGATGGCAGCGATTTGTATATTGGCAGTCTGGATGGAGTGGAGTTGGCGGCACTGGTGGGTTCGCTGGACAGTTCGGAGCTGGCGGCTTTGGTCGGTTCCCTGGATACGTTGGAATTGGCCACCTTGGGCGGCGCATTGGACAGCAGTGACTTGGTGGCGTTGATAGGTTCCTTGGATGCCAGCGTGTTGGCCGGCCCCGGAGCGGACCGTGTCGAGTCCGCATTCTCTGGCAGCTTTGATCTGGGCGACGGAAACAATGTGTTCGCCGGGCGGCATTCTCATTTTGACTTGCTGGCTCTCAAGGAAAGACTGACGAGTGCCGAACTCGTCACCGTTCTCGGAGGACTCTACATGGATGTGCAGGCCGGAGCGGGGAACGATTCGGCGCGTTGGGGCCTGTCCGGTAGTTATGCCTTAGGCGATGGCATCGATGCACTATCGACCGTTATTGGAGCCGCGCATCTTGGAGCATTGCAGCAGGTGCTTGATACGGCGTCCCTGGGCGTGCTGTTGGGCGCTTTGGAGATTGAAGCCCAGATGGGTGCGGGCGACGATTTCGTGGAGACGGGCGTAGCGGGCAGCTACGATTCGGAGAGTGGCAACGATCGCTTTGTGGTTGGCGCACAGCCAGAGGTTGCTGGCTTTAGTTCGACGGTATTCTTGGATGGTGGCAGCGATAACGACGTGTATAGCTTCCTGGGTGCCCATGTGGGCAGCGTCATGCTTTCGGATGCGGCTATCAGCGGCAGCGACAACAGCCGAGATCGTTTGGATTTCTCCGCGTTGCAGGCAACGAGAGGCATCCAGCTGGACCTTCAACTGACGACACCCCAGACACTGGTAGACGGCAGCTTTACATTGACACTTGGCGACTCACAGGGCATCGAAGATGTGATAGCCACTGCTGGTGCTGATATCATTTACGGCAATGACCGACCCAATACGCTGCGTGGCGCGGCACAATTGCGGTATGAGCAGCCTGCTACGTCCCTGAGAAACGACGAGCGGATTCAATGGGTCTATCTGGATTTTGATTCCGATCAGGATGCCGACGAGCATGTTTATACACAGGAAGAAAGAGACTTCATCCAGGCTGAGTTAGCGGCCACCTTCCATGGACCGGATGCCTCCCAGCCCAGGTTTCTTGTGGAGTTTACGCAAACAGTGCCTGCGGTTGGCGAGTACAGCACTCTCATCTTCAATCATGATATTGAAAGTGAATACGTGGGGCAGGACGGCACCGATACTTTTGGGCCTGGCGGTTTTGCGGGCGAGATTGACTTCCGCAACTTGAATTTGTCTACCTTTGCCCTGATTCAGGTGAATGGAATTCTCGGTGAACCGGGTCAACCCGCAGACACATCGGTGAACTGGATTGCCCTATCGGCCAAGATTGCAGCACACGAACTGGCACATACTCTGGGACTGCAGCACCAGGATTCCTTTGGAGCGATTGGATTTGGCATTCATAATCCACCTGGTCCAGATGGATATTTACCGACCTACCCAGGACCGGTTGCCGCCTTTGAAACATCTCGCCACCTGCTGTCCTCACCCGCTTCGGTAGGCACGGATCGATTTAGCGATCTCTATGGCTTGTACTTCAGTGAGCGTTCGGCAATTAAGTTGGCTTTTAATCAGCGTGGGGAGGTGGTCGATGAAGACCAGGCAGCCGCACGTGAAGAAGTATTCATTGATGGCTCGGCCCGCTCGGTGCAGGTCTTGGGTGAGCTGCCTGGACTCGACGTCCCCAATACGCTGCAAGCCGGCGTACACGCGAACTTGGATTTTGCGGTAGCGGCCGTCGATATTGTTGGAGAGCTAGGGCAGGTTGGCGAGCGCGATTTTTATTCTTTCGAGGGCCGTGCCGGCGACTTGATCAACATCGAAGTCATGTCGTTTGCGTTGACGCGTCTGAATGACAACAACATTGACCCAGTCATTCGCGTTTACGACTCGACAGGCCAACTGCTGAGCTACTATCAAAACGACCAGGTGGCCTTTAATGATGACAAGTTTGAGCCGCCGGATCCAAGCATTATTGATTTTTACCTGCCGGCTGACGGACTATATATAGTCGAAGTTGCAGCCTTTACGCTGGCTGGACGCGCGGACTACGATCAACTCTGCGGACCAGGAGGCAGTCGCGAAGGCAGCCAGGCTTGCGTAGGCGACACCGGTGCATACGAGACGTTTATCTATCGCTTCGAAGCGTATAACGGTCAGGATGCGGGGGATCAGCTATTTGGCAGAGGTGGCGATGACCAGCTGTTCGGGGGATTGGGTTTCGATATTCTCAAAGGAGATGCTGGCAACGATCTGTTGGACTACGGTCCCGCTGGAGATGGCGATGGTTCGCAACTGCCTGTCGATGCAGGCAGCGACTTGGGACTGAATTCAACAGCCCCATTTTATGAAGGTGGTCGATTGCTGAGGACTGGCGTGTTTCAGGATTCCAGCGGCAATGATTGGACAGCGACTGTCAATTATGGCGATGGCTCGGGTACGCAAAGCCTGCCATTGGACAAGCTGTCCAAGTCTTTCGTATTGGATCACTACTACGGCGAAAACGGCACTTATACGGTCGTGGTGGAGATCGCCAATGATGACGGAACCGTGGGCAGCGATTCTTTCGTCATACGAACCACCAATCAGTCTCCATCCTTGGTGGTCGTTGGCGAGCAAACGGCTGAGGTCGGACGCCCCTTGCAGCTGACCGATGTGGGACTGTTCACCGACCCTGCGTTTGGCAGCGAGACCTATAGCTTTACGATTCAGTGGGGCGATGGCGGTACCAGCAGCGGCAGTGCGAGCATTGACCAGCCAGGCGGCCCCAATGCACTTACCCGGGGGTCTTTCGATGCCAGCCACACCTATACCCAAGCCGGGGACTATCAAGTCACGGTTGTGCTGAGTGACGGAGTTGGCCAGACGAGCAAGAGTTTTGAAGTGAGCGTCGCCGCAGCGCCGCAGCCGCTGATGTGCACACCGCCCTCTGGTAGCGTTACCCACGTTTTCGCGGAGTGCAGCGGAAGCATCTCGGAGGCTGGTCAGCAGCTGGAATTCCTGTTGGACACCTCGTCCTATACCTTGCCACGCGGGTACGCAATCTTGGGATTCCATGTCGAACCAACCAATGAAAGTCAGTTCGACCCTGCGGTTGTGGTTCTAAACGGCGCTAGTGCGCTTGGAACTGTCTTGCAAAACGCAAACCTGACGGCCTACGATGGCAGTCTACTGCTGGCGCGTGTAGGCAAGGGAATGTTGAGCATCAATATCGGTGGACAAGGGGACTCGACAGGTTCCTTCCGTATCAATGTTTACTTGGCCGGTGATGTCGACAACAGTCGCAGTATCAATTCCGCAGACGCGTTGGCTGTCCGTGGACGAATAAAATCCAAAATTGGTCAGGCCAAGTATAGGCGGCAGGCTGATGTCGATTTAAATGGTATCATCAACTCTTTTGACTACGCACAGACCAGTCTGGGAAATGGCGTCATCGTTATTTCGCCACCGCAGGATGGAGCGTTGACGGCCGGAGTCAGTCCAGGGCCAGCTCCATGGAGCCCCGTTCGCAAGCTGACGCAAGCCGAACTGGATGTGGTCGTTCAGCAAGCGATGGAGAGTTGGATTTCAACTCCCTTGAATGCTTCTGAAATCCATCGCTTGAGCCTTGCGGAGGTCCAGGTGGGCGAGCTGCCCGAGGGGATACTTGGCTTGGCCTCCGGCCTGTTGGTGACGATGGACGCCGACGGCGCCGGCCTGGGTTGGTATATCGATGCCCACAGCGGGATTGTGACCCACAATGGTCGCATGGATTTGCTAACTGCGGTCATGCACGAACTCGGACACGTTCTGGGGTATGGGCACGAGGACGACGAGTTTGAGTTCATGGCCGAACTCTTGATGCCTCGCACGGAAATGGCCGCGCCGCCGACGACCGCGATCAAGGCGGAGGAGCCTGACCATCGGGCCGAGCACTCGCTGGCGAGTCATGTGCACCACACAGACCTGCCCTTGCGTCTTGCTGCCGAACGCGTTCGGTCGGTCGTTTCCCAATTGCCTTTTGAGTCGGCCGGTCTGCCGATCGCCAATCGCAAGCTGCGGGACCAATTATTTGCTGACATCGAAGACTTGTTAGAAATCGATACTTCGCAGTGGAGCATCCATCCCAAACGGCGCAATTCCTGATCGCTGGCCTAACAAAACGCGGGGAAGACAGGTAAAGCAGGGAAGTCCGTTTGAAGAAAGCACTCCATTTCAAGGTTCACCTTGAAGAAAATGGCTTTCCCATAGCCCGAGAGGCAGCGGGTCGAAGGGCAGGGGGGTCGAAGGGCAGGGGGGTCGAAGGGCAGGGGGGTCGAAGGGCACGGGGCCCGAGTTGTGTGCACCTTTAAACCATGATGAAAGTCGTAAGAGATTAACCAAGTTCACGGTTTATCTGGCACCACAAGTGTTATATAATCCGTGTTCAGCACTGCAATATTGCCGGCGGTTCGTCCATTTTCACTTTTGGGCAACGTGTCAATAGTTCCGTGTGCAGTGTAAGACGCTGATTGCTGCCGACTAACGTGACATCGCTAAGCCGATGGATGGTCGGATTGCCGCGTAGTGCCGACTCACTGCTTGGGTGAGCCGTCCTTGCGATTTCCCTGTCGATGTTTAAAGTCTAGAAATGGCGAAGCCTAAAGCCTATCAGGAAGACATTATACTCAACGCGCTTGATGCGGAGTCGCGTCTTGTGGCCGTGGAATTCCTGAAGGCTTGCAAGACGTCCGCTGGGGAATTGCCACCTATTGCGCCCTTTGTGGAACGTGTAGCACACAACCAACAAACCACCTTGCGCGTGGCCCTTGAACAGTTGTCACAGGGTTCCGATAGCGAAAAGACATCGACGCGCCGAGCCGACACGACTTTTATTCATTCTGGCGTAACCACGCAGTCTGCTGTCCATGACGATTCCATCGAGGATCCTCAGTTAACACTCGAATTGCAATCGCCGTCGCAGGATGATTCGAACGCGGATTTGACGGTGGACCTGCCGGCCATGGGTTTGGGTGATGGCCTGCAGGCCACGCTGGCCCCTTCGGAGGGCTCCGCAGTCTCGCCGCGCGATTTCCAATTCACTTGGGATCCAGCTGGTCCGAGTGACGAGCAGGTGCCGCGTGGCAATTTGCCGACGGTCGATGGCTATCAGATCTTGGGAGAACTTGGCCGTGGTGGCATGGGCGTCGTCTACAAGGCGCGGCAACGTGGCCTGATGAGAACGGTAGCTCTCAAGATGATCTTGGCGGGAGGTCACGCGGGTCGCGAACAGTTGGAGCGATTTCGCGCCGAGGCCGAAGCGGTGGCACAGCTGCAGCATCCGAACATTGTTCAAATCTATGACGTGGGGGAACGCGACGGTCTGCCATTCTTCGCGCTCGAGTTCATCGATGGACTCGCCCTGGATGATTCGATCGATGGCCAGCCGCAGATGCCGGTGCATGCGGCGGAAATTGTCGAGCAACTGTCCAAGGCCATGCACTACGCGCACGAACAAGGAATCGTGCATCGCGATTTGAAGCCCGCCAATATATTGCTGACAAGTGAAGGCACTCCCAAGGTCACGGACTTTGGTTTGGTGAAGCGTTTGGAGGCAGACTCTGGTCAGACGCGAACCGGCACGATCATGGGAACGCCCAGCTTCATGGCTCCCGAGCAAGCTCGTGGCGAGAGCAAGATCGGTCCTGCGGCAGATACCTATGCACTCGGTTCCATTCTCTACACCATGCTGACGGGTCGTCCGCCATTTATGGGGCCGTCGGCCTTGGACACGGTGATGATGGTCATCCGCAACGAACCGCTGCCGCCGTCGCGGATGCAGCCCAAGTTGCCGCGCGACATCGAGATCATCTGTCTAAAGTGCCTGCAAAAGGAGCCAGAAAAGCGTTATGCGACGGCCGCTGAATTGGCGGAAGATTTGCGCCGCTTTCGGGTCGGTGAGCCGATTTTGGCTCGGCCGGTGGGAGTTGCCGAACGCGTTTGGCGCTGGTGTCGCCGCAATCCTCGAGTTGCCGTGCTGTCGTCGGCGGCACTGCTTCTGGCTACCGCCTTGATGATTGGTGGACCAACGGCGGCCATCCTCATAGATCAACAGCGCAGACAGGCTGACGAGGCCCGGGCGGACGCAGAGCGGAATGAGAAAGCTGCTCAGGTTGCCGAATCGCAGGCTCTGACCGCCCAGGGCGAGGCGGAGGCGGCCCGAGAGGTAGCCGATACCCAGCGGCAACTGGCCCTCAACACGATGAGCGATGTGGTAACCCAGGTTGAAGAAAAGCTCCGCGATCGGGCCGAGCTAGGCGATCTGCGTCAGTCCGTCTTGAAACTCGCCATGGACGGACTGGAAAACGTCTCCCGCACCGCCGATACCAGCATGCTCGACCGCACGATTGGCGCCGCTCACCAGCGGATGGGAGACATCTTGCTCCGAGCCGGCAAAGCGGACGAAGCTCGCGAGCAGTATCGCAAAGCCCTGGCAATTTTTGAGCAACTGTTTCAGGCGCCCGAGGGTGATCTGGCTGAGTGGAATGCGGCCTTGACGCATGACGGTTTAGGCGATGTAAGCCGCAAACAATTGGAAGATGTACAGGTCGCTCGCGCCCATTACGAGGCTGCGCTCAACTATCGCCTCAAACTTTTGGATACCGTTCAATCACCCAAGTTAAAACCGTTCATGATTCGGGCATCGATCGCCAATTCTTATGGACGCATTGGGCTATTGTTGATCGAATTGGCTGGCCAACCGCGGACGGCCGCCGATTTTACGAAGCAGGCCATGGAGCAAAGCGAATTACTGTTGGCTGAATTGCCCGATCATAAGGTCCCTCAACAGGCAATGGCTGGAGCATGGAATCTGTACGCCGATTCCATGCTGCGCAGCGGTAACCTGCAAGCGGCTGGAGAATATGCGAATCTCGCAGCCAATTTCCGACAAGAACTACTCGACGCCGAACCAGAGAGCATCAAGGCTCGGCAGGACCTGGCGGGGAGCAAATGGATGCTGGGAGATATTGCCCTACAGTCTGGCGAAGCGTCCGAGGCCTATCGGTTTTTCGAAGCTGCACACGCCATTCGGCTAGAGTTATTCCAGCAAGACCCAGAGAACTCGGAAATGCTGGAGGATTTGGCCAATTCCTTTTACCGACTGGCGACGGCACAACTTGAGTTAGATAGGTCAGACGCAGCCCGCGAAGCATTTGAACGCAGTCTCGAGTTGCGGAGCAAAGTATCGGCAGCCGATCCCAATAATCGCATGAAGACTATCCAGATGCTGCTGTCTCAGGCGCGGTGCGGCGATTTTCTGGCAGCCGCCGCTCAGACCGATGCGCTGCGGAAGGAGTTATTCCCTGCACCCGGAACCCTCGTCCGCCTGGCGGGAATTTATGCCATCTGCGCTCAGCGTTCCCAAGTGGATGGCCAGCCCGCGAGCCCGGAAGCGGAGCGTTTTCGCGAGAACGCACTAGATTCAATCTCCGAGGCCGTCGACAAGGGTTATCGCGATCCGATGACCCTACTATCCCATTCCGACTTGGCCAGCCTACGCGGCGAATCGCAGTTCGAGGATGCCATTCGCATCGCAAACGCGTTTTGAAGTTGCACACTTGAGCATTTTCTCAGAGTTTTTCATAACCCGAAGCGTGAGCTAGGAAAGCCAAATGGGAACCCCTCGTACCGTGTGGGTTGGGATTGGGCGCGGCGAGATGCTTTTCTTGGGAGAATCCGGTAGCTACGCGCGCCAGAGCATGGGAAACATTCCCACCGTCTGGCGACGGTAGCTACGCGCGCCAGAGCATGGAAACACTCCCACCGTCTGGCGACGGTAGCTACGCTCGCCAGAGGAAACACTCTCACCGTCTGGCGAAGGGAGCTACGCTCGCCAGAGCGTGGAAACACTCCCACCGTCTGGCGACGGTAGCTACGCTCGCCAGAGGAAACACTCTCACCGTCTGGCGAAGGGAGCTACGCTCGCCAGAGCGTGGAAACACTCTCACCGTCTGGCGACGGTAGCTACGCTCGCCAGAGCGTGGAAACACTCTCACCGTCTGGCGACGGTAGCTACGCGCACGTGGAAACACTCCACCGTCTGGCGACAGCACGCCAGAGCGTGGAAACACTCTCACCGTCTGGCGAAGGGAGCTACGCTCGCCAGAGCGTGGAAACACTCCCACCGTCTGGCGACGGTAGCTACGCTCGCCAGAGCGTGGAAACACTCCCACCGTCTGGCGACGGTAGCTACGCTCGCCAGAGCGTGGAAACACTCCCACCGTCTGGCGACGGTAGCTACGCTCACCAGAGCATGGAAACACTCCCACCGTCTGGCGAAGGGAGCTACGCTCGCCAGAGCGTGGAAACACTCCCACCGTCTGGCGACGGTAGCTACGCTCGCCAGAGCGTGGAAACACTCCCACCGTCTGGCGACGGTAGCTACGCTCGCCAGAGCGTGGAAACACTCCCACCGTCTGGCGACGGTAGCTACGCTCGCCAGAGCATGGAAACACTCCCACCGTCTGGCGACGGTAGCTACGCTCGCCAGAGCGTGGAAACACTCCCACCGTCTGGCGACGGTAGCTACGCTCGCCAGAGCGTGGAAACACTCCCACCGTCTGGCGACGGTAGCTACGCGCGCCAGAGCATGGAAACACTCTCACCGTCTGGCGACGGTAGCTACGCGTCGGAGTTTTGAAGTTGCACACTTGAGCATTTGCCCACGTTCTTCATAACCGGAAGCGTCAGCGAGGACGGTTTCGAATGCAAGACTGCCTCTCTCACGCGTCAGGTTATAAAAATGCGCGACTTCTAAACGCGTGTGCCACTGGCGTCAAGAATTGCCTGGAATTCAGCGGCGCTTACCGGCTGGACACTCAGGCGCGAGCCACGCCGCAAAAGGACCATATCTGCCAAAGCTGGCATTTGGCGAAGTTCGGAGAGGGGCAATTCCCGCGAAAACTTTCTCACCAGCCGAATATCCACCATCATCCACGTTGGCTGCTTAGGATCGCTTTTGGGATCAAAGTGCTCATTTTCGGGATCCCAGGCGGTGTGGTCCGGATAGCCCGCGCGAACGATCTCCGCAATTCCTGCAATACCCGGTGGTTGGGTACTGCTGTGATAAAACAGCACTTGGTCTCCCACCTGCATCTCATCGCGCAGCGTGTTCCTGGCTTGATAATTTCGCACCCCATCCCAGCAAGTGGTTTGCTTTTTAGCTTTAGCCAAATCATCAATGCTGAAAACATCGGGCTCACTCTTCACCAACCAATACCGTACGGGGGGTCGCTTGGATGATGTTTTGGAACTGGACTTTTTTGGCATCTTAGTCTCTGCAATCGTGGTTCCTGGACAGGCTCTGTTTTCTGTGGAACCCTGTCTTGCCGGTTATCCGGGCAGCATTTCTTGCTCGACGAAAGCCATTGCGAACCAATAATCGGCGGTTTGCCTCGAAAATAGTGTATGGGCATTACATTTGCTATGCTAGTTGGCACGAAAGCGACTGCCGTTCCGGGCCATGGGTTGCCCTTTGGACAGTGAGTCAAAAGCCCAATTTGCCCAGAGAATTCTTGGTGGCGGCTTGGCGTGGTTTTTAATGAGTGGAGATGCAATGGCTCGAGGCGAACATATTTTTGTAGATGGTCTGGTGCATGGTATTCCTTTCCAGCATCATGGCATCGACATGGGTGATGGGACGGTTATACACCTCGCTCCCATCAGCGGAGCACGAATTGCACTGAACGATTCGACGGATCGTTTTTCGGTTCGTCGCACTACGCGGGAAGAATTCTGTGCCGGCCGGACGCCCGAGGTTCGTCGCCATGCTGACGGACTGCCACTGGAGCAAGTCGCCCTACGGGCGGAAGCAAGTTTGGGCAGAACGGGTTACAGTCTGCTCGGAGGTAATTGTGAGCACTTTGCCTCGCTGTGTGCTATTGGCAAGTCGCACAGCCACCAGATCGAAATGGCGCAGGCTACTGTTTCAGCCGTGGCCTCGATGGCCACCAAAGCCTTTTGGGCAGTTTCGAGTCGCGTCGGTAGCCGCCTGGTGGCCCGCGGCATCACCAAGCTGCATCCCGCCATGTTTCTGGCAGATGGCGTTGAAGTTGCCGCATTAGCCGTCAGCTGTCAGCAGGGATTGGATGCCGATCGAGCCAAACGCCTGGCGCGCCTCAGCGGCAGTGTGGTGGCCGCTGGCATTGGTGGAGTGGTAGCCGGCCCAGCTGGTGCTGCCGTATGTCTAGCCACGCATTCGAGTTCAACCGCCATTGCCGATCAATTCTGCAAGGCGCTACGGCGGGCGCTCAGCTAGTCCCCATGCATTCGGGAAGCAACTACACACTGGATTAGGGGCGCATGAGGTCGAGGGTGGCGGCAATCATGGATTTGAGCGCGACGGGCAGGGCTTCGTCGATATCCGGATAAAACGTCGGCGAGTGCAACGAGGGTGGGGATTGCTCGAACTGACGGATGCGATCGAGCCTGCGCTGCGAGACTACGCCCAGTCGATACATGACAATTGGCACACCTGCCAGCCCATACTGACTGAAATCTTCACCGCCCATGACTGGCTCCATGGGTAGAACGTGCTCATCACCCATCGCTGCGCGAAAGCTATTGATCACTCGCGAACTCAATTCGGCGTCATTCTCCAATGCCGGCGTACCCTCTGAAAACGTGACCTCAGGTTCGGCTGCTCGGTGACTTTGTGCCACCGCCAACGCCTTGCGTCTGATGGCCGACAGCAGTTGCTTGCGGACTTCCGGTGAATAACTGCGGACGGTCAACTGCAGGTGGCAATTATCGCCGATGATGTTGTGCTTGGTGCCACCGTGGATTGCGCCCACGGTAATCACGGCAGGCTCGGCGGGTGCAATTTCGCGAGAAACGATGGACTGCAAGGCCACGACCAGCTCGGCGGCTTGCACGATCGGATCGACCGTAGTTTCTGGGGCGGCGCCATGGCCACCTTTGCCTTTGACGATGATATCCACAGAATCCACATTGGCCAGCGAATAGCCGGGACTGAGGGCTACTTTGCCTGTGGGCGTCGCGCTTTCGCAATGCAGGGCTAACGCGTAATTGGGTTTGGGAAAGCGTTCGAACAGTCCGTCATCCAGCATGGCCTTGGCTCCGGCCCCGCGCTCTTCAGCGGGCTGGGCAATCAACATCAGCGTCCCGCTCCAGGCCTCGCGATGAGCACTCATGTATTGTCCGACGCCGATGAGATTCGTCATGTGCACATCGTGCCCGCAAGCGTGCATGACTCCCGAATTCGTTCCAGCATCGCTGACAATCTGCACCTGCGAGGCGAAGGGCAAACCTGTGGCTTCGGTCACAGGCAGAGCATCCAGGTCTGTGCGGAGCATGACCGTGGGGCCTTGTCCATTCTTCAGCAGGGCCACAACACCATGCCCACCCACCTTGGTCGTGACCTCGAAGCCGGCCGCCCGCCAAGCCTGGGCAACATATTCGGCCGTGTCCTGCTCCATGAAGGACACCTCTGGGTGCTGGTGAAGATGGCGATAAACCTCGATTAAATCCGGTAGATGCTCATTGATCCAGGCATCAGCTGGATGTTGAGCATTGGCGTCTTCAATTAGCGAGCTTAGGCCGACCAGGCCAAGCAAGCACAACCATTGGATATGTAGCATTTCATGATCCTTGTCGATGGCTAAGATTTTGTGAATCAAGATTCAGGCAGCTCGCGAGCTGCGCGGCCGCCCATCCATACCAGGCCCAAGCCGGTTAGCAGAGCCAGCGCACCACAACATAGCCAGATTATCGGCAAGTGTTCGTCTTCCACAACCAATATGTTCCATGCTTTCAGCTGATCCTGGAAGTGAGACATGCTCAACAGCAGTCCATTATGCAGAGCATGCAGTAGCATACCGGGCCACAATGAGCCCGAGCGAATGGCGACCCACCCCAGAATCAGCCCCATAAAGGTCGTTGGCAGGAACCTTTCGATGGCCAACACATTCGATGTCAGCACATGCATCAGGCCAAAGAGGATGGCTGACAAGACAATCGCCCAGTGGGTCGAAAGGCGGCTGAAGGATCCCAATACGAATCCGCGAAACAAGACCTCCTCGCACACCGCGGGCGTAATCGCCAGTGCGCACACCACGATCCACCAGGGCACCTGTTTTAGCCTCTGCTGAAATTCGGCCACGCGTTCAAATTGTTCCAGTTGAATTGTGCCAAACAGTTGCTGCCCAATCATGAATATTTCATGGGCAAACATCCAGGAGCTACCGGCGATCAGCAGCATGGCGGGGAGCAGCAGGAGCCAAGACGAGCCACTTGGATTGTGTAGGCGAAAAGTGGTTGCAAAACACAGATTGCGAAACCATGCGGCCAATAAGGGCGTGCCTAGAATGAGCAGCACGGAAACACCGGCTGAAAACCACAGATTGGTGCTAAGTGATTCGGAGAACCCCAGGGCCGCGGGCAAGTTCGGCAATGTACTCGAGGCGATGAAATACAACGGAAACATGGCTGCCATGGTGATCGCCATTTGGTCGATGCTCGGAAAAGCCTGCTTCTCGGTTGGTCGCGACATCAAATCGCGCCAGCTGCCCTTGCTGCCTTGCATGGATGCATCAGATCCGAACAAGCGGCTGGCAATGACCAAGGCCGCCAAAGCGTAGATCGTATTGCACATCACAGCTACCAAGGCCGTGTTCCATTCCGCCGTGCCGCTCAGGACCTCTCGCGCCAGCAAGACGATATTCACCAGTGGCACCGTAGCCAGCAGCGTGGTGAAGCGAATGCCGGGCAGCAGACTCATCACGCCGGGGGTCAAAGCCAACAGCATGAGCGGAATCAGATACGCCTGCGCCTCCTTGAAGCTCTTGGCAAAGCTGGTCACAGCCAGCAACAGGGCCGCGAAGAACATGGTGAACAAAACCAGCAGTAGCAGGACGGTACCCAATGTGCCAAGCGTTAATGTGTTCTCGCCAAAAACCATTTTGCCAATGCCACTGACCCACAGCGTAACGGTCATGGCGCCCAGATTCGCCAGGGCAGTTAGCAGCGCGACCGTGACAACCGCCGAGTACTTGGCCAGGAGAATCAGCCAGCTGGGCGTGGGCGAAACGATCAATGACTCCATGGTTCCCCGCTCGCGCTCACCCGCGGTCAAGTCAATCGCTGGATAAACGGCACCAGCCATCGTCATCAGTACCAATACCAAGGGAACCATGGTAGCCAGTAATTCCAAATAACTGGTCTTCATGGCGATGGGCGTGACGCGGAGTTGGAGAGGCACCTGCGGACGCGAGCCGGGCGGGTCGTGGGCATGGACATTGATGGCGGTCGCAATGCGTTCGAGCAATTGCAGCGCCCGCTCACTACGTGGGTCTCCTTGACGGTAGTCCACTTGGTAACTGCCCATGGCGGATGTAGGCCAGCCGCTCTCAACCTGGCCCTCCGCCGCAGTATCCGCGGTTGATAGGCTCTGACCATCATCCGCAATGGCAGCTTGGTCGTTCGACAAGTTCCCCCGGCTGACGATCATCAAATCAACCGCCTGCTCGCGCAGCTCGTCGCGACCGCTGCCAGGGACATCGAGCAGAATGGGCTTTGGCTTAGCTTGAGCCTCAGTCAGGCTTTCCAACTGCGTTTTGGATGCATCATCCGACTTGGCTGGCTCGAACAGAATGGGAGCAGCACTCCAGTCCTGCAGCAGATCGAAGCCCTCCAGCAAAACTTGGGGCAGCCGCTGACTGCTGATGGAATCGCTGATCCCGATGCGCACGGCCTGTGGACTGCTGCTGGGATTGGTCGTCAGCAGGATGCGATTGAGCACCAGACTGAGCAGGGGATAGACCAGCAGAGGCATGAGAATCAAGGTGGTGATGGTCCGCCGGTCTCGAAGCGATTCTCGCAACTCTTTGAGACACAGTCGCAGCATGCGAGCTGGAGTTATGCTGGTGAGCACGATTCCTCCAGATTGCCATCAGGGCGATTGTGAACCTCGCTGCCACGCATCATGGTCAAGAACATATCCGTCAAATGCTGCTGTCCCGTGGCCGCTTGTATTTCACTCAGAGTGCCGGTGTACATCAGATTGCCGCGGTGCAGCAAACCAAAGCGATCACACACCCGCTCGGCTTCATCGAGCCTGTGCGTGGACAGCAGCACAGCCTTGCCCAATTGTTTAAGGTGCGCAATAAACTCAAAAACGGTTTGGCTGCCAACGACATCCAGCCCACGGGTGGGCTCATCCAGCAACATCACTGGAGGGTCATGCATTAGTCCCCGAGCCAAGATCACCCGCTGCCGCTGACCCGTACTCAGCGTCGAGCAGCGTTGATCTAAGAAACGATTTAGTTCAAGTCGATCCGAAAGCGTTTGCAGTCGCTGTCGAGCGGTTGCTAAGGGCACGCAGTAGAGGTCCGCAAAATATAACAGCATCTCGCGAACACTCAGCCAGGGGTAGACGCCATCGTTGGTGGACACCATACCGATTTGCGAGCGGACCTCCGCCGAGTCGGGACCGGTGCGTACCCCATTCACCTCGGCGAAACCTGCATCCGGCTTGAGGAGCCCCATGACGATCCGCAGAGTGGTCGTCTTCCCCGCCCCATTGGGACCAAGCAGTCCAAAGACCTCACCTGCGCGGACTTCAAACGAGAGCCCATTGAGCGCATGAACTGTCGCTCCAGCCCACTTAAATTCTTTTCGAAGCTCACAGGTGCGAATCAAATTTACAAGCGCTTCGAGTTTAAAAGGAAGTTTCTGTGTGAATAGTCGGAGCTAGTGTAGTGCACAACCGGTTCCCGAACAGCTAGAGTCCTGGCGACAGAGTCTGCTCCGTGCAGAGGAAAGTTACACTCGGCAACTCAATCGGCGAAAAGCTACCGTTTTTGTGCTTGGCCTCTCGGTTCCCAATTCGCGATGCGGAACATGGGCTTCGTCCATAAAGGCCATGGCCTTTTCGACCAGGTCTGGCAAGGAATCGGCCATATCCATGGACTCGCTCACGTCATTCACCACGTTGAACAACTGTACTGGGCCGGAAAGCATGGGCTCGCGAATGGCCACCCAATCTCCAAAACGCACCGATTGCCGCGAACCCTGCTCGTAGAATTCCCAATAAAGATAGGGGTGTTCGGCTTGTTTGCCAGTCCCCAGCAATGTGGGCAGGATACTGATTCCATCGACAGGAAGGGACAGCTTTGATTGGCTCAACTGCTGCAGGGTGGGCATGATATCGGCGGCATAGCACACGTGATCGGAGGTTTCCCCGGGGGCAATATGTCCCGGCCAGCGAACGAGGAATGGCACGCGCACACCGCCCTCGGTCAAGGAACGTTTGATGCCAGTCAGCGGACCATTGGGATCGAAACGCTCCAGATTGTGATTGGACTCGTCGTGCGGCCCATTGTCACTGGTAAAAAAGACGATGGTATTCTCATCGATCTGCAGACTGCGTAACAGGTCAAACAATCTGCCCACGTCGGCATCCATTCGGGTGATCATGGCTGCCTGTCCCTTGTCAGGATTTGGCCAGTCCTGGTTGGCGTAGATGCCATAGGTCGGGACTTCAGCACCATCGCCCACCATGCGTGTGGCTTCATTGTTGGCATGCGGGATGGTAAGGGCCAAATATAGGAAGAAAGGTTGCTCCGCATTCCGCCGCACAAACTCCAGTGCTTCTTCGGCGAAGAGATCGTGGGAATAGTCGACTCGCTTGGTGGCAGAGCCTCCCAGAAAACCTGCTGACTTACCCTCTGGTAAACGCACCTGGTTTCGCAGTTTCACCTCTTGGTCGTTGCGATACAGGAATTCAGGGTAGTAATTGTGCGCGTGAACCTGACTCAAGTAACCGTAGAAATAGTCAAAACCCTGCCGCAGGGGAAAGCCTGGCTGGTCGACTTCACCCAAGCCCCATTTGCCAATCAGTCCAGTCGCATAGCCGGATTCCTTCAACATTTCGGCCACGGTAACATCCTCGTCGCGCAATGACTGAATCAGCGTATCGCCGCCGGCGTTGCCGCGGACCCATGTATGCCCGGTGTGTTGCCCGGTCATCAATACGCTGCGACTGGGTGCGCATACACAGCAGCCCGCGTAGAACTGTGTGAAACGCATGCCTTGCGCGGCCATCTGATCCAGCCGTGGCGTTTGAATGATCTTCTGGCCATAGCATCCCAAGTCAGCATAGCCCAGGTCATCAGCCATAATGAAAATGATATTGGGAGCCGTCGGCGGTTGGGCGCGGACAAACCGTTGGGGAAATAATAGGGCGACGGCGGACAGCAGTAGCAAGAGGGATCGCGCGATCGACATGGATGGAATCTCAATGGTTATGGAGGCAATGGAACACGTGGCCTGCTGTCGCCATGATACCATCGCGGCCTCTGCCATTCTTGCGGCTTGGCAGAAAATCGATATTGTCCTGCGCCTGATCAGATTTTGTCCTGTGCTTGATCAGATTACAGTGCATTAGCTCGAATCAAGTCTTGATGTTTGACTGGCTTCCTACTCCTCCCCAGGCTGATCGGCCCACATACAGGCTGACCAATGAACTGGACGGCACAATGCCCCGAGCATGGGGCAAAATGCCCCTCTGTACCGTGGTACCTCGCCGCGCGAGTGAACCCCGTTAGGTTGCCAGGCGACAGCGAAACGGGTTGAAGCGCCTTGTTATTTTTCAGCTTGGAATTGCGGTCAGCAGGGCTGAAGAGGGAACATTCCTCAGTGTTTCAGCGTCTTTGCTATAGCTCAGCATGTGCGCGCAACGGCATGAGCGACTGGGGGAGCCTGCCGCTCAAGGTGAGTAATTGAAGCTCTTCAATTTCTACCGTCGATGCATTTTCCAGGTCGACTCGTTGCAAATTCATGTTTTGGCACGAACCGTGCTCATGTTTTTCAACGTATTAAATTGGGTTCGAACCCGAATGACGGCTTCTTGAATGGCGAAATGGAAAGCTCATGATTCAAATCAGACATCCCGATATCGCTCATGATCCTCATTCGTCTGCGGACGAAAGCGGCAGTATGCAGGTCGATATCACCAAGGAAATGTTGCGTGCCATAGGCCGCATCCCGATGCTCAAACTGCCTGAAGAAGTTTGGCTAGCTAGGCGCATACGCGTTGCCAAGCGGCGTCTGCGGCGGGAGATGCTGCGACAGCGCTTCGTCGTTGCCGCTAGTGTCGATTTGTTGCGGGATGTTTTAGCGAATCGCGTTCGCATGGACCGCGTATTGAGCATTTCACTTTCAGATGTGCGGGCCAAGCAGCGATTGTTGAGGATTGTGGGCCTGCACGTCGCAACCATGGAAGGCATCCTTGGACAGTTGGGAGATATATCCCCCGAGGCTGAAATACCCAATAGCCACTTGGCCAGACTGCATGCCTTGATCGACGAAACTGGGCTAAACACCTCGAGCATTGCGTCTATCCTGTACAGCCAACAGCCTACGCCGGCCCTAGCTGTCCAACAGGCGAAGCGACGCTACGAACATTACCGCAATAAAATGGTGGCCGCCAATCTACGTTTGGCTGTGTCCGTTGCCAAAAAGTACCGACATTCTGGCATCCCGCTGTTAGATTTGATCCAAGAAGGCAGTGAAGGCCTGTTGCGGGCCGCAGAAAAGTTTGAGCCCGACCGTGGCTTTAAATTTTCCACTTATGCGGTGTGGTGGATTCGTCAGCGCGTGCGGACGGCCATACAGGAAAAGTCGCGTGTGATACGGATTGGCGAGTCGGCGGCCAATCGGATTCGGGCGGTCGTCGAGCATTCGGCGGACGAGCTGGATCAAGATCCACGGAATATTGGATTTGAGGATCTACAGGTTGATTTTGCCAACGAGTCGCGAAAAGAGGATTTTCGGCGAACGTTTTATGCGACTCGAGATATCCTGTCCCTCGATCGCCCAATGACCTCGCGTGGGGATTCGACTCCCTCTGAGTTCATCGAATCCGAATCGGTTGACATAGATGAAGGACTGCAGAACCAAGAGCGGCAGGCCATCTTGGCAAACGCCTTCGGTGTGCTCTCGGATCGCGAAAAATCAGTCATGCAACTCCGCTTTGGCTTGGGAACGAATGCCGAACACAATTTGGCAGAAGTAGGGCGGATCCTGGAAGTGTCCCGCGAACGCGTGCGGCAGATAGAACGCGTGTCCCTGCAGAAGCTGCACAGCTATCTGAGCAACTACGAACACAACTGACTAGGCCAACAGCCGCTGTCCAACGAACTTCAGAATAGACATGCCTGGTCACTTGAGCGGCCGCTCGTCAAAAGATGTCGGGTTCTGCACCTGGTGACTGGCCGGTCAAGAAATCGAAATCACATCCCTGGTGAGCCTGGGTGACGTGCTTGGCAAACAGCTGTTGGTAACCGCGTTCCCACTTCGGCGTTGGGGCCTGCCAAGCCTGTCGACGAAGACGCAGCTCTTCATCGCTGACGTGCAGGTGTATGGAACGCTCGGCAACATTGATTTCCACTTCATCACCAGTACGGATCAAGGCCAGCGGGCCTCCCAAATGGGATTCGGGGGAAACGTGAAGCACGCAGGTGCCGTAACTGGTACCGCTCATCCGCGCATCGGAAATCCGCAACATGTCACGCACTCCCTGCCGCAATAGCTTCTTGGGGATTGGCAACATGCCCCATTCCGGAAAGCCTGGAGCCCCCAAGGGACCTGCGCTCTTGAGCACGATCACCGAATCCGCGGTAACCGGCAAGTGTGGGTCGTCAATTGCCGCTTTGAGTTCTGGGTAATTCTCGAAGACCAGGGCTGGTCCGCGATGCTGCAGCAAGCGTGGTTCGGCTGCAACCGTCTTGATAACACATCCGTCGGGAGCCAAATTGCCGCGCAAGACGGCGGTGCCCCCTGTCTTGCTAACGGGATTGTCGCGCGTGCGAATGACTTCATCGTCAATGGATTCCTGGCCTGCAATTTGTTCACCCAGCGAACAGCCGCCGACAGTACGGCAGTCTAAATGCAGCAGGTCGCTCAACCGATTGAGCAACGCGCCCAGACCACCGGCGTTATAGAAATCTTCCATGAGATAGCGGCCGCTGGGGCGCAGGTCACCCAGCATGGGCGTCGTCTTTGACAGTTCATCAAAACGATCCAGGCCGATGGGCAGTTTCATCCTGCCGGCCATGGCAATGATGTGGACGATCGCATTGGTGGATCCACCGATGGACTGCTGAGTGACGATGGCGTTATCGATTGCGTGGGCGTCGACAATCTGACTTGGTTTGAGCTGCTCCCAAGCCATTTCCACCGCTCGACGTCCTGTGGCGGAGGCCAGACGCCGATGCTCGGCCAGTACGGCTGGCACGCATGCAGCTCCGGCCAAAGTCAGTCCCATTGCCTCTGCGATGCAGGCCATGGTCGAGGCAGTGCCCATAGTCATACAGGTTCCGGCCGAACGGCCAAAGCAATTCTCCAGCTTTCCCCAGTCGCTATCGCACATATTCCCTGCGCTGCGTTCGGCCCAGTACTTCCACACATCCGAGCCACTGCCCAGTGTCTCGTTTTGCCAGCGCGCTTGAGCATGGGACCAGCGGGCATGAAGATGCACGGCAGGTCGGCTGACATGGCCCCCATGATCAAGCCAGGCACAGTCTTGTCGCAGCCTCCCATCAGTACCGCCGAATCGATGGGATGACATCGCAGCACCTCCTCGACCTCCATGGCCAAGAGATTGCGGTAGAGCATGGTTGTGGGCTTCATCAACATCTCGCCCAGACTCATTACCGGCACTTCGACCGGGAAGCCACCGGCCTGCAAAATGCCACGCTTGACGTCCTCCGCACGCTCGCGAAAGTGAGAGTGGCAGGTATTCAAATCACTCCAGGTATTGAGAATGGCAACCACCGGTCGATCGCGAAAATCCGCGTCGCCAAAGCCCATGCCCTTGAGCCGCGAACGGTGGCCAAAGGACCGCAGGTCATCAGGGCTGAACCATCGCGCACTGCGCAATCGGCTTGGGTCTCGAGCAGAATTGCTGGGAGTGGACATAGCTTGAGTTCCGTAGGACAAAGCGGAGTGAATCCGGTGAACAGGGATGATCGCCGCGGATCGTCGGAAGCTGCGGGTTTATCCGTTGCCTTGGGCGAGTGCGGGTCGCTTCGGTTACACTGTCGGAGCTGAAATTGTATGTTATCCCGTTGCCCCTAACAGGTGAGGGAGGCGTAGAGAACTCCCGGAACGGTGGAAGGAACGCGGATTCATGAGTGTATTTGCCATTGCGATGATCGGCGTTGCCGTGGTGCTGATTGCCATTCTCATCCTGAAGCTGCATCCGCTGCTTGCGCTGTTATTGGGCAGTCTGTTTTTATTGGCGGCCACGCCGCAGCAGGTCCGGCTGATGCGCGAAGTTCGTGACCATCAGCTCCCCATTGAAGCGCTCAGCGGTAGCCTCGTTGGACTCAGGTCGCTTACCAATGATGGCAATTATGTGCTCCTCGACGAAGAGAATGCGGATTCCAACCTGAGTCTGGATGTCGCGCAGCTGCGTGAGCCGCACCGGCAGATTATGTTGAGCCTGGCAGATCCAATGCAAATCGCCAGCACGCTGCGGAATCAAGGACTGCCGGCTAGCGGCCTGGTGTGGTACGCGGTGCGCGGAAACCAGCCGCTCACGCTCAGGCGGACAGACCGCTTGGTCCCTCGCGCTGCATTGCAGAGCTTGGATTCAAGTGCATGGGAGGGCATCGGTGGTCAGCTGGCCGATGGGTTCGCACGGACGTTTCGCAAACTGGGAATTCCGGTCACGATGGCAGCTGTGGTGGGTGTTTGCTTGCTAGAGAGCGGAGCCGCAGCGCGATTGGTGGCCGCGTTGGTTGGGTTGTTTGGCCCCCGGGGCACCGCCCCAGCCCTGACGCTCAGCGGATTTGTACTCGGCATCCCGGTCTATTTTGACAATGTCTTCTATTTGCTCCTGCCCCTCGCCAAGGCAGTCGGTCGCCGCCGCCCGCAGTTCTATCTGACGGCGGTCATGGCCATCATCGTGGGCGCTACCATGGCGCATTCCCTGGTCCCGCCAACACCCGGTCCCTTGTTGGTTGCCTCGGAAATTGGGGTGAGCATCGGCAAGATGATGATTGGCGGATTGATCGTCGGTGGTTTTGCTGCCAGCATTGGTTTTCTATACGGCACCTGGTGCCATCGCTGGGTGCAGTTGGAGGGTCCACCCGACAGCCAGCCAACATCGGATGCGAGCGCGAGTGCCGGTGGGAGCGCGAGGGCTGGGCGCAAGCCGATCCCACTGTGGCTGGCTGGCCTGCCTATCTTCTTGCCCATGCTGGCCTTGGGTGGCTCGGAAGTGCTCGAATTCTCGGCTGGACTCGAACTGGAGTCCTCGACTTGGTGGCGTTTAAGACCACGGATTGAAGACTTGCACGCGACCCTCTCTGTATTCAACGATCCAAGTTTGATTTTTATCGGAACCGCCATCCTGGCAATTGGCATACTACGCTACTACTCGAGTCAGGAGGTCGTTGCCCGCTCGGTGGCCAAGGGGATTTCCGATGCGGGCACCATCGTCTTGTTGACTTGTGCCGGAGGCGCCTTCGGAGCGTCGCTGCAACAGCTGGGACTGGCTGAAGCCATCGGCCAACGCTTCCAAGGACTCAGCACTCCATGGGGTATCCTGGTGACTGCCTTCTTATTGACTACCGTGATTCGCGCAGCCCAAGGCAGTGCGACGGTGGCCATGATTACTTCAGCAGCGATCATCGCGCCTATTCTGCAAAGCAGTCCACTGCCTTTCGATAAGCTGTATATCGCCCTAGCTATTGGCTGTGGATCGAAACCTCTGCCGTGGATGAATGACAGCGGGTTCTGGCAGGTAGCCACCATGACTGGCATGAATACCAGCCAGACTCTCAAGACATTCACCGTCGCCTTGACGTTGATGGGCCTAAGCGGTTTTGCCGTAGTCCTGCTGGGAGCGTGGCTGTTGCCGCTGGTGTAAAGGACAGCCTAGGAAAACATGCAGCCAGAACCACACTGCGGTCGGCCACAAGTGGCGTCAGTCGCAGCAGAGCTGACAGGTAACTTCATGGTTCCGGAGACAGCTGGAGCAGCGGCCACACTCAGCTGCTTTTCCAGCTTGCGCGATCCACACTCGGGGCATTCCAGGTCCTCTTGGCCACTGCGGACCAGCAATTCCACGTTTTGATGGCAATTGGAACAGGTGAATTCGTATAGAGGCATGTTTTGGGCTACCATGACGCGTGAGAAGGTGTGACCGACAGGCATATTCTATCTGGAGCGCAAATGTCCAGCAAGCGATTGACCGCGTGGCAACGCCTGAGCAGGCGTGTATTGAGCGTCGAGCAGGTGCGCCGCATCGACCATCAGGCAACCGCCGACTACGGGATGCACTCGCTGGTGTTGATGGAGAATGCCGCTCTGAACTGCGTGCGTTGGTTGGAATCCCGCTTTGCAGATCGGCCCCAGGCTCCGCACAGCGTTGTGTTATGCGGTAGCGGAAATAACGGCGGCGATGGAGCTGCTATCGCCAGACACTTGGGGGTATTGGGTTGGCCCTGCGTGGTGTACATGCTTGGCCCCTTGGACAAGTTGTCGCCAGATGCGGCTGCCAATGCAAACATTCTGTCCAAGGCGGGCGATCGACTGCTGTGGTGGCAGGCCAGCTACCAGTCAAGCTTGCGCGACGATTTGGCCCGCGCGGAGTTGATCGTCGATGCCATGTTGGGGACGGGTGCCACAGGCAATCCGCGACCGCCCTTTGACGACTGGATTGTAGAGGCCAATGCCAGCCAGGCTTATCGGGTCGCAATTGACATGCCCACTGGTGTTGATGCCAGCAGCGGTCGCCGGGGAAGGCCGAGTTTCGCCGCCGATGCCACCCTCAGTTTTGTGGCGAGGAAACCTGGCATGTCTCATGACGATGCGAGTGACGTATTCGGCGAGATCCATGTCTTGCCGATTGGCATTCCCGCATCGCAGCTGCAGGCTGTTTTGGACGAACTAGACGCGTTGGCTGCAGAAGACTGATATTAAACTTTGTACTGCAAGCGTCCAGCCCATCAGGACTCCACGTCGGGAGTGGGTGGTTCGTAATTGAATTCTTGCCATTTGACAGCGTGATCCAAAGGCTCGATGCGAAGTACCGTCTCTCCGTTTTGGAACAGCCTGACCGTGCCGGTAGATTGGCTAACGACGATGCCGATGGCTTTGGTGATTTGCGAGATGGCGGCGCCTGCCCAATGCCTGGAACCCAAGCCTTTAGACAGCGTCAGATTTGCGTGAGAGACCTCGATTATCTGGCGACTCTTTTCGACAACTCCGTCTGGTCCGACCACAAAAGCCCCATCCATTTGGGCAATTTCCTTGATATCCTCTCGGACTTTCGGATCACTCAGATTCCGCATTTCCCTTTTGTAGCCGCGCATGGGATCAAAGCCACTGTCCTTGCAATGCGTCAGCACTTGACGCGTATCGCCCATGACGAACAAGGCCCCGACCTTCTTTCCCTCGCGCCCCTCGCGGCCGATTTGGGATGCCAGGTCGATTAGCGTCTTAAGGCTCTTTAGTGGTACGCTGCTTTCTAGGCGCTGCAGATCACGCGAGGTCAGACGCCTTAGGCGATCGTCCAGTCGGATGTGGCTGATCGAGTCGATCTTCTGATGTTCAAAGGCGCTGTAGATCGCAATGACATCTCCATTGGCGCGCAGATAGCCATCAGCAACGGCCTCCAGCAAAGCATGTTGAAGTCGTTCCAGCAGCGGGGACTTTTCCTTGTGCAGCGGAAGCGGCAGCAGTCCAGCCGCCTCGGCACCGACCAAATCCTCCTCGAGGTCCGCCGCAACGATCACCTGTTCGATACTGGCTGGAATTGCCTGTCGCAGTTTTTCCCAGTCCGTTGATCCATCCAACAGGATAAGCATAGCGTCAGCCCCGGATTGGAGCACCATGACGCCGGCCGTCTCCAGCATGCTTGAGAATTGCTTTGTGAATCGCTGCGTCGCCATCGGAGAATCTTGTCAAATTCACAGATCAGCCCCAAGTCCGGTGGGCGTGGGAAGTGTGCAGAATGGGGGTCCGGACGTTCTTGATCGACCAAGATGCAATGTAGTCGAGAGACCCATAATGGGCAACGCGCCAACACAAGAGATGGCGTCAAACAGAGCGAAGTTATTCTGCCGCCGATCCCTAGCGTGGCGTTGGGCGCAAGGCGCTCTCGGCGACGGTTTGGCGAAGTTGACCTAACTCGGCTCCGAACACGCGTTGGTTGTAGAGTGCCATGGCGCGGAGAGCATGCCCGCGCGGTCCAATCGGCCAATTTCTGCTGGGGTCACCACCTATGTTCTCGATCAGGAATTCGACGGACTGCTTGATCTTCGGCGACTGCAGCTCCGCTTCGGGAAGAGTAAACAGCAGCCATTCCAATATATGACCGGTAGTTTGCACCTGCCGCTCGACATCCAGTTCGTGGGCTCTGCCCTCAAACCACTCGGTGCTGAAACTGCCGTCGGGATTCTGCAGCGACATGGCATAGTTAACGTAGTCGTGAATAAAGACCTCCGCTCGCTGCCAATGGCCAACGATGGGCAAGCCAGCAGCATGTCGGCGGGAGAGTGCAAAACTGAGCCCCATCAATCGATGTGTGCCACCGCAAGCGGCGCCAATTACTGGCTGAGCCAGTTCCTCGGCCACCATTTTCTCTAGATTCCACGTATGTCCCCGCGTATCTCGCCACTTTTGCTCCTGGTGGAGGTACTGTGACAAGCCGATGAGCTTAAATGTCAACTCGGACTTTTCCCGGCAGGAGGCCATTTCATAGCGGACCAGGTCCTGGATCGTGTACTTTCGATTGCCAACCATGATCGGATAGTCGGCTTGCACCCGCGATTGGGCCAGAATGGCCAGGAACTGACCTTCGTGTCCCTGTACTCCCGGACCGATATTGGTACGAAATCCTTGCCGAGTCGGCTGAAAAATGCGTTGTTTGGCACAGAGGCCGTTGTAGCACATCCAGCCAATTGCATTCACGCGGCGATTGCCGGCCAGAACTTCCGCTTCAACTCCAAAGGGCAGGGTAGCGTGCATCAATGCCCAAGGTCCGCGCTGAGCTACATTCTCCGGATGCGTCAGGAAGTAATGCAGACATCGGTTGATGCCGGCACGCAGTTCTTCGTCGGCAAGCGAAGTATCGCGAATCACGCGGTTGGCTGCTGCCGACTCGCTGGACGAGCGGGCTGCTGGCGCATCGTAGGGGTGCTCATCCTGGTCTAAAGGAATATCGTCGGCCTGTGACTCGACAATGGGCACGCCACGATTGGGAGCCCCCGGACATTCGCCCTGGTCCCCTTCCGCCTTGGCGGTTTCCGCTTGCATTTCCTCTTGCGTGGGTCCTGGAGCTGGCTCGGGGCTCAATACCAACACGCCGTTTGCAGCTATCTCGTCCCCCGAATCGGACTTCACCGGCGAGCTTCCACTCAGCTGCAGCTCGGAACCCGTTTGTAACCAATCAAAGCTGGATTGCGGCTCCGGTGTGGCTGTCTGCTCCTGCTGTGCCTCGTTCGACTGGCTAGCCTTGGGCGAATCAGTCGGCCAGCCTCTTAGAATGCCGCCCGCTCGGCGTGAGACAACAGGTCCCAAACTGAGCGGATCTGGCGAGAGTCCCCAAGGAAAGGCAGCGGAGGGCGGCTGTGTGACCGGGGCCGTCTTCAGGCGAGGCTGACTAGCCGATACTTTCATGCTAGGGTCCGCCTGCCCTGGAGCTGGCGAGGCTATCCCGGGCCCGCTCGCCAGCGGAGTACTAGCCGGTAGTCCACCCTCCTTGGCAGGTTCTGGAATTGCCTTCGCCGGCGTTTCGACCTCTGGAAAGCTGGGTGCCAGCTTGAGCAAGATCGTAACCGAACCCTGTTGCGCGGCCTCCTTTTGCGCAGCCTCCGGTTTCAGCGTTTGCCCATTCTCCTGGGCGAGCGCATAGGTCACGCCCGACGCTGCCACGGCGCAACTTGCCAATGCGCAGGACCTCTTCAGCAAAAGACGAAATCGCGAGCAACTTATTTGCAGCATCAATCTTGCAGATCTTCTAGAGTAGCAAAGCAGCGGGCATCCGCGATACCATCTTGCGGAAGCGAATGGGTGCTAGCATTCCAGGGCAAATAGAGAACAGCGACACCTAAGGACTATCTCGGCAAGAAGGCCCAAGCGACTACATGTCAGACGAGGGATAAGTGCGAATTCGATGGCTAGGGCTGTTTTTTGACAGCTGGATATCCAGCCGTGCGGCCGCAATCCGCCAATGCGACGTTGCTTAACCCCGCACATTACCCAGCGCCGGCCGCTTCCCAGATGCCAATGGTCTGGCTCTGCTGTTTGCGTGCTTGCGCCAGTTCAGCCTCGCTAATCGTCAGCGTCCGAGCCGTCCTTGATGACGAAGCGGGCGTTCAAGCGTGCTACCTCAGCAGCCAAACCCGCGACTTTAACGCTTCGCAAAACTTCTTCAAAATTCTTATAGGCCGCCGGCGCTTCGTCTCGTGGATAAAAACGGCAATTGCTCAAAATGTCATGCTGATCGAAATCTTGATCGATCTCTGACTGCACCAAATGTCGCTTTGCATTGCGGCGTGACATGGCGCGTCCCGCGCCATGATTTACCGAATAGCAACTGCGCACCGCTCCGGGCAGGGCCACCATCACCGCGGAGCCGTCGCGCGGGTTCCCAGGCAGGAGAATGGGATGCCCCGTTTCGAAAAAGGGCGACCGCTCCAGTTCGGCGTGTCCGGCAGGCATGGCCCGCGTCGCTCCCTTGCGGTGTACCCACAGCTCGCTGCCGCCCACATTTTCCCGACGAGCGATATTGTGACTAATAAAATAGATTAGTTTTCCCTGCGTGCCCGGCAAGACTTGTTGGAATGCTTCCAGCACCAGCTGGTTGATGAGCAGGTGATTGACGGTCGCAAAATTGGCCCCCAGAGCCATGTCGCACAAGTACTCAAAGGCAGCCACCGAGCCAATTTCGGCATAACACAATTCGGGATCCCCAGCAGGAAAGGCGCGCTCCGCTTTCCGGAAATCTTCCTTGAAAGTCTTGAATTGCTGCATGGCCAAGCTGTGGCCGAAGCCGCGAGAACCACAATGAGACAAGAAGGCAACATGGCCATCCAGCAATCCAAACTGCTCCGCAACCCGACGCATGTCCGGGGCATCCGACACGGACACCAGCTCGCATTCACCAAAATGGTTGCCACCGCCATAAGAACCCAATTGCCGCATTTGAGCGCCAAAGCGACGCAGGCGATCCTTGTCGATCAGTCGCTCTAGCCGATGAGCTAGCGAATCGATGGAACCATCCGGTGCACGGTGAAAGGCGTCTTCGCAACGCGCCGACCAATCCCCAGGTATACCCAGTTTTCGCAGCACGTTCTTGGAGGCACCTTGGGTTACCAGTTCGACGCCCAAGCGTTCATCGACATTTCGCCCTTTAGCAACATCTCGCTGCCCCTTGCCTGCGCCGGTGGGAATGCGTTGACAAATAGCATTTATTAACTTTCGCCGCACACGCCGATCTGCGATGGCATCGGCTGGCGCATTGGTCTGCAACAGACTCATGGAGCACTTGATGTCAACGCCCACCGGCCCCGGATAAATATGGGTTGGCGACGCCATGACGCAGCCCACGGGTGCGCCATAGCCGAAATGTGCATCGGGATTCGAGGACCAACTCGGTCACGCCCGGCGCAAGCCGCGAATTGACTGCCTGAACCAAACAGTTCTCGTCGAAAGCATCGACAATGGCTTGAGTGCCTATCACCGTGATTGGCGATTGCGATTCGTTCAACCGCAGTATCGACAGACCCTCGTCCTGGCGGTCGATCAACCCCTTGTAGCCTCCCGGGCTGAAACTGGGCTCCTCAGCGGATTTGGCCGCGGCACCGGCTGGCTTGGGTACAGGAACATCCATCATTCGACTTTCCGACAAACTTTATTTCGCAGCAGACTCGCAGGCGAGCCTGCGGGCATCGCCTGAATGCAGGGACATTTTAGCTTGTCATCGGGTTCACATGCCAAGTTTGAGGATGGACATCGCTCAATCCTGGCGGCCGCCCCAATTTTTCTTATAAAATCTATTTTCGTTAGGCTGCACTTGCACTCAGTTGGCTGTGCACACATTTGGCCCTGTGATGGCTGGCCAGATTTTTCCCCGAGAACTACAGGATAGACCATGCCGGACCTGATCCCAGTTGGCATAACGCGTGGCGATGATGGCATCGAGATACAGTGGAATGATGGCTCCAGCAAATTCCTGCGAGCTAGCGATTTGCGAAAGGCATGCCCATGCGCGACCTGCCGGGAAAAACACGCAAGTCCTATCGCGGAATCCTCGCCGGCAGCACGGGGCTCCGATAACCATAACGCTGCGTCGGTCCTCAAGCCCTTGGCTCTGCCGGTAATCTCCAAGGCGGAGGCACGTCCCATCGGCGTCGAACGCATGCGGCCGGTGGGCAACTATGCCTACAACATTGCTTTCACCGATGGCCATGATTCCGGCATCTATACATTTGACTTGCTGTACGGACTCTGACGTTAGCTGATCTGTTGCCCTGTCCACCCATGACAGCCGATTGTCAGACCATTGCCGGTCAGCGTGGGCAGCCATCTTCTACGGCGCAACCCATATATCTGGTCCAGCCTGCACATCGCTACCCATCGCGTGACACAAACGCATTTATTTGATTGTTGGCTCGCCTCGTACCGGCTTGGGCCACTATTCAGGTGCTAGGTTTCCAGCGGACGACAGTAGCTGACCCCGGATGGGTCATGCCCAACTCAGGACGCTCTGGATGCAAGCAGGACATGGACAGTTCGAAAGAACAGCCACAGAGATTCGCTTCTCAGCGAATCGTCTGAGCGGGCTAATTTATGGACTGCTGATTCTTAGTCTGTTTTCCATTTCCCATGGATGCAGCAAGTTGCGGCTGCCGGCAATCGATCCCAACGGATCGCATCTGTTCTTGCCCTGCCCAAACACAACTCAGTTAGTCTTTCCCGAGCACCTGCACGGCTCCGACCATCATTGCAGTTTGCCGACGCCCGCATTCGCAGCCCCAGCCACACCTCCACCATGTGTCGATGCGAGTGAAGCAGAGCCGGGCGGGGTATGCAACCTGTTCAAACACAAGCTAGTAAGTGAAAGCCACGAACATTTCCGTTCTCCGGGCAAGGCCGGCGAGATTGAACTGACTCCTGTCCGCGTGGTGGCTCCCGTTGGAGGAGAAGTGGTCCTGCTGGCCGGCATCTGCGGCGAAGATGGTTATCTAGTCAAGAGGCAACCACTGGAATGGATGCTATCGCCCGATAGTGTGGGCCAGTTCATTGAGGTTGGTAACGATGCACCAGGCAAGCTGGCCGGGCTGATGAGCCTGGGAGACCCAAAAATCGAAAAGTTGGATGTGGATTTTGCTCGCGGTCGAACGAGCAACAAAGAGCAATTGATTACACGCGGCACGCCTGCCTGTAATGACGATATCAAGCTGCGCGAGGGCGAAACCTGGCTGAGCGTTTCCTCACCCAGCGAGGGCGTAAGCCGTGTGACCGTGCTGGCGCCCGACAGTGAGATATGGGATCGTCGCCGCCAAACGGCGACCATCTATTGGGTTGACGCCGAATGGCAATTCCCCAGTCCCAAGCCGGCCCGCGCTGGCGAGACGATTCAATTGGTAACGCGCGTTACCCGCTCGGAAAAACTGGTACCGGCCACAGACTGGATCGTGCGCGTATACGATCCTCGATCCGAGTGTGGCCACATTCCGCCACCCACCGGTAGCAATGTCTCGCTGGTCAAAGTGAACAGTGATGGCCAGGCAATTGCCCAGCTGACTTCCCAGCCCGGAGCCCGCGGTTCGACGCCGGTCATGATCGATGTCATCAAGCCGGCCGATCCCTCCGATAATCTGCCCGAGATCGTCCTCGGCCGCGGCCAGACCATTGTGACCTTCAGTTCTCCAGCCTTGGCGCTTCAGACCTTTGGGCCGGACGTGGGCTCGGTGGGTGAGTTGTTGACCTACGTTGCATCGCTGGCCAATCCGGGCGACATCGATGCGGAGAATGTGCGATTGGAAGTGGCCATTCCGGTTGGTACGCGGCTGGTTTCGGCGACGCCTGAGCCATCCTCGCGCACCGATACGGGTCTGATTTGGGATCAAGGACTGCTGGCAGCCCAACGACAATTGGACGTGTCGATCGTCGTTGAAGCCTTGCAAGCCAACACCTTCGATGTGGCCTTCCGGCGCAAGGCCGGGATTGTCGGATCAAAAATCGGTGCGGACTCAAATCATCGAAGCCTCGGTCGGCCTACGCTTCGCCCCGCTGGACGGTATTTCCCAGGCCGAAGTTGGCAATGTGGTGCGGTATGGCATCGACGTTACCAATACTGGCAGACAAACTTTGACCAATCTGAAACTACTGATCGAATCGGATCCTGGCTTGCCAGAAGCCGAGCGCGGATTGAATCGTGTCGAACAGACGATTCCGGTTCTGCAGCCGGGAGCTACGGCATCCAAGGGCGTTAGTTTCGCAGTGCGGCAAGAGGGGCAACAGACGGCCAAGCTGACCGTTTCCAGCGCGAATTCGGTTTTAGCTCAACAGACAACGTCGATTCTGGGAATCGCCCCGCGACCCAAGCGGCCGGAAATCGGCGTGGATATCAGTTTTGCCGAGTCCCTGACGCTGGGCGAACAGCAAACCGCGCAGATTACGCTCAAGAATTCGGGCGAGGTCAACTTGACGTGGCTTGAAAGTGGAGCTGTTATTTGACCGAGAGGTCGAGGCGACGGGAGTCGATCAGCCCAATTTCGAATCTTTCAAACTGGCCGCAGACCGACGTAGCGCCGTCTGGTCTGCGCAGAACATGATGCCTCGCTTGGCCGGTGATGCGGGTGACGTTTTCCGTCAGCTACTGGTCAGTTTTCGAGCCATTGCACCCGCAGCGGCGGCCAACATTCGCGTACGTGCCACCGCGGCAGAAGGTGTTCAAGCCGAGGATGTGGCCACCTTTAGAATCGTTGGCAATTCCGTGGTTCCACCCGCGGCGGTCAACCCACCCACCAGCCCGACCCAGCGCACCGGACGCCTGGAAATAACGCTGTCGGACTTCCGCGATCCAACCATCGTTGGTCAAGAACTCCGCTATGGCTTGCGCGTGAACAATAACTCGAATGTAGCCGACCGCAACGTGCGCGTGGAACTCAAAATTCCCCAGGGAGTACAGCTGCTGAGGATCACCACGGCTGACGGATCACCCGTGGCGGTTACGCGTGGCGCTGACGGCAGTGTGATTCTCCCGACCATCCAATACATGCGTCCCCAGCCCGGTTCGTCCCTGGATTACATCATCGTTGTGGTTCCCAACATTCCGCAGCAGATGGAAGTGCTCGCCCGAACCTTCTCCGAAAACGAACCCACGCCCATCATGACCTCTCAGGTCACCACGGTCACCGCGCGAATCCCTAGCTGGACAAAGTCTGGCAGGCAGCTCACTTCTCTTGGATTCGCCCACCGTCGCCTCAGCCAGGCTCTGTACCGATGTCAAGACGACACGACACAGCACAGCAAATTGTCGGTACAGCGCTGGCTCAGGGACTGTTTCTATTCGTTTATATTCGGCGCATTAATATTCGGTCTATTGATACTCGGCGGAGAAGAAGGACTTGCTGTCATCCACGCTAGGCTTGATCGTCCGCGCACCTTCCTGCCAGTTGGCGGGACAGACCTCCCCATTCTTTTCAAAGTACTGCAGGGCTTGCACCATGCGCAGGGCTTCGTCCACACTGCGGCCCAGCGGCAGGTCATTGACCACCTGGTGGCGAACCACACCGGCTTTGTCGATCAAGAACAGTCCACGAAGGGCCACTGCATCATCCACCAGCACATCGTAATCGCGAGCGATTTGTTTGCTCAAGTCGGCCACCAACGGGTATTGAATGTCTCCCAGGCCACCCTGGCGACGCGGTGTATTCCGCCAAGCCAGATGGCTGAATTGACTATCTACGCTTACGCCGATCAACTGCACACCCAGCTTGGCGAACTCCTCGGCCCGATCCGAAAAGGCGATGATTTCTGTCGGACAAACGAAGGTGAAATCCAAGGGGTAGAAGAACAGACAAACGTAAGAGCCTTTAAAATCGCTTAAGCTGATTTCCTTAAAGCTGCCGTCTGCCAACACTGCTTGTGCTTTGAAATCCGGGGCCGCTTTGGTAACCAGTACGCTCATGTGGAATCTCCTGAGTCGAGAAAAAGTTTAGGCTTTGTCCCCCAAGGGGTCTGACCCTTTGGAGGCGAATCGAATTTACACCTGTTTTTGGCTTCGCCGGAGAGGGTCAGACCCCTTGGGGGACAAAGCCTCATATTCGCAAGTTGCAGAACGCCTCAGCGGCGAGGGAACTGCTGGATCGGTGGACAGCCCGCGAGCTGCTATTTAAGCAGTCGAAAGGTTACCAGCCAGTCCTCGGAATTGCGAGACGCCCGCCACGTCCTAGCCGCATTGGAAAACAAGATTATGCCGAAATCACAGCGAAAATTAGCTATCCCGACCTCGACGAGCGGACAACAAGCCTCCCCGCTCGATGGGCAGACCAGCGTATCGGAGCTGAAAGAAATCGTGCGGACATTCGTCGCCGAGCGGAACTGGGAAAAATTCCACAACGCCAAGAACCTATCGATGGCGCTCAGCATCGAAGCTGCCGAATTGATGGAACATTTCCAGTGGCTGACAGCCGAACAGGTAGCCTGCGGTGATGCATACGATCGGCAGGCCGTAGCCGATGAACTTGCCGATGTCACCTGCTACGCACTGGCCATAGCCAATGCACTCGATATCGACCTGTCGAGCGCCATCGTCAAAAAGATGGGCGACAATCGCCGCAAGTATCCGCTCTAAACTCTAAATGATTTCAAATATACCTTCGATTTCCACGGCGATACCACCTGGTAAGGCGTTGGTACCCAGCGCACTGCGGGCGGCGATACCTTGGTCCGGGCCAAACACATCGGCGAAAATCTGGCTGCAACCATTGATCACCTGCGGTTGTTGGTCGAAGGAATCCGTGCAACGCACCAGCGCTCAGGACTTTGACCACGCGTGAAACTCGATCCAGAGTACCGAGCGCGAACTTTAGCGTTGACAGCATGGCCAAGGCGGTTTGCCGGGCAGCCGCCTGGCCTTCCTCCAACGACATGTCCTCTCCAACGCGACCGGTGATCAGCGTGCCATCGGATTTCAAGGGACCATGCCCGGAGAGATAGGCCAAATTACCGACCACCACCACCGGTTTGTAGAGTCCCACGGGCTTGGGTGCGGGGGGCAGTTCGATCCCGAGTTTGGAGAGTCTCTCTTCGGCGGACATAGCGTGCATCCTATTGAAAACACAAGAACCATTCACGGTTGGGGGCAGCAATCCAAATGATAGGCCACGCAGCCCATCTGGGCCAGCGAGGCCCTAGGCAGCTGAGCACAAGACGGCAGGATTTTACCCTGCCAGGCAGCCCAGGCCATGCGCTTCGCCGCTGTACGAGGCTTTGTCCCAAAAGGGGTCTGACCCTCTCCGGCGAGGCCAAAAACAGGTGTAGATTCGACTCGCCTCCAAAGGGTCAGACCCCTTTTGGGACAAAGCCTAGCCCGGATTGGGCAACTCCGCAGCAGGTCCGATACACGGATGGACATGTGGCTGGCCGCAGCCAGTGGGCCTTGAATAAAACCTCGATTGCGAGGATGCTAATCACTCTAGAGTTCAGGAACCGCGGAAAAATAACTTCGGCAAATCCCAGATAGCCATCGCGTTCCGCCGTGATGATGGCCACCCGAGCGTAGTGAAGTTATTTTTCCGCAGCTTCTAAATGCACATTAATGGGACAGCGGGATGGCGGAAAACGGCAAGGCAAGTGGACTTTTCGATCTGAGTGGTGAGGTGGCTGCGGTGATCGGCGGCACCGGCGGACTGGGTGGCGCCATGGCCGATGCACTGGCTGGTTGCGGTTGCAAGGTGGCTGTGATCGGTCGCAGCGCCGAACGCGGAGCTGCCCGCGTGGCTGCCATTGAACAAGCCGGCGGCAGCGCGATTTTTCAGTCGGCCGACGCCATGAGCAAAGCCTCTCTGGAGACCGCCCGCGATGCGATCCAGACGCAGTTGGGTACGGTCAGCGTGTTGATCAATGCCGCTGGCGGCAATCGCCCCGACGCAACGCTTCCGCCGGGTAGCGACTTCTGCCAATTACCGCGTGAAGCCTGGGACTCGGTTTTCGATCTGAACTTGGTGGGTGGTGTACTCTTACCCTGCCAGGTATTCGGAGCATCGATGCTGGTAGCCGGACAGGGAAGCATCATCAACATCGCCTCGATGTCCGGCATCATTCCGCTGTCGCGAGTCGTGGCCTACTCGGCCGCCAAGGCGGCCGTCATCAATCTGACCCAGTTCCTCGCCCGGGAGTGGGCGACCACGGGTATTCGTGTCAACGCATTGAGCCCAGGCTTCTTCCCCGCCGAACAGAATCGTGGCCTACTGTACGATGCGGATGGATCTCTATCCGCTCGCGGTAGTCAGATTATTGGACACACACCCATGGGTCGATTTGGCGAAGCGCATGAACTGGGCGGCGCGGTTTGCTGGTTGGCTTCGCGGGCCGCCTCTTCCTTTGTGACCGGGCAAAATATTGTGGTGGACGGTGGCTTCTCCGCAGTCACCATTTAACGGAACCATCCCGGCTTGAATCAAAACATCGGTGTTTCTAGAGACTGTCCGTAACCCCATTACCACAAAGAGACCGCAGATGTCTAAATTGAATATTAAACAAGATGCTGAGCTGGATTTTCTTTCGCTGGGCGCGCTGGTCCATCGCTTGGACCCAGGCACCATCCCCTTCCGCAAGGCCCGCTCATTCGAGGTCCACGTGTCCGGCGGCGAGTACAACGTGGCGGCAAACCTATCGGACTGCTTTGGGCTGCGGACGGGTATCGCCACAGCCATGGTGGATTACGGAGTCGGCGAGATCGTTCAACGTGCCGTACGCGAGGCGGGCGTTCGCCCCTTCTACAAGTGGTTCGAGCACGACGGCGTTCGCGGACCGAATATTGCCACCGTGTATAGCGATCGCGGTTCGGGAGTTCGCGCACCGGTTGTTTTCTACAATCGTGCCAATGAAGCCGGGGCCATGCTCAAGCCTGGAGATTTCGATTGGCCAGCCATCTTTGGCCGCGGGGTCAAATGGTTTCATTCCGGCGGTATTTTTGCCGCTCTTTCACCCACCACATCACCATTGATCGTCGAAGCCATGCAGGCGGCTCAGGCAAGCGGCACGATTACCTCTTTCGATTTGAACTACCGCGCCAAGCTATGGAAGACCATTGGCAGCGAGCAAAAAGGCCAAGAGATGTGCCGCAACATTGCCGCAAATTGTGACGTCTTGATCGGCAATGAAGAAGATCTGCAAAAGGGACTGGGCATGCAAGGCCAGGATGTGGAAAGCAAATCCAAACTGGATCCCAATCAATTTTTTAACATGATCGAACAGGTGGTCGAGAAATTCCCCAATGTAAAATTGGTGGCAACTACCCTGCGTGAAGTGCACAGCACCAATCGACACGAATGGGCGGCGGTGATTTGGTACGACGGGCAGCGTTATGTCAGCCCCACCATGAATTTGGATGTGGTGTGCCGCATCGGTGGCGGCGATGGATTTGCTTCCGGATTGATCTACGGCATGTTGGCTGGCAAGAGCCCCGAAGCAGCTTTGCGACTCGGCTGGGCCCACGGTGCGCTGCTCACGACCTTTACGGGCGATGTGTCCATGGCCAAATTGGCTGAGGTTGAAGCCCTGGCCGCCGGCGGCTCAGCCCGCGTCCAGCGCTAGGCAGCGTTTGTTATTCCAGCAAGACAGTCCAGTAGCTACGCTCGCCAGAGCGTGGAAACACCCCCACCGTCTGGCGACGGTAGCTACGCTCGCCAGAGCGTGGAAACACCCCCACCGTCTGGCGACGGTAGCTACGCTCGCCAGAGCGTGGAAACACTCCCACCGTCTGGCGACGGTAGCTACGCATCGCCAGACGCGTCGGGAAACACCCCCACCGTCTGGCGACGGTAGCTACGCGTGGAAGTTTTGAAGTTGCACACTTGAGCATTTTCTTAGGGTTTTTCAAAACCCGAAGCGTCAGCGAGTTCAGCCTGATTTCCTTTGGTCGCGCAGGCCAAATGCTCGTGCGGCACGCACTGGCATAGAAACTGAGAAGTGGCGATTTATTCCAGTGCCTCGAGATGTTGCAGTACAGACTCGGGCATGTGCTGCAGGTGGTATCCGCCCTCGAGTAGACTCACGATACGGCCAGCGCAGTAGCTATCGGCCAATTGTCGAACGATGGTAGTCAGCTGGAAAAAATCTTCTGATTCCAGGCACAGCGATCCGACTGGATCCAAGCGATGGGCATCGAATCCTGCGCTCACGAGAATGAGTTGCGGTTGGACTTTTGCAGCCAACTGTTCAATCCCTCTGGTGAAACGTTGCACAAATTCTTGTGTGCTCGTATCGGCCGCCACGGGGTCATTTGCAATCCAGCCCAACCCACGCCCTTGTCCGGTCTCATTGCTGGCCCCGGTGCCCGGATAAAAGGGGCTACGATGAATGGAATAAAAGCCAACGCGTCCATCGGTATAGAAGGCATCCTGCGTTCCATTGCCATGATGCACATCCCAATCGATAATTAGCACGCGTTCAAGACCAAGCTGCAGGCCAGCGTGGGCGGCGAGTGCAACGTTGTTGAACAGACAAAAGCCCATTGGGCCGTTTGGTAGAGCATGATGCCCGGGCGGGCGAATCGCACAGAATGCTCGCTGCTGCTCACCGTCTACAACGTGCCGCACGGCATCTTGGGCAGCCCCGGCGCCGCGAAGAGCGGCCTCCCAGGAGCCAGGACCAACGACGGTGTCGGCTTCGATCCGACGCGGAGCGGTACACCAGCTGCGCAGTTGATGGATGTAATGCTGTCCATGAGCTCGAGCCAATTGTTCCACGGTGGCCGACTGCCATGTCGGACACTGAGCCCGTTCGCACCAACCCGAACTACGCAGGAGGTTGTTTAATAAAATAATCCGCTGCTTGCATTCCGGGTGATCGCCGGTCTCATGTTGTGCAAACACATCATCGATATACAACAGCATTGAATACCCCCGAAAAGGTTATCGCCACGCGACCAAGCCGTACAGATGCAATCCCATCTCGCATGATTGCCGCCGTTGTTCCCATTTCAATCGTACCAAAACAGCTGCCTATTGGATGAAAATCAGCTAGACTTTACCAGTGGTCGATAGCAGAAGTTTGAGTTGCTAGCGCTACCTCGAAGAGGAGAGGCCACCCTCTTTTCGAAGAAAGACCTTTTCCATAGATGAGTCGCTATGAGCAACGCTGACTTTGAGTACCTAGGCCCGTACCATGTCGACCGAGTTCTGGGGCGGGGCGGCATGGGCACCGTCTACAAGGGAATTCACTCTCAAAGTGGACAAGCGGTAGCCATCAAACTGATCGCCAAGGGAATTGCCAATCAATCGCGATTCCGCAGACGCTTTGCTGCGGAGGTCGAAGCTCTCAAGCGACTCAAGCACCCCAACATCGTCGAGTTGCTGGGATACGGCGAGGAAAAAGGAGTCCTGTTTTACACCATGGAATTCGTGGATGGGCGATCGCTGCAGGAGGATCTCCGCAGCCGCGAAACCATCCCTTGGCAAGAGGTTGTGCAGATTGGCATTGAGACGACCGCAGCTCTCAAGCATGCCCATAACATCGGAATCGTCCACCGCGATCTGAAGCCTGCTAACCTAATGCTGAATAAATCGGGGCAGATCAAGCTTACCGACTTCGGAATCTCGAAACTCTTCGGCTCAACCGATGAAACTGCGGCGGGAGCCGTGATTGGCACGGCAGACTTTATGCCGCCGGAACAAGCCGAGGGCAAATTGGTTAATGCCCGCAGCGACTTGTACAGTTTGGGATGCGTCATGTATGCCCTGCTCGCGGGCAGTGCACCTTTCAGCGGAAAGAGCATTCCCGAGGTGCTGTATGCAGTGCGTTACCATCCCTTGCCCAGTCTGGCCACCCGCGTAAATGACTTGCCAGCCGACTTGGTCGCCCTGATCCATGAACTCCTGGAAAAAGATCCCCTCAAGCGTCCCCCAACAGCTCTGGTGGTCGGCAATCGCCTCAAGGCATTGCAGCAGGGAATGCAACATAAGAAATTGTCTGGCGAAAACCGGCCCAAGCCGGGCACCCCAAATGCCGCCATGCAGGATACGAGCAGCAAACACCTGACCTCGCTCGACCTGTCCGATGTGGATGACAATGAATTGAAGTTAACGGGTGCCGAGCATCAGGATCATGATGTAGAACCGAATATTGCCGACACCAGCCGCGGCGAGGGGCTGGGGACCCATGACCAGCCAACTCAAGTGGCAGCAGACGGTCCAGTCGAGGCCCAGCGCCAAGCTGCGGACAGCGCGTCTCCGGCCGACTCCGACTCCGAGTTGCACTCGTTAGCCGAGCCCCAACCTGCCGACAGTTCCCCAGCCAATCTTGAACTCGAGACCTCCCATGTGCGTTCGCTGGCGCACGAGGATGACGTCGTCCACGACGAGGCCGCGTCGCATTACACTCCAGTTTCACCAGCGGATGCCAAGCACTCGCTGGGTGACTCGCAACAACAGCGTGCGGGATCGACCATCGACTGGCCGCATGTAGGCTCGGTTGTGGCCCTGGCCGCAGTCCTACTGGGCAGTATCGGTTTGGGATGGTGGTTGCTCCAACCCACTTCAGCGGACCAGCTGTACGTAAAGATCGTGTCTGCCGCCGATTCGGGTGACGACGGCAGACTGCTGTTGGCCAGACCAGACATCGACGAGTTTCTGGCCAGATTCCCACAGGATCCGAGGCACGAGGAAGTTCAATTGCTGGCCAACGAAAGTGAATTGTCACATCGGGCTAAACTCTTGCAACGCAGGGCGGCGCGGTCCGGAGACGGAGGACTGAATGCGATCGAGCAGGCCTTCCTCGACTGTCTGCAGGCCCGTGCCATCGATGCCGATGAGGGGCAACAGAAATTCGAATCATTCTTGGCAGTTTTTGGTAAGGCCGACAACCTGGATGAAAATGACCAACGCCTGGTTGAACTAGCCCGCTTTGCGTCGCGGCTTGACCCCCAAGTTGCACTGGCTCAAGAGCCGACTGCCAAACTGCAATTGGAGAAATTGATCGAATCCGCGGAGCGGGAGTTGAACATTGAAGACCGCAACGCCTATTTGCGCGAACTGCTGTTGCTATATGATGGCAAGCCTTGGGCAAGCGAGCAATTAGCTCGCATCCGCCTGAAACTCAAATCGGAGTCCTAGGCTTGGGCAGGCGTGTGCTGTGTTGTAGCGGTTCGCTGGACGGCGGTGGTAGCGAACGGCAGCTCGTACAATTGGCAGCGCACATGGATAGGCACCGCTTCGAACCGCAAATCTACCTGCACTATCGGCGCGGCCCATTTCTGGATTTGGTGCCTAAAGATGTGCCTATCCACGCATTCTGGTCGGATCATGCGCGGCCACAGCTGTATCTGCCGGGACGCATCCACGCCTTGCAGGTGTCGCACCTGGAGCAGTTGATTCGACGCGAACGCATCGATATCGTCTACGACCGCACCTTCCACATGACCCTGGTTACCGCCAAGGCATGCCAACGCAGCGGTGTGCCGCGCGTTTCGGTAATTGTCAGCCCCCCCAGCCACGACTTTACGGCCCGCGCGAAAGGTTCCATTGGTTTAAACGCCGCAGTTTGGCCAGGGCTTATCGGACCGGAAAAACCATTGCCGTCAGCCAGGCGGTGGCCGATGACGCGGCGAAAACTTATCACCTCGCACGACAGCAAATACAGGTGATTCCCAATCCGGTAGATGTCCAGAGCGTGCGTCGGGCAGCGCAGGAACCTTGCTCATGGAACGGCCCGCCCACAGGTGCGCTACGCATTGCCGTGGTTGGCAGATTCACCGAAGAGAAGGGGCACGCAACCGCACTCCTGGCCCTTGCCTTGGCGATTCAACGGCAACCGGCTGCGAACATGCAGTTGGAACTAATCGGCGACGGTCCCTTGCGCTCGGAATTGCAAAGTTTGGCACAGTCGCTGGGAATTGCGCAGCGCGTACATTTCCGCGGGTTCATGAAGAATCCCTTTGCCTGCATGGCAGCCTGCGAACTACTGTGCGTGCCCAGCACCTACGAAGGGCTACCTAATGTGGCTCTCGAATCGATGGCTCTTGGGCTGCCGGTGCTGGCAACCCGGTGTAGCCAGTCGCTGGTCGAGCTACTGGGAAATTCAGCCGAGCGGGGTGTGATCGTTCCGATAGGTGATGCGACTGCTCTGGCCGATCAGTTCATAGATCGCAGCCAGCGGCCAGCGGATTGGCTTGCAAGAGCTCGTTGCGCTGCTGACTGGGTACAAGAGCATCACTCGCTCGAGACCTGGCTACAACGCATGGCAACGCTGTTTGATCGCGCGATCGAGTCCACACCGCGCAGCGTGTCCCGAGACGGGGACACATGAACCGACCCCACCGCACAGCCCGAAATGTTGCCATTATTTCTCTGGCTTCGTTTGCGCAAATCGTCATCCAGTTTTTGTTTCAGCGGGTGCTGGCGGGCAGCTATGGTGCTAACGTCGAAGCCGACGCGCTAGCTGCCGCTCTGGCGCTGCCCACTCTGTTCGCAGCCATTATTACTGGCTCCCTGAGCTATGTGCTGGTGCCTGAGTTAGTTGCCAAGTTCGGACGTATCGAAAGCGAACACCAAGCATGGCAATTGGCTTCCTATGTCGGAGTGATCACCGGCCTGATCGGCTTGGTAGTCAGCTGCTTGCTATGGCTCTACTCACCCGACATTTGTCTGTGGTTGTATGCAGACTTGAGCCATGAACAGTTGCAGGTGACCAGTGGCTTGCTACAGATCCTGAGTATCCAAGTCGCACTGACTGGTTGGATCAGCTGGGCTCAGGCAATTCATCACAGTCGGCACAATTTCTTGATTCCAGCTTTGGGAGGCTTGCTCGGGACCTCGCTATCCCTGGTGTATGCCCATCAGTTTGCAATGCAAGGCATAGCCCAGATCGCCTGGGCAATTAACTTGGGTTCACTGGTCTGTGTGCTGGTCCACATACTACCCCTCGCATCTCGCTTGGCTATACCAGCCGCCACGGCGGCGGACTTGCTGCGGCTGTCTCGCCTGTTTTGGCCTTTGGTTTTAGGAGCGGCATTTCTACGAATCGAGCCTTTGGTCGATCGAGTGCTGGCCGCAAAGCTGGCCAGCATCGATCCGGGTTCGATCGCGCATATCAACTATGCGCAGCGCATTATGATTGCGCTCCTGGCCATTGGAACCAGCGGACTGTCCGTCGTTGCCTTTCCCCAGTTAGCGCAGCGCTTTGATGGCCAGGGAGAGACTGGCTTTGCCGAACACTTCGGGCTTGCTTTTCGCCGCCTGTTACTGATGGTGGTACCCATCACCATGGGCGTCAGTGCATTCGCACACAATATTGTGGGCGATCTGCTGCAGCAAGGAGAATTCACGGCATCCGACACGCGCATCGTTGGCTGGCTGATGGTCAGCCTGATGGGCATGTTTGTGGGGGCCAGTTGCGGTGAGTTGCTCGCACGAGGATTCTACGTACTGGGCGATACCAGGACGCCGACCGTGGTCGGCGCCGTGGCGCTAGCATTTGGACTGGCCATCAAACTGGTATTATTTGGCATGCTTGGAATTTGGGGGATCGCACTCGGTGGCAGCATTTATTTCGTTGTATCAGCAGCGGCCATGGCTTGGATTCTGTCGCGACGCGCGCAGCAGAGCCTGTTTAGCGGCTGTCCAACAGTTCTCCTTCAGTCGGCTATGGCGGCCGGTGTGGCTTGTATCGCCTGCTACGGCATCTATCAAATCATCCAACCAGGAACGTGGCTGGCCGCACCCATGGGCGCCGGAATTTACTTCGCCGTTCTACTACTACTGGGAAATCCCGACGCCCGGCAATTGCTGTCGGCCCTACAACATCGACTGTCTTTCGGTCGTGGATGAATAGTGGTGTTTGGTAGCGGAATTGTCATGACCGTTACCCCCGCGCTGGAATGGGTGCAGTTGCCGGTTGGAAATCCGCTTTTCTTTGCCAATGCAGGTCCTTGGTGTATGATCCATACCAGCCCGATGACAAGCCTGGAGAGAGAGGCACCATGACCGAAGCCAGTCCATTCGTTTTGCGCACCTCAGACTATGCACCGAGGGATCTCCACGCGCAACTTACGCAATACCCGGCGGAATCTCAGGTACAACTGACTGTCGACAATCCCCTCGATGGCCTGGGGGCGGGGCTCGAACAAGAAATCTGCTCTCAGCATCCAGGGTGACGTAGGGGATTTTGCATGCATGCTCAGCCAGTCTGCACTGGTGGAAGTTCATGGAAACGCAGGCGTCTGTTGCGGACATTCACTGGCATCCGGAACGGTCCTGATACACGGCTCGGCCGGTGATGGGCTAGGTGCCTTTGCAACCGGTGGCTTCATCGCCGTGTTCATGCATGCCTCCCGACGCTGCGCCATGGAGCTGGCGGGGGCTGAAGTCTTTGTGCGCCGCGTCGTCGGCGACGAGGCCGGCTATGGCATGCGCGACGGTGTACTGGTATTGGGCAATGGAGCGGGCGAGAATCTGGGATTGGGCATGACGGGTGGTGTTATCTTCGTACGGGGCGATGTCAAGTCTGTCGCTCCCACAGTGCGGCCCGCGCGGATGAAAGACGCCGAGGCGCTGCGGCTGAGTTTGCTGCTGGCTCGGGCTGGAATCAAAGGCAGCGCAGCGGATTTCAAAGGTTTTCACCCAAGAAAGTCAGCCTGATCCCATGCCATCCATCCTGGACGAATTGACTTGGATTCCGCCAGCGATGGGATTTCGCGGTGCCGCTCCAGCCTCTTCCATGTCTATAGCCTTTAGCACGCGCGACAGCCAACGCAACCTGCGAGTCGGGTCGCCGTGGTTCATTCGTTCGCTGCTGCCGGAGCAATTCGGCAAGCACTGGTCCGAGTCCTGTGGGCTGCTGCGGCGCAAGGAAATTCCCATCTTCTGCTCGGCGGACATGCTACAAAAGGTTCCGGCCAAGGACTTACCCGTCCGTTTTGCAGTTCGTAACAACTCCCAGCCCCTGCGTGTTCTCGACCTGAAAACGGCCGATATTCTGGAACTCGACTGCCGCGACTCCCAAGACTGCCATTGGAGCTGGCCGTTAGAGGTCGGCACTCTTGCCAGACTGCCCAGCTTTGTTGGTGCGGTCCGCCAGGCAGCGGGCGGAACCACGCCCATCGGCCTGAGCCTACCCGTAGGTGTTCACAAGGCAGATTTAGCCAGCTGCATCCAAGCACAGGTGGACTTTCTGACACTCATCGACGACGGGGATTCGCAGCTAGGCGGCGATGGGCTGCTGATTGAGAGCCTGGCCTCGACCCGAGCGCTGCTGATAAAGGCTGGGCAACCACAGCTACCGGTGCTGGTGGTTACCTCGCCGCAGAGCATAGAGCATGCGCTCAAGTTATTGGCTATCGGGGCGACAGCCATCAGTTTGGACAGCTTGTTGCACAACGCAATGACCGGCGCAACGATTCCGATGCAAATTCTACCGATCGGCTGCTGGGCAGTATTGGGGCCAGCATCCCGCCCAAGGCAGAGCTGCATGTCGCCGAACGTTTTCTGGATGAACTGGCAGGATGTTTAGCGGCACGCCTGAGCAAACTGGCCGCGGTTAGCCTGGCAGAGTTCGGTACCACGCATCTACGAGCTCTTACGCAGCGGGCGAGCACTTTGGCCCGTGTGCCCCTGCTCACGGACTAGGCTGGCTGTCTTCAATGGTCAGCGTGCAGACCTACCAACTTGAGCAGCTTGAGCGCGTTGGTGGTTGGCGTTGAACCAGGACGCATTCGATAATCAAAGCGCATGACTTCTTTGCCTTGCTCGGTTTCAAAATACTCGCGAAAGTGCACCACCTGGCTAACCGACCTGACCTCCTCAGCATGCGCCAGGTCGAGATCGTGCGTGGATACCAGGCCCACGGCGCCGTAGCTGAGCAGTTTCCCGAGTACCGACGCGACCGCGATTTGGCGTTCTTGACTGTTGGTACCCTGCAAGATTTCATCCAACAGGAACATGATCTGATGGGTTCCCTCGGCAGAACGGTGTTCAGCCAGATCCACGACTTCTTTCAGGCGTTTCAACTCTGCCATAAAGAAGGAAACGCCATCCCGCAAACTGTCCCGGACCCGTATGCTGGTCGCCAACTCGTAAAGGGGCGTGTGCAATTGTTCCGCGCACACGGGGCTACCGGTGCGGGCCAACAGTAAATTGAGCCCCACGGCCCGCATGAACGTGCTCTTGCCCGCCATATTCGATCCGGTAACCAGCAGCAGGGGCTGGCTGGCTTGCAACTCGACATCATTGGGTACGCGCGCCGTATCGCGCAGCAGGGGATGCCCCAGCCCACGTGCCTGAAACAGCTGGTCAGCCTCGACTACAGGTTGCGGGTAGGCCCAATCCGGATATTCGTCCGCCAGCGTGCCGCCGCTAATCAACGCTTCGCAGGTACCCAGCGCTGTAAACCATTCTTCCACCGCCGGTCCATACTCAGCCTTCCAACGCTCGAGCTGCTTTAAGTACGCGAAAGTCCCATAGGATGCTCAATTGCAGCAAGAGATACAGCACGTACATCATCACATCGCGTTGGAGATTCGCAAGGCGGACGATCCACAGCAGCCTGGGAAATCCGCGGCGGGCCGACGTGGGACTGTCGATAGCCGCCTGCCGGATGTCTGTCAACAATCCTCCGTCGTCGGGCAAGTGTTCAAAGGACTCGAACACATCGGCAAACTGGTATACGGCTCGATGCTGTCCGGTAACTTGTTGAAAAATATCGTGAATCCAACTACCCCAAAAGACCGTAACCAGGATATTGATCAGGAAGCCTAACCCCAGCAGGATAGCTCCGGTATTAATAAAGGAGTTTGCCGCCCAAAGCGAGCCGGCAGCCAGCACCGCAGCGCCGGCCAATACCAGCGTGGGACCGATGTAGCTCAAGACGTGGGCTAGCACATTCTGCGGAAGCCAGGCTGGGCTAGCGGCCCATTTGGGCAGCCCATAGACATCCTCACTCCCATCGCTGCTGGCGGTTACCGTCTTGATAATCGACAACCGCAATGCGCGTTGATCTTTTAAGAGTTGTACCGCCCGCTGTCGAGGAAAGACCTGCTGCCAGGAAGGTGTCTCGGCGATCCACTTTTGCAATGTCCGATTTCCAGGGAGCGTGCCCGCCAGATTGAGCCAGGTCAAGAGACTGGCATTTCCCGCCACGTCCAAGTCGTCGGCAAAATTAAGCTCCGCATACTCTGGCAGTAGTTTCGATTCGGGCAGATCCGCCCAACGTCGATCCAGTCGCGCCAGCAAGCGGTCGAACAACCGCTGGTCGGATTTATGCATGAGTGTCGCTTGCCGAAGATGCTCATGGCGCACGATGGCCAGCATGAATCCGGCTGCCGCCAGCCAGCCCACGCATTGCAGCAATCCCCGATACTCGTCTCCCGCGTAGCCAAAGACCAGACAGATCAGGGCAAGCACAAAGCAGATTGTGCGAATCCAAACCAACGAGAGATTCTTGGTTGCCAGTTCCGCGATGCGTTCGCGGGCATGCGCAACGCCGGCTTCGTATTCGCTTCGCGCACAGCTTGGATCGACCATGACATCCGTCTTCTATAGTCGGGCGAGGAATGAAAAGGCACTATGGTACGGTCTGTAGCCCTTGCGTTCCATGGACCTCCGCGAGTTTTGTCCCCCGCCGACAACTGTGGCCACTTGACTGCGTGCCGAAACGCATGTCGACTCAGGCAACTTCTTCGCCCGCCACGGGGCCGGAGTCGGAAGATTTGACCGGATAAAGTGCGCCACTGGTAGGCAAACGCTGTTCCCACTGTTCGGAATCGGGTTTGACCTCTGGCAGACTGCCACGCAGAACTTGGATGGGATGTCCCTCGCGTTGCAAGCGACCGGCATGCCGCATGGGCATGCGGGCATGGATCTCGACGTGATCATCATGGAACTGTTTGCTCGTGCACCTCACCGATCTTGGCTAGCCAGGCCAGCGTGCGGCCGTCCGCTACATCCAAGCGAATACTGAGCGTGACAAAGCCTTCGCTGAGTGCCGCGCTGACACGATTGGCCAGTTTATCGAGCCCAATTCTGCTGCGGGCGCTGATCCCAATCGAGAATGGATAGCGGTTTTGCACTACCTGCATGCGTTCCTCCGCACCGGGCACATCGATCTTGTTGATTACCAGCAGGGTTTGTTTTTCATCGATTCCCAGTTCATGCAGCACACCATAGACCGCTGAGATTTGATCCAGCACCGCAGGGTTACTGGCGTCGGCCACATGCAACAGCAAGTCCGCTTCGCGGGCCTCCTCCAACGTCGCGCGAAAGCTGGCGACCAACTTGTGAGGTAGATCGCGAATGAAGCCAACGGTATCGCTCAGCAGGACCGGTCCCCAGCTGGGCAGCGTCCAACGTCGCGTCCGCGTATCGAGCGTAGCAAACAATTTGTCGACGGCTTCGACATCCGCGTTGGTCAAAACATTCATCAGCGTGCTCTTACCGGCATTGGTATAGCCCACCAGCGAGACGGTCAGATAATCGCGGCGTCCAGCGACCTCGCGCTCCTTGCGCTTCTCTACTTTTTGGAGGTCGATCTTGAGCTCATGGATTCGCCTTTCGACCAGTCGTCGGTCTACCTCGAGCTGCTTTTCACCCGGACCACGCATGCCCACACCCATCGTCTGCCGGGACAGGTGCGTCCACATCCGTTTGAGCCGGGGTAGCGAATACTCGAGCTGAGCCAGCTCGACCGCCAGACGAGCTTCATGCGTCTGGGCGTTGGAGGCGAAGATGTCTAAAATCAATTCCGTACGATCGATGACCTTGATGCCCAGCGCCTTCTCCAAATTCCGCGTTTGGCTGGGAGAGAGATCGTTATCGAAAACCACCAGATCGGCCGAATGCATTTCGACCAGCTGCTTCAGTTCCGCAACCTTGCCCTTGCCAAGAAATGTTTTGGGATCGGGACTCTCTCGACGCTGCACCATGCCACCCACCACCTCGGTGCCAGCCGTCTGAGCCAGTCCGCTCAGTTCGTCTAGAGGATTCTCGGTAAATGCGTCATTGGGGCCGATCAATCTCGCCAATACGCATTTTTCTAAAGCGACACTCTCGGATCGGTAGTGTTCATGCACGTTTTGGTTTGGTCTCCGATATAAAACGCAATGCACTTCAGTACTGCACGTCGACTCTGTGCACTGAAACCCCGGATGCCAATATTGCCGCCGAGTTCAATACCTGTGTGCTCAGTGCCTCTATGTCAAATTATAGTTCAGTGCACGGCCGCCGTCCTAAGGACTCGTCCGCAATTGAGTTACCTAATTAGCTGGAACGCGTTAGCGTCCGGTTCCCGCAATAACCGGATGCGATGCACTCCGGCTGATTTCGAATTGGGTAGTTTATTTACGGATGAGTCCTAAGTCGGTCTTCCTAAGGGGAAAGAGCCACGTCTCGAGCCACGTCTCGAGCCAGCGAAATACTCATGAAAAAACCTTGTTTCCAACGAAAATAGTGCTGTCCAGCTAAGAGCCTATCCGAAAAGGGGTCTGACCCTTTGGAGGCGAGTCGATTTCATTGGTGTTTTGGCCTCGCCGGAGAGGGTCAGCCCCCTTTTCGGATAGACTCTAAGTGAGAGAGCTGAATCCTCTGTCAGGTTCGCTGGTCAGGTTGACTGCGGTTGGACATTAAGCCGTTAGCACGATGGGATTGGCGGGAATGCACAGCACAGGCAATATCAGCGATGCCCAACCAATCACTTGGCGAGCCAAGCCCAAGGACCGGCGTATCGTCGCTGCTGGGCGGATGTCGCAAGCCCATCAACCACACGAGAACCAGCATCAGGGAAAACAGAATCACACCGGAGATCAGCATGTAGGCAATGGAGGCAATCAGAGCTGCCACGGCGACGTAGATCGACTTGGGCCCCAACAGTCCGAATGTCACATGGCCGCCATCCAGTTGTCCCAGGGGCATCATATTCAGACCAGTCACCAGCAGACCGACCCAGCCGGCCATCAACAACGGGCTCGTTTGCAGTATTAGCCATTTCAACGAATTTTGCCGCCTCGGCAGGCGCGAACCATTGTGCCAACCATTGGATCAGCAGCGGCTGCCCCATGACCAAGGCTCCGCTGGCATCGTTGGGAGCATAGGCGATCGGCTGATTGGACAGGATCCCGAAAATGATCACGGGCAGGGCGATGACCAGCCCCGCGAGTGGTCCAGCCAGACCGATGTCGAAAATCTGTTTGCGATCTGCGGCCCCGCTTTGCATCATGATCACGGCCCCCATCGTCCCAATCGGCGAATAGAAGGGGAAAGGGATAAACAGCGGCGGCGTGCTGGGAACGCGATAGACAATGGTCAGCACATAATGCCCCAGCTCGTGAGCCACCAGGATGGCCATTAATGCGAGCGAGAATTGCAAGCCGCCCCACCAATTGGCCAGCAACACCTGGCGGATCGGCATCAGGGACTGCTGTTCCATGGCCAAGGCCAGGGGAGCTGTGGGTACCCAGGCCCCCACGCCTGCCCAGAATGTCGATAGCACGGTCGCGATGGCAAGCCAGATAGCGATGCGATGTATGCGTCTGGGAGGGGTAGTCGGCACCTCCGATACCGTCGGTTCCTGTACGGGACTACGGCTAGACTCAAGAAATCCTTCGGCCGAATAACGCGTCGGAGAATCTTCCACGCGGAATGTTTCCTATTGATTGAAGTGGGGGGAATTGAATACTGTGCGCGGCACTGCCTGCGGTTGATGAACAGCCCTGTATTGTCACCAAGTTGGCAATAGCATCAATCGCCACCTGACCCGTGGCAGCAAACTGCTCAAGAAACAAACACGTCGAAATGGCACGAATCTCTGTATTGCGCTGTGCGCTGCTGGCAGGCATTTGCCTGAGTATTTTTTTTACGCACCTGGGCACCGCCCGCTTATGGGACCGCGACGAGCCGCGAAACGCCCGCGCCAGCCACGAAATGTTGGAGCGCGGTGATTGGATTGTACCGACATTCAACGGCGAATTGCGAGATCACAAGCCAATCCTGCTGTATTGGGCACAAATGGGGAGCTATCTCGCCTTTGGGGAAAAAGATTTTAGCGCCAGACTACCCTCGGCCCTCGCCGCCTTGCTAGCCATCGCCTCACTGGCCGTATTGGCCAGCCGCCTGAGCGGAACAGCCGGCGGCATCAATCGCGACGGTTTTTGGGCAGCCGCCTGCCTGGCAACCTGTCTGCTGTTTGTCATGGCCGGCCGAGCAGCAACACCCGATGCGTGCTTGATCGCTTTTAGTACAGCCGGGATCGCTGCCCTGGTATGCGGCTGCCTGGAACCCAACTTGCCCTTCTCATCCGGTCGTGTCGGCAAACTTCGATGGTTACCCGCTGCGGTGGGCTATACCATGTTGGGCTTGGCTGCCTTGGCCAAAGGTCCGGTGGGGATCATCTTGCCGATGGCCGTGGTGCTATGCTGGTGGATGCTGTGCTACAACATGCAAAATCATGCAGGGCAGCCCCAGGAGGCTGCCAAAAGCGGCTTCTTCCAGCAACTGCTGCAGCTTGGCCGGCAAGCTTGGCAGAGCTTTCATCCAGGCCGATGTGTGCGAGCCGTCTTGGCACTACGGTTGATTCCCGGCCTGTTGCTTTCTCTGTTGGCTGCGGCCCCGTGGTACATCGCCGTGGGCTTGGAAACCAACGGCGCCTTTCTGCGCGGTTTCTTTTGGGAGCACAACGTCGGTCGGGCCATGAACTCCATGGAAGGACACCATGGTTCCCTATTTTTTTATCCCCTGGCCCTTTTGGTGGGTACCTTTCCATGGTCCCTGTGGTTGATTCCCATTATTGCCTGGGCCCGAACTGCCTACCGCGAGGATGTCGTGCGCCGCCAAATGATTATCCTGGCCAGCGTTTGGATTGGCATCTATATCATCGCATTCTCCATGGCCAGCACGAAACTGCCCAGCTACATCACTCCCTGTTATGCGGGCGCGGCGCTCTTGGTCGGCGGATTCTGGCGGCAATACGAAAGCAGCTGGTCACTTCCCGCACTGGCCTGGCGCCGGACCGCTTACGCACTGACCGGACTGGTCGGCTGTGGAGTGAGCGCCTGCATGCTGTGGCTGAGTGCCAGCCAAGCCATGCCACTGTTGAACTACGCCGCAGCAAGTGGACTGGTGCTCGTATTGGTTGGCTGTTTGGGATTTGCTTGGGAGTACCGCCAACAGGGAAATCTGGTTCCCGCAACCTATCTGCTGGGAGCCACCGCCTTTCACCTGATTCTGTTTGGCTATGGAGCGGTGAGCGTCGACCGCTATCGCCAAGACTTGCAACTGCTGTCCAAAGTCAAGCTGACGACTCAAACCGAGCATTGGCTGTCCATCGGGGGCATGGAACCAAGTTGGGTGCATTATCTGGGAGATCAGATTGTCGAGGTCCGTGACGACGCCAGCCAGCAAGAAAGCTGGTCGCAAGTGCGCGATTTTCTCGCAAAATATCCTGATGGAAATCTGATCGTCGTCGGCGACGAAGCCCTCCGCACATTGGCCACTCAAGCCCATTTGCCCGAATTGCAGCAGGTGGATAGCGCCAAACGATTTCTGCGTCCTGGTCAATTGGGAGTGTTCCGCCGCATGACGCAAGTCGCCCGAGACACCTCAGCCAGCAGCCCCAGTAGTCGCTGAAAGCTGCGCTCGCTGAAACCAGTAGCCGTTGGGGACCTAGATAGGATCGGCTTGGCAATCGTCCAGCTGTACCGACACGCCCTGTTCCATGAAGCGCACGCAGACTTGCAAGCGCACATCCCGCTCGCGACGGACAATCACGCCCTCGTAACCCGCGAAGACACCATTGCGAATCCTGACCTTTTGGCCCGGCTCAAGCCGACTCTCGGGTGCCAGGGGAGCTTCGGTGCCAATCAAATTCTTGATCTGTAATAAGTCAGCGACCAACTCGTCCGGACGAGGCACTTCAAGACAGCGACTGATCGAGCCGGTACAAACCGTTTTGTAACGCGTCTCTTCATCGCCACACACAAATACGTAATTGCCAAAAAGCGGCTCGTAGCTCTTTCGCAAACGACCGTTCGGGGATCGGTAGCGGCGTTCGATCACGGGTGCGTAGAAGGGCAATTTCAGTTGCGCCAGCTGCCGCATTAATTTCTTTTCATGCTTCGCCAAGGTGTACATGGCCCACCAGGGGTGCGCTAGCGCATACTCGCTGGAAAGCAAGTCATCGGGGAATAAGTCGATTTCACGCTTGAGTATGGGCATGGCCAGTTTCGGGCTAGTGGCGAGAGAGGGAAAAGGAAATCCGATTAGGTGCATGCGACTGGCAGAATATCTTTTTAGCAGGCTAAACGCTGGTTGAGAACGGCAAATCAACAGGTTCTGACTACCCAAATGTCATGGGTTACCACTCCCCACCTGTGGAGGTCACGCAATTCTTGAGTTGTCGATCGTCGAGGAACTTCCGAGCTTGCGTTTCGGATTACGCACGGCCAGCAAGTTGAGCTGTCCAGGTTCGGCTACCACCTAAAAACGGCACGACCTCTGAACAAAAATTGGGCCGCGCGCTACAATGTGACCGTGATTGCAGAAGTCATGATTTATTTCTAGTAGGGAGAGTCCCGTGCATTTTCGAATCGCGTTCGCATCCATGCTCCTGCTCTCTGGTCTCTTTCCTCTCAGCTCCCAGGCAGAAGACGCGATGGCAAAAAAAATTACTTCCATTGAGGGAATTACCGAGTATCGACTGGAGAACGGTGCTCAGATTCTGCTGTTTCCCGATCCCAGCAAATCGATGGTAACCGTCAATATGACGGTCTTCGTGGGCTCTCGGCACGAAGGCTACGGCGAGGCAGGCATGGCACATTTGCTGGAGCATATGCTGTTCAAAGGTACGCCGAGCAATCAGAAGATTCCCGAGGAGTTGAAGAACCGCGGCGCGGACTTCAACGGCACGACTTGGCTCGATCGAACCAACTACTACGAGACATTACCCGCCGCCACGGCCGAACAGGCCGAGGAAAATTTGGAATACGCCATTCGGCTCGAAGCAGATCGCCTGATGAACAGCTTTGTCAAAGGCGAAGACCTGCAGTCGGAAATGACCGTGGTGCGAAACGAGTTTGAGAGCGGCGAGAACAACCCGCGACGCGTGCTGATGCAGCGTGTGCAGGCGGCGGCCTTTGAATGGCATAACTATGGCCGCAGCACGATTGGAAATCAGAGCGATATCGAAAGAGTGCCCATCGACCGACTGCAGAATTTTTATCGGAAGTTCTATCGACCGGATAATATCATGCTGGTTGTGGCGGGCAAGTTCGTACCTGAGCAGGCGCTTGCTCTGGTCGAGCGTTATTTTGGCGCCCTGCCGCTGCCTGAGGTTCCATTGGATCGGACCTACACCACCGAACCCGCTCAGGACGGCGAACGCACCGTGGCCCTGCGACGCGTGGGCAATACTCAATTCGTCATATCGTCCTATCATATTCCTAGCGGCGCCAGTCCCGAATATGCCGCTGTGGAGATGCTGGCCTATATCTTTGGAACCGAGCCCACCGGCCGCTTGTATCGCGATCTCGTTCTGCCCAAATTGGCAAGCGCGACCTCCAGCAGCACGATGGCCTTGCACGATCCCGGCTTGGCCACCTTCATGGCCCAGGTTCCCGCCGAAAAGTCCATCGAGCTTGCCCGCCAGGCCCTGATCGATTGCGTCGAGACTGTCCCCCAACAGCCCATCACGCTGGCGGAATTGAACCGAGCCAAAGCAAAGTTTCTCAAGGATCGCGAGCTGCGTGGCGCCGATTCCAAGGAAATCGCTATCGAACTCAGCGAATGGGCCGCGCAGGGCGATTGGCGATTGTATTTTCTGTTCCGCGATTCCATCGAAGGCGTCACCCCCGAGGATTGCACGGCTGCGGCCAGCAAATACTTCGTCCGCAACAATCGCACCTTGGGGTTGTTCATTCCGTCGGAGAAGAGTGAAAGAATCACGATTCCCGCTAAACCCGATTTGACGGAAGTGCTGGCCGACTACAAGGGTCGCGATGAAATTGAACAAGGTGAAGATTTTAACCCTGACCCGCTGGCCATCGAGGCCCGCGCGACACGCGGCAAACTCAGCACCGGTATCAAGACAGCCTGGCTACCCAAAAAAACGCGGGGAAACACGGTCAACATCGATATCAACCTGCGTTACGGCAATGAAGCTTCGCTACAGCCCTACCTGGCAGCCATCGAATTCATGCCGAATATGCTGATGCGTGGAACTCAAGAACTGAGCCACGAGCAGTTGCAAGACATGATGGATGAATTGCGTTGCCAAATCACTGCCGACGGGACCAATGGCTTGCTGAGCCTGTCGATTGAAACCAAACGTGAGAAGCTGGCGGAGGTCATGAACCTGGTAGAGGATATCTTGAAGAATCCTCGATTCGACGCTGAAGAACTGGAGATCATGCGCCGTCAGGCGATCTCCGCGACCGAAGCCCGCATGACCGAGCCCATGACGCTGGCCGGTGTGGCACTTCGACGTAGCCTGGCCCCCTTTGACAAGGACGACATTCGCTACGTGCCTACCCTGGAAGAACGCATCGAAATGTACCGAGCCCTGAAGGTGGAGGACCTGCGGGAACTGCATGCCATGCAACTGAACGGTGAGTACGGCGAAATCTCCGCCGTCGGCGATTTTGATCCAGCACAGCTCGAAGCCAGTTGCGAGAAGATCTTTGCAGACTGGAAGTCAGACATAGAATTCCAACGCGTTGCCCAGCCGCGCAGGTCCAGGTGAAAGGCAAATTGGCCGAAATCAATACACCCGACAAAGCCAATGCGGTGTACTTCGCTGGCATGCAAATTCCACTTCGCGATGATGACCCGGACTACCCCGCGCTTTTGATCGGCAATTACATCATGGGTGGTGGGGCTCTGTCCTCGCGGCTTGGCGATCGTGTGCGACAGCAGGAGGGGCTTTCCTACAGTGTTGGCTCGTCACTGAATGCCCACCCGGTCGATGTGCGGACCAACCTGAGCCTGATGGCCATCACCAATCCAGAAAACCGTGACCGCTTGGTTTCAGTGATCAACGAGGAAATCGAACGCTTGCTGGCCGACGGGATCACCGCAGACGAATTGGCCGCCGCCAAGCAGGGTTTCCTGCAAGCCGAGCAATTGTCGCGCACGCAGGATGCGGAGCTGTCAGCAACCCTGGCCAGCACCGAGTTTGTTGGACGTAGCATGGAATACTACAACAAGCTTGAAAAACAAGTTGCCGAACTGAGCGTGGCCGACGTGAATAATGCCCTGAAGAAATATGTGGATCCCAGTCGCCTGGTGATCGTTACTGCCGGCGATTTTCACAAGCCCGCCAATAGCCCCTAGGCAGTTTGCTGCCCCCACATATTGCATGGCGCTGCTTATTCCAAGGATGGGGATTGTACGGATTACGGCAAACGAGAGGTACCGTATTTTGTAGCGTACCCGGCGCTGTTCCGAGTCGCAAGCTAAGTTTCCCTGGATTCTATCGGAAGCCCAACTACCGCAAGACCGTTGAGACCTCGCACATGTCAACCTTAAAACGCTACTGGATCGCCGGCTTGGTACTGTGTCTGGTAGTCCTACATGCCGTTATCATTGGTCATGTGCGTTCGGAAGCCAAACAAATCAAGATCACTGCCAGCAACGAGATTCCGATTGGAACCTATTACGTCCAATCGACGGACAGGCAATGGATGTCGCAGCTCCGCGTACACCTGCTGGTCTTGCCGGAAAGGCGCTTGGCTGCCAAGGCAACCATCGAGCATCATCGCTGGCTGATCCATGAAGTCATCGAAGAAAAACTGCGGCAACTCGATCCAGCCTTGCTGGAGGATACCGTGTTGCTAGAGATCAAAACACAAATCAAGTCCGCCATTGAAGAGACTCTTCAAGAGCAGCTCGTCGAGCGCGTACTGGTCAACGACCGCGTGGATCTGCCGATCGGGAAATTCCAAGTTCCGCCGCTGTACGACATGACGCAGCAAGAGGCGATCTTTACATCCAAGAAAGCCCTCCCCGAACCCGAAGAAATTTCAGCCGAATAGTGGTAGGTCTACCTTGCTTCCGCTGGGCATCGCTCAGTTTTCCAGCTGGCTTTTCCGAGTGCGTCGTCAGCATGCAGACGAGCGCGAGCCGCATGGGCATATGGCCTGCGCGACCAATGGAAATCAGGCTTGACTCATGAAAAACGGGTCGCATGAAAAGGCAAAACGCTCTGGAAGAACGGAAAGCAAGTTGAAGGAGGCCAGTTCATGATCGGTAGCAAGAATCAAAACACAGAGGCACAGAGGCACAGAGGCACAGAGTTCACTGAGGACACACAGGCACCGCGCGTCATCCTCTGTGAACTCGTCTCCGTGTTTCAAAAATACTGCACGCCCGCCGGATGATTCTCCTTCGGTCACCAGGCCGGAAAACCTGCCCTCAAAAGGCATGGACGGTAATCGTCCTGGAAAGAACGCAACAAAAGGTCGACAACCGAATTCTGGCGAATCCGGCTACGATACAATCTGCCGATCCGAATTCTGGCGAATCCGGCTACGATACAATCTGCCGATCCGAATTCTGGCGAATCCGGCTACTGTTTAGCCGCCTTGCCCACGCGTTGCCCGAGCCGTTCTGCGAGCCGCAGCAGTGTTTGGCTGGCGTCGCCTTCGGCCAATTTGGCTTGAATGATCTGGGCACACGAGGGATCGGCCCACGCCTGACTGAGTGCTTCGGCAAATTCGGCTTCCGTGGAAACCAAAAATCCCCGACCACCTCCATAAATCTCGGGCAGTTGATGGTAAGCCCAGGGATTGATTTCGTTGTACTTCCAAACGCCCTCGTGCAAGTAGCGTTCGGTACCATAACCATGGTTGTCAAGGATGATCAGGATCGGTGAAAAGCCGGAGCGAATGATCGTCGACAATTCGTTGCCGGTCATTTGAAAGGCACCGTCGCCGCAGATGGCTACCACCCGTTGATCCGGTTTGGCCACGCAGGCTCCCAGCGTCGCCGGCACGGCAAATCCCATGGAGGTATAGTAGGCTGGACTAAGAAAGTCTGCTCTTTCATGAACTACCAGCTCGGTGGCCCCAAACAGCGAGTCGCCGATGTCGGCGATCACGATATTTGTCTTACCAAGCCAACCATTGATCATCTGCATCATGCGACTGACGCGTAAGGGCTGGTCGGGCTCGAGGGTGAATTTGGCAGTATGCCGATCGCTCAATACCTGCGGAATCTCACGTACCTCGGGAGTGGGCTGGCTGGCGATCAGCTTCGGCAGAAACTCGCTCAGCGGGATGCCGTGATAGAAGTGATGGGAGATTTGCAGTTGTTCGCTGGTCGAATAGATACACTTGGTCAGATCGAGGTTGGCGGTGTAGATCCCCAAATTGATGTCGGTCATAAATGTCCCCAGCAGCAGCACACAATCGCTGTCTTCAACGAATTGCGTGACCTCCTCGCGCCCCATCGCTCCTTCGTAAATCCCCAGGTACAGCGGATGGGTTTCGCGAATCACGCTCTTACCCAGCAGCGTGGCCGTGATAGGTATTTGAGCTTGTTCGGCAAGTTGCAGGACCTGGTCCTGCAGCCCAAAGCGATGAACTTCGATACCGGCGATGATGATCGGTTTTTTGGCACGACTCAGCCGCGTGTGGGCTTCGTGAATAGCTTCATGCAGGGCGTCCGTATTGACCTCATGCTCAGGCTTGCGAAATGCGTGCGAGGTAGTCGGAATGACGTGCACCATATCGCGAGGGATCTCGATGTACACCGGACGTTTGTAGCGATCGGCCGCATCCAGCACGCGTTCGATCTCGGAAAACGCGGTAAGCGGATCGCACAATTCGGTAGCGGCAATACAAAGCTTTTCGAAGACGTCCATCTGCGTGCGGAACTCACGCACCTTGTGATGCAGCAATGGGTTGTTGCGCCGCTCATTCAATCCTGGAGCGCCACTAATCACAATCACCGGCGATTTCTCGGCAAAGGCACCGGCAATCGAATTGCAGACACTCAGCCCACCAACACAGTAGGTAATGCACAGGGCACTCAGACCATTTAACCGGGCATAGGCATCGGCGGCAAAGCCCGCACAGTCCTCGCGGGTACATCCCACTACGTTCAGTGGACCGCTCTCGAGCATGCTGTAGAAGGACAACACGTAGTCGCCTGGAATGCCAAAGACATCCTTGATGCCGTAGTCCTGCAACCTGTTGATCAGGTACTGACCGATGGAAATTTCACTAGACCGTCGATCTGTCGGGGGCATCCTCGAATCCTATTGAATGTTGGGCCACTTTGTTTATTCGCAGAGCTGGTTGCCTTTAGGGCAAGCTAACCACAGGCAAGGCCGAAGCAGGCTGGGCGCGTCGGTTTGCCTGGACAGCAAATTCTTCTTGCTCGGAGGGTCACCAGGTTGTAAAACACATCCCGTTGACGCGGCTCAAAGCCCAATTCCTCGATCGCCTCGCGAATCTCATCTAGCGTCAAGAAATGAACGGTGCCCGCCTCGGCCACAACGTTTTCCTCAATCATCAGACTACCCATGTCGTTGGCCCCATACAGTAGGGCCAATTGTCCGACCTTTAGCCCCTGCGTTACCCAGCTACTTTGAATATTAGGAATGTTGTCTAGGTACAGTCGAGCCACGGCTTGGGTGTGCAGATACTCATAAGCCCCCTTAGGCGAGATGTGGCTCAAATCGGTGTTCTCAGGCTGGAAAGTCCAGCAGATGAATGCCGTGAAGCCTCCCGTCTCATCCTGCAGCTGGCGTAAGCCGCTCAAGGTGTTCGACGCGTTCCCGCAAGCTCTCGACATGCCCAAACATCATGGTCGCGGAGCTGATTCCACCCAACGAGTGCCAAACCCGCATGACTTGCAGCCAATCGTCGCTCATCACTTTGCCGCGCGTAATCTCGGACCGGACCCTATCGACCAGAATTTCCGCCCCCCCACCGGGTAGGCTACCCATGCCGGCCGCCCGCAATCGTGTCAGCACCTCTTCCAGCGAACAATGGTTCACCTTTGTGAAATGATAGATTTCCGGGGGACTAAAGCCATGTACATTGACCTGTGGAAAACTTTGGGTGATATCCCGCAACAATTCTTCATACCAGTCGAGTTGAAAGTGGGGATGCAGGCCCCCCTGCAATAAAATTTGATTGCCTCCCAGGGCTACGGTCTCCTCGACCTTTTTCAGTAATACCTCGCGCGGCAGGACATAGCCTTCGTTGCTCTTCGGTGAGCGATAGAAGGCACAGAAGTCGCACACAGCCGTACAGATATTGCTGTAGTTGATGTTGCGATCGATGTTATACGTCCGATAAGACTCGGGGTGCAATCGCTCGGTAACCCGGTTTGCGGTTGCGCCTATGGCCGTTAAATCGTGACTTTCGAGCAACCGCAACCCTTCGTCAAACGTTAGCCGCTGGGCATCAAGGGCTTTGTCCAGGATGTCTTGGATCATATGGTAGCAGCGTCCGGTGAGTGCAAGCGTCGGGAACCAACCCCAGCTCCGCAGCCTGCGACCGGAATAGATCCAGACCCGCGAGCTCTTCGGTTCCCAAGTAGAAATAAAGTTGATCTTCGAAATAGCGCCGACAATCCGCCAAGCTCAGCCCATAGTTGGCTGATTCGCGTTCGACAATTTCCGTCAGATTGGCCAATCCTTGGTCACGCGCCTGGGCCAGGGTGTGTGCCATGGCGGCCGAGTCGGGTGTCGCATTCGCAACCCACATGGCAAACACGAAGGGCAGACCCGTCAACTGCGTCCATTCTTGGCCGAGATCCCAGTCAGCCACGTAGCCGGAAGTGTCCAGGCTCATCGCTCGATCACCGATGACCAGCAGCGCGTCCGCTGCAACGTCAGGCAATTCTGCATCGATCGGCAGCGGCAGCAGCTGTGGATAAATGTCAAATTTCTGGGCTAGCAGGACCTGGGCCAGGGCGCAACTGGTCCGCGAACCCTCGTCGAGGGCCAAGCTGCGAATTTCTTCAGGTGGCTTGCGAAACAGGAGCCGCACGCTGCGAACGGGACCGCGACAGGCAATGCAGGCGTCCGAGATGATGGACAGCTGCTCACACCGCAGGAATTCCACCGAGGGAATCAAGGCAACGTCCAATTCGCCGACCATCAAGCGATCGGCAAGGCGACTGGGCAAATCAAGTACCAATTGCCTGACCAGCGACTGTCGCTCAAGCCCGTAGATGAGGGGCTTGGTATTTAAGTAGGATACTGCGCCGACGCGTCCGGTCATTTCATGTCCATTGTTTGTCAAAGCGGCTACGCCAATCTACCTGCTGTAGAACCGCACAATCGCGAGGGATTTTAACATGCTGCAGGATTCCCTGTAAGCCGCAGCGAATGGCCGGTTGCCCGTTGAGCCAGGCCATTTGGGGCACGCCGAGCATCAGAAAAAAGCGATATACTAGTCTGTGTTGAACCTGCGCACCGTCAGCCAACGAGTTCCAATGAGGAGGACCTTGCTCTGCCTGCTTCCCCACAACGCGTTGCCGCACGCCAGTTAGAGCCAGAGGATTGGGTCGATGCCTACGGCGATATGCTCTACGGCTACGCATTGGCACGTCTGCGAGAGACCTCGCAAGCGGAAGACGCAGTCCAAGAAACACTCTTGGCAGGAATCCGCCATCGTGGACAATTCGACGGCAAAGGCCAGCAAGCGGCTTGGCTGCTGGCTATCCTCAAGCGAAAGATCATCGACCAGATGCGGCTACGACAACGCCAGGCACAATATCGGTTTGCAGGCGGATCACGACCCAGCGGCAGGCATGTTCGACGCGGATGGAAAATGGCACCCAGGACTGATTCCCATGGATTCGCCCACCGCCTGGGTGGAAGCGGGCGAAATCTGGCAGATCGTCCGTGATTGCCTGGCCGCGTTGCCCGCCGCTCAAGCCGATACCTTCGTGCTGAGCGTTATGGAGCAGATGGAACCGGAGCAGATATGCCAAGAACTAGGGATAACCCTGAAGAATTTATGGGTCCGCTTGCATCGCGCCCGCTTGGGACTGGCCAAGTGCGTTTCGGCCAAATGGCAATTGGATGCCTCGAGCTAGTTCTTTGTCAAAGTTTCATTTGGGGATGGAAGGGAAAAAGGGGTCGGACACCAAAAGCCGGAACGGCCCTTCGGGTGCTTCGCACTTTTGGTGTCCGACCCCTTTTCCCAACGACCCCTTCCCAACGCCAAGGCTGTCACTGCCAGTGACCCGAGTTGAAAACACAATTGTGAAAAACCAGGACCCGCCGTCCCGGCTGGAAAGTAGATATGAACGACCAACAGGCTGCTGAACTGATCTCCCAATCGTTGGCAGGTGCATTGAGCGCTGAAGACCAATCGGAGCTGGAGGCTTACCTGCACGACCAGCCCGATGCCCGCAATTTTGCGCAACTGTCTCGAGTCATCCAGCAGGCGACATTGCAGCAGTCGACGGCCAGTGAGCATGGCGCGGAGCACGACTCGCAGCTGAGCGACGTCTCCAAAGAACGCATGCGACGGGCCGTTGCTGAAGCAGTGCAGCAGGCCCATCGGCAAACTCCCGCGGCCAGGGTGGCCGAGGCTTCGACGGAATACTACAGCGGTCCTCACAGCGCGCCAGCAGAAGAAACGCGCCAGACCAACAGTCGCTTTACCTTGATTCGAAAAATTGGCGAAGGCGGTCTAGGGACGGTGTGGCTAGCCCGCGATGAGCGACTCAGACGCAATGTGGCACTCAAGGAATTGAAGGCCGCCTCGGCCGATGCTCCCCAACTGTGGCGACGCTTTCAACGCGAGGCCGAAATCACTGGACAACTGGAACACCCCAACGTGGTTCCCTTGTATATCAGCGGCGTTAATCCGGAAACGGGCATGCCCTTCTACGCCATGCGTTTCCTGGGAAAACAAACTCTGTCCGATGCCATTTACGAATACCACGCACGGCGGACGGTGGACGGCGACAAGTCCATTCACCTGCATCGCCTGCTGACAGCATTCCTGGATGTGTGCCAAGCCATCGCCTACGCCCATGCCCGAGGCGTCATTCATCGCGATCTCAAGCCGGAGAATGTGGCCTTGGATAGTTTTGGACAAGTACTGGTGTTGGATTGGGGGTTGGCCAAGCTGACTACCGAGGGAGAATTGGCAACGCGACTGGCGCTCAGCGGCAGCGATGATGATGACAGCGGCTTTGGCCATACCTTTGATGGCGATGTGCTCGGAACGCCTCTCTACATGGCGCCAGAGCAGGCTGCCGGCGAATTGGACTTGCTCGATGAACGCACCGATGTTTATGGACTGGGGGCAATTCTATTCGCAATCTTGACCGGCGTAGCACCACACGAAAACAGCTCGAAGTCGCATCAGGGTAGCGGTCGCGTCGCCGACTTATTAAAGAGTATCGTACAAACTGCACCACCCAAGCCACGCGAAGTGAATCCAGACGTACCACGCGATCTGGAAGCCATCTGCCTGCGAGCCATGTGCGCGCGAGCGCTTCGCCCGCTACACGTCAGCACAGGACCTGGCCTCCGAGGTCGAGGGCTGGATCGCGGGCAAACATCAACGCCAGGCCCGCTATGATTCAATGCGAATGACCGGCAGCGATCTGAAATCTCGCATGTGCGTCCAGATCCGACAATTGGTGGTCACCGCCCAGTTCATGGTCGAATTGCCACCTATCCAAGGCTTGCTCGCTCAGGTGAATCAAGAGTTGTCCGACGCCGCCGAGTACGCCCTGTGGCGCGAGCGACTGTCCACAATTCTACTGGCGTTGGCCAAAACCAAGTCGAATCTGACGGGACTGAGCTATGCCCAAGTCAGTGGCGATCGTATCAACGAATTGGTTCGCGTCGAACGCAGCCTGCAGGATGGCGCGAATATTCGTGGTCTGCCCGCCAGCCGATTGCGAAAAGGGGCCGCCAACACTTTCCACAAGCTCGTCATGCAACAGTTCCCTGGCGAATGCGTTATCGACATCGATCTGACGGTGGCCGGTAGCAGCCGAATTGTGGCCGGTGTGCCCGTGTTTGACGCTGCTACCGAAGAGCCTTTTGGATTGGTGCTGGCGGAGTCGGAAGTCGGCAGTCTCGTCAAGCCAGAATTAAATGCCATCGATACCAGCCACGTGGTCTATTTGGTCGATGACCATGAGCACGTGCTGTTTTCTTCCAAGCCGGGCTACGGACGCGAGCGTAAGATGGCACCACAGCTCATCTCACGCTGGTCCGAAATCGCACAAACGATGGCCTCCGCAGTAGAGTACATCGAATCCGATCTGGAGTACTATGCCACGCGGCTGTCTTTGCCCCAAGACTTGAATTCACTGCGCGTCATCCTGCAAGCCAATTAGCTCCCCGCCAGCATGCCAGCCAATCTCACACCTCAATACCACAAGGCCGAAGCCGCCTATCGTCAGGCCGAATCGCTTCACGAAAAACTCGAGTGCTTGCAACTCATGCTTCGCGAAATCCCCAAGCACAAGGGGACCGATCGGCTGCAGGCTGACCTGAAAGCCAAGATTGCCAAAGTCAAACTCGAGTCCCAAAAGCCTTCGCCCAGTTCTACCAAGACCAGTACCAAAATCCCCAAGCAAGGCGCCGGCCGCGTTCTGCTGCTGGGAGCTCCCAACGTAGGGAAAAGCCAACTGTTGGCTTCGCTCACCAGAGCTCAACCCGAAATTGCCAATTACCCATTCACCACGCTAGCCCCCTTGCCGGGCATGATGTCGTTCGAGGATTGCCCATTTCAATTAATCGATCTGCCACCGGTGACGAGCGATTTCTGCGATGCGGCTACTATCGGCCTGGTGCGCGGTGCGGATTTGGTCTGGCTGGTGGTCGACCTGTCCAGCGATTCCCTGATCGAAGATACACAGGCCGTACTGGACCGTTTTCAAAGCAGTAAAACCCGACTTGGCCGCGAAACCATGTTGGACCAAGAGGATGTCGGCGTCAGCTATACCGCTACGCTGCTGGTGTTCAATAAGTCCGACGCCACCGACGCCGGCGAAAGGCTCAAGTTATTCGATGAGTTCATCGATCTGCCATTTGATCGCTTGCCGGTCAGCGCCGCTCAGAATTGCGGACTGGATGAATTGCGACAGCAGGTATTTGAGCGGCTGAATATCGTCCGCGTGTATGTCAAGCATCCCAAGCAAAAGGAGGCCGATATGTCCACGCCCTATGCCATCCATCAAGGTGAAACATTGGTGCAGGTGGCGGAGCAGATACACCGCGACATGGGATCCACGCTCAAATCGGCACGAGTCTGGGGCAGGGCAGGGCATGCAGGCACCACCGTCAAACCGGATTACCAACCGCTGGACGGGGACGTGGTCGAACTGCACGTCGGCGTGTAAACGTTGGCTTTGTCCCCAAAGGGGTCTGACCGCTTTGGAGGCGAATCGAATTTACACGTGCTTTTTGCCTCGCCGGAGAGGGTCAGCCCCCTTTTTCCCAACGCATGTGTAACCCAATTCTTATTCCTGACAAAGCACTAGGCAATGCGTTTCAGGACGGTATCCAAGGTCGGGCGCAAGGCGGCCGCGCTATTCCGCAGGGCCTGCATTTCCTTGGGCCACAATTCGATTTCCAGCCGCTGTTGAGCACCGCAGCGACCAACCACGGTGGGCACCGACAGGGCGACATCACGGATACCATAACATCCGTTTTGGACCGTACTGACCGGCAGAATGCGTTTCTGGTCGAGAATGATCGACTCAATCACATCGCGGATGGCAATTCCCACTGCAAAGCCAGCTCCACCCTTCTTGCTCAGCATTTCGGCACCGGAACCCTTGGCTCGCGCAAAAATCTGGTTGGCCGTGTTGGTCGTCCAGTTGGGATATTTCTCCAGCGGCAATCCACCAATGGTCGCACTCGACCAGATGGGAACCATGCTTTCTCCATGCTCGCCAAGTATCAGGGCTTTTGTCTGCGTGGCGGGTGCCTTCAACTCTTGCGAGATCAAACTGCAAAAGCGGATGGTGTCGAGCTGCGTTCCCAGACCAATCACTTGATTCTCGGGCAGTCCCAGCCGCTTGGCAGGCCACGTAGGTCAAAATGTCGACGGGATTGCTAACAACCACCACTTTGGCGGTCGGCTTTACGCCCGCTGATTTGAGTTGCTCCAAAATCTGCACGAACAAATCCGTATTGCGATTGATCAAATCCAGTCGCGATTCGTCGGGCTTGCGCCGCAGACCAGCGGTAATGCAAATCACATCGCTGTCTGGAATATGCTCGTAGGCACCCCAGCTGATGACTTGATCGGCAACGCTGGGGGCTCCGTGCATGATGTCTAGAGCCTGTCCGGCAGCCAGGTCCGCGTTGACGTCGAGCAAGGCGATTTCACTGGCCACGCCACCACATTGCAGGGCAAACCCCGCACAGGAACCGACTAATCCACCGCCGCCAATAATGCTAACTTTCATATCTTTGATCCGTTGCTTTGCGTGTAGGTGTGGGGAGGCTATTTGGACTTGCCGAGCTGGTTCATGACCTGTTCGGTGATCATTTGGATCAGCCGCTCTTCATCCAAGGAGGCTGGCCGTTGGCTGGCGGCCGGAGGTCAGTGTTGTGAAGCTGCGACGCGCAGTGGCTGCGGCGTCGATGGGCTGGCGGCAGACATCGAGGGCGGGGCCTCAAACGCCTTGCGGCTGACGCCTGACTCGGCCCAGCTTTCGCGAAAGATATCGTTCGCACAGATGTCGCAATTCTTGAATTCTTCGGTCAAACGCGGGTCGCAGAAGCCCCACTTGTCCTTCAGTTCAAGTAACTCACGACTCTTCTGTTGGTCCAGGTAATTAACTTTACCCAGCTGTCGTGAGAGCATCAAAATGCGGCAGTAGGCATCCAGGATCTCGGTCCACCAGTAGGCTTTTTCGACATCCTCACCAAAGCTGACCGTGCCATGGTTGGCCAGGATGATGACATTGCTTTTCTCAACAAAGGGAATGATCGTGTCCGCGAATGCCTGTCCACCGGGCGTTTCGTACTTGGTGATCGGCACATCGCCCAGAAACACCTCCACCTCTGGCAGCACGCATTGCGGAATCGGTTCGCGGGCAACCGCAAAGGCCGTAGCATGCGGCGGATGGCAGTGCACGACGGACTTGATATCCGAGCGCTGCTTGTAGATTTCCAGGTGCAGCAGGGCTTCGCTGCTGCGCTTCTTGCGTCCCGAGATTTGCTTGCCGGTCATATCGACCATCGAAATATCGTCGGGCTTGAGGAAGCCTTTGGAGTGCATGGTGGGCGTGCACAGCACTTCGTTGTCGCTGATGCGGACCGTGATGTTGCCATCGTTGGCGGCCGCGAATCCCTTGTTGTACAAGCGTCGCCCGATTTCGCAGATGTCTTGTTTGATTTTGTGTGCGTTGACCATGAATCACCTCGTGCTGGATTCGTTTGTTCTTGCTGAGAATTGTGTGTGATGCGGAGCGTGATGAATGCAGTGTTTTTCAGGCTGTTTCTAGTTGAAAACTCACACGGTGTGCGATCCGTCCTACGTTTTGTTGGGGCTGACAGGTGTCAATTGACTGGCTGCGGCTGCATCGATGTGGATCTTGTCGAGTATGGCGGAACAGTAGGCGTCCACTGGCTTCAGTTCAGGCCGAAAAGGTTGGGCTGCTTCGCCGCCATCGCTGACCGCGATATCGCAACCAATACCAGCCCCCAACTCGTCCCACACGATCACCAGTTCAGGCTCCGCCGGTCGCGGTCCACCCAGGATGGCTCCTTCGTCAGACTCGGCAGCCAGCAGGCGAGCAGAGTGGTAGCTCGGATGCAGCGCGGCTGAGTGTAACATTGCCCACAACTCGAAAAATCTTCATGCTCTATACTCCTCCCCAGCTGTGCACAAGATTTGCCACGGCTGCCGGATTCCAGTGCTGGTCATCAATCACGATCACCTCGGGCTTGGCCTGCTCCAGGGCTCGGTCCAAATCGCCCAAGGTCGGTAGCAAAACGACCCTCAGCTGCGAATGATGTTGTACAGCCTGCGATTGCTGCGAATGGACGAGCGGAACTCCAAATCGCTGGTCGCCGGCTGGCCGAAACATGCTCTTTCAGGGCTTGGACATTGGCTTTGACATCCTCGTTTTCGGCGATGCAGCCGCGCCGCCAGGTTGGTAACAGGGCTCTGCCGCGGAGCAATCAGCAGCAGCGGGGACACACCCGCCAGACCACCAGCCGCCCCAGCATCGGTTCGCAGTAATTGCACACCACGCTCCCGCAATGCATCCACCACAGCCGGGGTGACGATGGCGCGACGAGGCACTTGCAATACCTGGACACCGTCCAGCTTGTCGCGCAGATGCTCCAGGGTTACCAAGGGGCAGGTGAGCGTTAGTGTCGACCTCGCGGCCGCTGTTGCTTGTGCCGTTGCTGTTGCCGGAGAACTTGGTGCCTGGCCGTGAGTTGGCTGCTGACCAACAGGGCAGCTTCACGCTTCGGCGCATCGTCCAACTCTCGCAATCGTTCGACAACGATGCGAATGATGTTTTCGATTTGAGTTGCGCTAAACATGAGTCTGTGAATGTGCTGTGAATGAATATGTTTTATTGAGATGCAGGTCCAGGTAGCCGTGAACTATTTCTGCTGGGTCACGCGTTGATCCACGATTCCCAGCACGGCCCAACGAATGGGACTGTTTTCGACGCCAAACATATCGCGAATCGCAGCGCCGTCGCTGGTCAGGATTACGCGATCTCCAGCCCCGGCTCCCAGCAAATCGACGGCCAGCGTCGGCGGACCATCGGCCGCACAGCCATCGGCCAGCAGCGGCTGAGTCACCAGCAGCTTGTGCGAAACCAATGTCTTGTGTTTGACCGTCGAGTGTGCGTGGCCGACGACCAGGGCAACTTGCATAGGTGTTCCGTGTCTTGTGTCTTGATGTCTGGTAAACGTTTGAAAAAGGGTGTCTCGGCAGTGGATACCAGGGTCGCGGGGCCCTAGTGCCTGCCCATGCTTCACTTACCTGGGTCACCCAGAATCCACAGATCGTCGATCAGGCTGCAACGTCGTTCCCGGGTAAAAGTCAACGGCGTGGTCACACCTTCGCCGGTCGGACCGGCGATGGAGAACGAAGGATAGCCTTCGCCACCCAGGCCCAGCGAGGCCATGCAGGGACCGTTCTTGACGAACAGCGTCGTATCCATGGCGCGGCCCATCTTGGTCATGTTGCGCACATCGCGCGAGTGAATAATGCTGGTGTGCCGATAGCCGTGTTCGTAGTGCTTGGCCAGTTCAATCGCGTGGTCGATATCGCGACAGCGAACGAAGGGCAGAAAGGGCATCATTTGTTCGACGTCCACAAAGGGATGCTCGGCTTGGGTTTCACCGAACAGCAATTCCGTCTTGGGATCGACGGTTACACCAGCTGCCGCGGCCAGCTATGGCTGCATCCTGTCCGAGCAGCTCCTTGGTAGGTGCCAGATGTTTGTCCTCGCCCACTTCCTGAAAGGCAGCAGCACGTCAGGCGTTCAATCTGTGAAGCATTTAGCCGCACTGCGCCGGCGCGTTGCATGGCTTCCAGCATGCGATCGAAGACCGATTCGACGACGAAGACTTCCTTTTCGGCGATGCACAGCAAATTGTTGTCGTAGGCAGCGCCCTGGATGATGCAGCGAGCGGCCCGATCCAGATCGGCGGTTTCATCGACGACAACTGGCGGATTGCCTGGACCAGCCACGATGGCCCGCTTGCCGCTGTTCAGCGCCGCTCGAGCCACCGCCGGTCCACCAGTGACGCAGATCAATGAAACATCGCGATGCTTGAAAATCCCATCGGCGGTTTCCAGAGTCGGTTCGGTGATCACGCAGATCAGATTGTCGATGCCGATATCGTCGGCGATCGCTTGGTTGAAGCGTTTGACACCTTCGGCAGCAACCTTGCGACCACTGGGATGTGGATTGACCACCAGCGTATTGCCACCGGCGATCATGCTGACCGCGTTGCCGGTAATGGTCGGCAGCGAGTGCGTGACCGGCGTAATGGCCCCGATGACGCCAAAGGGAGCATGCTCGATCACCGCCAGGCCGCGGTCGCCACTGTAGGCTTGCGTCGTCAGAAACTCGGTTCCGGGAGCGCGCAGGCCCAAGCGTTTCGAGTTTGTCAATCTTGTGCTCCAGTCGACCGATTTTGGTTTCGTTCATTTCCATCGTCCCCAGCTCGACCGCTTGGGAAATGGAGATGCGACGAATGTGATCGATGGCCTTCTTGCGATCGCTGATCGGACGCCTGCGCAATTCTTCAAAGGCCAGCCGAGCCGCTTTGACAGCCTTGTCGGCACAGGTGAACAGGCCGTAGCGACCGCTGGCGGCGGACCCTTCGTGGCTGAACCGTTGCTGGAGCTGGCCCGCGGATTGCGGTTACGGGCTGGAGGCCGTGGGCTTGCCACGTACTTCTTGAATGACTTGAGTAACGACGCTGCGGATAAGCTCTTCGCTAATTTGCATTTTCATGACTTCCCGAATAGATCTGCTGTTTTTCGAATGGAGGCTTAGAGCCGACTGTGCTTTGCGAGCCACCCGAGCCCGAGGTCCGCCGAAGGGTTGGCTGCAAGCGGCGCTGATGCCGTGGAATCAGCTTCCTCGTTCGTGCGGCTGTAGACCGTGTTCTTCTCAACGTTGACCGAATCGACGATGCCGATCACGACACAGTCGATCGGCAGCTTCTGCGTTTCTGGCGTAAAGCGAGCACTGCTGCCCTGAACAATCAAGACAAAGTCGCCGACACCTGCACCCAGCATATCGACGGCGACAAAGGTTCGCCCGGTCGTCGCCAGTTTGTCGCGACTGGCGTCCAAGCGATAAGGTTCGACGACCAGCAGTTTTTGGCCGCGCATCGATTCGACTTTTTCGGTCGAAACGATCGAGCCGGTTACTTTGGCAACAAACATGGCGTGTCCTGTGCTTGTCTGGCGGCGGGCGTAAAGCCTGTCGCAAGACGGTAGGTGCGATGATTTTGTTATTGGCCGGTTAGGGCCGCCACCGTTTGCCGGGCGACAATCAACTCTTCGTTGGTAGGTATGATCCAAATCTGGCTCGGCTGCTGGTCAGCATCGAGTCGCGACTTCGCCGCTGCCGGCACTGGCATTCTTGGATTGCATCGAGGGCGAATCCCGAGTTCGCTCGAGTCCGCGCACACCGCCGCGCGAATGCTGGCTGCGTTCTCACCAATGCCGCCGGTGAAGACCAGCGCATCGCAGCCCCCCAGGGCGACCAACATGCCGCCCAGTTGCCGGCGAATTTCGGCGACGTAAACATCCAAGGCCAGCTGAGCATCGGCCGATCCCGAGTCGGCTGCCTGTTCCAAATCGCGAATGTCACCGCTGATGCCACCCGACAGTCCCAGCAATCCGGCTTCGGTCGCCAGCAATCGCCAGCACCTCTGCAAGGCTCTTGCCGGTGTATTCCATCAGCATGGGCAGGCAGAACGGATCGAGATCGCCGACGCGATTGTTTTGCGGCAATCCAGACTGCGGACTCATGCCCATGGTGGTCGCCACACTCTGGCCCGCCTGGATGGCACACAGGCTGCTTGAACCACCCAGGTGACAGGAGATGATCCGCGCATCTGCGGATTGCCGATCAGCTCCGCGGTGCGCGTGGCGATGTAGCGATGACTGGCACCGTGAAAGCCCCATTTGCGAATCGGCAAGCGCTTCCGCCCAAGCTTTGGGCAGGGCATAGCGCTGCCGAGCTGTCGGGAATGGTTCGATGAAAGTCGGTTTCAAAGGCCGCTACCAGCGGAATGTCGGGCACGGTAGCCGCCAGTTGCCGCATGGCTGCCAGGTAGGGCGGATTGTGGGCTGGAGCCACCGAGTTGACTTCCTCCATCGCGTCGAGCACTTCGTCGGTGATGCGAAACACGCCTTGCAGTCGACCACCATGCACGGCTTTGAATCCAATCGCCGATATCTCCTCGGGGCTGCCCAAACAACCATGCTGCGGATCGGTCAATTGCTGAATACAGGCGCGAACCGCCACACCATGATGCGGCACCTGCATTTCCAGCGCATACTTGGTAGTCACCGATCTCTACCGTACAGGGACTGATCGCCGAACCAATACGTTCGACGCCACCGCGGGCCAGCTGCCGCGCGGGTTCACCGGATTGTTCTGGGAGCATATCGAACAAACGATACTTAAAGCTGGTTGAGCCTAAGTTGGCGACTAAGACCTTCATCCCTGTTCCTGCTGGGGCTGCTCTGCCGAGCATGCGTGCTGGACGCGTGCATGAGGCAAACTGACTTCAACTGGCGGAGTCCGCAGTGGAAGCGCTTAACCGAAAAAAGCGCTCGCCAAGCCTTCGGCTGGACGCGGGATGATGTGGCTGCTAACCAAATCACCCACTTGCGAGGCTGCGCTCGCACCGGCTTCGACGGCGGCTCGCACGCTACCCACATCACCACTGACGACCGTGGTAACCAAGCCACCGCCAATATCAACGCGCTTGACGATTTCCACGTTGGCCGCCTTGACCATGGCGTCGGTCGCTTCGACCAGTGCCAGCAGACCCTTTAGTTTCAATTAGACCAATTGCTTTTTGCATGTTTGTTAACCTTTTATGACGATGGAGTGATTGGATGTGATGGAGCTTGTCCCGGACTGAACTACAGGCTGACCTTGAGCACCTTGGACAGGTCCTCGTGCGGTCGAGCGATGACTTGCACGCTGACGACTTCGCCCACGCGTCCCGCAGCGGCAGCCCCCGCATCGGTGGCCGCTTTGACCGCAGCCACATCGCCGGTTACAAAGGCAGAGACCAGGCCGCTACCGACCTTGTCCCATCCCAGGAACTTGCACATTGGCAGCTTTCATCATGGCATCGACCGCTTCGACCAAGGAAACAAAGCCCTTGGTCTCGATCATGCCCAACGCTTCAGAAATTTTGCCATCTTCGATTTTCTCCTCGCTTTTGGCATAGGTTATCAGCCTCAGGGGCTGTGGTGAGAGTCAACTGTGTGATTTGCGGCAACCGCTGTCTCATGCATGGCACTTGCAATCGCCCTGCGGCTTGAGCTCGACGGCGGTGGCAGCATCCAGATTGCAGGCATTGCCTTCGTCCGTATCGATGTGGACTTCCAGCTTGGCTGCCGGGTCAGCGCGAACCAGCAAGTCGTCAAAGGACACACTGCACTGCGGGCTGTGCACCTTGAGCGTCATCAAGTCGCCATTCTTAACGCCGTAATAGTCGCAGCTCATCGAAATTCATGTGCACATGCCGGGCAGCGCGAATGACACCCTGCGTCAATTCGACGGCGCCCGCCGGTCCAACCAACACACAGCCGGGCGTATCGTCGATGTCGCCGGAATGCCGCACCGGAGCGTCGATGCCCAGCGAGATTGCGTCGGTCAGTGCCAGTTCGACCTGACTGTGCGGGCGCGTTGGCCCGAGCACGCGGACCTCCGGCAACATCCGCTTGCGTGGGCCGACGATCATGACCGTTTCTTGAGCCGCGTAAAAGCCGTCTTGATAGAGCGGCTTGCCGGGAGTGAGCGACAGCTCCCTGGCCGAATAATTGCTCGACATGCTCGTCGGTCAAATGCACGTGCCGGGCGGAAATGCTGACACGCAAATCCGGCTTGGTGGGGACTGGCTGGCCAGGGCCGATTGAGGCGACAGTCCATTGCGCGGCGTTTTCGTTCAGGCGCTCGACAACCTGGCGAACGAGGTCTTCGATGTGCTGCCGATCAATAGCTGGCTGCGGTCATTGCGTCTCTTCACTGCTCTTGGAAACTGAACTTGTCTTCGACCTGGCCGGCGAGCACCAGATTGACGCCGGCATCGATCAGTCGCGATTGCCACTCGGGACATCAGGCCCTCGTCGCTCACCACCGTATGCACCTGACTGCAACTCGCACAGCCTGGCCAGCGAGCTCTTGCCGAATTTGCTGCTGTCCGCCACCACCATGGTTTGGTCTGCACAGGCCATCATGGCCCGCTCCGTTTCGACCAACAGCAAATTGCTGTTGTAGTAGCCGCGCTGATCGGCTCCAGCAATACTCAGCACCGCTGTCTGCACATTCAGGGAGGCCAACATTTGATTCGCGTAAGGCCCCAGGGACACGCCGGTGCGACTGTGAACATAACCACCCAGCATGACCAGGTCGACTTGTTCACTGGAGGCAAACAGATTGGCCAGCGGCAGGGAGTTGGTCACGATCTGCAGGGGCCTGCCGACCAGCTGCCGAGCGAATTCGTAGGTCGTGCTGCCACCGTCGAGCAACAAGGTGTCATGGCTCTCAATCAAACCGACTGGCGGCGACCGCAATCTGTCGCTTGCGATCCCACTGACCTGCCCGGCGATCTTGAAAGAGCCTCAGCGAAGCCGTCGGGCCGGTGGAAAACACGCCACCATGCGTCCGCTGGGCTTCGCCCTCAGCCTCCAACTAATCCAAATCCCGACGAATGGTCGACTCGCTGACATCCAAGGCCGACCGCAAATCCGGGATCGACACAAAGCCTTGACTGCGAATCAACTCCCGCAACTTGGCTCGTCGCTCGTCACTGCCACCCGATGTACTCAAAACCCGCCACCGTGCTCAAAACCCGTCACCACATTCAAAATTTTTGCCCAAATCCAATCACTAAATGATATGTTTCTATCACAAGCAATCAATTTCAGATAAAAATCTATCACATGAATGGCGAAAAGCAATCGTGAAATCGTCACCCCTGGGCAGTATAGCTCAAATAACTCCCATTTTCACTAAATTAACAGATTGGCGGGCCGAGGGCTGGCCTGACGAAGGCCTTTAGCGACCTGGCTCCCTACTCCCGCCGGGATGCCGCGGGATTCCGGCGGAGAAGGGTTGGGGATGAGGGGGCTGAAACTGTCGCCAAACAACGCCTTGACCCTAGAATGCTGCCAGGACTTCGTTTTCGCAGGTCCCGCCTTGCTCAATCGAGGTGATATTTGCCAGCGTCGTTTCGGCAATGCAGGTCAGCGCGTCCTTGGTGAAAAAGGCTTGATGGCCAGTAATCACCACGTTCGGAAAGGTTAACAAGCGGGAAAGGGTATCGTCGGGGATGACTTGGTTCGAAAGGTCCTCGAAGAACACATCCGCCTCTTCCTCGTAGACGTCGAGCCCAACATAGCCGATTTGGCCGCGTTTCAATCCGCCTATCAAGGCCTGGGTATCGATCACCGCACCGCGGCTGGTATTGATGATCATCACTCCCTTTTTCATCTGCGCTACGCTTCTGCGCATTGATCATGTGATGGGTCTCGGGAGTCAACGGACAATGTAGGGAGATTATGTCCGACTCGCTGAACAAGCGTGGCAAGTCAACGTATTCCAGGCCCAGCTCTTCACAATCTGGATGATGGATTTTGTCAAATGCGATGAGCCGACAGCCGAAGCCCCGCATAATCTGGGCGAATACGCGACCAATCTGACCGGTGCCGACAATCCCCACGGTGTGCCGATGCAGATCAAAACCCAGCAATCCGCCAAGTGCAAAATTGCCATCGCGAACGCGAGAATAGGCCCGATGCAGATTCCTGTTCAACATCAGCACCAGTCCCACTCCGTGTTCGGCCACTGCGTGAGGCGAGTAGGCTGGAACGCGAACGACACGGATGCCCAGCCGCGCGGCGGTCGATAAATCGACATTGTTAAAGCCTGCGCAGCGCAGGGCGATCAGACGTACTCCTTGCTCGGCCAGCCGCTGCAGCACGGGGACATCGAGTTGATCATTGACAAAGGCGCAAATGCAGTCAAAGCCCTTAGCTAGCACTACCGTTTCTTGCGAAAGCTTGGCTTCGATGAAGCTCATTTCATGCCCTCGATCCCGATTGGCGGCGGTGAGGAAGTCGCGATCATAGGACTTAGTGCTAAAAACGATGATATTCATGTTCGGTGGTGCTCTTGGTTTTCGTGTGAACCAGACTCACAGCCTATCCGAAAGGGGGTTCGGCCTGGAAGCACCCACGATTTTCTTGCGGGATCCTAACATCTGGACAGGCCACGACTGGGGCCGCCAGGCGGCCAACGCATTTCCAGGCTTGACCCCAATTGCTTAGCTGCTGTACTTTCCGAAGCAACTTGGCCTGCGCAGCTAGCTCAGTGAGCGCGCATGCGCTTCGCGGGTCAAGCTCCATCTGGCTGTGGTCGGTCAGCGCTGTCGGTATCAAACCACCTGAGGATGAACGGATGCAATCCACTCTACGCCCAACTGCAATTTGGGGCCTGGCAAGAGGCATGGGGCTGTGCGTGCTGAGCCTGACCAGTGGCTGTTTTTCGCCTTGGTTCCGGCCTGACAATGAGCCGGATAGCCGCCGTCAGGCGATTCGGGCGAAACTGGAATCCGAGGAGCGTCCGCGAATCATTTCGGAGATTGGCTTTGAGCGGACGCTGACCATGAGTCGCCTGGAGAACGTGGGCCTGATTACCTCACTGCCCGGTACGGGCGGCATCGTCCGCGCCAGCCAACCGCGTGAAAAGATGTTGAACATCATGCGGCTGCAGGATACCGATCAGCCCAATACGCTGCTGGATGCAAACTCGACAGCCATGGTTGTGGCTTTTATCGCCGTGCCTCCGGCTGCCAGAAAAGGAAAGATCCTGGACGTCGTTGTCAAGCTGTCCTCGCATTCCGAGGCCTCCAATCTGCAAGGTGGATGGCTGCTGAAAACCTCGTTGGTTGAAATGCAATCCCAGGCCGGCAAGGTTCGCGAGGGATTTGAGTTTGCGAGTGGTGAGGGAGCTTTGGTGACCCAAGCCCAAATTTCCGGTAGCGACACGTTGGAGAGCAAGACCAATGGAATCATCGTTGGCGGCGCTCGTCTGCTGAAACAGCGTGAACTGGGCATAGGTATCAGCACTGAGTTTGCCGATGCCATCACCATGAAAGCCATCGTTCCCGCCATCAATCGCCGCTTTACGGTTTTCGACGGTCGCAAGCAAGTCGGTATTGCAACCCCTGCCAGCGACAGCAGTATCGTGCTAGTCATCCCCACCAAGTACGAGCTGGATCCCTTCCACTTTATCAATGTAGTCTTGAATATCAGCTTCAACGAATCGGAAGTGCAGAAGGCCGAGCGTATTGCCACCCTGCGAAAGCAACTGGAGGACCCCATCACCGTACGCACCGCCTGTTGGCAGTTGGAGGCACTGGGCGAGGAAGCCCTACCCATCCTGCAGGAGCAGCTATCGCATCCCAATCCGGAAATCCGCTTTTATGTAGCTCACTCGATGGCCTATTTGGATGACAAGCGGTCCATTGAAGCATTGACTCAGCTGAGTCAAAGTGAGCCAGCCTTTCGGGCCATGTGCTTGAATGCGTTGGCGGTCATCGATTGTTATGAAGCGGCCGAGGCCCTGGAGGGATTATTCCATGTTGCGGATGCCGAAACGCGCTATGGTGCGGTGCGCTCGTTGCGATATCGCGATGCAAGCGATCCGCGAGTCACTGGCCAGGCTATAGGCACGGTGGGAAGCATTTTGGAGGTTCCCTCGGCGGGTCCCCCGTTGGTAGCCATTAGCTTACAGGAACGGCCCGAAGTAGTCATCTTTGGTAGCAATCCGCTGCTCAAACTGCCCGTTTTCCACTATGTCAATCCACGCATCTTGCTGCAGGCCAACGCCAATAATCTGGTGACCATCAGTCATTTCGAAAAGGGTCAGGACGATCGCGTCGTGCAGGTTCCCAATGACTTGCGCAATGTGCTGCAGGGCATTTCCGACGTGGGTGGAAACTATGGCGACTGGGTCAGTTTCCTACGTGAATGCAGCCAGCAGGCCTATCTGTCTGAGCCTTTGGCCATCAATCCTATTCCTTCTGCCGGTCGCACCTACAGTCGCGAAACAAGATTCGACTTGGAACCGGGTGAACACCTGTATGAAGACACCATCATCGATGCGATTGACGTACCGGAGGGCTCCAAGTCGCGAGCCTGGTACAACCCATTCGCCTGGTAGTAGCTTTTTGTTCGCCAATTACCCGCACGCACCCAACACGCATGCTGATCGCCTTAGAATTAGCCGGCTTTAAGAGCTTCGCGGATAAGACGCGATTTGACTTTCCCGATGGGATTACCGTGATCGTCGGTCCCAATGGATCGGGGAAATCTAACGTCGTCGATGCGATCAAGTGGGTCCTAGGCGCACAGCGCCAAGTCGCTACGCGGCAAGGATATGATCGATGTGATCTTCAAAGGCTCGAGCGCTTCGGGACGCAAGGCTGCCAACAGTGCCGAAGCCACACTGGTGTTTGACAATTCAAACAAGCAACTGGCACTTGATAGTAGCGAGGTGCATGTCACCAGGCGAGTCTACCGCAGTGGCGAAGGCGAATACCTGATCAACAATCAGGCGTGCCGCCTGAAGGATATCCGCGATCTATTTCGCGGAACGGGAGTCGGTGTCGATGCCTATAGCCTGATCGAACAGGGCAAGGTCGATCGCATGCTTCAGGCTTCCCCCAAAGATCGACGACTGATTTTTGAAGAGGCGGCAGGCATCAGCCGCTTCAATGCCAAGAAAGCCGAAGCGGGTAAGCGACTGGCCCGGGTTGAACAAAACCTGGTGCGTCTAAAAGACATCGTAGATGAAGTTCACACCCGCCTGTCTTCGCTCAAAAGCCAAGCCAGCAAGGCCCAGCGATATCGCGAGATGAGTTCGCGGTTGCAAGACATTCGTTTGCAACTGGGCTGGACTGAGTACAACAGCTTGGCTCTCAAATCAGAGTCCGCCAGTTCCAAATTGAATGAACTGAATCAGTCGCGGGAGGCGAGACAGTCCGAACTGCTCGAGGCCCGGCAGCACGCACAGACCGCTGAGCTCAATCTACATCGCGTTGCCGAGCAATGCCAGAGCGTGGAAGCCGTGCTCCAAGATGCGCTTCAGCGGATTGCTGTTGGGCACAATCAACAACAATCGCTAACCAGCCGCTTGGAAGAGAATCGCGACGAACAACAACGGGTGCAGCGACGACTGGCCGTGCTGCGCAATCGCGTCGACGCCATCCGCCACGAATTGCAAGAGGTTACTGCCCAATCAGCTCAAGCATCTAAGATTCACGCAGCAGCAGAGCAACGCGCCAGCCATGCCGCTGAACAGCATGCTACTCTCCAACAACAGCTTGCCGAAACAACCGCCCAACATGATGAACTCCGCAAGCAGCACGTAGCCCTGCTGCGAGATGCGTCCGAGAAGGCCGCCGAACTGGCGCAGCACAAAAGTCTGTTGGGCGATCTGATACTGGCTATCGAACAAACCGAACAATCCCTGGTTTCCAGCCGGGATGCCGAACAGCACGCCCGCAAGACAGCCGAAGTGGCGGCCTTGCGGCTAAAGCAAATCCATGAACAAAATCAAACGGCAGCCGGCGAGCTTGAGGCTGCCCGACGCCAACTGGAAGAAAATCAGATTCTTTTATCTGGCCATCAGGAACAGGCGGGTGTGCTGCAGGGACGCCTCGAGGGTGCCGCCGAACGCCTGGAGATTCTCCAGCAGTTGCAACAGCACTTGGAGGGCGTAGACGCGGGCGCTCGACACGTGCTGGAACTCAAACGCGGCAGTTCCGAAGCGGCTTACCAATCCGTTGAAGGGCTGGTGGCGGACTTATTAGAAGTAGACGTGCATTACGCACCGCTCATCGATACGGCCCTGGGCAATGCCGCCAATGCCTTGGTCGTCAGCGACGGTCAGTTGTTTCAGCTTGCACGCGCCGGACATCTGAACGTACCAGGGAGGTTGAGTTTGATTCGACTGGATCGCCTACCCAACCGCCGTTTTGGTGAGAAGGTACAACTTGAGGGCGTGCCAGGTATTCTTGGTCGCGCCGACAAGCTTGCGAAGTACCGACCACAACTGGGGCCCTTGTTTCGCTATCTGCTGGGCACCACCTGGTTGGTCGAGTCGCTAGACACTGCGATGGAGCTAGGACATTTCCGCGGCGCCGGATTGCGATTTGTAACCGCTGACTGCCAGGTCATTGAGTCAGATGGAACATTGACCATTGGTGCGCTGCAATCATCCGCTGGGTTGGTCTCCAGAAGGAGCGAAATCCAAGATGCACAACGCGAAATCAACGAAACCAAGCAGCGTTTCCAGAAGTCGCAAGGAGAAATCGAACGCGTTTCGGGGAGAATCGCCAAGCTCAAACCGATCGTGCTCGAATTAGAAGCCAAGGCCAAGGAGCTCTCCCAGGAATTCGCCCACCAACAGGCTGGCGCCGAAAACGCGGTTGGCAAATTGGATGAACTGGAGGTCCAAGCCGTACGGCTCGGATCGCAATTAAGGGAACACCGCGCCAAGCGACAAGGTCTCGAACGCGCCATTGAACACTCCCACCAGTTCTCCGAGCAGATTGAGTCATCCATCGCCGCCATCGAGTTGGAACTCGGTAGCTTTAACGCGCAACTCCGCAGTCACCAGGCGCAACTGACACAGTCCAGCGAGGAGCACACCGCGGCCAAAGTTGAACTGGCGCGGGCAGAGCAAAAGCTGGATGCTGTCACCACCGCTGTCGAACAATGGTCGAACAGTTACCGCGAGCGCGAGCATGCGGTCGGCGAGGCAGCCAGCGAATTGGCGCGGCTGATGCACAAGCAGCAGACGACGGAATTAGAAATACTGAGTCTGACTTCCCGACTGGCCAGCGACTACCTGATCAGCGAAACAGAGGACGCCAAATTGGAGGAATTGGCTGCTCAAGCTGCCCACCTCCGAGAGGAGCGGACGACGACCGCACGTCGCCTGGATGCCATCTCCAGGTCTATCGACAAGCTCGCGCAGCAATGCGAAAGCACGCAGTTGGATCTGGAACATGCTCAGGCATCGAGTCAGTCGCTGTTGAAACGTTTCGCCGAAGACTTTCAGATCGAATTCGAACAACTCAGCAGTGCCACGCTCATCGAAGATGAGACCACACGCCAGACCATGGATGCCGAGGCCTCCAGTCTACGGGCAGACATAGCCTCTGTGGGCGAGATCAATATGGCGGCGCTCGCGGAACTGGATGAACTTCAAGAACGCTACGATTATCTAAACAACCAATACGTCGATCTGCAGGCGGCCAAGGAATCGTTGCAACGCATCATTCAAAAGATCAACATCGATTCGCGGCGTCTGTTTATGGAAACCCTGGAGGTCATTCGGACCAACTTTCAAAAACTTTATCGCAAATCCTTTGGCGGTGGGAATGCCGACATCGTGCTGGAAGACGGCGGCGATGTGCTGGAGTGCGGGATTGATATTGTCGCCACACCGCCAGGCAAAACCGCACTATCCAATTCACTACTCAGTGGTGGCGAGAAGGCCCTGACAGCAGTCGCGCTACTATTGGCCATCTTTCAATATCGTCCCAGCCCCTTCTGTGTGTTGGACGAAGTGGATGCGCCCTTTGACGAAGCGAACATCGGTCGCTTTGTGAGCGTGCTAACCGAGTTCTTGGATTGGACAAAGTTCATTATCGTCACTCACTCCAAAAAGACGATGACCGCCTCGACCACTTTGTATGGAGTAACCATGCAGGAATCAGGTGTCAGCAAACAGGTTGCGGTGCGGTTTGAGGACGTCAACGAAAAGGGGGAGATCCTGTCGGCAAAAGAGAGTTCCGCCGCCCGTCGCGCTGCCTGATCCGACAGCAAGGCAACTCTGCTCGACTCGCTTGGCCAAAATCAGGCCGACTTATTCCGCTGCCTCTCGATGTGGGTCAAATCGTACAATTTCCCTTGGCCGGCTCCAGGGCATGCACGGCAAGTCTCTGCCCAAGTGCGTTTGCTGTGTAGATTGGAATCCCAAAATGGCCATGTCCGACACTGCATGGGACGAGATCGATACACCAGACAGGTTCGCGAGTCAGGATCAAGAAAGATGCAGTCGCCGTCTGGATACTCAACCAGACTGGTGCGTTCCCCCACATCGCGAACAAAGCGCCGCCGAAACTCTTCCTCATCGAGGTTCATCTCGTTGGCCATCGCCAGCACTTCGTCGTCGTCTACCCAAACGAATCCGGGAGCACCCGAACAGCACTTGCCGCATTGCGTGCATTCAAAGCGCAAGCCCGCCTGGTACCACAGCTCACTCTTACTCATGTTGTGGAAAGGATCTCCCGAAAGGCGGCCAAGGTCGTCTCGATCTCGGCCAGGGTCGTTGTATGTCCCGTGCTCAAACGCAACGTTCCACCGCTGCGCTCAGAACCCAGTCGCTGATGGACCAGCGCGGCGCAGTGCCATCCCGCCCGCACTTCAATCCCAAAGCTGTCATCCAGCACGGCCGCCAGATCATGCACATCCCAGCCCTCGACCAGCAAACTCAGTAGAGGCACGCAGGGTAGGTTCGGATTATTCAGTAAACGCAGGGCAGGCATTTCAGCCAATCCGCCTCGCAAACGCTCGAAGACAGGCAGCCAAGCCACTTCCGTGTTCGAATCTTCCAGCAGACACTCAGCCGCAACGGCCATCGAAACCACGGCCAGCATATTCAGGTTGCCTACCTCCACGCTCGCCGGCCAGGCCTGTCCGCCATCGAGCTGCTCGCTAGCGCGGCCCGTGCCGCCAAAGACTATAGGCCGCAGATCGGGCTGTAGGTGGCGCGCAACGAACAGCAAGCCGCTCCCCGGCAGAGCCCGCAGTCCCTTGTGCCCGGCAGCAGCCAGAATGTCGATGCGCGAGTCGCGAACAGAAAGAGGTACATAGCCCAATGTTTGCGAAGCGTCGACCAACAAGCTCGCACCGGCTGCGTCAGCTACCTCCCGCCAGGCTGAAAGATCCTGGATCGCCCCAGTCACATTCGAAGCATGGCCCACACACACCAGACGAGTATTGGACCGCAGCAAGTCCAGCGCGGCAGCAGGTGACGCAATTCCATCAACGTCACTGGGCGCAATGGAGACCTCAATTTGGCCGCTTTGGCTCATCGCGTTCAGCGGGCGCAGTACGCTATTGTGTTCAATCTCGGTGGTGATGACATGTTCGCCGGGCCGCAGCAAGCCCTGTAGGCCAGCATTCAGCGCATGGGTGCCGCTGTTACAGATCGCGATATCCAGGGCGCTGCCCGCATCGACGAGCCGCGCCAGGCTATTGCGGGCGCGCTCTAGCCAACCTTCCGCTTGCAGCGCACTCGCGTAGGCTCCACGTCCAGCGGTGGCCCCACAGTGCTGCACGAAATCAAAAGCAGCCTGCGCCGCTGGCAGGCATTTGGGCCAGCTGGTCGCCGCGTGATCCAAGTAGATCCGCCGGGTTTCGGAGTTCGATGCCGTAAGCGACTGCGACAAGAGCTATCCACCAATCTGATACATGGCCCGCTGCGGGGGCTGGAACCCAGGCTCGGCTATACCATGGGCGGCATGTTTGGCCCGCACCGCCGCAGCCAACAATCGCTGCAATTCCTGTGTATCTGCTCCCTGCTGCAAGAGGGCTGCGACATCCCATTCCTCGCGGCCAAAAAGGCAATTCCGCAGCTTGCCATCGGCGGTCAACCTCAGCCGATCGCATTTTCCGCAAAAGGGTTGGCTGACCGAATCGATAAAACCCACGCGACCACCACCTGCCAGACGGTAATCGGTGGCCGGCTGCGATGCATCGGCGGCAGGCACTGGCGTCAACGGCCCCAAGTGCCGGGAGATCAATTGCCGCAGTTCGTCGCCACGGACCATTCGATCTCGCGTCCAATTCCTTTCTCCATCCAGCGGCATGAACTCGATGAAGCGAATCGCCACATCGCGTTGCTGGGCAAATTCAACGATATCCAAAACGTCGTCCAGATTCAGATCGCGGAGCACCAGCGCATTGAGTTTGACTTGAACACCAGGCGTGGCAATAGCCGCGGCAATGCCCTCCAGCACGCGATCCAATCCATCGCGACGGGTCAATTGTTTGAACTTACTTTCCGAAAGCGTATCCAGGCTGATATTCACGCGCGTCAAGCCGGCATCGGCCAAACAAGTCATTTGCTCGGCCAAGAGCATGCCATTGGTGGTCAGGGCAAGCTCCTCAACGCCTTCGACATCCCTCAGCATGGACACCAATTCGTGCAACCGCGGGCGCAACAGGGGTTCGCCACCGGTGATGCGAAGGTTGCAAACGCCCATTTGGGCAGTGACCTTCACCAAGGCCGTGATTTCCCCAAAACTCAGATGTTGTTCACGGGGCTGAAAACGCACATCGGCCGGCATGCAGTATTGGCAGCGGATATTGCATGCATCGGTAACGCTAATGCGCAAGGAGCGATGCACCCGACCGAAACGGTCGACGAGCGGCAGAGTCGTGCTGGCTGGCAACGTCGACAAAACTCGGACATCCTTCATTGCTGCTGCGACTGCTGCTGGGAAAGGGAATGTGTCGAGCAATTGCAGCTACCGCTGCTCGGATGAATCCAACGGGCGCCGGTCTGCACGTAATGCTCTTGTTTCCAAATGGGAACCTGATGCTTGATCGAATCCATCAACCACTGTGCGGCCGCAAACGCCTCGGCGCGATGAGGACAACTCAGGGCGACGACCACACTGGCTTCCCCTGGCAATACGTGTCCCAAACGGTGTATGACCGCACAGCGGCGGACGGGCCAGCGCTGGGCGGCCTCGCCAGCCAGCCTGTTCATTTCCGATAATGCCAATTCCTCGCAGGCCTCGTAGATCAAATGCGATGTTTCCACCGACTGCTCACCGCCGCTGGACTCGTCCATACGTTTGGTCCAACGCCGGGTTGTGCCTACAAACAGCACTTCCGCACCACATTCCGGGTCGGTCACCAGGGCCAAAACTTGCGGAATATCGATGGCCTGTTGGGTTAATGCGATCATGAGTTTCTTGAATGTGTGGTTCCGGCAGCCGAGTTTGGCAAGCCCCTGATACACTCCATATCTTAACGAGTTGGAGGCAACTTACGAAGCGCCTGAGCTTGAATCAGCCGCTTTACGCGAGCTGGGAGAATTCAGCCGCCACTGACGGGTGGAATCATGGCCACACAGCCCACCTGGGTAAATTGAAACTGTCCGCTAATAAACTCGGTTCCCAGTGCCCAGCGGCTCATTTCCGCCAAGGGCTGCAATTGCGGATAATCGCGCAGCAGGGCCTGGATGACGTCCGTCAAGCTGGCGCCGGCGGGGATGTGTACAGCGATGAGCCGTGCGCCAGCCAATTCGGCCGCTCCGGCGAATAGACGAAATTCGATGCAAATGGGTTCGGCATTCATCTTTAGCTAACCACCGTTCCGTGACTTCTGGCGATGAACCAAGTCGCCAACTGCGGCATACGTCCGTAAGAAAATGCCATCAGGGCGACGGGGTGGGCGGTGGGCTTGGGCGACGCCTGCTCCATCTGCAATTTGCATGAGGTACATTCTGTGGACCCAAGTTGGGCGGTCGTTTCCTTCATTTTGTTGATCAAGGGTCGCCCGATTCGCAAACTGGTACGGTAATTCTTGCGTTGCAGCCCAAAGGTCCCCGCCATTCCGCTGCAGCCTGCATCCGCGACTTGGATTTGCAGGCCAGGAATCAATTTCAGCAGGTTCAGCGCGGGACGTCCTGCATCCAAGACGCGCGCATGACAGGGCTCGTGATACAGCACCGACATATTGATGGGTTTGAAGTCCAGTTGCAGGTCATTGCTGCCATGCATATTCCACAGATAGCTGGATGCCTCAAAGGTGTTTTTCGCGATCAGCTCCGTATCTTCATCATCGATCAGATGCCGATACTCCTCTCTCAAACACAGTGCTGCCGATGGCTCTGTGGTAACGATCGTGTAGCCTTGCCGGACGGCCTCGGCCAGAATGCGGATGTTGTTTTTGACCAGTTTACGAGCCCCCACGACATCGCCCGCAGCGATCATGGCCATAAAGGAAGGAGTTTGACCAGTGGGAATGTAGACTTCAACATTTTGATGCCGCAGGACCTCGACCAATGCCCGTCCGAGCAGCGGGTTGTGCCAATTGACATATTGATCAACGAAGTACAGAACCTTGCGTCCCGAGCTACGATTCATACGATTGAGCTTTTCCCGCGCCGCCCAACGCAGAAAGGATCGCCGTGCGACACGCGGTAGCTTGCGTCCCTGCCAGATGCCGAAGGTCTTTTCTAGGATCCAGCGCATGACGGGATTGCCCAGCGACCAGTTGGACAACCGCGGAAAGCAACTGCCCATGGCGGCTAATAGGTCGACGCGATTCAGCAGCCTTTCGCTCACTGGTAGTCCATGCCCAGCCACATGCTGGGCCTTTGCCTCTTGAACCAGTTTGGGAATATTGACAGCAGCCGGGCATTCCAAACGACACTGATGGCAGTTGAAACATAAATCGCTGATGGCTTTCAACTCGCGACTCTCCAGGTGTTCGATATCGACCGAGCCGGTCAGCAGTCCGCGCATGAGGTTCGCCTTGGCGCGTGGCGAAGCCTCTTCGCCCTTGTGGACTCGAAACATGGGGCACATGCGTTCGGCATCGGCATTCGTGCGGCATCGCCCGCAACCATTGCATGAGCGGGCGGCAAAAGCCAGGGATTCGCTCTGATTCCATTCCAGCAGCACCGGCAATCCAATTTTCTCCGCTCGAGTGCTCAATTCAACCGCATCCACGGGCAGCGTTTCGTCCCACGGAATGCGGCTCAATTCACCCTGCAGCAATTTCTCATCCAGCTCGCGATCCGAGCCGATCAAGCTGGCCGCAGCCTCAAAGGAATTGCCCAACCGGATAGAGCTCACCCCCGAAATTGATGGAATGAACCTTGGCCTGAAAAAAGGGTACTGGTCGTAAATGTTCGTTTACCGCCGGCGGTGAAGGGCTCAAGAATTTCCCTGGATTCAAAATGCCACTTGGATCGAAAACGTGTTTGATCTTGCGACACAACTCCAACCGCGCACCCAATTGCTTTTCCGCCCAAGCCGCGCGGCTCAATCCCAGGGCATGTTCACCCGCGATGACGCCACCGAATTCCAGCACTTTGGTGTAGAGAATTTCGCTCAAACTGGCCAGGCGCAATTGATCATCGGCGTTCGCCAAGTCGAGAAAAGGCCGCAGGTCGACATGTCCATGCAGGGCATGGGCGAACAGTGTGGCCGTGATCCGCTCGGCCTTGAGTGCGTTTTGCACCTCGACCAAAAACTCGGGCAAACGATGCGGTGGTACGGCAATGTCCTCGACGAAGGGCAGGGGACGCATGTTGCCTTTTAATCGATACAGCCTCGGGATAACCCGCCTCGCCAACCGCCACAGCAGATTTCGCTCCTCGTTGTCAGTGGTGAGGCGATAGGAGACGACGGGCTTGCCCTGCCGTTGGAGGCGTTGCAGGATCTGAAGCAAACGCGCTCGCACATCTGCCGGGTCGTCACCCTCCAATTCGATCAGCAACATAGCTTCGGCACCACGAGGCACGATCGTCTCGTACACGGGTTCTGTTTCGCGGGCGATTTCCAGCAAACGGCGATCCATCAAGTCACACGCGCTCAATTCCTCGCGAGCCAAATCCACGCTGGCCTTGGCCGCCATTTCCAAACGACTGAAAAACAGCAGCAATAGCCCCCGAACGTTGGGGATCTCGTCAGTTCGCAGGGTAGCTTCGGTGATGATTCCCAGAGTGCCCTCAGCCCCAGCCAGCAGCCGGGCCAGGTTAACGCGGTCGCCATCAAGTACATGCTCCACACGGTAGCCGCAACCGCGAGCCACGCCAGACCAGGGAGGACGCAGCAGTAGGGCTGAACTTTGCTGCAACAACAAGCCAACCTGCTGAGCTATCCTGCCGACACTGGATTGATTGGCTTCGTCCGATGCCCAATCGTGTTGCGAAAGCTCGACAACCTCACCACTAGCGAGCACGACCTGCAGCGATTCGACGCAATCGCCCGTCGAGCCGTAGCGTGGAAAGTGGCTGCCCGCCGCATCAATCGAGATCATACTCCCAATCGACGAGACACTCCTGGAGGCTGGGTCAGGTCCGAACAGCAAGCCATGCTTGCCTATTTCACGATTCAAATCGGCCTGCACCACGCCGCATTGGACGCGCACCAGTCCAGCCTGGGGCGCATTGATGCGACGCATGTAACGCGAACAATCCACCACGATGCCACGGCCGAGAGACTGCCCGGCCAGCCCACTGCCGCCACCGCGCGGAAAAACTGCCAAGCGATGCTCTTGGCAATAAGTTAGCAGTTTGGAAATATCTAGCGTGGAACGCGGGCGCACAACTCCCAAAGGACGGATCTCATAAATGCTGGCGTCGGATGCATACATTTGCGTAAACAGTGGATCACAGTGCACATCGCCACTGATCAATCCACGCAAATCTGCTTGTATGCGAATCTGCTCCGCGTCCATGAAATGGCCTTCGACCCTTCGGCGTTTTTGTTCTATGACCCATCGCAACTCAAGAATCGAATGATGCTTAGGCGAGCGGCAGATGAGTTCCTACCCAATCGTCGTGGACGAGGTAACGAGTCCTTGCCGCAGGGACTCGTCACCTCGCCCACTACAGGTAGAATCTTATCTGCCGCTCGACTTACTCACCATATTGTCCCAGGTCGGCCAGCATCTCTCCCATCTCGGCCGCGGCATGCTGGTCACCCTGAGTTCGGGCCGTCTCAATTCCGTCGCGCAAGAAGTCGCGAGCCTCGGTAACTCGGCCAGCATCCGCCAAGATTTGCGCACTGCGAAAGAAAGCCGGTACATAGGGCTGGTCCGCCTGAGCTAGCTGCGCTAGCAAATCCAGGGCTTGCTGCGTAGCACCCTCGTTGCATAACTCCATCGCCAATGAATATCGCAGAAAAATATCCTGCGGCTCATCCATCAGCATGGCCTCGATCTTTTGGCGTCTCGATGGCACTTGTACTACTACCTTATCATAGATCGGGACGAATCCAGGTTACCCAGCCCTGCTCGACTTACCCAACTTGCACGAGCAGGCTCAATTATGATCCTTGCTAGCTCCCGTGAATACAACCTCAACTGGTTCGACAGCCACTTTACCTTTGCCACCGGGCGTTTTCCCCGATTTTCTTAGTTGGACAGCGCCAGTTTCAAGTGTCCACCAAGCACGAAGCCCAAGCCATTGAACGACTACCCGCCACACACTCGCTTGCGCGTCGTGCTTGGTTTTGCGGCATTTCAGCTAAAAGTGGCTCCGTCCAATTAGGCAGAAGTGGATAACGAGCTCAGAGCCTATCCGAAAAGGGGTCTGACCCTTTGGAGGCGAGTCGATTTCATTAGTTTCTTGGCCTCGTCGGAGAGGGTCAGACCCCTTTTCGGATAGGCTCTCAGAAAAACAACTTAGGCCCGAGAGTTCGCCCCCCCGGTGAACTCTCGGGCTTTGTCGTTGCTAGTTTGCAGTGGCTGGCCGTGTTTGTTCCGGCTAGCGAAGCGAGCGAGTGCCGGGCGGAGTGGCCACTCGCGGTGCGTCGAGATACTGGGTCGATTCCTCGTGTACCAATCTGAGGTCTGTAAGCGACGACTTGACCTCAGCTCGAAAGCGATGAGCACCCTCTTTCTCAGCTTTGGCATACACCGTTAACGTCATGCTCTGTCCAGCCTCGATGGTTGGAATCGAGTCAAATAGCAATTGTCCTGGAATCACGCGGCAGGCATGCCCGGTGCCGCGAATGGGCTCGATGCCTTCCGAGAATTGTGCAATCACTCGCACATCCTTGGCCGCTTTGGAACCTCGATTGGTCAAATTGAGTTCGTAAAGAACTTCGCCACCCACCGGGGCAGGTGCAATCGGGTCGTTAACCTGGAGTTTCAAATCGACCACGGCCTCGACATCCGTTGTGCTTGCACACGTGACGGCAAGTCCACTGGCGTTTGTGCAATTGAGTTGCAGCCGGTTCTCGCCCTCTTGGGCGAGAATGATCTGGATTAATTGCTGCTCGGTCTTTCCTGCGGCCAGGAGCGGAATGGGCCAAGTCAAATTGCCGTCAATCCACTGACCGCCCGGTGGCATGCGAGTGACTTCCGCCGCAGCTGGTAGGGCGACGACGGCCATCAGCTGATGTGCGTCGGCGTCACCGCGATTGCTGAGTTGAACGAGTACGTCGACCGGTGCCCCATAGTAGGCGCGAGGCGGCGCTTCGAGCAGTGCTTCCAATTCAGGCTGTCGTACCAGCACTTCAATTTGTGTTGCACTACGCAGCTCGTTCGATGCACTGGCTGTAGCAGATATTCCAATGCTGCCCTTTTGCTTGAACGTCAATTCCACTTCGACCACTTCCTCGCCACCAGCCGGAATGTTACCGATCTCAGTCGAGCTCGACCCGTAGGGTTCAGCGCTCAGCAAGACGCCAACTGTCCTGGCCGGAGCATTCCCCGGATTGCGAATGCGTAGGCGATACGTATTGGCTTGGCCAAAATCGACCTCCGCCGGACCTTCGAGCAAGACTTCCAACTGGGGAGCGAGCACGCCAACGTCGAGCGTTCCAGTGACGGGCATCAGCGTCCATTCGATGCCAACGCCGAAATTGCGTGGTGCGCTGGCAAGCATTTCAATGGGCAATCGCGCGGACTGGCCGGCAGGCAAGCTGTCGAATATCCAGGTCAACATGGTTGCCCCGCCATCGAGCTCCGAGCCTACTTGTCCGTGACTGGGCGTTTGAGCCTGGGCGTTGACACCCGCGGGTACGTCCAAGCGCAACACCAATCCGGCCAGCGGCGCTTGGTCGCGATTCGACACCTGCACTTCAAAATGGGCTGGCATGCCAACCGCTAGATTATCCGGCCCATTCAGAACCACATCGATGTGCGGCGTTTGCAGATTCAATTGTTGGGCTTTGGCTTCCGGTTGCAAACCTGTCACCGCAGCGGGCTCTTGTGGAGCGGCAAGTGTGGGTTGATCGGGACGAGCGGCGGGAGCAGAGGCTGTTGCGGTCGGCCTTGTTGAGGGCGCTGCTTCCGCTGCTGGCGCGGGTTCAAGCGAAGCCGAAGGTGGCAATGGGAATGCATCGAGGTCCAGGTCGGGCAACTCGGGCATGGCTAGCGGCGAGTTGTCTTCCGCAGAAGCAGCCCTCGGCGTCGTCAAATCCAAGTCGGGGAGTTCCAGGCTCAGTTGGTCTGTGTCGTCGCTGGCCCGCCCCTGAGTAGCCCGCTCGGGTGAAGCGGATGAAACCATGGTCGTTGGAATATTACCCGTTCCTCGGACTGCGGTGGGCAAGGAATTGCTCACCTTGGTCTTGAGGGTGGCTGTGCGCTGCAATGGAGCGACCGGAGCTCGCCGAGCATTGGCCATGTCACTACCGGTCGAAGTTGCCGGCAAGTCCGAAGCGGGTTGGTTTGTCGTCGGGACGCTTGCGCTTTGCATGGTTGGCAAAGTCGGCGGCGATGTTGTCGCCTTCAGCGGTGGAGTGGCGCTGGCCGTTTGGCTTTGTGGTGGACTGACCGTGGGTGTAGCAGGCAGATTGGCGCGGCGGGGAGTGCCCTGGGCAATGGAATGCGAGAGACTTGCGGCGGCTGGGGCTCAAGATCGGCTGTCGCGGTCAGCGGCGTTACCGATGGCACTCCAGTCCGCAGCGGTTGCTGGTCGCCTTGGTCGCCAGAGTCTGAGCCACTCGACTGCACGTTCTCACGCGGCGCGGAGTTGCTATCTGCCGCAGCGCGACTATCGGGCGTTTGGCTGCTGTCAGCTTGATCAGCGAGATCTTGAAATGAATGGCGAACGGCGGCAGGAAGCTCGGTTTCGACATGAACTTCAGCAAATGCTTCGCTCGTATTTCTTGCTTGCGCTCGGGCCCCAACCTCGGTCTGTGGAGCATAGCGGCTGGCCGCCGATCGCCCGCTACCCGTTCGACTGGGCAGCTGAGCTGGGCGCGGACCATATTGAGCGTGGGGAATGGGCCCCGTTTGTTGGCCGCTCGCGCTGACGACTCCCGTGGCAGGCAGGGCCGAGCCCAACTGCGGAACAGAAGCTCTGGCAATGGCGGGTTGCTTGAGCGGGATGGGTGTTGTGTGGCGTTCGGCATGCTTCAGCCGCGCAAGGGCTTCTTCTGACAGCGAACGCAGTTGCTGGACTAATCCGCCTTTGCGTGCTGTCGGTGCTGCTGAGCGTTGCTCTTGGGCTACCGCTGGCGAAAAAAGCCAGACAAGCGCCAAGCAAGTCGGAACGGTCAGACTGATCAGGCTTGTGCGCATAGGGTGGTGGCTCCGAGGCAAAAAACGTAGGCTGGCCAATGGACGACCAGCCGCCATGGTGTGCTATCGACTTGGTAAACGGTAGCGATTAAGCCAAACTTGCCATTTTTGCCGACACCGCACCTCCCAAGTAGAATTTCGTCGCCCCGTTTCGTGTCCGAGCGCATGTAGCCAAGGTGCCGCAATTTGCTGCTAGTGTTGCAAAATGCTTCAAGTAAAACCCGCAGAATGCAGCAACTCGCCCGCCAGCAGGCAACGGACTCTCGTAAAAATCGTGTTGAAAGCAATTGGCATGATTAATGCTACGCAGAGTACTTTGGGTGAAAGCAACGGGCGTTAAGTTCGTACCTAAGTCTTCTCTAGCCTGCATTTTTCGACCGATTTTGGTAGCGGGGTCGGACAGAGGCAAATAAAATGCAGTGCTGGAGAGACTTTTCTATATCCTCCATAGACTTTAGTTTTTTAAGTCGAATTCGTATTTCAACTGAGAAATGCAGCTCAGGGTAGCGAATTGCGACCTTTGAATCTCCTCAGGTGTTCAGGGAGCAGTAACGAAATGTCGTTCGCGAAGCCACTTTCATTTTTGTTTGCATTCGCAATCGCGCCTGTGCTGGCGTTGGCTGGTGATGATTCGCCGCTAAGCGGCCCTAGCCGCCTGGCGACTTTCGAGGACGCTGGGCATCACTACTTTGCGCTCTCGGTACAGCCCGACGAACACGCGCAGCTGCCGCAGTCTACGGGCTACGATGTGGCGGTGCTGTTTGACACCTCGGCATCGCAAACTGGACTGGCGCGTATCGAGGGGCTGGAAGTGCTGAATGAGTTGGTAGCGACACTACCGCTCGGATCGCGAATCAGCTTGCATGCTTGCGATATGGATACCATCCTGCTCTCCGATGGTTTGCTATCCCCTACCGACCCCAAGTGGGAGGTGGCCATGGCGCGGCTCAAGAAACGAGTCCCGTTGGGGGCAACCGATTTAGGCAAGGCATTTCGCACGGTGGCCAAACACCTGGGCGAATCGAATTCGCAGCGAACGATTATTTACATTGGCGATGGCATCAATCGCTCCCATCTGCTGACATCTAATGAACATCGTCAGCTGGTTGGCGAACTCGTGGCAGCCAAGATTACGGTTTCATCGCTGGCGATCGGACCCATCGTGGATGTGCCCAATTTGGCGTCCTTCGCCAATCACACCGGCGGCATCGTGCTGTCGCGAGCTGCCATTGAGGATTCGACGCAGGCCATTGGCCGCAGTCTGGGTTTGAGCGCCGCCATGCCCGTGGTGTGGATTGCCCAGGCTGATTTGCCCAGTGCTTTTGCTAGCCATTTCCCGCAGCAGTTTCCTCCGCTGCGACTCGATCGCGATACGGTGTTGGTGGGCGAGTTGAACTCGAACGCAGCACAGCCTGCTAAGTTGATCTTGCATGGCTGGGTCGCTGGCAAGCAGGTAGACTTGGCCTGGAATTTGACTCCCGAGGCCAGCCACCCCGATCTGGGCTTTCTGGCCGCCGTATTGGATTCTGCCAAGAAGGATGGGGGGCTAAGCATGCCCGCTCTGGGTTCGGCCGGATTGCGGGCGATGAGTTTCATGTTCGCAGACAACGCGAACAGCATGGTCAAGTCTGGCCAATTTGCGTTGAAATCGGGGCGTGTGGACAGCGCAATCCAGATTGCTGAAGAGGCCTTGAAGCAAGATCCTAACAACGCCGAAGCACAGAGTTTGCTGAGGGCTGCCCAGAAGGTTGCTGCAGAGGATGCGTCCAGCGTACCGACTGGTAAGTTCATGCAGACCGGCAATCCCTTTGGAGATCCTGCGCCGGGAGCGGATCCTTTTGGCGATCCAGCACCAGCCCCAGCGCCTGCGACCGATCCCTTTGGTTCCCCCGTACCTGCGCCAACTCCCGCCACAGATCCATTCGGTGGCAGCACGCCTGCGCCAGCGGCCAATCCTGCGCCCGCGACGCCAGTCGGCCCTGCGCCCAGCAGCCAACCGCTCATTCCCGAAAACGGACTGTTGGACAGCCTGCCTGCCTCCAATGACCTGCTGACGGGTGATTTGCTGGCTGAGGAGCAAGGCATGCGCGAGGCGCGAGCCCAGGCCTTTGCGGCCAATGTCCGCAGTCAGATCCGCGATGCCTACGCCAAGGGTCGCCTCGATCCAAGCGGTGTGAAGAATACGCTCAAGTTACTACTAGAGGAGATTGATAGCACGGCCGATATTTCACCGGCTTTGCGGTCTCAACTGCGAGATCAGGTGGGTTCGGCCGTACAGGTTACTGCCAAGCTGGAGTCTGATTACGACGATCGTATCCAGCGGGCCGAGGCCGTTCGAACGCAAGCCGATGCCGCCCAGCGGCTACTGGCGGAAACCTATCGTCGCGAGGAGTCGCTCAAGCAATTAGTGGAGCAATTCAACTTTATGATGGAGCAACAGCGCTATCATGAGGCCCATGTCGATATTGCACCTGAAATCGCCGAATTGGCTCCCGACACCGTGCTGGAGAACCTGACCCGCGAGGAGAGTTCTTTGCTGGCCAATTATGCAGCGGTGCGTCGCGCATTTGAACTGCGTGAGCAGGGCTTTGTGGACGTCATGCGTGCCGTGGAAGAAGCCGCCGTACCCTTTGCTGGCGATCCACCGATCGTCTATCCACCGCCAGAGGTTTGGCAGGCTCTATCAGCCCGCCGCAAGGAGCGCTACGGTGCTATCAACTTGGGTGGTGGCAACGATTCCGAGCAAAAAATCTTCAACGCTTTAAAGCAGGAGATTGAAGTCAATTACAGTGGTACGCCGCTGAGCACGATTATGAAGGAACTGAGCGACGACCTGGGTATTCCCATCGTGATCAACGAAAACGAGCTGAACTTGATTGGCGTCGATCCAGAAGCCGCCATCACGCTCGAGTTGCCTCCAATCTCACTGCGAAGTGCACTGCGTTTGATTCTGGAACGCACCGACCCAGAACCCATCACCTACATCATCCGCAATGAGGTACTGGAAATCACCAGTACCGACGGCGCGGGCAGCGATCCCATTAACAAAGTCTATCCCGTGGGTGACTTGGTCATTTCTCCAATGGCCCTGCAAATGATGGGCGGTGGCGGAATGATGGGTGGCATGGGCGGTGGCATGGGTGGCATGGGCGGCGGCATGGGTGGCATGGGCGGCGGCATGGGTGGCATGGGCGGCGGCATGGGTGGCATGGGCGGCGGCATGGGTGGCATGGGCGGCGGTATGGGTGGCATGGGCGGCGGCATGTTCGCCGTGCCAGACGACTCTTCCAAAAAGGCCAGCCTGCCAGCTACAAGCCCCTCGTCGAGCGTCGATCCGTCCGAGAAATGGGTTCAGCAGCTCGAAATTGCTAACGACGCGGAGCGCTTGCAACTGGAAAGCAAGATCCGCAACCTGGTTTCCGAAAAGGTTAAGCTGGCCGAGGCTCATCTCGAGGCCAAGAATCAAGCGGCAGCCCTTGCCGAGTTTGAGGATGTCATCCAACTTGATCAATGGCTTGCTCAGCGGCGGCTACCCGCAACCTTGGATGTATCGGGCTTTGAGCCTGAGCATGGAGGCTTGCGACTATCCTCCCGCAGATATCAAGCGCGTGCTGATGAGCTCGCTCGACTTTGCCGGCGACACGGATAAGGCCTTTGAAATCGCCTCGTATTTGGCTGAAAAGGGGCTGAAGCAGGAAGCCCTGGAGATGCTCGAGGATATCGCTCGCGCCCAACCCTATCGCTATGACGTGTTTGCCTTGGCTCTGCCACTGGCAGAAGAGACCAGGGACTTTGATGCGTTGCGTTGGGTTTGCGTAGGAGCCCTCAGCAAGGCTTGGCCTAAGCCCCACGAACACATTTTCCAAAAGGCTCAGCGACTGGCGAAAGTCACATCACTGATGCTGGCCCAACAAGGCAGGGTGGTCGAGTCGAAGAGTTTTGATGAAGAGGTTAAGGCAGCCCTGCTGCGTGATATCGTCGTTCGCGTTAATTGGACAGGCGAAGCCGATTTGGATATCCGAGTTAAGGAGCCAGCCGGCACGATTTGCTCGCTGTCCAATTCCCAAACGATCAGCGGCGGTGTGCTGGTTGATGACGCCTCCAGCACCAGCGACAAAGCCAGCCTGGACGGCTACTCCGAGTACTATGTTTGCTCGCAGGGTTACTCAGGACAGTACGAGATTTTGGTGCAACGCGTTTGGGGCAATGTTACCGGTGGGCGAGCGACCGTCGAGGTCTATACCGATTTCGGTACACCAGATCAGGCTTTCTACAGCAAGCAAGTGGATCTGTCCGAGAAAGCGGCTGTCATTCAAGTCAACGTCAAGAATGGACACCGCCAAGTGCCGATTGCCGAAGCGCACCTGGCAGCCGTGCGCGATTCGCAAATCGCTACCGGACGCGCCGTGTTGGGACAGCTGGCTGGAAGCAGCAGCAGTGACAGCAGTGCCTACGATGATTACAAAGCCTATCGCCAGGGTCTGGCTGCCGGACCAGGATTTGGCTTTGGCTTTCCCCGTGGACGTGGAGCTGTTGGTTATCGCCCGGTCATTACCACCCTGCCCGAAGGTATGAACCTGTCCGTCGCAGGCGTTGTTTCCGCAGACCGGCGTTACGTCCGCATTGGTACTTCGCCATTTTTCTCCGCCATCGGCGAAGTGTTTACCTTTAACTCGGCCACTGGCCAACAAGGGCAAAACTCAGGCGGTCAAGGCGGGTTCGGCGGCGGCGGCGGCGGCGGCGTCAATGGCGGCGGCCAAGGTGGTCAATTCTAAGAGTTCTGCCTCTACATCTTGAGAGATCTCCGGTTCGGTAGCACCAACCGGAGATCTCGTCAGGCTTTCAGTCCCTAGTCCCGGCTTAGGCGGCCCAAGGCCGATCCATTGCAGCTGAGCGGCTTCTCTACGCCCGCCTCAGTCGGTACTGGCCTCAAAAGGCTAGTGCAATGTCACAGCTAGGAATTAGGGTTGGAAACATCAGCCGTTGTGGCGTTAGCCACGGTTTTTTCAAATACAACCGTGGCTAACGCCAGAAGGCAGTGCTAAAATTAAGCTGTGACAAAGCACTAGCTTTAGCTCGCCTCTCGACGAATTTCTTGGCCAGCGGATGCTCTTGCCCTTAGACCGCTGGATGTGCGAAGCTTGCCGCGCAGAAGGGTGACCCGCAGCATGGCTAGGGTCATTTGCCTGAATTCGAACTTCGCACGGCCGGGACGTTTATGACGCGCATCGATCGCTATTTGCTTTTCCTCTACTTGAGGGTCTTGCTGATCTGCTTTCTTTCCGTCTGCGGCTTGCTGATCGTCGTGGATGTGTTTAGCAATCTGGACGAGTTCGTGCGTTTCTCCGACCAAAGCCAGTCGAATCTCAGCATTGTGCTCGCTGGCTACTATGGTCCGTATATGCTATCAATCTTCGAACGCTTGAGCGGTTTGATGGCCTTGCTAGCACTCTTGTTTGCCATTGCCTGGTTGAACAAGACCAATGAATTCACGGCCCTGCTGGCAGCAGGGGTTACCAAGCGACGCGTTATCAAACCCCTGTTACTGGCTTCGCTGGCGGTCGTGCTGAGTGCCTCCGCACTGCGCGAAATTGCGATCCCGCTTTTTCAAGATCGGCTCGATCGCAATCCTCAGGATCTGACCGGCGAAGTGCCGCGACCGCTACGCCCGACCTTTGATGCCCACGCAGTGGCCCTGATTCAAGGCAAGCATTTGCTGCCCACGAAAATGGAAATCACGGCGCCAAATCTAAAGGTGCAAGGTGGGCCATTGGCCAACAGTGTGGGTGGCAAGGTAGTTGCCGAAACTGCCAAATTCCAGGCGGCCCAAGACGGCCGGCCTGCGGGATACCTGTTCATCGATGTCCATTACCCCAAGAATATCGATCAACTTCCGTCCGTCTATGATGACAGCCAAGGTGATCCGATTCTGCTGACTTCGTTGGATACCGACTGGGTTGAAGCAGGAAATTGCTTCCTGGCCAGTCAGATCGAATTTGAGATGCTACGGGGTGGTAGCGCGTGGAAGCAGTTCGCCTCTACCCAGGAACTGATCCAACATCTGCGGGGCGCCGTCTTGCGCAGCGGAGATGATGTCCGCGTACAGATCCATCAACGATTGCTGCGGCCGGCCATCGACTGGACCGTGCTACTATTGGGCATTCCCGTTCTTCTGACTCGTCCCGATCGCCACATGTTTTGGATCGCCGGGGCGTGCTTGGGCATTGTCAGCGGCTTTACCTTGGTCGTCATGGGCCTGGCCGCCTTGGGTTCCTCCGGCAACCTCGCGCCAGCCCTTTCCATTTGGCTACCGCTGGTGATTTTCCTACCCTGGGCCTGGGCCAGAACGAGTCGCGCCCTGGATTGCTGAAGATTTTTTGCATCGTTCGAAAAATTACTGTCCAATATGTCCGGCGATCATCACGACGGAGCGTGATGGCTACATTCAAGATGCGACAGTTATTTATCGACGATGCATTAGCAGCATGGACCGGCCGGGCTTAATTCTGCACACCTACCCGCTGAGACTTGTAGAGGTAGGGATTGAGCGTGGGATCGTTGTACATCTTCATCTGACGATAGGTTTTGTGTACTCGCCGACCAGCCCCGATGTCCTCCAACAACTCGACCAGCGACTGGCTCAAATCATGTCGCTGTTCCTGGCACAGAGCGATCCGCTGCTGCACGCGGGCTAGATGCTCGGGTTGCACATCCTCGCGCTGCAATTGCTCGCAATAGTGATACAAGCGGAGGGCCATGATGCTCAGGCGGTCGATGGCACTACCGGGAGTTTCGGTATTCTGCCGAGCACCAGGAGCAGCCTGAATCTGCTGCCGCTTCAATTCGTTCGTTAGCCAGTCGTCAAGCTTCTCAATATGATCGTTTCTTGCTTGGTTCAGGCGATCAATGGCCCGCTTGACTTCAGCAATCTTGGCGTCGCTCACCTCCGCACTGCGAGCAATGTCCTCTTGATGCCAAAGCTCGTAATTGAAAATGTGTTGCTGGCAAACGAGTTGCAAATAGCCCTGAAAATTGTTCTCGATAGGCTGCAGATGCCAGCGGGCCACCATTTCCTCATGCAGTTTTAGTACTTTGGAGACATCAATCATGATCCATCCTCCCTGAAGCTTGGTGTCGAATCCATGGTTCTTAATTCGCTCAGTCGCGGGTGCTGAGGAGGCTCAATCCTACAACCCGCTTTGAACCTGGGCAAGACAGATTGACTTTAAGGAGCGAGGCAATATGAGTTGGCAATTAGGTCAAACATCGTTTGGGAAATCGTCCGATAGAGTCTTTTAGGACAGCTGATTCAACGAGCAGATAGGGTTTGGGAAAGGATGCCATCTATGCGATTTACCAACACCATACTTCTAGCCAGCCTCGGCTTGGGAGTCATATTTTGCGGGCGGGCTTGGAGCCAGTCCAGTACTTTCGTACCGGGAACCGGAATCGAGCTGACGCAGGTCGGCGACGATTTCGAGGATCCCGAATGGAACTATATCCCCAACAACCCCAAGAGCACCGAAGATATCGATGAGCGCCAGAATAATCCAATTGGCAAGTCCAAGAACGGGCGTTGGTTCGAAGGTATCAAGCGTGGACATCCAGATATTGTGCGCCGCGTCGAAACCCCGCCGGGCGGAATTGAGGGCAGCACCGGTGCGCTGCTGATGCAGTCATTGCATACGGGCATTCCCAACCGCCCAAGCTTTCAGATGCACCAGGAGGACTTTATAGGCAACGTGCAATACGCACTGGGAGGCCCCATTCAAGTCAGCCAAATGCCCAGCGTGACCACACGCGTTTATTTGCCGCCCATTGACGAGTGGGAGCACCGAAGCGGCCCGCATTTTGCTTTTCGCGCGGCTGTGGAAACAACCAAGATGGAAACCAAACGCGTCTTCCTTTTTTCGTCTACCAAGGAAGAGAACGAAATCTACTGGCCGGGCCTGTTCATCTGCCTGGAAAGCAAGTTTCAGACGCGGCAGGAATATGACTATGCCTACTTTCGCGTCCGCTCGGATCGCAATGGTGGCGATTTCAAGGGACCCCAAATCACCACTACCGGTTGGTGGACACTGGGCATGTCCTTTACGCCCGATGGTATGGTGCACTACTATGCCAAGCCAGGTGTGGAGGATCTGACAGCCGACGACTATATCACCTCGCAATACCCCTACGGATATCGCTGCGAGCGTTTTCGATCCTTTTTCTACAATGTCGTCAACGGCGACAACGGAAGAGATTGGACGACGGCGTGGATCGTCGATGATCCCAAAGTCTTCGTCCGCAGCGGTGCCCGCGTAGCCCAGCGCCCTTAGCTTAGAGCCTATCCGAAAAGGGGTCTGACCCTTTGGAGGCGAGTCGATTTCATTGGTTTTTTGGCCTCGCCGGAGAGGGTCAGACCCCTTTTCGGATAGGCTGTTAATGCTGGTTACGATGGCAGGCTCAATGGTCAGGCCGGGGGTGGTAGATGGTTGTTTTGGTAGGCCGCCACATAATCGATGGCGGACTGACGATCCGCCAGTTGTCCATCCAATTGCATGTTGCGGACGGCCCCCAGCAAATCGCCGAATTCGGGGCCAGGCCGCATGCCTCTGGCAATTAAATCCCGGCCATCGATCAATGGCGGAGGATTGAGTTGAGCACCCGTCCAGCCGCTGCGCTCGAGTAACCAGGCTAGGGTTTGACTGGAAACCTCGCCTGCAGCCTGCCGGGCACTCAGTAGTCCCAGCCCTGCGGCTGCTTGCGGATGAATCAGTTGTGGCTGGACGTGCGACCAGGGAGCTGTTCGAGCGGCTTGCAAGGCAGGCTGCGATTGGTGCGCAAACTGCAGCATGGCGACTTGCTCGTTGGCCAGCTTCAATCGCTGGCCGATGCCGGACACTGCAGCCTTTCTTACGGCAGGGTGTTCGAGCGCACCCCACAGCAGTGCTGCCAGCCGAACAATCCACTGGCGACAAACCGCCAACTGGCTGGCGAGAGCCCCGTCGAGCAGGGTTATGGCCCGCCCTCCAGCATCGGTCCAAACGCGATCCAACTCCGGCAAAATCTGGGCCATCAAGCCGGTCTCATGCCAAATGCTGACGCTCCAGCTGGCACGATCGGTTTCCAGTGACTTTTGCATTTCCTTGGCGATCCGTTCGCCGCTAACCAAAGCGATTTCTGCCGCATGACGAGCGATAGCCTGCTGCGTTTCGGGCTCTAGGTCAAAGCCAAATCGGGCGGCAAAGCGGATGGCGCGGCAGCATGCGCAGCTTGTCTTCGCCGATTCTCGCATCTGCCTGACCTATGGCGCGAATCGTCCCTTGCTCGAGATCCTCGCGTCCGCCAACATAGTCGATGAACTGATTGTCGAGAGGATCATAAAACATGCCATTGATGGTGAAATCCCGACGTCGCGCATCGTCCTCGGCCGTGCTGAACACGACGTAGTCCGGGTGTCGACCATCGCTGTAGTGAGCGTCGGTGCGAAAGGTGGCAACCTCGATTTCCTGTGCCCGCCGGTTCTCGGACAGGACCACCACCACACCAAACGAGATTCCCACCGGAACGGTCAGACGCCGTCCGAACAGTTGACGAACCTGGTCCGGGGTCGCTGAGGTGGCCACGTCATAGTCGGTGGGTTGATTACCCAGCAGCAGATCGCGCACGCAACCACCAGCCCACAATGCCTGGAAACCTGCCGAGCGCAAGCGGCGCACCACGGCTACGGCGAAATCCCGGTCCGCTGCCCCAGGCTGGCCATTCATTGGGAAACGCCCTGAACATGTGCCGCAGATGCCACGCCAAATCCCGCGCTCAAAACGGCCAACTGCCGCTGGAAATCCGCCCAGAGTGGTTGTTCCGCTAGCTTACCCAGCGAATCCATTTCCGCCGGCGGTACTTGGCCCACGAGCAAGTAGTCACCCGCGCCGACCGCCGCGGAGAGTCTTACCAAGCGGTCAAGACTGCCCTTCAGCAGCTGCTGTTCAACTTCCTTCGGCACGCGACATGCTTGGTGTAACACCCGGCCTCCAGCGGACGCAGTTCGCTGGAATTCAACCAAGGCACCCGCTTGCGCAACGAATTTTCGATCGTCGATAAACAGCCGCCGCAGCTCACCGGCGGAATTGAACTGCATTACTGGCGATTCGCCAAAATAAAAGCTCCAGGCTCCTCCGGATCGACAACCGGCAAACACCTCGTATGGGCCCTCAGGGCTGGGCAAGCGGATTACTAGCCGCCGCGCATAGGCCACCGCCTCGCGCAGCAGGTCTTCACGTTTTTGTGGGTGGAGTGCCATGACTCAGCTGGGCTCATGCCCGAAGATGTCAAGATTTTCTGGATACGGTGAGTTTAACGGTCGATACTGACTCTACGCTCGCCCGAGAACGGCGTAAAGTCCGCGGGGCTGTTTTGTTGCATATCAACCTAACATCGCGACACCGTAAGAATTGGTAAGGATACCTAACATGCTTAGATTCCATGGTTTTGGCATATTGGCGGGCTGTATCGCGCTGCTCAGTGCAGGCTGTTGTGGAGTTCCAGGTACGTCAACCGTGGGTGGGTGCGGCAGCGGCTGTGGCAGCTTGGCCAATTTGGCCAGCTGCAAAGGTGGTTGCGGTGAAGTCTACGTGGATGAGTGGATCAGCGAACCGCCAGTGGCCGATCCTTGCGGCACGGACTGCGGGGGCTGTGGCCGATGCGGGCATTGCCAGCCCATTCGCACGTGCGCTGCGATTACTGTGGGGACGGCCCTTTACTACGCAATGCTGCCCTAATCCAGGTGGCGGCGGTTGCGATGGCGGAGGACCACTCTACGTTGGGGATACCGGGCAGGCCATGAACGCCTGGCGCGGCTGCAATTGTGGCGGCCATCACTCGGCCATGTCGCCAGCCACGCCACAACCCATTCCCCTGGATGCGGTGGGTGAATCCATCGAATATCTCGATTCGGCGGTCCCATTGAATACCTCGCCGGGCGTACCACAACCGCCCGCAGCCTCGTCGGCCAATCCGACTCCGGCGCCGAACCTGCCCAATTCCGCCAAACGCCTGAACCCGGCTCGACGAAGCGTCAGTACAGCTTCCTCCGAGCGACAATCAGCCCGCTAGCCAGTGCACAACCGCGGCGATCTCAGGATTCGATGTGCAAGCTGCGACGCCGACGTTCTTCACGGCGGATATCGTCAATCAAGCTGGCCACCTCAGGTACCTTGTCGATACCGCGAATTAGCAATTCTGGGTGCGTTCGGTCACTGCCGGAGACACGAATGGTACCCACTCCTAACATTCGCTGTACCAAGCCTTGCGTGTAGCTGACGTCATCGATATCGATCACTTCGATTCGATCCGTATGCCTCACTAAAATGCCCACTTGATGAATGAGACGCTGGGTTGTCAGCTCGTAGTGCATACCCAACTGCCGGTACATATAGGTACCAATTGCAAAGCACCACCAGAGCATGATGCAGGCCGCCGTGATGGGCCACACATAAGGCTGTCCGTTGGATAGCAAGGCCACCGCAGTAATCGCCGCGATGGTCAGCACGGCAGAGATGACCCACGTCCCATACATGGCTTTAGGGGAATATCCGCCGCGCCACAAGCTGCGCTCGGGTGGGGTCGAGCGCTGGTTTTCCATCTTTTCTTTGACGGCGGATGCGAATCGGTCGCGGGCTGGTGAATCGGAGGGCTGGTGTTCGACATTGGGTTCTGGGGGGGTGTCACTGGCCATAAGGAAGGACTTTCTATGCTAATATGTGAATGCTCACCGCTTGGCTGTTCATCGCCGAAGGAATGGCAGGATGCGAACGGACGAAGCATCAGTGCTCTGCCCAGATTATGACTTTGGGTTATCGCGGTAGACTGAGTCGCCAGACTTCGAGGTATCATGGAAAGAAACGAGTTCTGGCAAATCCGGCTAACGTGAAATCCATTTCTGGAAGACCCCCTAACTTCGTTGGATATTCATTCTAACGAATCCCCGAGCTCCTCTCATCCAGGCATGCTCAAAAAGGGAAGTCACCGCACTGGGTCCTGATCAAGCTCGCATCCAGTTCTCGATCGCGTCGATTGTCCCCAATTCGTCCTTAGAGTACGATTCTTTGTGATTTTTTGGAATTCCATGGGTATCTTCTGCGTTTCAACATCGCAAAGGAGTGAGGAATGTTTTGTCCACACTGCGCGACGGACAACGATAACGTGGTGGATTCGCGGGCCTGTGAAGACGGTCGAGCCATCCGCCGTCGTCGCAATTGCAACCACTGCAAGAAACGCTTCACCACATACGAGCGTGTCGAGCAGTATGCCATCAAAGTGATTAAGAAGGATGGCGCCAGAGAGCCATTCGAACGGGAAAAAATCGAACGAGGGGTGGAAAGAGCATGTTGGAAACGCCCGATTAGTAGTGAGCAGATCCGCAAATTGGCCTCACAGGTCGAGGCTGACGTGCAGATCGACTGCGATTCGGAAATACCCAGCCATGAGATAGGCCGCATGGTCATGCAGCGCATGGCCGATTTGGACCAGGTTGCCTATGTGCGATTTGCCAGTGTCTACCGCGAGTTCAAGGACGTCGAGGATTTTGTGGCGGAGCTGGCACCTCTCCGCGCACCTCAGCAACAAAGCGATTGAGTCGCGCCCATCTGCTTGAACGCACCGCAGTCGGGGAGTGCATCAGGCGATTCGTCCGCTCATAAAGCACGCTGAACGCAGAAATCTGCCACGGCTGCCATGCAATCTTTGGCGGGGGAGTCAGGCAGGCAGCCCAATTGCTGTTTGGCGCGTTGCACATAGGCCAGGGCAATACCCCGAGTGTATGCTGCGGCATCACTGGCATCGAGTGCGTCGCGCACCGCAACCAGATTTCGACCCTCGCCTGGACTTAACCAATGAATAATCTGCTGACGCCTGGCAGCCGTTGAAGTCCCGAGGAGACGCAATAGTGGCAGGGTGGGCTTGCCCTGGGCGAGGTCGGTGCCGAGTGTCTTGCCCACCTGTTGGTCGCCCCAATAGTCAAGCCAATCATCATAGATTTGAAACGCCAAACCGAGGCATCTGCCGAATTTGGCGAGTGCTGACTGTTGTGTTTTGCTAGCCCCCGCCCGCCAGCCGCCCAGGTGGCAGCTGACCTTGCACAATGCGGCGGATTTCTGCAGCAGCATGCTTTGATAGTCCGTCAGCGAAAGATTCCAGTTAGCAGCCGAAGCTTGCTGCCTAATTTCACCTTCACACAACTGCGTGGCAGCGGCGGCGATACTTCGAGCAGGGTAGGTTGTTCGGCAGGAGGCGGCCAGAGCGTAAGCCCGGGTGAACAGGAAGTCGCCCAGCAACACGGCCGTTGCGCCGCCCGCCTGCTGTGCGATCGTCTCTTGGTGTCGACGTTGAACGGCCCCATCCATGACGTCGTCATGAACCAGGCTGGCCGCATGAACGAGCTCTACGGCCGCAGCGATAGCATGCAGGTCTGCACTCAGCGGCTTGACCCAACCTGGCCGCCGGCTAGCCGCCGCCGATAGCAGTACCAAGATCGGTCGCAGACGCTTGCCGCCCATGGCCGCAGCCCGGCGACCGAGTGCATCGACCTCGGGAAAATCACTGTGCGTGGCCCTTTGTAGCAAGATCTCCACGCAGCTGAGGTCTTCGCCAATTTCATGCTGAATGCGATGCTGTAGCTCTTGAGCGTCAAGCCGCATGGCCTGGTGCGGTGGCAGGTCGTCGGACCGCCCTTGGATAGCAACCACCGCGGTCGCCTCAGAGCCTGCCCCTGCGGGAGACGCGCAATGATCGACGTTTCTGCTTTCAACATCATGGTCTACGTTTGAACTCACCGTGAACTCCACCACTCTTATGAATCAGCTCCAAGCCATCAATGCGAATCTCGCGATCGCTGGACTTGCACATGTCGTAAACCGTTAAACTGGCCAGGCTGGCCGCCAGCATGGCCTCCATTTCCACTCCCGTTTTGCCGGTACAACGCGTCACCGCGGTGATCTGCAACTGCGTGGCGTTGAGCCACTCAAACTCCACCGAAACGCTGTCGAGCACCAAACTGTGGCATAGCGGAATCAGCTCGTCGGTCCGCTTGGCGGCCATAATCCCTGCCAATCGGGCGACTTGCAGGACATCTCCTTTTTTCAGAGTATTGGCCCGTACCTGGTCGGCCGTCTGGGAATTCATCGTGCAAACGGCTCGGGCGGTTGCACTACGCAGCGTCGCGGGTTTGGCACCTACATCGACCATGTGGGCAGTCCCTCGCGGGTCGACGTGTGTCAGCTGCCCCTGCGGCGATCCCGGGGGATCCCTGCGGCGATCCCTGCGGCGACCCTTGACTGTCGTTCTGCACCATCTAGCCTCTCCTGTTAAGCCCGCAAAATCGCCTCGCACATAACCCGTCCAGGCGTAGCCTAGCCGGGAATGGTCAAACCGAACAGGCGTTGCAATCGCGTGGAATGCCAGCGGGCAGGCCGCAAGATGGCCACACGGGCAGGCCGCCCAGTCGTACAACGCCTGTTTCCAGGGAAAGGCCGAAAGGCCAAGCACGGCGTGCAAACGCGTTTTAGAACACTCTGGAGTGCGTTACCCAACGAGAGTCTGGAGATGGGGTGAAACAGAGTGCGGTCGAAACAAAAAAGCCCGCTCGTCAGACTTGACAAGCGGGCTTGTAGGATTGCTTCGGGGATTTTTCCGAAATTGACCGCGGGACCTTTCGGGATAAGGCAACTGAGCTGAGCGGAGATCGCTTAGACCAGTTCTTTCTTTCCACCCACCAAGGTTCGCAGACGCTCGGCCAACAGGCGAGCATCGAATGGCTTCTTGAACGTTTCGTTGATTGCCGAACGATCGAAACTGAACGTTTGTCCGTCGTCAGGAAGCAATGCGATCAAGATAATTTCAGTAAAATCATTATTCTTTCGCAGGTTTTGGCAGATCTGAAGCGCTTCCACTTTGCCGATTGAGAAGTCCACAATCATGCAGTCGGGATGGAAACTTTCAGCTTGGATGCCCGCCTCGAAACCACTTGCAGCCGTACCAACCTTGAAGGCTTTCTCAGGCGGCAATTCGCGCTTGAGGTTCTCAATCAAGACTTGGTCTTGGGCAACGATTAGAACTTTGGCCATTGCCTCGTCCTCAAGATCCCCCAGGGGCATACCATGCTCCTTGAGAAACTTGATCAGATATTCGCGCGGGATTCTCCGGTCTTGAGAACCGGGAATGCGATATCCTTTGAGACGGCCGGAGTCGAACCATTTGCTTACAGTTCGAGGGGCCACCTTACAGATCTTCGCGACCTGTCCTGTGGTGAACACCTTCATATGCAGGATCTCCGTTTTCCTTACGTGATTTAATAGCCAGCCCGACTTCGGGTGAACTCGAGTTAGCCGTGTACGCCCCTGCCTGTCAAACTGTGGGAGAAGTCTTCTTCCACCTGGCCGCTAATCCATTAGCAAACCGCTTAACAAACACTTGGGTCAGGGCTGTCAGTGAATCGATTTCTGGCGGCCTGTGGCTCAGCTTTCCACAAGCCGAAATCAATTCTATTTGGCCAGTTGCCTTTGCGGTCCCGCGTTCCAAACTCGACTCCAGCTACCACACCCCCGAGCGGTAGCGCAGTCGTCGATTCCTAGACTCGGTGCACGCACCAGTACAGTTCGCGGACTCGGATGAGTACGCAAGGGAACGTAGCCTATGAAGCCGCCCTCTTCGCCGCTCGCGCGGTGAATTGGTCGGCATCGACAGCAGTCTACGCCATAGCTATGGCGCAGCTACGATCAGTTAGATTCCCCCCTAACTGAACCAGCTATTCGCACGTCGCCTGAATCAATCGATCCTTTGGGACTTTGCAGAACAAACTGTCCGCTGTTAGTTTTCGATTCAATGGGGGTAATTACTTTAGGAAGAATGCTCGTTTGGTCACGTGCAATGCACATAATTCAACCAGTGCTAACCCGACGATGACTCCGACCGCAATTTGTGCACCCAAAACTCGCTAAACTCTGCCTAAACCTCAAAATAGGTCCTTGCATGCTAGCAATGTTAGAGCACTTTAAAAAATAATATTTCGCATTGCTGCCGTTGCCCCTGCCGCAGCCAACTGCCGACTCTCTCAAGCCCCCAAACTACCTGACCCAACTTCTCTTTACATTTAGCCCCCAAATCCTGTAGTCTGAACATGACGTCTTAATTCGAGCGAGAAATGCTGTCGCCACCTTGGGCGAGTCACAGTCACCATCGCCACGCACAATAGCTGAGTCTTGATGATCACCCAGTCGCAGGGATGAACGCAATGAACGGAACCGGACTTCTCGTTCTACTGAGCCTGTTTGGCCAAGTTGGCCTCGATCCCACAGCGACCTTGAATGGTTCGGAGCGGGACTATGGTTGGCAGATTTCCAAGGTGGATGGTGTGCTGGAGTATATTATCCAGTTGTCGCCGCAAACCGTCGATTTGATGCAGTCCACCAATCAGGAAAAGTTGAGCGATATGCCGCCAGCTCTGGTCGGACGGGCCACGCGAACGGTGGTCCGGATTGGCACCGCAGTCCTCCCCAGAACTCCCTCTCTGGCAGAAATCTCAAAGATGCCGCGGTACTCGACGGCCTCCGACCTGACGGCGCAATTGTCCCCCGGACGCTTCTCAGATTTGGAATCCAACGCGGTGCTAAATGTCCAGCAGTACGGACTGCCGCCAACCGCGAGCAACGGCTCCACCATGCCACCGACTGGCTCCATGAGCAACCTGATCGATCAGGCTGCGGCAGCGTTACCGGATTTACCGGGCACTTCAGCCCCTTCCAACTCAGGCATGCAAAATCCGGCTGCCGGGACGGTACCCATGGGTCCTCCACCCGGAATGGCCGGAGGAGTGGCTGCCAGCTCCGGATTCCCAAACATCTCCCCCCAAGCCGCGCCAACGCTTCCTTATCCCAACTCACCAGCACCGGGCAGCAGTCCCTTGGCCTCCAGCAATTCAACGCTCCCGCCGATGAGCGGTGCTTGGAATGCCAGCCCACCAGCCAGCTCGAATCTTGCCGACCTTCCTACCTTTCGCGGGCCACCGACCAATCCCACTGCCGGCGCGGGTAGCCAGCAAGCGGGCAATGTACCTTCAAGCAATTTGGGATTTGGCATTCCACCCAATGGCCAGCGCCCCGGCCAGCCCTTGGCCGACGCCATGTTTCAAAACCAGAATTCAGCGCCGGCCAATAACGGCTTTCCTCCCGCCGGCAACTCCTTCACCAATCTACTGCCTCCTCAGGTCAATACGCCGGACGCCGGTAGCGTCGCAACCCAAGCGGGAACTGGTGCTCTGGCTGGGCAGCTGAATGGCGGTGGCCAGAATGGACAGGGCCAATCCTCTGGCCAGCAGGGAGAAAAAAGCCCGCACGACACCAATCGTGGCAGCGACGACCATCGCAAGACGACGACTGCCGACAATTTCGTTCCCGTATTCCTCTTGCTATCTTTAGTGGTCAATATCTATCTGGTTACGCTGATTCGCAAGCTATTGACGCGTTACCGTTCCCTGCTGTCCAGCGTTCGCAGCCAGACCGCTTAGACCCCGCTGCTGTTAGACGGAGCGAGTCAGACGGAGCCGCGAAAGGGATTGAAACGCAGATAGTTCAGATGCCGGTAGAACTCATTGCGTTGTAGCAATTCAGCATGCGTACCGCAGTCTGCGATGCGATGTTCGTGCAACATGACAACCCTGTCGCAATTTCTAAGTGTGACCAATCGTTGTGGAATCACGACGGTGATCGCCTTTTGAGAAACCAGGCTGCGGATAGCTTCCAAGCTGGCTTGTTCAACCTGTAGGTCTGCGCGGATGGCCGGCTCTTCGATCACGATCACGGATACGTTGCTGCTTGCCGCTCTGGCTATCCCAATACGAAAGGCATCATCTCCGGTTAGCCGGTCATCGCCAGGCGTGATGAGTGTCATGCCTTCATCCGGCAACTTTCTGTACCGTTTCTGTCAGACGCGCAGCCTCCAGGACTTCACTCAAACTGCGTGTGCTCTGCGAGGGCTTCGAGCCACGAATATTCTCGAGCACGGTACCTGTAACGATGGCCCCATCGCTGGCGACCCAATGGGAACAGCCGATCAGGCTGTGCGGATTCAGCTTGGATACCAGCTGTCCATCGACCAACATACGTCCGCTGGAGGGCCGGCCAAATCCCATGAGCAACTCAACCAAGGCATGAGCTTGCAACTTCTGCGTCGCCACAACGCCAATCAATTGACCTGGCTGGAATGTAATCGACACATCCTCTAGCAACTGGCGGCCATTGCTGTCTTTGACGCTCACGTGCTCCAACTCGGATTGTTGCTGAATTGCAGCTATTGGCTGTAGCTCATTGCCGTCAATTTCCTCGACGTTGAGCGATAGGAAGCGATTCAGTTCATCGGTGGCGGTCTGCAGCAGCTTCAACTCATGCAAGCAGCGTTCCAAGCCGGAACGCGCTGTACGCAGCCCCAGCCAGACACAAGCAAAACGGAAAGGCACTCACCAGAGTTAAATGCGAGTTGACATCCAGGATTTTGACAGCCATGACAAACAAGAATAGACAACTCAGGATGCCAGAAATAATCAACAGCGATGGAATTCTCCACGCGGAGCTGTTGAGGCTGGCGACCGCATCGTTCCGATAACGGCCAATCTGATCTTCGAATCGCGCATCCACATCGTTTTGATGATGGACCGATTCGAGCAGTGGTCCTTTGAGGCTTAGGCCTACCAGCTCGCCGCGTTCTTGGGCAGCCCGCTCGCGAACGACTGGCAAACTAGTTCGACGTCGGCGGTCGAGGTAGCGAAATAAGAACACAACCAGCAATGTGGCCAGGAGGGTCAAGAGGGTTAACTCGGGTGCCACCAGCAAGGCCATCAATAGACAAGCCAACAGCTGAACCACATGCCGAGGAAAGACGCGCCACCACCGACTTAAGCTGGCGCGAACTCGGGGAAGATGATAATCGAGGCAATCGGTCAGGGCGGTTTCTTGGGCCGAGAGCGTACGCGTCATGGCCAGTCGTTTTGCATGGCTCCGCAATTGGCGAATCATGTTGACCTCAAAAGCCACCGCCGCATGTTGGAGTGTCCGATAAAAGACCAGTAGCAGTACCGCGGCCAGTGCCAGCACGAACAGCAAGATGCCCAGAAGCGTAGCCACTTCAGCCAGGGGTGCCATGGGTGGCAACAGCGTGTGCATATCTGGCAGCCAAGCAGACAAGCGCGTCCTGGCCGGTGCACCCGGCCCAGCAGCCGCTAGACACTCGACAAGTGTCCCCAACAGGTACGCGATGATAGGTACACACAGGGCCACCAGGCTGCCAAGCACGGCAGCTCCGAATAATCGTGGAACGCGCCCCGCTCGTTGTAGCAACGCTTGTAGTGATTTCGAGAGCACCAGCTTGACTCCTCGGCCAACGACACGCCGCGGCAAACGCGGTCAGATGTTGCAAATTCTGCACAACCTGCAGTTTAATCCGATTGTAGGCTTGCTGGGAAACCCCCGGGCTCTGTTTTAGCCGCCTCTGGCTGAGACTTGCCCTATTTGCATGGCGAGCCACAGAGTCTGCCTGCGGAATGCAGAGTCTGCCTGCGGAATGCAGGTCTGCCTGCGGAAAGTGGTCTTCGCGTTCAATGAGCGGCAAAGGCACTCACTTCAACCAACGATTCGCTAAACAAGCCAACCGGACGAACTCGACAGGCGAACTCGACAGGCGAACTCGACGGGCGAAATAGACTGTCAAAGCAAGCCGCACAGGCAGGTCAACCCAATCGCTGCAAGCCGTGTATTCCATGCTACCGGGACAGAGCGTTAGAACCACCCAAATTCTTGTGGGCGGCTGGCAACTAATCGCTGCGGTGCATTACCCAGGGGCAATAATTTGTGCGTGCCTTTTATCTCTTGAATACCCTGCAGGGGAAGCCAGACAGTGAGTTCCGCGAAACCGATTAAACTCATTGTGCAAATCCCATGCTTCAATGAGTCACGGACCTTGCCGCAAACCGTGGCTGATATTCCTCGGGCTATCCCAGGCATCGACCACATCGAGATCTTGATCGTGGATGACGGCAGCACCGATGGCACGAGCCACACGGCGCAGCGCCTTGGGCGTCAAACATGTGCTTCGGCATCGCACCAACCGTGGTTTGGCCCGCTCCTTTGCCAGTGGCCTTGATTTCGCGCTGCGGGCAGGAGCCGACATCATCGTCAATACCGACGGTGACAATCAGTACTGCGGAGCAGACATCGCCAAGCTGGTTGAACCCATCCTGAATGGTCGCGCAGATATGGTTGTCGGCGATCGACAAACGTGGAACATCGCCCATTTTTCGCGGTTCAAACGTTTATTGCAGGCGCTGGGCAGCTGCATCGTTCGCCGACTATCGGCCACCGACATACCCGATGCGGTGAGTGGCTTTCGCGCCTTCTCGCGAACTGCCGCCTTAAAGCTGAACGTGGTGAGTTCGTTTAGCTACACCATTGAAACACTCATCCAAGCCGGTCGCGGTCGGATGGCGATCACCTCCGTTCCCGTGCGCACCAATGCCAAAACGCGCCCCTCCCGATTGTTCAAGAGCATCCCCCAGTTCCTGCGAAAATCGGTAGCTACGATGCTACGCGCCTACGCCCTGCATCGACCCTTGTCCGTGTTTTTTGGAATGGGATCGGTGCTCTTCGCCATGGGCAGCGCACCCATCGCTCGATTTTTATATCAGGCCTGGCTGGGCCACGGAGCTGGACATCTCCAGTCACTCATCCTGGGCGGAGCATTGACCATGCTCGGTGCCTCGGTTTGCATTCTCGGATTGCTCGCTGATCTGATTTCCGCCAACCGACAACTGCTGGAAATGACGCTAGAGAAAGTTCGCGGCCTGGAATTGCAGTTGGCCCATGTCGCCCAATCTTCGAGCCCAACCTCCCAATCAACTGGTCCACAGACGGCCTCTCATTCTGGCACCGAAAAGCTCAACTCCTCCACGCGGCCACCAACCTCGTTGGATGTCCCGCTGCCACCGGTGGGCGTCGCACCGCCGCTCGTCCTGCCGACGCCGCCTACGGACTACTCAGTGTTCAGCCACGATATCCCATAGAAGCAAGATGCGGCATTGCCCGGCCAAGTAAATCCAACGAGTGTCAGCCTACGCACAGCAAAACACGATGCAACATGCTATCCAGCCATCCGCGAACGGACCCTTGGCCAACTGGGTCCCCATGCCTCGCTATCTATTGCGATGCTGGGTTGTCAAGCAGTTGATTCGCAAGCTACAACCTCGCGATTTCATTGAGATTGGAGCAGCCACGGGGGACATCGCCAAATGGATGTCCGATCGTCAGATTGGTGGTACGGCCGTTGAGATCTCGCCTGACGCCTTGAACATGCTGCAGGCGCGTTTAGCCGGCACACAGCGGGTCAAGATTTTCTCCCAAGACGCCAGGCACTTGCGCGAGGAGGCCGATCTGCTGTTGAGCATGGAAGTGCTGGAGCATATCCAAGATGATCAAGCTGCATTGGCTAATTGGTTCGATTTGATTCGCCCTGGGGGACACCTGCTGCTCAGCGTGCCTGCTCATCAGCGTCTGTTCTCAGCGGAGGATGAGATGGCTGGCCACTACCGACGCTATGAAAAGCGGGAACTACAGCAAAAACTGCGGGCCGCCGGCTTTGAGCGCTCGCACATCCTTTCCTATGGGTTTCCGCTGGGCATTCTCCTCAAGCAATTGCGAACCCTATTGGCCAAGAAAAAGCTACAGACCGATCGTCGTTCGCAACAGCAGCGCACCGAGGCGAGCGGCGTGGAACGCAAGAGCTTCTTGCCCTTGCGTTGGCTACTCAACGACACCTGCCTGCTGCCCTTTCATCTGCTGCAGATGCCCTTTCTGCGCTTTGACTTGTCGGATGGTTACATCGCCATCGCCCGCAAGCCACTGGTGAATTCTCCGAGCGAGGCGGACTGATGTTTGGCCAACTCATTTCATCGCGTAATGCCAAACTGTTCTTGGCCCTGCTGGCGTTGCTCTGCCTGGCTTATGCAGGGCGTGCCTACTTTGGCGAATTGTCTCGCATCCGCGAGGCGCGATTGTCGGGACTGCTTGCCATGGCGGCCATCCACGCGCTAACCCTGTGGCTCCAGGGAATGTCACTCAAAATCAGCCTGTCTGCCCACGGCAATCACATCTCATCGCAACAGGGCTTTGCCGTGTCGGTCATGAGCAGCTACGCCAATTTGCTGCTTCCGCGATCGGGAATTGCCACCACGGCTGCCTTTCTCATCCGCCAGTCGCGGACGAAGATGATCGATTATTCATCCATCGTGCTGTACAACGCAGGACTATTCGTGCTGTGCAGTTCCGGGCTGGCGCTGCTGCTGTGCCTGGGACACAGCCTGACAGTCAGTGCAGACCTTCAGCCCTGGCTGACCATCAGCCTCGCGGTACTGATGCTTGCCGCTTGGTTGGCGGTGCGCGTGCGTTGGAAACTGCCCAAAGCCTATCGCGGCCCAGCCAGCATCGCGTTGAACCAACTCTGCCTCGCGTCCAGTAAACTACGCAGCGGAAACAAGTTTTGGCTGCTAACCAGCGTGCATCTGCTGCTCACTTGCCTGCGGGCTACACGGCTGTTGTTCGCCTTCTGGGCTATGGGAATTGACGTCCATCCACTGGGTGTGCTGCTGGCCTCCACCTTGGGCGACCTCGTTTTTATCTTTGCGATAACTCCAGCCGCTCTTGGCTTTCGCGAAGCTGCCATCAGCTTCTCCGCGGGAGCCATGTCAACCACCGCCGCGTTGGCATTGTCCGTGGCCATCCTCGATCGCATCGTATTCTCAGGGACGGTCATCATCCTCGCTCAGCTCGTCATCACCTGCCTGATACGACGCGCCAACCAGCCGGAGAAGGCACTGCCTGGACAACTAGCCTCCGGTGCTAGCCCATGAACCTGCGTCTACCTTGCACAAGTGCACCTGGTCACTGGAGTGCCTCAATCGCCGAGCCGATGACGAAGTAGCCATGATTCAAAGCAAGAAAAAGATTGTTTTTATAGCCACGCGCGAACCCAGCTACTCACGCGTATCGTTGATGCATTCGTGCCTGGCCGAGCACTATGATGTTCGTGCCATCCTTTCCACGCATCCACGATATGCAGCCCGATTCTGCTCCGTGACCCTGCAATTGTTGCTCGCTTGGCTACGCGGACAGTTGCGGAATTGCGACGCGGTGGTGGTTGGCTTCTTGGCGCAGCCCATGTTTGCCATCGTGCGCTGGCTGTATAGCGGCCCCATTATTTGCGATGCCTATTTCTCCATGTACGACACGCTGGTGAACGATAAGCAGTTGGCCAGCCCAAGCTCACTCGCCGGACGCATATGCCGCAGGCTCGACATCTGCATGCTCCGCTACGCCACTTCCTGCCTGACTGATACGGCCTGCCACGCCGAGTACTTCAAGTCGGAATTCCAACAGCCTCAAGCCAATATCGAGCGCTGGTGGATCAGCGCCGAATGCAAACCGCTGGACCATGCGCCCCGCCCACCCAAGGAAGGACAAGCCATGCAAGTCTTCTTTTGGGGAGGCTTCATTCCATTGCAGGGCGTGCCTTACATCGTTCAAGCCGCCAATCTGCTGAAGTCGCAGAATATCCACTTTACCGTCTTTGGCAGTGGTCAAACGCTGGACGCATGCGAAGAACTCAAGCGGCAGTTGGGTATACACAACATCGATTTTCATGGCTGGAAGTCCGCTGCCGAAATTCGCGCACAAGCTCAAGCCTCGCACTTGGCTTTGGGCATCTTTGGTAGCACCGACAAAGCCGCCCGCGTCATTCCCAATAAAGTCTTTGAAGCCTTGGCGATGGGAATTCCGTTCATCACCCGACACAGTCCCGCGGCGGAAGAGTTGCTCACCGACGGTCACGATGCCCTGATGGTTGCTGCTGCCGAGCCCGAACAACTGGCTGACAAGATCCTGTGGGTTCGCGATCACTATTCGACGGCTCTGCAGATAGCCGAGCAAGGCAAACAAACCTTTGCGCGGCGGGCCGCGCCCGATCAAATCAGCAAGCAACTGGTTGAGCACATCGAGAATGCGACTGAGGCCAAAGCGGCCAGCATCGCGCCACACGATTGCGCTACCCGCCGCTGCGCAAAGCGAGAGTTGATATGTGGACCTACGCAACCTTGCCCTTTTCCATCCAGCTTAAGACCGCGGTGATCGCACTGCTCGTCGCCAGCCTATTCAGCCTTTGGCCGAATCTGATGCGCGGGCCGCGGAGGGCCTTTCGCTGCCTGGCTCAACGTCCCTATCTGTCTGCCCTGTGCATCGGCTGCCTTTCGCTAACACTCAATATACTGTTGGCCTGCATTCGCTTTCCCTTGCCCTGGATTCACGATGAGTATTCGTACCTGTTGGCCAGCGACACTTTTAGCCAATTCCGCCTGGCCAATCCGCCGCATCCGCTGTGGCAACACTTCGAATCCTTTCACATCTTGTCACAGCCCAGCTATGCCTCCAAGTATCCACCTGGGCAGGGCTTGGCCCTTGCCTGCGGACAATTGCTGTGCGGCTACCCCATCGTCGGCGTATGGCTGAGTCTGGCCGCCGCCTGCGTGGGCATGTACTGGATGCTACGGGCTTGGACGCGTCCGCAGTGGGCTTTGTGGGGCGGGCTGGCCATTGCCATCCATGCACCCATTCTACGAGCCTGGGGGCAATCCTATTGGGGCGGAGCGCTAGCCATGCTAGGAGCCGCGTTGGTATTCGGTGGAATACGTCGACTTTGGAAGACGCCGCGCCTGCTGGACGCCGTGTGCCTGGGCGTAGGCTTGATGATTCTAGCCAACACGCGCCCGGCTGAAGGTTTTCTGGTTAGCCTACCGGTGCTGGCCGTTTTGGTGAGGCTGATGCTGCGCAGTGATATTCCCCTGCCGATCAAACTATCTCGCGTACTGGTGCCGCTGTCCGTCATGGGAATTTGCTGCATGGCCGCCATGGCCACCTACAACCAGGCCACTACGGGTTCGAGCACGAAGCTGGCATATCAACTGCATGACAAGACCTACTCGGCTTCCTCGCTGGTGATCTGGAAGCCGCAGCCAGCCATTCCCAGCTACAACCATCCGCGCATGCGGGATTTCTACCTTGAGTTTGGTCGCGAAAGGGCTCTGCAGCTCCGTCAACCCACGACCTACCTGCGGACGCTGGCGGACAAGCTGTATTTGTTGTGGGATTTCTTCCCTCTCGGACTGGGTGTGGGCTTGTTGTGCGTGCCATGGCTGTGGCGTGATGCCTGGCTGCGTCTGGGGCTCTGCACACTAGGCCTGCTCTTGGTTCTTCAATTGCAACTGGCTTCGTCTTGGATGTTTCCACATTACCTCGCGCCGGCCGTGGGCTTGTTCTACGCCGTCAATATCGCCGGCCTACGCAGATTGTACGCTTGGCAGCGTCAACATCACCTGGGGCAGATCTTGACCAGGGCCGTCATGATTGGACTGATACTCAAACTTGGCGTAACCCTGCTGGCCTGGACCAGCCCCATCCAGGAACATCGGCGGCAGGAGATCGCAGCCAGCTTGAGTCGGGATACGACCGCTAAGCACTTGGTTATTGTTTCCTACTCTCCCTTGCGCTCACCGCACAAAGAATATGTCTACAACGAGGCGAACATCGATGCCGCCAATATTGTGTGGGCGCGAGATATGGGCCCCACACAGAACGAACGACTGATCCAATACTTCGCCGACCGAAAAATTTGGCGTTGGCATTTGGGCGATGACGATACCGAGACCTGGCAACAGCTGGTGCCAAGCCCGCCCAGTTCAGTCGACTGCAAGACGATATCGCGATTAACCGCAACCACCGTTGATGGCTGCATAACCGACTCTGGAGAATGAGTAGCATGAAGTGTCTCGTCACGGGTGGCGCTGGATTTATTGGAGCTCACCTCGTTCGCGATTTGCTCGAACTGGGTCACACGGTCACCGTGCTAGACGACCTGAGTGGTGGATTCCGCGAAAACGTACCTGACCAGGTCCATTTCGTTGAAGGCTCGATCCTGGACTTTCCCTTGATCGATCGTCTGTTCGATGAACAACGATTCGATTACGTCTATCACCTGGCGGCCTATGCTGCCGAGGGCCTGAGCCATTTCATCAAACGTTATAATTACAACAACAATCTGCTGGGCAGCGTCAATTTGATCAACGCCTCGATCAACTTTGATGTTCGCTGCTTTGTGTTTACATCTTCCATCGCCGTGTATGGCGAGAATCAGTTGCCCATGCGCGAGGACATGCTTCCGCAGCCGGAAGATTCCTATGGTGTCGCCAAGCTGGCCGTTGAACAAGAATTAAAGTGTTCGCGCGAAATGTTCGGTTTGGACTATGTCATCTTTCGTCCGCATAATGTTTATGGCGAATTCCAAAATATCGGCGATAAATATCGCAATGTGATTGGCATATTCATGAACCAAATCATGCAGGGCCAACCGTTGACGATATTTGGCGACGGTACCCAGACGCGGGCTTTCAGCTACGTCAAGCCTGTTTCCGAGATCATTGCCCGCACGCCACCGTGCCGGCTGCCATCGGGCAAGTGTTTAATGTGGGTGCCGATCAACCCTACAGCGTTAGCGAACTCGCCCAACAAGTCTGCGCGGTGCTCGGCGTCGAGCCAAACATCAGCTACCTGGATGCCCGCAGCGAAGTTCTGCACGCCTACTCGGACCACAGCAAGGTGGCTGAGGTATTCGGTCCCTCGACAGTGGTGCCTCTACGTCAAGGCCTTGAACGCATGGCAGCCTGGGCCCTGCGCAACGGTGCGCGGGCAACCAAGCCCTTTGCTGGAATTGAGATTGCCAAAAACATGCCGGCCAGCTGGGCGTCTCAGACATTGCCGACCGGTGCACCTCTCCTGCAGGCCGCTCCCATTGCTGCCCGCCGCCGCTCCCGCCCTGCCATAGCTGAACCGAGCCACTTGCATCGGAACAAGGCTTTTTCATAATACGATTCATTTGCGGGCGACTCTGCCTAGACCACTCTCTCGCAGACAGGCTCAGGCGCAGGGATAGATCAGGCCACGAACTGGCGCTTCCCAACTAGACAATGGCTGCCCCCACACCGATCGGCTCGTCGACCTGGCGGTAGATGGCTTGGGCCTCCGGCAGCAACTCTCTCAGCTCGCGTTCGCGTCTTTCATCGGCAGGATGCGTGGACATGAATTCCGCGGGTTTGGCTCCCGTGGACGCATCTGCAAAACGCCTCCAAAATCGCGGTGCTTCCGCCGGGTCAAAACCGGCCTGGGCCATCAACATCAGCCCAATATGATCGGCCTCGAGTTCGTGTTTTCGGCTGTAGGGTAGGATGACGCCATAGTTGGACGCCAAGCCATAGGCCTTCATCCACATGTCGCGCTGAACCTGTTCTGTATTACGCAATACATAGCTGGCCATAGTCTGAACGCCATTGACGCCCATCTGTTGACTCATGCGTTCGCCACCATGACGAGCGAGCACATGGGCCACTTCGTGACTCATCACAACGGCCAGACCAGCTTCGTTTTCGCAGATGGGCAGAATGCCCTCGTAGACCACGATCTTGCCGCCCGGCAGGCAGTATGCGTTTTGCTCCTGGCTAACCACGACCCGCGTTTCCCATTCGTATTGCTTTCGTTCACTGACTCCAGCCAAACGTAGACCCACGCGTTCGACCAGCTCCTGATACTTGGAACTCACCTGGCTGCTTTCATCGGCAACGACGTCAGCAAAGGCTTGATGCCCCATAGCCAACTCCTCCTGCTCAGGGATCAACATTAATTGCTTGCGTCCCGTAAGCGGGGCTGACTTGCAACCCAATGCACAGCCGATCGCCCCCAAGCCGCCAAGCGCAGCCGTGGTTTTCATCCAGTTTCGTCGATCCATCGGTTTAGCCTCGTTTCCATTTTCCAACGCGCATCGTGCGAGCGGTGCATGTCCGCAAGCTAGCCATTGAGGCCGGCAGTGACCAACTCCAGGCATCGCGGATTCTGCCTGAAAGCGACCGCCGATGTAAGGTCGATTCTGAATCAGTCATCTATTAGCAGCAAAACCAACACGCGCCAAAAGGACTATGCTAGAATCGCGGAAAGTGCTCTTCCCGCAGAAAACCCAAACACATCCGGAGATGGACCAAGAGCATGTCCCCTGAATTCGGGTTGGTCCAAGCAGTACCAGTTGAATTTCGAACTGCGAGCCCATCCGCCAAGGCGTCAGCCCCTTTTTGAGACGAGACGATTTTTATGGTCTTTTGGCCTCGCCAGAGAGGCTCTTAGGCTCCCTTCACCGCGCAACGTTGAATTCCACTCACGAGACCGAAGATGTCCAATATATTGCTGGTTGAAGACAGTCCGACTCAAGCCCTGCAAATGAAACTGCTACTCGAGTCGGCGGGGCATCAGGTCACCTGCTGCGATGACGGAACCAATGCTCTCGACGCCCTGAGTACGGGCACGTGTGAACTGGTGGTCACGGACCTGGAGCTGCCCGTGCTGAATGGTTTGGACCTGATTCGAAAGATGCAGGCAGACTTTCCTTACATACCCGCGGTGCTGGTAACGGGGCAAGGTTCCGAGCGGCTGGCTGCTGAGGCCTTGCGCGTGGGAGCCACGGCCTATGTGCCTAAATCGATGGTGGATGGCTTGTTGCTGGGTACGGTCGAAGATGTGCTGGGCGTGGCCCGGACCGATCGCAGCTATGCAGAACTGATCGATTGCACGGTCGAAAATCGCATCGTGTTTGAACTACCCAACAAGATGCCGCTGCTCATGACTGCCATCGATCTTACGATGCAGTTAGCCAGTGGCATGGAATTGCTGTCGGGCGTCGACCGTTACCGTGTTGCCACGGCCCTGCAACACGCGGCTTCAAATGCCATTCATCGCGGGAATCTGGAATTGAGTCGCGAGCAATGGCAGCAGGCATCCAGCGAGGACTCCGGCATTGACCCAGGTGCCAGCAGCCTGGTCAGCGAACGCCTATCCAAGGCTCCCTACAAGAATCGAAAGGTCCACTTTGATGCGCGACTGATGCGCGATTTGATACGCGTCGTTATTCGCGACGAAGGGCACGGTTTCCCCATTGGCGACCTGACCAGTGAAGACGATCCGCATGCACTGGATGCCAATCGCGGGCGTGGGCTAACCATGATTCGCAAGTTCATGGACAAAGTCTCATTCAATTCCAGCGGCAACGAAATTACGATGATCAAACACTGCGTGAAAAAGTAGATATTCGCAAACAAGACGCGAGCGAGAGCGTCCACTTGGGAAAAAACTCATTAGGAAAGAGTCCAAACCCTGTTCAGACAGAGCTTAGCGTTTGCGGAGGGAATCCATGGATATTTCGCTGAATCTGTTCAGTCTTGGGGCCGTAGAGCAACGCATGTCGGTTGAACGACTGGATGCCAGCGGCAGCTTTCCCGCCCAAGAGTTCTTGAATCGTATCAGCGATCTGGTGTTGATATGCACCCGAGATGGCTCGCGAGTATTGCACATCAATCAGCGGGCGTCTGAGTTCTTTGGGTGGACGAATGATGAGGTTGCCGGATTCTCACCCTGGTGGCAGATTCTACTGGCGGACCAGTCGCAAGCAAAGATGCAAGACTTGTTGTCTTTCGTCGACAAACTGGATGTCCACGCCGCGGCAGAAATGCCCCCGCAAATCGAACTGGTAACTTGCAATACCGGCGGTGTCCAGTTGCCGATCCGCGTGCACAGCTTGCTGGTCAGCGACGAGGCAATTTTGGTGATGGCCACGCCTTCCATCGATGCGACGGCTGCCCAAGAAATCCTGCGACAAACACTCGCCCGCTTTCGCTCGATTGTGGATAGCCTGTCCATCAACCTGCTGCTCAAGGATCTGAATGGGCGCAGATTGTATGCCAACCAGGCCTATTTGGATCTTCGCAACCTGAGGCTGCAGGATGTGGTTGGCAAAACCGATGCAGATCTATTCCCGGCTGACATCGCAGAGCACTTTCGTCGTGATGATTTAGAGGTCATTCGAACTGGGGCCATCCTGCAGAAATACGAGGAAAATATCTCACAGACGGGCCAGCGGACCTGGACCGAGGCAATCAAGGGCCCGCTCCGCGACGCCAATGGGAACATAGCCGGCGTGCAAATCCTGTTTTGGGATGCGACCAACCGCAAGAACGCCGAAATAGCCTTTGAACGCGAACGCTATCTGCTGCATGCCTTATTGGATAACGTGCCGGATTCGATTTACTTCAAGGATCGCGACAGTCGCTTTCTGCGCATTAGCCGTGGCATGGCCAAGAAATTCAAACTCGACAGTCCGCAGATTGCCATTGGCAAGACCGATGCGGACATCTTCACCGCCGAACACGCCCAGCAAGCCCGCCAGGATGAATTGCAGATTATGGAAACGGGTGAGCCGATGGTTGCCCAAATCGAACGCGAGACTTGGCCCGAAGCCCCGGATACATGGTGTTCGACTACCAAATTGCCGCTCCGCGATGCCGCCGGGAAGGTCGTGGGAACCTTCGGTATCTCACGCGACATCACCGACCTCATCCAGGCCGAGCAAATGCTCCGCGAAGCCCGCGACGCAGCCGATAGTGCTAACCGGGCAAAAAGCGATTTCCTGGCAAATATGAGTCACGAGATTCGTACGCCCATGAATGGCATCATCGGTATGGCCGAGTTGCTACGCAATACACAACTCGACGATGCCCAACGCTCTTTCCTGGAGATGATTGACTCCTCCGCGCACTCGCTGCTGAGGATCATCAACGACATCCTGGACTTTTCCAAGATCGAAGCTGGAAAACTGGATCTCGAGTCCGTCGCCTTCGACATGCGAAAATGCGTCAGTCATGCAGCCAAGAGCCTGGCCGCCAAAGCGGCTGCAAACTCGGTTGAATTGATTCTGGAACTGGATGCCGATGTGCCGGAGCAACTTGTCGGAGATCCGGTGCGACTCCGCCAGGTACTCGTCAATCTGGTGGGCAACGCCATCAAGTTCACCACGGACGGGGAGATTATCATTCGCGTTTCCGTTGCCAGTGGCCCCCCGGCCGCCCCGGATTACACCCTGCACTTTGCTGTATCCGATACCGGTATCGGTGTCCCGCCGCAGAAACAGAGGAAGATCTTCGAGGCATTTTCGCAGGCGGATGTATCCACGACTCGAAAATATGGAGGTACCGGCCTGGGACTGTCCATCTCTGGGCAGCTGGTTGAAATGATGGGCGGCCGCATCTGGCTGGAATCCGAAGTCGACGTCGGCTCAACCTTCCACTTTACCGCCCGCTTCCCGGCGGCGGCGATCCCGACTGGCGGCGATGTCGGCGATAGCAACGAGTTCAGACTGAGTGGCTTACCGGTGCTGTTCGTCGACGATAATCGCAGCAGCCGTGAGACCATGCAAGCCTCCCTCGAGCGTCGAGGACTGCGTGTCACCGCGGTGGCCACTGCCCAGGAAGCTTTCCAGTTGTTTCCGCAGGTCTTCAGCCGGTAGCCAACGTGGAGCCTTGATCATTGATCAAGTATTGCCCGATACTCCAGGTATTGAGTTAGCGGCACAAGTTGCGCACCCTGCTACCCCGATCCGAAACCGGCCACGCTCTTGCTGTCCACCGCTACGCAGCCAGTCTCGGAGGATCTATTGCGAGCTGGTCAAATTGATGTCGTCTTGCAGAAGCCAGCCTTGCAATCCGAAGTGTGTTTCGCGATTCGGCAAATTCTGGCAAATGAGAACACGCCCGCCGCACAGCAGTCCCAGCCGCGGACCGACACCAATCCTGCCTTCCATGCGCTTTTTGTTGGCTGAGGATGGCGCGGTTAACCGAGCCGTATTCGTGGGCTTGCTGGAAGGCCGAGGACATCACGTAACCAGCGTGGAAGATGGACAGGCCGCCGTCGATGCCTGGCGCGATTTTCATTTCCATGCAATTTTCATGGATGTGCAAATGCCCGTCCTCGACGGGCTAGAGGCCACACGCATCATTCGCCGCGAGGAAGCAGGCTCCGAAGCACACATCCCGATCATCGCTATTACGGCCGCAGCTATGGAAAGTGACCAGGCGCGATGCCTGGCTGCTGGCATGGACGATTACCTCAGCAAGCCTGTCGATTTCAAGCAGTTTGATCGCATGCTGCATGCGATTCACCAAGGAGATTATGGACCAGACTCTCCGCACCGCCCACACCCGGGCGTTGAAATCCCTCGGCCGAAAGTCGCCCGGACAGAACAACCCATCAATCTCGATGCACCCCTTTCAAAACTGCGGTGCAGCTCGGAGCAGCAACGCCAACTGGTGCTGACGCTACAGTCCGAAGCCAAGCAGCGGCTAGCGGAAATTTCGCAAGCCCTGGATGATCACGACGACAAACTGCTGGTTCGCGCTTCGCATTCACTGAAAAGTGCTGCAGCCTTGTTCGAGGCCGATGAAGTAGCCGAACTGTCCGCAGACATCGAAGATCACGCTCGCGCCGGCGAAACCTCCTTTGCCCGCCAGCACTTCCCCGAATTGCGCGATGCCACCACCGCGATCCTCAGCCGTATTCATGCCTGGTTAGAAGCCCAATAGCAACCCAATGCTTTAGCCGATCGCGGCAGAGACATAGCTGCGAATGTCGGTTTCCAAGGCCGCCAAGCGCTCGTCCAATCGCCGCCGAGCTGCAGCTAAATCCTGGCTCTCGGCAGGTGGACAGTAGGTAAACATGTAGAACTTGACCTTCGGTTCGGTGCCGGATGGGCGGACGGCAAAGTAATTGCCCTCCTCGGCCAGATCGAGCATGACCATGTCTGCCGAGTCCGCTTTCAGCGGACGCTTGCTGCCGTCAGCCAAACGCGTTTCCAGACTGCGATAGTCGCGAACGCTGGTTACTGGCATGCCTCCCAATTCCTTGGGCGGGGCGGAACGAAAGGCCTCCATCAGCTTGCGCATTTGAGCCATGCCCTCACTGCCTTCCATTTGCACATTCACTAGAGACTCTTGATGACATCCCAATTGTGTCTGCAGTTCGTTCAGACGCTGGTGCAGCGACTTGCCCTCGGATTTGAGCTGGGCTGCTTGCAGGCTTATCAGCAGGCAGGCGACGGCCGCATCCTTGTCGCGCGCGTATTGACCCACCAGGTAACCGTGCGATTCCTCGGTGCCGAGCACGAAATGGTCGGCGCCCAACTGGTCCATCATGCCCGCGATCCACTTGAATCCCACGTGCAAGTTGCCTTCGCAGCGCACGCCATAAGATTCGGCCACGCGTCGCGTCAATTCGCTGGTAACCAACGTCTTGACCACGTAGGAATGGCTGGACAGCAGCCCCAGCTCTCGCATCTTGGAACACACGAAATCGGTGAGCAGCCCGCCTATTTGATTGCCGTTGATCGTCTCCCAGGGGCCAGCCGTGTCGGTGGTCAGCGGTGCTGCTACCCCCAGCCGGTCACAGTCGGGATCGGTGGCAATAATCAAGTCGGCGCCCACAACCTGCGCTCGCTCGATGATTTCGTCGAAAACGGCCTTGTTCTCAGGATTGCTGACATGCCCTGGGACATTGGGAAAATCTCCGCTGGGCTCGGCGTGGCGTTGGTAGACCTCGCAGTCTTCGAACCCAGCCTGCTGCAAGACCGGCATGACGGCAAAGGCTCCCACTCCATGCAGCGGAGAATAAATAATCTTAATATCGCGAGGTCCAGGCCATGCGAATTTGTTGACCTCCGCAAAGAAAGCCGCGTCCAGCTCCGCCGTACAAAGCTTGACACGCCCCGCCCGAACAGCCTCGGCAAACTCGACACGTCTTGATTTCGTCGATGTTCATGACCCGCTCGATGATGGCCTTGTCGTGCGGCGGCAATACCTGGCCACCGGTCGACCAGTAAACCTTGACTGCGTTATCGCTCGGCGGATTGTGACTGGCCGTAACCATGATGCCACAGTCACATCCGTAATGACGCACCGCGAATGACAGTTGCGGCGTGGCCCGGTAATCGTCCAGGAAATAAACCTCGAAGCCGTTGGCCACCATGATCGATGCGCACAAGTTCAGCAAATTCCCGCGAGCGGTGACGCGTATCGTAGGCGATCGCACATTTTAACTGGTGATCCTTGGGCCTGGGCTGCTCCAATATGTAGGTCGCCAGTCCTTGGGCACTTTCGCCAATGGTCCGCTCGTTGATGGCGTTGGAACCGAAGGCATACATCCGCCCTCGGCGACCGCCCGTTCCGAAGGGAATAACGGTCCAAAACACATCGTCGAGCTTTTGCCACTTTCCGGCCTCAATGTGCTCGACGATTGCTGGCTGATAGGCTCGATAACGGTCCTCACTCAACCAGCTGGTCAGATTGTGCAGCGCCGCCGGGGTGAGTTGTCCCGCAGCCACAGCCTGCTTGGCCTTGGAAATTGCTTGATCCATGCTCATGGTCGATCGACACTCTACAGAAAAAGTGAGACAATAAATTGCATTGGTTACGACGAATCTACAGAGGCGGGATTGTACCAAGCAAACATGATTCACTCAAACAAACGTTTAGGACTATGAGCGAACCGATTATTAGCGTCAGCGGGCTGCGTGGAACGATCGGCGATCAATTGACGCCAGTGGTGGCCACGCGTTACGTTGCCGCGCTGGCTGCGACGCTGCCCAAAGGTCGTGTGGTGATTGGACGTGATGGCCGACAAAGTGGCCCCATGCTGGTGCAAGCCGTCGCGGCCACGCTGGCGGCACATGGTCTGGACGTCGTCGACCTCGGCGTGGCCGCTACGCCCACCGTCGGCGTACAAGTCCGCAAACTCTCGGCAGTGGCCGGCATCCAAATTTCCGCCAGTCACAATCCCAAGCAGTATAACGGCCTGAAACTATTCAACAGCGCAGGTCGCGTACTGCCCAAGCTGGATGGCGAAGCGGTGCTGACAGCCTACCGCGACGGCCGCGTTGCCTGGGTCGGTGTGGATGACCTGGGAGAATTCCATGCTGACCCGGACCCACATGCGGCCCACGCCGAATTGGTGCTTGAAGACGGTCGACGTCGCCGCGATCCGGCAACGCAAATTTAAAGTTTTGCTAGACAGCAATCATGGTGCGGGGAGCCTGCTGGGACGCATCCTGCTCGAGTCGCTTGGCTGCCATTTCAAGCTACTTGGCGATACGCCTGACGGAAAGTTTTCACATCCACCTGAGCCGTTGGCCGAGAATCTGGCCAGCGTAGCCCAGCAGGTCGCCAACGCAGGCTTCGATGTCGTTTTTTGTCAGGATCCCGATGCGGATCGCCTGGCCATAATTGATGAACGGGGCCATTTCATCGGCGAAGAACTAACGCTGGCCCTGTGCCTGATGCAAGTCCTGCCCAGGCTTGGCCAGACCGGCAGCTGCGTCGTGACCAACTGCGCCACCAGCAGCCTTGGAAAACTGCTGGCCGAAAAATATGGCTGCCGCTTTCTGCAATCCGCCGTGGGTGAGGCCAATGTGGCCGATCTGATGATCGAGCAATCCGCCGTGTTCGGCGGCGAAGGCAATGGAGGCCCCATCGACCCCCAGGTTGGCTACGTGCGTGACAGTTTCGTGGGTATGGCCCGCATTTTGGATTTAATGGCCAGTACCGGTCAAACGGTCAGCCAACTTGTAAAACAACTGCCTCCACTGGCCATGGTCAAGGACAAAGCCTCGCTGGACACAGCAAATATGCAAGGCTTATTCGACGCCTTGCGGAGGAGCATGCCGGAAGCCAGCTGCAGCTCACAAGATGGTTTAAAACTCGAGTGGCCCGACCGATGGCTGCTTGTCCGAGGCAGCAACACCGAACCGATTGTCCGCTTTATCGCCGAAGCACCGTCAACCGGCGGAAGCCAACGCGCTGTGCCAAACTGCCAAGTCCGTGGCCGAACGCCTGTAGCACGCCGATGCTGTACCGACCTGGCTGCGGCTGGACTGGGTCTATCGGCTGGACTGGGTCTATCGGCTGGACTGGGTCTATGCATGGCCACCCAACGCACTTCACCTGACACCTTAGGCATCACTATCTGAATTATGAATACGTTTAAAAAGATTCTGGTTGTCGTAGACTCTTCACTCGACCGGCATCCTGAGCTGGAACGTGCGATGAAATTGGCCGATCAGACCCAGGCAAGCATCTACATTGTGGATGTCGTCAAGGATCTGAGTTTTACCGTCAGATTGCTCAGCAACGACTATGTACACATCCACAACCTGCTCGTTAAGGAGAAGCAGGATGGCGTCGATGGGCTCGATTGCCCATTGCAAGAAAAATGGCCTTGATGCGCAAGGGGCTGTGCTGGAGGGCGTGTCCTCCCAAGTAGCCATCAAGACGGCCCAGGCGATCGGCGCCGATTTGATCATTCGCAGCAGCAAGGGGCCGCAGAGCCTTCAGCATGGCCCGCTTGGTTCTTCCGCTCAAAAGCTGATCCGCAGCCTGCCGTGCTCGATTTGGTTGACCCAGGCCGATCATGAACCGAACTGCAAGACCATCGTGGCCGCCGTCGACGCAACTCCAAACGACGCCGCACATGCGGGTTTGAATCGCCGCATTTTGGGGACCGCCAAGCAGCTTGCCGCTCAGGAATCCTGCAAATTGCTGGTTAGTTATGTTTGGAATCTGCACGGCTCAGATATGCTCAAGCATCGCCTGCCCGCTGCTGAATATGCGCATTTGATGGAGCATAACCGCAAATTGCATTATGAAAGCCTGGAAAGTTTGCTGGCCGAATTTGACCTGCACGCTGCCAGCCCCGATTCGCGAATGATTGAAGGCGAGCCCAGCACGGCCATCCCCAGTCTATGTGCCTCTGAGCAAGCGGATCTGTTGATCTGCGGGACCGTCGCCAGACACGGATTCGCGGGCCTGCTGCTAGGCAACACGGCCGAACGCATCATCAACCGCACGCACTGCTCTGTGCTAGCCATGACGCCCAGCTAAGCTCAGTTTCCCATCACGCTCCGCCGTGCAATGACTTGCCGTGATGCTCAGCAAATCAATGTACTCATCACGCTCCGCCGTGATGCTCAGCAAATCAATGTACTCATCACGCTCCGCCGTGATGCCCGCAAGAAAACTGGCTAAAAAAAACATCGCACGATGCCAATCAGCCGTCGCAAGTCAGCGGCCTGCGACTACATGATCGAGAAGTAATTGTCGCAGGCAAAGTCCATGAACTCATTCCTGAGGTCCATGGGCTGGTCGTTGTACAGGCAGTAGTTGCGAATCTGTAACAACAGGTCTCGGGGATGGCAATTGCGGTAGGGGCGTTGAGCGGGTTGGTAGTGAGTCTCAATCAAGTAATCGATGACTTCAGCCTTGTAGGGCAAGCCCATCTTGGGGCACATGATTTCGAATAGCTTGCGAAATGCGGCTTCGCTTGGATTTTCAACTTCGATCTTGTACGGAATACGTCGCAAGAACGCATCATCGACCAGATCCTTGGGCTGCAAGTTGGTGGAGAAGATCACCAACTGGTCAAAGGGCACTTGGGTCTTCTTGCCACTGCTCATGTTCAGGTAGTCGAATCGTTTTTCGAGTGGCACGATCCAGCGATTGAGCAGTTCGTCGACCCGCATTTTTTGTCGGCCAAAGTCGTCGATGACCAACACGCCGCAGTTGCTCTTGAGCTGCAGTGGCGACTCGCTGACGTTGGTCTCGCGATCCTGCTGGGCTTCCAGCATTTCCATGGTCAATTCGCCGCCGGCGATGATCGTTGGCCGTTTGATGCGAATCCAGCGTCCGTCAAATCCGCTGTTGTCCAACAAGCCACCCGATTTTTCGGCTTCGGCCGGCTCGTGCATCAGCGGATCGTAGAGCCGCATGATCTCACCATCGATCGACAGGGCGCGAGGAATCCAGATGTATTTTCCAAAGGCCAGCGTGATCCGCTCGGCAATGCTCGTCTTGCCATTGCCTGGATAGCCATACAGAAACATGCCTCGGCCACTATTGATCGCCGGCCCCAGTTTTCCCAGCATTTTGCGATCGATGAGCAGGTCGCGGAAAGCGTGCAGCAGTTCGGGTCGCCGCGGATACTGGCCTTCCACCGACTGCAGCTTTACGGCCTGGCAGTAGTCCTGCAGTTGTACCGGAGCCGCTCCGAAATAGGTTGTCCGCTGCTTGTGTTGTCGAGCCCGATCACGCCCCTGGTCTGTCAGCACGTGGATGTAGTCGTTGACCGAGTTGGCGCCTCGGTAGGCGGTCATCTGCTCATACTTCAGGCGATCCAAAATCGGTTCGATGAGTAGAAAGGGGAGCTTGACTTGATCGGCAATCGCTCGTCCACTTGCCTCGCCGCGGCCCAGCAGGAACCGCATGATCAGCTCTTCGGCCAAGGATTCGGTAACCCCAGCTGCCGCCAGGCTGGTGGGGATTTGCGGGATAAACGGTTCGTCGCGATTGCCCGTCAACAGCCCAAAACTACAGCTGGCAGCAGCGGGTTGCGAGGGCCCATTTTGTCGAGGCACTGCCGGCGGAGTGGGCTTTTCGGCTTGGGGCGCGACGGGCGGCGAGCAGGCTGGCGAGGCGGTGACTGGTGAGGCGGTGACTGGCGACTTTGCAGCGCTGGCCCCATTTTCCAGCTGCGTGCCGCCAACCAACAGGCCATCGATGCGCTGCAAGGCCTGCTGCAATATGCTGTTGTCAGGATGGCTGGGAGCAGCATTCAGTGGACTCTGGGGGTTCATACTCAACACTTTTTCAACTTACAGGACAGCGAAGCCCGGCGGCTGGGCGACAAGGTAAAAAACACTAGGTCGCGGGAGGGCTGCAGGCAAATGCAAAACGCGAATAAATGCATGGTTTGGCTGCTTGTTTTGAAGACTGCTCGGCCCCTGGGCATGGACTTGCTGGGCTGGCGGTGATGGCCAATATCACCTCATTCCTGCAACCGCTGCACGCCAAATAGGCAATTCCCAATTAGTTTCAAAAATAAACAGATAGGTCCTTGTGGCACGCGGCAAGTGCCGATATCTTTTGGACCCTCACGAGCAACGAGTCACGACCCTGCCAGACGCGGCCAAGCCCTTGGGCTGCTGCAAAGGCGACTAGAGTTGTTGATTCGGAATCGAGTGTCAAACAAAACTCTTCTCAGAAGATTAATTTTGACTTGACGTTCTCTGCTCCAAGCGATAAATTGCGTGACCCGATTCAAATCGGGCAGCGAACTGATCTTTGACAATTTGGTAGATAAGCTCTCCGTTGAGAACGCAAGTTTTCAGCACAAGTTTTGCAAGGTTATGAAGCAGCAGATTCTTTCGGGAGTCGGTTGCAAATAACTTCAAAATGCACCATGTTCGGTGAAGCACGCATAGGGCTTCGCAAGCATGGAGCGAGCACTCTTTGACCATGAGTGCAGCTGGTAGCTGCAAGGCTACTGGCAAAATTGATTAGAGCCGCAAGGCCTTAATTGGGTTAACATCTGCTGCGAAGCTTCGGGCAACTGAGTTGGCAGAAAGCATACACAATTGAAGGGTTTGATCCTGGCTCAGAATGAACGTTGGCGGCGTGGATTAGGCATGCAAGTCGCGCGAGAAATTTCCTTCGGGGAATGGACAGCGGCGAAAGGGAGAGTAATACGTAGAAATCTACCCTCGGGTCTGGGATAGCGTCGGGAAACTGGCGGTAATACCGGATAACGTCTTCGGACCAAAGGTGTGATTCCACCTGAGGATGAGTCTACGTCCTATTAGCTAGTTGGCGGGGTAATGGCCCACCAAGGCAATGATGGGTAGCGGGTGTGAGAGCATGATCCGCCTCACTGGGACTGAGACACTGCCCAGACACCTACGGGTGGCTGCAGTCGAGAATCTTTGTCAATGGACGAAAGTCTGAACAAGCGACGCCGCGTGCGGGATGAAGGCCCTCGGGTTGTAAACCGCTGTCGTAGGGGAACAAATTCATTGGGGTACTCCCCTTTGATTGAGTGATCCTAGGAGGAAGGACGGGCTAAGTTCGTGCCAGCAGCCGCGGTAAGACGAACCGTCCGAACGTTATTCGGTATCACTGGGCTTAAAGAGTTCGTAGGCGGCCAAGCAGGTCAGGTGTGAAATCCCACAGCTCAACTGTGGAACTGCGCTTGAAACCGCATGGCTTGAGGGAGATAGAGGTGAGCGGAACAGATGGTGGAGCGGTGAAATGCGTTGATATCATCTGGAACACCGGTGGCGAAAGCGGCTCACTGGATCTCTTCTGACGCTGAGGAACGAAAGCTAGGGTAGCGAACGGGATTAGATACCCCGGTAGTCCTAGCCGTAAACGATGAGCACTAGTCCGTGGGAACCCTCACATTTTCTCGGACGTAGCGAAAGTGTTAAGTGCTCCGCCTGGGGAGTATGGTCGCAAGGCTGAAACTCAAAGGAATTGACGGGGGCTCACACAAGCGGTGGAGGATGTGGCTTAATTCGAGGCTACGCGAAGAACCTTATCCTAGTCTTGACATGCTTAAGAATCTCTCTGAAAGGAGGGAGTGCCTTCGGGAACTTTTGCACAGGTGCTGCATGGCTGTCGTCAGCTCGTGTCGTGAGATGTCGGGTTAAGTCCCTTAACGAGCGAAACCCTTGTCTCTAGTTGCCAGCGAGTAAAGTCGGGGACTCTAGAGAGACTGCCGGTGTTAAACCGGAGGAAGGTGGGGATGACGTCAAGTCCTCATGGCCTTTATGACTAGGGCTGCACACGTCCTACAATGCGACATACAAAGGGAAGCAAACCCGCGAGGGGGAGCAAACCCCAAAAAGTGTCGCTCAGTTCGGATTGCAGGCTGCAACTCGCCTGCATGAAGCTGGAATCGCTAGTAATCGCGGGTCAGCATACCGCGGTGAATGTGTTCCTGAGCCTTGTACACACCGCCCGTCAAGCCACGAAAGTTGGGAGGGCCCGAAGTCGCTAAGCTAACCCGCAAGGGAGGCAGGCGCCGAAGGTCAACTCGACGATTGGGACTAAGTCGTAACAAGGTAGCCGTAGGGGAACCTGCGGCTGGATCACCTCCTTTCTAAGGAAAATTAGTCTGTCCATGGTAACATGGCTGACTTATCCGTGAGCATAACCTTGCAAGCACCTATGCGTAGTTTCGTCTACGATGTCGGTCGCAGCAATTTGATGAGAGCTTATCGATCCAAATTTCAAATAGCCCGTTGTTGGTTCGCCAGCAACGGGTTTTTTCGTGCCTGTTGACCAACCCCTCTCCCCAGTTCTCGTGCGATCTGGGCAGCATCCGAGATTCGCTCGTATGCAGCCAAGCATTTGGCATGCCAAGGCTGTTGGTAGGTAGTTAATCGAATGCTGGCACTTGCGAAACAGGCTGGGTCAAAGAGATCGCTTTCTTGATCTATTTAGCAACTAACCTAACCGTCCGCGGCTTGGAATAGCAACGCTCGGCGCGAATCCTGTGGATGCAACTGAGTCCAACGCAAGCCCTTGCTCTTCAGTCTTAGGTATTCCTCGAGAAGTTGCGATTGAACTGCGCTAGGCAGAACGGACAAATGGCTCTGTGCTATGAACAAAGAAGCGAAATTTCTATCAAGCTCCCAAGTTCGGCGGGTGGTGAAGGAAATTTAGTTTTGAGTGGTACGACAATATGCGGCAAGACGCTCACTGCAGCTGCGAGAACTGCTACTTGGCGAGTTACCCAAGCTGGGATACGAGGTTGGCGATGAATTGGTGGTAAGCATATGGGAAGATGATGTACTTGCTGCACCTTCCATGCAGTATTGGATTCCGCCGAAGGGAGAGGGTCTGCCCATTTTCGAAGGTTTCTACAAACAGTTCATCAGCGGTAGGACAGGCAGCTTCGCCGGGTCCGCACCTTGCAGACTGCCTGGTAGATTGCATGAACTTGCTCTCAGTCAAACGCAGGTGCTGGTGCGCATCTTTCAAGAACTCGGTTATGTAGGCAGGTGTTCCTTCGACCTGCTGGTTGTCGGCCAGTCGCTGGAATCGGCTAATTTGCATTTCATCGAATGCAACGGTCGCTGGGGCGGCACTTCGCTACCAATGACTTTCTTAAATCAGATATTTGGGAATTGGCATGATCATCCCTATGCGGTTCTGTGCTGGAGAATTGGGGCAGGCGATGAACTATCCTTTTCTCAAGTGTTCGACGCGTTGGAAGGCGACTTGTTCGACCGTCGCACGATGCAAGGAAAGTACATTCTGATTCAGCCACAGCGAATGAAGGAGCGAGGAGAAGTAACTGCCATCACGCTCACCGATTCCTGGTCCACCGCCGAAAACGCCACTTTGTTAGATTTCCCCACTCACTTGGCGGAATCCCTGACCCAGCAGCAACAAAGATCCTGAAGCGGAATAATGACTCTCGGCAGGCGGCAAAGAAAAGGTGTCAGGACTGAATGGCACATTTGCTTTGCCACAGAAAAGAGTCCTGAAGCCTTTGATTTGCCTCACGACGGACAGTCCACGGCTGATTGATGAAACTCAACCAAAGATCTGAGAAACATTATGTGCCTATCGTGATTCAGAGTCTTCAGCTGCGATTCGATATCTTTCAGCACTTTCGACGCCGACATGTAATTGCATTGCTCAATTAGTCGATCGGTTAATTCCGCCAGTCGAGTAATTCGTGGGATGAGCTGCGATCCTTGCCATCCATTGTTTTGAACAAGCTCAATAGCGGCGAATATGCCAAGCGGATTCACGGATATTGGGATCTTATGCGCGAGAAACAACTCCGCTAGTTCGCTACGACCGATTCCAATATCCCTATACATCTGGGAATCATCTTCATGCTCAGCGAACGTCGCATGATCGACCGCACGACCGTGCTGAAACAACTGGTACGCGGAATACCCACTTGTGCTGCAGGACATGACGATTGCCAGAGTGTCAACCGCTTTAGACATGGCTTTCGCGGCATTCTCGTACTTCGTCATGTCAGTGCCAGCGCCGTGGGCAACGATACCAAAGTTGGAATCGTTTTGGAGCAGTAACAATGGTTCCGCCACCTCGAGACAATCGAAGGCATTGACGGCCACATTCTCAAGCCCGATGAATGCCACGCCGCAAAATCGTTCGCTCATCTGGTCAAGCTACTCTCAGGATAGTCGGCGGCCATCACCGAGGCCGCGCGAGCGACTCAGACCAAACCGATTGACCTGACTCGCGGCCTTCGTGTGCATGGCATGGTTCTGGCGTTTCTTCGGTCTCGAACTCGTGCTCGTGCTCGGCGCAGCGGTGCTCGTAATCGTAATCGATCTCAGCATCATACGCTGCGATGGACTCGGCGACACCATCGAATTTCATCGCCATCCGAGTCAGCATCGCCACGATCCGGTGCAGCATCGCTTTCATCGCAGCATCATCCTGAACCTTGATGCCTTTGGTCCTCATCAAAACATCCTGAATTGCGGCACACTCCAGAGCAGAACCGCGCGCGATGTCCAGAAATCGAGCACGATCTTTGAGGCTGCGTTTACCGTTGCCCTCGGCGATGTTGAGTGGGATCGATTGGGCAGCACGAAGCCATTGATCGCGAGCGTGTCGATGAAGTCCTTTGAGTGGTTGTGCCGCCTCGAATGACCGAGCAACGTAGTCGATCGAAAGACGATAAACGTCGAGTCGTTCATGGTCGAAGGATTGCGCAGTCATGAGGCTGCTTCCGATTACGAGTACGAGCACCGTCGCTACGCGACTGAGCACGAGCACGAGCACGAGGGCTGATCGCCAGAACGATTCGGATAACGCGGCCGGGAGTAGACGTTGCCGAGCGAACCGAACCGGCCGGCCTATTCCGGATCGCGTTCATCCATTTGTTCTTCCTATTTGTGACTATCTTCCGAACGTAACGGAATTGTTTTGCAACACTGTTTTCACTGGCGCTAAGAACGCGTCGATATCTTCCTGCGTTGGTTTCTCAGCAAAGCTACGACTTTCATCAAGAGACAAGTCTGCATACCCAAGTCCCATCGCAGTGTGTGAATTGAGCCCGAACCAATTCTTTTTCCACCATAACTTATTCGGCGTGTGATAGGCGTGCCGAAGAATATGTTCGCCTTCATTGCTGCTCTGGAGTAAGAAATACGTATGGTGTGCGTTCGACGAATCTACAATTGTCGAATAAGCGACTATTCGCGTTTTGTTAGCATCGATGATACGTAGATCTTCACAAAGCTGTTGGTGTACCGTCTTGCTTCCGCGAATAAGAATTGGGGCAATTAAGGAAAACAAGATCGCAGAAAGTGCCGTCAAGATCAACAGATGTTTTGTACGAAACTGCATCATGAATCTCATAGCGGCAGGGTTCAGCGAGCCCGAGCAGTTGACTCTGGCGCGAGTCAAAACGGCTGATCGAGGGCTTCGTTTGCAACCCTTTGTTATCGAATCATTCGTTCTCGGGCCGCCGTCGACGCAGCGTCTGTGCATTGCAGTCTGGATCGCGCCTGCCGTCGAGCACAGCGTAGACAACCACGAGATCGTCTTTGACATCATACCAGATTACAAACGGGAACCGCGAAGCGAAAGTATAGTGCCATCCGTCGACCTTGGCGTGAACTCCTGCATAGAGCAGCAGGGAATCGATGTCTGCAGATATGCTGTCATGGAAGTAAGTTGCCAGGTTTGGATCGATGTCGTCATAAAAATCGCAGCCATCCGCAATGTCCTGTTCAGCACCAGCGGAGATCTTGATTCTCATCGGAGTCGATCCGCAAGCCGCTTTTTGGCGTCAGCCCAATCAGAAAGGGATTCTTCTCCGCGCTCGATTGCAGCCACACGTTCGGCAACGACACTTCGATGCCATTCTGGTGGCGCAGCGGATGGATCTTCGGTCGTTAGCCGTTTCCAAAGTAGTTCCATGGCGACAATCTGCTCATCGCGAGTAAGACCGCCGATTAGTGTTTCAAGTGACATGTTTGCCTCCAAGTACATTTTAGCCTGGCGTAGTTATTCAAGCAACGTTGGTTGGCGTGACTACTATGCGTAGGTGGATTCGATAGAGTTACGGTTAGCGTGGCGGCGGCCAGAAACCGTTACTTTCAGGTCCAACGTGATCCGCAGCTCACGTTCAACCGATTGTTCGTCCGAGCCTTATGGATTCGTTTCGAACCCGAGCCAAAGCTTAACCGAATGCTCGACACTTGTCATCTGATCATTTGGCAGCGAGCCAAGGCGACGTATTAATTTAGCCGTCGGAATGGTGATGATGTTTTGTGCATCAAACGCCCCAGGTTTGAGAAACCGAACGGTGGAAGCGACCTCGAACCGTGAATCGCGAGTGCTGGTTGTGTGCGGAACAAGCGTCGCCAGCACACGATCGTTAACATCGTCGGCAGGAATGCTGAGCACCAAGCGGATGGCCACCATGCCGAGATCGACAAGCCACACATCACCGCGCTTCGGCATCGTCGCCATTCGATTCCTCCGCATCGAGCGCCTGAAAGAGTTCGTCGGCGATCCCTACGAGTTGATCGTCTGACACAATCGTATCAGGCAACTCGCCGCTCCGCCGAAGCAGTGCAATCAGTAGTTCGTGCTGCTCCTTAGCCGGCAGCGACTCAAACGTCGTAAGCAGCTGTGTTGCGGTTTCAGACATCTTGATGACCTGTGAAGGAAGGAATCTGCATCGTAGTCCGACGGACCACCGAATTCATCGGATACATCCAGTCAAAGCTGAGCAACAGACGTAAAGAGACAGGCCGACAGGAGCAGAGAGCACTATCAACACAAGCAACGGCTTTGTAAGGCGTCAGGCAACAGCCGGCGATCGCCGATGGAACGATTGAATAAAGTCCGAACGTTGAGCAATTGTCGCCGTAGACTAAACCACAAAGCGCAAGGGCGCCGGCGTACCAAAAGTTGCAGAACAGACCATAAACGCATATCGCTCGTAGAAAATAGCCCGAGACCTTTCGGCCGTCCGTCGCGGGCGAATGCTCTTGAGGCGATTTGTACGGATCCGAATAGTCCAACGTTACGCGCCAAAAGGTGAGGCTGAGGTAGAGGGCGAACGATTGGGATCACCCGGTCGCCGGGTTTGAGTTGTTGTGCAATAGCGATTGGCTCGGCGACTCGGTGTGCATCCCGTGGTTCTTTGCGATTCTACGGGGCGGCAAGCTAACATATTTAATACCTGATTCTGCCTGCCGACGTTGGATGTCCGCGACAATACGATCCAGATCGTAGTCGAAAGCTGCTCCAAGACGGTGACGTATCGCTTTAATTTCTTCAGTTGGATCAGGGATCACCATAGGTCACCAAAAGTTGTTCGGGCGTGCAAATTGTAGCGGACGCAATGCCCGCGTTGCGGCAAACATCATCGATCAAGTGTTGCGTCGACGGGTTCATTATATGCTTGAAGTTCCAAGTCGCCAAATAATCGATGCCGTTCGTCGCAGCCAAAGCGATGTGAAGGGCATCGCGAGGCTCAGTCGCTGGCACCGCGTGAGACTCAATAAGCAAATTACCGAGTTTCCGTGCTGCTTCGGTAGTTTGCAGAACATCGATTCCGTCAATTACCTCCAGTCGTTCGCGGGCAGCATCGTTGTCGCCATCAGCGCATTCTGCAACAACAAGATCTGAGATGTACAGTCGATATCTTTCGCGCGCGGTGAGCCACCATTCGCGCGTGGTCTGTTGGCGAGCAAGGATAGTGGCCACCGGGTGTAGTCGCCCAGCAATATGCCCGATTACGGTAGTTTCAATATAGATGGTTTGCATACAACCATCTTACCGCAAAGAACGGTGGTTCGCTGTCTCCGTTTTATCCGGGCCACGTCTCCAACAGCGGATCCGTGGGAATCACCATCATCTCACCAAACTGCCAGGAACGAAACAACTTTTTTGTCGCTGGTATGTAGAAGGCGACTGAGAGTCCACGTTGATGTTGTGTGTGGACTTTCACCGCATCTGTTTGCTTGCCGCCGTCAGGCGTGATCTTTACCCATTCGGCCAATGCGATGGCCGTTGAAGATCGAGCAGATTCCTGCAATGCTACGATCATTAGTGGATAGACGACATCGCTGGTTGTTGAGTCTTCATCTGGCGCGGCAGCGACCAAACTCACTTCGCCTTCTGGTGACAACTTCGAGCCGAAGGGCTGAAATGCCCCAAGCTTGTCGACTTGCCCACAGGCCAGTTCAAACAGCGGTTCCGCGACTGTCTGTAAGTCGCCTTTCAACTCACGATAGAGGGCGTCTGTGTCTGGCATTTTTTCTTCAGCGAACGTTACCAATCACGTGGCGGCGGGAGATTGGTATGGGTTCAATTCGCACGTTTTCCGCCGCTCACGTGCATTGGATTGTTCGTCAGCATTCCGCGCTGGGTTCGTACTCGTACTCAGCATCAAGACTGTGATCAAGTTCAGGGGCGCCCAAACTGCCTTGCAGAGGGACGGGCTAGCACCAACTGAACTTTGAGCCTGTGCTTGTTGGAGGGACGGATATCATGTCACTTCTTGTTTGGTGAGCCGAATTTTCTCAGCTTTGCGCCTTGACGCCCAGCTGTCTAGCTGTACTATTACAGTCATACAGCACGACTGGGCAAGGTTGGCAGCGACAGCCAGTCGGTGGCGCTTTCTTAAAAACTGGCCCATGTACCGCGTTGCGGGAAAGCAAAGCAATGCATCTCACCATTGAGCCTAACAATGGCATTCCGATTTACGAACAACTCGTGCGGCAGATCAAGTATGCGGTGGCCGAGGGCGTTTTGATGCCGGGGCAAGTCATCCCCAGTGTTCGCGACATGGCCAAAGTCCTGGCAGTTAATCCCAACACGGTGCAGCGCGCCTACGCACAGCTGCAAAGTGAGGAGGTGCTGCAGTCCCTGCGCGGTCGCGGAGTTGCCGTATGTGAGCAGGCCAAGCAGCAGTGTGTGGCTGACCGCCAGCAGTTGTTGGTCGAACGCCTGACCGCGGTGCTCGACGAGGCGCTTCGTAGTGGTCTCGACGAAAATCGCTTGCGAAGCATGTTTGAACAGTCTCTGAAATCAGTCGTTTGCAGTGGAGATTCGTAAGCATGAACCCAGTCATTCAAGTACAAAATGTTAGCAAGCGATTTGGCAGGCGAACGGTACTCGACAACGTTACGCTGAATGTTCCGCGGGGCGTTGTATTTGCCCTGCTCGGTGAAAATGGGGCTGGCAAGTCGACCCTCATTCGCAGCATGTTGGGATACCACAAGCTCGATAGTGGCACCGTGACCGTTTGCGAACTTGACCCTGGCGTGGCGCCGTTGGATATCAGGCGTCGAGTGGGATATGTGTCCGACGCACCGGGACTGTACGAGTGGATGAGCGTCGCCCAGGCTGGTTGGTATGCCTCTGGCTTCTATCCGTCCGGCTTTCTGAAAACCTACAGTCAGCTCCTTAGTGATTTTCAATTACCGGCTGACGCCAAGATCCGTGACTTGTCGAAGGGCATGCGGGCCAAGGTCGCGCTTTCGCTGGCCATGGCCTTTGACCCGGAGTTGCTGATTTTGGATGAACCCACCTCGGGCCTGGATCCGCTGGTGCGTCGCGCGTTCTTGGAGAGCATGATCGATCGGGCCGCGGCTGGACAGACGGTTTTTCTCAGCTCGCATCAAATGCACGAGGTTGAACGCGTGGCCGATTGGGTAGCCATTCTGCACGAAGGGCGATTGCAGATCGCCGCGCCGCTGGAAGATTTGAAGGCCGACGTAAAACTGCTTGACTATTCGTTGCGCGATCCCCTGCTGGCACCACCGGCCGAACTGCAGCAGTTGCAGGTATTGCATTGCACCCAGACCGGTAGAAGCGTGCATGCTATGGTTCGCGGCTTGACGCCCGCCGTCGAAGCCGCCCTTGCGCAGCATGCGAATCTATTCGAAGTCAAATCCATTCGGCCCAATCTAGAGGAACTGTACCTGGGCTTTACTCAGCCGCTCGCCTCGGCCACGGATCGCAAAGTTGTCGCGTCTGCAGACGCGGAAAGTTGGGAGGTGGCCTAATGGAACTTGCATCACGAGCACTGTGGCAGCAGCCGTCGGCCTGGAATAGCCTGCTGTGGAAAGATTTTCAGCAGGTAAAATCTACACTCTTGGCAGTCCTGCTGTGCTCACTTTCGCTGCAGTTGATTTTTCTAGCGATCGCCTGGGTAAACACTCGTGCCCGTGAGTCTTTACTTGGAAGTGCGGCCCTGGTGGCCTGCGTGACGCCCATCCTGCTGGCAGTTGGCTGCAGCGGCATGCTGATCGGCCAAGAGCGCCAAAGCGGCACCTGGGCTTGGAGTAGTAGTTTGCCGGTATCCTGGCAGCGTGCATTAACTAGCAAACTTTTAGTTTCTTTGTTGGGCTCGTTGTTCGTGGGTGGCATACTGGCGATCACGCCCCTGGTGCTGCTTGCCAGCGGACTGCTACCTGCGCAAGATGCGTCCCTGGTCGCAATCTATGCCAGCGGTATGACAGCCATCGCATTCTTTGAGGTTCTTGTGTTCGGGTATTTGGCTAGCCTGCTGGCGCGCGAAACGCTAACGGCATTGGTTGTGGCGGGACTCGGGCTGCTGATTGGCCAGTTTTTTCTGTCCATCGTTTTAATGGATGTGTTGCAGTCGTCCTTGACCCAGCTGGGATACGCTCGAGAAACCACAGCCCAGATTGGCATGTCCCTGATCGCGGGTGCCGTTCTGCTCGGTGGCCTGCTGGCAATGGTATTCGCGTTTCGTTGGCGTTGGGGAGTTGGCCAAAACGCAGCTCTGCTCAAACGCTCTCAAGCTAAGGTCGCCGTGTTGCCAGCGGCGCACAGATTTCAATACACCTCAGAGACTCCGCCGGGAGAATGGAGGGCACTCACGCGACTGTCGCTTAGCAACTCCTGGGTTCTGCGTTTGACTCTACTACTAGCTGGCGGCGCACTCGCAGCCTTTATCCCCAGCAGCGAGTTTCACTTTGTACTGGCGGTCGTATTCGCGGGATTGATGGGGCTGAGCAGTTTCGAAGGCGATCAAACGCTGCAGCGATTCCGATTCTTGGCCGATCGCGGAGTTAACGTTCGCCGATTAGTGTCTAGTCGCTTATTGGCTTCTGCGGGGTGGGCCGTGGCTTCCGTGGCAATCATCCTGGCTTTTATGACCAGCATGATCAGGGTTGGCAGGATTGAGCGTTTGTCGCTTACGGCTGCGAACCATGTCATTAGTCTGATCGCATTGTGCTTGCTGGCATTTCTGGTGGCTGCCCTAGCGTCGCTTTGTCTACGCAAGACAATCATTGCAGCCACCGCGACGTTTGTCGTCTGTATAGCCGCCCTGGTAATAACGGTGCAGATCATCGATGTGGCGGCCGTCGGCTTGGGAGCCATGTTGGCGGGCGAGTTGGCCGTCCTGCGCGGGATGGCGAGCATGTGGTCCATCCCGAGCATCATCATTTTGCCGATCGCCATCTTTCGATTGGCTCGGCGGTGGATCGTCGAAGACCATCCCAGCCTGCCCAAGCATTTCGCCTGGATCAGCGTGTGCGTGTTGATGCTGCCGATTTTCTTAACAGTCAACACTCTTTTCTTAGCCGTACCGCGGGTGCCCTGGCGAGGAACCCCCACGACGCAGCTTGCTCAGCAACCGCGTCGAGCCGTCGATCGGTCGCTGAGCAGCGAGCCGCTGTTGAGCAATGCTCTGGTCAACTTGGATCAATTAGTAGTGACCAACGATGACTATCGTGATGCAACCAGCCAGGCAATCCAAAATATGTCGCGTGAACTGGCGGCGGCTGCCCAGGTCGGTAGCGACTTTAGTGGCGATTCACGAGGTTTACTTGATCCACCTCCGCCCGAGCAAGCACGCCAGATTCAGGGGCTCGTCGAGCGGCTGCAAAAAGGGCTCGACGCTCAGCCGACCGTAACCATGGATTCTCGAGGCGCAGATCGGCTGATGAGCAATCTGATCGTAAGGACGGCTGCCCTGGCTGCGATTGCGTTACGCAATTCCGATGGCCAGTCCGCGTTGGCGCGATGGCGCATGAATCGCAGACTGCAGGAGATGGCACAAAGTAGCGATCCGCTGGCCAGTGCCGCAGCGCGAAACCTGGCCATGTCTATGTTAGCATCCCTCAGTGACAAGGAAACCAGGATGCTAGGTGATGATGCCACGCTGAGCGGGTTGGTCCCATCGCCAGCCAACGAAAAATCGGCCGGGCTAGAGCAGTCGCGAATTTGGGCGACTAGGCGCGGCAAGCACTGCGAGGCCACGAGCCCGCCTACGGGGAATTTGAATTCCTGGTTCGTGACGTGCCGTGGTTCGTGAGAGTCTATCCACCACTGCGTTGGCTACTTGAGCGGAAGCTGGCTCTTGGCGTGGCAGAGGAACTCGAATTTCTCGAGGCACAGCGCGATAGCTATCTGACGGGCCAGGCACGCGATCGGTTGCTCTTAAGGCTGAGCCAGTTGCCGGGCAAGTAAAAGGTGTCAGGACTCTTTTCTCGGTCTTCCGCGTGGTCTGAGCGGTTGATTCCGCCCGAGGCGGCGGGCAGTGGACTCGATCCACTCTGCGGCCCCGCAAAGTGCGTCTCGTCGCAAGCACCTGCAAATCGACTTGAGTTTCTGGTCATATCGAGTTGCGCTGATGCGTGCAGCCTAGTTTGGCGGCCTTGGGACTGGCCATGGCGTTAGCAGCTTCGGGTCGCTTTCTGGCTTGCAGAGCCCACGTGAAAGCGAGCCCAACTTCTAATCTTCGGCGCGCTACCCAACCGGCCTGCACTGCATTTCGCTACGCGTAACGACAAACGGCAAGCAAATGGGCGTCGTCTTGGACTGGAAAGCTCTTGAATCGGCCCTCCCCAGGAATGAGTCCTGACACCTTTTCTCTCCGACGGCACATCCTTTGCCGGGGCCGATGCGGCCCCGGTGACGGTTGACATGGCAGCGGAAGGCCTGAGAGGCCGACACATACTTGCTCTGCCAAGCGATTGACTGTGTTGGGGCGACCAAATCTGCTTGCTCGACGACGCCTTCGACAAACCAATCGCCACCGTAACTGATGTTGCGGTTCGAATCATGACAATTGAGATGGCGGCCTAAGCCCTCACCGCCGGACTATTCGCTATCATCACCCCGGGTTACGCTTGGCTCGCTTGGAGCTCGCCACGCTCACCCGGGGCTAAGCAAGTGTCGCCACGTTGTGGCTGGACTAGTGCGTGGGAGGATTTGATGGTAACGCTATGTCTACGACATCGAAGATTCTGACGACTGTCGATAAATCTTTGTTTCGGAATTAGTGGGCTCTGCAAGTCCGCAATGCGTAAACCTCAACACCACGCGAAACCTGTTTGCGGGCGCGTTGCCCGATCGACTACACATCTGCCTTCGTTGCCGGGTTCGAAAACCAGGAACCAAGCGTTGGACCTAGCCGCGGTAGCTCACGTTTTGACGATGGGAAATCAATCACCGCAGCATCGATCAACGCCGTCGTTCCGGACGGTTGCCTATTGTTCAATTCGCGCATGAACGCGATTGAATTCAATGCCACGATGATCGCGTTTTCTAGTGCTTGGACATGCTCGTGAATTCTTGATCGTAGCGGACCAGTGTTGGCGATGTTATTCGCCTAATTCCTCACCGCGCGGGCTCGTCCCGGCGGGAGGGTGACTGGTGGGCTACCGTTGACCACGACAGCATCGGCGGACGAGTGGTGGTGGTGATGTCTATTAGATGGCGTTTGACCGAGTCCGCAATGAGTGTGAGGCTGGCCGACAAGAATGTGGTGGACTCGAACGAGACCAACGGCTGGCTGATTCAACTGTTCGTCCACGGTGCTGGTGGGCTTTGGTGGGTAGCCAACCAGTCATGCTCCCGCCGGGACGAGCCCGGAACGGTGAGCGACAAGCGGTGAACGATGAGCGAAGGGCGGGGTGGAAACTTACTTGCTTGGCGAATATGCTTCGTGCTAGACTACTTGCATGGCGGGTTCGTTTCGCGGCGGACTCGCTCAGTACCATCCGCGACCGGAACCAAGCGATGAACGGGAGTTCCGGTACGTCGTTCACTTGGATGTAAAGTCGAACCCCGGAACCGCCGTTATCGCCAGCGTTCCTGGCTCAAGACCAAACATACTTTACAGGTCAACTATTTGTGCATGAGGGACCAGGGCAGAGGGCCCGGCACATCCTTTGCCGGGGCCGATGCGGCCCCGGTGACGGTTGACATGGCAGCGGAAGGCCTGAGAGGCCGACACATACTTGCTCTGCCAAGCGATTGACTGTGTTGGGGCGACCAAACCTGCTTGCTCGACGACGCCTTCGACAAACCAATCGCCACCGTAACTGATGTTGCGGTTCGAACCATGACAATTGAAATGGCGGCCTAAGCCCTCACCGCCGAACCATTCGCTATCATCACCCCGGGTTACGCTTGGCTCGCTTGGAGCTCGCCACGCTCACCCGGGGCTAAGCAAATGTCGCCACGTTGTGGCTGGACTAGTGCGTGGGAGGATTTGATGGTAACGCTATGTCTACGACATCGAAGATTCTGGCGACTGTCGATAAATCTTTGTTTCGGAATCAGTGGGCGCTGCAAGTCCGCAATGCGTAAACCTCAACACCACGCGAAACCTGATTGCGGGCGCGTTGCCCGATCGACTGCACTGCTGCCTTCGTTGCCGGGTTCGAAAACCAGGAACCAAGCGTTGGACCTAGCCGCGGTAGCTCACGTTTTGACGATGGGAAATCAATCACCGCAGCATCGATCAACGCCGTCGTTCCGGACGGTTGCCTATCGTTCGATTCGCGCATGAACGCGATTGAATTCAATGCGACGCTGATCGCGTTTACTAGTGCTTGGACATGCTCGTGAATTCTTGATCGCAGCGGACCAGTGTTGGCGATGTTATTCGCCTAATTCCTCACCGCGCGGGCTCGTCCCGGCGGGAGGGTGACTGGTGGGCTACCGTTGACCACGACAGCATCGGCGGACGAGTGGTGGTGGTGATGTCTATTAGATGGCGTTTGACCGAGTCCGCAATGAGTGTGAGGCTGGCCGACAAGAATGTGGTGGACTCGAACGAGACCAACGGCTGGCTGATTCAACTGTTCGTCCACGGCGCTGGTGGGCTTTGGTGGGTAGCCAACCAGTCATGCTCCCGCCGGGACGAGCCCGGAACGGTGAGCGACAAGCGGTGAACGATGAGCGAAGGGCGGGGTGGAAACTTACTTGCTTGGCGAATATGCTTCGTGCTAGACTACTTGCATGGCGGGTTCGTTTCGCGGCGGACTCGCTCAGTACCATCCGCGACCGGAACCAAGCGATGAACGGGAGTTCCGGTACGTCGTTCACTTGGATGTAAAGTCGAACCCCGGAACCGCCGTTATCGCCAGCGTTCCTGGCTCAAGACCAAACATACTTTACAGGTCAACTATTTGTGCATGAGGGACCAGGGCAGAGGGCCCGGCACATCCTTTGCCGGGGCCGACGCGGCCCCGGTGACGGTTGCCATGGCAGCGGAAGGCCTGAAAGGCCGACACATACTTGCTCTGCCAAGCGATTGACTGTGTTGGGGCGACCAAACCTGCTTGCTCGACGACACCTTCGCCAAACCAATCGCCACCGTGACTGATGTTGCGGTTCGAATCATGACAATTGAAATGGCGGCCTAAGCCCTCACCGCCGAACCATTCGCTATCATCACCCCGGGTTACGCTTGGCTCGCTTGGAGCTCGCCACGCTCACCCGGGGCTAAGCAAATGTCGCCACGTTGTGGCTGGACTAGTGCGTGGGAGGATTTGATGGTAACGCTATGTCTACGACATCGAAGATTCTGGCGACTGTCGATAAATCTTTGTTTCGGAATTAGTGGGCGCTGCAAGTCCGCAATGCGTAAACCTCAACACCACGCGAAACCTGATTGCGGGCGCGTTGCCCGATCGACTACACATCTGCCTTCGTTGCCGGGTTCGAAAACCAGGAACCAAGCGATTGTGAGCATCGCGATTCTCGCCGCATTTTCAGCGAGCTGTTCAAACTTCGTTTACTGGGAACAGACTATCCGTCGCACAAAAAATCCAGCTACTCGAGAAAATCTGGGACGAGCTCTGCCAGAAATCGGGCGACGTTCGTTCTCCAGAGTGGCATGCGGCTATTCTCGAAGAACGAAAGCGAAAGATCGAAGATGGTACGATGCCCATTTCATCATGGGCAGAAGCCAAGGAACGCCTCTTGAAGTTAGGCGAACAACCACCCCCAGGAGCGGGACAACGTGCTCTTTCCCCACACCTGGGTGCCCAAGGCGGCGCTCGGTCAACTCGAAAAGCACCTGGCCTCGTTGAAGGAGTATCCGCCCATCCCGGAATTGCCGATTCGCGTCTCACGGAGGCCGGTTTAGCTCGACTGCGTGACGCTCTTCCGAACACAAAAATCAGGACTGAATCTCAGGGTGTTCTCTACCTTGACCGCAAAAAAACGGACAGAATCAGGGAAAAAACCAAAGTCGCGTTGGCCAGTGCACGCTGCTAAACTGTCAACTCAGGCGACTTCGTTATTCCAAGCGTTATCCGACCGAATGCTTTTGCTCGCATAGGAGCAACGCTTGTCACTTTTGCAAAGCTCGCTTCGTATCCTAAGTCTGGCAAACTCGCTTCTGTTTGGCGTACTTTGCCTTGCGTGCATCGCGTGGTGGGTTCGCTACTGGTACGCGGACGGCGGGTAACTTCGTTAATCTTTCAGTGAGCTACTTGCTCGCGACCGTCAGCACGAGTGCCCTCACTGCGAAGTAGCCTTGGAGAGCACGTCCCATACTCGCCGTCCCAGTTGGAAAAGAATCTTCGACCGATGGTTGTCACTCACACTCCAATGGATAACGGTCGGCAGCTTGTCATTGCTGGCATTCCTTGCCGTCGATTTCTTGTTCAGATACCAACACTATGCGAAAGTCGCGCCAACAATCCACGGCCCCAAGCTTGAACAGTGACTATAAAAAATCCGCGAACGATGTAGGCAAACGTTACTTAAGGCAGGGCTCACGTCACAATAATGTTCCAGGCACTCAGAATCAGAATTGCGACGAATAATCCAATGCACGCGAGTTGTGGATCGCGCGTTTCCCAAATGGTAAGTCACTTGGCCGCAACCGCGTGATTGGTGGCGTCATGCAGGAAAGCCTCGCCGTCTTGCGAAGATTGCGGACTGTCGAGCGAATAGAATTCACTACGGTCGTGAACTAGAACATCAGGAGCCATGAAATGCGTTCATTCCATACATCTGCTGTCGCTTCGGCATCATCTGATTCGATTCTAGATTCTGCTGTTCAAACTCTGGCGAACCAAGGATTTGCAATCAGCGACCGAACCATGAACTCAGTAACTCTCAACGGTCCCGGGCTAAACAGCACGAGACAGAATCCGCTACTGGGTGCAACAAAGATCACGCTAACAATCAACGGCAAAAACCTTGATGCAGATGCCGAGCTTGGGGGAGTCGAACGAATGCAGCGGTTTCTCACACGATTCCCATTCCTTCTAGGGCTGGTCCTTGGTCTCTTATTCGGTGTCGGTGGTGGTGTTCTCTTTGGCCAACTATTCGGTGTCGGATTCGGTGTGCCCTGGGCGCAGGGATGGCAATGGTTGGTCGCTGCCATTTGCTTTGCAATGCTGCCTGTCGCTCCGTGGCTCTTTATTTCGCCGCTGATGTCACGCTCGATCCAAAAACGGACTGAACACGCCATTGCAACCCTCGTCCATAACGCGACATTCACCAAAATCCCTGCATAACCAAGCGATCGGGATAGGGGGCGGATTGCTCCGCACCCCCTCCCACACCACCGGACAAGCGGGTCCGCATCCGGCGGTTGAGCACGAGTTTTAAATCTTGACGTTGCCGCCAAGGCTCAAGCCATCGGATGATCGTTAGCGCCCATACCGATTGACCACCGGACGGTGGTTCGCCTGCACGCAGGCGACGGATGAGCTGACGACCATACGTACTTGCTCGTTCCCTTCGGGCCTTCGCCAACCACGTGGGCCAGCTACTATTCCCTCTACTGACTTCCGACCGGCACCGAATAACTTGCGCATGCAGGGCACCGTCTTTCGGGCAAGCCCGACTCACGGGTACGCCAATCGGATCTCCCCAGATAAGAACGTCGCCCATGTTGGGCATACATGAACACGGAGCGGCGGTGGCTGTGTTCATCGGGGTGGTGGCTCAATTGCCGCCGCCCGATTATCGCCGATGTTCGCTGTATCGACGCCAAACCAATCATTGAGAGGCTATGCGAGTCGTTAGTTAATGCGACGTTTGCATTGACAAATAGATTCTGCTTTAATAATTCTCGCTCGAAATCGGTATCCTGCGCAGCATGCCGTTGGCCGGGCGCGTCCCAATGACTTTCCGGCAGCAGGAATTTCGAGTTCTTTTGGTGCGCAAATCTCATGCCTTCCGCCGGGTATGTGCTTATTCTGGGACGAGAATGAACGTCGAAGTATTTGGCATTAGTGATCGCGCGACGCTTGAACGACTGGAAGATGTCGTTCTAGCTGCGGCCTGGCCAGAGGATCCCATTCATCGCTGGATTAATGTCGAGGACGCGTCGCCGCAAGAACTACGCGAATTGTTGGCACCCCTGGGCTTGCATCCTCTTATCCTAAATGCGTGCGTGGCATCGGAGCGTTGTCGGCGGTTTATCTCTCTCGAATCGGCTCTGTATCTGGAAGTCTCTACGCACATGGGGTGGGACCAGCAGGACAAACCCTACGTGTCGGTTCTGTGTTTGAAATCAACGATCATCACCATCCACCGCGATGACGAGCATACGATGGGCGACCTGATTGGTGAGCTTGGGGCCAGCATTCCGTTGTACGCTAAGAATTCTTCGGCATTGCTTCTTTACTTGTTGACGGAGATTGGACGTGGCAGCGTTGATGCGGCATTGGCGGTGCGTACCGCGGCGGAAAATATGGACCGCGAATTGCACGAACAATTTGAGAGCATCGACGCCCAGCAGATTGCCTCACTGCGTCGCCAGATAAGCCATCTATCGAATGTTCACGACGACCACACCTACTGCGTCGGCTCGCTTCAGGCGGTCGAGTCCGATGCCTTGCGCGTCAGCGAGCAATCGCATTTCTACCATGACCTGTTGCGGCTCGAGGAATTAGCACAACACATCGTCGACGGTAGCGAAGCACGCGTTGCTAGCCTCGAACGAGACTATGAGCTTTGGATGCAAAAACGAGCGGATAACCGCCTGCAATTTTTGACCGTCATCTCAGCTCTGTTTCTACCAATGTCGCTTATTTGCAGTATCTACGGCATGAATTTTACTGATCTTCCTGCAATGGGGCAGCCACTGGGCTACCTGGTCGTACTCGGCTTCATGCTCTGTTCCGCCCTAATTACCTTCGGGTTGCTTTACTTGAGCGGTTGGTTCGAGTAGTTCTGGCGTTGATCGTACTCGAAAGGAGCGTGATGAACGAACCGACTTTCGCTCATGAACGACTGGACGTATACCGGCTCTCTATCGAATACGTGGCATTGTCCTATCGCATCGCCCAAGAACTCTCGGGCGTTCAGCGTCCAGCCCGAGAGCAATGGCTCGCTGACGCGTTGCGGCTGATTCGGTAACTTAATTTCGGACGGTCCCTTCGATAATGGAGTAGTGGACGAGGAACCAGTGCTTTGCTTCAGCCTAATTCGAAGGTACTGCAGGAGATTAGGAGTCTGTCGTTCTTAATAGGCGACCGCAACTTTGCCACGATCCGCTGCCACGGTCTTAAGTTGGCTGTCGGGATCGATGGCGAGAACGACTGCGGCGCCAGCCGTTCGCGCGCGACTGATACGGTGGCCAATCATGCGGCTTCCCAGCTGCACGCCGCTCGCACCCGCAGTCACACCGCCCCAACCGCTGGGCGTAGCGGCAACGACATTACCCCATTGGTCGGCGACCAGGCAGTTGCTGGTATCATGGCTTTGGCCGGCGAATGCCTGATGGTCGCGTGGTGGACTGCCCAACAAGGCCCGCATGTGATGTGGATCACCCGGTTGTTGCGTTTGCGAGGCATGCTGGCCATCCAAAGTCCCAGTGCATGGTGAATTTGAACGAAAACGGTGTGGCAGCGTTGCGGATGAGAATTTCTATAGCACACCCAGACGATGACTTTAGTTGATAAGCGTCACGAGTCCTGTCGTCCCTCTGTCTCAGGTTGCTTGCTCAACGCACTCCGCATCTCAGAGGCCAGCCTTGGGCCTGCATACGCGCGATGGGCTATGGCTCTCGTCGAACTCCATCGTCGTGGCAATTTGGTGAGAGCTTATCGCTCAGAATTTTCAGTAGCCCGTTGTTGGTTTGCCAACAACGGGTTCCTTGTTTCAGTTTCTGCCAATCCATAGCAATTGCACCAGTCGCTACGGCAATTTCCGGCGGTCGCTACAGTCCCTTGGAAGTGTGCAGGCGCTCAATCAAGCGATGCGCCCGACGCGAGCAAATCTGCAAGCGAACATAAAACGCCAAACGATGCAGCCATGGCGTATGACAGGACTCCAACTCTTGGCGCATCCTGGCAGCCGTGCGAATCGAAGTAGCAAGCCTACTGTGAATGTTCAAAGGGCTCACGATTCGTCCTCCATTCCGATAGGTAAAGATGAGTGCGCTACTGCAGCGCTAGAGTGCTTGTAGCCAGCCCATCCCTACCGTGTCAATTGAGATCTCCCGTCGATCGCGCGGGCAAGGGCAAAGGCCCAGACATGGGAAGAAAGGAAGTGCTGTTCACGGTCGGCGCGGGCCAGCACAACCAACACCTGCATGGGGTTCATACGGAAGCCATAACAACAGGGCAGGGCGGCAAACAAAACGGTGTTGAGCGGGTGAAAAATCGGGAGATGATTTCGCCCATTCTTTCATGCTTTCCAAACCTGAAAGCTGATTCCAGCCGTGCATCCGGCTGTTCGGATACAGGGCGGAAAGGGCTGGCCAGATGGGTTCCATTCACTGCCCTCGCGACGGCAAGGTTGGAAACGGCTCCATTGGCGGTTGCTGGCATTAGGTGGTAACCACTCAATTGGGGGTCATTTGCCGATACGACACTCACTACCCCTAAAATCGTTCAACTTTCACAGCGTGGCTTCCCGATATCCCACCAGTATCGCAATCAACGCGCCTGTTCGGCGGCGTGGAGTGCTCTCGATTCACTCGGTGAGTGAACTTTATTCGTGAGGGTTGGTGATGTCACATCGCAAGTTGGGTCCAAATCATCGTGAGACGCGTTTTGCTCCGCGCCGCGGTGTAGCTTTTCGACTTGCATTCGCGTTTGTTGTCGCTGGAGCCAGTACGCTTGAAGCACAGACCGAATTGCTGTCACCCACTCCTGGACCACAAACCATTCACAGCGACTCGCAGCCGCTGCCCATCGAGTATCCATTTGAGAGCCTGGCCCAAATGCGTGCACGGGCGGCCAAGAAACTCGTTGGCTTGCTGGGCTTGACGCCCCATGCCAGCCTACCCGCCATGCGCGCGGTGCCCAATGCCAGCTCGCTTCAGCAATCTCCAGCGCCCTTGTTGACGCAGGTGGTTCCCGCCGGGGCTACCGAATTATCCAACGGCCGTGGAGCCAATCCCCTCGAAGAAGGCCCATGCCCTGACCGGCTACCTGGCTTGCCAGAAACTCTGCCAGCCAGCAATACGCCATCCTGTCCGACCCCGCCGCTTCCTTTGCCACCGCTGTCAGGCGAGAGTTTAACCTCTAGACAGCCCGAATTGCTCTCGATAGCAAAATCGCTCAAGCTGGCCGTTGAACCGAAAGCTCCCCTGTCGGCCGTTTACGAACAACTGGCTACTGAGCAAGGTAGCCTCAGTTCAGCAATCGAATCCATCGCCGAAGCCAATCATCAGGCTGGACCTGAGGGTTTCTCGTTGAGCGACGACCAGCCAGCCGACTCCGTCAGTCTGACACTCAGCGATCAAGCACCGTCCGAGGGAGAAGGTTTTTCATTGAGCGACATCGAGGCTGACGATGACTCAGCGTTCTCGCTCAGCGACCAGACTGGAGCTGCTGACGCAAGACTGTCGCTCGTCGATACAGACCCGCAACAGCAATCTGAATTCTCCCTGAGCGATGAACTGGCCGTCGAGAACGCCGGCTTTTCGCTAAACGACAAGACGCCAGAAAGAGAATTGCGGTATTCGCTCCACGACGTGGATAGTGAAGACACCCTTTTTTCCCTCAGCGACAATGTTGGGTCTGAGCAAACGCAGTTTGCAGCAGGCAACGCGGCCGCAGAGAGCGCCGGATTTTCCCTCAGCGACAATGTTCAGGCTGAGCAAATGCAGCCTGCAGCAGCAGGCAACCCGGTCGTCGAAGATACTGGGTTTTCCCTCAGCGACAATGTTGGGTCCGAGCAAACGCAGCTTGCAGCAGTAGGCAACGCGGCCGCAGAGAGCGCTGAGTTTTCTCTTAGCGACCCATCTGTGGTTGACGAAGCCAGGTTATCATTCAGCCAAACTGTCATGGGTAACCAATCAAGTGATCGGTCTGAGGATCCTACCTCGCCCCCAGTTCAGCGGGATTCGCAGAGCAATCGACCTCAAAACTCGGCCACCGTTGCCAACGATGTGCAGCCTAGCTCGCGAACTCCAGCGCTCCATCGCAGCAGCTCTCGCGATTTGGCGCAAGCCGTGGCCCTGACGCCTTCCGGAAAACCGGCCAATGCGTCAGCACCCAAGGCTCTACAAGTTCAAATCGAAGGCGAGCCAAACGTTTCGGCGCTTCCCGCAGCGGCCAGCTTGCCTACCGCACAAACCGCACTGCGGTTGGCCGAGCCCATGGAGATTGCGCCCATTCAGGAGCTAGCGATACCTAATCACGACGCCACTCGGAACGCCATCAGCCAAGCTGCGGCCAGATACTTCGGTAACAGCCATCGAGGCTGTGGCGATTGAAATCCCAGCCTCGGATGTTGCGGGGACGCCTGCCGTACCATCGACCAACCTGGCTGCCACAGAGAGCAAGCAGGAATTCCGCCCTGCGGTTCCGCTGCGGCTCGTCACTGCTGAACCCCTGGCTCCAACGATGAAACCGGCCAGCCCTCTGGCTGAACCTCCAAGCGGCTTTCCTGCTGGGAAAATTGTCGATGGGCCCGAGATGGTCATCGGCGTCGAGGATGCCAGCAGCATCGGCACGGAGACTGCCATCATCGAGATGACCGTAGAATATCCAAACATCTGTCGACTCATCCAAACGGCGCAGGCCAAAGTGTCGATTGTAGGACTGCGGATTGGAACGACCAGGATTGCCTTGGTCACACAACGCGCAAATGGAGATCGCATCGTCGAGGTTCGCCAGGTCAGGGTTGCCCAGGAGCAACGCGTCCAGCAATCGAGACTGTTGGAAATTGCCCAAGAGATCAATAGGACTTGCAGTCAACTTTATCCGGGAAGCAACGTAGAGGTGATTGCCGCGAACGATGAACTGGTCGTTCAGGGTGTGGCCATCTCCGAAGCCGAAGCCAAGAAGATACTGCGGTTCATCCGCAAGACTTCGCTGGCCCCCGTCGTGGACCGGCTCAGGTCACCCCAGGATTGAGATCTGCAAATCAACAGCGTGTGAGCCCCAGTCGCTTTGAGTGCGGCAGGACATGCTTACCTAGAGTTTACCGAGAGCGTCGAAGGAATCCGAAACCGAAAATGATTTCTACAGACGTGACCACTAGCAAGGATGCCATTTCGAGGATTGCCATGCGTAAAATCCTGTTACTACGACTCGTGAGCGCTTTCGCATTCTTTGGGAATGCCCGACGTGCCAATGCAGTCGCGTTTGGAGCCATTCTCGCGGTCACGTCGTGCTGTTTCAGCATTGCTTCCGCCCAAACGCCAAAGCCAATCGGGACGCCAGAAGCGGCGCCCCATTCAAATCTGGTTTCCAGCGGCCAGTGGATGGCCGAGTTGGGCGAGCAGGCTTCACCCGTTCAGTCAGCAATCTATGGCGGAATGCCGATCGTCCAGGAACCCGTCATGTTCAATGACTACGGTCCGCAGGTGGCAGGACCATGCGACGCCGGCTGTGATATTTCGTGGTATGTAAATGTAGACGCCTTGTGGATGACCCGTGACGGCGACGACCGTTTCTCGCTGTCTCGAAACAACTTCATGCCAGACTTTGAGCACGAGGTCGGCACGCGTTTCACTGTCGGTCGACTGCTGGATTGCGTCAATGGCTGGGAAGCCACCTATGTGGGCCCCTTCGACTGGGAACGACAATCCATCGTCACGGGCAACGCCAATCTGCAGAGCAATCTGTCGACGCCCATTGGCGGTGGCTATGCGCCCTCAGATATCAGTGCCTTTAACAGTGCCGACGTCCATTCGCAGAATTACCGCGCCAAAATGAATAGCTTTGAAGTCAACCGTCGTTGGTGGACCTGGGACGTACTGTCGACCATGATCGGAGTCCGCTATATCAACTACGAAGAAGACTATATCTTCCGGTCCAGCGATTCTGCCGATGGTATTGGATTGCTGGTCGAGGAACTGGATAACGGATTGTTAGGCGCCCAGATTGGCGGCGACATTTTGTTCCCTGTTAGCCTGCGAGCCAATGTGGGCTTGCGCGGCAAGGCCGGCGTGTACGCCAATTTTTCTGAACGCTCCACCTTCCTCAGTAACGGAGGCAATCTGCTGCTCAACGCGGGTGACAGCGAAGTGGGTGTCGCTGGGCAGTTTGAAATGGGAATCTTTGCAAACTACCAGATCGTGCCCAGCATCCGTCTGACCGCAGGTTATGAAGCCTGGTACCTGCCCCAAATGGCAACTGTTACGGGGCAAAACCCTGCGTCGATCACCACCTCCAATGGTACCTTCGTCTCAACCGATGAAGATCTATTCTTGCACGGTGGCAGCTTTGGGATCCAAGTCTTGTTTTAGCCGTGACAGGTCAGGCTGCCTCGCCCCAGAAAAGGGGGACAACGCCCACAAACGCAGCGCTTCCATCGAAGGCTGCGTTTTTTGTTTGGGTTACTCTGCATTCCCTGGGCAGCCGGTCGGGATACAATCTAGCTTGAGGATATAATTTTCCAGCCCGCGGTGTGGCTCATGCTGGCCAGGCGATTGCGTCGCACCTGACAAACTGATTTGCACTGGCGACCCAAGTTTGCAAAACGATACCTTCGCGCCCATGGTCAATTCGAACCTCAATTCGTGGCAACGCAATTACGGCCTGCAGTTGTTGTTCGTGGGAGGCCTGGTGGGGGGGCTAATGTGCTTGCTGTGGTCGCAACAGTGGCTTCCTGAGCTCCAGTTTTCTCCCAGACCGGTGGTTTCGCTGCAGCCCAGCCCGGCCCCACCCAGTTACTTTGTGGCGCGAATTCTTGGCACCCTCACACAAGCTGGCCAACGGCTCCTTGCTGCTATTCTCGCCCTCCGCACAGAATCCCACCGAAGTCCCCTTGGGCAGCACGGAATTCAGCGTGGATGCGATTGGCGCGGCCACCATCGTCTTGCAATTGCAACCTGGACTCTATGCGGCCGTGGCCTTTATCGATGAGAATCAAAACGGACAATTGGATCTCGATCCAGCGGGTGAGGCGCTTGAACCCTTTCGCACCTCTAGCCCATCCACCAAACAAGTGGATTGGCGGAACATGAAAGAATCCACTTTCAGCCTGGAACGCGGGGCTGTTCACTTCAGCTTTATGCAGTTTGGGGACTGATGCAGTTGCTGTTCTTGCCGCCAGCCCACATGCGGCCCTCCCAGCTGTGGCAGGCGGTTTGAAGGCTTCCCTGGTTTACCCGCGAGTCACTGGATTCCATTGGGGTAGCCTGGATTTCATGTCGTACATCGAGGACATGCGGAGCGAAGACCAATGCACTAGGAAGCGGCCTAAAAACTCGGCGTGCGGGGATTTCCGCCCCAGCCCAGTTTGTCACGCAGCGTGCGATATTCATCTTTGTTGGGGATGCTGATCATCTTGAATGAAACAGCTGCCTTGGAAATTCGAAAGCAATCGTTTTCCGCCAGGTTTCCCATGACCCTGCCATCAAAGACCGCTGACACCGATTCATGGCCCTGGCGCACGACCATCTCAAACACGCGATCCGCATGGTCTACCACCGGGCGCAGGGTCAGCGTGTGCGGGCTGATGGGGCTAATGACCACGGCCTGCAAACGCCGCTGCAAAATGGGGCCCCCAGCCGACAAGTTGTGTGCCGTCGAGCCCACAGGCGTACTGATAATTAGACCATCGCAACTGTAGGTCGAGGCGAGTTGGCCATCGACCAGCAGCTCGATCTGCAACATCGAGTAGGGTGGCCCGCCTAGAATGGCGGCTTCGTTCAGGGCCAACTGGGGTGTAACGGGTGTTTCGCCTGGGGCAGCCGCCGAGCCACGAATCAATTCGCATTGCAGCATCACATGCTCGTCGACCGGAAACTGGCCCGCGCAGACTTCCGGCCAGATTTGCTCCAGCTCATCCTCCCCCAAGGCGGCCAGAAACCCAAGCCTCCCCAGATTGACGCCTATCACCGGAGTCTGTTTCGTCCCCATCCGCCGGGCTGCCGAGAGAATGGAGCCATCCCCGCCGAGTACGACACCGATATCGATGGGTATCTTTTCAAAATCGAATGATTCATCCTCGTCGACGGCCACGATTTCGGCCGACTTCCTCAAGATCTTCTCGATTTTGCCAAGTTCGGCTCGGACGCGCAGGCCGATTCACGGAAGCCAGAATCACCGCCCGCGGCAACGACCTGCCTGCGGCCAGCCATGGAGCCTGGGATTTCTGCATTACAGGTTGACTTTGTCATCAAGGGTCACGGCTGGGGAGGTTTGAGCCGCCAGATTCGCGCACAGCTCGGCCAAGCCCGAGGCGGACAGGCCCATTTCCGCCAGCAGATCTTCGCGTTCACCATGCTCTATAAATTGGTCAGGGATACCCAGTCTGCGCATGTGCCGCGTATCCCAGCCTTGTTCGCAGGCCAATTCAAGCACGGCACTTCCGAAGCCGCCCATCAGCGCACCTTCCTCGGCGGTGACAACGAAGCGACATTCCGTAAAGACTTTTTCCAGGAGCTGTTCATCAAGCGGTTTGATGAAGCGCGGGTTGATCACCGCAATGTCGATGCCTCGCTCAGACAAAATTTCGGCGGCTTGCAAGGCGACTTCCAGCATGGGTCCAAGACCTAAAATGGCACCGTCGTTACCCCAGCGGACAATCTGCCCTCGACCAAGTTCGATGGGTTGCTCGTCCAGATTGAGGGATGCTGCCGACGCCTTGGGGTAGCGGATAGCGACGGGCGTTGGGCTGTCCAACGCAAAGTCCAGCATGTGGGATAATTCGCGACCGTCCCCGGGAGCCATGCATACTATGTTAGGAAAGACGCGCATAAAACCGATGTCGAACACACCGTGGTGCGTAGGTCCGTCGGGGCCCGCTAAACCGGCGCGGTCCATCATGAACACCACCGGCAGGTTCTGCAGCGCCACCTCTTGGAAGATGTGATCGTAGCTGCGTTGCAGGAAGGTGCTGTAGATCGTCACGATTGGCTTCAAACCAACCTTGGCATGTCCGGCAGCGAAAGCCACCGCATGCGATTCGCAGATGCCCACATCAAAAAAACGGTCGGGGAATTCTTCGCGTACCGGCTCGAGTTTATTGCCCTGGCACATGGCAGCGGTCATCACGGTAACTCGCTGATCGCGGCGCATGGCAGCCCCAATCGCATCGCGGGCAAAATTCGTATAGGCGGGCGAACCGCCACCAGAGCAGTATCTTGGCCTTGCCCTGATCGTCTTCGAACGCGGGTGGCGTGTGAAAGAAAACGGGATCTTGTGCGGCAGGTTGATATCCATGGCCTTTTTCGGTTACCACATGCAACAGCACGGGGCCCTCCTGATCCTTGAGCATCTTGAGATACTTGCGCATGAGGGCCATATCATGCCCATCGATGGGGCCGACATAACGAATGCCCAACTCTTCAAACAGCATGCCGCCGTGCAATCCGGCCTTGACCCCTTCTTTGATCTGAGCCAGCAGCTTCTCGGCGGGATCTCCAAAGACGGGCAGGTGGTTGAGCATCCGCACCACCTCGGACTTCAAACCCGTGTAGAAGGGATTCGACCGCAGGCGGTCGAGGTAGCTGGCAACCGAACCCACTCGAGGACAAATGCTCATACGATTGTCGTTGAGAACGATTAATAAATCGCTCTTCAGTTCGCCGGCGTTGTTCAGTGCTTCGAAGACGATCCCTGACGGAAAGGCCCCGTCGCCAATGACCGCCACGCTCTTCCTCCGCTTCTCGCCGCGAAGATCATCGCCGCTCTTCAAGCCTAGAGCCGTGGAAACGCTGCAGCCCGCATGGCCGGTCATGAACAGGTCGTATTCGCTTTCGACCGGATTGGGATATCCCATCAGTCCGCCACGGGTTCGAATCGAGGCGAACTGGTTGTAACGCCCGGTAATTAACTTGTGCGGATATATTTGGTGGCCCGTGTCCCAGATCAGCCTGTCATAGCGAAAGTCATACACGCTGTGCAGGGCCAGGCAAAGTTCGACGACTCCTAAATTGGATGCGAAATGCGCGGTGCGGATACTGAGCAAGCCGCATAGAACCTGGCGAATCTCGTCAGCTGTTTGCTTCAAATCAGCGAGACTCATCGCATGCAGGTCGAATGCGGATTCAATACTCTCTAGGTGCTTTGTCATTCGCTTTAATTTCTCCGTTCCACGACAAACCTGGCCAGTCCCGCCAGGCGTTCCCCGCCAATACCCAAAACCGCAACCTCTTGGCAGGCTTCACGAACCAGTCGATCTGCCAGCTTGCGTGATTCGACCAACCCCAACAAACCAGGGTAGGTCAATTTGCCCAGCCCACTGTCCTTATGGGTGTGCTTACCCATTTGCTCTGCGGTACTCTCCCGATCGAGGCAGTCATCGATGATTTGAAAGGAAAGGCCAATTCGTCGACCATATTCTGCCAGACAACTAAGATGATCCAAAGAAGCCCCGCCGACCACCCCTCCCAACTGCAAACTGGCTTCGATCAGGGCACTGGTCTTGCGGGCATGGATGCTTTTCAGGAATTCCAGTGGTTGTTCCTGTTGCGTCGGCGAGGGAGGTCCGAAACGCCCCTCGGCGGCCAAATCGTCGGCCTGCCCACCGACCAGGCATTGCCGGCCGGCGGCGTGGGACAGGATTCGGCAACAGGCCGCGGCCCCGGCTGCCGGCAGCTCCTGGCACAGCAATTCGATGGCTAGCATCTGCAGGCTATCGCCAGCCAGAATTGCCGTTGCCTCGTCAAATTCGATATGACAGGTGGCCCGCCCCCGCCGCAAGGCATCGTTATCCATGGCTGGCAGGTCATCATGGATCAGGGAGTAAACGTGTATGCACTCGACCGCGCAGGCAGCTGGTAACGCCCGTTCCCATTGCCCACCTACGGCCTGGCAGGCCAGCAACACCAGCAGCGGACGCAGACGCTTGCCGGGCGCCAGCAGGCTGTAACGCATGGCCTCGGCCAGCCGCGGAGGGCAACCCGGCAGCGGGCGCGTGCGGAGCTCGAGTTCGCCCTCGATGGCGTCTCGATAAGGCTTCAATTCCCACAGAATTTCGGCTGCTTGATCCACCATCTAAAACAGTCCACCCAGATCATCGGAGCGTTTGGAGGCTGGCTTGCCGCTGGCCGCACTGCGCTTGTCGCCCCGCGACTGACGTTTTTCTTCCATGGATTGCGATTCGTCCGCCAATGTCTGGACTATAGGATTGCCGTTGGCATCGACACCACTGAGCATCTCGATCTTGCGCTCCGCCTGCTCCAGACTTGCATGACAATGCCGCATCAGCTGGATGGCCTTTGAGTAATCTGCCAGGGCTGATTCGAGGGCCCCTCCGCCTTCTTCCAGCCGCCGCACGATCAGCTCCAATTCTTCGATACAGGCCTCGAAGCCAGGAGGCTCCTGGCCTTCGTTGTCATCGCGTGTCGTACTTTTCTTGGCCATCCCACCCGCTCGCTTCAATCCCCGCTGCCGTTCCCATTTTCACCATCAGCGTAGCACAACTCGCAGGCACTGCTTGCCCTCGATTCTCGTGATCCACGAATCACCAGCTATGCTGGCCCCCAATTATCGCTACATCCGGCATTTAGCCTAGTGCCTTGCGCATTCCTGGGAATCAAAGCCTGGCGGGACTTTTGCCGAACCCAGGAAAAAAAACTATAGATTTGATGGACCCGCAGCCCTCGCTTGAACCCCATGAACACCATGACTGAAAAAGCTACCACAACCGACCTATTCGCACTGACGGCTTCTCTGAAAAGCCGTTTGGACGCATGCGATGCAGCTGTCCCCGGTTCGGATGGAGCTAGCGATCTGGTTGAGCTGCGCGGAGACTTGCTGGAAGGCTTGGATCTGCTGGTCGCCCAGTGCGAATCGCTGCAGCGCGATCCGAACTTCGTCGCTGGACAGTTGCCAGGCCAGGCAGGCGAATATTGCCATAGCGAAACCTTGCTGCAGCGGGCCCACGAGACGCTGGATGCATCCCTATCGAACTGGCAAGCCCAAATCTCGAGCGCTTTTTCGCAAGCGGCGACTCGCGAGCTGAAAGAGCAAGTTGCAGTCCTGCAGCAGTTGACTGAGGAAGTTCATCAGCAGCAGGCTTTTGTGGAGCAACAGCGACAGCAGCTAGAGGCTGAACTGGCAGAGGGCTTGCGCCTAAAGTCACGCACTTCGCGACAGCGAAAGACACTGGCCAAGGAAATGCGTGCGCGGCAGGCCGAATTGCAACTGGCCGCAGAGCAGGGGCAGCGCAAGCTCCTCGAAGATGCTGCGGTTCAGCGCGAAGCCATTGAAGCTGAACTTCGTAGCCAGTCGGCCGCCCGGCTGGCCGAACTGGAAGCACAGGCCCAACAACAGCACCAACGGGCCGAGGAGGCGCAGCGACAACTCGACCAGGCCATCGCCCAGCACCAATCGCTGGAGCAACAACACGCACAGCTCAAACAGGAGCTCGAAGCCCAAGCCCAGGCGACTGAATCGCAGCTGCTAGAGCAAACCAAACTGCATGAAGAACTGGCCGCTGAGCTACGTCAGTCAATCGAGCAGGAGCTGGCTGCCGAGGCTGCGACCAAGCTGGAACAGCTCGAGGTGCGCCTGCAGGATGAGCAGTCGGAAATCAAGAATACGCGAAAACAACTGAAAGCCTGCCAAGAGCAGCTCGAGTCGTTGCGTGCCGACAACACCCATCTGCAATTCCAGCTCGATGCCCAACTGCAGGCAGCGCCTGCTGAAGGGCTGGATGAAGCCAAACTGCGGAAAGAGCTCGAGGCCAGCCTGCGCCACGAAATCTCCAAGGAACTTGCCAAAGAAAAATCTGCGGCCTTGGCCGAACTCGAAACCCAGTTAGAAGCCCAACAAGTCCAATTGCGTGAGCAACAGGCACGGGCGGACGAGACCCTGCAGAGCTACGACGATGCACAGACTGAATTGGAATTGCTGCACAAGGATTGTGCGGAACTTCGCCAGCAATTGCAGGACCAACAGGCTGACGACCAGAGCGAGATCGTCGCCCAGTTGCAGCAAGAATTGCAAGAGACGCGTAGCCTGTTGGCCGAGTTGGAAAACTGCCAAGCGGATCAACTGGCTGCCGCGAAGCTGGCCGAACTGGAATCCGAACTTGCCAGCCTGCAAGAGCAATTTCAAGCCAGTCAATCACAACTGGCTGCCTTGCAGCAGCGTGAGGCCGAGGACAACGAAGACGCGGCCGATGTGGAAAGGCTCAGGCAATTGGAAGAGGAGCTGGATAGTCGGCAACTCGAACTGCAAGATCTCCGCAGCCAAAACTCCGATCTGGCAGCCCAACTTGCCAGGCAGCAAGTGCTCCAGTCGACGTCAGCGTCCAACCAGAGTGTCAATCAGGAGAGCCTGACCTGGGAAGAACGCAAACAGCTGATTCTCCGGCAATTGGATGATGAAGACGAGGATGAATCCAGTGAGGCGGTCGTCGCCAAACGGCTGGAGGTCGACCAAATCATCTCTGCCACCCAACTCGAAATTGAACGCCGCGATCGTGAGATTCAGGAACTGCAGTCCATCGTCCAGCAACAATCGAGCACCCGCGATGGCCTGGCCGTTGGAGCCGCCGCCATCGCTCAAATGGTCGACTCGGATGAGCTCGTTAATCAAGAGCGGCAAAAACTGAAGGTCATCCAGCAGGAGTGGGAAGAGAAGTTGAGGCAGGCGGAGATTGATCTCTCGCTCGAAAGGGCCAAACTGGCTCGCGAAAGGACCCAACTTGAGTCGGAACTATCCCAGGTACAGCAACAAGGTCCCGCTCACGTCGAACCCGAATCGGGAGAAACAAAAGCCCAAACGCGAACGCGCAAGTGGCTGCAGCACTTGGGGCTGAAAGAAAACGGGGCGGAGTAGGTCTGATGGGTGCATGCAGCTAGAATGGAAATCGCCAACAGACTTCCATGAGCCAATGTGCCCCGCTGAACCACCCGTGCCATGAAAATCAGCTCCATCCCACAACTCTATCGGAATCTGCGTCGTTGGCAGGAGATCATCGCCATTCTGCGCCGCTACGGATTGGCGGATTGGCTAAGCCAGTTGAAATTCGATTTCATTCGAGACTGGATCAAGGACGATCAGGGAGTCCCCTTGGCGAGTTACTCCCGTGAAAAGCGCATCCGCTTGGCGCTCACGGAACTCGGCCCGACCTTTATCAAACTGGGACAGGTGCTTAGCCTGAGACCCGAGTTAATCGGGCCTGCCCTGGCTGAAGAATTAACCTCTTTGCAGACCCATGTTCCCGCCGACCCAGCTGCCAAAGTAATGGAGTTGATTGAAAAGGAGTTGGGGCAACCCGCGGGAGTACTGTTTGCCGAATTCGAACAACAGTCGATCGCCTCGGCCTCTATTGGCCAGGTGCATCGAGCCCGCCTGCACGATGGCAGCCAGGTCGTCGTCAAGGTTCAACATGCCGATATTCAAGCCAAAGTTCGCGAAGATCTCGAGGTCTTGGCGGGCTTGGCCACGTTGGCACAACATATTCCAGAGCTCGAGGTCTGGAAGCCCGTCGTGCTGGTTGAACAGTTGTCGCGGTCGCTCAGAAAGGAATTAAATTTCACTCGAGAGCTACAGCATCTGCAGCTGTTCGCCCGCGAACTGGCGCATGTTGACGGCATTCACATCCCTGTCCCTTACCCCAAGCTGTCCACGACGCGCGTCCTGACCATGCAGTGGCTGGACGGGGTAGCGGTCAACCGTCTGTCCACCGAGCAAAACGGCGAAGCATGCTCACAGGCCAACCGCCAACATCTGGCCAGGCTTGCGGCCAACATCTACGTGGAGATGATTTTTATGCATGGCGTTTACCATGCAGATCCTCATCCCGGCAATATCCTGGTGCTGGACGGCAATCAGTTGGGCTTGCTGGATTTCGGCATGGTAGGGCGCATCGATGATCGCCTTCGCGAAACGATCGAGGAAATGCTGCTGGCGGTCGCATCGCGGGATGCCGCCTTGCTGACGACACTCATCAAACGCGTTGGCAGCACGCCACCTCGAATGGATGAAAGCACCCTGTCCATCGATGTGGCGGACCTGGTGGCTAACTACGGAACCCAGCCACTGGACAGTTTCGATCTCAGCGGAGCCCTGAATGATGTGACTGAAATCATGCACCGCCACCAGATCTCCCTGCCGCCCCAAACCTCGTTGCTGATAAAAATGCTGATTACGCTCGAGGGCACGCTCAGGCAATTATCGCCGCAGTTCAGTTTGCTGGAGGTCATGCAACCGTTTTTTCGGAAGATGTGGCTGCGGCGATTATCGCCTCGCCGCCAGGCCAAACGTCTGCGCACGAATCTACATCGAACTCGAGTCCTTGCTGGAAACCTTGCCCGGCCAAATCAGTGGCATCATGCAATTGGTCCAGGAAGGCCGCCTGGATGTGCATTTGGCCCACAAGGGTCTCAGCCCCTCGGTCAATCGCATGGTGCTCGGCTTGCTCATCAGCTCCGTCTTCTTGGGGTCGTCCATGCTGCTCTCCTTCAAGGTGCCGCCACTCATATTCCTCAACGAGAGCTGGATGGGACTGGAGAAACTGAGCCTGCTGGGCCTGATCGGGTATGCTGTAAGCCTGTTGGCTGGTTGGCGTCTGATTCGCGCCATCAACCGCTCCGGACACCTTGATCGTGAAAGCGACTAAATTGACCACTCAACCTCCAGCCGTCGTACTGCTGAGCGGCGGACTCGACTCGGCTACGGTCCTGGCGATCGCCGCGAGTCAGCAATTCAGCTTGCATGCTCTGAGTTTCCGCTACGGGCAGCGCCATCAAATCGAACTCGACCGGGCGCAACAGCTAGCTGAGCGCAGCCAGGTCGAGCAGCACGTGACCATGGACATCGATTTGGCACAATTCGGTGGCTCGGCACTGACTTCACAACTGGCCGTTCCCAAACATGCCACACTGGAAGAGATGGGCACCGACATCCCCATCACTTATGTGCCCGCCCGCAATACGGTTTTCCTGGCGCTGGCCTTGGCCTATGCGGAAAGCATTCGCAGCTGCGATATATTCGTGGGCGTGAATGCCTTGGATTACAGCGGCTACCCCGATTGCCGCCCCGAATTCATCGCCGCCTTCGAGAAAATGGCCAACCTGGCTACCAAGGCAGGCGTGCAAGGAGACCGACCTCTGCGCATCCACGCCCCGCTCATTGAGCTGACCAAGGCCCAGATCATTCGCCGTGGTTTGGAGTTGGGTGTGGACTATTCGCTGACCATCAGCTGCTACGACCCCGACCCACAAGGGCACCCCTGCCAACACTGCGACGCGTGCTTGCTACGCAGGCGTGGTTTCGAACAAAATGGTTTGGTCGACCCCAGCCTTCACAGCTAGGCCACTGCCGTTTCTTGCAAGCCACTGGCCGCGTCTTACAATCCACTGGCGCGAGCCCACGGACATGACTCTGGCACCGGACGGATGGATTGGCTGAATTGACAGGCTTTTGGCGGCGACCTTTCGCAGCGACCCGTTCTCGGCTAACGTAAAGGCCAAACCGAACGTTCTCGTGTTTAGCGATGACACGCAAGCCTTCCAGGAACGGATATTATGGCAGCCAGCGACAACACCGCCAATGACCTTGAAATCAAAGACGCGCAGATCATTTTCAAGACCGTCTGGGAAGGTCTGTTGGAGGAATACGGCCGCACCGCACTGCGATTCCCCAAAGAGCTGATCCTGCTGGGCGGAGCACCTGGAGCTGGCAAGGGAACGCACACGAAATTCGTTATGCAGGCCCGCGGCTTGACTTGCCAGCCCATCATCATCAGCGACCTGCTGACTACTCCTGAATCAAGAATAATCAAAGATCAGGGCGGTATGGTGGGCGACAAGGAGGTCGTGGCCATCCTCCTGAGAAAATTGTTGGAAGAGCAATTTCGGGATGGGGCTATCCTGGATGGCTTTCCCCGAACCCGCGTCCAGGTGGAATGCCTCAAACTGCTGGTCGACAACATCAACAATCTGCATCGGGAATTCCAAGACAGCGAGTACGCCATTTATTTTCGACAACCAACCATCCATGCCATGGTCCTGTTTGTCACCGAGAAGACCAGCATCGAACGCCAGCTAAAACGAGGCCGCGAAATTCTGCAATTGAATCGAGCTGTGGAGGAGACGGGCGTCGGGACTCTGCAGAAGATTCGCGCCACCGACCTGCAACCCGAGACGGCCCGACGCCGCTATCGCGTCTTCAAAGAAAAAACCTGGGATGCCCTCAAGTCGCTGAAAGAGATCTATCACTACCACTTCGTCAATGCCGAAGGCCCGATCGAAGAAGTCGAGGCCAATATTCTGCGCGAACTGCAGTATCAAAGCTCGCTAGAACTCCACTCGCGGACTTTCGATCGCCTGAGACCCTTGCCATTGGCCGAAGACATCGTCCTTCACGCCCGTCAACAGCTGGTCAATCGCCTGGATTGCTACGAATTGGAACATACAGATTTATTCATCCGCGTGGTGAATATTATCCAAAGCAAATTCATGCCCATCGTGCAGCGTCACGCTCTGTCTGGACGAGCCCAGGTCAATACGGAAGACGCCCTGTTTCATAACCCTTTGGCGCATGTCGATGCTGATCGACATTTTCTCCGAACGCGGCTTCCATGCCGTAGTGGACAAGCATATCCAGGAAGTTCCCAAGCGTTTTGATTTGGAGACCGGCAGCATCGAGCTGGGTGAGAAGATCATCTACCGCGTGCAGATCAATTTCAAGGGTTCCCAAATTCGCCGCGGTTAAGGACCAGTGGAACAACAGCTGTCCACGCGACATGGCTCGAGGTTTAGCGTTTTTTAGCTAATTGCGTCGCACCGAGCCGCGTATTCTCCGTGGCTTCGACAGCTTGCCTGCAGGCGGCTACAATGTTCCAAGGAGGCGTTTTGTATGCCTTTCCGGCTGCCTACAATCCTGGCTGAGCAGCCGAAGTCCGGTCGCTGCCGCTGCGCAGATTTCGGCTATGGGGGCCGTGCCTCCGGTCAAGTGACGGTGAATCTTTCGCGCAGACTGGCCAGCCTGGTACGTAACCCTCCCAAGAAAACAAGTCTCCTATGCAACTGCCCATCCTCACCGAAGCCAAGTCAGCCGATCAGTTTCTGACCAACTTGCCTGAGCAGTGCGGACCGACGGGGACCATCGCCAAAATCCCGCTGCCCATGTCGATGGAGGAAGCCCAGCAACGCGGCTGGAATGAATTGGACGTGGTGATTGTCACCGGTGACGCCTATATCGATCACCCCAGCTTTGCAATGAGTATTCTGGGCCGCGTGCTTGAAGCGGCCGGCTTTCGGGTGGGCATCATCTCTCAACCGGACTGGCACTCCTGCGAGGACTGGCGGCGTTTTGGTCGCCCGCGATTGTTCTTCGGCATCAGCGCCGGCAACATGGACTCGATGATCAACCACTACACCGCCAACAAAAAGGTCCGCAATGACGATGCCTACTCGCCGGGTGGTAAGATCGGCTTGCGGCCCGATCGGGCAACGCTAGCCTATTGCCAACGCGCACGCGAGGCGTTTAAAGGAGTGCCCGTCATCGCTGGTGGCGTCGAAGCCTCCCTGCGGCGATTGGCCCATTACGACTACTGGAGTGACAAAGTACGCAAGAGCATTCTGCTGGATAGCAAGGCCGACTTGGTCGTGTTCGGCATGGGCGAAAATGCGATCGTCGAGATTGCCCAGCGACTGCAGGCGGGGGAAACCGTCAAGCAACTTCGCGATATGCGCGGCGTGGCCTACGCTCTCGGTGCTTCGGAAACACCTCCGCAGGATGCCCTGTCCTTACCCAGCTTCGAACAAGTACGCGACGACAAGCTGCAGTTCGCCGAAGCCACCCGTATCATCCACAACGAGACCAATCCCTACAACGCCAAGCGGCTCATCCAGTGGCATGCCTCGCAAGCCGTGGTGGTCAATCCTCCCCAGTTCCCGATTTCCGAACAGGCCATGGATCGCATCTATGGCTTGGCTTACACGCGGCGGGCGCATCCCAGCTATCGTGAGCCGATTCCGGCCTTCGAGATGATCAAGGATTCGGTGACGATCATGCGCGGGTGCTTCGGTGGCTGCACATTCTGTTCGATCACGGCGCATCAGGGACGAGCCATTCAGTCGCGAAGCAAGCAGAGTATCCTCGGCGAAATCGAGCAAATGGCCACAGGATAAGAACTTCAAAGGAACGGTCAGCGATATTGGCGGTCCAACCGCCAACATGTACCAAATGAAATGCACCAAGCCGGATGTCGAAGCCCGCTGCCGTCGGCAATCCTGCGTGCACCCCAAGATTTGCAAGCTGCTAGGCGTCGATCACCAACCAGTCATCGAGTTGATGCGCAGAAGCGCGGCAGGTCGACGGCGTCAAGAAGGTGTTGGTGGCCAGCGGCATTCGCATGGACTTGGCTCGCCAAAGCCCAGAGTACATCCGCGAATTGACAAAACACCACGTGGGCGGACATCTGAAGGTCGCGCCCGAGCATGTAGATCCGGATGTGCTGTTCAAGATGCGCAAGCCAGCCAACGATGACTTTGAGTTTTTCACCGAAGTTTTCAAAGACGAATCGCGGGCGGCCGGCAAGAAACAGTACTTGGTGCCCTACTTCATCGCCAGTCATCCCGGTAGCGACAATCGAGGCCATGATCAATCTGGCCGTGTTCCTGAAGCAGAATGGCTACAAACCTGATCAGGTACAAGATTTCATTCCTGCTCCTTTGGATATCGCCACCTGCATGTACTACACCGGGGTCGACCCGTTTACCAAAAAGCCAGTGGCCATCGCCCGCAAACTGCGCGATCGCAGGACGCAGCGGGCCCTGATGCAGTTCTTCAAGCCAGAGAATTACTTCGAGGTCCGCGAGGCGCTGCGCAGCCGGGCGAACCGATCTGATCGGTGAAGGCTGCGATGCCTTAATTCCCTCGCAGCCCCCCAGAGAAGCCCTCATGCGTCGTAGAACGGAGGCCAACAAGGGCTTCCGTGGCGAATATGTGCATACGATCCCAGCCGGCACCCAAGGCGGCAAGAAAGAACGCCGGCAACGACAGACCAAAGGCTATCGCCCCGGTCGCAAAGGCGCTCAATAACCCAATTCGAATGGAGTTCACCATGCCTGTCCGCCCGCTGCTACTGTTGCTGACCATGATTCTGCCCTGTCGCTGCTTTGCGGAAGACTGGACACAATGGCGTGGAGAACGTCGAGCAGGTGTATGGGAAGTCGATGGACTGGTCAAAAGCCTTCCCGAGGGCCAGCTCGCTCTCGACTGGTCAGTCGAAATTGGGCCGGGCTACTGTGGCCCAACGGTTGCCCAAGGTCGCGTGTTTGTCATGGATCGCCAAACCGCTAGTCAGGAAACGGAGCGGATTCTATGCTTTGATTCTGCAAACGGCAGGTTGCTGTGGAAGCATGAGTATCCGGCCGAGTACAGCATTGGCTATACGGCCGGCCCCCGCGCCAGCGTGACGATCGATGGTCCGCGGGCCTACGCCGTCGGGGCCATGGGGCATTTTCATTGCCTGGATGCTGCCACCGGCCAGGTCCTCTGGCAGCGAGATGTGGCACAAGACTATGACGCCGAAATGCCCATTTGGGGTATCGCTGCATCACCCCTGATCTATGGCGATACCGTTATTCAACAGGTTGCAGGCAGCCAAGCCTGTATGGTGGCCTTTGAAAAATCTACGGGCAAGGAAGTCTGGCGGGCCTTAGATGAAGCGGCCAGTTATTCCTCGCCAATTATCATTCGCCAGGCCGGCCAGGATGTGTTGGTCTGCTGGACCGGAGAAAGTCTGTCTGGCCTCGATCCACGAAACGGAAAAGTGCACTGGCGGCACGACATGCCGGCCTCGCGGATGCCCATTGGAATTGGCACGCCCGTACTGGATGGCAATCTCATCTTCGTCTCCAGCTTCTACGATGGCTCGATGATGATCCGCCTCGACCAGCAAGCGTTGACCAGCAGCCTCGTGTGGCGTGCTGTAGGACCCGACGAGCAGCACACCGAGTCCCTGCACGCCATGATTGGCACCAGCATTCTCCGCGATGGCTACGTCTATGGCGTTGACAGCTACGGCGAATTTCGCTGCCTCGAGGCAGAGACGGGCAAACGAATCTGGGAAGACCAGTCTGCTGTTCCGCGGGCGCGGTGGGCGACCATTCATATGGTCCAGCAGCAGGACCGCGTATGGATGTTCAATGAACGCGGCGAACTTCTCATTGCCACCCTCAGCCCACAGGGTCTGAACATCATCGATCGCTGTGCATTGTTGGCCCCCACCCGAGAACAGCTGAACCAACGCAATGGGGTGTGCTGGTCGCACCCTGCCTTTGCGGAAAAGAGCATCTTCGCACGCAACGATGAACGCCTGGTGCGCGCCAGCCTGGCAGAGTAGGGCAATGGCTTTTGAAAAAGTCTGTAGACTGACGGAATTGCAAGTCGATGGGCCAGGCCATGAGGCAATGGTGGCCGGTCGAGTGATTGCCCTGTTCCGCGCCGGGCAACAGATTTATGCCGTGGATGGGGATGTGCGCGCATCAAGGCGGACCCATTGCCCGCGGCCACCTGGATGCGAACTGCGTAACTTGCCCTTGGCACGGCTGGCAATATGATCTTCGCGACGGTAGACATCTACTAACCGGCAAACCCTTGCTAGATTGTTTCCCGGTCGAGATCCGCGGAGATGAAGTATGGGTCATACGGCTGCCAGACTGCCCCATCATGAGTAACACAGCCCAGCCAAGATTAGGCTGTCCGCCCTCTCGGAGGAGACTCGGCGACTCTTACAAGTAAAGGCTGCGTCTCGGAGAGACTCGCCTATGTGCAAGGTAACTGGCCGCTGAGCAAGTGAATGCCATTGGTCGCTGGTCCCCAGTGCCCCGACAAAAAAAAAAGCCGCGGAGCGAACCCCCG
>CAVPPY010000027.1:0-5931 GCA_963707245.1 Pirellulaceae bacterium
ATATTGATAGTCGCCGGGCCAATCCAGCTGGGTATTTGCATTGCCAATACCGCGATAACAGCCTTAGTAAGCGTTGCATCAACGAGCTGCGTTCGTTGGCTCCAAGCATCTTGTGGCCAATGCACGCGCATGGCATAGGGGCGGAATGGCTCGCGACTCCTTCTCCAAGAACCAGCCCACCGGGGTCTGACCCTTTGGCAGCCGCTTCAAACACGCCACAGGCTCTCTTACGCCCGGCTGGAGATGGTCAGCCCCCTTTTTGAGACAGTCTCTTAGCTTAGGCACCTGTCGGCTGGTGGTTGAGAGCATGCACCAATTCGCTGGCCAATGATCGCACGCCCGCTAAGCCGTCCTCATGGTTTGCGGCTTCGCACAGGCGGCGAACGAGGGCTGAGCCTACGATTAATCCATCGGCGACAGGTGAGAGTACTTGACATGCTCGACTTTGCTGATGCCGAAGCCGATGCAGATCGGCAACTGTGTCCGCTCGCGCAGCCACGAAACTTTGTCAATTAAGTCGGGAGGAAGTTCGCTCCGCTCACCGGTAATACCGGTAATCGACACAAAGTATAGAAAGCCGGTCGAGCTTTCGGCGATGCGGAGCATGCGTTCCGGCGGAGTGGTGGGCGTGACTAAATGGATCAAACTGAAGTCCTTTTGGCGGCATAATTCACGCAGCGCAGCAGCTTCTTCAACGAGCAAGTCCGGCACGATGGCTCCCGAAAAACCAGCGGCTTGGGCCTGGGCGATATACTGCTCGGCTCCCACCCGCAGAATGATTGAGTAGCTGACCATCGATGCCAGTGGCATGGCTAATTTGGGTGCAATGCTTTGGTGGCGAAAATATCTGACAATTTGACGCCAGCGTCTAGCGCGCGAGTGTAGGAAGCTTGGATGACCGGACCATCGGCGATGGGATCGCTGTAAGGGATGCCAACTTCGCCCATGGCTGCTCCGCAGTCCGACAAAACTTGCAGAGCTTGGGCGGTAATTCGCAAGGATGGATCTCCGGCTGTCACGAAGGGGATAAAGGCTTTTTTCCCGGCAGCGCGAAGTTCGGCAAATTTCTGATCGATAGCAGACATATAAAGGGAGTCGCAAGTTAAAGAGTTAGATTCGTAAAGCTTTTGCTCGCAGCAGTGGTTTCACAGAAGACAATGAAGGGCGTGCAGGTTTGGTGTCCGAACTGTTCGCTTTATCATCGAGACTTCCAAGCTTAGTAGTCTTGTCCTCTGAGACGCGCGATTTCGGCTGCGTCTTTATCGCCGCGACCGCTGAGACACACCAAGACGACCTGATCCTGCCGCATCTGGCAGCCACTTCGATGGCTTTGGCGATCGCGTGCGAAGATTCGAGCGCCGGCAAAATACCTTCGGTACGGGCGACTTTGTCAAACGTTTCGAAAGCCAAACCGTCTTGGCATTCCACGTATTCACGCGTGCGTATCTTTCCAGTAGCTGTGCTCGGGTCCGACGCCTGGATAATCGAGGCCGGCCGAAACCGAATGGACTGGCGACGTCTGACCATCTTCGTCTTGCATGACGTAACTGTAACTGCCGTGCAACACTCCCGGGCGACCATGGGTGAGCGGCGAAGCGTGTTGCCCGGGCTCCGCCGAGAGTCCGCCGGCTTCAACTCCGCAGAAGTTGACCTCGTCGTCTTCGATAAAGGGATAGAACATGCCCGCCGCGTTCGATGCCGCCGCCGACACAAGCCACGACCGTATCGGGCAGTCGCCCCAGCACTCCAGGCACTGCAGCCCGGGCTTCGCGGCCGATCACCGACTGAAAATCTCGGACCATCATGGGAAAGGGATGTGGGCCAATCACCGAGCCGATGATGTAGTGCGTCTCTTCGACCGACGACATCCAATCGCGCATGGCTTCGTTGACCGCATCGCGCAGCGTCTTGGAACCGCTGGTTACGGGGCGGACTTCGGCGCCCATCAGTTTCATGCTGAACACATTGGGTCGTTGACGACGTACATCCTCGGCGCCCATGTACACCACGCAGGGCAGGCCAAAATGTGCACAGGCGGTGGCGCTGGCCACTCCGTGTTGGCCAGCTCCGGTTTCGGCGATCACGCGAGTCTTACCCATGCGGAGCGTCAGCAGGGCTTGGCCCAGCGTGTTGTTGATCTTGTGTGCGCCGGTGTGGTTCAGGTCTTCGCGCTTGAACCAGATCTGAGCCCCACCGGCCATGTCGCTCAATCGTTGGCGTAATAAAGTGGCGATGGGCGGCCGACGAAGGTCTTCAGCAGATTGTCCAGTTCGGCCTGGAACGTGGGATCCTGCTTGGCCGCGGCGTATTCGGTCGTCAGCTCTTCCAGGGCTCGGTTAGCGTTTCGGGTACGAAACGACCACCAAAGGCCCCAAACCGTCCAGCAGGACTCGGTTGTGAGGCAGTTGCTTTTGCTGAGGCAGAACTCATATTTCTTGACTTGACAGGTGCCTGCCGCACGCCGCAGCGAGGGCTTGGTTAGCGAACATCAACATGCCAGGCTGGAGTCAGGCCTCCACCAACGGGTTCGCGTGCATGGAAGGAAGTGGTGTCGGACGCGGCTTGCATTTGTTCCTGACTGCAATTCGGTGCCAAGTTTCACACCAAAATGCGATCCCCTGACCGCAATTAGCCAGGGCAACGTCAGCGCCCTGCAGGCGGATTGATTGTTGATGCGTGCCGGCAATGGTCACGGGAAGCTTCGCAAATAGGTGAGTCCTTTCGCCGGAATGTCGCGGTCAGCGGGCTAAATTGGCTTGCCGGCCAGCGGTGCGCACTGGAGCCAGCGGCTCATGGCAGCCACCGCTCCGCGGACAGTTCTCCGGTCCATGCTGTCGACGAGGCCCGGTACTCATATTCTATCCGGCGATGCAAGTGGCGATTGCTAGTTTCACAGGTGGGGAATGGGTACAATAAGGCTCTCGTAATCATTGGAGGAGGCGACTCATGTCCGAAGCGCTCTATTGTAGCGTCTTAGTCCTAAATCGCTTTTATATGGCTATTCGAGTCATTAACGTCCGTCGCGGATTGACGTTGCTATACCGAGGCTGCGCCGAAGTCATTACGATTGAAGAGGGCCAATACGCCAACTATGATTTCGAATCCTGGTGCGAAGTCAGCCAATTCTATGCCTTGGAAAAACAATCGGGCGAAGATTACATTCAAGCGGTGAACTTCGAGCTGCAAGTGCCGCGGATTGTCAGACTGACGCGCTATGACAAAATCCCAAAGTCGGCAGTGAGATTTAATCGTAAGAACTTGTTTGCTCGCGATGACCACCGCTGCCAATATTGTGGCCAAACACGGCCAGCCAATCAACTCAGCCTGGACCATGTCATTCCCCGCGCAGGGAGGCAAAACGACCTGGGAAAACATTGTTTGCAGCTGCATGTCCTGCAATTCACGCAAGGGGGGCCGAACACCGTCGCAAGCCGGCATGCACCTGCTGAGCAAGCCCGCCAAGCCGCGCAGCAATCCAGCCATGGCCATTCCCTTGAATGATCCGCGTTATGCGAGCTGGAAGACCTTTGTTGACAATGCTCGCGCAGCAACGGCCTGAACAGCGGCCTGCAAGATGGGCTGGAGGGTTGGCGAACTCCACACAATTGCGGAATGCTGGCAGTTAACCATGAGTCGTCTATGCAATTGTTAATTCCTGCTGAAGATTTCTCTGACTGCATTCGTCGGCGCTGCAGCTGTCTAGCTGTTCTATTTGGGATATGCCTGGCCTTTGTTGCCCCAGGCTGCGGCCCAACGACTCCGCCCGCCTCGCAGACAAATGGCCCAGCCAAACCATCATCCGGCGAATTGGCTCTGGCTCCTGCGCCGAAAACCTCTTCCGACAACGTTCTGGAAGGTACTACGGCAGGCCCCAATGCGGAGGCGATCGCTATACAAGGCTCTGGGGCTACGGAGATGCGGGCCCCCGAAACGGTAACCGACGAGTCAAAGCTGGCCATGCTCAAGGCGAACAAGGGATACATACAATCGACGGGCTGCCGGGATTGCCATGCGGAACAACATGCTTCCTGGCATGAGACTTTTCATCGCAGCATGACCCAGGAGGCCACGCCCGAGACTATCCGCGGTCGTTTCGACGGGCAAATGATTTCGGTCGCGGGATACCCCTGCCAGCCCTTCCGAGAGGGCGATCGCTTTTTCGTCTCCCTCGTGCATCCCGCTTGGGAAGAACAGGAATTGGCGGCAGGCCGCGATCCCAGACAGCATGCCCAGCCTCCACCCATGACCTACGAAGTCAACCGCGTTATCGGCTCCCACCACCAGCAGGTTTATCTTTCACGAGCTCCAGACGGGGCCTACCACACACTGCCGATCGTGTGGCAAATTGCCGAACAGCGGTGGATCACCCGCAAGGCGAGCTTTCTGCTGTCTCATCGGGACAGTTTTTACCACATGACGAAACTGTGGAACAACGGCTGCGTCTTCTGCCATAACACGGGACCGGAACCCGGCTTGCAGCAGTCCTATGTCGCCGGCCGCCACGCAGTACTCCTGGAACACCCAGGTAGCCGAGCTGGGGATCGCCTGCGAAGCCTGCCACGGACCTGGAGCGCGCACACCGCCGAAATGCAGCAGACCCTCGCACAATCGCCGATCTCGCCTGCTGACCTCGCCCCAGGAACAGCCGAGAGTCCCTCCGCCGCCGGACCGTCCGCCGACGAACCGATCCAAAGTTTGATTGTTAATCCAGCCAAATTGAACAAGGAGCAGTCGGTGCTGACCTGTGCTCGTTGCCATGGCAAGATGATCGCCAAAGCCGAATTTGACCGCCAGTGCTTGGTGGAGGGCGATTTCTTCCGACCCGGCCAATGGGATTTCGTTGAGCGTTACAACTACCCCACCCGCGATCCGCAGACCGAGTTCGCAGAAATGAAGGATGGGATGTATTTCTGGGCCGATGGCACGCCGCGGACCACCGCGTTGGAGTACCAGGGCGTATTGCAGTCAGCATGCTATCAACGCGGCGAGATGACTTGTCTATCCTGCCACAGCATGCACAACAGTCCTCCCAACGACCAGCTGCGATATGGAGACGATCCAGGGCTGGAGCTTTCGCTGCAGAATGAGGCGTGTAACCAATGCCATCCACAGTTCAAGGACCCTGTTCAGCTCAAGGCGCATACGCATCATGCGCCAGCCTCCTCAGGCAGCCTGTGCTACAACTGCCACATGCCCTACCAGTCCTATTCGCTGTTGAAGCGCACGCGTAGCCACCGCATTTCCAATCCCAGCCCAAGCCACTACCGGCTGAAACGGGCATGCCCAACGCGTGCAATCAATGTCACGTTGATCAAACATTGCAGTGGGCCAACGAAACGTTAGCCAATTGGCAGGGCGCAGCTCACCAGCCACCATCCGCGAACGCTTTCCTGGCCGGTCTCAGACAGTCAGCGATGCGCTAGCAGGCAATGCATTGCAGCGGGCGCTTGGCCATTGAACAACTGGGAGACTCCGAGAATTTTGCCTTAGCCGCCGGCGCATGGCGGGCCGATATTCTCATCGAATTGTTAGAAGACGAATTCGAAGCCAATCGGCTGTTGGCCTATCGAGCTCTGCAGAAACTAGCTGGCTTTGAAGACTTGCAGTTCGACTATATCGCCCCCGCGGAACAGCTGCGCGGTGGCTATTGCCGAGGCCCGTAAGCGTTTGTCAGCGGCTGATTCGGACGACAAGCGAGCACGTTTGCAGGCTGTGTTGGGTGGAACCGCCGAGCAAGATCCCGCAGCGTTGATCGATGAACTCGTGCGTCAACGCATCGACGTCGATTTGCAGGTGTTGGAATAAGCTCAGCCAAGAAAAACCTATCCGAAAACTGTGAGCCGCTTTGGCGCTAGCCGCGGGTTTCTTTGGTTTTCGGATAGGATCAATGCTAAGCCCAAACACTCTACGACTATCAAGCCTTCATCCCAA
>CAVPPY010000028.1:0-103780 GCA_963707245.1 Pirellulaceae bacterium
TTAGTCCGATGGCCAGTCGGTGACGCTGTCGGCAGCCCGATGCAACAGCTTGTCGATGGCTTGCCCCAAGTGTTGTGACTTGGGACTGACACGACAGTTTAGCAGGGCTACAAAATTCTTGCCGTCATGGCGGCGGATGAGAATGGCTGCGGTACCGGGGAGCGAACCGGTGTGCCAATGATTGACATCGACCATCGCCGACAATGCGGTTGTTCCAGCCCAGCGAATAATAGACTGGCTTGGGTTTGCCCTCAGGATCACTGTCAGCGAGCCCCTCGGGTCGGCTGTACATCAGGTCAATCGACGCAGCTTGCAAGATTGGGCAATGATCGGGGTCATCCAGGGCGGCAGCGAAGCGCGCGAGGTGGGAGGCACTGGCTAGCCAGCCGCCGTGGGAGTCCATGGCTTCCAGATTCCAAGCACCGTAGGGCGAAGGAACCGACTGGTCCAGGTCATCCGCAAATACCGAGGACCCGGTTGTTGGATGATAGTAACGCACTTCGTTGTCGCCGCGGGCGTCCAATCGCGTGGCTCCGAGCCGCATGTCCTCGATGCCCAGCGGCTTGAGGATATGTTGCCGCACGTAGGCTTCGTAGCCCTGCCCACTCTGCTGCTCAATCACACGTCCCAGCAGGCAGTAGCCAAAATTGGAATAGGCATAGCGCTCGCCGGGTGCAAAATCCAGCTTCTGTGACAGCATGGCTTTGATCACAGTGGCTTGGTCGGCCGGTGGATCCACGCCAACTTGTTTAGCAAATCGCACCGATTGAAACATGGCGTCGAAGGAGGCGTCACGATCCCAGCCACCACGATGTTCGAGGAGTTGCTGTATCGTAATTTCAGCCAAACGAGCATCTGCGCCTTCCAGCGATTCCAATTCGCTCCGAAATCCAAGAACGTCTACAACCCGCTCATCGAGTTGCAGTTTGCCTTGTTCAACCAACTGCAGGATGGCCACCGCTGTAATGGGCTTGCTGATACTGGCAATACGAAACAAGTGCTCGGGCGTGACTGCCTGATGTTGGGCCACATCGGCATAGCCATAGCCGCGCGCGAACACGAGCTTTCCATGGTCTGTTACGGCGATGGAAATGCCCGGCACACGGTGTTCTTGCATGAATTCGCGGATGAGAACATCGAAACTGTTGAAACGCGGATCGGCCTGGCCAGAGGCGATGTTGTATGCAGCCGTGGATTCCTGGTAGCCGGGGCCGCGCAGCACGCGACCGGGTAGGGCGTCGGTCATTTCGCCGTTGCGCAACACAATTTGGCCGTTAACCAGCACATGCTTGATACCGGTGGATAGCGCATCGGGCTGAGCAAAGGTTGCATGATCGGCCAGGTTTTCATAGTCGAAGACGATCAGATCAGCAGCCAGTCCGACGGCAATGCGACCGCGATCGTAGGCCAGTACATCGTTGGCAGCTGCGGCGCTGGCCTGCGAAATGGCTTGTTCCAGCGAGATGACTCCCAGGTCGCGAACATAGTGGGCCAGCATCCGCGGGAACGCACCATAGGCCCTGGGATGGGAAGCAGAGCGGCTCCCGCCCGCCGGTCCAACGTCGGTGCAGAAAGAGACGAATTCCTGTTGCATGGCCAGGATTTTATTGGCATCGCTCATCGTTTGTGGCAGGGCGAAAGCGCCGCTCCGCACCAGGTTAAAGAACGTGTCCCATGCATCTTCGTTAACCGCCTGGGCCATGGCTGCTACAGACTGGCCGTCGAATTTACTGTAGCGGCTGTCGTTGCTTCGTCCGATGACAATTCGATTCCAGTCATTGCCCGCATGGCGATACCAATTTTCCCAGCCCTGGGTGCTTTCCATCTCGCGTTTGATTTCTGCCCGCAGATCGGCTTGTTCCAGCCGCCGCAAAAGTCGTTCACTGCCATCGGCGAAGTGACGCGGATGGATTAAGGCAGCGATGCCCAGACCATTGTTGATATACGGATAGATATCGGCGGTTACTTGCTGGCCGGCTGAGCGCGCCGCCTTGATGCGCGCGATGGCCAACTGCAGTTTGCCCCAGTTATGCTGGCCAGCAGCTTTCAAGTGGAAGATATGTACCGGAGTATTTGCCTGGCTGCCGATGTCCAGTGCCTCGTCGATTGCCTCTAGCAGTTGGTCGCCTTCATTTCGCATGTGCGTGTAGTAACGCCCGCCAACCTCGCCTGCCACGCTGGCCAAAGCGGCGATCTCTTGCGTTGTAGCGTAAATGGCGGGTGGATAGATCAGGGCCGTCGAAACGCCGATGGCACCCGCCTGCATGGCCTCGCGAACGAGTGCCTGCATGGCCAGTAATTCTTCGTTGCTCGGTCGACGATCCACATCGCCGAGCACGATTTCCCGGACTTGAGTGTGGCCGATGGTTTGCACAACGTTGACGGGCAGCCCCTGCGACTCGAGTAGCGTGAAGTACTCGGCCATGGTTGCGTAACCCATCCGCGTGGCTTCTTCGGTTCCCAGCGGTGCTGCCGAACTGCCCTCGCCGCAGTTGATGGTGGTGATGCCTTGGGTCAGCAGATTGAGGGCCGATGCCGAGTCCTCGCGCATGGGCGAGGCGGTTTGACCCATCATGTCGATAAAGCCTGGAGCAACGATCAGCCCGCGGGCGTCAAGAGTTTCCTGCGCTTGACCTTCGGCAATCTTGCCGATGTGGGCGATACGCCCATCGCGAACACCGACATCCGCCACATACCACGGTGCACCGGTGCCATCGACCACGCGAGCACCAACGATCGCGATGTCGAATTCAGGCTCGTCCGCCCAGGTTGCTATGGGTAGCCGCATCGAACACAGGGCAATCAGCAGTATGCATCGCATTAGGCAGCTTCATCGATAAAATCCTAGGAAGGCTTGTTCTTGTCGTTGGCCAGGAAGCGGCCTTCCACGCAGGCCATCAGTTGAGCTAAATGCGGCTCGGCAATGCGATAGTACACGCTGCGGCCACTTTGCTCGCGGGTGAGAAAGCCACAGCGTTGTAACAGTCGCAAGTGCTCGGATGCCATGTTATCAGCAATCTGACAGTCCTCGGCTAAATCGCCGACACTGTACCGACCCGCCAACAGCAATTGCACCATCCGCAGCCGAACCGGGTGAGCCAATGTCTTCAGGCATTCCGCTGCTTCTGCAAATGCATCGACGTTGCCTCGCGGCTTGTCGGGCTGGATGGGCTTTTTCTTGGCTGAAGCCATGTTCGAATCCTAAATCGCGGAGGAGTCAACTGCGAGTTGCTAAGCAGCGTTGGATAAATAACTGTCCAAGTTGTCCGGTGAGCATCACGACGGAGCGTGATGCCTACATTGAACGGCAATCATCACGACGGAGCGTGATGCCTACATGAACGGCGCGACGGAGGGGATGCCTACATTAAAGATGCGACAATTATTTGACGAACGCTGCTAAGCCAGCCAAATGCAGTGTTCTTCGGCTACGCTAAGTGTGATTGGGCCGAGTTTCAATTCCAACCCTGGATCGAGGATGCACAAGGCGAGATCGTCGACGGTGGCCTCAGCCAGGTTGGCAAATCCCAAGCAGCGCAGCTGTTCGAATCTCGAGCGCGGATGCGAATACCCGTCGCCGGCAGCCTGACCTCAGGCGGTGCACAGCGCAGATGCTCGCGCGAATACCCAGCCACTGCGATTCGGGAGGGATGTCCGCGAGTAACTCGATGTGATTACTGTTGTGCAGCTCTGCCAAGCGAAACCAATTCAACCCAAAGGGACTTAGCAACTCGGCTGCGATACGCGAGTTCGGTCGTTGGTAGACTTCGCCTGCGTGGCGAATTGTTGAATTTTACCTTGCACCATGATAGCAACGTGTGTCGCCAAGAGCATTGCGTCAAGAGGATCATGGGTTACCAGCAGCAGGCTTATCCCAAATTGCTCGCTCGTGCGCAGGATCAGGCCGCGACTCGCTTGGCGAAGGTGGGGGTCAACCTGGCTGAAGGGTTCATCCAGAGCAACAGCTGTGGTCTTCGCACGATGCATCGCGCCAGGGCTACCCGCTGAGCCTGGCCGCCGGACAAGCTGGCTGGTAAGCGACTTGCGCGAGTTCGTCCGACTTCAAACAGCTGCAGTAGTCTCGGCGATGCGCTGCTGAGACGCGTGCGGCTGACGAGTCCACTGCGGGCCAAGCTGGCTTGCAGATTCTGCTCGACCGTCAATTGTGGGTAGAGGGCATAATCCTGCGAAAGTAAGGCTACCTCGACGCTGGTGAGGTAGGTGCTCCGTTACATCAACCCCAGACTCCAGCAGCTCTCCCGAGTCGGGCTGCTCCAAGCCAGCTAACAAACGCAGTAGGGTTGTCTTGCCTGCGCCACTGGGGCCGAGCAAGGCAACCCGGCAACCGTTATCCAACTGCAGGCTGACGTCGTCCACTGCCTGCAGGTGACCGAATCGCTTGCTGATGCACCTCAGTTCCGTTGCTGTCATGGTCAGGCTGCACTTATTGGGTGGATTGCTGAAAGTAGCGATTATGCGGGGAAACACGAGGGTTATGAAGCTGCGGCTGTTGTCGAGCCGAATTATTTTTAGTGCAGAACCAAATCCAGAGGCCCAGAGATTCGATAGCCGCAGCGGAGAAGTAGCCATGCAGCCACATTTTTTTGCCCGACTTGCTGTGATGGGGGGCGTGGGCCTCCTGGCACTCGGCTGGGGACAAGGCAAATCCGCCAACGCCCAACTGGTGCAGCTCGAAACGGCCGAGCAATTGCATTTCGACGCGCCGACTGCAGGCTCCTATAGGCTACGTTTGACAGCATTATCTCAGCCGCCGGCTCGCCTGGCGGAATCGGCGCAGGGCGAACTGGGTGCGACTGCTGTTCCTATTGCTACCGACCAGCAGGAGCCGATTCGTCCACCGAGAGTTCCCCTTGGCGGCCCGAATGCCGCAGCCGACAACCCAGCCAAGGCGTTGGAAGAGAAGACAACGGGGCCAAAACCCCGAGGAGGACTGGCTGACATCAAATCGGCCCGAGATCCAGACTCATCGGCGCCGCTGCAGAATCGACGCTTGAGCAGCAAGATCGCCGTCGTGACCATCGCCGAGGGTGAAGTAGGGACGGGACAAATCCCGGTCGACGAGCGCCTGCTTGATCGCGTAGCCCATCAAGCCACTACCCATCATCCATGAGGGGGCGACATTCAAGATGGTACATTGGGAACCGAGCTTGGTAATGCACTACCCCCTGTACTTCGAGGATGCGATGTTGGAGCGGCACGGCCAAAGTCGCTACGGATGTCTGCAGCCGATGGTCTCTGGTGCTAAGTTCTTGTGGACCATCCCTACCCTACCCTACCAGTACACGCTCAGACCCAAGCATGATTGCGTTTACGCTCTCGGTCATTGCCGCCCCGGCAGCTGTGCCCCCGTGTGGCACGATATGCTCCCCTACGATCGGCACGCCATGGTGGTCGAGGCCCTGTCGTTGGCCGGCTTCTTCTGGGCCATGCCGCTGTAGGTTACTGCGTGGCGATGCGGAGTCAGCTACGCTAAGGACTCGTCCGCAAACAAACTACCCAAGTCATCCGGAGAGCATGAGCACCGGTTATTGCGGGAACCGGACGCTAACGCGTCCGGAATAGGAACTTCATTGCGGACGAGCTAACAGTCAGCCTGCCTGAAGGAATGATCGAGGACGATGACTAACAGGCGGAATCCAACAGGTCGTCCTCGTTGATCATCTTAAAGCCCTTGCTGCTTAGGACTTCAAGCGCCATTTCCGTGTTGTCAACCATGATGGCCACGGCTGGCTTGGAGCCTTGTGCGGTGAGGATGGGATAGGCCTGAACGATATTGATTTCGGCTTGCAGCAGAGCGGAACAGACTTGCAGCAGGGGTTGGCTACCATCAGGTAATTCCACGCCGATCAAATCGCTTTCGATAATCGCCAAACCCGCTCGCTCGAGAATTTCGCGGCCCCGCTCGGGATGGCTCAAAAGAAAACGCACAAAAGCGCATTCGGCCGAATCGCTGATGGACAGGGCTACAATCCGAATTCCCGTGCCTTCGAAGCGGCGTACCACCTCGAGCAGCTGACCGACACGGTTTTCGAGGAACACGGTAAACTGTCGTATGGCCGGGTAGTCGCGGCCGCGGGCAGTCGAGAAATTGGTCGCGGATCCTTCACCAACGCTCATTTGGTAACCTCATCTGAGTTGCGGCCATTTAGCAAGTTCAACAATTCTTGCAGCTTTTTTGAAAGCTGCCATCCCCGTTGCCGCTGCCTTCTGATACGGGCTATTTCAAATATCCTCACTTTGGGTAATCCGCAAGTGGTCATTCAAGACAAGATTGAAATCCGAGTGCGATACAACGAGACCGATGGACAAGGCCGGGTGCACCATGCCCAGTATTTGAATTTCTTCGAACGAGGTCGGGTAGAGCTACTGCGTTCCCTGGGGCACAGCTATCGCGACTTGGAGCGAGAGGGCGGACTGATGCTGGTGGTGTCGGAGATGAACGTTCGTTACCTGGGTGCTGCGGTTTTCGATGACATCCTGCAGTTAACGACCCGGGTGGTTGCGGCCCGCGGGGTTCGAATCAAGCATGCCTACGAAATCGTCAGGCTCAACAGGGAACCGGCCGCCGAGGCCCAAACCGCCGAAGAAGTGCAGGCCACTGAAGCCCAGACGATCGTGCAAGCCACCAGCGTCATCGCCTGCATCGACCGCCAAGGCCGAGTGCGACCATTGCCCGAATATTTACGGCTGGATTAGCACTGCAGACAGCAGGTTCTCAGGGCTGGTGTTTGAGTTGCTGGGCGACGGCTTCCGCCTGTCGCAGAACGCGAAGAATATTTTCGCTCATGATCTTGTGAATATCGGCCTCCGAGTATCCGCGATCCAACAGGACCTGGGTGAGCACTGGATACATGGAGACATCCTCGAGTTGCTTGGGGACTGTGCTGATCCCGTCAAAATCGCTGCCAATACCAACGTGCTCGATGCCGGCATTCTTCACAATATGATCGATGTGATCGGCCACATCATGCACGCTGCCTGGCAGTACCGGGTGGGTGATGCGGATGGCGGCCATTTCCTTTTCGATGGCTGCTGGATCATCGGGGTACTTTGCGCGCAGTTCGCGCAGTTGGTCGAACATGTTTCGCGTATTCACCGCCGATTCGGGTACCACGAATCCAGAGAAAAAGTTGACCATGACCACGCCGCCGTTAGCGGGCAATTGCTTCAGGATTTCATCGGGCACATTTCTCACGTGGTCGGCCACGCCGCGGGCCGAAGAGTGTGAGAAGATTACCGGGGCCGCCGTATGATTCAAAACGGCTTGCATGGTGGCCGGCGAAACATGGGAGATGTCCACCAGCATTCCCAGACGGTTCATTTCGCTGACGACTTCGCGGCCAAAATCGCTCAGCCCGCCACACTTGGAGACATCGCTGCAGGAATCCGCCCAGTCCAACGAGTCGCTGTGCGTCAGCGTCATGTATCTTGCGACAAACTGAAACAGTCGCCGCAGCTTCTCAATGGAATTCTCGATGGCATGACCACCTTCGACGCCTATCAGCGACGCAATCTTGTTGGCTTTCCGCGCCCGCAACACGTCGTCGGCGCTTAAGGCCAGTTCGAATGTCTCGGGATAGCGCTCGACCATTGCCTGGACAATTTCGATCTGCTCGAGCGTCATTTGATGGGACATACCCGACTCGGCCGTATGCGCGGGAACGAATACCGACCAGAACTGGGCACCTACGCCACCTTGGTGCAGTCGTTCAATGTCCGTGTGCAATTGCGGTTGAGGCTGGGAGATATCCAGACCGTCAAAGGATCGGGAAGCCTTTTCCCGGACCTGCCAGGGCAGGTCGTTATGCCCGTCGAAGATGTAGCTCCGCTGGTGTACATCCAGAGCCCGCTGGCTGACCACCACTGGTCCGCGAGCAACTGGCCCATCAAGCGAGGCCTGAAGCTGCTGAGTAATTTCCTGAGCTCGGGCGGCGTGCAGGGCGAAGGGTCCATCTTGAGTGGCCACGCACGAAATCAGCCCGAACGCCAGGCAAACCAGGTTCCGGCTGGAGCGAAACTTTGTCATGCGATGGTCCACGTGTTCGATTCCTATTGAAATTCTGTTAAGTTGAGCAGGACGATGGTCGCCCTGACGGCCAGCCTATGCTCGTTCCCATTTCCAGTTCTGTCAAAGGGTGCACGCATGACGACGACTGAACAAGAGTCCCAGCCTCTGTTGCCGCGGGTTGGAATGGTGTGGTTTTTTATTATAGCGGCTGGAGTAGCCATTGCCTCGGGCGTCATCCGCTACGCCGAGCAAGGTAAATCCCTGGCGGCGGCCATCGTGTTTACGCTGCTGTTCCTAATGTTCTTCTTCCTGCTGTGTGGCATCTTTTTCTTGGTCGCCTACGCACTAGGCGTATCCGAGAAAGCGCTGGCTGATGCCAATCCCGTGCCTGCCAGCCCCTTTAGCGATGGTACTACTCCCTCGGAGCAACTCTTTCCACCGAGGCACACGGATGAAGTCTAAGGATCGCGTGTCGACTCGTCGCCACAGAATATCAACCTGGCCCTTCGTGCTTTGGGCGCAGATGTTGTTGGTCTTGGGTAGCGGCATGGCGGGCGCCCAGTCGGCGACTGCGACCTTCGCGACCCGCGCAGGGCGGGGGCAGAGCGTGTTGCGCGTCGATGCACTACTCGACAGGACGCCCGCGATGAGCTTCGGGAATTTACGTGTCACGATCAGTTCGCCGGCGGCGCCCTGTACGGCGGATCGCAATTTGACGGTCGTATTCTACACCCAGGCCATACAGAACGCCGAGCAGCACATCGCCTACAGCATTTCAGCCCAACTGCTCGAGGGGCAGACTCAGGTGGTGGTGGACATACCCCATCCCATGGCCGAAGGTCAGACTGCCTGGGACGTTGGGTTATTCGAAGATGGAAGAGACATTGAGGACAGACGTGGTCAAGCGTCTAATGCCGCCGAGTATCAATGGAGTTTTGACGCGCAGACGGCTGGCAATTTAGTCGCCTTTCTGGTCGATAGCCCGCAATCGATTGGCGAGGCCCAGCAGTATGCATCGCTATTGTCCACGCAGGTCGACCCACAGAATTCCCAGGTGGTTCTCAATGGCACGATTTTTACTCCTGGTTCAGTGGCGACCGCTCCGACGGTAAACATTGTCGGCCTGGCTGAGGCCAGTGACGACTGGCGACGCTACCTGGCCTACGATGTGTGGGTTGTTTCGGCGGAGACCTTGGCCAGCCTGAATCGCTCACGTTCCGAGGTGGCGCAAGGGCTGCGGCATTACGTTGCCTGTGGTGGTAAGATCTTCTTGCACGGGGCGACGGACAAAGGAGAACTCTTTCGGCTATTGGGCATCGAATCCACGGCGATCCACCCGAGCCAATGGACGACGATTAAGCAAGCTGGTCAGCCCTGGTGGCTTGGGGAGAACGACGCTCGCGATCTCGACCTGGTTGCGCGGCGGGCTGCACAAGCGGCAACGACACCTGCGGCTGCCGCAGACGCTCCCCTACGTCCGGGAGGCATCGCCTACGACGCTTTCCTGGCCGCCGAATCCTGGGCCAAGTGGTCGTTGGGAAATCACGTGGACAATCTCCGCGACCTGGCCGAATTCTTGGATGCGGAGCCCTTGTCGCCCACTTGGATTGACAGCGGGCGTTCCTATATCGTTCGGCAGTTGGAAACCGATGCCATTGCTAAACTCGATTACTTAAACGGTTCGATCTTCATTGCCTCCAAGCCATTCTCGAATTTGCCATGGCCCCTATTGGAGCATTTGAGGGCCACGGAATTCAATGGCATCAGCCGCAAAGTATCGCCTGCACAGGATGGCAACTGGTATTGGCGGAATCTGATTTCAGCTGTTGGCAAACCGCCTGTATGGGTCTTCTGTGGGATTGTGACTTTGTTTGGCGCGGCCCTCGGTCCGGGCTTGCTGTTGTTGACTGGGCGCAGCAAGAGGCGGAGTCTGATGATTTTCCTGGTACCTTTGCTTTCCATGTTCGCGACCGCCTGCATCGTGCTCTACGGTATTCTGCACGAGGGCTTCAGCACCAATATTCGCGTCGTCTCCGTGCAGTGCTTGGATCCTGCGACCAAACAAGGCTTCGTCTGGTCGCGGCAGAATTACTTCAGTGGTTTGCCGCCACGCGAGGGCCTCAGCTTTGCATTGCAGACCTATGCGCGGGCTGTAATGGCCGAGGACAATCGCTATGCGAATAGTATCAGCCCGCGCAGCGGCGTGGCGTACTCCGTTCAGCTGACCGACAAGCAAACCTGGCGCGGCTGGCTGAGAGCCCGACAACAGCAGCAATTACTGGTCGGCTATCCGGCTGAGAATATGAAAATGCCGATTTCTATTGAGCCTGCCGGTTCAACACAGGTCCGCGTTCGCAATCTAACGCAATCCCGTCTGCCCCTGGTGGCTCTTCGCGGAGCGGGAGACGATTATTATTTATGCGAGGAGCTGGCTGCCGGCGATGTGCAAATCGTGTCTGCCCGCGAGCGGGTAACGGTCGGCGCCAATGCGGCGCGGGTCTTTGAAGCCTTTAAGCCAGACTCGCCACCGGAGTTGCGGATTGGTGGTCCCATGCTCAACCTCGGTTCTCGGCGCGGTCTGGGCCGCGCGGCCCAAAACAATAACACCATGGATATCTTGAATACAGTCATGGACAGTCATGTATCCGACCACTTGGCAATGCCGGCCTTTGGCTTTGCCGTCGTGCGCACTGAGGACGAACGCGTGGTCGTGCCGATTCGAGGTCAGGTCGATGAGAGTTTGCACATCGTGACGGGGGTCCAGCCATGGTAGCTCAGGCCAATCACCCCATGATTCAGCTGCGTCGCGTGTTTCGCAGCTTTGGAAAGACCCGGGCGGTTAATGATGTTTCCTTTGAGGTCGAGGCGGGGCAGGTCTTCGGCTACATCGGTCCCAATGGCGCGGGCAAGACGACCAGCATGCGCATCCTGTCGACGCTCGATTTGCCGGACTACGGCGATGCGTTGGTGGATGGATTCTCCGTCATCAACGACCCCGATCGCGTGCGCAAACGATTGGGATTCATGCCTGACAGTTTTGGTACCTATCCCAACATGAACTGTGTGGAATACCTGGATTTCTTCGCCCGCGCCTATGGCATCATCGGCCGCGAACGTACCCAGGCATTGCGCCACACGCTGGCGTATACGGGATTGGATAAGATCGCGGAGAAACCGATTCGCGGATTGTCAAAAGGTATGCGCCAGCGATTGTGCTTGGGACGGGCCATGATCCATGATCCGGCCGTGTTGATTCTCGATGAGCCAGCCAATGGTCTGGATCCGCGGGCACGCATCGAACTGCGGCACATGATCCGTGGCTTGGCAGCGGAGGGCAAGGCGCTGCTCGTCTCCTCGCACATCCTGACGGAATTGGGGGAGATGTGCGATGCAATCGGGATCATCGAATGTGGCAGTCTGGTTGTCAGTGGCACCGTGGCAGACATCAAAGCCAGGCTGCGGCCGCATATCGATGTGATTGTGTCGCTGATCGACCGAGGTCAGGAATTGGGAGCCTGGTTGGAGGGCAAGCCCAATGTGTCGCACATCCAGGCGATGGACCGCTGCGTACGCTTTCAATTCGATGACGCCACGGAGGCTCCGCAAGCTGCCCTGCTGAGTGCCATCGTCGGGGCAGGCTTTCCCATCCTGGAATACGCCACCGAAAGCCGCTCTCTGGAAGATGTGTTTCTGCAGATTACTACGGGAGCTGTGCAGTGAGTCGAGCTACACTGTCGGGCATCGAACAACGGGCTGACGCTCCAGCGGCTGGGAGCCGAGTACAGAATCGCATCTGCGAACTGCCCGAGGGTGGCTGGGAACGCATGTGGGTGTGGGCCAGCGAACGCATCAATCCCATCGTCGTCAAAGAGGTTCGCCAGTCGCTAAAAAGCAAGCAGTTCACCATCAGCTATGGCCTGACACTGGTCGCCGCGGTGGGCTGGACACTGCTCGCCATTTCACTCATGGTTCCGCGGATATTCTATATGCCCGGCGGCCTGGCCCTGTTGGCTGGCTTTTTCTGCATTCTGGCAGTGCCGCTGATGGTCATTATTCCCTTCAGTGCGTTCCGTTCGCTGACCGCCGAAACGGAAGATAGTACTTTTGAATTGCTGAGTATCTCTGCGCTCAGTTCCTACCAGATCATCTACGGCAAGATGGCTTCGGCCTGCGTGCAGATCCTGCTGTATCTGTCTGCCCTGGCGCCGTGCATCGTGTTGACCTATTTGCTGCGCGGGGTGAGCTTGTTTTCGATCGCATTCCTGCTGGGGCTAACGGTGCTGTATTCCGTTTCCGAGACCGCCCTGGCATTGCTGCTGGCGTCAATTTGCAAAACGAGAATGGCCCAAACCGGTGTCAGCGTGTTGGTGCTGTCGGGCTTGTTGGTTGCTTTCTTTGGCTGGACGGCATTGATAATCGATGAGGGATTTGACGCCTTTGATAATCCGCCGAGGGAAATCTACGTGGCTCTCTTCGCTGCGGTGACCATGGTCAGCTCTGGCCATTTCGCTGGTGCTGCGCGCGGCTGCCTCGGCAATTGACTTTCCCAGTGAGAATCACTCGACGTCCCTTCGCTGGTGGATCCTGGGATTGATGAGTTTGTTTTTGTTTTGGATGTTGATGCTCTTGTGCGCCAGCGAGGATTCCGACGTTGCGATCGGGCTGCTCGTCAGCATGTTTGTGTTTTGTATGGCAATCGGGGCATTGATCACCGGCGAACGGGGCATCATCTCGCAGCGGGCCCAGCGGACGCTGCCCAAGACCTTCTTGGGACGCGTGCTCCTATCGTGGTTTTACCCGGGGGCCGGCCTGGGGTATGTCTACCTGGTGGCAGCTTTCGGCGCCGTGGGGCTGACGATGGCCAGCTTTGAGTTCTTCTATGCTGTCTACCTGAATAACCTGAGTGGCAATGCGGCCATTGCCGCCACCGCCTACCTGCTGTTCTGCTATGTGGTGATTTACGTCGGCATCAATCGCTTGCTGATGCTGGCCCTCGCTCGCTTTTTTCCGGCGCGTATGTTGGGGGCCTTTGCCTTGATGATTGTCATTTTATTGATGGCTCATCTGATTCCCTGGATGCTGGCTTTCTATCTGAATGACTACCGTGAATTCGACTTTGCCTGGCACCAGTCTTTCAATATTTATTTGACGATCTTCGAGGTCAATCACAGGTTTTCGTTGGACCTCGGGGCGACATTTGTCATCGTTACCCTGTGCGCCAGCGCGATTTTCGGTTTGAATCTAGTGCAGTGTACGCGCGACATCATGCTGGTACGCGTGGCCCTTCCGCCGCGGGTCCGCGAAGAGCAAGACGCAAATCAAGAAACGCTCGAGCCAGTAGATCCTTTTGCAGACTGAGCACATGACCAACTATCATCCCGCCGATCGGCCCGATCCCTCCGAACAGCCCATTCGAGCTCGCGTGCCCGAGCATGTTTCAGGGGGTGCCTTCAGCACGGGGGTCATTGTGATGACTGCCCAGACAGAATTCATCCTGGATTTCGTCCAGAATTTGGGGCGGCCTCACCAGATTGTGGCCCGTATCGTGATGCCACACAATGTCCTGCCACAATTGGTTGACGCCCTGCATCGCAACATGGATTTGTATCGCGGACGCTGGGGAGAATTGCCGCTAACCCCAGGCTTGCCCAGCGCTTCGACCAGCCCCAAAGCCGGTGCCTCAGCCGCCGGCCAGGCAGCCCATCAGCCATCGAATCTGGGCGAGAACCAAGAACAATCGGCCGCCCAGCCGGATCTGACGATGAAGGCTGGAGCTGGCAGTGGAGGGGCCAGCGGCGGTGGCAACCCGATCCAGCCAAATGATGCGCCCAAAGCAGATCCTACACCCAGCCAGGTTAGCCCCGCCGAGACGGGCAATGCACCGAATACTCCAAACTCGGGTGCTCGCCAGGCATCGGCGCAAGAAATCTACGACGATTTGAAGATTCGCGACGAACTGCTCAGCGGTGCTTATGCCAACGCCGTCATGATTGGGCACGGCCCACATGAATTCAGTTTTGATTTCATCACTAACTTTTATCCACATTCGGCGGTCAGCGCACGGGTCTTTTTGGCGGCTGGCCAAATCCCGCGGCTATACGACAGCCTCAAGGGAACGTGGGAACAACTGCGACAACGCATGCAGCCTCCAGGCGGGTTCCCGCCCCCGTTTCCACCCAGCGGAGATCCGCCTCCGTTTGCCTGAATGGAATTACTGTTAACGTCAAGTCCCTTGGGTTCAGCGCCAAATCCTGTTAGTCCATTTTTCGGGGGCACGGTGCAGAAATGGCCGGCCGATCAAGCGTGCCATGCACCCAGTCTTATTGCACCCAATCTCAGGATGTAGAACACGATGAGATTGATCTTAGCCAGCCAATCGCCAAGACGCCGCGAATTGCTGTCGGCGGCGGGCTATCAATTTGAGATCCTGCTGCCCAGCGAAACTGCCGAATGCGGCATCTGCTCACGCGAGTCGACGCCCGAATTAGTGGCTCGCTTGGCATTTCAAAAAGCGGCGGATGTCGCGCCCCGCGTTCAAGGCCAGGCAATCCTCATCGCCTGCGACACGCTGGCGGATGTCATGGGCCGCGTGTTAGGCAAGCCCGAAGATAGGCGGCATGCGGAGGAGATGTTGCGGCTGTTGAGCGGCCGTCAACATGCGGTTTATAGCGGCCTATGCGTGTGGAGTGTGCCAGACGGTGAACCGCTGGTCGAAGTTGCCAAGAGTGTGCTGCACATGTCGGAATTGAGCGAGGCGCAGATCGAGGAGTACCTGGATAGCGAGGCTTGGGTCGGTAAGTCCGGTGCCTTTGGCTATCAGGACGGACACCCTTGGCTCAAGCTGGTTTCCGGGACATCGGACAATGTCGTTGGACTACCCATGCAAGTCTTGCAACGTTTGCTCAGCGCCGTTCAAACTACCGGATAATCTCAAAGGGCAATTCGGCTTGCCCGAACTTGCGGCCCTTCATGTCTTCAATGGCCAGTTTGAGAGTGTAAGAGCCGGGCGCGACCTTCTGTGGCATGTAGATGCGGTATGCGATAAAGTAATCGCGCAGCTGGTTGCGACAGATGTGCGAGTCCATTGGCAGCAGTTGATCGGCGATCCGACGTCCACTGGAATCAATGATCTCATAGTTTCCTTGCAGCTGCGTTTCAAAACCATCTTTGACAGCTTCGCTAACAAAATTGTCCAGCTCGCAGTACAGCAGCAATTCCTCGTCTGCTTTGAATTTGGTATTCTCGAATTTGCTGACCACGCCAAAGCTCTCCACGGCCGTGCAGAAGGCAGCGTTGTTGACTTCTAAATTGCTGATGGCCGCCAAGTGTTGGTGGGCCTTGCGCTGACTGAGCATGGCCAATGACCATCGCCGGCTGGCGACCGGATTGCCTTGAGGGTCCAGTGCATCATGCAAGGCCTTAAACTGATAGCGGAAATAATCCTGCTCATTCGCTTGCAATCCATCGATGGGTTCCATCGCCGATTCGAGCTCACCCAGGGTCAAATTCAACAACCGTGCGATGGCGGCTTGCTTGGCTTGCAGAGCAGGCTCGAGCGAGCTGCTCTCTTCGGCAGACAACTGCTGGATCGCCTGGCGAATATGCTCCTCCCAGGTCAGCTCTAAGGACTCCCTGGGGCTGGCATGGACAGCGAAACTGGCGGTCTGCGCGGTAGCCTCCAGCTTGCTGGATTCGCTGGCAATCGTCCCGGGCATTGCGGCCGAACCTGCAGGATCTTGCCTAGAAATGTTATCCGTTTGTTGGTGGTCCGCAGGTGCAACTCTTGACCCAGCTTGCAGCTCGCCGCGTCGCGAGGATTTGGGAGACGGGTTGCCGCCCAACTTCTCCGTCGGCCGAGCCGATTCAAGAGGGCGATCCGCCGAGCTTTGGCTATCGCTAAGATTGAACTCGATGCCGTCGGGCTGCATGTCGTTCAAGTTATAGCTGTCGCCGGCCGTGCCAGCTTGTTTGTCCGAGGCCGAGTCGTCATCGGACAGGCTGTAGTGCAAGAGTCGGGGGGAGTCACTGCTAACCACTGCGGCCCCGCCGTCGCCGTGGCCCGCAGCCAGCGCCTGCTGCGTCCTGTTGAGCAACTCGCGCTCGGCTGCCGTAGCACTTTCGAGCTCAGCTGTTTCCGAATCTTGTTGATGACGCGAGGCTGCCGATGCCTTGGACGTCTCAACCTTCCGCGGGCCTGGCCGCTTGAGTTGCGACATCAGATCTGGACGGGCGTGAGACTCCTGGGCTTGCTCGATTTCCAGCAGCTGATCAAAGCTAGGCTCGGAATGGGAAGCCACGTGCCATGGACCGCGGCAACCAAGGAGTGCCAGTGGAAGGATCGCGGGGCATAATAGCCTCCATAGAACTCGCTGACGGCAATGGATGCTCACCGGGGGGCGTTGTGATTGGTGCATGGCTTCGTCGTTCATCCTTGAGTCTTGCCAGGAAATCCATGGAGGCTACGTTGCTATTCGCCTCGAATACTAGAAAACCCCTGCAGCGGTGGCAAGCGAAGATAGGCTAGATAGTGAGAAAGCCGGCTGGCGGTAGGAATCCTGTGGGCGTTGGGAGTGATTGCATTCCATTCAATGGAATTGCATTGGCTAGCAATTGACCACATTCAATGCCAATCCGCCGAGGCTGGTTTCTTTGTATTTGCTTTGCATGTCGACTCCCGTTTGTCGCATGGTCTCGATGACTTTATCCAGGGAGACGCGATGTCGGCCGTCGCCGTACAGCACGGCCAGGCGGGCAGCGTTGATGGCCTTGACTGCTCCCATTGCATTTCGCTCGATACAGGGAACTTGCACCAGGCCGGCGACCGGATCGCAGGTCAAACCTAGATTGTGTTCCATTCCAATTTCCGCCGCATTCTCAATTTGGCGTGGCGTACCGCCCATGACGGCCGCCAGGCCACCAGCGGCCATCGAGCAGGCGACTCCCACTTCACCCTGGCAGCCCATCTCCGCGGCCGACAGGGACGCATTGCGTTTGTACAGCATGCCGATAGCCGACGCGGTTTTAAGAAACTCGTGGATGGCGGACTGTCGGGCTGCTGCTTGATATTGCTTGGCGGTGGAAACAAAGCGGTCGAAGTAACACAGCACGGCTGGGATCACGCCAGCCGCACCATTGGTTGGCGCGGTCACCACCCGCCCGCCGGCTGCATTTTCCTCGTTTACCGCCAGGGCGAAAAGGGTAACCCAGTCCATATGCATCAAGGGATCCGTTAGGCAGCCAGTCAATTCGGAATGCGGATTGGCATTCAATTTTTCAAAGATGCCCGGTGCACGACGGGGGATATTCAAACCTCCTGGCAGGATTCCCTGATGTTGGCAGCCGGCCGCAATGCACTCGCGCATGGTGGCCCAGATCAAATCCAAGCCAGCCTCGATCTCTGCTGGCCCATGAAAACTGAGTTCGTTGGCATGCACGACCTGGGCGACGCTCATGTTTTCTGTCTCACAGATGTGCAACAGTTGGTCCGCCGATTCAAAGGGGAAGCGAACAGGCGCAGCCTGCATGGCATTGGCCTGGTTGCCAGCCAGCTCCGCTTCGTCAACAACAAAACCTCCGCCAATTGAGAAGTAAGCCCGCGACAAGAGCGGTTGTTGGTGAGAGTTGTAGGCGGTGAAGCGCAGTCCGTTGGGATGCTGAATCAGAAATTCGTCGCGATGGAAGAGCAAGTCCGTGGTGAAGTCGAATGCAATCGGGAATCGATCTAGCCAACGCAGCTGATGGGTCTGCGATACCTCTTCAAACAGGGGATCGATGGACTCGGGGATCACGCTGGTCGGATGAGCTCCGCTCAGTCCGGCGATAACGGCTCGGTCGGTGCGATGCCCAACACCTGTCAAAGCCAGCGACCCATATAAATCAATTTGGATACGGGCAACACTCGCAGTTGCATCCATATCGAGCAAGGCTCGTGCAAATCGCAGCCCAGCCAGCATGGGACCAACGGTGTGCGAACTGCTCGGACCGACACCAATCTTCAGCAGTTCAAACAGGCTGATCATTAGTTCCGTCGCTTCTTCTGCTTCCGGGAGCCGCGTTGAGTGGAAGACTTGACTGCAGGTTTTTCCAGGATATCGACCATCTCCTGGAAACGCGTCTTGGGCTTGTCAGCCGACGGTTCGCGACGTGCGGCGATTGGCGGGCTTGGGACGTTCCGCTTCCGCAAGCTGGCTAGCGTTTGCAGCGGAGGAAGCTAATGCCGTCTTGGGTGTAATCCGCTTGATCAACTTGCGCTCGATCAGCGACCACAGGCTGGAGGTAATGAAGTAGATGCACAAGCCACTGGGCACTTTGAAGAACAAGACGCCCATGAAGACGGTCATGACTTGCATCATGTTTTGGGTCATCCGCGTTTGTTCGTCGGTCGCCTTGGGCATCAGCATTTTCTGCTGCAGCAGGAACAGTCCCACCGTGACCATCGGCAGGATGTTGAAGTACGGGCCCAACCAGCCCGATCCGCGACCGGCGATAAACTCTGGCATCCAACTGCTCCAATTCAACAATTGGTCAGGACCAGCCAGGTTGGAGCACCAGGATAGACCGGGGATGAGCGGGGCTTGGCGCAGCGAGATGTCGACGCTCAGGCAGCGATAGAGGCCAATGAAAATCGGCAGTTGAATAAACATCGGCAGACAGCCGGCCAAGGGTTTAAAGTTGTGCTCGGCGTACAACTGCTGCATGGCCTTGGCCCGCTTTTCCATGTTGTCTTTGTACTTGGCGTTGATTTCCGCCAACTGCGGCTGGAGCTCCTGCATTTTTTGGGCGTTCATGGCCGCCTTGCGGCCCAAGGGGAACATGGCGCCTCGCACGCAGACCGTCAGCATGACGATGGCCAGTCCATAATTGCGCACAATCGAGTGGAAAAAATGGAGCACGGCCGACAAGGGTTTGGCAATCAATGGAAACCAGCCGTACTCGATGGTCTCACCCAGACCGTGGGCGGCCAGGATATCCGCATCTTTGGGACCCATGAAAATCTGGTAGCGTTGGCTGACCTGGCCGCCGTCGGCCGGAATGGCCTGCTCCTGGGTATCGAACCAGAATGAGGTATTGGTTGCCTGGCTCTTCGCTTTGGGGATCTCGCTGACGTCAGCCACGGCTTCGGCACCGGCCTGGCGCAGATCGTCTAGCGCAGCGGGTTGCTCGGGATGAGGCAGGATCGAGGCATTGAAATACTGCGCATCGAGTCCGATATATTTCAGGTTGCGGGTATTGAGCGGCTCGCTTTCGGAAAACAGCACGGTATCGGGTTCGCGTGGTGTGGACTGGGCGCGAGAGTAAATCTGGCGGGTGTTAGCCAGCGTATGGCTGTCGGGAATTTCGTTGGCGTAGGCCACATCGCGGCTGCCCGCACCACTGAAGAAGGATGGGCTGATTTTCACCGAGTACCACCAGCCCTCGAGAGTTAGCCCAGCCAGCCCCTCTTGGCGAAAGGAGGCTGTGACTACCTCTTCATTGCGATTCACAATGGTGGTTTCCAGGTCCAACAGATATCCGTCCGCGTCTCCCCCGGCGGGTACCAGTCGATAGCGTTTGACCAAGTCCAGTTTTGAGGGTCTTCCGGAAGCGGACAGAAAGCTATCTAGGGGCATGCGAAATTCGACGCCCTGGCCACCCTGGACCTCAAGAGGTCGCGTTTCCCAATCCATGTCCATCGTCTCACGCAAGGCCGGCAAGGCCGACCTGCCAACCGGAATGTTGGTACCGCCCAAGGAGCCCAAGCTGGTGCGGAGACTGGGTTGGGATAAGTTGCCGACGACCGTCTCAGACAGAAAGGGTTGCATGCGGACGATATCCAACGGAGCCTCCGCTAGATTGACGCTAAAGGTCAGGCTCTGCGTCTGACCGCCCGCCGCCGGCCGCTGCACGACCACATCCGCACGCTGGCCCGGTTTGGTCTTCTCCAAAGCCGCCTCAAAGGCTGTTAAGGAGTTGAGCGACTGGCCGTCAAACTCGAGCAGGACATCGTCGACCTGTAGACCTCCGGCCACCTGCGGCGAAGTCGCCAAGCTGGCTGGTGAACCATCCGGCACGGTGCGCACCCGCAGACCGTTTAGGGCTTCTGTCAGTCCCAGGTAGCCCAGGTAGCCCCCCTCGTGCTCGAGAGCGCGATAGCGATAGCTCCCCGGTTTGGCCTGTTCCACCAACTCGGCTCTTTCAACGCCCGCACCCTTGGACGTTAGGGTTACCAGAAGATGAAAACCCTGTGCCGGATCCATTGAGCCGAGGGTCACCGCCCGGCTTTCGAACATTGGCGACTGCGGACTTTGCGGATCGGCACGGTCGACTGCAGGCTGGGGGTCAGCGGGGTCAGCGGCCAAATCGTCGCCGGGTGGAGCGCTCAGCTCTCCCTGAACGGCTTCTTTGCCAGCGGGCACCGCGTCGCGCAGCAGCGGATCTTCGTTTTCCGCCAACTGCTGTGGTGCTTCCGCGGCTGGCTTGGGTGGAGGCTGCTGCCGCATGCTGATATACAAAAAGCACAGGGCGGTGGTCAGCATCAACCACGTTAGAAATCTTCGATCCACGTAATCATTCTCGACTTGCTGGGTGTCGGCGAGGTTAGCGAGTTCCTATTCTCTACCTGCCGCCACATCTTGGCTAGGCCAACAGGAACGACGCAGCTAGGGCGGGATGCTGCCAGTTTGGCCGCGGTGCACCAAGAGCACGATGCCGAACACCACCAGCATGAAACCAGCTAACACGATGTTCAGCAGACAGCCTTGGACCAAAGTGATCATCAGCGTTGCCAGAAAGTTGGCTCCATCTGTGCCGGACTCAAAACCGGGACTGACATTCACCAAGGCACCAACGGCTGAAACAGAAATAATACCGCAGAACATATCCAGGAAGCCGCCAATTGGAAAAATAATCGAGACAATCATGCGCGTCACATAGCCGATTTTGAAGGTCAATCGTAGCGATTGGTTGCGGCGCCAGCTCTTGTTTTGCGTGACTTGGTCACCCACCGTATAGAGCAAAATGAAGATCATTACCCCAAAAATCATGGCCAAAGCCTGATCTGTGGCAATCGACCAGATTCCCCAAGCGAAACTGGGGATCGCGCTCACACTGCACACGAGCGTCCACAGGCCGAAAGATTTAAGCCAGCTCCGAGGCCGAAACGGAGGAGGCTCCGACTCGGAATCGACCGGCAATTTGCCCACTGCCGCAGGGGGCGAATAGGGGTTGAAGTCGGGGCTTGTCGCGTCAGCTTCCAAGGATGGTTCTCTGAGGGTTACGGTCGGCCGTCGCCGGGTGGCCTGACGAAGGAGTATTGATTAGCAGCAGGATATGGCTAGGGCGAGCTCGACAAGCAGCCTTGTGCGCCTGTCAAAATGGCAAGCCTCTCTCCTGGTAAGGATTGCCCTTCGGGAGTCTTGGAAATCAAGCAAAGTCCGAAGTATGAGCGGTCCTCACCAGCTTCTGCAAATGTGTGGCACGATGTTTGCATTGCGAGCCAACCAACTGTTGTAGCTGCCAGACTGTCCCAGCTGGGCAAGCCGATTGGCTTCGGCGTCGCTGGGGGGGGTGGTTCAGTGCTGAGGCGTGGCTGCCTCGCGGTGAGAAGCTCCCGACGATTTTCCAGGGCGGCTCTGCTGCAGTTGTGGCTCCAATACCGCAAGTCTACCCGAATTTTCGAATTCGATCGCGTGATCATAGAATTCTCAATCCACATCGGAGGATATTGAACGTGGCAAAACAGATGGTTTTTAATGACGAAGCGCGGCAGCCGCTGCTGTCGGGCGTTTCGAAATTGGCTCGTGCAGTGCGCAGTACGTTGGGTCCCCGTGGCCGCAACGCGGTGCTTGGACAAGGGTTGGGGCTCACCCAAGGTGACCAAGGACGGAGTGACGGTGGCGGAGGATATTGAGCTGGACGATCCATTCGAGAATCTGGGGGCTCAGTTGGTCAAGGAAGCCGCCAGCAAGACCAATGATGTCGCTGGCGACGGCACGACTACGGCCACGGTGCTGGCTGAGGCAATCTTTCGCGAGGGCTTGAAGATGATCGCCGCCGGCGCGGATCCGATGGCTCTTTCTCGCGGTATTGCCAAGGCAGTCGATGCTGTCTCGGAGGCGCTAACCAAGATGTCGATCAAGATCGATGAAAAGAGCAAGAAGGAAATCAAGCAGGTTGCCACGATCGCCGGCAATAATGATCCGGCGATTGGAGACGTTCTGGCCGATGCCTTCCTGAAGGTTGGCAAGGATGGTGTGATCACGGTCGAAGAGGGGCGTAGCAGTGAGACGACTGTCGAGGTTGTCGAGGGTATGCAGTTCGATCGCGGCTTCCTGTCGCCGCACTTTGTGACCAATGCAGACGAAGTTGCTGTCGAGTTGGATGATTGTCACATCCTGCTGTTCGAAGAAAAGATCAGCTCCAACAAGAAGCTGATTCCACTGCTGGAAGCGACCAGCAAGGCCAAGAAGCCGTTGTTGATTATCGCCGAGGATGTCGAAGGCGAGGCCTTGGCAACGCTGGTTGTCAATAAGATGCGCGGCATTCTCAGTGTGTGTGCCGTCAAGGCGCCCGGCTACGGCGATCGTCGCAAGGCAATCATGGGTGACTTGGCCGTCTTGACCGGCGGGCAAGCGATTTTCAAGGATCTGGGCATCGATCTGGAAAGTGTCAAGCTCTCCGATCTGGGGCGTGCCAAGAAGGTTCGCATCACCAGCGAACAAACGATCATTGTTAGCGGAGCCGGCAAGAAGGAAGCCATCGCCGGGCGTGCCGATCAGATTCGTCGCGAGATCGAGAACACCGACAGCGACTACGATCGGGAAAAGCTGCAAGAGCGGCTGGCCAAGCTGGCCGGTGGCGTTGCCCAGATTTCGGTGGGTGCCGCGACCGAGACCGAAATGAAGGAGCGCAAGGCGCTGCTGGACGACGCCAAGGCCGCTACTCAGGCCGCCCTGCACGAAGGTATCGTGCCTGGTGGTGGTGTGGCCTTGATTCGCTGCGAGCCGCTTGTCAAGAAGCTCGAGCTCGAAGGTGACGAGCGCATGGGCGCCAACATCATCGGCAATGTGCTCGATTATCCGCTGCGAGCCATCGCCAACAACGCCGGCGTCGATGGGGCGGTTGTCGTCAATCGCGTTCGTCATCAAAAGGGCAAGACCGAAGGCTACGATGCCAATACCGACACCTACACCGACATGGTGGCGGCGGGCATTATCGATCCAGCCAAGGTTGTGCGGACCGCACTGCAGAATGCTGCCAGCGTTGCTTCGCTGCTGCTGACCACCGAATCGCTGATCACCGACATTCCCGCAAGAGGAAGAAGAGGGTGGTCACGATCACCATGATCACGGCATGGGTGGCATGGGCGGCATGGATCCCATGGGCGGCATGGGTGGCATGGGCGGCATGGGTGGCATGGGCGGCATGATGTAAGCCATCTGGTCGCGACAGTCATCGATACATTTGCAATTGAAACTCAACTTAAATCTCAGGAAATTAAAAAATGGCAAAGCTAAAGATTCGTCCATTGGATGATCGTGTTGTTGTCAAGCCAGAGGAAGCTGAAGAGACCACTGCCGGCGGTATCGTGCTGCCCGACTCGGCCCAGGAAAAGCCGCAGCGCGGTACGGTGGTTGCCATCGGTCCAGGACGTTGCTGGATAGTGGCAATCGCGGCACGCTGTCGGTGGCTGTGGGTGATGTCGTGATTTACGGCAAGTACGGCGGCAGCGATATGGAGGTCGACGGTCGACGAAGTGAAGATTCTTCGTGAAAGCGATATTTTGGCAAAGGTTGTGGCCTAGTTCGCTAGACTTCCAATTGATGTCCATAACCTTTCAACCAATAAACAAGACCTCAAGAATTAAGGATCAATAGCGTGGCTAAACAGCTGATGTTTGAAGATCACGCACGCTCGCGGATGTTGCAGGGCGTCGAGAAACTGGCGAATGCCGTGGCGGTTACGATGGGGCCAACGGGTCGCAACGTGATCATTGACAAGAGCTTTGGCGGACCGACGGTTACCAAGGACGGTGTGACGGTAGCCAAGGAAATCGAACTCGAAGATCGCTTCGAGAATATGGGTGCCAAGCTGGTGGTGGAAGTGGCTCAGAAGACCAGCGATTTGGCTGGTGATGGCACGACCACAGCCACCGTTTTGGCTCGGGCCATCTTCAAAGAGGGCTTGCGAAATATTGTTGCGGGCAGCAATCCGGCGGCGATTCGTCGCGGTATTGAAAAGGCCGTCGAAGCAGCGGTGGAGCGATTGCACGAGATCGGCAAGCCTGTCAGCGATCGTCAGCAGGTGGCCCACGTTGGGGCGATCAGCGCCAACAGTGACATGGACATTGGCGATTTGCTGGCCGAAGCTCTCGAGCGGGTTGGCAAGGATGGCGTGATCACCGTTGAAGAAGGCAAGACGGCCGAAACGACTGTCGAGTACGTGGATGGCATGCAGTTCGACAAGGGCTACATTTCGCCCTATTTCATCACCGATCCAGGCAACATGACCTGCACCTTCAATGATGCACTGGTGCTGTTGTACGAGAAGAAGGTCAGCAACATCCGCGACTTGGTACCGGTCCTGGAAAAGGCCAGCCAAAGCGGACGAGCCGCTGTTGATCATTGCCGAAGATGTCGACGCAGAAGCCTTGACCCTGTTGGTCGTCAACAAGCTGCGTGGGACGCTCAATGTGTGTGCCGTCAAGGCTCCCGGCTTTGGCGATCGCCGCAAGGCTATGATGGGTGATATCGCTACCCTGACGGGCGGTACATTCATCAGCGAAGATCTAGGTATCCAGCTGGAAAAGATCTCGCTCGATCAGCTGGGTCGGGCCAAGAAACTGGTTGTCGAGAAGGGCAATACCACGATTGTCGAAGGCGGCGGAGATCGCAAGACAATCGATCAGCGCGTGGCCCAGATTCGCGCTCAAATCGAGCAGACCGACAGCGAGTACGACCGCGAGAAACTGCAGGAGCGACTGGCCAAGCTGGCCGGTGGCGTGGCTGTCATCAGCGTCGGTGCTGAAACGGAAGCGGACATGAAGCAGAAGAAGGCCCGCGTCGAGGATGCCTTGCATGCCACGCGAGCAGCGATGGAGGAAGGGATTGTGCCCGGTGGCGGCGTGGCCCTGATTCGTTGTTCGGAAGCGGTCGAAGCGGTGATGAGCAAGTGCAAGGGTGACGAGAAGATCGGTGCTCAAATCGTGCTGCGTTCCCTGTCGGCTCCTTTGCGTCAGATTGTCGATAATGCGGGTATCGACGGTTCGGTCGTGGCGGACGAAGTTCGCCAAAAGCCACTGGCCACCGGTTATGACGCCAATCAAGCGGACAGTACGTCGATATGCTCAAGTCGGGTATTATCGATCCGGTCAAGGTTACCAGAACGGCATTGGCCAATGCGGGTAGTATTGCCGGATTGTTGCTGACGACCGAGGCGTTGGTGACGAACTATGACAAGGAAGACAAGCAAAAGCAGCGTGACGAAGGCGCTGTGTCTTAAACTCGGGTCTATGTACTTGGAAATCTCCTGAGGCCGCTCTCTTTTGAGGGTGGCCTTTTTTCCAGATTCCTTGCCGCTAGTCGGCCTCCTGAATATATCTGGGGCTGCCGGCGGCGCAAGCGGTTGGGGCAGCGAGTCAAAATCGCAGCCACAGCCTGTTACTATAGGTAGAAATTCACGCTCATGGCCTCAACCAAGCGAGACTATTACGAAGTCCTCGGTGTCGCCCGCACGGCTACCTCGACAGAAATTGCCAAGGCCTACCGCAGCTTGGCAATCAAGTATCATCCGGACAGCAATCCGCATGATGAGCAGGCCGTCGCCAGGTTTAAGGAATGTGCCGAAGCCTACGAGGTGATTAGTGACGAGCAGAAGCGTGCTCGCTACGACCACTTTGGTCATGCTGGCGTGGAAGGGCAATCCAGGGACCCCAGACGATATCTTCGAAGCCTTTGGAGATATCTTCGGCGGCACGATTTTCGAGGACTTTTTCGGTGGTCGTTCCCAGCGGAACCGAGTGCGACGCGGGGCCGATGTCCGCTGCGATGTGACACTGGAATTGGAAGAGGCCGCAGCTGGCTGCACCAAGCAGGTCTCGCTCACACGACACGATCGATGCCGCACCTGCCAAGGCAGCGGTGCCGAACCAGGTTCCGAGCCTCAGACCTGTGCGCGCTGTCGCGGACAGGGCCAGGTAGTCCAGGCTACCGGCATTTTACGCGTTCAAACCACGTGTCCACAGTGTCGCGGAAATGGCAAGATCACGACCTCACCCTGTCACGATTGTGATGGCTCGGGTGCCATTCCCCGAGAAGTCGTCCTGGAGGTGCAGATTCCAGGTGGCGTCGATGATGGCATGCGCGTGCGTTTGGCCCAAGAGGGACAGCCCAGTCCGGATGGTGGCCCCCCCGGAGACGCTTACTGTTTCATTCGCGTGCGGCCTCACAAGATTTTCAAACGCGAGGGTACAGAGCTGATCCTGCAGGTACCGCTGAGTTACTCGCAGGCCGTGCTGGGTACCCAGATTGAAATTCCGACCCTCAGCGGTAAACGCACGATCGACGTTCCACGCGGCACGCAAAGCGGCGAGGTCTTTCAGCTACGCGGTCAGGGAATGCCGGATCCGCGCAGCGGCATGCGCGGGGACTTGCTGGTACACACCTTCGTCGAGATTCCCAAGAAGGTGAATGCCAAGCAAGAGGAACTCTTGCGCCAGCTGGCAGAACACGAGAATGAGCATGTCACGCCCCATCGCAAGTCATTTCTGGAACGCGTGTTGCAGTATTTTAGAAGCGAGGAGCAGGCTAGCCAAACCCTCCAACAAACCAAGGAGTCGAGCTGAATATGAGTACCGACCCACGAGACGATCAGTCGCATCAACAGACCCACGGTGGCGAGTTTGATTCCGCCATGGAAGAGGTGCTCGAGGGCACGCAGGCTGACGAGCCCATGGCAGGTAACCAGCCACTGGACCGCGACCAGCGCGTGGCCCAAGCCGAGCAGCAGGTGCTGCGAGCACATGCTGAATTGGAAAATTTTCGCAAGCGCATGCAACGCGATGCCGAGCAGCAATTAAAGTACGCTAACTTGCCGCTCATGCGCGAGCTGCTGGAGATCGTCGATAACCTGAATCGGGCTATGGACTCAGCTAGTCGCGCTACCGACAGCCAGGAGGCGCTGTTGTCCGGTGTGAAGATGGTCAACCAACAGCTGGCCAGCGTGCTGTCAAAATTTGGTTGCAAGCCGGTCGAGGCGCTGGGAAATCCCTTTGACCCGAACGTACATGAAGCCATTGCCCAGGCACCCAGTCAAGAGCACGCGGCTGGCACCGTTGCCCAAGAGATCGGCGTGGGCTACACGCTGCACGACCGCGTTGTTCGACCGAGCAGCGTGATCGTCAGCACTGGCCCGGCCAAACCCACTGCCCCCACCAATCCCTAGTTCCGTAGACAACCCTTTTGATTTCCGCGGGAGCAAGCATTTTGCCAACCTATGATTACCAATGCGACGCTTGCGAGCATCTATTTGAAATCTACCAAGGCATTAACGATGCCAAGTTGAGGAAGTGCCCCGAATGCGGCAAGCTGAAGCTGCGGCGGTTGCTGGGCACGGGCGCGGCGGTGGTCTTCAAGGGCTCGGGTTTCTACCAAACGGACTATCGCAGCGACTCTTACAAGAAGGCCGCCGCGGCCGACAAGCCCAGCGATGCGAAGTCTAGCGATTCGAAGTCGAGCGATTCGAAGTCCAGCGATTCCAAATCAGAGAAGAAGTCCTCGGCTGGCGAGAGCTCAAAATCCAGCGCTCCCAAGAAGGCTGACTAACAACTCTGCGTCTGCAACGCTCGAGTTAGATGCGCGTCAGACTTTCCGGCGACAGGATTGAATATGGGCAAACTGCTCCATCAGCAGTTCGATAACGGTTTGGTCTTACTGGGTGAATACATGCCCTGGCTCAGGTCATCCGCATTCTCGTTCTTGCTGCCCTCTGGTACTTGTTTTGAACCCCTGGGACTCGATGGCCTGGCGGGCATGACCAGTGAGATGGTGCAGCGCGGATGCGGCAAACTCGATAGCCGCCAATTCCTGGAGGAGTTGGACTTTCATGGCATCGAGCGGAGTAGTGCAATCACCACGAAGCACAGTTCCTTTAGTTGTGCCATGCCCAGTGAGGTCTTGCAGCGCGGGCTGGAGCTGTATAGCGACTTGGTGCGCAGACCACACATTCCCGTCCGGGCAGATTGAGGACGCCCGGGCTTTGGGTATGCAGGATCTGCGGGCGCTGGATGACGAGCCCTCGCAGCGCTGTTTCAGCGAACTCAAACGCTTCCGTTTTCCGCTGCCCTTCGGTCGTATCTCGCAGGGAACTGAAGAGGGGCTGCAGGCGATTGGCATCGCCGACATTCGGGAGTTTCATGCCAAGAATTACAAACCCGCCGGCAGCATTTTGGCTGTGGCTGGCAATTTCTGTTGGGATGAAGTCGTCCAAACGGTAGCTCGTGAATTGGGCGATTGGCAGGGGATTCCGACGGTGGAGTTACCTGCCCTGCGACCTACTTATGGAAGCTTGCATGTCGACCATCCCTCCAACCAAACGCATCTCGCGCTTGCCTACGATGGCGTGTCCTACGAAGATCCCGAGTACTACGAAGCCCGGGCCCTGGTGGGAGTGCTGAGCGATGGCATGAGTTCGCGTCTGTTCTCCGAAGTCCGCGAGAAACGCGGCTTGGTGTATTCGGTATTTGCGACCTGCTTTTCGCTGGCCGGCCAGGGCAGCGTGTTGTGTTATGCCGGCACGACCACCAGCCGTGCGGAGGAGACGCTGCATGTCTTATCGAAACCATTCAATCGCTCGGCCAAGGCATCTCTGCGGATGAACTGGAACGATTAAAGTATCGCATCAAGAGTTCGCTTGTTTTCGAGCAGGAGTCTTCCGCCGCCCGCAGTAGCCAGATTGCCAGCGATTGGTTTTATCTGGGACGCGTGCCCGATCGCGAGGAAGTCTGTGCCAGGGTCGATGCTCTGAGTTGCGATGGCTTGCTCGATGCATTTTCGCCGACATACACCCAAGAACTATTCTCTTGTGACAGTGGGTTCACAGCCCTTGGAGTTGCCAGATGGAGCTATTGACGCATCAGCGGTGAGGATGGGCCGGAGGTCATTGTCCTACACGATCCCACGGCCTTTACGGCTTCGATCGGTTGGTTTGTGAGTACCGGTGCCCGCGACGAAACCCCCGAGGTTGCCGGCGTGAGCCATTTCCTCGAGCATATGGTCTTCAAGGGTACCCAGCGGCGCACGGCCGAGGATGTGAATCGCGAACTGGATCATCTTGGAGCTCAGTCCAACGCATTCACTTCCGAGGACTCAACCGTTTTCTATGCCTCGGTACTGCCCGAGTGCCAGTCGCAAGCGGTCGATCTGCTGACCGATATCATGCAGCCGCTGCTCCGTGAGGAAGACTTTGAAACCGAAAAACAAGTCGTGCTCGAAGAGATCGCGATGTACGACGATCAACCACCCTACGGCGCCTTTGAGCGTGCCGGAGAACTGTTTTTTGGCGACCATGCCTTGGCCACGCGTGTGCTTGGTACCCAAACAAGCGTGTCGGATATGAGTGTCGCGCAAATGCGCGAGTACCATCGCCAACGCTACACCAAGGACAATATGTTCCTGATCGCCAGCGGCAATATCGATTCACAACAACTCATCGACGACGTTGCCAACTTGAGTCGCGAATGGCCGCACGCGCAAGTCCATCGTGCGTCCCGCTGTCGAGCCACAGTTTTCATTTCGGCACGGATATCATCGAGCGGGAATCGACGCATCAACATTACGCAGTCCAGGTATGGCCCGGCCTGCACTGCAATCACCCAGACCGTTACGCTCTGCGATTGCTTTGTTCGATTTTGGCCGATGATTCTGGCAGTCGTCTGTTTTGGGAGTTGATCGACACGGGAAGGCCGAGACTGCCGCCATCTGGCCGCAAATGTTCAGTGACTGCGGTTGTTTGCTGGGCTATTTGTGCTGTGCTCCCGAAGATGCCGAGGAGAACGAAGCCATTTTGCAGAGCGTTATCGAAACGACACTCCGCGATGGAGTCACCGAAAAAGAGATTCGAATTAGCGCGAAACAAGATTGTTAGCAGTCTCGATCCTCTCAGACGAACGACCTGGAAATCGTCTGTTCGCTCTCGGCCAGTCCTGGCTGAATCGCCGTAGCTATGAACCGCTGGACGTCGTCCTCAGTCGCTATGCAGCCGTCACGGCCGACGAAATCATGAACGTGGCCGAAAGAACGCTTAAGAGCCAGTCCGCCTCCATCAAGGTCGTTGGTCCCAGCTAGCCACGCGCTAGCCCTGTGTTCGCAGTTCTTCCTTCAGGCGGCGCTTTGATCAGCTCTTTTCCAATTGAAAGGCTGAGCTGCAAGCCACCTGGAGGCGGAACTACAGCATGGGTGGTCAGTGCAAGAAGCTTTTGCGGAGGGCGGCGATTTGGGAGAGCAAGGGTTTGGCTTTGCCTTGTTCGTCGAGCAACCCGCCGCCGAGCGCAGGCTGCTTGCCCTGGTCAGTGGCTTGATCCCACACCAGGGCATGCACCGAGGGCTTGGAAAGCAGCAAGCCGAGGATCATTTCCGGCGATAGGACGGCTGGGCTGGTCTGCCCTGCACCGCAACTGCCTGTGCTCCAACTGGAAATGCGCTGTTCGGAAAGGGCGGGACTGGCGTCCGTGGGGCTGCTGAGAATAACCATCAGCGGCAGACCTAACATGGCCCAACGATCAATGATGCGGCTGATCTCCAAGAGATCACGGGGAAAACTGCCACCCGGCCAAAGGTCGAAATTCATTTCCAGAGCCAATCCGCTCAGTCCCAGGTCCGCCCGAATCAGGGCGTCGGCAAAGTGCAGCGGAGAAATTCCATTGGCGTCATCCCGCAGGTACTCGCTCCAGGGCTGGTCTATACTCAGCAGTACCGGGGTCTGTTTGTCCAAGCGGCGGACGGTTTCGATCATGGAGACGGCCATGCGCAGCACTTCTTCGTCCGTCCAGCCCATCTCGGTGGGCGCGTTCAGATCCGGCAGCACAATTCCACAGATGGACTCGGCCCCGATATCGCTCCACGACCGACCGCGCATGGGAGCAGGCTGTATCCAATATGCTGTCAAAATCCTGGTCGAGCAGCACCATCCATTTCGGCAGGCAGCCGCGTCGGAAATTGACGATGGGGCCGATACAGATCTTTTTCTCTCCTCGACCTGCGCAAGCCACTTGGGCATCGAAGAGCGAAAAGTCTGGTTTGCCCGACGACTGTTCCACCGAGCCAAGATCGGGACTGATCTGCAGCATGTTGAAGGCAGAGGCCATCTCCGCTGCTTGCTCCAACGACAGTTCGGGGGGCAGCGATAGACCCAGGAAAGTTGACAGTCGGCCTTCGCTTTGACGCCGGGCTTCCAAGGCTTGTTTGGCAAAGGCGTTGCACAGCAGGATGGCCGACTCCACCGCGTATTCAATTGCCTTTTGGGCCGAATCCAACTCCGCGTCCGCGTCCTGCTTGGCTGTCAAGGCGCGCAGCAGGTGATGGAGAGCCTGCTCGGCGAGTGGAAAAAAGCCATCGGGCAATTTCAGATCCCACCCGCTGCCAGTCGGCGGTTTGGCTCTTCAGACGACTGAGCGTTCCGCGAGCGATCTCGGCGGGCAGAGAATAGACGGTGTCGGAGACTCTTAGGCTGGTTGTGCTCAGGCACAAATTGCCCGCTACCTGTGTCGGCCAGACGATATTGAGTTTGCCAGACTCGTCAATCTCGCGCCCGATGCTAAACTGGTCGTCGACCAGTTTGTGGTGGCATTTCCACGGAATCCCCTCGATGCCTGTGATGTAAGCCGTATTCCAGACGCGCGGATCCATCGCGCGGCATGTGGAAACTTAAATCGCAGCTCACCCATTCACGTGCAACTTTCGGACATTCGAAAAAAAACGATTTTCGAAGACTTGCCTGGCCGGACAGCGCCACTTTCGCGACAAAGCCTGGGAATCATCGTATTCTCGTGGTGCGAATCTACATCATGAGCGGTGTAGATTCAATCAAGCAACGCCAATTGGGCGCCATTTTGGGACATTGATGCTATCGACAACAGCCAGGGATCGCATGACCGTCGAGTCAAAAAAACCGCTTCTCACCACAAGTTTGCCATATCCTAGGCGGCAGGGTAAGGTCCGCGATGTGTATGACTTGGGCGAAAATCTACTGATCGTGAGTTCTGACCGGATCAGCGCGTTTGATTGGGTGCTGCCCAGCGGTATTCCCGGTAAGGGCGTCATTCTGACACAGCTCAGCCGCTTCTGGTTTGATCACCTGGGAGTCGCCCATCACCTGATCACTACCGAGCTGCCCGATGATCTGGCCTGTACGGCCCAGGAACGCCAGCAATTAGAGGGCCGGACGATGCTTACCAAGAAAGCTCGCGTCGTTCCCTTTGAGTGTGTGGTCCGCGGATACTTGGAGGGCTCTGGCTGGCGCGAATACCAGCGCAAGGGCGAGGTTTGCGGCATTCGCCTTCCGGCCGGCTTGAAGCAATGCGAAAGACTGCCCGAACCTATCTTCACGCCTGCCACCAAAGCTGAGACGGGTCATGACGAAAATGTGAGCTTTGAATTCATGGCCAATGAACTCGGCGGCGAGCTGGCCGAACAACTGCGTAGACTGAGCCTGGAGGTGTATCGCAACGGTAGCCAATGGGCCGAGAGCCGTGGTGTGCTGATTGCTGACACCAAGTTCGAGTGGGGTTTTTTCAACGGGCAGCTGATCCTCATCGACGAAGTGTTGACGCCTGATAGCTCGCGCTTTTGGCCGGCAGAGCATTATGCTCCAGGGCAATCCCAGGAGTCCTTTGACAAACAGTTCGTGCGCGAGTGGCTCATGGCCTCGGATTGGGACCGACAGAGTCCTCCCCCTGCTCTGCCCGACTCGGTGATCGAGCAAACTCGCCGCAAATATGAAATGGCGCTTCAGCTATTGACCTCGACGGAAGCCTGAGCCGCACCCTTGTTACGCATCGATGAATTGCCCCTCGCAGCCTTGAATTCGCAGCACGTTGGGAAAGCCTCTTGAAACCCACACCGGACAATTCAACGCCTGGGCCAAAGGGATCTACGGAGCCGTCGCCGGCGGCTCGTGTTTCGTTTCGGGAGCCCAAGCAGGCGGCGCTGATCTTTATCTTTATTACGGTGCTCCTGGATGTGCTCTCGCTGGGGGTGGTTATCCCCGTGTTGCCGAAGTTGATTGAGCAGGAGTTTCTAGGTGGCGACACGGCCTTGGCGTCCTACTACACGGGCTGGTTTGGGGCCGTGTGGGCTCTGATGCAGTTCCTGTTCTCACCAGTGCTGGGTGCCCTGTCGGACCGTTTCGGCCGGCGACCAGTGATTTTGATTTCTTGTTTCGGCTTGGGCCTCGACTATATTCTGATGGCCTTGGCGCCCAATCTTGTGTGGTTGTTCATTGGACGCGTGTTGTCCGGCATTACGGCAGCCAGTTTTTCCACGGCGGGAGCTTACATCGCCGACGTTACTCCGCCCGAAAAGCGGGCGGCCAGCTACGGCATGTTGGGAGCCGCCTGGGGAATTGGCTTTGTGGTTGGGCCAGCGGTTGGGGGATTGCTGGGTGATTACGGTCTGCGAATTCCCCTGTGGGTGGCCGCCGGACTGACGTTGCTCAATGCGAGTTACGGCTATTTCATTTTGCCAGAATCCTTGGCTCCCGAGAACCGATCCAAATTCAGCTGGCGCAAGGCAAATCCGCTGGGTTCCCTCAAGTTGTTGCGATCTCACTCCGAACTGTTGGGGCTGGCAAGCGTGTTGCTGTTGTATCAGCTGGCGCATCAAGTATTCCCGAGCGTCTTCGTGCTATACGCGGGGCATCGTTATCAATGGGGCCCCAAGACCGTGGGCTACACCTTGATGGTGGTGGGTATGATGGGCGTGCTCATGCAGGGCTATGTGGTCCGCCGCACTGCATCCGTCTTAGGCGAGAGACGCATGCTGTTCATTGCCTTGATATTTGGTGCGCTGGGTTACGGCATCTATGGCTTAGCAGACAGTGGTTGGATGTTTTGGGGTGCGATTCCCGTGTTTTCTTTGGTGAGCTATTTTTCGCCGGCTATCCAGGGATTGATGACCCGACGGGTTAGTGCCAGTGAACAAGGGCAATTGCAGGGCGCCAACAGCTCTCTGATGGGGATGGCCGGGATTGTGGGACCGGTGATCTTTACTTCGATCTTTGCTGCCGCAATTCGCGACAATGCTAGCTGGCAGATTCCTGGCGTCTCCCTTCCTGCTGGCAACCAGCTTGCACGTGTTGGCGCTGGTGGTAGCCATAGTTGTCCTACCTAAACCCAGCGCCCAATAAATGGCTACAATACTCTCACTGAAACGGACAGAGATGCCACTTCATTCGAGGGATTTTCCATGACCATTCCACGCATGGCAATCGGCTTGCTAGGCGCAGTGGGACTGAATGCAGCCATGATTTTTTGGACCGTGGTGGAGCATTATTCCGGCGAACAACCGCTGGCTCGTGATGAGCCGACGGCCGAAGTCCAATCGGCGGCCGATGTGCCTCCGACACTACCGTTTCCCCTGCCTGATGCCTCTCCCCTCTCGCCGCCGGCAGCTGACGATTTATCGCTCGACGCTCTCCGGAAACTCGATCCGCAGTTTCTCGAAATGGCCACCGAGGTATATCCCGAGTTGAACCGGCAACCGCTTTCAATCGCTGACCAGCAACCCCAGTCGACCAACAGTGCTCAGCTGGCGAGGATGGAGCAAGGCTTAGAAACGGTTCACCAGCTGACATCCGCTGCGCTTGGTCTCACTCGCGACGCCAAACGTGCCTCGGCCGCAGATCTGGAATTTGTGCAGCGTCGTCAGGAAATGGTTAATCAACTCCGCGCGATGGCAGCTGAGTTGCTAGTGGAATAATGGTGCGTTTTGGAAATTATGCGATAACACCAGTGTTGCATTTCACGAGAACTGAATTTGGCCGCCGCCCTGCTTGAGGGGATGTTCATGGATTTAACGCTACGTCCAACGCATAGCGAGTGCTTCGATTATCATCGCGACTACGTCGCCAAGGTTGCGGATGGAAACATCCTGACGACCCTGCGAGAACAGCAGCAAACGGTACCGGAATTCATTCGTTCCATAGCAGCCGAGCAGTGGACGCAGGTGCATCCGCCCTACAGCTGGTCGATTCGCACCGTTATCGAGCATTGCTGTGATGCGGAACGCGTGTTTGGCTATCGCGCCTTGCGTTTTGCCACTGGCGATAGCACCGATTTGCCCGGCTGGGATGAGAATCACTATGCCGCCTGCAATTACTCCCCGGATGCAAATGCCGCCATGTTGGCCGAGGAGTTTAGCGCCTTGCGGATGGGCAATCTGTGTTTGCTGGAACGCCTGACCGAAGAGTGCTGGTCGCGCATGGGTACCGCCGATGGCCGTCGCGTGTCGGTGCGCACGGTGGCTTGGTTAATGGCTGGCCACTGGCTGCATCATCAAGCGATCTTGCAACGCCGGCTCGGAATAGCCTAGCTTATTCCAACACTTGCATATCTACGTCAATGCGTTGACGAACGAGTTCATCGATAAGCGCCGCAGGATCTTGCTCGGCGGTTCCACCCAACACAGCCTGCAAACGTGCCCGCTTGCTGTCCGAATCAGTCGCCGACAAACGCTTATGGGCTTCGGCAATAGACACCGCGCGCTGTTCCGCGGGGGCGATGTAGTCGAACTGCAAGTCTTCAAAGCCAGCTAGTTTCTGCAAAGCTCTATAGGCCAACAGCCGATTGGCTTCGAATTCGTCTTCTAACAATTCGATGAGAATATCGGCCCGCCATGCGCTGGCGGCTAAGGCAAAATTCTCGGAGTCCCCCAATTGTTCAATGGCCAATGCGCGCTGCAATGCATTGCCTGCTAGCGCATCGCTGACTGTCTGAGACCGGCCAGGAAAGCGTTCGGGGAGTTGGGTTGGAGCTGCGCCCTGCCATTTGGCCAACGTTTCGTTAGCCCACTGCAATGTCTGATCGACGTGGCACTGATTGCAGGCATTCGGCATTCCCGTTTCAGCTGTAAGGCTTGGACTGGGATTGGAGATGCGGTGGCTACGCGTGCGCTTCAACAGCGAATAGGACTGGTAGGGCATGTGGCAGTTGTAGCACAGGCTGCCTGAGGAGGCTGGCGCATGATGCGTATGCGCCTCGAGCTGAACAGGGTCCTTGAACTGTGGATGGCATTGGTTACACGCCTCATTCTGCAGCGATACCTCCAGCCCTGGATCGTCTCCATATCGCAGCTGGTCGTTGGGAGGACTGTTGTGCATGCTGTGGCAGGATAGACAAGTCATCTCGCCGCGTTGATAGCACGCTGACTGCAATACGCCCTGGTACTCCAAGGCGGTGGTCCGCGGCGTTCCATCGGCCCAGAAATACATCCCATCCTTCATTTCTGCGAACTCGGCCTGCGGATCGCGGGTGGGGTAGTTGTAACGCTCAACGAAATCCCATTGGCCGGGTCGGAAGAAATCGCCCTCCACCAGGCACTGGCGGTCAAATTCGGCTTTGGCGATCATCTTGCCGTGGCAGCGAGCACAGGTCAGCACCGACTGCTCCTTGTCCAATTTGGCTGGATTGACAATCAAACTCTGGCTCTGTGCATCAGCGGCCAGTTTAGCGGCGGAGGGAGTCAAGACTGTTCGTGAGGCGAGGTCAGCAGGCGAGATGGGCGACTGCGCAAGGCTCTGCTGCATTTCGGCGTGCGCCGCTCCAGGTCCGTGGCAGGCTTCGCAGGCGATCCCCAACTCGGCTACCTGGGTGTTCCAGGAGTACTGTTGGCGGCCGGCGACATAGGACTGCTGCAAGCCAGGTTCCGGTCCCGTGTTGTGGCAGAAGACGCAGCCGTTGTTCCACAGTTTCGTCATGTGGTAAAAACTGTCCCGATGAGTCAGCAGAAAGCTCGCCTTGCGGGTGATCCACCGCTGTTCGGCAATTTGCCACACGATCGGCAGGGTGTGGTAGGCACCGTCTGGAGCTCGTGAAAGATAAACCTGCTGGTGGTGGGAGCCGATAACGCGGTTGACTTCGTAGGTGATGGGTGGAGGCTGGGCATGCTGTCTGGGATCGCGGCCTGCCGCCAATTCCTGTTCTTCCCAAGCGGGATGCACGAGGGAGACGAAAAAGCGATCGCCCTCTCGGAAGGGCTGGCAGGGGTATCCCGCGACCGAAATCATTTGCCCGTCGAAACGACCGCGGATAGTCTCGGGCGTGGCTTCCTGAGTCATGCTGCGGTGATAAGTCTCATGCCAGGAAGCATGTTGTTCCGCATGGCAATCCCGGCAGCCCGTCGATTGTATGTATCCCTTGTTCGTCTTGAGCATGGCCAGCTTTGACTTGTCGGTTGCCGTTTCGGGGGCCCGCATCTCCGTGGCCCCAGAGCCTTGTATAGCGATCGCCTCCGCATCGGGGCCTGCCGTAGTACCTTCCCGAACGTTGTCGGAAGCAGTTTTTTCGGCGCAGGAGCCAGAGCCAATTCGCCGGATGATGGTTTGGCTGGGCCATTTGTCTGCGAGGCGGGCGGAGTCGTTGGGCCGCAGCCTGGGGCAACAAAGGCCAGGCATATCCCAAATAGAACAGCTAGACAGCTGCTGCGCCGACGAATGCAGTCAGAGAAATCTTCAGCAGGAATTAACAATTGCATAGACGACTCTTGGTTAACTGGCAGCATTCCGCAATTGTGTGGGAGTTCGCCAACCCTCCAGCCCATCTCTCAGGTCAGGCCGCTGTTCAGGCCGTTGCTGCGCGAGCATTGTCAACAAAGGTCTTCCAGCTCGCATAACGTGGATCATTCAAAGGAATGGCCATGGCTGGATTGCTGCGCGGCTTGGCGGGCTTGCTCAGCAGGTGCATGCCGGCTTGCGATGGTGTTCGGCCACCCTTGCGTGAATTGCAGGACATGCAGCTGCAAACGATGTTTTCCCAGGTCGTTTTGCCTCCCTGCGCGCGGGGAATGACATGGTCCAGGCTGAGTTGATTGGCTGGCCGTGTTTGGCCACAATATTGGCAGCGGTGGTCATCGCGAGCAAACAAGTTCTTGCGATTAAATCTCACCGCCGACTTTGGGATTTTGTCATAACGCGTCAGTCTGACAATCCGCGGCACTTGCAGCTCGAAGTTCACCGCTTGAATGTAATCTTCGCCCGATTGTTTTTCCAAGGCATAGAATTGGCTGACTTCGCACCAGGATTCGAAATCGTAGTTGGCGTATTGACCCTCTTCAATCGTAATGACTTCGGCGCAGCCTCGGTATAGCAACGTCAATCCGCGACGGACGTTAATGACTCGAATAGCCATATAAAAGCGATTTAGGACTAAGACGCTACAATCGAGCGCTTCGGACATGAGTCGCCTCCTCCAATGATTACGAGAGCCTTATTGTACCCATTCCCCACCTGCGAAACTAGCAATCGCCACTTGCATCGTCGGGTAGAATGTGGGGTCCGGACCTCGTCGACAGCATGGACCGGAGAACTGACCGTGGAGCGGTGGCTGCCGTGAGCCGCCGGCCGCATTGCGCACCGCTGCTCGGCAAGCCCATTTAGCCCGCCGACCGCGACATTCCGGCGAAAGGACTGCCTATTTGCGAAGCTTCCCTTGACCATTGCTTGGTGCGCATCAACAATCAATCGCCTGCAGGGCGCTGACGTTGCCCTGGCTAATTGCGGTCAGGGGATCGCATTTTGGTGTGAAACTTGGCACCGAATTGCAGTCAGACTACAAATGCAAGCCGCGTCCGACATCACTTCCTCTGCTCGCGAACCCGTTGGTGGAGGCTTGGTCTCCAGCCTGGCGTGTTGATGTTCGCTAACCAAGCCCTCGCTGCGGCGTGCGGCAGGCACCTGTCAAGTCAAGAAATATGAGTTCTGCCTCAGCAAAAGCAACTGCCTCACAACCGAGTCCTGCTGGACGGTTTGGTGACTATGGGGGTCGTTTCGTACCCGAAACGCTAACTCGCGCCCTGGACGAGTTGGCCACGGAGTACGCCGCAGCCAGACGCGATCCAACCTTTCAGGCACAGTTGGACCATTTGCTCAAGACGTTTGTCGGCCGACCTTCGCCCTTGTATCACGCTCGACGTCTGAGCCAACGGGCCGGGGGGGCCCAAATCTGGTTCAAACGCGAGGATCTGAATCACACCGGCGCTCACAAGATCAACAACACCTTGGGGCAAGCCCTGTTAACCCTGCGCATGGGTAAGCAGCGGGTTATCGCCGAAACGGGAGCCGGTCAACATGGTGTCGCCAGCGCCACGGCCTGTGCGCATTTTGGCCTGCCCTGTGTGGTGTATATGGGCGCCGAGGATGTGCGCCGCCAAAAACCGAATGTGTTCAGCATGAAATTGATGGGGGCAGAAGTTCGGCCGGTAACCAGCGGCTCCAAGACGTTGCGCGATGCGGTCAACGAAGCCATGCGCGATTGGATGGCGTCCGTCGAAACCACGCATTACATCATCGGCTCGGTGATTGGGCCGCATCCTTTTCCCATGATGGTTCGCGATTTCCAGTCCGTGATTGGCCGCGAGGCGCGGGCTCAAGCCTTGGAAGTCTATGGGCGATTGCCGGATACGGTGGTGGCCTGTGTAGGCGGTGGCTCGAATGCCGCAGGCATGTTCTACCCCTTTATCGAAGATGAGCAGGTCGAATTGGTGGGTGTTGAAGCTGGTGGTTTATCTGCCGAACCAGGCCAGCACGCGTCGCCACTTTCGCACGGCAAGCCGGGAGTGTTGCATGGCAGTTACAGCTACGTCATGCAGGATGAAGATGGCCAGACGTCGCCCGTGCACTCCGTGTCCGCTGGGCTCGATTACCCGGGCGTTGGACCCGAGCACAGTTACTGGAAGGATACCGGACGGGTGAGCTACGGTGAGTGCCGCGATGGCCAAGCCCTCGAGACCTTCGATATCGTTGCCAGGAATGAAGGTATTTTGCCTGCTCTAGAATCCTCGCATGCCATTGCCAAGGCCATGGACCTGGCAGCCCGCATGCGACCGGAGCAGATCGTCTTGGTCTGTCTGAGCGGTCGGGGTGATAAAGACGCTGCCGAAATCGCCCGACTCCGGGGATTGGAATACTAGGCTTTGTCAAAGTTTCATTTGGGTATGAAAGGGAAAAAAGGGTCGGACACCAAAAGCCGGAACGGCCCTTCTTGTGCTTCGCACTTTTGGTGTCCGACCCCTTTTTCCCAACGCATGTCTAACCCAATTTTTATTCCTGACAAAGCCTAGGGTCCCTCCCCTTTTTAGATTGAAGCTTAATTCATGTCTGACATCGATCGATGTTTCCGCGAGCTGCGGCGCAGGGCAAGAAAGCATTTCTGCCCTTCATCACTGCCGGTGATCCCTCGCTGGAAATGACTGCCAGCGTACTGCGGGTTCTCCAGGAATGCGGCGCCGCCATGGCCGAAGTCGGCATCCCTTATAGCGACCCCATTGCCGACGGTCCGGTGATCCAGGCATCGTACACACGGGCGTTGAATGCCGGCGTAAAGCTACACCAAATATTCGAAACCATTGCTGGAGTTTCGCGGGAATTGACCATGCCCTTGGTATCCATGGTCAGCTATTCGATCATTCAGCGAGTGGGTGCGGAAAATTACCTCGAAGCCGCACAGCAGGCTGGTTTCTCTGGTGCCATCGTACCCGATCTACTAGTCGAGGAGGCTGACGAGCTGCGTCGCTTGTGCCGCGCGCGGGATTTCAGTTTGGTACATTTGGTCACACCCACCACGCCCCGCGAACGCATGCTGCGAATTGCGGAAAACTCGACTGGTTTTCTATATTTCGTCTCCATAACGGGTATCACCGGCGAACGCAGCGAGTTGCCTGCTGGCTTGCTGGACCAAGTCTCATGGCTCCGGCAGCAGACAGAACTGCCGATCTGCATTGGTTTCGGCATCAGCAAGGTGGAGCACGTCAAACTCTTGGCGCCGGTAGCCGATGGCTTGATTGTTGGTTCCGCCATCGTCCGCCGCCTGTGCGAAGCCGCAAACCATGAGGACGGATTAGCGGGCGTGCGATCATTGGCCAGCGAATTGGTGCTTGCTCTCAACCACCAACCGACAGGTGCTTAAGTAACTGCTTTCAAATAAGTTACCGGATTCAAAATCAGCCGCAGTGCGTTACAGAGCCTCCCGCTTAGCTTAGGAACCCGTCAAAAATAACTTCCGCCATCTCAATGTAGCCAGCTGCCAAATGTAGCCATCACGCTCCGCGTGATGATTGCCGAGAAAAACAAATGTAGCCATCACGCTCCGCGTGATGATTGCCGAGAAAACAAATGTAGCCATCACGCTCCGCGTGATGATTGCCAAGAAAAACAGGTAAGTCATTCTTGACGCGTTCCTTAGGGCCAAGGGATTCAGTAACTCGCCCCTTGGGATTGGTATCTACACAACTCAGATGCAATTCTTACAAACCTTCGATCTGTGAATGGCTAGCTAGGGCAGGTACATGTCTAGCAAGACAGCCTGCGGGCTCAATTGGGCTTGCAAATTCTGCATGGCTGCGGGGATCAATACGGATTCCCCCACAGCCAAATGCGTCGCTGGTTCACCGTTGGCGGACCACAGTTCAACTCCGCCCTGCGGCGCGGTCAGCAAGTGAAATCGATCATCGCCGCCAATTTCATGTTCGGCCCCGCCGTCTAATCGATCGAGAATAAATTTCTCGCACTCGACCAAACGCATCCGCCCCGGCCGTTCCGTGAGCGCTGGAACTTGAAAGCCGCGCGGTTGGCTTTGGAAATCAATGACCTCCAGGGCTTGATCGATATGCAACGTCCGTGCCTGTCCATTAGCATCCAAGCGATTCCAGTCATACAGGCGAAAGGTGGTGTTGGAGGCTTGTTGGATCTCGGCGATCAATAGGCCAGCGCCCAACGCGTGCACGGTACCTGAGGGAATCAACAGACAGTCGCCGACTTGTGGGTACAGCACATGCAGGCATTCTTCGACGCAAGCATTTTCAATGGCTTTACGCAAAACGTTCTGCGTGACACCCGGCTTTAAGCCGGCGTATAACACCGCGCCGGCTTCAGCATCCACCACGTACCAGGCTTCGGTCTTGCCCAAATCTGGCGGGCTCATTTCTCTGGCGTAGGCATCGTCAGGGTGAACCTGCACACTGAGCACGCGTTGGCAATCCAGGTACTTGAGCAACAGTGGAAGACCGACAAGTCCATCAGCCGCGTTGGCTGCGGTTCCCAACAGCCATTGAGCGTCCAAGGCGGCAATTTCGCGCAAGGTCTTGCCAGCCAGTTGTCCATTGGTGACTAAACTTTGATGCTCATCATGGTCGATGAATTCCCAGCTCTCCGCCCACACGCCGTGGGGAGGTAGCTGCTTGCCCAAGCGGCTTTGCAGCTTGCGTCCGCCCCATAAATAGTCGCGAAACAAGGGTTGAGCTCGCAGTGGGTAAGCTGACCAAGATGGCTGCAAATTCAAGATAGACTCCTTCCAATTCCCTCTGGCATCTTCGCGAAGCGCTTAATCGTTGTATGCTGGAGCAAGCGATCGTGTTTTAGCTGTCCCTCAGCTGATTTGACAGCCCCACTTCGCGGCCTATCGTATCCCGAAGCCTAGGTTAGAAGTTGCGTATTGAGCATTTTTCCATTTTTTTCCAAACTCGACGCGTGAGCTTTGAAGCTCCGAATTTAGCATTTTGCAACGTTTTTCATGACCCCACCCGTAAGCGAGGGAGAAGTTCGACGCAAAAATTCCTGGTTTACGCGTCGGGTTATGAAAAATTCGCAACCTCAAAACTCACGCGTGGCTTGTGAAAATACGTTGCTACCGACGAAAATGGTGCTGTCCAGTTAAGATGGTCAGCGTCATCGCATTTCTTTGACCGTAGCCTGGATATGATCAGTAACCGAAGCACTTAAAGGAACAGCCCGGATGCTGAGAAAGCAACCCGCTGACGATTTATTCGAAAAGAGCTCGATGACTTTTGGCGAGCACTTGGAGGAGCTGCGCAAGGCGTTGGGCATGGCATGCATCTGGCTCGGCGTCGGTACCTGCATTGGGCTGTTTTTTGCCGAGAATATCGTCCGCTTTATCGAAGGTCCTCTCAAGGCTGCGATCTACGAATTCTACGTCGATCGCGCAAAGGCTCAATTCAAAGACGCCAACGGTGAAGATCCCTCACCCGAGTTAGCCGACTGGATGACGAGCAACGGAATGATGCCCGAACGCGTTTTTGTGGATCCGGCGGCTATCAAGAGCATGCCCGAAATGCCCTCTGCGGCACCGCAGGCACAACCACCAGCACAGCCTGCCGTCGCGGCGGATGTTCCCCAAACTGTGACGACCGAGGATGTGCCACCACCGGCAAAAAGGGCGTCAACTCGGGCCATCGATTTCAATCCTTGGACAAACGTGGACATCGCAAAGTTACAACGACTAAAGCCGTTCCTGTTGTGGCGACCGATACCCAACAAACTGGTAACGCTGACGGCTACCGAGCCCTTCATGATTTGGATGAAAGCGGGGCTAGTAGCGGGGGTGATCATTGGTAGCCCAGGCATCTTTTGGCACATCTGGCAGTTTTTCGCCGCCGGCTTGTATCCGCACGAAAGGCGCTATGTGTATTGGTATTTGCCGCTCAGCCTGTTGTTGTTTTTTGCAGGGGTGAGTCTCGCATTCTTTGTGGTTTTTAAATTGGTGCTCGGCTTCTTGATGACCTACAACACCGGCTTGGATGTTGAATTCACGCCGCGGCTGAATGACTATATGTCGTTTGCATTGTTCCTGCCCCTGGGGTTTGGCATCGCTTTTCAATTGCCCATTGTGATGCTCGGCTTGCATCGCTTTGGCTTGGTATCGGTTGGGACCTTTATCGCCCAATGGAGGATCGCCGTATTGGCTATCGCCTTTGTCTCGATGATCCTGACCCCGGCAGATGTGTACAGCATGCTCGGTTTGTTTCTACCGCTGACAGGGCTCTACTTCTTCGGCATTTTGCTGTGCAAGTACATGCCCAAAGGTGCCGGAATTGGCTCTGCAGCATTGGATCCACGTTAACGACCAGCTCAGTCCTAGTAGCAGCCAGTCTGCAGCCAAGCCAGTCCCTGGCAGCATCGGCCAGCCAATCCACCACAAGCTTCGGCCAGTTCAATTTCGGCCAGCCGCGCATCCAATCGTCGCTGGACCTCATCCGCCTGCGCCTGGATCAACTCGCTCTGGGCCTCAGCCCGCAACTCGGGTTTTCCCGCACCCTGATCATCGAGCCTGTCGAGTTGCTGAATGCGATTCTGCCAACTGGCCACCAGTTGCCGGGCCAGCTCGATGCGCTGGTAATTGATCTCAAGCTGTGCGGTTGAACTCTCTATCGACTGGCAGACGGTATCGATCTGGACCGAGAGAATCAGTTCCAGCTCGCGCTCGAGATGGACGGTCAAGACGCCGTCGTCCTGGTGGCCAAGCAAGCGTTTTAGGCGAGATATTTCGGGAAGTGGTATCGTCCAGCCGCCTGCCAAAGTGGGCAGCAGCTTGGCGATTTCGGCCGCATTGTCTCCATGCGTTCGTCGGGTAAGATGCCGCCAGGCGCCCAGGTCGGCCCGTTGCGCAAGGGCCAGCTGCTGCAGGGCTTGGCAATCGAGCGGACAGGCCTGAAGCTCCAGGCGCTCCAGGTTGAGCAGTGGGTCCTCGAAATCCAAACCTGTGTGCCGTGCCAGCAGGCTCCGCAGCTGGCGCTCTTCCGCTGTCAGTTGCAAGGCTTGGTCGCGTATCTTCAGCCGCCGCCGCTCAAAGGCCGACATGTCGGTTGCAGAAGCCAGGCCGCTGCCGCGTAGCGCCGTCTGCTTATCCAATTGAGTTTGATTGAGCTCCTCGGCTTGGCCAAGCAGCGCACGCTGCTCGGCGATGGCCAGCAGCGCATAGTAGGCTCGCATGCCGCTGGCGGCGGCTACATCTTCTTGGCCCGCCGCTTGCAACTGCAGCCCACAAGCGACTGTGTGCGCAGCGCTGCACGCCAGGGGATCTTGATCTGCATAGAGCTGCACCAAGGTTCGCGCCCGCGATCTCAGCAATTGGGCTGGCTTCCAACGGGCAGCTGCCTGGCAGCCTACCCAACGCCCATCGGTGAGCTGAATCGGCGGCGCCGTGAAAGGGAACGGAGACTGTGCCGCCGTTGACGGAGGAAGCTGCACAGGAGCTGCAGCCAAGACCTCGATGGGCTCGTTTGCCAGGCTGCAAGGTTGGGCAGTCAAGCAGGCCCAACCACCTACCAAGAAACAGACCAACAGGCAGCGCCAGCCCCGCTGGCCGAAGGTCCGACGTTCGCGGTCGAATTGCATTCGTGGCCATCGCCCCTGCCCTTCAACGCGAAGAACCATACTGAACTTCCCTGCTAACCTTGCCTGAGCCCCAGGACCGATTCAAAACAGCGCGAACGCCCATCGGTTAGATCGAATGAAACGCTTGTCCGACATCAGCCGACTAATTCGGCTGCGCTTCGCGGGGGCCAGTGAAAGATTTCCGGTGGTAGCGGATAGACCGTTTGCGGGACGGAGTCGTGGGCCAAGCGGTTAAACGAAAGAAACAAAAAAAGCTCCCGGATTGTGAACGAGTCCCAGGGGGGCGGAGGACTGCGAGCTACGGATCCGGGAGCAATTTTTGGGAATGAGCCGTGAACGTCCTGTCCTAAGCTCATCGCTTGTTTTTCGCTTGATGTCAGGAAGGAATACCGAATCGTGCATCCGTGCACAAGGTCGATTTTTCCTTAAGTCGCGGCGTTTAAGCCTGTGCAACTTCGCCCTTCACCAGTCGAGTGTTGCGAGTGACAACAGGCCTACAATAGGAGTCGTGGTGGTCTAGGGTCAAGGGCACTTGAGAGCTGGACAGTTTTTTTTTAAACCGTTTGGAAATGACTCGATTCGCCATGATGCACGACGACTTCCATGACGGCCGCGTCCTGAGCCTCGTCTAGGGCTTTTTCCAAACGATTCAGAAAGTGGGCTACGTCTTCGGGGTGATGAAAGCTGGCAATCGAAATTGCAAGTTTTGCGGGACAATGCTCGGTTGGCCAGGTGTCACGTCGGTCTTGTAAGCAGTGTTGGATTTTGCTGGCGCGATCGACACCCGCGTCCGTCGAACAGCCAGGCATGAATATGCATAGCGTCAGTGGACGAAACAGGCACACCACGTCAATCCCACGCAGATTGTCTTGCACCATGTCCACCACGGCTTCCCAATGCGAGGCAGCGTGTCTGCCGGCCACTTCGGGCAGTCCATGAGCCTCGACCATGATCGCCGCAGCCGGCAAATCGGCGCGGCGCAATTGGTCGAGCGAGGTTTCCAGCCGTCCCAGGAAGGTCTGCAGGTCCAGAACTTCACTCGTGTTATCTTGCTCGGGATTTTCTTGGGCTGCCGCAGTTGGAGCTTCAGCTAAGCCGCTCGCCTTGGCTGCCGGAGGATCTTGATTGGCAGGCGCAGGGGGCCGTTGGCTAGCAAAGGCTGGCTGCGGGCTAGCTTCGACAGCTTGCGCGAGCGGTGGAAATAGGTTCCAACTGCCATTATTCAGCCAGTGTCCGCAATTCCTGCCGGCTTTCTTTGATTTGTACAAGCCGCCATCTGCTCGCTCAAAGACCGCCTGCAGCACGTCGTTGGCCTGCAACAAGCACAGACCTCCACTGGCCGTAATCTTGAGCTGCAAATCTTCGTGGTTGATCACCTGATCGCTGATATAGTGACGAATGTAAGCTGCTTTATGAACCAGCGCTTCGACCGAAGCCGCGTGTACGACCACCGCGAATTCCTCACCACCATAGCGGGCAGAATAGCACTCCTGACCACAGCTCTTTTGAATGGAACGGGCAAAGCTAGCTAAGACCGCATCGCCGGTTGTGTGCCCAAAACTATCGTTAAAGCTCTTGAAGTGATCAATGTCCAACAGCAGCAGACCAGTGAATTCGTCTTCGGACAGGCTGGCCAGGCTGTTCGTCAAGAACTCATCCAACGCGCGGCGATTGGACAATCCAGTCAGCGCGTCCGTTCGAGCCTGACGCGAGGCCTGTTCAATCATCTCCGTCTGTTGGGCAATGCGCTTCTGGGCGCTAGCCAACTGACCCTGCATGGACTCATTCGCGCGGACAATTTCCTGGATGGAAAGCACCACTTGTGGGGATGTTTCGGTGTTGTGGCAGAGCCGTCCATTGATTTGTTCGACAGTCGTGCTGTGCGCGCTCACATCGGCCGCCACCCGATGCGAGATGACCTGCAATTGATCCGCGATGCCACGTATCTTCTCCGCATCTACCTCTTGTGGCTTGGTCTCGAACTTCGCTCGCTGTCCCTGGTAGTGGTAGAGCGAAGTAACAATCGCGATGCCAGCGACAATTCCCGTGACTGTACAGAGTATTTCAATCATGGTGTATTTCAATCATGGTCGGCTTGGGATCGTTGCTCGGCGGAAACCAACGGACGGAGTTACAACACAATGAACGAACGTAGGCCGCTGCGGGTGGCCTGTCAAAAACCTGTTGCACCAAAGCCCGCGACGCCTTGTAGCGCAAGAGCGGTTGAACGGTCTGTAGCGATTGGGTAGCCGGGATCATACCGCCGGGATCATACCGCCGGGATCATACTTGATGGGATCATACTCGCTGACGGGACTACGCTTGACGGGGCAAGCTGGATCTGGATACTTGGTAAATCGCGATTGCAACAGGATCTTCACGTGAGTCGTCCCTTTTTCTCTCTCCTACGGATGGGCGCAGCATGATTGATTCTGCCGTTTGCGATGTCACTACCCGCATTGAACTGCTGCTAGCGGAAAGCCCGTTGGCAGAGATCCGTAGTGTCCGCGTTCAACAGGAGGGTGACCGCGTCTTTCTGCAAGGGCGAGTTCGCAGTTTCTATGCGAAGCAAATGGCCCAAGAGACCATTCGGATTGCCGCTATCGGCTTGCACATCGTCAACACGCTCGATGTTGATGAGTGAGATCTCGCTCGACTGGAAGTGAGCTAGCGCCGCGGGCAAAAACGGACGAACTCCAAGGCAGATCCCAGCCCTATTCGCTGGCGACCATCGCCGCGATGCGTTCTAGCGAGTTTTCGAGTGCCTGCAGGCCCTGAATAATCTCTAGCTCAATTGCTAACGCCAACAGGGGCAATGATCCCAGCGCGGGCGATTGGATCTTGACCCAGTCCTTTGCGGTGCAAACAAGGCAATCCGCATCCGTGTGCGACGCGGCCCATGCCTCCATTTCGGCCAAGTTGGCGGTGTCATAGGCGTGGTGATCTGGCCAGATGCGGATGGCGATGACCTCGGCGCCCAGGTCCTGCAAGCTTCGAAAGAATGAATGGGGATTTCCGATTCCGCAAAAGGCCAAGACCCGCTTGTTACGCAGTTCCGCAACTGGCAAACGAACATCTGGAAACTGCAGTAGATTGGCGGGCTGATGTTTGACGTGCACGATCGCTGACTGCGGATGCTGTCGACCGATCCGCTGCAACCATTTCTGCAGGTCCTCTGCTGAAACTTGATCGCGCGCGAGAGCAGCACCACATCGGCACGACGCAGGGCCGACAATGGCTCGCGGAGCAGTCCGCCAGGCAGCACATGCAGGGCGCTGGGTGGATCGGTGGCGTCGATCATGACAATGTCCAGGTCCCGGGCCATGCGACGGTGCTGAAATCCGTCGTCCAGCAGCAAGGCTTGCATCTCCAGTTCTTCGTGCGCAAGCACGGCTGAAGCGCTGCGATCCCAATGCTGCAAATGCGGTACATCGGGCAGTTGCAATTCCAGCTCGAGTGCCTCGTCGTTCTGCCCGCTATCCAATTGTCCATAGCCGCGGCTGAGGATGGCTACGCGGATGTCATGCGCCCGCAGCCAGCGGGCAATCCAGGCCACACACGGGCTCTTGCCAGTTCCACCCACCGATAAATTTCCCACCGAGATGACTGGCAGTGGACTGCGATAGCTGCGCAGGAGGCCCCAGTCGTAAGCCAGATTGCGAATCGCCATGGCCAGTCGGTAGGGAATGGCACTGCATCGCAACAGACCGCGTAGCAGGCGTTGGCCGGCACTGGGCTGGCGTGTGGTTATCAAGTCGCGGAAGTCGAACACACCGATTGCCTACAAAACGGGACCGACCAGCCAAGGTACAAACTCTTCGTCGCCGATACCCAGCTGTTCACTGCAGGTCTTCCTGCCGCTGGCTGTCGCCAACAACTCTAGGAATAGGTCATGTCCTACTTCCTGGACCGAGCGGCCTTCGACAACCTGGCCGGCATTAAAGTCCATGTCCTCGCTCAATCGCTCGTACAGTCGGGTATTGGAAGCGATTTTGAAACTGGGCACGGGTTTGAATCCAAAGCAGCTGCCGCGACCGGTGGTAAAGGCGATCAGGTTTGCGCCACCAGCTGCCATGCCCGTCACGCTGGCCGGGTCGAATCCTGGGCTATCCATGAACACAAAACCGGGGCGATCGATGGGCTGGGCATATTCATAGACGGCTTCCAAGGCGGTCGTTCCACCCTTGGCAACTGCTCCCAACGATTTCTCGGTAATCGTTGTTAATCCACCCGCCTTGTTACCCACTGATGGGTTACTGTCCAATTCTTCGCCGTAATTCCTGGCATACCACTTCCACCATTCGATGCGTTCGAGCAGTTTTTCGGCCACGGCCCGCGACCGCGCCCTGCGGGTCAACAGGTGTTCGGCTCCGTAAACCTCGGCGGTTTCCGAGAGGATGACTGTACCCCCGCAGGCTACAATCCGATCAGCGGCAGCCCCCAAGGCAGGATTGGCCGTAATTCCCGAGTAGCCATCCGAACCTCCGCACTCGGTACCCAATATCAACTTGGAAACGGGTTGCGTCGTCCTCCGCGCCGCATTGACCTGGGGCAGCATGCGCGCCACGATCTCGACTCCCCGCTCGATCGTTTGCCGCGTGCCTCCACTGTCTTGGATGGACAGCACGGGAATTGAGCTGGACGTTGAGCTGCCATCGCTGGCACAGGCATGCTCGGGCAGGGCGATCCGATGCAATTGCTGGGAACTCACCAAGTAATCCAGCGTACCCTGTTCGCAGCCCAAGCCGACGAGCAGAAAGCCACCGATATTGGGATGCCGCGCCATGCCTCCCAAAACCTGGCTGAGCATGCGATGCCGCGAGCCCTCCCAAGCCATGGCACAACCGCCTTCGTGACGAAAGGAGATGACACCATCGACATGCTCGTATGCAGCCAAGGCCCCATCCGCAAATCGCTTGGCTACCATTCTGGCTACCGAAGCCGAACAATTAACATTGCTGATAACAGCCACATAGTTTCGCGTGCCGACCTGGCCCTGCGGACGGAGATAACCCTCGAAGGTATGCTGTGTTAGTGGCTGGGGACTGGCGGGTATTTCGGTTGCTATGGCTTGCAAGTCCATCACATGATCGCAACGCAAATTGTGGGAGTGCACATGCTGGCCGGCCTCAATCGCACGGCTGGCTAAACCGATCGGCCAGCCAAACTTGATAACAGGCTGCTGGCTGGCAACTGTCAAAATTGCCAATTTGTGTCCCGCGGGAATTGGCTCTCGGACCACAACCTCCAAATTGCCAATCGGAAGCTGTTCGCCGGGCTGCAGGTTGCGCAGGGCCACAACCACCGAATCCCGCTCATGGAGTAAGATCGTTGCGGGCTTTGGATGAGCTGGTTTCACAATGAGCTGGTTTCACAATGGGCTGGTTGTTGGAGGACACTCGAGGACGCTGCCAAGCTGAATTGCGGCAATTCGGGAGAAAACGGCCAGTTTTTTCCGGTCGCAAATCGGCACAAGTGGCCATTTTGCGAAGGATCCTGATGGAACGCAACTTTGTGGAAACGCTGGCTAGGGTTTAGGTGTCTATACTATTACGTATGCGCGACAGATTGCGAGCCCTCGGGCTAAGGCGTGTCGATTTGAAAACGGTCATCAACCTCGGTGAGCTGCGATCATGAGTTCTGTTTCCAGGGGTGTTTCCACACCTGCAAGACCTCCAGCCAGTAAGACCGAAGCGGTCCGTCAGGACCTACATACCCACCTGCGAAAGACGGCCCGGTTCATCAAGATCCTGGATATCCTGGTGATTTTCTTTGCCTGGGCTGCGGCCGCATTGATGGTCTGGCTGTTGGCCTGTCTGGTCGACCACTGGCTGTTCCCCCTGCCGACAGCCTTGCGATGGGCCATTTGGATGGCAGGCCTGAGCGCCACCTTGTGGTGGAGCATTGCCTACCTGATACCCTTGCTGACGCGTCGCATCAATCCCGTCTATGCCGCCCGCCGCATCGAGAACTTGGTACCCGAATTCAAGAATGGACTGGTGTCTTGGCTGGAATTGGAGTCCATGCCCGAGCACGGAGTGCCCCGCGGCGTCATGGCCGCACTGACTTATCGCGCGGCCCGCTTTATCGGTGGCCAGGATCCCTCGGCCACGGTCGATACCAGCCAACTCATCAAGTTGATTGGTGGCGTTTTGTTATTGACGACGGCGCTGGCGGTATACACCATGATCTCGCCCAAGAGCAGCCTGGTGACCGCCCATCGCATCCTTGCGCCCTGGGCTTCGGTCAGCTCGCCGACACGGGTGCACATCCTGCAGGTTAAGCCGGGATCGGTCGAACTGACACAGGGTAAACCGCTTGAGGTCGAGGTGAATCTGCGTGGCCTGTTTGCAGATGAACCGGTCTTCGCTCGTTTCAGTACGCTCGATGGACAGCTCAGCGACCAGCGCGTCCCACTAGACGTTGTCAGCCAAGGCATGCGCTACGCGGGACTCGTCACGACGACCTCTGCAGGGGTTGAAAGCGAGCTGGATTATTGGATCGAAGCCGGCGACGCTCGTCGCGGTCCCTATCGCGTGACACTCAGCCCCCTGCCCACCGTGGCACTCGAATCGATCAGCTTGGAATTCCCCAGCTACACCAAACTCGAGCCGCGAGTGGTGGCAGCCAGCGGAGAGGTCGAAGCGGTTGAGGGAACTTGGGCAACCATTGTCGCCGGCGCTAACCAAAGCATGAGCCGCGGACGGCTGGAGGTGAATCCGGAGATCGATGGTGACGGCGAGTTGATTCGCGCTCAAGCCTTTGTGACCCTGAATGTTGACGATCGCAAGCTCAGTGGCAAACTACTGTTGAAGTTGAACGAACAAGGCGACAATCCGTCGACAATTAACTATCGCATCCGCGGTTACAACGCGCGTCGCAACGCCAACCCGCGACCCATTCTGCACCGGCTGTCAGCCTTTGCTGACGTGGCCCCAGAAGTCAGTTTGTTGGGGCCAGACAGCCGTGTGGCCCGCGTTGCTCCCGACTCGCGCGTCAACCTGGAGTGCCGTGCGCATGATCCGGACTTTGGATTAACCGAACTGCGTCTGGTCGTGCACAAGAATGGTCTTCCGCTGTTCGAGAAATTGTTGATCCAAAGCGATGGGACCGTTGGCCGTCAAGTGCGTTCGTTTGAGCTGAACCTTGCCGAGCATCAGGCCCGAGTTGGAGATCGATTCCAAATTATCGCAACGGCAACCGACAACCGCCACGATCCGGTCAGTGGCAAAGCGGCACCCAATTCCGCCCAATCCGAAGCTCTGCTGCTGGAGGTCGCCGAGCCGGAGCAGGTGGATGACTCACAACCCCTGCTGAATCCTACGCAACAGCCCGGTGGACCGCCCGATGTCAATGCACAGCAATTGGCTGACTCTTTATCCAGTCCACAACCGCCCAACTCGCAACCGTCTGCCCCCAATGCTGGCCAAGAAGGCGGCGCTTCGCCCCCCGCAGAGCAGGCAGACGCTGCGGCGAGCGGTGAGCAGAGATCCAATGCCGCCCAGCAGGAGTCCCCGCAAGCCGGCGCTCAGCAGAATAAAAGCAACCAAACAGACCAGAAATCCAGTTCGCAGCCAGGCAATCCAGCGCCCGACGCCAGCCCAGCGCAGCAGTCAGCCGACCAGGCATCGGGGGAACAGCAGCCAGCGGGCTCTTCCTCCGCCGGCGCAGGTTCGAGCGGTGATAAAACGCAGAGCGGCGATAGCCAGCAGCAGGGAACACCAGGTGGTTCCAGTTCTTCGCAGAATGCAAACCCCGGATCTGAGCAGAGCCCTGGCAGCGCGGCTTCGGGCAGCCAGTCCTCTTCAGCCTCACCCAATTCAAATTCTTCGCCAGCGGCCGGAAGCGGTACGTCCAGCGCTAGTCCTTCGAGTCAGACTTCCGCTGGCGGGCAATCGAATACAAATGCCTCCCCTTCCTCAAGCTCCTCGATCAGCCAAGGCTCCGGCGGGGCGGCTGGCCAGAACGGAACCGCTACCGGCGATCGCCCTAACCAAACCAATTCAGGCCAAACCAATTCAAGCCAAGCCAATTCGGGCCAAGCCCGCTCGCAATCGGAACAGGATGGAGATGCCATCCTACGCGTTCAGGATTTCATGAAAACTCAACAAGATCAGGCCGCTGCGGACGGCGCGTCCACTGCTCGGCAAAAATCCGACGGCAGCGCCGCCCCGAAGCCCACTCCCGCAGCGCCACCGAGCAACACGCAGCCGTCGACTGACCAACAAGCCGGAGGCCAACAAGCTGACTCTCAGCAATCCGGCGGTCAGCAGTCAGACGGTCAACAATCCGGCTCACAACAATCCGGTGCGCAACAGTCTGGCGCTCAGCAGTCGGACTCACAACAGTCCGGTGCGCAACAATCCGGCGCTCAGCAATCAGACTCGCAACAGTCTGGCGGTCAACAATCCGGCTCACAACAGTCCGGCGCGCAACAATCCGGCGCTCAGCAATCAGACTCGCAACAGTCTGGCGGTCAACAATCCGGCTCGCAACAATCCGGCTCGCAACAATCGGGTGGTCAACAATCGGGCGCTCAGCAGGCTGGCTCGCAACAGTCAGGTGCGCAACAGTCAGGTGCGCAACAATCGGGCTCGCAACAGTCAGGTGGGCAACAGTCAGGTGGGCAGCAGTCTGGCGCTCAACAGTCCGGTGCGCAACAATCCGGCGGTCAGCAATCAGACTCTCAGCAGTCTGGAGGTCAACAATCCGGCTCGCAACAGTCAGGTGCGCAACAATCGGGCTCGCAACAGTCAGGTGGGCAACAGTCAGGTGCGCAGACAATCCGGCTCGCAACAGTCAGGTGGGCAACAGTCTGGCGCTCAACAGGCTGGCTCTCAACAGTCTGGTGGGCAACAATCGGGTGCTCAGCAATCAGACTCTCAGCAGTCTGGAGGTCAACAATCCGGCTCGCAACAGTCTGGCGCTCAGCAGTCTGGCTCTCAACAGTCCGGTTCGCAACAGTCCGGCTCGCAACAATCCGGCTCGCAACAATCCGGTTCGCAACAATCCGGCTCGTCAGCAGTCCGGCTCGCAACAGTCCGGCTCGCAACAGTCTGGCTCTCAACAATCTGGCTCTCAGCAATCTGGCTCTCAACAATCTGGTGCGCAACAATCTGGTGCGCAACAATCCGGCTCTCAAGGCGCGGCGGCATCTGCCGACTCTGGGCAAACTGGATCTTCGCAGGCAGATTCGTCGAGTTCACCACCTAAGGGATCTGCTGCTTCGCAGTCGCCGGCGGCCGGCGGTCAAGCGCAGGGCGGATCTGCTGCGGACGGTTCTGCCTCCGGCAGTGCAGCGCCGAGTAAGAGTCCACAGCAAGGCGGCGAGAATTCCAGCGGTGGAGCACCCCAAGGCGGCGATGGTGGTAAAACCGTGGCAGGAGATGCCGTAAATCAGAATGATGCAGAGCAGACCACACAATTGGTGCTGGACTACCTCAATCGGCAGCGCGATCAACCCGACCCCGAGCTGCTGAGGGAATTGAATTGGACGAAAGCTGATTTCCAGAGCTTTCTGGATCGCTGGAATCAGGCACGCGACCTGTCCACTTCTGAGGATCCCAAGGAGCGTCTGCAATGGCAGCAGAAATTGCAAGAGCTCGGCTTGTCAACGCGTTCCCGCAAGGCGATCGCTGGCTCGGGCAACAACGATGCCTTTCGTCAGCAGCAAGACGGTGGCACGCGGATTCGTCCGCCCGAGAGTCTGCGCAAACAATACGAGGCATTCCGCCAAGCCCTGCAACAACCGCAGGATTGATGGCCTGCACTCGGAAGAAGAAACCTCCGGCTTATGGTGACTGCGTTGGTGATTCTTCCTGCCGGGCGCGGGTCGCGGGGAATCGCCTTTTCGGGTCGATTCCATGGGCAGCAGCTGCTATATTTCCAGCTTGAATGAACCATGCTCGAGTTTTGAGCGGCTCCTCCGGGCGCGATTTTCTATGCGGATGCTGATGAACTGGGATGCCCTGGGACAAGGGATGGTCAGGGCTTGCCTCGCGTTTCATTGACTTTCTCCAGCATCACACCGCGCTGCATCTAGAAACACAAGCATGTCGAAAGCAAAACAAATTCCTGGACAACAGCTTGGCGGAACTGCATGGCGACTGAAACACGATATCCCGGCATCCATTGCCGTGGCTCTGGTGGCGCTCCCGCTGTGCCTGGGAATTGCGATTGCGTCCAACGTACCGCCGATCGCGGGAATCATCTCCGGCATTATTGGAGGCATTATCGTTGGGGCGCTCAGCGGCTCCCACACCAGTGTCAGCGGGCCGGCGGCCGGCTTGACGGCCGTCGTGATCGCCGCCATGGTCGCCTTCGAGGGGAATTTTGAACTATTTCTCGTGGCCACGGTGCTGGCCGGTGTGATTCAGGTGGGGTTGGGGATTGCCCGCGCGGGCTTTATCTCCAGCTACTTTCCCAGTTCTGTCATTCGTGGCCTGCTGGCCGCCATTGGACTGATTCTGATCTTCAAACAGATTCCCCACGCGTTTGGTGTCGACCGCGATCCCGAGGGAGATTTTTCTTTCTTCCAGCCCGATAGTGAAAACACGATCAGTGAACTGCTGCACCTGTCTTCGCGGGTCAGCTATGGGGCGGTAGTCATATCTGGTTTTTGTCTGGCCTTAATTATTTTGTGGGACAAGTCACCGCTCAAGAAACTGCCGGTACCCTCCTCGCTGGTAGCGGTCATGGCGGGCGTGCTCATCAACCTGGGCTTCAGCCAGTTCATGCCCGACTGGGCGCTGGCCGGCGACCACCTGGTGAGCATTCCGCATTTCGGAAATGTGAGTGAGCTTGGCAATCTGTTGACCTTTCCCGATTGGTCACAACTAGCTTCGCAGCACGTGGGCAAGATCTTGCTGGTTGCTGTGGAGATCGCCATCATCGCTTCCTTGGAAACGTTGCTCAATATCGAAGCCATCGACAAACTCGATCCGCGCAAGAGGCATAGCCCGCCGGACAGAGAATTGTTGGCCCAGGGCATTGGAAACATTACCGCTGGCTTGGTGGGTGGCTTGCCGGTGACCAGCGTTGTCGTTCGCAGCTCCATGAATGTTAATTCGGGTGGCGTCTCCAAATACTCAGCTATCCTGCATGGCATGATCCTGGTCAGTACGGTGGTGGCTGTGCCCTGGCTACTCAATTTGATACCGCTGGCTGCCCTGGCGTCAATTCTACTCCACACCGGCTATAAACTGGCCAGTCTCAAGCTGTTTGTCGAATACTGGCGCAAGGGCTGGACCCAATTCTTGCCCTTCGTGGCGACGGTGGTGGCCATTCTGTTTTCCGACCTGTTGGTCGGGATTGCTATCGGCATGGTGGTGGGCATCTTCTTTGTACTGCGCAGCAATAGTCGCAATCCATTCACCTTCCGCAATGAGAAATATTCCGCGGGAGATGTACTGCGCCTCAAATTGGCTCACCAAGTAACCTTTCTTAACCGTGCCCCACTGATGAATACCTTGGAGAATATTGCGCCGGGCAGTGAGGTGATTATCGATGCTTCCGACACGGACTACATCGATCAAGATATCCTCGAGCTGCTGCGCGAGTTTCGCGATGAAGAGGCCAAGGCGAAAGCAATTCGCTTGAATTTGATTGGCTTTAAGCCGTCGTATTCGATGGACAGTCCCATCGAGTACATCAATGTTCTGACCGAAGACACGCAGCGGCAATTGACGCCCAAAAAAGTGCTGCAGATGCTCAAGGAGGGCAACCAACGCTTTGCCAGCGGCCAGCAGACGATTCACGATCTGCAACGCCAGGTGAGTTTGACCAGCGGCAAACAGCATCCCATGGCTGCGGTGCTGAGCTGTATCGATTCGCGGACCACCAGTGAATTGATCTTCGATTTGGGGCTCGGCGATATTTTCAGCATCAGGGTGGCAGGGAATGTAGTTAATGCGGACGTGCTAGGTAGTTTAGAGTACGCAACCAAGGTGGCGGGGGCCAAGCTGATCGTGGTCAAAGGTCACTCGTGCTGTGGAGCCGTGAATGCAGCCATTGATCGCGTCAAACTCGGCAATGTGACTGGTCTGCTGAGCAAGATTCAGGAGGTCATGGAGACCGAGAAAGTAACCCGCGTTGATCGCACCACCCAAAATATCAGCTTTGTAGCCAATATCACGCGGCTGAATGTCTTGGCCTCTCTGCGGCAAATCCTCGATCAAAGTCCTATCATTGCCTCGATGGTCGCCGACCGATCCATTGGAATTGTGGGAGCCGTGTACGATATCGGCACCGGCAAAGTCGAATTCTACGAAACAGATTCAGCTAATTTTTCTTTTTCTCGCGAATCCGTGTAAGGCAGACCTGCCTTGGAACGTCATTTCACTGTTCGCATCGCGTTCAACGGCGAAAACGGACCGTTATCTCGCTAGGTTCTTGGCCGCATGCGCCTGCCGATGCGGCGATCTACTTGGATGTCTGCTTGCCAGCGTCTGAGGGGATTGAGGCCCCTGCCGAGAAAAATGAAAGGAGGTTTAAAGCTGACGCCTCGCAGCGCGATCGCCTGTCCGCAAGCTGAGTTTGCAACAACCTGAGTTTGCAACAACCTGAGTTTGCAACAACCTGAGTTTGCAAGGGCGCGAACACGATGAATTGGATGACCTGAGCGAGGTTGGATGTGTCTACGTTGGACCATCTCCAAGACCTCCCGTTTTTTTCAAGACTTACCTAGGAGAATGCTATGAAAAACTACTTAGCTTTTGCGTGGTTGCTGTGTTCGTTCGCAAGCTGTATTCCCGTGTTGGGCCAGGAGCAACCGCAGCCTGAGGCGATTGACTCGCAAGCTACCGTCCAAATGGCTGGCGAAAATGATCCTGCGGCTGGTCAGCAGACTGCCTCAGCTAACCAGCCGCCACGTTTTACGGGGCGCCTACCCCGGTTTTTCTCGCGGCTGGTGGATGCGACGCAACGGGCAAAGATCTACCAGATTCAGCAAGGTTTCTTTGCGCAAAAGCAGGAGCTCGAGCAGCGATTGCTTGCCCTGCGACAGGCTGAGAATGAGGCGATGCAGGCGGTGCTGACCGACGAACAACGGCGCAGCTCGAGCAATTGCAGATGGCTTCGGCGGCGCAAGCCAAGGGGACTCGTTCGTCCGCAGAGGCTGCCGGGGAGACACCGCCTGGAGAGGAGAGCCCCAAGCCAGCCAAGCCACGCGCGGGTGTTCGAGCAAGTTCTCCAGCAGCGAGCACCAAGGACGCTTGAATCGCTGACCTGCAGACCTGGCTCGTCACCCAGGCAACAGGGATCGCCCGGGTCGACGTAGCTTTGGCAAGCAGTTGAACGGAAACGCTGGTAGCGTTACCGCTCGCGAGCACCCGCTTCCAGGGTGCTCGACTGCTTTTCTGGTGTCTTAAGAAAGTGTTCGAAGAAGCTGTAGATGACCCGGTTGGAATCCGCATTGGGTGCATGATCGGGGCGATTGGTCATAGCCACGCGATCGCGGAACCCCAGTACTTGGTTGACCTGCCGGCTGTGATTCAGTGCCTGCCAGCGATCCAAGGGATCCTCCGATCCACCGGAAACAAGAAAGGGCCGTGGGGCCATTAAGGCATGCAGCTCGTGCAGGTCGCGGCCCTCGGCCCGCAAGCTTGGATAAAGCCCCCGGGCTGGATTCGATACGGTAATCAATCCGCGTTCTCGCCAAGGCGGCGAGTGATAGCCCAGGTACCAGGGTTCCCAATAATTCACGCTGGGGCGGGTATCATCAAACACAATGCCCGGATCCGACCAAGCTCCACAGGCAAAGCCTTCGAAGAGACAGGCGGCGAACATGGCCCACTTGCCACCAAAGGAATGCCCAACAATACCGATCCGCTGTGCGTCCACCTCGGGACGATTGGCCAGTACATGCCAGGCATTGGCGGCGGCATAGGCCAACATCGACAGCGGTTGAACCCGCGCGTCTTCCAGGCTGGGGTAATACAACGCATAGGTCTTGGCCTGCGTGGCCTCGGTCGTACCGATCGACAGCGTTACGAAGCCGCGCTGCGCAAGTTGCCAGGCAAAGTCGCGGTAGGCAGCCCCCTGGCCAATACCCGTCTCGGGTTCGTAGTAGACGACCAGCACCGCCGGATGTGGACCCGCTCCCTCGGGGATCAACAGGTAGGCCGTTGTCTCCTGGTCGGGCGTCCAGGCAAAGCGAATCCGATGCTGCGTGACAAGGCCGCGACGCAGCGTTTCCAGAACTTGCACTTGGGGATCGACAATCAGCGGTGGCCACTCGCCCAGGTAACGCTCCCACTGATCGGCGATCTCCAGCCGCCTTGCAGGCCACTCTTCGGGCGACTGAACCCTTGTGCCATCGGCAAACTCCAGCGGTGAACGATAGTTGCCAAAATTGTCCTGCCACGCCAGTGGGGGCTCAAAATAGGGTTGGAGGCAATCCCATGCCAACGGAGTCTCTGGGTTAGAACTGAGACCAGACTGCGGGCTTGTTTGCCCCGGCACTCCTTGCGGCTCAGCGGCTTGCGCCAGCAGGTTGGGCTGATGCCATTTCAGTTGGGCAATGATGATTCGATTGTCGCTACCGTACTTCTCCACACCCGCGGGCTGCATCCATTCGGCCACCGTGACCCATGTTTCATCAGCTGAAATAGGGCACACTCCAAAATTACCCAGTCTCGCACCCTGCTCTGGTACAATGATTTGTTCTGTCGATTTGATGATCCGCATGCGCTGTGGATCCACACGGGCGATGAACAACGGTGCGCGATGGCGGAAAACGTGATCATTATCGGCACCGCGGCGCGTATACACCAGGAATAGCCCCTGGCTATGCGTTACCCAATGCTGCTGCGTGTTGTAGTTCCCTAGTGGACTGTCATCGTCGAACAGCCAGGGTACGGGAGGCGTGAAGTGCATGCCATCCTGGCTTGTACTCACATATCCCGCGCGGTCATTGCGCATCGTCAAATAGTATTGCCCTTGAAATTGAGTTAGTGATGGTTCGTACAAGCCACGCTCGATGGGCAGGCTCAATTCATCGCCGTGGCGGATGTACTCCAGCGATTGCCCGTCAAAGCGGCAGCGACAGACCGTCACCGAATATTGTTCTTGCGAGGGTTCTTTAAAGTAGATGGGCAGCAGAATATCACCTCCCGCCAGGTCGACGCGCTGCACGCTGCCGGCACCCGCTGATTCAAATTTGCTGTCCCCGGGCAGGGCGACCGTCTTCCACGGCGACCACGCGTTCGCCGGCGCGTCATAGACCGCGTAGGCGATGCCGCGTGGGCGAGCATGCAGGACTCGGTTATCGCGGTACCAAACCGTTTGCCCGATCCCCAGCAGACGTTGGCTGGCCGCATGCCACTGGGGTGTGAAATCACAGACCGTCGTTTGGTCCCCAATCTGCAATAAGTTTGGGGCCCGGGATGCTCCCGTAATGCTTGGATTGTCCTCAGTCAGGGTCTGCCGCGCAAAGCCGGGCAGCACCTGAGGCTCTGACCAACTGCGACCAAGATCTGGCGAGCGCATTTGATTGAGACCGTAAAAGACATCAGAGCCACTGAGCTCTAACTTCTGGAGCGTCATCACCACGCTTGTCTGGGCGGCCCTATCCCCGGAAACGGTGCTGGGAATGGCCCCGGCCCGTGCGTGAACCCAGCAGCTTTTGCCGTCAAAGCCTTGGCTGGCGATGCTGGTTTCCAATGTAAAGGTGGCTGGTTGTCTCTCGTCACTGGCCTGCTGGGACCGCACCGGTGAGCTCAGTAAGAGCGACAGCAAGATGTAGGGAACGTAGGTCTGCTTACTCATCGGCCTCACTCCTCGGTCGGATGCGAACGAAAAACGGTCAAATAGTCACGCGCAAAAGGCTGCGACGAAAATTAAAAACGGTTAGTATGGAGTCCACATAACCCATCAAGAAAATCGCATCGCTCGGTCGCGATGCACTGTTGCAGAGACTGATTGCATGGATCCTCTATCACGTCGTCAGTTTACACAACGCACGTCCAGCGGGTTGGGTACTATCGCACTGACGAGTCTGCTGGCGCATTGTGGGCAACCTGCCGCGGCAGCCACTGGTCCCGAACCGCGTGTGAAACGCGTTATCTGGCTGTTCATGCATGGTGGTCCCAGCCATGTGGATTTACTGGATCCCAAACCGGATTTGGTACGGCTGGCGGGCAAGCCGTTACCGGAGAGTTTTGGCGCGGTCATGACCCGCCGCAAGGTCGCTCAAAACCCGTTGCTGCCACCCATCAAGAGCTTCAGGCCGCGGGGGCAGTCGGGTTTAGAAATCAGCGACTTCTTGCCTGCGACCGCCGAGTTTGCCGATGATCTGTGCGTGATCCGCAGTCTGCATGGCGATAGCGTGAATCATCCACAGTCGGTGTACCAAATGAATACGGGTAGCGTCTTGATGGGACGCCCCAGCGTCGGCAGTTGGGTAGCCTATGGGCTGGGCAGCGAGAACGAAGACTTGCCTGCCTTTGTGGTCTTGCCCGATCCTGCGGGTGGCCTGAAAGGTGGTCCACCTGCATGGGGAAATGGATTCTTGCCAACGACCTATCAAGGTGTGACCATGCGGCCCGGGTCAGAGCCCATTTTGCATTTGGCTCCACCGACGGAGCTGAATCACGGCGAACAACGCCGCATGTTGGACTTAGTACAGCAACTGAATCAACGCCATCGCTCGCAGCGCGATGGCGACGACGAGTTATCGGCCCGCATGGCTGCGTATGAGTTGGCTTTTCGCATGCAGGCCAAGGCTCCCGAACTGGTCGATCTACAGGATGAGTCCAGCATGACGCTTCGTCTGTACGGCATGGACCGTCGGGCCACGCGTGAGTTCGGTACGCGATGCCTGTTGGCCAGGCGGATGATCGAGCGCGGTGTACGCTTTGTTCAGGTTTATTCGGGCGATACCAATGGTTGGGATGCTCACAGTGACGTGGCCGGCAATCACGGAAAACTGTGCGCCGCGACCGATCGTCCCGTGGCAGGCTTGCTGGCGGATCTAAAGCAACGTGGACTGTGGAATGACACACTCGTCATCTGGGGTGGCGAGTTTGGCAGGATGCCCATGAGCGAGTCTGGTACCGGGCGTGATCATAATCCGTGGGGCTACAGTCTGTGGCTGGCCGGTGGCGGCATTCGCGGCGGGATGGCTTATGGTGCCACCGATGCAATCGGACTGCGAGCCATCGAAAAACCTGTACATATTCGCAATTTTCACGCCACGCTGCTGCACCTGCTGGGATTGGACCCCGAGCAACTGTCCTATTACCACAATGGCCTCGACGAGCGATTGATTGGGCCCACGGATGATGTCGAGATCGTGAAGGATATATTGGCATGAGCGTTCAATTCCGCCTGGTCCACTACCTGGGAATATTGTTTGTTCTTCACGGCATAGCCGTCTGTGGTCTGTGTCGATCTGTACAGGCCACGGAGAAGGACGGATTGCCGGAATCTGGCAAGGCTGAGATTGCAGACACGGAGATTGCTGAGGCGGAGATTGTCGACGGGGACCGCGAGCATTGGTCCTTTCAGCCCATCGCCCAACCGCTGGCCCCGGAGGTACAGAGTCGCAGCCGGCTGCGGAGTCCCATTGACAGTTTTGTATTGGCACAGCTGGAGACACAGGGCTTGACCTTTGCTCCCCAAGCGGAGCCGGCTGTGTTATTGCGGCGATTAAAACTGGACTTAGTGGGACTGCCGCCCAGCCCGCAGGAATTGGATGCCTTCTTGAGTGATGATCGTCGCGATCGCTATGAGAATTGGGTCGATCAATACCTGGCTTCGCCCCAGTTCGCTGAGCGCAGGCGCAGAGCTGGTTGGATCTGGCACGCTTTGCGGAGACGGATGGATTCGAACACGATCGCCTTCGACCCCAGGCCTGGCAGTACCGCGACTGGGTTATTCGAGCCCTCAACCAGGACATGCCCTACGACCGCTTTATCGAGCTACAGCTGGCTGGAGATTTGCATGTGGCTTCTACGCCCGAAGCGGGCATCGCCACGATGTTCTGTTTGGCCGGTGCGGACATGCCGGATATTAACGAACAAGATGTGCGTCGCCACGACCGTTTGAACGAAATGACATCGATGGTCGGCTCGGTATTGCTGGGTCTGCAGATGCATTGTGCCCAATGCCACGATCACAAGTACGATCCCATTAGCCAAGCCGATTTCTATCGACTGAGAGCGGTCTTTGAAACGTCCGTTCCTCTCTTGGAACGCGACCGTCCCTTTAATTTCTTTGATGCCCAGCCATCGTCGCAGACTCCACGCTTCTATTATCGCGGCGACCTGCACTCACCGGGAACAAGGTCTGGCACCCGCCGTTCCGCGGATTGCCGTGCTGCCGGGTGCGGATGGGCAATTGGCCGAGGACCAGCCACGACAGGCCCTGGCTGACTGGTTATTCCGAGAGGATAACCCGCTGACAGCTCGAGTGATCGTTAACCGAATTTGGCAACAGCATTTTGGCCGCAGCCTGTTTGGGAATCCGAGTGATGTCGGTGTTGTGGCTGCTGGACCCACCCATCCAGAATTGCTGGACTGGCTGGCCGGATATTTGCGTGACCATCAATGGAGCCTCAAGGCCTTGCATCGCCAAATCCTGTTGTCGGCAACCTACCAGCAATCCAGTATGTTGGATGCGGAATCTCCAGACGCAACGCCACCGGAACGCGGCGCACAGGCCACCGCCTGGCAGGATCGCTTACAACGCGATCCGCACAATCGAGCTGTACAGTCGATTTCCCCGACAGCGGCTGGACGGCGAGGTCATTCGCGACAGTCTGTTGTCGGTGGCTGGTTTACTCAATGGACAAGCTGCCGGTCCGAGCGTGATGCCCGATCTGCCTAGCGAATTGAGATCGACGCTGTTAAAGGGGCAGTGGTCAGCCAGCGCGGATATGGCCGATCACTATCGGCGGAGCATCTATGTTTTGCCCGAAGCAATCTCCGCTACCCAATTTTTGATGTTTTTGATCGCCCTGATGCCGGGGCGAGCTGCCGCAGCGAGTCCGTTCCACTACGGCCCTTCAAGCGTTGCACCTGCTCAATAGTGAGTTGACAATCCACTGCGCCAAGATGCTCTCACAACGCGTCTCTACGGAGGTAGCCGCGCAGCGTTCCGCGCTGGACGGACCAGCTATTTCGCATCGCCCTGGGCCGCCCGGCGACTGTCGATGAAGTCCGCTGTTTCGAACCCTTCACCACCAGCCACAGCGGTCGCTTTTCAGCTTGCCTGGCAATTCTCAATACCAATGAATTCCTGTACGTGGATTGAGCCAGCAATTCGGCTCGGCCTGTCGCATCTCGCCTGAATGAGCTTCGCTGAGGCTGGGCGAGTTGTGTCCGACAAGGGTGGTCATCTGCAGAAAGTGCGTATGTGCAATAAGACTGCTATCGTGGGCGGAACTGCCGTGCTGCCCGATCGTTTGCTCGAGAATGCCACGTTGATCTTTTCAGACAGGATCGAGTCGATTGCCCAAGTAGGCCTGTCAGCTAACGGTGCCCAGGTTACCGACGCAACCGGGTGCTGGGTACTGCCTGGATTCGTGGATATTCACGTGCATGGTGGCGGGGGTGCGGATTTCATGGACGGCACGGTCGACGCAATGCGTCGCGCTGGTCGGGCTCATCTGCGCAACGGCACAACGACGTTGTTCCCGACCACCACCACGGGTTCTGCCGAGCAAATCCTGGCAATGATCGAGGCCTGCCGCCAGCTTGCTGGTGACGGGGAACTACCTGACATGCCTGGCATTCACTTGTACGGCCCCTATTTTGCCGAAAACAAGGTTGGCTGCCATTCAGCAGCAGGTCGTCGGTTACCATGGATGCTGAGTTCGACCGGTACTTTGCCAGCGGTTGCGTCAGGATAGCTACCTGCGCAGCCGAATTGCCCGGTGCGGCTGAATTTTATCGTGCCGCACGCCAAGCCGCGTGTCTGATTACCTGCGGACACTCCAATGCCAGTTGGTCTGAGATGCAAGATGCGTTCAACGCGGGCATGCGGCATGTGGATCACTTCTGGTGTGCCATGAGCAGCATCCCTTCACTGCGGCAACGGTTCGGTGTCCCCATGCAAGCCAGCATGGCGGAATATGTGTTGATGAATTCAGAAATGAGTACGGAAGTTATCGCGGATGGCTGGCATCTGTCGCCGGAACTGCTTGAATTCGCCTTTCCGCATGCTAGGCGCCAAAGCGACTGTGCCTGGTTACGGATTGCAATCGTGCGTTGGATATGCCGCCTGGCGAGTATCGTTTCGGCAACCGACGGATGGCAGTTGGTTTCGCAGTGATGGCCGAGTGGGCTGGGCCATGGATGGTAAGAGTTTGGCGAGTTCGGTGGTGGGCTATGGACCACATGCTGCGACACATGCGGCACACGACCTCGGCCAGCTTGCCTGAGGTCGTGCGGATGGCCAGCCTGACACCCGCCGAGCGAACCGGCATCTCACACGACACGGGCAGCTTGGCAGTTGGCAAGCGGGCGGATCTGGTCGTCATGGATGATCGACTGCAGGTCCAACAAGTTTATCTTCGAGGCAGGCAAATCGAATGCCTGTCCAACTGAGAGCCTATCCGAAGAGGGATCTGACCCTCTCCGGCGAGGCCAAAAACCCGATGAAATCGACTCGCCTCCAAAGGGTCGGACCCCTTTCGGATCGGCTCTCATTCGGATCTCGTAGGAATTCTCTAGGAATTCAAAGCTGGCTTAGCCGTTAATGCTGTGCCCACCTTGAAAAAACTCGATGGCCACTCGATCGGACATGCCGAATTGGGCATACAGCCAGCGGACTTTGGCGAATTCATAGGCTACCCATGGATCGCGCGCCACACGATCATGATGCCCACGTTCGACCATGAACGGACGCGGAAAAATCAGGTAGGCCATCTCGGCATAGTCAAACGTGTTGCCCAGGTTCCAGTAGGGCATTTCCCATTCGATCGTGTTCATAAACGAAAATGTTTCGTTCGGTGGCGGCCACCTTGCGCGTCCACTGATTGAAGTCACCCGAGCAGATCGACAGACAATACTCTTCCAGGACGGCCGGTACACGCATGGCCGTCTCTCCACCGTAGCTCAATCCATAAAAGGCAATTCGCTTGTCATCGACGCAGGGCAAGGATTCCAGCCATTCGAGCGTTGCCTGGTGCTGGGCGACGATAAAACTAAATAAGGTACAGCCAATGGCATTTGCCTTGCGATCCAACCAGCGATATTGATCTTCACCACGATAGAGGTTGTATGGAGCGAAACAGATGTATCCGCGTTCTGCCAGTTTCGCCGCAAAATCATTGTAGGCAGTGCTACCCGCATCCAATGTATCCCGAGGAATAGCTCCCCGTCCATGTTGACAGACAATGACTGGCAGGCGTTTTCCGGCTGGCAGATTCTTGGGGACCACCAGCACGCCCCAGCTGAAGAGCCCCTGATGTACATCCAGCACAACGTCATAGGCTGTCCAGGCTTCGGACTCGGCAATTTTTCGCGAACGCGGTTGGAGATCCACTCGCGGCGCGTCAAATCGCCCCAAAACTTGATCGTTGAAATCTCTTGACGAAGGGTTTGCGTTGCCCGCAAAAAGGCTTCCGGCTGAAGCGTCGGCATGCTGGCGATCGCGTGCTCCAAGTCCGATTCCGTCGATTCGGGCAAAGCCGCGTTGAGAAAACTGGCATCGCGAGTGCGTTCTGATTCGACAATCAAGGCCTGGACATGAGTTTCCAATTGCCCAGTGCACCGTATGGCTCTTTCGTCTGCCCACTGCTGTGCGGACAGGCGGCGATCCAGGGCTGGCACCAGCTGCTGGAGTTCACGTGCTGGTTGCCCGAAGGACTAGCAAAATTCTGCCAGCCCGGCTGACGAGTAGGGACCGATAGTCGTGTCGTTTGGCCCGTGCACGAGCGTAGCATTTGCTCGTGTTGCGGGATGCTTTCGAACTCTTCCCGCAAACCCGCCAAGCTCGGTGTTTGCAATTCGCCCTTATGATCCTTAACGGCGGGGAATTCGCTGTGCTCGATAATTAGTCGCCGCGGTGCAATCAGGCTGGCAACTTGTGCGTTACCAAACTGCAGCAGTCGCGACCAGACATTGCGATAAATGGGTTCGTTCCACACGGCGTTACTTGAATTGAAGTAACCACTCACCCAGGCGGTTGTGATTCGCGGATCGATGGCGGCCGCGTGCAAGGCGATCAACCCACCTTCACCGTAGCCGGCGATCCCAATTTTCTTAGCCTCTTCATGGGACTGCAACCAATCGACGGCCGCCAGGACACGTTGCAAATCATAGCCAATCACATGCCGTCCCATATGGAAGGCTTGGCGATAGATCCATTCACGCTGGCTGTACTCGGCCTGCTGTCGCCGCGCATCGGTCGTGGCAAGACTATTGCGGCTGACGATAGCCGGAATGATGATACTGAAGCCATTCTCGGCCAGGCGTCTGCCAATGGTCACTTCGCGGAGTGGCGCTTCGTCCGTCTGGCTAAAACCAAATAAATCTTCAGGATGCTGATTTGCGTCCGGCACGAGAACGACATGCCCCACGGGAGCCTCGCGTTGTCGCACCCATAGTCCCTCGCCTTGAACGCTTGCCAACACCGGCCAGCGGACTTGGAATACTTGGTAGTCTTCGGTCTCAAAGACAATGGCTGGGTTTTCAGCGTCCCCGAAAGTCTCCATGCGCGGAGTTACTCTCTCGTCGACCACTCCCAGGATTTTCTTCAGCTGTTGGCGGCTATCCGCCTGGGCTGCGTCATTCTGCGGAATGGCCTTCCGCTCATGGTTCGCTTTTTCAATCTGGGCTTCAACAAAACTGTGCGCGGCCAGCATCATCCGTGGCGACAGATCGGCTTCGGGCCAATCGAGCTCTGCGGTTCCCGCCAGGGCTTCGATGGCCGCAGGCTCGTGCTTCCGGCAAAGATTGCAGTAGGGCCAGGCAAGCCCAAGCGCTGGCGGTGGTCGAGATAAACTGGTCAGCCCGATGCGGGAAACCGGTTTCATAGTAGGGTTGAAAGGGTTTGCTGCGACTGGCTACCAGCCATGTGCCATCAGCCTGTTGCGTGGAGAGCAAGTAGTGGATGCCACGCTGCCATGCGGGGGCCGTGCGTCTCGAGTTGGCCGGTGTAATGCAAGGCAACCAGGGCAGTGCCGGTGGCGTAGGCATCGCTAGCCATGCCTGCCACTTGAGCCCAGCCGCCATCGGAAAGCTGCTGGGACAGGAGCTCCTGCGCCAATCCGTTCAGCGACTGATTGTGGTCCAGGCTATACAGCCCTAGCAGTTGAAAAACACGGTCTTCCGTGTCCTGCGCTTTTGCGGTGGATAGCCAACGTTGTGCAGCTTGGTAGGCGTTCTCCAGCTCAACTGCTGGTTGCTCCTTAGCAAACGCCTGCAAGCCGCGGATCGCCAGATAGGTCGTGGTGAAATTGCTGGCTTCCGATGGCGGTCGGAAACTCGACCGCTTCCAATATCCATCGGTATGTTGGGACTTTAGCAGCCAGGCTGCAGATGGCGTCCGTGACTGCGATCTGCCGCAACCTGTCCCTCCTCTAGAGTCCACAATGCATAGCCCGCGGTATCGACTCCCCCGCCCTGCCCTTTTCCATTGCGGTAGGCATCCAGTCCCCGTTCTAGATGATCGTAGGTATGGCGCAGCTGGCGGTCCATGTTCTGACGACTGATATGCACGCCTCGTCGCTGTGCCTCGGCAAAGGCAAATACAGGCAACGCCTGACTATGACAAGTAAAGCAAGACCGTTGATTGGCCGAGCCGGCCGAGGCTAACTCTAGCGTAGCCAGCGAACGCACTGCGGCCGCGCGCAGCTCCATCGCATCCGCTTGGATCTCTTGACCCAGGGCCGGTTGGATGAGCGCCAGACTTGCCGGGACGATGCCTGTAGTGAAGATGACGGCCAGGTATTTCAGAGGATTCATTTCATGGAGCCAGCAATTGCAGGAGGGCTTGGGCGTACAGGCGGTGTCCGAAATCGTTGGGATGATTGAGCCCGTTGCCGCTAAGATCCAAATCGTGCTTGCGACGCAGGAGCAGTTCCCACACCCACGTCAGATCGGCCACAGCGACACCGGGTTCCACCAAGGACTTGAGTTGATCGCGGTATACAGCAAACATTTCACGCGGCGTATGCACCCACTGCGGATTGCCCAGCATTGGAGCGACCAGAATGATTTCGATATCCTGCTCGGCGGCTTGGATGCGGCGGACAATGCGTCCGCGTCTGCTCGGCAAACCACTGCGGATCGCGGCGTCCGACATCATTCATGCCGTAGGCAACGATGATCAGCTGCGGCTCTTCAGCCAGCAAGGCATCCAAATCGGCGACGCCCTGGGCTACACTCCAGCCCGCAACGGCACGATTGGTCAATTTCAGCGGACTGTCAACCAGCACACGCAGTTGGGCGATGACCAATTCCGGGTAACCCGGCTGAAAAGGTGCGGCGGCAGTCAGGCCGGAAGCATCGAGTCCCGTGGAAATGCTGTCACCGCTGATACCCACATGCATGGGCTGGCCAGACGCCAGGCGGGCCCGCGTCCGCGGAAGACTACCATAGATGGCCTGGGATGCCTCCAGAGGCTCGCGCGAAAAATCGCGTCGGTAAGTGATTAACAGGTCGCGCTCGTGGAACCAACTCCCTGGGCGATACAGCAAACTCTGTTCCGGATGTTCGGTTCGATAGGGGTAGCTGTCGGGCGAGTCCTTGGGCAGAAATAAATCCGCGACGGAGACCGGCTCGATACGAGGCGAGTTGAATTCAGATGCAGCAAGTGCTTGGGCGGTTCGACTTGAAGAGCAGCGTCGACCCGTCAGCCGACAATTCGTAATCCCGATCGGATTGATATTCGAATTGCAAGTTGGCAGACGTCACCTGCAGAATACGCGAGGCGGGAAAGGCGAGCCGCGCGACGCCCGGTTCAGTTTCGCTCTGGCTGAGCACAGATGCTGCTTTCGGCAGTGATGGTCTCCGAGGTCCAGGCGGGTCGCAGTAGGTGGAGGTCTGGCAATAACATGGAAGCGGCCTCCCAACTCTCTCGGCAACTCTGGCCAATCGCTGGCTTATTGTCTGATACCAGAGTTCCGCGGCGCGTTGTTGTCCCACCGCGCTGAAGTGGCGGCGCGAGTTGATGTCGCCCCGATTCTCGCCTTGCAACGTGTCGGTGTCTGGTCCAGCTGCAAAGCCTGTACTGTGGGACAAGCGGTCAATCGCCTGGCGAATGCGTTGCTCACCGGTAGCATCCTGATAGACCGTTGGATGATGCGTTGACTTGGCTAGCAGCCACACGGGTTCAAAACCCCAGGCCGCTGCGGCGGAATGCTGGATGCGTTGAAGGTTGGCAACGTAGGTTTCCAGCGGCGTGTGGGCAATAACGTCGGATTCTCCCTGTTGCCAGAGTACTGCCCGGAATCGCCCCAGGCTTTTGCCGACGCTACGCAGATGCTCATGCAAAGCCAGCCCTCAGGCAGCCACTGCGCCGACGATGTGCCGCCATAGGCAACATTCGCAAATGCAATCGGCACCTGGAGCTCACCCACCAGTCGATCTCCCACACTAGGCCAGATCGAGCCGCCGTCGCTGCCATCCGGAGTCGGTTGCGGATCATTGGCGGGCGACCATGTGCCTCGCGGAGCATCAAATGCCACGACTCGCTGTCTGGGATCGCGAACTTCCAACAACTGTTCGTTTGTGTTGGTTGCATAGGATTGTCCAGCTACGACAAACACCTCGCCGACCCCAAATCGCTCAACGCTACCCTTCAGAGTCTCATCCGAATCGGCGTCCCGGCCAGTAATCTCCAAACAATACCAGCCTCCCGCGGGCACGAGCAGCGTAAAGCGAAAAGCTTGATCGTCGCTGAAACAGCTGGGGTCTATTTGCCCCTGGCTGATATCAACAACCTCTTGCGGATTGCCATTGACGCCGGCCTCGGAGTACACGCGGTAACGGATATCGCGTCCATGCTTGCCAGCCGGTAGGCTGCCACTGACCGTTACCCATGCTGAACCCGCACCGGTGACCGATCGCTGTGCATTTCTCAGACGCGGGCGGCGTATAACCCATGCGCTGCACGACCTGACGATTCTTAGGCGTTGCAATCGAGATGGCGGCGGATGCTTGGAATGCAAGTACGCGGCAAGGAGGGGCTGCAATCAGCCACACAATGTAAGGCTGCTGCCAGGTGCGTCAAACAATTGCTTCATGAGCTTCTCTTTCCTATCGCAGTACGGATGCACGACATGGCAGTATGACATAAAATGTCACGCTTGACATTTGAATCGCATAATAGGGAATCACACGATGCATCGACGGACTTTCACTCAGCGCAGCTGGTTTGGCGATGGCAGCTCTCGGCAGCGCCGCTGTTGCCCAAGACCCCAAGCCGGCAAAGTGATCGACTGGTTTTGAACGAAGAGTTTTGCGCTAGCTTTTCCAAACCCGTGTTCATTGCAACCTGGCCCTTTGGTCAGGCCGCCTGCGAGAGGTCCGTCGAGGTGCTCGCGTCCGGGGCAGGCCTACTGGACGCCGTGGAGAGGGGAATCAATCTGACGGAACTCGATCCACAGGTTTCCTCGGTGGGGTATGGCGGCCTGCCCAACGCCGCAGGTCGTGTGCAGTTGGACGCATCGTTCATGGATGGTCGCCGACAGCGGGCTGGAGCGGTTGCCGCCATCGAAGGTTATCCCAATCCAATCTCGGTAGCGCGGCGGGTCATGGAAACGACCCCGCACGTGATGCTGGTTGGTCGTGATGCGGCGGAGTTCGCGGCCCGAAACGGTTTTGCCACTCGCCCGCTGCTTACCGAGCAAGCCCGCATCGCCTGGCAGCGTTGGCAGTCGCAGCAGGCTGCGGGCGAAGCCGCTGAAAAATCACATGACACGATCGCCCTGCTGGGGCTCAACGCCGATGGACATTTGGCAGGTGGATGCTCGACCAGTGGACTGGCTTTCAAGCTGCCAGGACGGGTAGGCGATAGCCCAATCGTTGGTTCAGGATTGTACGTGGATGGCGGCGTGGGAGCGGCGGGTGCGACGGGAGTCGGAGAAAACGTATTGCGTTACTGCGCATCCTTTCTGATCGTTGAATTCATGCGCCAAGGAATGACACCTCTCGATGCCTGTGAAGCAGCCATTCGTCGCGTGGCCGAGGGTGAGCAGAAACCGCCGCAAGAATTGAGTATCAATTTCGTAGCCATCAATCGGGCAGGGACAATTGGTGCCGCGGGCACCGACGCCGATTTTCGCTGCGCTATCGTTGACCAGACGCAGAGCGTGGTGGCCCAGCCCAGATTAGTAAGGTAGTCCCTCATGCACTTGCCAGTCATCGCGGAGGTGGAAAAGGCAATTGCCGCATTAGCGGCGGGCCTAGACATCGTTCCGCTAAAAAGCATGCCCATTACCAAGGTCGCGGGACGCATTCTTGCCGAAGCCTTGTGCGCCGATCGCCCATCGCCGGCCTTGGATGTTTCAGCCATGGATGGCTACGCCTTGCGACGCGAGGACATCGGTTCCACACCCATCCCCATTTCCGCAACCTGTGTGGCTGGCGCTGCGCCAATCGAAGTCCAGCCTGGCCAGGCAATCAAGATATTTACCGGAGCTCCCGTGCCTGGCGGTGCGGACTGCGTTATTCGCCGCGAAGATACCAGGGAGAGTGATGGATTCGTCCAGCTATTGTGTCCACGCGGATTCCATCCAGGCCGGCCATAACATCCGAAAGAGAGGAGAGAACATCGCCGTTGGTGCCAGCGTTCTTCCCGCGGGTACCGAGTTAAACAGCGCTGCCCTGGCAGCGGTGGCTAGTTTCGGCGCCGCTGAGTTGCCTGTCAGGCGCAAACTGCGCCTGGTACTGCTGAATACGGGTGACGAACTTGCGCCAGCAGGGCGCCCGTCGAGCCTTGGATGATACGTGATTCCAACGGACCCATGCTGGATGCCTGGCTGAGAACATTGCCCTGGTTGCGAGTGGTTGCTCGAGCGCGGGTGCGGGATAGTTTGCAATCGCTGCGGGAGACGATTGAACAGTACTTGAATGGCTGCGACGCGATCATCCTGACCGGAGGCGTGTCGATGGGGGATACCGACTACGTACCCCAGGCCATCGAATCCCTTGGGGGCGAGATTGCCTTTCATCGCCTGCCCATTCGTCCCGGCAAGCCTGTGCTGGGTGCTAGCCTGGCAGGCAAACTGCTGCTGGGACTGCCGGGAAATCCCGTCAGCGTGGCGGTAACCTCACGCGTGCTGGGACTGCCCCTGCTGAGTCGATTGGTTGGACGCTGCCAGCGACCGGTCCAGCCACTGGTCGTGCTGGGTAATCCGGATACGCAACAATTGCCCTTGGCTTGGTACCGATTGGTCGATCTTGATCCCCATGGCAGCGTGCGTTTGGTTGCATCCAAAGGCTCGGGCGATCTCGTATCTTTGGCCCGCAGCGCGGGCTACGTGGCTATACCGCCCGGTCAATCGGGAGCTGGCCCGTGGCAACTGACACTATGGTAGGTTGCCCTGATGGCGGCTGCGGCGGTTAGCCCAAACCTGCGGCTTTGTACTGTCCAAACGCATTGCCTTGGGCTGGATTGTGTAGCGCGCCACCGCTGATTGCTCATCAATTTCGCTGTCGGCCATGACCTGCGGCATAGCGCTGGCCCTGGGCGGTGACGTCGGCCTGGCTGTGCGGCTGCAGTCCACATGCCCAATGGATACCGGCCGAGAGCAGCGTTTCAAACTGAGGCTGTGCAAAATCGTCGACATGCCCCAGGGACGTGTAGAACGAACGCCCGCCGTCATCACGAACAAAGGTCCAGGCCAGCGGTTCGGGGGATTGATCGGGCACCGAGCCCAGCAGCAAGACTTGCGTACCAGCGGCCAGAGGTGAGGTCTTGTAGAGTGAGCCGCCTGGCTTGAGGACCAACGACTCCAGGGCCAGCAGAATGGGATGTGCCCCGGCGGATTCGGAGAGCGCGACCGAAGTTTCAAGGCCATTGCCATAGTGATTGGTATAGTTGCCTCCAAACACCTCAGCGTCGAATTCTGGCCACACGGATAGTCCCTCTGCAGGTTCGGCATCGCGCAATGAAAAAGCATGACTTGCGGTGCGTATTCCGATCACCGGCCGTCCGCTGGCAACAAATCTGCGTAGGATCTCCAGGTCCTGCGTGGGCAGCGAGCGGCGACGCGCGCTGACCAACAGAGCATCTGCGTTTTCGATGTCGCCGATGGCGACGATCTGGTTGCGCTGGCTGTCGCTACCATAACAAAACGATACGCTGAAGTGCTGGCTGAGGTGTTTGGCTGCAAAGGCGGGCAAGCTCTCCTCGGTTTTATATTCGTCCTCGGCGATCAGCACGGCCAAGCGCTGCCGGTCATCGGTGGAGAAGCGGAATTCGCGGCCCAAGATTCCCGCGCTGGAGATAGTGGGGCAGACATGGCGTTCGATATGGCTGACGATCAAATCGGTTCCCGTGAAGTGATTGGCGAACGGCCACGCACCGGGATCGTACATGGTATCGGTGAGGTCGCGAACCAGCACCACGTGCTTGCCGGCCGCAGCCAGGCGTCGCAGACCAAAGGGACGTCCCAAGACACACATGTTCGTATGCACGCCGACCAGCATCACGTTGTCAATCTGTTGATGCTGCAGGATATTCCATATTTCGGTCCCGCTATCGCTGATGTAGTCCACTGCGGCATCAATATGGATGGCATCGCACTGCCGGATCCATGGGGCTCGCGGATTGCGTCCTGAGGCTTCGAGCCTCGCAGCCCAGAGTTGGTGTTCCCGCGGGTCGTCGTCCTCGCCTCCGTCGGCTTGATCGATCGGGTAGGCCACCGATTCCTCACTGGGAATCTGATCGCACCAGCTGGAGATGTCGACTTCGGGAGGCTCGGCGGCAGGAGTCGCCAGACTTCGCTCGCGACCAGCATGTCCCTGATAGGCGGCCATGCACGAACTTGGCGCATGAATGACCGTTGCGCCTTGCGCTCTCAGGGCCGCGATAAATTGATCGATGCGTGGTGCCAGTTCATTTACACGGCGGACCGCATTCAAGCAGTGGTGCGCGTCCCACATGTCGCACACGATGACGGCCGTGGATTCAGCCCGCCAACGCTCCGCGCGGGTCAATCGATGAAATCGGCCGGAGTCCTGGGATGTGGGCTCCTGAAATCGCAAGTCGACATCCAGGCTCTGTCCCAGACAGGCAGACTGCCCCGATCGTGGTCGCACCAAGAATCCACAAACCCAGTAGACGACTCCAGTTCAAAGAAACCATGTCTTGATACCCCTAAGCACCCCAAGCCAATTGAAAATCTCACCCCTCACTCCTCACCCCTCACTCCTTACCCCTTACTCCTTACTCCTTACTCCTTACTCCTTACTTTTCCCAGTGCCAGGCAGGCTACTGAGCACCAGCCCAGGATCAAGCATAAGCCGCCGGCGGGGACGATGGCCCAGTGTCCCATTACTCCCAGGAAGACCATGCTATACAGTCCGCCACTGAAGAGGGTCATGCCCAATAGAAAAAAAGCACTAGCCAGCACTGCCAGCGAGCGATGTGCCGAGCTCGCCGACAGTCCAATCGCCAGCAAGGCCACAACGTGCAGCATGTGGTAGCGGATAGCCACGTCGCATTGATCGAGTCGCTTGGCAATGGCTTCGAGTTCCAAGTTCTGCTTGGCCAGATACTCAGCTAGCCCATGGGCCGCAAAGGCTCCGAGTCCAACGCCCAAAGCGCCCAGGACACCAGCCAAAAAAACAATCCAACGATTCATCCGGGGTGTCTCCATCCGTACCAATCTACAATCCGTAAGCATCGTTCGATAAATAACTGTCGCAACGTTCGGGTGGCCATCGCGCTCCGTCGTGATGATCTACGGACAAATTGGACGGTAGTTTATCGTATCTACAATCCGTACAGGGGAAATAACTTGTTCTTCAAGTAATCTACCAGAGCTTGAGCGCGCGGTTGACCGCAGGCGTTGGCAATCAGGGTTCCCGGATCATAACAGAATCCGTGCGCATGAATGTTGGCCCGCAACCAGTCCAACAAAGGGGCGAATTCGCCACGAGCTATCAAATCGGCGAGATTTCCCAGTTGGCCTGCCGCCGCCTGCATGAGCTGAGCCGCAATCAGGTTGCCCAGCGTGTAAGTCGGGAAATAGCCGATCAGGCCTGCACTCCAATGTACGTCTTGCAGGATACCATCTCGGTCCGTGGGCGGACGCAGGCCCAGGTACTGAGCGTAGCGTTCATTCCAGGCCTGGGGAGCATCGGCGACTTGCAAATCCCCCACCAGCAATTCCTGTTCGATCTCAAAGCGAATGAGAATGTGCAAGTTGTAGGTTACTTCATCCGCTTCGACACGTATCAGCGAACTGGCAATTCGATTGGCATCGGCGTAGAGTTGCTCCGCAGTCAGTTCCTGCCAGGCGCCGCCAAGCTGTCGCCTCAGGTGCGGAAAGCACCATTGCCAAAACTCTCGACTGCGGCCGACAAAATTCTCCCATAATCTCGACTGCGACTCGTGCACCCCCAGGCTGGCGTAACTGCCCGGCGCCAGGGCATACCACTCGCTGTCGAGTCCTTGCTCGTAGAGTCCATGCCCGGCCTCATGCAACGTCCCGTAGAAGCCGCTCGGAAAGTAGTCTTCCTGATAACGTGTCAGGATCCGACAATCGTCGGGACCCAGTGTCGTGCAAAAGGGATGGCTCGTCTCGTCCAGCCTCCCGCGTTGAAAGCAGTAGCCAATCTTTTCGGCAATCCAGTGGCTGGCTGTGCGTTGCTGCTCAATCGCGATGGGCCGCTGCCAACTGGCTCCGCTGGGCGCATGCGGTGCGCCGGCCAGCTGTGCTACGATCTCAATCAGAGCATCCCGCAGCTCGGCAAAGGTTTTGCTGAGCTTCGCACTGCGGCCACCCTCTTCGTATTGATCCAACAGGGCATCGTACAGCGTTCCATCCGGTTGGCGGAGGATCTCGGCTTCCTCGCGGCGCAGCGCGAAGATATGCTGCATGTGGGGTTGAAAATCGAGCCACCTATCTGCTGCCCGGGCTTTTTCCCAGGCCTGTTGTCCCAAGACCGTCGCCCTGGAAATGGCTTGCACCAAATCCACTGGCATTTTTTCATTGCGTTGGTAGTCCTTGTGCAGTCGTAGGATCGTGGCCCCCGTCGGACTGTTCGGTTGAGCGACCAGCTGGCTGCGACTCAACTCGGACAGTTGTTCGCCGAGTCGCGGGTCCGTCTTCCGTGCATGAATCAAGCCGCTGAGATGGGTGATTTGTTCGGCGCGATAGGCTCCGCCACGACTGGGTAGCCCCGTGCGCTCATCCCATTCCAGTAGGGCGCGGGTGGATTCCAAGAGAGCCGTTTCGCGCGTATTGGCCACCACTGCAGCAAAAATGTCTTCACTACGCATTCACATGCGCCTTTGCTTACTAAAGGGATTAGGGAACTCACCAACACGCAGCACAAGCGAGTGAAACAACTTACGGCGACACATTCGCTTGCGCTTTTTGAAGTTGCGCTATGATCATAACCCGACGCGTCAGCGAGGAATTCTTACGTTGATCTACGTCCTCGCTGACGCTCTTTGAAGTTGCGCGATGATCATAACCCGACGCGTAAGCGAGGAATTCTTGCATTGATTGATTTCCTCGCTTACGCGTCGGGTTAGGAAAAGCGTTGGGAGTATACTCAATGCGCAATATCAAAACTGACGCGTCGGGTTATGAAAATCGTGGGGGAAATGCTCAATGCGCAACATCAAAACTTGCGCTGCATGCTGGGTTTTTCGACCTGTCAGCGGAAACTGGGGCTGGCCAATTGGGCAACGCCCCGAATTTGACCTAAGCTTGCCCGCTTTGGCTGGCGCTGGCCCGGTATTGCTGGGCGGCCTCGATGTAGTGTTGGGCTCCGCTGCGGATTTTTTGGATGTCCTGTTCGCTAACCACGCGCAGCACTCGGCCGGGCACACCTAACACCAGTGATCGCGGGGGAATCACGCGATTTTCGGGGATCAGCGTCCCGGCACCCACGATCGAGTGTTGGCCGATCCTCGCCCCGTTTAAGACAATAGCCCCCATGCCGATCAGAACTTCATCCTCGACGTGGGCCCCGTGAATAATGGCCCCATGTCCCACGGTCACCCGCTCCCCGAGGATACACGGACAACCGGGGTCAGCGTGCAGGCAACACAAGTCCTGGACATTGCTTCCGCTGCCAATGGTGATCGGCTCGACATCGCCGCGGAGGACCGCACCAAACCAAATGCTAGCCAGCGCGCCGATGCGCACTTGCCCCATGACACTTGCCGTAGGAGCGATCCACGCTTCGTCGTCGACCAGTTCGGGTCTATAATCCGTCATTGATTCTCGCAAGGGGACTCTCTTCCATTCAGGTTTGTCGGCATGACTCCTTACTCCTTACTCCTTACTCCTTATCTTTAATCTGGCCCCCATTCTACCGCATCCGCGTTGCCTTTTGACACCGGGGCCATTGTTCTATGCGTGGGCTTGCACAGGGCGTAAAATCTGGTGTTACCAAACTGCTACTCTATGTAAAGCCTGAACGATGAACTGCATTACTGCATCACAATTGCTCGAGCAACTGAATTGGCGTTACGCCGTCAAGAGATTTGATCCCACGCGGATTATTGATGAATCGACCTGGCAGGCACTTGAAAATGCGTTGCTGCTGACGCCCAGCAGTTACGGCTTGCAGCCGTGGAAATTCTTCGTGATTACCGACCCACAGGTCAAAGCCCAATTGCCCGCAATATCATGGAATCAATCCCAACCTCGCGATTGCTCGCACATGGTGGTGCTAGCGGCACGTGAATCGATGGATGCTGAGTACGTCGACAACTATATGCACAGTGTGGTGACCACTCGGGGTCTGGACAAGGACAGTTTGCATGGATATCGCAACGTCTTGGTCACCAATATCGAAAAGATGAACGAACACTTGGATTGGAATGCCAGACAAGTCTACATCGCCCTGGGACAGTTGATGATTGCAGCCGCCATGCTGGGTGTCGATACCTGCCCGATGGAAGGCATCGTGAACGCCGAATACGATCGCTTGCTGCAACTGTCCGGAACGGGGTACACGGTGGTGGTGGCCTGCGCGTCGGCTATCGCCATCCCCAGGATTCGCAGGCCTCTGCCAAGAAGGTGCGTTTTGATGCTGAATCGGTGATCCACAGAATCTAGCTAGGCTTTGTCTCAAAGGGGTCTGACCCTCTCCGGCGAGGCCAAAAACAGGTGTATATTCAACTCGCCTCCAAAGGGTCTGCCCCCTTTTCCCAATGCCCGTCTCAGGTAGACCACCCACCGCTCGAGCGTTTGCACAAAAACTCCTCTGGAATGCACCATCCGCCGATTTAGATGCTAGGATGACGGGCTGAAGTCACTTGATGTTGAGGCGATCATCATGTTCTGGTTTCAGCTGCGACCGACTTTTATGATACCCGTGGATGGCCCGCGTACCGATGCGATTGAGAAGCTCAGTCGCAGTTGCAAAGCGTTGGGCAATGTCAAGCGATTCTCCATGTACGGGGAATACGGTGAGATGCATGTGCCTGTCGACGAGCACCGTCTTTGGTCCCCCCATCTCTCTTTTTACGTCAGCGAGCAGGAGGAGGGTACCGTTATTCATGGACGCTTTGCTCCTCGCATCGAGGTTTGGACTTTCGTGTGGATTGTCTACCTGGCCATGTCATTCAGCGCATTCTTTGGATTGGCTTTGGCTTACTCGCAATGGGTTCTCGGCGAGTCCCTGTGGGGGCTGGGCGTGGCAGCCCTAAGCATCCTGACCATTATCATCCTGTATGTCGTTGCCGCAGTTGGGCAGCAATGGAGTGCCGATCAAATGTCCGCCCTGCGAGCTCGTTTGGAAGATGTACTGCTGGCTACAGGCCTGAGGAGTAAGGAGTAAGGAGTAAGGAGTAAGGAGTAAGGAGTAAGGAGTAAGGAGTAAGGAGTAAGGAGTAAGGAGTAAGGAGTGCAAATGCGTGTTATCTGTTTCGGTCCGATGATTCCAGCTGAGGCTCACCATGAAATCGCTTGGTTTACTTTTGCTTGTTCAATGCGTCTGGCTTTCTTCAGCCATGGCGGGCAAGCCCGACGGACGATTTGACATCTACTGGATCGACGTCGAGGGTGGGGCGGCCACGTTGATGGTCTCGCCCAGCGGTGAATCGATCCTGGTGGATACTGGGAATCCCGGGCGACGCGATGCCAATCGTATCGTGCAGGTAGCAGGGGAAATTGCCAACATCCGCAGGATTGATCACCTGGTCACCACGCATTATCACACGGATCATTTTGGTGGTGCCGCCATGCTGGCCAGCCTCATGCCCATCGGTACGGTGTATGACAATGGCAAATTTCAGGATATGCCCAATGATCCCGGCAGCGAGTACTTTGAATTGCCCTGCGAACGCCGCGTCGTCATCCAGCCAGGAGATCGCTTGGACTTAGAGCAGACCAACAACGGACCGCAACTCAGCGTGCGCTGCATTGGGACTCGTCAAAGTTTCATATCCGCCGAGCCCAATAGTCCAGCCAACGACGAACTGTGCGCTAGCTGCAAGCCAAAAGATCGCGATGGCTCGGACAATGCCAACAGCGTTGTATTGGTCGTCGAGTTCGGGGCCTTCCGCTTTTTTGACGGCGGCGATCTCACTTGGAATCAGGAAATGCGCTTGGTCTGCCCGCACGATTTAGTCGGTCCGGTGGATGTATATCAGGTTACCCATCACGGGCTGGATGCCAGCAATAACCCCGTAGTGCTGCAAACCATTCAGCCACGGGTGGCCATCATGAACAATGGCGACCGAAAGGGCTGTCTGCCCGAGGTCTTTGCCAACTTGAAATCCACCGAGTCGATACAGCGGATATTTCAGGTGCATAAGAACCTGCGGCCCGATGGAGAGCTGAATAACGTGGAGGATAAATACATTGCCAACCACGAGGCTAGCCAGCAATGCCATGGACACCACATTCAATTGTCGGTCGACCCCGACGGCTCGCAATACACCGTAAGCATTCCCTCTCGCCAGACCCAAGAAAGCTTTCAGACACGTCCCAAGTAAGAAGAGTCTTAAGCCAGCGACAATCAGCTTAGAGATTTTTCCACCACTGCGCGATTCTTGCCGAGTTCTTTAGCTCTGTACAGCAAGTTGTCCGCCCGCTGATACCAGCTGATGGCATCATCGACGGACCGCAATCTAGCTACGCCAATAGAGAAGGTCACCGCTTCGGGCGGATTGGGAGTAAACTGCTGACGCTGATCTGCCAGGTGATCGCGAAGTTGCTCGGTGAACTGCAAGACATCGTCGCGATTGGCAACTCGCAGAAACACGGCGAATTCATCGCCGCCCAAACGGGCCACCGAGGCATCCCGGCGGAGTTCCGAAGCTCGCGTCGCCACAAAACGAATCAACTCGTCGCCGGCAACATGACCATAGGTGTCATTAAATGACTTAAAGCAATCGATGTCCATCAACATCAGATAAACGCACTCGGCCTCTTTGAAATTGCGTACCGCCCTCTGCAGCAGCGTGTCGAAAAAGCGGCGATTGCCAATACCGGTCAAGTGATCGGTCATCATGCCGCGTTGGGCAGTTGCCAATTCGCTCTGCAAGGAAGCCACCCGTTGCCTGGCCAGCGTCAATTCGTGGGTGGCCGTTTCCAATTGTGCCTGCATCTTCAGGCTACCTCGGGACAACTCCGTAACGCACTGGTCGATCGCTGCCGGCTCTGCTTGCCGAGTGCTTTCCAGCAATTCATTGGCCGCATGCAATGAATCGCTCAATTCAACTCCGGCTGCTTCCTGCCTCACGACCAGCGATTGGAAATTTATGAGTTCCGTCACAGTCCTTCGCTGACGGAGTCGACTACCGGCGTACCGGCAAGGCAGAATTGTTGGTGCAGGGCGCGTAGCGTTTCTAAACTGACGCTCTTGGACTCATTCACCAAAAAGTCGAGTGCCTGGACGAGTTCCCGATTGGAACCCTCGGCGTAGCGATACCAAACCTCGTAGATGTCCGGCGTGGGTGGCGTGCCGAATTCGCCGACCAGATGAAGGGCGCGCTTCGCCGTGGCAAATGCTTCGTTTTGGCGCGTCATGCTCGAGGAAGCTCCACTTTCTAAATCTAAGTTGGAAAAGAAAACCTGCCCATTCGCCGGGATCGGGCGTCAACTCGATGAGACCGGAAATGATAGGGAAAAATGGTATTCAAGGCGACAGGGGAAATCCCGCGTGCCAGCACCCCGGGGCAAACTTTCGGACGAGTGGTGCCACAAGAGGGGGCCGGCTCCCCTCAGTTGGTATGTTCTCCCGGGCCGTGAGGTCTGCTTTCACCCGGGCTGGACTGATCTGTCAGGGCTGGTGATTTGTCCCATTGGTAAGAAATCAAAATTTCTTTTCCGTGCTTGTCGCCCCTGGGGGACCTTTGTCCATGACTGGAGTGGATCGAAAACATAAACCAGTCACTCCTGCTAACGGAACAAGAAAATCATGGCCCAAAAACGGACCCTACGACGCGCCATCCGCTTGGAAGCTTTGGAAAGCCGACAACTGCTGGCGGCTGACATCTCGCTGACTAGTGGTACCTTGGTCCTGAATGGCACAAACTCTGCCGACCGAGCCTATGTCAGCTACAACGGCAGCACGGTCAAAGCCACGCTCAACGACAAAGTCTCGAGCTATGCGACCTCGTCGGTCAAGGCCATTCTGTTTCGCGGCTACGACGGCGACGACTATTTCCGCAATACAACCGCGATCAAGACCACGGCCTATGGGCACGATGGCGACGACTTTCTCTCCAGCGGATCAGGTGACGACTATCTCTCCGGTGGGAATGACAACGATACGATCTACGGAGGCGGCGGTAACGATACCATTCGTGGCAATGCCGGCAACGACTATTTGTCCGGTGGGGATGGAGCCGACTCCATCTACGGACATGAGGGCTACGACAAACTTTATGGAGGCCTGGGTGATGATCTGATGGATGGTGGCGATGAAAATGATCAGATGTATGGAAACGAAGGCAATGACAGGATGTATGGCGGTATTGGCAACGACACCATGTACGGCGGAGATGGCAATGATTACATGGCGGGCTACTTAGGAAACGATACCATGTACGGCGACGATGGAGACGATACGGTTCGCGGCAACGACGGCAATGATCGGCTGTTTGGTGGTGACGGCGTCGATAGCGTAGTGGGTGGCAATGGGAACGACGCGCTGCATGGCGGCGGGGGCACCAGCGCCGACAAACTGTGGGGCGAGGCGGGGCGAGATCGATTTCTGACTCAAACCAATGACCGAATTATGGATGGCAGTGGTCTCAGCAGCAGCAACGGCGATGACGTCGAGATCAAGTTCGTCAATGGCAATCAATCATGGTCGAATGATGAAATAGAAGTCATGGATCGTGCGTTTGCGCAGCTATTCGCGGCTCGCAACGCCAATGACTTGCTGCGAGATCCTGCGCACCACGGCACCTCTGACTTTTATTCAAGAAGATATGAAGCCTGGGGAGGCTGCCGTGAATCGTTTGAGCAGCTATGTCAAGGGCTGCACCGTTTCGGGACCATGGTACAACCAAACCAAGACCTGTGACTATCGCACGCGCTACACGCGACAAATTGCTTTCCCCGAATGGAACGCTGGGGACGCAAAACAGAACAGCCAGGTCGTGAATACGGTCTTTCATGAAATTGGCCATAACTTCGACGATGAATCCACCGAATTCACCAAGTTCAAAGCGATCAGTGGCTGGGTGCAAAACCCAAGCAACAAGACGGGACTCGTGCAAGGCAAGAGCTTCAGCACAGGCAAGCTGGACACCAAGGGCTGGTACCGCAAGAGCACCTCATCGGCTGACTTTGCTGAAGGTTATGGCGGCACCAATCCATTTGAAGATTTTGCCACGGTCTTCGAAATGTACTTTCGCAACAATCGCTCGACCTATGCGTACGATGCCCAACTCAAGGCAAAGCTGGCTATCGTCGACACCATTGTCCGCAATGCCTAGGCCAACGTCGGGCATAGCCACCCAGGGCCAGGCGACCATCAACAGCCCTTGAGCCCCAGAGACCAAACCCGCAAGCTGCATTGTGCAAGGGATGGCATTGAATATCCCTTGCATTGCCTATAGCTTGGAAAAGCACCTTCCAAGATCCTTCGGCAGTTCAGTCGCTTGCGAGATCCACTCCATGAAAACAGAGTCTGAAGACAATTACGGAACCAACCTCACCGAGGAACAGATCCAGGAACTCTGGGATAAATTCTATCCTCGCTTGCGGATTTCCATTGCGGAACGCGTCCGCCGAATGCAGCGACCAGTAGCCAGTCACAGTGAAATTGCTCTCAGCGCCTTTCACAGTCTGATCCGACGAGCCAAGCAGGGGGAATTTCCGGATTTGTCTGACGAGTCGGGTTTCTGGAGCTTGCTAAGAACCATCGCCGTCCGTAAAGCCAACGACGCACAGAAGAATTTATGGGCACAAAAACGGGGTGGTTCACAGCCTACCTTGGGGCAATCCGACAGCCAAACAGATGACGGAAAAGATGCTATCGGCCAGGCGGCCGACGATGGGCGGTCCGAACTGACACAAGTAGAACTTGCAGAAGTTTTCAATTCGATTTTGGACAAGATGCCCAACGATCGTTATCGCGATGTCATCTTGCTGAAGCTGCAGGGTGCGGACACGCAAACGATCGCCGACTGCCTGGGTACAACCCAGCGCACTGTTCAGAGATTGCTCAAGAACATCAAGCAGGATTGGGAACAGGGACTGCAATCCTGACACAGAAAGTAGGTGGCAACCGTGGATGTAATCGATGACTATATTCAACGCTTGGACCAAGCCTGGGAGCGTTGTCGCTACGATCAGACGGCGTTGCAAAGCCTGCTCGACGAGGTCCCCGTGGATGGCCGCCAGGCGGCTGCGATCCGGGTAGAGCTTTGCGCCGCGGATCTGGAATGGCGCTGGCGCTGTACACGGGATGCTGAACTCCGGCAGCGCTCCACTGCCGGCCATGCAGACGAACCGCGGCCGACTGAGATCAAAATGCGGGCACTCGCCGAGACCGCCACACACACCGATAGCATGTCTACTCAACTGGCGGCGTTACCGCAGCGACCTTCAGCCAAGGATTATAGCCATTTGCTTGGTCAAGTGTGGGAATTGGATTCCTGGCGATCGCAGCTGCAGCTTGCAGAATGGAAAGCCCGCAGTGCCTTGGGAGACCAACCCGATCTGATTGAATTTGCTGGCTTGTCCAGCCAAGCTGATTGGAACGAATTGCTGCTGGAAGCTCTGGAGGAAATTGCTTGGTTCCGGGTGACGCTGGACGATATGCTCACCGCGCCTGTTTCCCGGCGAATGCCCCCCGAGTTTGTCATGGGCCGGCAGTTCCGCGACGAAGCTCCGCCGCCAACGTGGCTGGCCGATGAGCGCAAGCTGGTGGTCGCACCCCGCACGGACACGAATATTTCTCGCCAGCAAATTCAGGTACAGCGGACACAGGTCTATCAGCTGAAGATCACCAACCTCTCGAGCAAGGTGCCAATCCGCATCGAGGATAACGTCTTGCCCGCCCATGCCTCGGTGCAACTCGAAATGCCCGTGCGCATTGCATTTGCAGGTCTCAAGGTCACCATGGATGCAGTAGCTCGCTAGCCGCGTGAGCGCCCATTCAGCCGCTTGTCAGCTGTGGACCGGTGAGGCCCGTATGGGCCAGGCTAATAGTGTATGTTGGGTGAAACACTCCTGGCCCCGTGCACCTGGAAGGGTATTTCTTGCAGCCCGCGTAGGGGTTATGTTTGATGCGGCGTGTATGGGTGCAGCCCCCAGTTCTTTGTGTGGAGTCGGACATTGTCTACAGAGGATCTTAATCGGAGCTTGCTGTTTGGCTTGCTGGGCTTGCAGACCGGGCTGATTGCTCGGGATCAATTGCTGCTGGCGTTCGGGCGTTGGCTGGAGGACAAGCAACACAGCCTGCGAGAAATTCTGCAGCAGCAGGGAGCGCTTGGCGAAGACGAAAGTCAATTGCTGCAGGGGCTGGTGAAAACTCATCTGCAGAAATTTGACGGCGATGTGAATAAGAGCATTGATGCGCTGAGTAGCATTGAATCGGTGGTAGGCGAATTGAGCAGAATGGCTGATGGTGAGTTGCATGCGACGCTCTCGCTGGTTGCCAATCGGAAATCTACGCTTGTCGAAGAAACGCGAGAGCCCCAGGGAGATTCGCCAATTACGATGGAGGCTGGTCGGCCGGATGGTTCGCAGAGCTCGCGTTTCACGATTATTCGGCCTCACGTGCGCGGCGGCTTGGGCGAGGTATCGCTCGCACAGGATCAGGAACTAAATCGCGAAGTTGCCTTGAAGGAGATTCAATCCAAGTATGCTGACGATGCCAACAGCCGCTCACGCTTTCTTTTGGAAGCCGAGATAACGGGTCGCTTGGAGCATCCGGGAATCGTGCCCGTGTATGGGCTCGGACAGTACGCCGATGGACGCCCCTACTATGCCATGCGTTTCATCCGTGGAGACAGTATGGGTGAGGCTGCCGAGCGCTTTCACCGCAAGCCATCCCATGCGGCTGCGGTGGATGATCAGCCGCCATCAGCGACTTCCACCAGGCTGGAAAAGAAATTTGAGTCGCTGGAATTCCGTAAGCTGCTTGGGCGATTTGTGGACGTGTGCAACGCCATTGCCTATGCCAATGCGCGCGGCATCCTGCATCGCGACCTCAAGCCCGGCAATATCATGCTCGGAAAATATGGCGAGACATTGGTTGTTGACTGGGGTTTGGCAAAGCCACTTGGTCGTTCCGCGCAGACTGCCCAGGTCAGCGGTGAACAGACCTTGTTACCCAGTTCGGGCAGCGCGAGCGCGCCAACCCTGTTGGGAAGTGCTATTGGAACGCCGGCCTACATGCCACCCGAGCAGGCAGCTGGAGATATGGAGGCTCTCGGCCCAGCCAGCGACGTTTACAGCCTCGGGGCAACCCTGCATTTCCTGCTGACTGGCCAGGCTCCCGTGCAGGGCAATTCCGTGGCCGAGGTTCTGGACAAGGTGCGCGCCGGCGATATTCTGTCAGCCGACAAAATCGAGCCGCACGTTCCCAAACCTTTAGCCGCCATTTGCAGCCGGGCTATGGCAAAGTCACCTGCAGCCCGCTATGCGACCTCTCAAGACCTGGCCGACGAGATCGAACGCTATCTTGGCGACGAACCAACCTTGGCTTACCCAGAATCCTTGGTACTAAAATCTCGTCGCTGGATCCGTAAGCACCCTCGCCTGGTGACTTCCCTGGCAGCCTCGCTCTTGGTGGGCTTAACCAGCGCCGTGGTGATAGCCGCCATCGTTTCAAGCAAAAATGATCAACTCAACACCGCCAATCTCCGCCTGGCACAGGCGAATCAGGAGGAGCGCCAGGCGCGTGAAGAGGCAGAACGGGAGCGACAGGCAGCCGAGCTCGCCAAATTGCAAGAGCAGCTGGCCAAAGAAGACGCGGAGTCGCGCCGCCAGGACACGCAGGCAGTGCTTGACTTTGTCAGCGATCGCGTGCTCACCACGGCGCGTCCCTTGGGCCAGGATGGAGGATTGGGAATCAACGTGACCGTTCGTGAGGCTATCGACGCTGCCACGCAGCATGTCCAGCTCGATTTTGAAGAACAACCTGTGGCTGAAATCGTAGTCCGCAGAACAATTGGAACGACCTATTTCCTCCTGGGTGAATTCAAAGCGGCCATGGAGCAACACCGGCTGGCGGTGGATCTGAGCCGCGAGCACTTGGGCGAATCCGACGAGACCACACTTTTCTGCATGAACGAATTGGCGATGGCATCCAAATATGCAGGCTTCCAGGAAGAGGCCTTTCAGCTGTACGAGCAGATCCTGGTCGCCATGAAAGCCAGCAGTGGCGACGATCATCCAGACACGCTGACCTATACCAACAATCTGGGTGAAGCCTATCGTGCTGCGGGCAAGGTGCAGCTGGCCCTGCCTTTGCTGCAGGACACACTGCAGCGAAGAAAACGGGTGCTTGGCCCCAAACATCCGCATACGCTGACAACGATGAACAATTTGGCATTGGCTATTGAAGATGCCGGCGATCGAGCCAAAGCCATTCCGTTGTTCGAGGAGACGCTTGAATTGCGACAAGCCGAGCTCGGGCCCGAGCATCCACAATCGCTGCAGTCGATCAATAATTTGGCGGCTGCCTACCGTGCAGATGGTCAGGCAGAAAGGGCTATTCAGTTGCATCAGGCGGCACTAGCTCTGCTGAAGGAGAAGATTGGAGTGGAGCACCCCGACACCCTGAACTGCATGAATAGTCTGGCAATGGCTCTGCACGATGCCGGCCAGACGCAAGAGGCCTTGCCGATCTTCGAGCAAGTGCTGCAATTGCGGAGCAAGAAACTGGGAGCCAACCATCCCGAAACCTTCAAGTCGCTTACGAACCTGGCCTTCGTCCTGTTTTCAGCCGAAGAAGCGGAAAAGGCCCAGTCTCTACTGGCGGAGTACATGTACCAGCGGAACGCACTGGCGGACCTCGATCCGCCTCGTCTGGCAGCATCCCTGCATACCATTGTGTCGCTTTTGTTCATGAACGGCCATTATGCGGCAGCGAAGGGGTATCTGTCTCAATGGTCGGACGTTTGTAGCGACGAGAGCGTTGCCAGGTGGATGGTTCCCGCAGCCCAGGGCATGCTGGGCATTGCCTTGGCAGTCGAGGGTGAGCACGCCCTGGCCGAGCCGCTCTTGTTGAGCGGCTTTGCCGATTTGGAGGAGTGGCAAGCAGCTTCGCCCACCGAGGTTATTCCTCACCGTCGACAGTTCGCTCATCATTTGATTGAACTGTACACCGCCCAGCAGCGCCAGGAACAGGTTGAAGTTTGGCGCGCCAAGTTGAATGAGCTTAGTCCCTAAGCTCTCCAATCCGTAGGCATGCGGACAATCGAGGCTATGGCGAAAAAAGCGAATACCCCAAAATCTTATTTGTCGTCCAGGAATTCGCTGTCGTCTAGGTCCATATCATCCCATGCAGGGCAGTCATGTTTAGTGGAAAGGGCGTTCGTGAAGAGTTCTCCGCAGTCTGGACACCAAAGTTGTCCGCATGACAAGCACCTTGCAACACAAACATCATCGATATCTGGATCGTTTTCACAATCACCGGTGCTTGAGCTGCCACAGGCCGGACAGTCGCCAATCATAATTCGATTGACAAAATCCTCGCCGCTATCGCTCTTTTCAAACGCGTCATGAAGTTCTCCAATTATTTCCGGCTCCAATCCAGCCAGAGCACTGCGAACCGTTTCTATCTCATTGGTCGTAGGCTCAGCTTCTACTTCAGCCTCGCAGTGAGGACAACGCACAGCTCCGTTGGGAACCTCTCCCATGCAGCTCCAACATTTCATGACTAACCTACATTGGCACGCGTTAGAAGAGTCGCAAGCGGCTACCATCAGAGGCCGCGATAGTTGAATTCCACCTCAAAATCGCCTCACCGTCAGAGACCTTATTACTTGCGTCGAAACGTCGAAACTTGCTCGCCTTGAGGGGGACGCACAGTTTCTCCGTCCATGATACCTTCGATAGTCACACTCCATGCGTCTCTTGATTGGAACGTTATAACACGATGATATTCGTAGTACACTGGCGTACCATCTTCGTTGGCAGCAGTGCCTCGAATCTGACTTACCCATTTGCCATCCTCGGAGATTTGATGGGTGCCTTCCGAAGTAAAACCCTGAGTTCCAATTTCATATTCGACAAGCAGCTTCTTTGTTGGATGCCAGCCAATCATGCCGATGCTAGAGCCGGGTTCGTTGGTCTTTAGGTCATTTCCCACCCAAGTGAACTTCAACGCGGTATCTTTCACCGCCCACTCGATGACAACTGTGTCCAGTTCCTTGTCCTCAGGGGATGTTTGCATTTGCCAAGTACCGATCATCTTGTCCAGAGATTTCTTGACATGATCGGGCATTCCTTGGCCAAATGAAAGGGAAGTGAATGCAACTGCTAGTAGCAACGAAGTAACACCGATTCGGAAGTTCATTAGATTTCCCCTTGGGATGATGAAGAGTGTGAAGGCTTATTCTCGACGACTTGCTAGTGGTTTTTCAAGACGGGAGATCGGTTTCAAATTCGCCATCGGGGCCAGGGGCGAAAACGGTCACTTAAGAAACGAATGTTCGTGAGGGCCGGGAGCGGGTTTCCCCCTACGGCGGTTGAAAGGGAGATAAGGCTCGGTGCCACCCTTATGGACATGGCTATGACAAATGCTCGCGTCACTATCAGCGATACGCTACCGCCCGCAGGGTTGCTTCCGTTGCAGGATCCACGATTCCTCGCGTCAAGTAGAAAGCTGGTGTCGCCAAAACCATTGATTCTGACAACGCGAGGCTGGGCAGCCTTTCTCGACAATGTCGAACCCGTCAGGGAGCTTCACGTACACATGAAGACAAATGTCACGCCCACATTACGCACGAAATTGCGATCGTACGTCCGCTCCAAGCAACAGTCTGACTTGTTGTCAATGTGATAGCGCCGCTACGTCGGTCTCCCTCATCGCCCGCAACTAGGTCCTTGCATTCGCCGCTAAAGCTTGTCCATCTGACGCGTCGAAGGAGACTCGCTAATTCGCGGCGGGCATAGCCACGGCAAGGCTACCTCTGCGCTGAAAGGGGCTTAATCCACTTGAGTCTGAATGGTGGAGTTTTCGCCTTACGCCTAAAGAGCACTGCATCCCGAGGTACGATTGTATTTACCAACCTCAATGGCTGGCCACTTTCAAAATCTCACAAAGGCAGCGTCGGTACGGCTAACGAATTTCGGGTCAATAAACACTAAGCTTATTAGGCTAGCCAATTGACTGCAGCTTTGATAGTGCGGTCGGACCAAAGTGATACATTGCTCTCTGCGCGGAGGACGTTGCCTAGTTACTGGGTTGCCTGCCTCTGATCCGGAGTTGGCGGATCGAATCGCGCCAAGAATTAATCATTCGGCACGAGGACGAGCATCTTCTAACCTGCGGTTTCCCAACCCAACTTTTCTCCGCCAACTGCGGTTTCCTCTCTGCAGCAATACCGTCCACAAGACTCGTTTGCCGCGCTCTTGCCTCTTTGCTCTTTGCGCACGATCGAAACTGTAGCTGAAGGCTACAATAACCCAAGACTTTCTGAAAAACTTCCAGAATTCGTGTTGCCTTCGCACTTTTCTTCCACAGTTAGTACTTAGAGGAAACTATGCCGCTCGACTCGGACTCGGATAGGACGGCGAGGCTGCTGTCGAGCCAAGATCAGCGTCAGGCTGAGTTGCTGCTGGAATCGTATCGAGAGCGGTTGAAAAAGATGGTGGCAGCCCGCTTGGATCCTCGACTGGCCGCGCGAATCGATCCGTCCGATGTCATTCAAGAAACCATGCTGGAAGCTATGCTCAAGCTACCTGAATACATGCGAGAACAACCACTGCCGCTCTATCCGTGGTTGCGGCAATTGGCGGTTCAGCGGATGTGGCGATTTGCTCAGCAGCATATCCACGCCCAGCGTCGCAGTGTGACTCGTGAACAGCGTCACGGGCTTGGCATTTCTGAAGATTCGGTATGCCAGTTGGTAGATCAATTAATCGCCCGCGACACCTCGCCCAGCCACCGAGCAATGCATGTCGAGGCGCAGCACCGGCTTCGAACAGCTCTCGACGAATTACCGGATCTGGATCGGGAAGTATTACTGATGCTGTTCATTGAGCATCTGTCGCCAGGCGAAGTTGCTCAAATACTCGACCTCACCCCCAAAGCTGTCGGCATGCGTCGTTTGCGAGCACTGCGTCGGCTAAGTCGAGCGCTGAGCGACCAATGAAACCCCAGCCCATCCTTGATTTCAGTTCGTGCTTAAGCGGTGAAGACCCGCGATTAGAGGAATTGACGTACGAACTGACCGAACTGCTGGAAAATGCCGAGGAATTCGACTTGGAGTCGTTTGTCCAGCAGCACCCGCTCTACGCCGACGAATTGCGTCGACTTTACCCGGCGATCCGAGCCATGGTGAACCTGGCAGGCAAGCAGGGCCAGACGCCCACGGATCTTGGCTTGCATCAAAAGGGCACGGCCGTTTCCTTGGGCGATTATCGTCTGGTACGTCAGATCGGACAGGGCGGCATGGGAGTCGTCTTCCAGGCGGAACAAACGTCGCTAGCGCGGCAGGTGGCCGTGAAAATCCTGCCGTTCGCCTCGCTGTGGCCGGATAATGTGCTCGGCCGATTCGCCAACGAAGTCCGCATTGCGGCGAGTTTGGAGCATCCGCACATCGTACCGATCTATGGCGTGGGCTGCGAGCGCGGTGTGAACTTCTATGCCATGAAGCTTATCGACGGTTGCTCGCTAGCGGACGTCATCCGCCGCCGAGCGAGCTTAGCGACAACTTCACAAACTTCAGCGCAAGCGAACGGACGGCTCGATGCGGACACGACCGAATCGATCGCGCCGCTGCACACCAAGGCCATGAGGCACACACCGCGCAATGCCGGCCAGGACTCATCTATTCCGGACACGCCGGACTCTCAGCCGTCGACTTCTGACGCGGCACTAATCGACGCGATCGTGACCGAAGTTTTTGGCAACGATGATTGGCACCTCGCGGCCGCCAAGCTGGCCCTTTCGGCGGCCCAGGCGCTGGCCTTAGCCCACCAGCGGGGTGTGATCCATCGCGATATCAAACCATCCAACTTGTTGCTCGATCGCCAAGGCAAGCTATTCGTCGCCGACTTTGGTCTAGCTCGTGGTGATATCGATATCAACTTGACGCGTACCGGCGAGTTGCTGGGGACGCCACGCTACATGAGTCCCGAACAGGCAGCGGGCAGTCCGCGAGTTGTCGACGCGCGGAGCGACATCTACTCGCTCGGTGCCACATTGTACGAGCTGCTCACCTTGCAGCCCGTGATTCGCGCCGTCAACCGCGCCGCTGCGCTCCGCGAACTGCACCACCTGCAAGTCATCCCGCCGCGTCAGCACGATGCCCATATTCCGCCACCGCTGGAACAGATCGTGCTCAAGTGCCTGCAGCCCGATCCGCAGGATCGCTATCGCTCGGCGAATGAATTGGCCGACGACTTGCGGCGATTCTTGGATGGCCGCGCTGTCATGGCCCGTTCGCCAGGTTTGGTCCGCCGCGCATCGCGTTACGTCCATGCACATCCGCGATCGGCGGTGGGCGTGATGGCTGTGTTGACGTTATGTCTGTTGATCCCAGGGATTTTTTGGTTTGCCGATGGGGGCCACTGGTCGCTGTCATCGCGCGGACCTCCGCAGGAGAGTGGTTTTGAAACTTCGACTGCAACCACTCAACCGCTCGCAAAAAATTCCTCCCAGGAGTCCACGGACATGCTGCGCCCATCACCAACCAAGAATAAAAATACTCAAGACCGTTCACCGTCGCAGCGTCGCTTGCTCGTGGAGCAACTGGAAGATCGCAAGCTGCTAGCCGTAATCGCCGGCGATGACTTTGAGTCGGCCGGCTTCAACGGCGGCAGCGGCTGGGTCGGCGCGGGCTGGCAAGTTGCCGGAGACGCCACGGTCCTGTCTAGTAGTGGGCCGCACGCCGGTCAGTACCACGCCCGCCTGCGATCCAGCAGCGGTGATCTGATTCGAGCCGTGGATGTCAGCGGTCACACCGATGTGCATTTGCAATTCTGGTCGAAAGTCAGTTCCTTCGAGGGTCCGGACAAAGCGTATGTGCAGGTTAGTTCCGACAGCACCAGCTGGAACACGGTGCAACAATTCAACAAGGCTCAGAGCGACAATCAATATCACTCTTATGACATCGCCATTGCCAATCCCGGCGATACATTGTACGTCCGCTTCGACGCGGCCATGAGCTGACACGAGCGATCAATGGTACCTGGACGACATCACCGTTACCGGAATTCCGAGTGTGCCGCAGATTTCGATCAGCGATGCGTCGGCAACAGAGGGCGCTACCGCTATTCGCTTTTTCGATGAATTCGTTCCCCGAAACAGCGGCGGTTTGACCGACCCTCGGGAGGTCGTGCTTGGCCCCGATGGTTACCTCTATGTTGCAAATGGCTTGCCGAACCCATCGCCCGGCGACCCAAGTAGTTTCGTGGCCCGATACGATGCACAAACCGGTGAATTCGTCGATGTGGCGTTTAAGAGCGGGGACGCGGGCGTGAACTGTGATCTACCTTGGGCCATGACATTTGGTCCCGACGACAAGCTGTATGTAACGGGGGGATTATCACACAACGTCGTTCGCTACGATCCCGCGACTAACACGCTGGAGGAGTTCATTGGCCCTAGTGACGGAGTTTATGGACCGCATGGGATAGCGTTTGGTCCCGACCAGGCGCTTTACGTTAGCAATGGTCAGCTTACTGACGTTCAAACGTCGCCGCTTGAGAATCAGGTGCTGCGTTTCCAGGTCCCGGCAGATGGTAGTCCGGGTAATTTCATCGACGTATTTGTCCCGCCAGGTAACGGATTGGTCAAGGCGAACGCGCTTGCATTCCACGGAGATTCTCTCTTCATCAGCAGCGCACTTTCCCAGAGCATTTTACGCTACGACGCCAGTAGCGGGGCGTTTCAAGGTGCGTTCGTTCAGCCTGGCAACGGCCTCGACAGACCGTCCTTCCTCAAATTTCACACAGACGGATATCTATATGTAAGTAATCATCGCGGCGACCAACTTCTACGGTACAACGGCACAACTGGTGCGTTTGTGGACGCCATTGTTCCGACCGGCAGTGGCGGACTTGACGAGCCGGCTGGGTTCGTGTTCGATTCGGACGGTAACATTTACCTCGGTAGCCGCTTGACTGGCGAGGTACTTCGCTACGGTCCAACGAGCCAAGCGGACTTTACCGTAAGCCTGAGTGCTGCAAGCAATAATTACGTCTCCGTCGATTATGCCACCGCTGACCTTACTGCGTCATCTGCAGTCGGCAGCGCCGATTATGTGCCGACCACTGGCACCATTACCTTTGCTCCTGGCCAAACCAGCCGCACGATCCTAATCTCAACGAATGACGATGTGGACCTTGAAGGCGACGAAACGTTTTACGTCAATTTATCGAACGCGGTCGGCGGAGTGATTGTGGATGCTCAAGCCGTCGGCACAATTGTTGACAACGAACTGCCACCGCACAGTCGACAAAGCGGCCGTCAGCGAGAATAGCGTCTATGGCTCTGTCTCCGGATCGTATCTCGCCACGCAAGCTGCCGATGGTGTCGTAGAAACGCTGACCGAGGAGTCGTATTCCAGAAACCGACGCAGTCGCTTGGAGCATCGTTGGCAGTTTGATAACGTCACCAGCGGTGACAATGTCGAACTGATCGTGGTCGCTGCCCAGACCAACAGCAATCCGGTCGAGACGTTTGAGTTCAGCTATTCCACCGACAACACCAACTGGACCACGCTCGGCAACCTCGGCCCCAGCTCCTACCCGTTGCCCAACAACCTCAGTGGCACGGTCTTCATTCGCGTTGTCGATACCGACCAATCCATGTGGGAAACGACGCTCGACGTACTGGCGGTCGATCAACTGCTGATTCGCACCAGCAACGCTCCCGCCAATCTCAGCAGCCCGCTCGCGCCGCCGCTTAGCAGCTTCGCGACCACTGCGATCCTCGATCAGTCGAGCACAGAGGAAGAGCAACTGCGAAACCCGTCATTGATCGCAGGACCAGTTCTCGTCGCGCCAACGGCTAAACCGCAACGAGCCCAATCAACGGTTGCTTCGCTTGCCACGACGGACTCCCTGCCCGCCAGATCTGCCAGCAGCGACGGCGACGCGAATTCAGTCGACGAAGTCTTTGGCGACTGGGGTTTAGATTCCTCAGCATTGCTCGCCGACGTCGGGCTATAAATTTCTGAGAGCCCCTCAAGCACGATCCGTATCCGAAGCCGCCGATCATCCCGATCTGGCGGCTTCCTTGTTTTAAAACCAAATCGCGGATGGACAACCACGAAATACTCGAAAAACACGAAAACAAGAGGCGGCGCGAGCGGCTTTAACTGAAACCAGAATTCAGTTCTATCGCGAATTTCCCGCTAGACAATTTGATACGTCGGTCGGCTTAGATCTTTTTCTCTCCTCCGCTTTTCTTCCTTTCGTGTATTCCGTGTTTTTCGTGGTTGCCTTATCCCCCTCGGTCATTGCTTCAGTGCACGATTCTTTCCCATTCAAGCTGCGGATAGTGGCCGAAGTTCACCAGCATGCCGAGTCGCAATTCAGTCGCCTTCAGGTAGTTGTGCACTTGGGCTCGATGTTCGTCGGTCAGCTTGGAGACTGCTTTCAATTCCAAGATGATCTTTTCGAAGCAGATGAAGTCCGGGCGATACGTCTGCTTGAGCACTCTTCCACGGTATTCGAGTCGCAGCTCGGGTTGCGCTACAAAAGGTAGCTTCCGAAAGCCCAGTTCAATCGCTAGGCACTCTTGGTAGACGGGTTCAAGAAATCCGCAACCATTGCGTTTGTACACCTCAAAGCAAGCACCCATGAGATCGTAGGATTCTTGCTTGTAAAGAATGTCAGTCATTCGTATTGCTCCTATTACAACCACGAAATACTCGAAAAACACGAAAACAGGCATTTGGAGCGGCTTTAGTCCATCGACAACTCCATTTCAATTTGAATTTTGGGCTTGATAGTTGATAATTGAGATGGATCAGATCTTTTGGCTGCTCAGCTGACCTTCTTTTGGTGTATTTTGAGTCTTTCGTGCTTGCCTTGCTCCCCGCTCGTCAATGAAGTATGAATCTTACCGAACCCAAACTTCGAGATTACCAACTGCTGCGTGAGCTAGGGCGTGGCGGCATGGCGATCGTGTATGAGGCGATCGAGACGTCTGTCGCTCGGCAAGTTGCCATCAAGATCCTTCCAGCCGCCGCGGCCTTGGATGATCGACAGTCAAGCCGCTTTCGATTAGAAGCTCAGGTGGCTGCCAGCTTGGACCATCCACGCATCGTGCCAGTCTACACGGTGGGCACCCAGGACCAGGCCCTGTTTTATGTCATGAAATATATCGACGGACGCTCGCTCGCCACCGTCGTGGAAGAAATGTGTCCGTCCAGTGCTGATAATCTCCATGAAGCACATATGCTCAAAGTTGCAAAATGGGGTCTTCAAGCGGCCGAAGCTCTGTCCTACGCGCATGCGCGGGGCGTCGTGCATGGTGATGTGAAACCAGCGAATTTGCTGTTGGACCAGTCAGGCGACTTGTGGCTAACCGATTTTGGGGCGGCGCGATTGTCGGCTCCCCAAGCGCACTCCCCTGAATTATCGCCGGCAGGCACCATTCGTTACCTGAGCCCGGAGCAAGTCCGTGGAGAATCCTGGAACATCGATCATCGTAGCGACGTGTACGCCCTGGGAGCGACGCTATTCGAATTGGCGACGCTTAGGCCAGCCTTAGCCGGTGATAACTCAAGCGAATTATTACTCCAGATCGCGATCGGCACGACGCCGCGTCCGGCATGGAACAAGAGAATTCCTGCGCGACTCAGAGAAATCATACTCCAAGCCATGGCGGCAGATCTGAATGCACGCTATGCAAGTGCGGGCGAATTGGCGGAGGATCTGCGGCGTTTCTTGGAAAATCAGCCGACCTCCGCAGGCAGAAACCGCTCGCTAATCGGCTCAAACTTCGTACGACGAAAATGGATTGCCATCGCAACGACCTGCATCTTGCGATAGCACTTGGCCTTACATCGTTGACTTACATTGCTCGACGGTCTGTCGCCTTCAATTCGATCCAACATACGACCGCGGGTCAGTTGACATACCAACGTTTACGGGCACTCACTGAAGAGGGATTAGATCAGCTCGCGGACAAAATGGCGCGGGGTACATCGCTAACCGAGGCGGAAGCACAGTTGCTTCAGTTCGGGCCTTTCCCTGATCTTCAGCCGCTAGACACTGATATTGAATACCAAGAACGCGTGCGCTATGAACTAGCCAAAGTCTATGACCGATTGGCAATGATGCATGCTTGGACGTTTGAATTTCCCGAGCAAGAAGCCATGCTGCTTCGAGGCGCGAACAGTGGGAGGGACTTATACAACAACAGCCATTGTCTGCCTATGTCGCTGCGGCGGCGTTGTCTCAATTGATGATGGGTGAGCTGTACGCCAATACCAACCGCATCGATGAGTCCATCGCCATGGGCAGACAGGCGATCGAGCAGCTGGAGACCCTGCATCGGTCGAACCTTGGCGACATCGAATTAGCGGTGGCTCTTGCTTACGGGCTGACGCGACTGGATCTGACGCTAGCTGAGATATTACCCCAGGCTGAGACGGAGCAGCATCGGCGAAGCATAGTTGAAATCATGGAATTACCCCCGGAGCTATCGGATGTGGACCAATTCTATATGAAGCAATACCATTCCGGCGAATCGCTGGTCGTACCAACCGCCCTGCGGTTCCCAGAAGGGTCTTGGCGAGATGCATATGCGGAGTGCTGCTTGCACTTGGTATTGACGGCAGACGCTCGTACATTCGAGCCGATCTCTCTTGCGGCAATGAAAGAATTGGCTATTTCCGCATTGCATAACGGTGTTGCCGGGCGGCGTATGGGCTTCTTAGCCACAGGCAATCAAGTTTGCGGGAAGCGACTTTCGCAGATTAGTCCTGAACGTCGGGCCGACGTGGAATCGCATTACCGTGATGCTGCGGAAATCTTCCGCGAGCTTTCCGACGATTTTCCGCGAGTGGTCGAGTATCGTGCCGGCCTGGCGTTTGCGCTATCCGATGTGAGCAACTTCCCAAGATCCAGCGGCAATACTGAGGAATCCATTCTGCATTTGACTCAGGCAATCGAATTGCTGGACGATTTGATCACGCGTTATCCAGACTACGTGCAATTCCATCATCGGTTGGCCGGATGCTTGAATAATTTGGGGCTCGCCCAATCCGACGAGCAGACTCGGGCGAGCTTCGAGCGGGCAGTGCAGCATGGACAGATGGCGGTAAGTCTCAGTCCGCGACACCGCCAATACCGCAGGTGGCTAGCCATTCAATGCAAGAATCTCCACGCTCATTATCTGCCCCCCAAAGACTTGCCCAAGGAGGAAGCATTTTGGCGGGTTGCGATAGATAACTCGGCGCGGCTCGCCGCACTGGCACATACGTCCCGCGACGACAGTCATGATCTGGCACATTTCTGGCTGGGACTTGGCGAATGCCTGTCGGCCACCGGTGAAGATTTCCAGGAAGCAACCGACGCGTTCCGCACGGCCAGCGAGCTCTTCGAAAATCTATTCCAAAAATCGGGACACATGCCCCATGATGCCTGTATGCTCGCAGCTACCTATTCGCAATGGAGTCAGCTGCTAGAAAAACAAGGCAACTTGGAGCAAGCCAAACAGATCATGGAGTCGCCATCGCCCACGAGCAAGAGGCGCTCAATCTCGAGCCAGACCAGGCAGAGCATGAGTCTAGCCTAGCCGACTACCATCAGCGACTTGACAATCTCTCACGATGAGACCACCATTATTTGTTTAACCCGCTGCCGTAGGCGAGGAAATCTTGACACGAATCTCGCCGTTGGCTGCAGGCTGAACGATCGAAGTGTCATAACTTCCAAGCTTCTACTGTCCTCGTAAAATAACGATGTCCTCGTAAAATAACGAGTGAAATCCAAATGACGAGCCAAGTACCGGACACGGAAATCCTGATTGCGAAAGCAGGACTTGGCGATCGATCGTCCGAACGCGAGCTATTCCAGCGTCATCGGGCACGCTTAAGGAAAATGGTATCAGTTCGCATGGACCCGCGACTGGCAGCCAGGTTTGATCCGTCGGATGTCGTGCAAGAGGCATTGCTGACCGCCTCCATGCAGTTACCACAATATGCGCAGACGCGTGGGCTGCCCTTTTATCCTTGGCTGCGTCAGTTGGCCTGGCAGCGACTGGTCGACTTGCATAATCACCACTTTACGGCGCAGCGGCGCAGCGTGGTCCGCGAAGTCGGTATGCAATTGCCTGACGATTCGGTTCTCAAACTTGCAGAACCATTCATGAGCCGCGAAGCCAGCCCCAGCAACACAGTGCAACGCGAAGAGTTGCGTGCCAGTATTCAAAACGCACTTAGCCGATTGCCCGACGATGACCGCGAAGTCTTAGTCATGCGACACTTGGAGCAGATGTCGGTCAGCGAGATCGCTGCCGTTCTGGGCATATCCGAGAGTGCCGTCAAGATGCGGTGCTTGCGGGCCGTCCGCCGTTTCCAAGAACTGTTCGCTGGGGATCGCTGACCGATGCCTCAGGCACCAGGGCAAGTCAGAATTTGAAAGTGCGCAGCGCCCTGGCACGGTGCGAATATTGGAGCAGCTTGGAAACGCAAGGAAATCGCTCGCTGGCGCGTCGCGTTGGTTTGATTATGGCTTTCTCATTTTGAATAATTGACTTGCCCTGCCTCAGGCACGCTCGTTCAATGGCTCTCGCCTGTAGAAGCCTCGTTCCCAGGCTCCCGCCCGGGGACGCATTGCCCGGAAGTTCTGCCTCCTGTAGCCTCTGACGGCACCAGGGCAGGCACAGCCAGCGATGCATCTCATACTTAGGCAGAGCCTGGGCTGCGACAAATAGCAGTCTATGAATTATTAGTTGATGCGACTTTTGATCGCAAATGTTGTATGCACAATTCTTAATTCGTTGCACGCATGTTTAGCCCGAAGGGCTATCGAATTGCGGGCCCGAAGGGCTATCGAATTGCGGGCCCGAAGGGCTATCCAATTGCCTAGCCCAGGCTGAAGGCCTGGGTGGAAAAACAAAATAGATCCGTTTAGGGCCAAAGGCCCGGCCGTTTAATGAAAAGGAGCACACATGCCACAATCCCTCGCACAAGTCTGGCTGCATTTGGTCTTTTCCACCAAGGAACGCCGGCCGTTCCTTAATGACGAAACATTTCAAGTTGAAATGTTTCGTATGCTCGCCCACCATGTCAAGGAAACCGGTTGCGTGAGCGCCTCGGTTGGTGGGCACATGGATCATGTCCATTTGCTTGTAGGGTTATCCCGAACGATCACCATTGCAAAACTGGTAGAGACAATCAAAACGGAAACCTCCAAATGGGCGAAGGACAAAGAGAATTGCTCTTCGGTCTTTAGCTGGCAATCTGGATACGGGGCTTTCTCGGTAAGCCACTCAAATCGCAATGCGGTTGACGGATATATTCGGAATCAGCGAGTGCATCATCAAAAGTTGTCCTTTCAAGAAGAGTTCAGGGAGTTGTGCAAGCGCCATGACGTGGAGATCGACGAGCGTTACGTCTGGGATTAGAAAACGTCTCAAAAGGACGGACCTTCGGTCCTAACGATCCTTTGGCTAACACCTACCCAGGCCTTCAGCCTGGGCTAGGCAAACACCGGGCCGTTGGCCCAGGAACCAGCGGACCAGGAACCAGGAACCAGGAACCAGGAACCAGGAACCAGGAACCAGGAACCAGGAACCAGGATTCGACTAAATACCGGCGCTGGATAGACACGACGCGCACGAGTTGGGCCTCTCCGTTGATTTCTACTCGTTCCGAGGCGGGAGCTCGCAACGAGTCGGAAAAAACACAGCTTGGCACACTAACGCACCCCGAGGTGCCGCAGAGCAAAATGTCCTTTCAGAAATGTGGAAATAGTCCCTTTTTTCGGTGACCACGGGCGAGGCTTCCCGTAATTAGATGTAGGGCAATGTGCGTGGTGCCGGCGAGCTGAGCTGCCGCAGTAAGAGAAATTGCAAATTTAATGAAATAGACGCCTGATGAACGACTCACTCTTACTGGCCGAACTGCTGGAGGAAATCTACCAGCGCGTGGAAGCCGGTGAGTCGGTCGATGTGCGACAGTACGCTGAAAAATACCCTGAGTTGTCTGCCCAGCTCGTACAATTGATCCCTGCCATGGCCGTGCTGGGAGAATTCTCGCATCCCATTCGGCCACGGCACCCCAGGGCGTAGTTCAATCAACGTCTGCTTTGCCAGTAACACAGTTGGGTGATTTCCGCCTCGTACGACAGATTGGTCAGGGCGGCATGGGCGTGGTCTACGAAGCCGAGCAGCTTTCGTTGTCGCGACGCGTGGCCGTGAAAGTACTGCCCTTCGCTTCGCTGTGGCCCGAGAGTGTGTTGGAGCGGTTTCGCCAGGAAGTTCGCATCGCGGCTAGCCTGGAACATCCGCACATGTTGCAGATTTATGGCTACGGTTGCGAGCATGGAGTGCACTTCTACTCGATGAAGCTCGTCGACGGTGGCTCGCTGGCCGATGTCATTCGCCAGCGGAACTCCCTGGGCAGTACGACTCATTCCGCGCCGCCCATCACAACTCAACGCGACAGCCTGCAACCAACACCAGGACTTGTTGAGGACACAATCACAACCCGACGCGTCAGCGACGATGCTACACCCGGTCTGACTGACGACATCATCCCCACCGAGCTCCACAACGAGGAGGCTGGAACTGCCTTCACTTTCGCGTCGAGCTACGAAAGCTGGGCCATGCTAACCCTTGCTGCAGCGGAGGCCCTGGCCTTTGCCCACCAGCGAGGTGTGATTCATCGCGACATCAAGCCCTCGAACTTGTTGCTCGATCGCCAAGGCAAACTGTTCGTCGCCGACTTTGGTCTAGCTCGTGATGAGACCGATATCAACTTGACGCGGACCGGCGAGCTGCTCGGCACGCCGCGCTACATGAGTCCCGAACAGGCAGCGGGCAGTCCGCGAGTTGTCGATGCGCGAACCGACATCTACTCGCTCGGCGCCACATTGTACGAGCTGATCACCTTGCAGCCCGTGATTCGCGCAGTCAACCGCGCCGCTGCGCTCGCGAACTGCACCACTTGCAAGTCGTCCCGCCGCGTCAGCACGATGCCCATATTCCGCCACCGCTGGAACAGATCGTGCTCAAGTGCCTGCAGCCCGATCCGCAGGATCGCTATCGCTCGGCGCATGAATTGGCCGACGACTTGCGGCGATTTTTGGATGGCCGCGCCGTCATGGCCCGTTCGCCAGGTTGGTCCGCCGCGCATCGCGCACTTGTCCATGCGCATCCGCGATCGGCGGTAGGCGTAATGGCTGTATTGACGTTATGTCTGTTGATCCCAGGGATTTTTTGGTTTGCCGATGGGGGACACCGGTCGCTGACGTCGCGTGGACCTCCGCAGCAGAGTGGTTTGGAAACTTCAACTGCAACCGCTCAACCCCTCACAAAAAATTCCTCCCTGGAGTCCACGGACATGCTGCGCCCATCGCCAACCAAAAATCAAAATACTCAAGACCGTTCACCGTCGCAGCGTCGCTTGCTCGTGGAGCAATTGGAAGATCGCAAGTTGCTAGCCGTACTCGCCGGCGACGACTTTGAGTCGGCC
>CAVPPY010000029.1:0-37912 GCA_963707245.1 Pirellulaceae bacterium
GGGATAGTCAACTTCGACCTCGTCGCCTTGTCCAACGTGCAGGCTTAACACCCGCCTATTCTATTATCAGGGGCCGCGTGCATGTAAAATTCGAGTCTCTTGTCTCAACTAAATCGATATGCAAAAAGCGCAACCGATGGCTCGTACGGCTCAAAACCAGTCCGACCTCCTCGCCACCGAAACGCGGCAGTTTACTGACGTCAGCGAAATGACCGAGGCTTACAGGGGCCGGGCCGACGTTCGATTCATCCAAACGGCACGTGGCAGCGTCACGGCGAAGTCCCGACTGACGTCAATCGGCCCGGTGCAAATTCAACAGTTTAGCTGGACCGGCAAGCTGATCACCGAGGCTGCAAACGCATCGAATCGTACCACGCTCATCATTCCCGAACCACGAGAACGTCCTGCGCTCATCTGTGGTGAACATCTCAACGCCGCACAAATCATGCTGTACGGCCCTAACAGCGAGCATTTCAGCGAAATGTCAGGTCGTAGTCGAGCCACGCAATTGTTTTTGCCCGAGGGTATGCTTGAGCAAGCGATCGCGGCGCGTCTGCAAAACGATCCGATGAACCTGGCATCAAAACGCCGACTGCTGAATCCCGGACGTGTCGCGATGCATTCCCTGCGACAACTGATCGTCGAGCTGACTCAAATCATTGATAATGACGAGGATGCAGGAGTCGAACCAGTCTGCACTTCGTCGCTGATAAAAAATCTAGTCAATCGCATTGCCGAGGCTCTCTGTCGAGATCCCTCGCTGGCTTCGACGGCGCATGATCAGCTTCACGCAAGCGGTTGTCTCTTGTCCAGAGTGAGGGACATTTTCGAAGCGTCTGGACCAGAGTCGATCCAGCTCGACGAATTGTGCAAAGAGCTTGGCGTCAGTGCACGAACGCTGCAAATCGCTTTCAAGCAGGCCTACGGTATTTCTCCGATGCGATACCTGAAACTTCGCCGGCTCCACGCGGTGCGTCAGCGTCTGATCAGATCAAGCATGGATGACGTCAGTATCAAAAGAGCAGCCCTGGAAGGCGGCTTCTTTGACCGAAGCCGTTTTGCGGAGGACTTCAAGAAGTTGTTTGGGCATCTTCCTTCGGAGACTCCAAGAGCCTAATACGACACGCCGACGTTCGGTGCCCCCGCCTACTTTATCACCGGGTCGGGGCCATTCTCCGTGGCGATCGCGGACCTCAACGGCGACGGCAAGCCAGACCTCGTTGTCGCCAACGGCGGCAGCCCCAACGTCAACATTCTGTTGGGCACTGGCACCGGCTCCTTCGGCGCAGCCACCAACTTTGGCATCGGCGCCTTTCCGGGCAGCGTGTCGGTCGCAGACATCGACGGCGACGGCAAGCTCGATGTCGTCACGGCCAACCAGTCGATCGGCAACAACTCGCTGGGCCTCAGAGCCACGCGGACGGTTGGGGCAATGTATTCAGTGGCTGCTATTTCAAGGAATAGGTCAGGTGCACGGAGAAGTTAAATTCGGCGGTGCGGGGGTTTCGTGAATCATCTGGTTTGGGGCGGTACGCAACGGAGTCTCGGCCAATAGCGGAAGTAACATGCGGCGGTGGATGTCGTTGACGCCGTGCTGTCCGTCTGACGCCGTCCAGTGGCGGCGCTGGAGCTGGTCAAGTTCCATGCCAAACGCGGGCCGCCATGGCGCCTTGGTGCGCCCGTCCCGAAGAGCCTCCGCCAAGGCCTGCTCGTATTGAGTCTCAGTCAAGCTGGAGAGAAATAGAAAATGGATCTCGTCGCCATCCGGCGGTGTTTCCATACTCGACATCATCAGGGACCTCACTTCTTGCATGGGATCGGTTTCCCAGGCGTGGCTATCGCCTTGTTGTCTCCCTTTCTGTTCGTCTACTTCGGCTGCCTGGAGGTCAGCCGCTTCAAATTGAATCCGATCGATGAACAATAGCATCTCGTCTGATGTCTTATCGCCGATAGGCCATTGAGCCACGTAGCTGAGGAGGATGCTCCTATTCTGGTTGTTTCCATGCTTTTGACGTTGCAACCGCTGATTGGCCATCTTCTGAGCCATCAGCATTGGATTGGACTCGACCTGCTCGGGAAATCGAGGCTCCCCAAACTCGATATCCGTGGACTCGAGCTCGCTGAGCCAGCGCGAGACCGCCTCACGTTTATGTTTCAGGTTCTGTAGAGCGAGCTCGAGGGTCAGCGCCGATTCACGGAGCCTACCAAGTAGTATCAAGGACGAGGGCCGCCGACAGACTTGGGAATTGCCCTCTACCGAGATCATGGGACTGGTCGAATTGCTCATCGTGCTTCCTGTGAGACGGCGTGACGGGATTGGTGCACACAATTCGAGTTTATTCTACTATCAACGCCAGCAGACGGAAACGATTTCTGTGGTAGAGGCGGCCGGCGAGTGTAATCATGCTGTTTTGAGATTCAAGGGTGTAAGTTTGCGGGTGGCTTCTGCCACGGCGTGACTCCGCCACGTTGAATGTGTACGCGAAGTTCGGCTGCGAGTTCATGGAAGACCTTCTTGTTCTTGCCAGCCAGGTTTTGCTGTTCGTACGGATCGTCTTTGAGGTTGTAAAGTTCGAGCGGGCTATACGGGTCATTTTGCAACAGCTTCCAATCACCACGAATCATGGCTTCGTAGCTCTTGCCGCCGTAGGCCAGGCCTCCCTCTCGACGAGTGAAATAAAGGCTGCGCGGGGTGTCCATGGATTTGTTGCTGAATAACGGGACGAGGCTAACGGCGTCGATATCAGCGGCGGGCTTCTCTCCAGCCAGTTCAAGAAATGTCGGGAACAGATCGAAGTTCAAACCCTCGTAGTCACAACGTGATCCGGGTGTAATGTGTCCTGGCCAGCGGGCGATGAACGGGACTCGCAAGCCACCGTCGTAGTGACTCTGCTTGCCGTCGCGCCACGGATCATTGTTTTGGGCATGAGGCAATGAGCCGCCGTTGTCTGCCGTAAACACAACCAGCGTGTTTTGGTCCAATCCGGTCTCTTGCAACTTCCGCAGCACGCGGCCGATACCGTGGTCCAGGTGCTCGACGAAGGCCACGTTCTTCGCGCGCTTTTCATCAAGTTGCGGCGCTCGCTGTTGTACTTTGGCAAGCCACTCGGCGGGTGGCTCGATCGGAAAATGAGGCGCGTTGTAGGCAAGGTATAAAAAGAATGGTTGCTCCGGCTGCCTAGCTCGCTCGCCCAGGTAGTCAGCGGCCCAGTCAGTAAATAGATCCGTTGCGTGACCTTTCGGTTCGATGATCTCCGCATTGCGACGCATGTAGTTGTTGCCATGCCGCAGGTGAGTTGTGTAGCTGTCCATCATGTCACCGAGGAAGCCGTGAAACAAATCGAAGCCTCGTTCGTTGGGTGTGTTCGGCGATTCAAGTCCCAGATGCCATTTGCCGACGATCGCCGTGTGGTAGCCGGCTTTCTTGAGCTCGTCTGCGATGGTCGGTACGCCAGGAGCAAAGTATCCCCACGAGTCTTCCGGCCGAGTGCGAATGACGCCTGGCACACCGACACGATCCGGATAACGGCCGGTGAGTAATGCGGCGCGCGACGGAGAGCAAACCGTACAGTTTGCTCTCATCGCTGTGAATAGCATCCCTTGGGAGGCGATGCTGTCGATATGCGGCGTACGAACATCGGCTGCATGATAAGTCGATACATCGCCATACCCATGATCATCGGTAAAGATCAGAACGATGTTTGGCTTGTCTAAAGCCATGACTTGTACGCACGTCAGGCTGAGCAAAGTCAGCACCATGGCGAGCAAAGTTTTCATAGTCGGTAATTGTGGTTTGCTGTAAATGATGGTCGTCTTTTGGGAATCCATTCGCTCCGCAAGAGTGGGTTGCGACAAAGAACATGGCGACCATCAGGGCTTTATCCACGGGTCGCGGGCGTTTTGCGTAACTTCAGCGTCCGCTTCCTCCAATCGGTCGCGGAGACGATTGACTATCTCCGGGTGCGATTCGGCCAGATTGGTTTGCTCGCCGAGGTCATTGGCTAAATCGAAGAGTAGCAGCTGGGGTTCTCGCGATGGCTGATTCGAGTTGGTTCTTGCGTTCTGCTGCTGACGCGGCGCGGCGGGTTTCTTTACCAACAGTTTCCAGTTAGCCTGGCGAATTCCCTCCACCACACCCTGCGATGTGTAGTACACGAACTCCTCTCGCGGTGACTGGGTGGCTGTTCCCAGCCAAAGCCCTGACACGTCCATGCCGTCGATCTTGGGGGTGGTTGGCAAAGGCACACCGATGAGGGTGGCGAGTGTGGGCAGCACGTCGATGGTACCGGTCAATTCATCGCAAACGGACCCCGCTGGGACGCCCGGCCCACGAATGATGCAGGGCACTCGCTGGCCCCCTTCAAAGGTTGTACCCTTGCCGTCACGCAGTGGACCTGCTGATCCACCATGATGCTTGAACTGCAACCAGGGACCATTGTCGGACGCGAAGATGACAAACGTGTTTTGCGCAAGGCCTGCTTCGTCGAGCGTCTGAAGTAGTCGTCCGATTTCGGTGTCGATGTGCTCGATGGTGTTGATGTAGGCTTTCTTCGAGTCAGCGTCGCGCACATCATCGGGTACATAGAGTGGTATGTGCGGCATGGAGTGCGGTAGATAGACGAAGAAAGGTCGCTCTCGGTTGGCCGTTACAAAGTCGATGGCCTTTTGTGTGTAACGTCGCGTCACGGTTCGTTGATCCACCGGCAGCTCGACGATTGCTTCGTTCTCAAATAGGGGTGTATTCCATTTCGTCAGCGTCGATTCAGGGTCGTTCCACAGAATGTCCATGCCCTCGACACCACCCTGCGGCTTGCCTTTATTGTCAGGATGGTTCATGTCGTTCGAATAAGGAATTCCAAAATAGGTATCGAAGCCCTGGGCCGTGGGGAGCACTTCGGGGTAATGACCGAGATGCCATTTGCCAAAGCAAGCGGTGGCATAACCCTGTGCCTTGAGATGGTCGGCAATCGTATGCTCCTCTGGATTCAGCCCTTTGGTCGATGTGGGAAAGAGCACATGTTGGTGCATGCCGACACGTTTCGGGTAGCAACCCTGTCATCAGTGCCGCCCGCGAGGGAGTGCACACGGGCGAAGCGACCATGAAGCTGGTGAACCTACGCCCCTGTTCCGCAAGGCGGTCGAGATGCGGCGTGCGAATCGTCTTGGAACCAAAGCAACCGAGGTCGCCATAGCCCATATCGTCCGCAAAGATGAGCACGACGTTCGGCGGCTTAATTTCGTCAGCGTGAGCTTGGCCGCAAAAGAACATGCAGATTGCAAGAAGCGAAAGAAGCAGTCGTGGGATGGTTGCCTGTCGCTCCGCGAAAGGTGCCATCGTTCCTGCGATGCGAATCGCGCACGACTGTGCAATGAGGATAGCCTTCTTTCGCGGATCGAAAGACGAACTTCTTTAGTAGATCGGTCATGAGTTTCATGATGGCTGCTTAATCGAGGTACGAGTCGTGAAGTTTTTGCAGACGAGCAACGATATCCGGGTGCTGCTCGGCAAGGTTTTTCGCCTCGCTCGGATCAATCTGCAAATTGAAGAGCAAATTCTTGAGCGTGACAGTCTGACGACCGTCAGTTGTGTCGCGTGTTCGGCCGATGAGCTTCCAATCGCCTTCTCGCACCGCCCAGTCCGCGTTCGGTCCATTTCCAACCTGCCAGTGCAGCGCATGCTGATGATGCGGCGTAGCCGCATGGGATTCGCGAATCATGGCAGCCAGGCTGCGACCGTCCAGTTGCGACTGCGGCAGCTTCACACCAGTAAGTTCAGCCAATGTCGGCAGCCAGTCGCAAGCGTGAGCGAGTTGGTCTCGCGTTTCGTTTTGTGGCAGTGACTTGGGCCAGGAGATAATGGCTGGTAGGCGGATACCGCCTTCCAACAGACTGAACTTCGCGCCGCGATAGGGTCCCGCACTTCCACCGCCAAAGTGAGCGCGTTCTTCCGTCGAGTGTCCGTTGTCGCTTTGGAAAACGATGATCGTGTTCTCTCGCAGTCCGTGCTTGTCAAGCGTTGCAAACAGTTGACCAAGCCGCTCGTCTTGGGCTGCGATAAAGGCTGCATACAATCGGCGCGGGTCGGGCAGGTCTTTGAAATGCTCCAGCCACTTTGCATCGCCCTGATACGGATAGTGCGGAGTATTCAGAGCGTAGTAGATGAAGAATGGTCGCTCGCTATTCTGCTCGATGAACTGCGTCGCCTCGCGAACCATGAGGTCCGGAAAGAACTCGCCATTGTGAAAGACCTCGCTACTATTGCGCCATAGATCATGGATGTTCGGTCCGGACCAATAGAAGAAGTGCGAGTAGTTGTCGATGCAGCCGCCCATGTGACCGAAACTCGTATCGAATCCTTGCGAGAGTGGCATCGTCTCCGGCGTGTAACCGATGTGCCACTTGCCGATGTGTGCAGTAGCATAACCGGCGTCCTTGAACATCTCGGCCATCGTGATTTCCTCTGGCGGCAGCGCAGCCTTGGGCACCTTTTTGCGACGCGCAGTTGCTGGGAACTCCGGCTCGCACGGGCCAGCGTCCAGTCAGCAATCCGGCTCGCGATGGCGAGCAGACTGGCGCAGCAGAGTAAAACTGTGTGAACCGCACACCGTGCGTCGCCAGAGAATCGGTATGCGGCGTATGTAAATCACTCGCACCATAGCAGCCAAGATCCGCGCTGCCTTGGTCATCGGCCATGATAACAATCACGTTGGGCGGCGCTGCCGGAAGCGAAGCCGTGGCGATGGTGACGAGTAGAGCCATGAGCAGTCGGGACATCGTAGCAGCCTTTCGTGGATTGCAATTTATTGTTCTTGAGACGGGCATTTCGGCATCGCTCGAATGTTTCTGATGTTATCTCCATAGCCGAGATCGTCCGCTAGGACATAGACCATGTGTGGTGGCGTCGTGGCATGCGATTCACCGCAGACGGCTGCCGAAATCACATTGAGGATTGGGATGAGTCTCATGGCGTTAATGGGATGTCCTTTCGCACTTTCAGGCGGCCAAGCGGGTGCTCGCCGATGAGCCAGACTTGCAGGCTGCCGGTTTTCTTTAGCAGTCCAGCGGGGATGGTGATCGAGCCTGCTCTTCGCTGCTCGTCCGTCAGGAAGATCGGATGGCGGCCATAGCTGTCTCCGGAGTTCCAGAGATAGACGGCGATGATGTTCATGTTCTCGGAATTGAATTCCGCCTGCCATTCTTGGCCAAGGGAAACGCTCTGGCTGGGCAGGCGAAGCTCCAGATCGCACACGGCGAACTCACAGGCTTGACTTGGCGAGCCGTCCGCATGGATGACGTGCGCAGTGTAGTTGCCGCAGGTGTCGAAGCTACGTTCGTGCAAGCCGGGGCCGTCAAGATCGACCACCTCCACCACTTCGTCCCCACGCTGGATGACGAGTTTCTTCGCGCCGCGTTGGTCGCGGTCCATGACGTTAAACTTAACGGGAACCCCTTTTTGATACGGAACCCAGTCGCCGAGATCGAGCAGCAGGCTGCGGTTGATCAGCGGCGATTTGGCATCGAGGTCGGGATTCGGGAAAAGGAGCGGCTCCGCGCGGTTGGCGCCGAGCCAGGCCTCGCGGTCGGTGATGCGGAGAAGCTGCTTGTTGCTCGCGGCCAGATGCGCGTTGAATCTTGTCACGCTGCGTTCCACGTTGGCGGTGGTGGGCGGGCGGCTTTCCTCAACGCGTACTGAAACGACGCGGCCCGTCTTGTCCCGAGTGACGGCCGTGACAATCTCGACGTGTGAGCCGGAAGTCTCCGTCGCGTGCGGTGTGTAGATAACATCCCCAACTTGCGCGGCCTCAGCAGATTGCGGCTCCACGAGCGCGATGCCCGTGGCAACCGGCGGCCCATAGCGTCGACTGACCTCCGGGAAGCCGCAGCCGAGAGCATAGCTGGTGTAAGCAGAGCAAACACTGCCGTAGTAGGCAGCAGCATTGGTGACTTTGCCTGTCAGGTTCTCGGTGTAAAGCACGCTGAGCGGATTCTCGACGGCGGCCAGAAAGGTGCGGAGGGCGATGTCGAAACCGATGGTACGTCCCTCCGAACGAACGCTGGAGTAAGGCACGCCGGTGTATTCCGTTCCTTTTTCGAAGTAGCCGCCCTTGCGGTTCGGTAGCGTGTCGGCGACCGGTGTCCACTTCACCCCGGACAAAATGGACGCTTGCTCCGCAGCCTGTGCCTGCCAGGTTGTGCACACAGCAACAGACTGGCCGGCGACTGGCGTTTGGCCGCAATAGAACGCAAGGATCGCAAGGATGGTGATACCTTTTAGACGGAGGTGATCGGAGGATTGCGGATCACCGACCAAGGTCTTCATGTGCCGCTTCCTTTCTTCTTACCGTTCTTGGCGTTCTTGGCGTTCTTGCCGGACGCCTGCGGATCGTAGGCGGGATTGGCGTCATGCGGCAGCTCGGCTTGGGTCTGCTTCATCCAATCCAGCAATTCATCGAGTAGTTCATCGCGTTCCTTGATTTTGATTGTGGAGAGGTCGTGGTGCTCGCCTGGATCGACGGCAAGATCATAAAGCTCCACCGCGCGGTTGGTGGCAAGTTTTTCACGTCCGCCGTCGAGCTGCCATTCCTCATGGTAGAGATGCAGTTTCAAATTTCCTTTGCGGATGACGCTCACGGGCCGCGTGCGGAAAACTGAATCGCGTCCGCGCGGGACGGGGCCGTCGAGATATCCAGGGAAATGCCAGAAGATTGAATCTCTTTTCAGCCTGCCCTGGTTCTTGAACAACGACAACAGACTCTCGCCATCCAGCGGCGTGTTGGGCGGGGTGGCACCGATGGCGGCAAGGAACGTGGGATAGAAGTCCACGTTCGACACAGGCGTGTCGCAGGTACTGCCCGCGGGGACGATGTCTGGCCAACGCACGATCATGGGGACGCGGATGCCGCCTTCGTAGTAGCCACCCTTGGCACCGCGCAGCGGCTCGTTCGAAACATGGGGGCTGCCGTTGTCGGAAGTGAAAACGACGAGGGTGTTCTCCTCCAGCCCCAACGCCTTGAGTTTGTCCAGCACCATGCCGATGCCGGTGTCCATATCTGCAAGACAAGCGGCCAGCATGGCATGATCATGGCCGAGCTTGCCGGGCGCTTTGTTTTTGAACCGTGCTAAAGTATCCGCGCGGCCCTCGAGACGCGAGTGTACGGCGTAATGCGGAATGTAGGCAAAGAAGGGCTGCTCGCGGTTGTCCTCGATGAACTCGCAGGCGGCCTTGGAAATCGAAAAAATGGCTTTCGGGTCGGCTGGATCATCGCTGTTCAGACCGGGCTTTGAGTGGGCAATCACATCAAAGCCTGCATGCTCGGATTTGCCCGTCTGGCTATCGCGCATATGGCACTTGCCGAAAAAGCCAGTGGCATATCCGGCCGCCTTCAGGGACTCGCCGAGAGTTACCGTCTGTGGCGGTAGGTTCGCACGGTTCGGTACGGGGATCATCCGCATGAGCGACTTCGGTCCACGATCGGTTGAACCCACCGCGTACACGCCATGTCGCGCGGTGGTTTGACCGGAAAGCATGCACGCCCGGCTAGGCTGACAGTTGCCAGCCGAGGCGTAGGCGTGTCGGAAGATCATGCCCTCGCCCGCAAGCTGATCGAGACGCGGCGTCTCCAGGAAATCCGAGCCTGCAAACCCGGGTTCCTGCCAGCCAAGGTCGTCGGCGAAGATGAGCACAATGTTTGGCTTGCTTTCGACAGCGTTGGCCGGTCCGCAAAGCAACGTGAGGACCACGAAGAACGAAAACAGAAGCGGACGATGGTCTCCCTTCATTCCGCAAAAAGTGCGTTTGTATGCGGGAGAAACATTGCGAACTTTCGCGGAGCGAAAGACGACTAGCGAAGGAAAGATCACTTTTTGGCTTTCTTTGAGTTGTTTCTTGGGTTTGATGACGCAGGCTTGCGGTTGAGGTAATCCTTGTATTCCCAACGCTGTTTCCACTCGGCAAGGAACGGTTGATATTGCGGAGTCTCGTACCAATTCACGGGTTCCGGGTCTGGTGGGGAAACGTTCCCTTCAGGATAGTCCTTGCCATCGAAGCTAGCTTCCATCGTGGCGTCCCAGTCGAGCAAGGCGGCTTTCATCCGCGCTAAGACTTCAGGCTGCTCGGCGCTCAAGTCGCGTGCTTCCTTGGTGTCAGCCATTAGATCATAAAGCTGAAACCTGCCCTGGCTGATGTTCTCTGTGAGTAGTTTGAATCGGTCATCGACCAATGCGCGTTTAGTTTGATAGCGGAAGCCGATGGGCGATTGGCGTTCAGATATGTCACGTGTGAACAACGGTTTAAGGCTTAAGCCGTCAATCGGCTTGGTCATCGCGCTATCTGGCAGTCCGACGATCTCAACTACTGTCGGAAACAAATCCATCACACAGGCTGGGTAGCTTGTCACGCGTGGCTGGATGACTGCGGGCCATTCGATAATGCCAGGCACGCGGATGCCCCCTTCGAAGACGCTGCCCTTGAAGTCGCGTAGCCCGCCGACCGTTTCTGGAGTGATGTTTGGTAATCCGCCGTTGTCGCTGCAAAACACCAACAGTGTGTTGTCGGCCATGCCCAGCTCCCGCAGCTTGGTGCGCAGCGTCCCGATGCTGCGATCCATCGCGACCAGTTCCCCGTAATGATTCTCCGATGCTTGGTTGAGAGTATGAAAAGTTGCTTTGTCTGCATCGAGCGCCTTGAACGGACTGTGCGGTGTGCCAAACCAAATGACCGCAAACAGCGGCTTGCCACTCGCCTGATGCTGCCCCAAGAACTGCGTAGCTTCGTTTACTGCGATATCCGATGAGTCGCCGTGCATCTGCTCGAACTCTCCCGCGCGGCTCATCAGCGGGTCAACATCGTAGAAGTTCGACACGGAAACCCACTCGTCAAAGCCGAATTTGCCTGGCGAGTGAGGATCGTCGGCAAAAATAGGTGCACCAGGTCCGCGATGACCGTTGAGATGCCACTTGCCGAAATGCCCAGTCACATAGCCAGCATTTTTTAGTGCTTGTGCAATGGTCCTCTCCTGCGTACGCAGTGCATAGCCATGTGACAGCACGCCGGTGCGATCATGCGATCGACCGGTGAGCACACTAGCCCGCGTCGGTGAACAGACTGGTCCACCCGCATAGAACCGTTCAAATCGCAATCCGCTGGCCGCCATCGCATCAAGGTTCGGCGTCTTCAGCAGCGGATGATCTCGATACCCCGTCTGTCCCCAGCCCATGTCATCGGCCATTACGAAGATAATGTGAGGCCGGTTGCTATCAGCCGCCAAACATGGACTGCTCGACAACACGAATAACAGCACGAACATGGCAAGACTATAGAGAGTAAAGGTCGGTTTCATTCTCGAATGTCCTCTTGGAAAATGAATTGGTGCATGACTTAGCGATGAGTCAAAAATAACTTCCCTGCTTTTCTTGGCAATCATCACGCAGAGCTTGATGGCTACTCTGAGATTGCGGAAGTTACTTCTGACACGCTCCTTAGCTCTTCGTTCCTGGTTGTTTGGCAGGTCGTTTCGCCTCGCGACCGTTGGCTTTAGTGGGATCATAATTCGGATTGGCAATAGGGAACTTCGCTCCAACTTGCTTCTGCCAGTCGTGTAATTCTTCACGCAATTGCGTCACACGTTCCGGCTCGCCTCCCGCGAGATCATTCTGTTCCCCCAAGTCGTCCTCCAGATCAAAAAGTTCGGTGCGTCCATCTTCCTGCCATTCGATCAACTTCCATTTTCCACGACGAATGGCCGCGCTAGGGGCACCACCTTGATTTCCATAATGCGGATAATGCCAAAAAAGCGCACGTTCGGGCAGCGTATTCCCCTTGAATACGGGTATCAAACTGGTGCCGTCGAGCGTCTGGTTGGGTTGCGGTTTGATGCCACAGGCTTCCAGCAGGGTTGGCATAAAGTCCGGGCTGCTGACCGGTGTGCTGTTGACGCTACTGGGTTTGACAACATTCGGCCAGCGTACGAGCAAGGGTTCGCGAATACCGCCTTCGTACATCCAGCCTTTGCCACCACGCAAGGGCAGGTTGGAGGTTGGCCAGCCCTCGCTTGTAGACAGTCCGCCATTGTCGCTGGTGAAAATCACGAGCGTATTGTCACGCAAGCCAAGCTCGTCGAGCTTCGCGAGCACTTTGCCAACGGCCAAGTCCATCGCTTCGACCATCGACGCATAGACGGCGTGTTCCTGCACCAAGCGTACATCGCGAGGGTGTTCCGTACCCCATACTTCCTGTAATCCAAGCCGCGTGCGTTTCTCTTCGTACTTGCGAATCAAATCGTCGCGGCCAATCAGCGGCGTGTGAACGGAATAGAAGGACAAGTAAGCGAAGAAGGGCTGATCTTTATTGGTTTCGATGAACTTGTTTGTTTCTGTTGCGAGCCGGTCGGGTAGATGTTCGCCTTCGGGCCCGTCCGTTAAACGCGGATTGCCATACGGTGAAAAGTATTTCTTACCACCGTACGGTCCACCGCGATCGATGCCGCCCATGTTGATGTCGAATCCCTGATTCTCTGGCCACCAGCCTTCCGGTCCTAGATGCCACTTGCCAGCAAAGAAGGTCGCGTAACCTGTGCCCTTGAGTGCCTTAGCCAGCGTCGGCGTGTCGAGTGCGAGGCGGTCGCTGTATGGTGCGGGAAGCGCCAGCGTGTTACGTTTCCATTGTTCAGGTGACATCGGTGCGCCGATGTAGTCCGTAATGCCAGTCCGCTGCGGCCATTGGCCCGACATGATGCTGGCCCGGGTTGGTGAGCATACAGGACACGCTGCATAGGCATCCGTAAACAATATCCCATCGTTTGCCAATCGGTCCAGGTGCGGCGTTTCGTAAAAAGTACTGCCATAACAACCCAAATCGCGCTGACCAAGGTCGTCGACGAGAAAGAAAACGATGTTGGGGCGTGCATTGTCAGCGGCATTGGATTCGCCGCAAGCAAGCCAGAGAAGCATGAAACAGCAAGCGAGAAAACAGCGAGTCATGATGGTCAACCTATAAGACGAGGCTTTGTCCCCAAAGGGGTCTGACCCTTTGGAGGCGAGTCGAATTTACACCTGTCTTTGGCTTCGCCGGACAGGGTCAGACCCCTTTGGGGACAAAGCCTAAAAGTCGGTCGCGTTTCGCTCCGCCAAAGAACGCTAAAGTCCAGGCACTTTCGCGGAGCCTACGACGACCATCTCGGAATTCATGAAAGCAGAGTTCGTTCGTTTTTTCAGCACACGCGGCACTTTGCAAGTATAGTCGATGATGACGGCGTAGTCTCCGGCGGTGTGGACAGCGAGCAGCCAGGCAATAGCTGTCTTCTTGGCCGGTCCAATCACAAGAAGAAAGTTATCTTGTCCCACATATCATTGCGGACGTTCGTGGCCAGGGGATTATGCTCGGCGTCGAATTCTACCCTCGCCACGTGTCCTCCAGCTTTCAATTGAGATACACAAGCCACCACCGCGGGTGTAGATCGAGGTTTGCAGGTTAGGCGGCTTTTGCGATTCTCCCGATGCCGAGTTGTGTTTGATGCGGACATTGGTACGGAGGTTGGAGGCGATGCAGCGTGAAAGGAACTATCGTAGAGTTCAATTAATCCCGCGGCCCCCCGCTGGCTCGCCCAGCCGGAGCCAAAGTTTTTTAGTTAGGGCCGTCGCCCAATTGACACCGCCTGCCTCACCTCCCCGGCCCGCTTGTCCAACCGGTAGGCAAGTATCGAGCCGAGTGCGATTCGAGGTGGGAGTGAAACTTCGCTTCCTGCCGGGCAAGCCGGCAAGGGTAGGCTAGCAAAACGACAGTTGTCGATAATGTTTACTTGTCGCGAAACGCGCGCGCAATGCCCCCTGCTGGCTCGTCCAGCGGGAGCTAGAGTTTTTCCGTTAGCAACGTCGGCCCCGTTCACGGCCTCCCCGGTTGGCTTGTCCAACCGGCAGGGAAGTTTTGCCCTGCAGCTTCGCTCCCTGCCAGGCAAGCTGGCAAGGGGAGCCTGTTTTTTGTGGCTTGCGTGTTAACCTCAAAACTATTGCTCATGTCGGGCAAGCCGACAGGGGGCGGAGCCGGTTAGGTTGTGGGGTGTTCCTGGGGGCTCTGCTGAATTTACCCCACCTCTAGATTAAGGGACCGTCCCAAAATAAGTTACCGAATTGGCCATTAGCCGAAGTGCGTTAGCACACGGTTTTTTCTGGAACCGGACGCTAACGCGTTGCGGCTGATCCGGTAGCTTGTTTTGAGACGGTCCCTAAGTTGCCATAGCGCTCCGCAAACCCCAATCTGCACCCACCACCGCAGTCTACTTCATGCGGTCTGTAGCTATTTGTTTCCCGCTCATAGAATCCGGGTAGCTCCCACGATGAGTGATCCCCTCACATTGTGTTTGCAACCCAGTGTCCTATTGAGTGAAACTGAAGTGGAGCGATTGATTTCGGCATTGCACGACCTGTGCAGGCGACTTCCCGTAGAATTTCGCTTAATGCCTCATAGGAGTTTTCAGAAGGGATCATCGTGCGACGCTTACAACTTTTCGAATTTGAGGATCAACCCTGGTTCCCAGCCGCGATTCGCGATTGCATGACGGATTACCTCAGCTATGTGGTCAACCTATTCAACTTTTATGAATCCATCGTCCCGATTGTAGAGAAGGGCGTAATCAAGAGCCAATGTTGTAGCATCATCGACTTGGGCACTGGCGGCTGGAGGAGGTTGGTCTAAACTGGCAGGTTTGCTCGTTCAACGGCTTCCGTCGCTGCAGATTGTATTCACCGATTTCTACCCTAATGAAAGAGCCCTACAACGGTTGGTGAGCAACGGTAATTCCATGATGAAGTTTGAACCGGAATCGATTGACGCGCGCGACGTCCCAGATCGACTACCAGGTCTGCGCACGATGTTTCTATCCTTTCATCACTTCAAACCGCAGGATGCGCGGCGCATTCTGCAGAATGCCGTCGACGCTGGACAGCCCATAGCGATATTCGAGGCTCAAAAACGAGATGTTGCACACTTCATCAAGTTCGCACTTTCACCTCTGGGGGTCTGGTTGCTTTCCCCAGCGATACGTCCGTTCAAATGGAGTCGCCTGGTTTTGACCTATCTGTTGCCAGTTGTGCCGCTGTTCGTGTTTTGGGATGGATTGGTCTCCGTGCTCCGGACGTACAACGAGGACGAGTTACTTCAACTGACCAAATCGCTTAATGAGGGTGACTCATTTGTGTGGGAGATCGGTGAATCCAAGTCCGGCTCCATTGTGATTCCCTATCTTCTTGGCTATCCGCGATAATTCATCCGATTGGGGGCAAGGCATGGTCTTAGCGATGAGTCAAAAATAACTTCCCTGTTTTTCTTGGCAATCATCACGCGGAGCTTGATGGCTACTTTGAGATTGCGGAAGTTACTTTTGACACGCTCCACAGGACCCGACGAGCGAATACTAGGCTTTGTCGCAAAAGGGGGCTGACCCGAATGGCACGAGGTTAAGGCAATTCTGAGCGGAATGGCGCTAGCCACCGGTATCGTCGAGCGACGTTTTCCCATTCAAAACCGGCGGCTAGCACCGTCCCGCTCATTAACCGGTAGCTTAACCTCGTGCATCGGGTCTGACCCTCTCCGGCGAGGCCAAAGACAGGTGCAAATTCGACTCGCCTCCAAAGGGTCAGACCCGGGTCAGACCCCTTTTGCGACAAAGCCTAGCGTGCACCATGCACGAGTCGCTGTATGGCCTGCGATGTCAAAAGATCGCAGCGCTCTTTTCCCCGACTTTTCTCTGGATCTTTTGCCTCGCCTCCACGAATCGTGGTCCTGGCGATGCGTTCAGGCGATTCAACCCTTCTACACTGGCAGTGACTGACCACAACCAACTTTCACAAGAAATGGGCATCTGCTAATGGCTAGAGCGCCGACCATCTATTATTATTCTGCAAGCGGGGCAGGCCTAAATGGCACTGTGGTGATTCATTCGGCGCGCACAGGTCGACCAGAACAAGGAGAGGCTCATTCCCTTTGGTCTCATAACACGCAATTACAATTCAGTTCTGTTGATTCGCCCTGTTGATGGGTGCGAACTAGGCTGCCGGACTGGTAGCCAGCAGATTTGCGGAGGTTGCAATGATCCATGTTCTCAGTGCTGCGTAGACCACGATACCATTCAGGAGATGCCACAGGAAGTGAGTGCCAAACTGCCAAGGTACCATCCAGTCGCTTGACCGGGCCACAATAGCCAACGCAAAGAAGCAGGCGGCCCCCACCAGCAAGTAAGGCTCCGCAAATCGTTGTTTGGCCCATAAAGCTCCAAACACCAACATTGCCACCAACGGCGGCATGTAAAACAAGGAACCGTTGAGTGGCCAAATGACGCCCTTGAGGGCGAACGCGGCTCCGACGACGGATATCACGATTCCTGCAGACATCCAGCCGTTGGTCGACAACAACCTGTTTGGAAAGCTCAACATTGAAGGCATACGCGGCAGCATCGAGTTATCCGGAAACCAAAGGGATGGAGTTGAAGAATGGCGTCTGGCCCAGCGGCGGCAAATTCAAAATGACAATACTTCGGCCGCCCACCGCATACAGAGCTTCGATCGACCATCTTATCCCCGCGATAGCGCTTGGAATGAAGTCTGATTCACCGGCACTAGCGCCGAAGAAAATATCGTTTTCGCCGGCCCAAACTATGAAAATATCGTCGGGATCGGCAGTTCCTCCACTGGCCAAAAGGTAGCTCGCTACTTGCTTCGTTAAGTCTGGCGTGCCATAGGGAGAATCCCCCGCTGCCCGAGCGCCATTGATCGCAGCGTTCGTACCGCCGAGAAAGCTTGGAGTTGGAATCGGCTCCCGCAGGGCCATTGCGAAATGCTCCACCCACGCCTCGCCGTTGGAGAATCGGCCGTCGAAATAAAGCGGCGAAGGTGGTAGCGTTCCCCCGGACGCCACATAGAAATTGCCGGTCTCTGACAAGCTATCTCCGAAACCGTAAATCGCAGCACGGCAGTTTGTAATCTGCAATGCTAAAACAATAACCAACGCCGCAAACGACTTTAGCTGAAAACGCATTTTCTATGCGTTCTTTAGACAAGAGAACAACTCAGCAAGACACATAGAGCACCTATGCTCAACGGGTGCGGTTTGCGTTCAGTTGTTGCGCTGCTTTGAACGAAAATTGGGACACTTCTCGCTGATCGCCACCGTGCATTTTGCTACTAACCCTCCCGTGCAAGCGTTTCCATAAGGAAAGCAGCCAATTCGCGGGAGGGTCGGAAAGCGAGTACTGCGAGCGTTCCGGGGAGGGGAAACGCGTCCGCCCTCCCCGCTAGGTTCGCATTACTCACCTAGCGACCCTCCCGCGAAATAGTGCACTTTTGCTTCGCCAGGTCTACTGCGCGGGAGGGTGGAATGTCATTCGTGGTGGCGGTCAGCGAGAAGTGTCAAAATTGGGAGGTTTTCCTCATCAACGCACATAGCCCGCGAAAGCTCTCCAGTCCTCCATACTCCCAGTAGAGTTTGCATTTCGCTTGATGGCCGCTCGCAGGGCATCCAGCCAAGTTTGATCAGCGTCGCTTTCTGCACCGTTGTGCGGCAATGGACCTACGAAAGTCCGTATTTCCCCGTCGCTTAGTTGAAATTTCAGTTTACTTACGTTGTCCTCCAAGAGAACTCGCTGCTGGTTGGCACTGAATGACGTCCAATATCGGCCTTGTGCCACGAACTTCACGTCCTGTTCCGCCAGCGAACCTTCGGGCACACAGATTTCATTGCCTTGGATGTTGCGCAGTAGCACATCGCGTCCCGCCTGACTTTTGATCGTCCCCCCGAATTCTGCCCAGGCCATATATATTCTTTCGTCGTCACGCCAAGTCCAAACGCGCCAATTGGGACTCTTGGGCATGCGTGCCATATTCCGTTCTGACAATTCCAGCAACTCAGCCGTTGTACCGAAAACACTCGTCGAAAAATCGCGAGCTAGCGAGTCCCCTTTGCTGTCCACCTCGAGATTGATAGTAATGCCTTGGGCCGTAAGATTAACGAAAGCAAAGCCAAATGGAACATCAAGGCTACGGAAGAACGTGTAGTGTAGACCGGGCAGTTTGGGTGATATCCAACAGTCGCCGATGGTCCGTCCAATTCGAATTTGACGAATCTCTGGGATAGACGCGCGATTAGTGCCAGCTAAAACACCACTGATTCTTGCTCGCAATCTACTGATAGGAGTGGGAGGTTTCAAATCAGCATTGAACAACATCGACAGTATATCAATGGTATTGACGCGGTCGGTTTCGGGCTGCTGTTGCATTTGCAGCCTCGCGCCCAGCAATTCGTCGAGATCTCCGCTATCCGGAATCTTAAATACGTTGTCCGGTGTGCCGTAGGCGATCCATCCCTGCTGGATGAGAAAAGTTTGAGTCTTGTCATAGGTGGCGGCGTCGACAAGCAGGCGGGCCCCTTCCCAATAGTCCGGCCTACCTGCCATCACAGAGGTACACGTCACTTCGATCCAAAGGTACTCTTTGTCACCAATGACCTCGGTCAGTAACGTCCTGGCGGTCGCGATGACGGTCTCGCTACGTTGGTCACCATGGGAAATTTCACCCTGCCATGTCGTATGGGCCGGCCCATCGGGGATCGGCGCCAAATCGAATCGATCCCTCCGCGTGCCCGTGGCCGGATCAGTTACGGGAGGAACAGGGGACGGAGGGGGGGGGGACTGGGATGGGGGCAGGAACTGGCGGTTGGGAAGGTTTCGATTCGTAGGTCCACCGAAATTCCTCTTCAAACCACTTTTTATCCGGCAAATCATGTGGCAATCTAGGACTTGGCTTCGGCAAGGGTGGCTTAACAATTCCAGCGTTGAAAACATCCGCGTCTAGCTTGAGTTGCCTGAGTTTCAGTTCTATACGCTCCAGCTTGGATTTTGAAAGCTGTGCATTGGGTTTTTCCGTACCTGCCTGCTTCATCGTGCAGGTTGCTTCCAGGATGGGAATATTCACTTGTATTTCGACGATGCCAAAGGGGTAGGAGTCGTCGCTCTTGCGGCAGGCCAAGCGGTAGCCTGGAGCGGAATCATCCTGCTCCTTCGTCCGTGAGCTTGCGATATAGCAGTCCGGACTCCCTTTGGGACTTTTGACGGGACCTAGCCATTCATTACGAATTTTCTGTGCGCTCAACATTTGCCGTGCAGTGCGGATCTGTTCAGCGGCTATGGGCATTTCATTCTCTACGGCAAAGAACAATGCGATCGCATCTTGGGCGCTACGACGGCGCTTGGGTAGCGGTATGCCTTTGAGTTCACCTAGTCGGTCATGCTGACGATCGAATAGCACCACAAGGCCATTGCTATTTGAAGCACGCTCCTGACCTGCCAAGAATCGCTCGATCTCCGGGCTGTCGACCTCAATGTAACCCTCTAAGATCTCTAGCTTCTTTGCGTTCTCCCAACGCTTGACGTCGACCTTGATGTAAGCCGTCTCCGTGTAGCGGTGATTATCATCCGTGATTCTGACTTGCAACCACTTGCTCAGCGGCAAGTCGGGCTTGTCTTCTTCTGACAGCACTTCCAGATAGAGTGTATAGGCCATCGAATCACGGCCATCGCTCCAGCCTGCGTGACGGATCTGACCATAGTAAGTGGCGTGCGCACCGACCCTAGGTATGACAGGATATTGAAATACTTCTGTGAGCAATGCTTCGATTCTCAGCGTTTGGGTACTCGCCGAAGTAATCTCAATGGCGGTACCATCCGCCTGAATTCCAATTGGCGTGTGGTAACGCAGCATGTATTCCCCAGGTGGCAATTCCAAATTCCCATTGATCAGCTCATACACTTCTCCTGTCCGCGTATTCTCGATCCTTACTTCCCCGCGCTCTAAAAGTTGGGACGCAAAATCGTTTTCGCCAGATACCTGAACATGGGAAATTAATTCGGACGCATCAGGCGAAAACTGAGTATCCGATCCCCTAAGCAATTTCGGCGATTTGGGATTTGACGGCCAAAGGGTGATGGCCATCCAGGCTATTGTGGCGACGCAACCCAAGAGTGCCATGGTTTGCCCTTTTTGCACAAGACTTGCATCTTTCCAAGCGGACAGCTTTCGAGTCGCGTCCAGCGAACTGAGGCTGCCAGGCGGCTTCGGAGTCGATTGACGATCTGTCGAAAGGGCGGCGCTGGCTTCGGTCTCTGCTCTCGCAAATCCTCGCTCGGGATCTGCAATATCTTTACTTCTCCAGCGATAGTACTCGGCTACCAAATCGGACAGGTTCGCCGGTGGTGCGATAGCTCTGAGTCGCGCCTCGACGTCCGACATGGAAACGGGTCTTCTGCTTGGATCCATTGCCAACATGTCGGCCACGAGCGCAATCAAAGACATGTCGACATCAGGCCGATGCAATTGAATGTCTGCGGCCCGCGGAGGGAGACCGAGTCGTCCACTCGGGCACTGCCCGGTCAACAATTCATACAGTGTCACTCCCAGGCTAAAGATGTCCGATTGTGGGGTGACTCGCTGGGAACCTGATAGTTGCTCGGGAGACATATAAGCCAAGGTTCCAAGCACCTGGTCGGCGAGCGAAAGCACACCATCTCCATCAATTTGAAGAGCTTGCGCTAATCCCAGGTCGACTAGTTTGACATTTCCACTGGGTGTCAGCATCAGATTTGATGGCTTTACATCGCGATGGATTACCTGCTCTGTGTGCGCGTACTGCAACGCCGACGCAGCCAGGCAGGCAATATGACAAGCGTCCTGCATGGGCAGTGGGCCGACGCGCCGCACGAGCTGCTGGAGATTTACCCCGCTGACAAACTCCATTACAAAATAGGGCAGTCCATCCTGCTCGCCTGCATCAAAAGCAGTGACGATGTGGTGATGCTCCAACCGCGCCAAGACCCTCATTTCTTGTTCAAATCGCGAGATGGCTTCCCGAGATCCTAAGCGGTCTGGCTTGAGGATCTTTAGCGCCCGCTGCTTATCCAATTTGACATGTAGCGCTCGATAGACACTGCCCATTCCTCCTGAACCAATACACTCCAAAATGCGGTAGTCCCGAATCATCGCCGGTGGTTGCTCAATGCCGGATCGGACCATCGCGGAATTGTCCTGAGGTGACCTCTCGTCGATAGCCATTTCAGGAAAACCAGAATGGAGGCCTGGACCACCGGCAATCACGCGCACTTCAGTGGCCGCGGCAATTCGTTGCATGAGCGAGTCTGGTTCCTCCCAGAGAATCTCCAAAAGAGATTGGCACGATAAACAACCTACAAGATGACTCTCAAAGGTTTCCCTGTCAGCCGCGGAGTCCTTGCCATGCAGATACCTAAGTAAATCGTCGCGTGGTGGGCAAGTAGTGGGCATAGTGTTCTCGAAAAAATGACGTTTCTATGTCGACGATCGCTGAACAGACCCATCCAGAAGGCATGTTGTGGGCGGCAACAAGCCCAAGGCCAGGAAACGCCTGGGCGCACTGCCACCAGACTCCGGTAGCTAGTGCACTCACCCTAGGATCTGCGGGGAAGAGAGCGTCCGGTATCCTTCCCCAGGAACCGACCGTATGGGTGCTTTGTACAAATGGTACCGGACGTTTACTTCCCGCCCATTGCTGGCGACAAATTCTTTTCTGTCTAATTAAGAACAACGCAAATCGTTAACGCGAAAATTTCTGACACTTCTCGCTGAACACCACCACCGATGCGATATCTCACCCTCCCGCGCAGTAGATCTGGCGAATCAAAAGTGCACTATTTCGCGGGAGGGTCGCTAGGTGAGTAATGCGAACCTAGCGGGGAGGGCGAACGAGTTTCCCCTCCCCGGAAAGCTCGCATTACTCGCTTTCCGACCCTCCCGCGAATTGGCTGCTTTCGTTATGGAAACTCTTGGCGCGGGAGGGTTAGTAACAAAATTCACGGTGGCGATCAGCGAGAAGTGTCAAATTTCTTTGCGTACAACGCAGCGCTGATGAGCGGTTGAATTTCACAAGTGACCAATTGTTTCGCGGAGGCGGCGCATGACTCGCGCAGCGACACATGCAAACGGCCGCAGCGGTCATGCCCATTTCTCGCGCGACTTCGCTAGGAGGTCGGCCCAGTGCACAAGTTTCCCAAAACGCCGTCCAAGTCTGTTGCGAAAAGTCCGCCCGAATGATTTCGAGCGCGCTATTTACGAGGATTTCTACTTCGTTGTCGGAGTCGGATGCACTCCGCTGTCCGGCGTGGCGTTCAGGTGCCTCCAGAGTGCCAAAAATGTCGCCGGCAACGGTATTCGGCGTTTTATTTGATGACCTTCGGTGATCTATTGCTTTTGAACGCGTTATCGTCCAGAGCCAAGCTCGAAAGGAATTCTCTTCTCGATCGCATCCAAACTCCTGAATGTGCTACGCGACTGCCGTGAAGACGTTCTGAACAACGTCCTCGGAATCGGCACTGCAAATTCCGTGTTGGCGGGTCCATAACTTTATGAGGGGAGTATAAGTATTGACAAACCGGAACCATGCCGCCTGCGGACCGTCGCCTATTGCTGATTTATCCCGGCAAGTAAGCCACGGAGTTTATTTGTGCCGCGGTTTAGAAGTCCCGCTATCGCAGTTGTTGATTTGCCCATTTCCTCGGCAAGTTGGCGATGGGACAACCCCTCCCAGTATCTCAGTATGACGACCTGCCGCTGCTGCTTGGGAAGACGCTCGAGCGCGTCCGCGATGGCCAGGATTCTCTCTTGTCGGACCGCGCTGACTAGGGGAGGATTGATCGGCCGCCAAGAAACTTCCAAGTCGCATGGAGGAAGCATCGAGTTCCGCTTCAATAGACTGTTCACGCTTGATATCGCGTTTCTTGGTTTTGACCGCTCGGGTCGCTTGAGCAATCTGATTTATCAGTATTTGCGTGAGCCAACCAATGCGCTCAGCCTCGGTTTTTCCTTGGAACTGCTCGCGCGGAATAGGCGTTTAGTAGCGTTTTCTGAACAATATCCGACTGGTCAAACTTCCCGCCGTATTGCTTGGACAGACGACTTCTAGCCAGTAATAGCAGATAACTGCGGTACGCCGTGAACTCGACGAAATCAGTTTCACTCACTGAGTTATTTGGGGTAGCCCCAGTTATTGTATTACTAGGAGAATTCATGGGTATCAGGTCCTCACCGGGTATCCGTTATACGCCGGCGTCGTGCCCGCTGCAAATATTTTACGGACCAGCTCCAATTGGCTGCTAAATAGTTTAGCACTGGATGATCATATGTTATGCGTCGAAGATGTTGCAAAGTGGCTGCACCACTGTCGGAAGATGCTCAGCTTGAGCTTCACAGAAACTCATCACTTGCTGGTGACGAACTGGCGGCAACGCGCGGGCGCCGGCGTCAGCAAAGCCATGGCAGTCTCAGCTCAACAGCAGGCCAGGTACGCCCGTGATAGGTCAGCGTCCAGATCGCGTGAACCTTGGGAATAAAACGGCTTCCCAGGGCTCTCATCATGATGATGGTCGCCAGGCGGATTTTTCTTTTGGCATTAGCCGCAATCTCAAGAATCCCTTAAATTTCCCTGGACAACGCCATTGGGGCCAGGCTCGTCTATTTTTGATCAGATCAACCAAAGCCAGGAGGCCCATTCGATTCCACTCAATAGTCGATGATCAATACCTCATGGATGTCTTCAACCGTCGCTTCGATGTCGCGGCCAACAAAACGCACTTGGGTGTTTGCATTGAGTCCGTTCACACCCAGAACGTCTGACGATGCTGCGATACGAACTCGAAATATGGGCAGGTCTTCGATCAGCCCGGGGAGAATGTAAGGCCGATTGTTGCGTGGCGTCGTGCGCGGTGTCGCATTATAGGCCAGCAAATGAACGCGCAGACAACGCGCTTCGGGATCGTCCATAACCACCGCTTCTACATTGGCCGGCGCAGTGATCTTTACGCGGGAATCGGGCTGAAGTATCCGAAACAATTCTCGGAATAGTATGCGGTCTTCTACCAGCGAATGCTCGCCGGCGGTAGCGTAGTCGGGAGAGGCAGCACAGGTAACCACCATGCCGTTGCCCCAACGGTTGATCAATACGGCCGGGCCAACGCGCTCCCCAGCACTCATTGGCCAATCGGTGTGCATTTTGCCTTCCAACTGCCGGTTTGTGCGTTCCGGTGCGTAGAGCATCCCCAGCTCCGTAGCCGTTGTTGGCTGGTAAACGGTGGCTGGGCCTTTGACCAGAAATCTCCAGCCGGGGGGCAGGCTTCCTCTCCAAGCTTGGTCAACGCTTACCCAATTGTCTTCTGTCTCCAGTCGCCGAGAAACATGTGCACCGATTAGCTGGCTGATAACGGAATCTTGCAAGGCTTCGCCCAGCGCTCCGAACTGGCCCGTCTGCCCAGTGACGAGTAGTTTGCCTCCCTGTTGGACATAGTCCCTGAACAAGTCAACCTCTCGGTCCGAAAGTATACCTACATTCGGCAGGCAGATCACAGGAAACTTTTTAAGCCCCTCCAATGACTCGTTTTCCTCAAGCACGACGCCAAACTGCAGGTGTTCCATGACGCAGGCTTGATGCGCGCCCTGAAAGCTTTGGAAATAGCGCGCCGCATCTTCTCTTGCCAGCCAGTCGCGGGTGCGACTACTGAAGTAGAGTCCTACATCCAACACCGGCTGGTGGCCGAAGTGCTCACGCTTTTCTCGGGCTTCGCCCAGCAACTCTCCAATTCGATCATAGGCAACTGGATCGAGTCCACCTGCAAAGTCCGTCTTGTCGATCATGGTGACGAAGGCACCGTGGGCCAGGAGTGTAAACGTCTCCCACCTCATATCGTTCAGCGGCCGAGTCGTCTGGTCGTGGTACATTCGAACGCCGCGCTGTATTGCAACTTGATAGGGAATGCCGGGCGTTGACGCACGATAGAACTCGGCATTCAATCCTACTCCCAAGGCGCTGAATCCCCAAACGCCAGTTTCGCCGGTTACAAAATCTGCATTGCCCGCGTGTTGCACCGGTCGCTGACCGACTTCGAATGAGAATGGCGGGCTTCCGTGATAGTTGTAATCCACGCTAGCGGTAGGATCGATGGACCTGATGTGCGCGACAAGCTCTTGTTCGAACCGTTGACTCGTCTCGTAGCGAAACTCCAGCATGTCATCCCACTTCGAGTCCCAAGTTGCTCCACCCGGCATGTCGTGTCCGAAACGCGTTCGAAACAAATTGCGGCAGGCATCGCACCAACATCCGTAGGGCTGTCCAAATCCTTGGTCAAGCATGTCGATATGAAAACCATCGATTTCGTAGGCGAGTTGCTCGGCCACGATGTCCTTCATCGCGTCGAGATATCCCGAATTGAAACAGAAGCGACCGATGGGATTGCCGTCCGCACCGCGCATCTGCCATTCCGGATGCTCGGCCAGAAAGTTCCCTCCCTGCTGTACGACACAGTATGCAATCAGCGGCAAATCGTGGTGCTGTGCCTCGTCAACCGCTTCCTGCAAAGGATCGCGGTCAGCCAGCCCAGGAGCCTTGGGAAGCAGTTTCGAGTTGTAGTACGCGTAGTCCCCATCCCGCACCCAGAGCACGAGGTACTCTGCGTTTGCCTCAACACATTTCTGAACAATTTCACGCCCGTTCCAAGCCTTGCAATACCGCGTATCAGTGGGGTCACTGTAGCCAAATTTGCCCCGGTTGGTCCGACTTCCATGCCTACGAGAGCACGTTCAAACCATCGAGTGGACGCAGACTCCTGTGCCGACAGTAAACTGCCAATACTAATCGAGAAGGTTATGGCCCAAGCGGCGATTGGGGCGACAAATTTTCCGGGTAGCATGCGAGTTGAAATCCCTCCTGGGAGAAAAATGGAGCTTGGCAAACGTTCTACCGCACGGGCACTTAACAACAGAAGCTGTACTCGCCAAGACCTTGGACCGCTGACTCTCAAAACTCCAGGCCATGCAATCGTTCCAATTCACCGGCCAGATCGTCACCCTCATAAAACCAAAGACCTCCACTTACCGTGACCGTCTCCCCAGGGGGGCAGTTTGGGAAGATCGGATCGGAGTGAATGCAAGGAACCGGCGGGTTGGTCCAAACCCGATGGTTGGGTTCCCAAGCGGTGATGATCCAGCGATTTGAATTTTCAGCTCGAATCGCCACCCAGGGTGGTTCGGTAACATTCTCCAGTTGTTCTTGAACGTTAAATCCGATCGCACCCTTGAGCATCACACAGACTTGAACTCGCAGATCTGTCAAGGTTTGGGCAGTGCGGTTAGTCAGCTTGAGCTTCATCATTGCGGCACCACGACTCGGCTCGACTTGGCTCTCAATTAGGATGCCGCCTGGCAGCTCCCTTGCAACTCTCATCCGCTGGCCACTGTTTTCCCATTCCAATTCGGGTAATTCAATCGATTTCTCGGTCCAAATCGTGGGTATGTGTTCATGGGCTAAATAGGTCAGTCCCAGATTGGAAAAGACGGCTTCGGGGACATCGACGACAACGTAGCCGCCATCCTTCCAGGGTGGGAAGACGCTGATTTTCGTTTCGCGCTGAGGACGCACAGCGCCATCCAGAAAGCCGATACGAGGGTGCCGACCACCTGGGTAGGGCAAGATGCGAAAGCCGCTGTCCGCTTGGATATCCGACCGCCGCTCGATTGCCTGTTTCGCGGCGGCGGTCGACAATCCCGTGGCCAGCCTGACTTCATCCATGTCAAAGCGATGGTCGATAATCATATTATCAAGCCAACGCTCCAGCTGCTGACTATCCACGGGTCTGGCTTGTTCAGCGATCTCTTGCGAATCATCGAATGTAGGTAGCGACTGATAATATGCGAGAGCCCGTTCATACTCGCGCATCGCTTCTTGGGGAACGATTCCTTGGCTTCGACTCATTTCTTGGTTGATTCGCGAAATCAGATAGCGTTTTTCTTCGCTGCGCGGGAGCACGGGTTGATTTCCGATTTCGACGAACCAGGGCGCCGAATGGACAAAGCGGGATTGTCCATCGGGACGGGGTTCCCAGAATCGAAGCGCGAACCACCCCGAGCGAGTCGGTTGGACGTCGTGCTGTATCTTGGACCGAAAGGCACCACGGTCGGTTGCGTTGTTTTGCGGGCGAAGCAAAACTTCGGGCGCCCATTGATCAATAACTCGCCATACGCAAGCGGTCGTTCCGACATGACCTCCATATCCAGCGAGATGGAACTCGCGTTCGCGTCGGCAAAATCAAAGACGTGTCCTGGATCATAACCATCCGCGCTTGCGTAGAGCATGGGCCCCGTGGTAACAAACGATCGCCCGGCGGCCAGTCCGCGCATCCAGCCATCGAAACTGAAGCCCTCAGGTTGATGGACGTAGACGCGTCCGAATCCGGCCGGAACCGGGTGGACTCCATTGGCGGTTCCCGCCGAGGGTGGCAAGCGAAAGCCGCAGTCCAGTAGTGTGTAGTACATGCCTAGCGTGTAGTCGATCCATTGCCGATGACCGCCCGCCCCGGCTCCGTAGGGCGGTTGCAAGTAGGCTGGTGCCTCGGTGTTCCACTCGCGGAACGCAAATTCGGTTCGCCAAACATGATTGTTCGACAGCTCGTACAAAGCCCGCGGAGCAATGGTTGGCAATAGCATGGCGAAGGGCCAATCGAGTTTGTCCATATCGAGCAAGACATTGGGTTCCGACGCAACCACTGTTTCGACCACCGGCTTCCACGGCGGAACACCCAGGTCGAGTCCCTTGCGATGGCCCAACACGAATAGCGCACCGAGCGTGTGTTGTTTTCCAGCGACCGTAAAAATCTCATACTCGGTATTCCGCGGCCAAATCACGTGCTGAGGATCAACCGTTACCAGGCCGTCAGGAATCTCGCTCAAATTCTTGTCGCCAGCGGTCGGCCCTTGATCCGAGATCGTTACCCAGTTGGTCAAGGGCAAGGCGACATTCAAGTCTTCGGCCAAGATCACATTCTCAAGCTCGTCGATGGTCCGGTGTAGATGCGTGTCACCGGAATACCAGCCGCGCGTTTGCGGATCGCACCAGCGGCGCAGACGCACGGTTACATCGAGATCCGTATCGGAAACGGCCAGTTGCTGAGAGTGGGCAAAAAAGGCTTTCCCACGCTCGACGGTCAGGCGATATTCGCCGGCCGTCAAGTCAACAAAGCATGGATTGGCAGAGACAGTCGTGTGATACTCGATCGAGTTTTTATTGATCCAGTTTTGTTTTTCGTAGCGAACAGCAGAACCACCCGCAGCGTCCGTTTGGAAAAAGAACCGCTTCCCCTCCGTCGACTCCAGGTAGAGTCGGGCCGCTAACGGAGTCCCCGAATCATCGTCAACTACCTCAACGCGGACCTTGCGTGCGGGGCCCAGCTTACTTTCCTCGGCAGCGCCACGTTTCTCAGTAGCCGGAATGGCCCACACGACAAGAACGACGAAGCACCAACGGGGGACGGTGGCGTACCTGTTTATATTCACTGCGTCCACTTTCTATGAGCTAAGTCTTCAATCCTCTCAATCGACGGAGACACTGGCCATGCCCCCGATCTACAGGCAACGCCTCAAGACATGGAGACTCGACTGCTCGAAACTCGCCTCACGAAAATCGGGAAGGCATTTCATCAATTCCATGAGGAGTTCGGGCATTTTCCGCCGGCTGCTTCACGCGATTTAGAAGGCAATCGTTTGCTTAGCTGGCGAGTCTATCTCTTGCCCTTTCTGGGTCATTACGAATTGTACCGTCTGTTTCATTTGGACGAGCCCTGGGACAGTCCGCAGAACTGACTTCTGGTGAAGCTCTCGTGCGGTGAACTTGTCGAGCGGCCACTCAACTTGAATGTCGGCAAATCGCTCGGGGCCGTCATCCCAATCTGGCTCGATCGTCACGGAACGAACTTGGGCTCCGACGTAGATGGCCATGAACGCATGGCCGGCTTCGTGATACGCGGAGATTTCAGACAATTCAGCGATCCCCGCTTCGTCGCTCTTGAGAGCCTGGATACGGGACCACCTCTCCGGTCGCCTTGACGATCGGCATTTGAGCTTCAACCGAGACCAAGAATTTGGCAAGTTCACCAGCGAGACGGTCACGCACGTCGGGTTGCTGCTCAACCAGATTGGTTTGTTCGCCCAGGTCCTCGGCCAAGTTGAACAGTTCGTACTGTTGTGACTGGTGATAGTAGATCAGCTTCCAATCTCCGATGCGGATCGCGCTGGAGGGGCCGATGCCGGGGCCCTGGGGACCCCAGTTGTTCGGAAAGTGCCACAGCAGTGGACGGTCTGCGCGAGATTCGTCCTGTTCACCTCGCAGCAGCTTCACGAAACTGCGTCCGTCGATCGCACCACCAATCTGCTCAACCGACGTGATGCCGGCCATCTCCAGAATCGTGGAAAAGAAGTCTTCGATGATCACCGGCTGTCTGCAAACCGAACCGGCTTCGGTCACACCTGGCCAGGAGACAATCATGGGGACGCGGACGCCACCTTCGTGAGCCGACCCTTTTCCACTCGACAACGGCTTGTTGTGTGTATGAGGTTTTCCGCCGCGGCCGTGCGCACTCAGTCCGCCGTTGTCGGACATGAACAACACGATCGTCTCGTCCGACAAACCGTGACGTTCGACGTTGGCCAGGATGTCGCCCAGTGATTTGTCCATCCCTTCGACCATAGCGGCGTACATGGCTTCGGTATGATCGAGGCCTTCATCGCGATACTGCTGGTAAAACCGGGGATCGACGGCAAATGGGACATGCACGGCGTAGTGCGACATGTAAAGAAAGAACGGCTTGCCGTCCGCGACCGCCTGATCGACGGCGTGGTTGGCCTCGTTGGTGAGAGCTTCCGTCAGAAAAATATCCTTGCCGTGGTAACTCTCCAAGCCGGGCACATCCCAGATGCGATCGCCCTTCCGCCACACGGCGCTGAAGTTCTGCGTTCCCAGAAAACTGCCGGGGCCACCTGCGGCGTGGCCAGCGATATTGGCGTCAAAGCCGATGTTCCGTGGATCACTTCCGGGAGTACTGATCGCTCCGAAGTGTGCCTTCCCAACATGAATCGTGCGATAGTCTGCTTCACGCAAATACGCAGGCAAGGCTTCGGCATGGACCGTCCGCTCGATGCTCGAGTCCGGACTGAGTCCATTCACGTTCCACAACGGAAAGGCAAGTTGCGGATGCCCCCGATCGTTGCTGGCGTTCTTCCTGAGGGTCCAGTTTGTCACACGATGCCGGGCGGCATTGAGGCCCGTCATCAAGCTGACTCGTGTCGGCGAACAAACGCTGCAAGCATAAGCCTGAGTAAACTTCATGCCGGTCTTGGCGAGTTGCTCCATGTAGGGTGTGCGGTAACGACGGTTGAAGTCAGTGACTTCCGTATGGAACGGCACCGAGGTGTCTTGCCAGCCCATATCGTCTACCAGAAACAAGATGATATTCGGCCGTTTGTTTTGCGGGCGAATGTGCTCTGCGACAGCCTGCGCGATTGCCAAGTAACCTTCGGCGTTGGGATGTACACCGTCGCCCTCGCTGAGCAGTTCGGGTCGATCCTGAAGCACGGCGTTGAGTTCCAGCAAGGAGACCTTTTGATCGGCGTGTTTCTCAGCCAGTTTGTAAATTCGCTCGCACAGTTCTTGCAGGCGAGGCTTTCGTTCTGTCAGGTTCGCTAAGCGCCCTTCGGACAACCCCGGTGTGTTGAGAACCATTGCGGTTGGTGTGCAGAGCACAATCCGCGGCTTGGACGGCAACTCGGCTAGTGTCTTGATCAACTCCGAGTAATCATCTTCGAACCGTTCAATCTGTTCCCAGTTCTTCCGGCTGCCCCCAACCGTATCGTTTGTTCCCAAGGAAATGATGGCAATGTGGGGCTCGAACTTCTTGATGGCATCAAGATTGCGCCAGATGTTCGGTTGGCCAGTCTTGATCAGCGTAGCTCCACCGATGCCGAAGTTGCTTACTTCGAAGTTCTCGCCCAGGATTTTCTGCAATCGAGCCGGGTAAGACTCCGACTCCGCGTCCACCCGCGCTCCCGCCGTGATACTGTCGCCCAAGCAGGCCACACGAGTCGGTGACGCTTCCTCAGCCACCGCCGCAGGCTGCGCAAATCGCACAGTGAACAGACTACGATTAGCCAATAGACAGGTCGGTCAAGTTTGAACGTCATGGCGTAGGCGATGCTTTTCCATTGGTATTGCTCTTTGGTTCCGCATCTCAAGGATGGCCTCTGCGAATGCCTCAGATTGAGTGACGCATGACACTCCATTGTACCAAAGGCACTTTCGTAACTCTGCGTTTGCAGAAGGTTGGCACTTCATCCCGAGTTCAACCGCCAGATGGTGAAGTTCAGCACGCTGGCGAAACTGACCCAGGCCAGATACGGCACCATCAGCCAGCCGGCAATCTTCGAGCAGCGAAAGAACGCGACCGTCGTCGCCACGATCGCCAGCCACAGGATGATGATCTCCACGAACGCCCAGCCGGGCTGATGAGCACCGAAAAAGATCCAAGACCAAGCGACGTTTAGAACAAGCTGTACGCCGAACCGTGACAAAGGCACGGCTGCGGCTTTGAACCCCTCCGGCTTCCAGACGAGCCAAGCCGCACCTGCCATCATCACGTAGAGCGTCGTCCAGACCGGGCCGAAGATCCAGCCGGGTGGATTCCAAGAGGGCTTCGCGATCGTCTTGTACCAGCCTTCGATCTCGGGCGTGGTCGCGATGGCTCCCAGGCCACCTGCACCAAGGCAGACGACAATGAAAATGGCGAGACCAATCCAGCGAGTACGTTCCGTCATTGCGTGTTCTCCTTGAGGCCAGACTGCACCAAAGTAAGCTGAAGCGGGCAACTTGCAGCATCCGATGGGCGTCCTTTGCGATATTTATCCACTAAGCGCCGTGGCACTTCGGCCAATATACGACGAACTTCGTGCCCTTTGTCTTTGACACGAGCAATTTTCATGTTTTCGTAGGCTATCGTTTGATGTCGAAGCCAAGCGATGACCGCAGACTCATCAACGGGTGAGCAAAGTCATCTGTGCGATCGACTTCTTGCCCTGATCGCCTCGGCGACCGACAGCGAACTGGCCAAATATGTCGAATATCTAAAATAAGAGAACAAGATTCTTCGCTCCCGCTTGCCGAAGCAGGTCCACACGACGACCGAAGAACCCAGCAGCCCAGGCGACTTGAGTAAAGCGAAGCCGCGCAGACGCACGTAGAGAGACCAATGGCTCAGTAGAGATGCGACCAGCTGGGAACGCTCACAGGCGATGAACAGAAGCGAAGCGCTTTGCAGAGATTTAGGCCGTCAACAAACGGCGAGCTTTAGGGCTGACGTAGTGCCGACGCTGGCGGCGACCGGTGCGGGTGGCGTCTACCGTCGAGGGGCGACCGGCGACTGTGTGAAACAACTTGCCGAAACCACTAACGAGCGCACACCATGTTTCCGGCTCTAACTGCAACCGTTCCAGAATTGGCGGAGCGTCCCCGGCCGTCACGCCTAACTTCCCAGGTGCCGTGTGCCGGGCCGTCCAATCCAGAAGAAGTCTTGGGTGTCCAGACTGGGCGGATTGTATTTACCAGCGGAGCTACCGAAGCCATTGAGACCGGCGTCTTTTCAACACTTTGTGGCGCTCAAACAACGCCAGCAAGAGGGGACTGCTGGGAAGGGCAGGAAATTGCTATAAGCGGCAACCGAGCACAGGGCCGTTTCGCAAGCACTTGCTCACTGGAATCGCTTGCTGGGTACCGACTGCGAGCTGACCAAAATCCCCGTCGACGATCGAGGCAGACTCGATCTGGACTTTTTGAAACGCCACGTGGATGAGGCAGAAATCGCGTGCGCGATGGCAGTCAATAATGAGACCGGCGTTATACACAATCTCGAAGCGATTCAAGAAATACTCGCTACGGCTTCCGGCCGTATCCGCTGGTTGGTCGATTGTGTCCAGGCAGCGGGGAAAATGTCACTTCAATTGTCGGCGACCACCATCGACACGGACAAACCAGCGCCAAGGTCATCTGCATTAGCGAGGCTCCACGCCCCAGTACCCCCCGATAGCCGAGAGATAATTGGCACGTACTGGTACAAGTCGGCAGGGTTTTGGGTGGAGGGCCGAAGTAGCCGTTACGCGCGGACACGCCCTCGTAGGAGCGCGTTGGTGAGATCACGGCTGAGTTATATTGACTGCTCAACTGGCCTTGCGAATTGGATGACTGCATGCGTAGGAATGCAATTGTGAAATCGAGCTTAGACGTCAACCCACTTCGCGCTAAATCAGTACCATTGAAGACGACGACTCCAAGGTGTTTATTTAGGTGGAAATGTTCGCACGCTAAAACGATGAACTATCATGGCGATCGTAGTCCATACACTCACCCTTGCTTTTCGCGGATTAGCTCATGCGCAAATACTCCCAGCCGATCTATTTTCTGAGTCGCTGTTTCCTATTGAGCATCGCGGCTAGCTGCACGGATTGGATCAGTTTGTCCTTTGCCCAGGAACCGCAGAATTACAATGCGGAACAGATCGGGCCCTGGGATCTAGCGGAGTTGCAGAAAACGCCGGCGATGCGTTGGGAATCGCAAACCGGTGCCGTACGTTCGTTGCTGTACGCCGGCGAAAATTTTGATGGCCATCCGACCGAGGTATTCGCTTTTTATGCTTCCCCCGCGACGCTTGGTGAGGCGAATGCGATGAACGATTTCCGGGTGTCGTATTGATTCATGGTGGTGGCGGCACGGCATTCGCCGAATGGGCGTGGTTATGGGCCAAGCGTGGGTACGCTGCGATCGCCATGGACTTATCGGGTAGTAGGCCGATCGATCCTATTTACGACGACTCGGGAGTCCCGGTTCCGAATCAAGCCAGCAAGTCGGATACGCGAACGCGATTACCTAACGGAGGACCCGATCATGGGCACGTGGAAAAATTCGACAGCATTGGCGGCGATGTCGACGACGACTGGCCCTATCATGCGGTAGCCAGCGTCGTTCGCGCTCACTCATTGTTGCGATCGTTTCCCGAGGTGATAGCCGATCGCACGGCGGTGACGGGAATCAGTTGGGGTGGCTACACGACCTGCCTTGTCGCTTCGGTCGACGGTCGCTTCAAAGCCGCCGTGCCTGTATACGGTTGTGGTTTTCTGTACGAAGGAGAATCAGTCCAGAAGCCGGCGATCGACAAATTGGACGATCGACGTGAGCAGTGGATCAAAGCGTACGACCCGTCGAGTCTGCTCGTTCGCTGCCGCGTACCGATCCTGTTTGTGAATGGGACCAATGACGTTCATTACCCCTTGGACAGTTATCAAAAAAGCTACGATGTCGTTCCCGGGCAAAAACAGATGCGCATTGAAGTGAACATGCGACACGGCCACCCGCCCGGTTGGGCTCCTCAAGAAATTGGGCTGTTCATCGATTCATTCTGCCGTAACGGCACGCCTCTGCCGATACCTGGTGCGGCAGTGAAAGAAGATGGCACGATTCGGTTGTTGATACACCAGTGCCGTGCCTCTCAAGTCCGCCACGCTGCACTACACCACCGACATGGGATTGCGTTCAAATCGTGTTTGGCAAAGTCTTCCTACAGAAATCGTTGGCGATGAGGTCACTGCACCCACGCCGCCGGCCGACGCCAATACGTGGTTCATTGCGTTGACAGACGAGCGAAATGCAATGACGACCACTCCCGTCCAGTTTACGCACTGAGCTCAACCCATAAAGCTTGCAACAGATCATCTCGGATTTACGGACGTTGAAGTTATGGAGCATCGGAATTATTGGTTCGGCTCGAATGATTTTTGCTCTAGATCAGGCATCCGAGGCGAATGCCGGCGCACCTGGTCGTGCATGGTGTAGAGAATAAATCGCCGGCCGTTATTCACGAGGATACCGCTCGATTTGTTTTCTTCGAGCGGAAAGAGCGGGTTCCTTGCGTACTTTTCCCAGTGGATAAGATCCGTCGAGGTCGCCACACAAGTACACCAAAGGCGTTGCCCTGTGCTGGGCTGCGGTGCTCCGGCGCCATGGTAATAGGCGTAGTAGCGACCATTGTGTTTGACGATCTGATTGAGCGCCACTTGCTCCTTGTCATATTCCTCCGGGCCAAGTCGAATCACTGGATCGTCCTGCACGTTGGTCCAGACTTTCATATCCTCTGATGTTGCCAGCCAGATGCCAAGGTCGCCGCGCTCGTAAAAAAAGTACCACAAGCCATTCTCGAGCCAAGCGGTGGGGGTACCGTAGGGTCCCGGTTCGATGGGCTCGCCATTTTTCTTGCGGACGTCAATTTGCCCGATGCGTTCCCACGCGATTCCGTCTGTCGATGTCAGTAGTTGGGCCCTGTCGTCCTTCCCCTCGGCAAACATGTAATAGATCCCGTCATGACGGACGATCATCATGTCCTCGATCCACTGTTCATCGAAGATCGGATTCTTCTCGTCTCGCGTCCAATTAATTCCATCGGGACTGGTCGCATGACCCAGCTTCAGCAGCGGACTGCTGTCTCTTTCGAAACCCGTATACCACATGCGGTAAGCATCGCCTTCTCGCATGATCCAGCCTCGCTCGCGGATGCGAATGTCCCAATGTCCAGGACCTGCTCCAGTGAAAACCGGCTGCACGGGATCAGGAACGAAATCGACTAATTCCCTCGGAAACAGGTCATCGGAACTTGCTCCCGGATCCTTCTTTTGCAGGACGATGATTCGTTCCTGCGCTGCACGGTCGATCCAGGTACCTCGGTATTCGGTTCGCAATTTTTCGAAGGCAGCGATCGCTTCGTTTGGTTGACTCTTGCTTGCCAGAGCTGTTGCCCGTGAGAACTCTTCTTCGCCAACGGTTAACATGCGGGCCATGACGCGGCCGGCTTCCTCGCTGCTCAAATCGAGCGGCACCTTGGCCAGCACCGGAGGATTTGGATGCGTTAGCATCGCGAAAGCATCGGGATTGCGTTCGCGGAAAAGGCGAGCCCGCATGTCTGTTTGCTGGTTGGATGAGTCGCCGCCTTCACGACCACCGTGCGGGTTGATGTCAGCAATGGCAAGTCCGTTCGCACCATCGGCAGTAGCCAGAATTTTGCCCCTTGGCGAAATAATCATGGAGCCCTCGCCCCGGAAAGCCACGACCAGGTAAACATGGTTTTCGGCCGCTCGTACTCGCAATGCCTGCAAACCGATGTCGTCGTCGCCGATCGCCGCCCCTCCCATTGTCGGGAAGAAAATAATGTCTGCGCCGGACAGCGCCAGGCAACGCGCAGTCTCCGGCATCACTAGGTCGTAGCAGATCGTCAGCCCAACTGTACCGAGATCGGGAGTTTCAAACACAGGCAGCGAATTGCCTTGCTTCCTCATACCGGACTCGGCCCATGTCGGGCAGACCTTGTGATAGCGGCCAATCTCTTTGCCATCGCGACCCAGGAAGAAGGCGGTGTTGTACGTTGCGCCGTCGGCCTCGATATGATCGCTACACACTATCAGATACATGCGGTGTGAGGCAGCGGCTCTGCCAAGGCGGTCGAGCATGCGATTGACGGCTTCGGGCAAAACTTGCTTCCCGAGTTGTTCGTTCATGCCCAACCAGTGAAGCAGCCCGAGCGTGTCCTCGGGTAAAGTCAGGACATCGCACTTCTGGTCGCCAGCATGGTGGACGATCTTCTCCAACTCGTCGAGATTCTTCTCTACTTCCGCCAAAACATCCGCAGTCTGAGTTATCCGCCAGTTGATATTGCGACCCTGTGCCTGACAGGTCGCGATGCGGACAGTGGAGCTTACCTGGACAGGGAGCGGCCCCTTAGCTTGATCTCCCGCAGGTTGCTGCCCAGTCGTTTCCGCTGCCATTAGGCACATGACCACGAGCAGGGAACAGGAAAGTGATCTCATAATGCTACTCAATATTTGTTTAGGATCGTTCGTCTAAAGTCGGGCGGACGGATAGTCTGCTGTCATTATGCACTCCCACAAGGCAATCCGCATCGCTAAGGGCGATTCGCGAAGCCCGGCAAAACAGGCCGCTGCCAAAATCGGTGTCACGCCGTCCGATTCCTTGCGAGTCGCGGGATCGTACGATTTCCAGGTGTGCCAGGGGTTCGACGTGCACGTTATAAATCTGACTAACACCGAGGGAGCGACGTCTGGTGGGTAGCGCCAAATGAAGCGGCACTGGGGGAGCGGCAACAAATGTAAAACCGGACTGTGAGCTGCCAAACCCTTACCCGGTTCTAGGCGCGTTGGGCATTTGGGCTCAGCTGTGCGGTTCGGGCACAGTGCACACGCTAAACTAGCCGAACTCAACTTGACTTGTGAGCAGCAAAGTGGGGTTTGATTAGACTCGTTGGGCGAATCTGCCAGCCGGTCACTGGCTACGTTTCACCTAGATTCGATTTGCGGGTTCGCGAGCAAACGTCAAATCAAAAACATGTCATGCCATGTCCTTTCCGACGGCCGAGCATGCCGTAGGCTAGTTTTCGGTACGAGGCTTGCATCAGGCACATGCATACTCACCCGAACGGAACCCAGCCCACAGGAGCCTCGACGTGTTTAAGCAGCTGCCAGTCGTCGTTGCCATGTTCGTTTTATCCGCCATTGCATTGACCGCGGGCGAGCCCGCGAAGGAAGTGCCGTCCGCGAGCAAGCAAGCGATTGTGGTCCATCTGTCGCACTTTACCGACGATTTACACCGCTGCTTTATGGCCCTCAAGACTGCAAATCTGTTGGTTGGCGAGGAGGCGGACGTGACCCTCTATCTCGACTTGGAGGGAGTGCGATTGGCTGAGCGCCGCCAGAATTTGGATGTAACATGGGGCTCCAGCGACAAAACCTTGGGGACGATCTACGAGGAGTTCACCGCCAAGGGTGGGAAGGCCAAGCTCTGTCCTCATTGCGCACAAGGAGCTCGGCTCGGTCCCATGTCGCTTCGAAGAAATGCCCAGATAGCAACTGAGGACGAGCTCCGCCGTATGTGGCTGGACGCGTCCAAGGTGATTAACTACTAGCCCACGCTACGGCCTGCCTT
>CAVPPY010000030.1:0-7309 GCA_963707245.1 Pirellulaceae bacterium
CGTCGCCAGCCGCACAGCATTTTGTCGTTCCGCTTGCCGATCACGAGATTCCGCCCGTGGAAAGTTTCGACCTCACCTTATCCATGGGTGTCTTATATCACCGCTCGAGTCCCATGGATCACCTGCAGAGTCTATGGAAAACCCTCAAACCTGGTGGGCAACTGGTACTGGAGACACTGATCCTGGAATCACACGGGTAGTGAAGTACTGGTGCCCGAGGGGCGTTATGCCAAGATGCGTAACGTATGGTTCATTCCCACGCTGCCCCTCCTCGAAACTTGGTTGCGACGAACCGGGTTCAAGGAGATTCGCATACTCGATGTCACGCGAACCACGATTTCGGAACAACGCTCCACAGCCTGGATGACGTACGAATCCTTGGCCGATTTTCTCGCTCCGGCCAATGCCATGCACACGATTGAAGGTTATCCTGGCCCCGTGCGTGGACTACTAACCGCCCGTCGCTAAAGGACTTTTGGCCCAGAAGCGGAATGCGAATTTGTCGAGCCGGCGGCTAGTGCCAGGAATTGTAAATTCTGGGCCACCAGTCACAAGGACCGGGGGAGAAAAGGTGTCAGGACTCTTTTGTGTTGGGAATACCTTGGGGCACTGGATTGGCACGTGACGCAAAACGCCAGGACTGAGCTTCCAACTTTGCGTTTCAGCAACCGCAGCTGGAAGCTTGCCTTTGGCAGGCTGTTTCATAACGTGGCAGGCAAACCACAGAAGAATTTAGGGGCACACCACGAACGCCATGTTGGTTTAGTGAGCTGATGCCGCTAGCCACGGGCCGAGTGTGGCAAATCTAAACCTTTGAGGCCCGCAGCCAACGCTTGCGGCTCCCAAAATCTGGGAATGCGACAAAATCAACCGCCCGCCTGCGAATTCCGCTACCGGGAACTATAGAGTCAGGCCGAGGTCTTAACCTCCGTTCATTCCTTTACATTGATTTTCTTGACGCGGCTTTTTTCCGACTTGGGTAGCGTCACGCTCAACACGCCGTTCGTATATTCGCGGCAACTTCGTCTTCGTTGACCTCGCATGGCAAGGTGATCGTCCGCGAAAAACTGCCTGAACGGCGTTCGATACGATGATACGTCTTGCCTTTCTCTTCCTTTTCCTCTTGGCGTCGTCCACTCAGCGTCACATTGTTGCCTTGCACTTGAATATCAAAGTCCTTGGCTTGCATGCCGGGTATATCCATTCTGACGTCAAAAGCGTTGTCCGTTTCGGAGACGTCCACGGCGACGCTCAAGGCTTGCCCGAGGCGCGCTTCATCCTGGCCATTCCACATGCGGCTGATCAACTCGTTCATTTCATTGCGAAAGATCGAGAATGGATCGCGCGCATTTGCGGATCGACGGTGCCGACGACGGTGTTTGAGCTGGTACTGGTTTGCTGGCTGTCGTACTGATGATTTCTCCTTTCACTGTGTGAGAATCCGTGACACATCAAACGCACAAACCACCGTTCTTGCATAACGCGTACCAGACGCACGAGCGGCCGTGGTGTACGCTAAGTTCCGCATTTGATTGCCGAGGGCTGCGGGCATGGGTGGACGGGCAAGGCATATGGCTTGTGCGGACCTGTCGCACAAATGTGCGGTTTCTGAACAGCGAACCGAGCCGTTGCTGATCGCCTTAGAAGGCGTTTTCGAAAAGGGGTCTGACCCTTTGGAAGCCGCTTCAAACACGCCACATTCGCCCGACTGGAGAGGGTCAGCCCCCTTTTTGAGGCAGTCTCTTAGCGCAGGAATTGCGCACCCAATGAACGATTTGCGGCGCCGTCATGGCGCCCGCCCTGACGGGCAAGTTCGTTGCCGCCACGCAAGAGCGCAAGCGTGGGAATACTCTGAATGTGGTATTCGCTGGCAACTTGGGCCGCCGCTGCGGTATCAACCTTCACCAACGCCACCGACGGTGACAGTTCCGCGGCGGCCTCGGCGAAGGCAGGGGCCATCATCTTAGCACGGCCCGCACCAAGCTGCCCAAAAATCCACCAGGATTGGCAGGCTGGTCTTGCGCGTAAACTGATGAAAATTGCGATCTGACAATTCGATGGGATGGCCGGGAGTCAGCGACGTCTTGCACCTTCCGCAAACGGGCGACTCAGCCAGCCGTTGGCCAGGAAGACGATTGACGGCTAGGCATTGCGAGCAGACGTTCTGAACAGCGTCGGGCATGGCGGCGACTCTACAGTGGTATATCCCCAAACACAGGTTCTTGCCTCCGGCCCCAATCATCCGTTTGAAGATGTGGCTGAGGCCCCAGCGATCGGCGGTCACCACATCGCTCTTGGTTCTTGGTTTGGCGTGACATTTGCGTGTGCTCCTCGGTTAGGCTCGGAACACAAGTCAATTGACGCAAATTCCATACCGCAGGCGGCATCCTGACGCCCGCACGATTCACTCTGGCTCGAGTAGCTGTGTTTGTTTCGCGCGCACCAGAAACAGATCACGTGTGCTAGCTAACTCGCTGGCAGAGTCGTACCGCGGCGCTGGGCCACGCCGAATACGATCCAGCGATTCAGGGGCGTGGTCAGGTTGGTTGAGAATTCGATACGGGCTGTTGGTTCGTCCAGCTGATACTTGGCATCGACCTGCAATTCCATGGCGACCTTGCCGTCCGCGGCGTGTGTGCGAAACTGAGTCGATAGCTCACTGGGGCCAACCCCGGCGCCCGTCGCCTCACTTATCCCCACCGCCGCTAGTGACCTCCAGTTGCCCAATGACGTACAAGTCCTGAAATCCCGCTCCTTGAGTTGTTGGGCGGGTCCGCCGCTAAAGGGCAAGGCTCCAGCCACCTTGGCTTCTGTTAGCCAAATTAGCTCGATCGCCACATCCTGCACCCCGGAGTCGGTCAACCGTCCGATCGATTCGATGAGGTCGGCCGCTACACTTACATTGTCTCGTGTACCGCGGATGATTAACACTCCTTCAGGCGTGGCCGCTAGATCGACTTCAAGGGCCAATTCTCGTAGCGTTCCCAGCACGTTCGCCGATTTTTCGGGACCGAGTTGCAACGTCTTGATCGGTTGTTCGCGTGGATCGGCGGCCCGATCGAGGGTTTGGTATGAGTTCCTCTACCTGCTGTCGCGTTTCCGGTGTGGCGCGGACCAGCAGGGCATTCGTCCGCGAATCCACCACGACGTTCAAGTGGGGCCCGAAGGCATAAACATCGAATCAATCGTGGCTTTCGCACTATTTGCTTCGACCGTCTTCAAAAAATACATGGTAATCGAGGTGGGTTCTAATGCGGTCTCGGCGACCTGCCCGTTTACCGCACAGGCGACGCGCATAGCATTAAGGCCACGAGACAGCTTTGCAATAAACCGGATGGAATTCGCATCTTGATCAATCCTTAGTTGGTTGGCAGTTTCGTTGGATAGAGCATGACTACCGTCAATTCATCCTCTGCAGCGGGTTCCATTACTACCAGGTAGTCGGTGGCTTGGATGGAACGGATCGTTGGAAGGTCATGCCGCAGCGAGGCTGCGGGAGATCGCTTGCTCATTGCTTTCACCACGGCGGCAGGCGTCGTCGCGACCCGCGGTTTTTTTACAACCGGTGGCGTAGCTTTGCGCGTAGCTGGCGAGCGAGGTAGTAGGGCCAGCAGCCGACACGCCCCCAGCGCCATGCCGACCAGGATTACCTTCCGCAGATGCTTTTGTGGGCGCGTGGATGTCGCGGTTTCCCTCACCAGCCGGGTCGGTGAGGCCAGGCCAGTGGCGTACTCCCGGAAAGCGCTTGTCCATTTCATTCTGAAAGGCAATCGAGGCAGCGCACGCGCCGCAGTCAGCTGCATGCTGCTCAAAGGCCCTTCGGTCTCGGGGATCAAGCCCGTCGTCCAGATAATCATCCAGTTGATGGCAAAGGCTTTCATTCATGCTTAGCTGTCCCGCGTCACTTGGTTGATTTCGTATTTGAATTGCTCTTACGCAATTTCTTTCTGGCAACGGCCAAATTCGAGCGCACCAAATGGCAATCGATCTGTAGGGCACTGGCGATTTCCGGGATGTCCATTTGTTCCACGACACGCAAGTGCATCACCTGCTGTTGACGTTCGGGCAATTCGCCGATAGCCCGCCAAACGCGCTGCCCAAATTCATGGCACATGGCAAGCTGGTCTGGCAATGCTTCGCGTCCGTGCCATTCGACCGTCGCTTCACTGGACAATGGCAACTTCATCCCGCGGCAGCGATCCTTCCACACGTTGGTTGCAATGCGAAACATCCAGGCCCGCTGCGCATCCGGTTGCCGCAGGGAAAAACGATTCTTCCAGCACGCGCAGCAGGGTCTCTTGCGTCAAGTCGCTCGCCAGATCCTGGTCGGCACATAGCCGCAGCAGGAAGCGGTAAATGGGACGTTCAATTTCAACAAAGAACTCGTCCAAACATCCGGCCAATCAAGAGACATTGACGAAATAGTCCACTGGCTCGATTATATAGACGACGCTCGGAGCGGTGCGCCAAACGACATTTATCGAAATTCTCGAATTGGCGGCCGGGTCGCGAGATGGACATCGTGCAGCGAGATATACTCTTGCGATTTGCGGGTTCCCGTCGCGCAACGGTTTTTGCTTTTTTTTGTGCCGCGGCCCCGCCCCCGCTGATTCCTAGTACGGCAACGTTGGCGCTGGTGCAGTCGGAACTGGGCAGACTGCTTAAGTATGGGGGGCTACCGGGGCACTGCACTCTACTGGGGCAGATTTTTCGTAAATCTTGGGGGAGGCGGACATCGGAGCAGGAAAGCAATGGCCAAGCTAGCACGGGAAGAGTTGTTCTCACCTGACGAAATCGCGTGGAGCAGGCTTTCAGCTTGCGTTTCAGCAAGCGCAAGCTGGAAGCTTTCGCCACTGTCCACGCCACCAATTCTTGAGTATGGGTTTCCTGTTAACGGTGTCGCCCCAGGAAACATCAAGATTCCATCGCCATGCCGCCGGCGCTTTCGACGACGAGCACGCGCGGCAATGTCTCGGTTAGCTCTTCCATGCGCCGGGAACAACTCGAGCTCAGAACCAGCGTTTGGAGTTTGGAAGCCCATGAGAACGATGGCAGCCGTCGCCGATTCAGTTTGAATGACTTCTTGAGGGCTAGCTGCAGAAACGACAACCCTGACGTCGCAGTCAATCTGCGCACTCGCCGCCAACTCCAGCAGGTGAGCGTGAACCTCTTGCCTGCCCTCCTCGTTTTCAATGATACGCAGCAAGCGAATTCGATTAGCTCGCCATTCTGGATTCTGGTGCAGCAGGTGCCGCTAACAGCAGCATGAGTGCGCCATTCTGCATGCCGCGCCACCACACATCAATGGTTCCCTTGGGCACTTCCCAATGCTCATCGCTATCGGGCTTCAACTCAGCAGGGCTGCGATGGACGAGAAACCGGGCCGCGATGATACTTTGCTCCATGCGTGAGATAACGCGAATATTGGCGCCAAACACTTCGGCCTTTTGCTCATCCTTCGGGCCACCCGACTAGAACGGTGTTGGGCTGCAGCCCGCCGATACCATGGCACTGCAACAGCGATTCAATTCCGTCGGACAGGAACTCGTTGACGGTGACGGCCGGAAAGGCTTGCAATTCTTCCTTGGCGATAAAAGCCCGCGCAGAATAGACTCGTAACGCTTGCGGCGCTCCGCATGCTCTTCAATATCTCCGCTTACCACTTGGGCTAGCGTCAGGATTCCGTGCCCAGATGTAAGCCAATGACCATAGATTGGGATGTGCGGTCGGGTCCAGCCGGTACCGCTGAGGGCCATGACATGGGCCGCCCAGTTCTTGGGGTGGTACGCTTCCTGCTCCAATCGCAGCAGGGCTCGGCGAGCACGCTCAAACACCACTCCACTGTGTAGGTCACCCCAGCGGGATTCAATTTCGCGATAGCGAATCGACCAGTGCAGAGCTGCGATCACGACGATGGAAAGGCTCGCCCATATCCAGTTGATCAGAAACATCACGGCCAGGCATCCCAGCGCACCCAGCAGCGCCGCGGACCAATGGCTAAAGCGAAAGTGGGACGATAACTCGGGTTCTGGTGATCGCCTCGTAGAAGGTAGCCAGGTTCAGCGTGCCGTAGGTGATCATGAAGAACATGGTGATGATCGGAGCGATCACATCCAGATCGCCCAGCATGATGCAGATCTGGGCAATGATGAAGGTCACCACGGTGCGCACGGCGAGGCTCCTGGTCGCCGCTGCCGGCACCGAAAAAATTCAGATCGGGAAGATTCCGTCCCGCGCCAAACGCCTGTAGAATACGCGGCGCACCCATCATCGAACCCAGAGCCGACGACAGGGTTGCCGCAAAAACGCCGGCGTAATCAAGATCGGCCAGACGCGCATATCTTTGATGACCATGGTTGCCGATCATGCTTCGCTGGGCGCGACGGCTAGCCCCCCAGCACTAGGCCCCCTGAAGATACACAGCACCTTACGCCGACCGCCCTCAGCGTCCCCGCGCGGAATGGACGTTGGACGGCGCGGCCAGGTCACCGGACATGTTCGCTCCCGCCATGATGCCGGTTACTGCCGGGAAAAACAGGGCAAACATCGGAAAACAGGGACTCGCCTTCGGTTCAAGTTGGGGTGCAGATTCTGCTTTCAGCTTAATTGCGGACTCAAATCGCGGCACCGTCACCGAAGTAGGAACGACCCGAGCGCTGCCGCCAGTATCGCCAGAATGAGGTACTGAACCTTGATCGTCCAGCCAGCACCGATATAGACACAGACAAAGGTAAACAAATTAATCAGCCTGTGCAATGGCCATGAAGTGTTCCCGAAGCCTGGGTAGGTGTCGAGCATCTTCGGCAAAACCGATACGTACATTGCTACCGAAATTGCCTGAGCCAGGTAGAATACCACACCGATGGCACCACCAAATTCGACACCCAGACTACGGCTCATCAGGTAGTAGGCTCCGCCGCCTTTAGGACTCGAGTGTTTGTCGCAATCGCAGAAAGCGACAGTGTTGTGAGGGTCGTAATCAGCTTCGATGCGAGAACGATCACCACACCGTAAATAACGCCTGCCTGTCCAATCACCTGACCGAATCGCAGGAACATGATGACGCCGAGAATCGTCAGCGTACAGGGCGTGAATACACCGCCAAACGTGCCAAACTTGGCTTCTATTTTGGAATTTGATAGCAAGCTAAAAGTGTTTCGGCCAAGTACCATTCGAGTACAGAAGGGTTGCGGATCGGTTGGCCCTGGATGCCGAGTGTTTTAACCAGAGCAGGGAGGCATCTGGCTAGTGACACCTGAGCTCGCATTTCTGGCAAGTGTGGAAACCAAAAAGCCTCCTCAGACAGGGT
>CAVPPY010000031.1:0-148764 GCA_963707245.1 Pirellulaceae bacterium
CATTTAGTTGTGCAAGCATTTCGTTGAAGCCACTACCGGTTGGCAAGCTGGAAGCTTACCCCACCTTTATTGAACGGTATTGGGGTTAAACGCAGCGATTGGGATAACGTGTCGAAAAGCCGGTTCGGTGGGTGCCTCGGCTGGCTCGAGAGCCGATCTCTGCGGCTACAATAGCATGGTAACGACACTAGTCGAGTGAGATACCATGAGCTACCGAATTAAACGCGGCGAAAAGCTGCAGCATGCGGTCCGTCGCATCGCGGTCGAGCAGATCAATCGTGGGCTGAAGGAGATTGACGATCACACGCTTGATCGGCAGGTCGTGGTGCATCAGCTTCGCAAGCGTTGCAAGAAATTGAGAGGCCTGCTGGCCTTCGTCCAAACGGACTTGCAGGCAGTGCTGTGTGAGAGGCACGCCGCGTTTCGCGACGCAGCGCGGCAATTGCTTGTTGTCCGCGACGCAAGTGCCAGCCTGGCAACCTACCACCAGCTGATCGAACCGTTGCATGCTCAAATTGCTGGCGAGCCTTTGCGGTTAATTGGTCAAGTCTCTCACTCAGCAATTAAGAGCCGTCGAAGAGGACGAGTTGCATGCGCGACTGGCTGACTTTCGCCAGCAGATGACGCAGGCGAGGGCCCGGGTCAAGCACTGGAAGCTGGCCAAGAAGGGCTGCAAGTCGCTCCCCAGGGGCCTGCACAAGACGCACGCCAGGGCACGTGATTGCCTGGCCATCGCCCTCGAAGATCCAACTCCCGAAGCCCTACATGAACTGCGCAAGCAACTGAAGGCTCATTGGTATCATGTGCGTCTGCTCCAGAATCTCTGGAAACCCGTGTTCGCGACCTATGCCAGGCAGATACGGGAAGCTGCCGAGACGCTTGGCGACGATCATGACCTGGCGATATTGAGAGCTCGCTTACTCAGTTTGCCGCTAGCTTCCTCGACCGAGTCGCAGCTTGATGCCATCGTTTCCGCCTTGGACCGACAGCGGGCTCATTTGCAGCGTCGCGGACTGACTCAGGCCCGCTATGTGCTCGCTGAATCAACGCATGCCTTGGGAAAGCGTTTTGAAGAGTATTGGTCACTTTGGCACGCCCCAAAGGGTGTTCAACCCGAATGGCAAGTACATCAGTGAAAGTGCCCGACATGAGCCAGAGTTTTGAGGTTAGAAGCCAACTCCAAGCAACACAGGCTCCCCTGCCGGCTTGCCTGGCAGCAAGCAAGCTGCAGGACAAAACTTCCCTGCCGGTTGGGCAAGCCAACCGGGGAGGCGGTGATGGGGTGAATAGTGGCTGCTTTGCTAACTGCAAAACTTTGGCTCCGGCTGGTCAAGGGGGTTGTTGATTTAGTGAGCCGAGTCGCGTGAGCGGCCGGGCGGGTTCGCTTGCCCATGGCCTTACGGCCATCACACTCCGTGTGATGCTAGCCAAGAACGTACTCATCACACTCCGTGTGATGCTAGCCAAGAATGTACTCATCACACTCCGTGTGATGCTGCCCGAGAATCATCTGTGATGCAAAACAAACCCCATTTCCAGACTGTCCTCCCATGAATTGAAAAACCAACCAACTCGATCGCACAAGAGACCTCCCAGGCATCACACGGAGTGTGATGAGTACATTCTTTATCGACGCTGAGTGGCACTGGGATTACAACTCCTTGCACCATTGAATGCTTACACCGGACGTCAATTTGGCTGTGGAGGGATCTGTTCAATGGTGTCACGCAGATACTCAAGTTTCCTCTGCGTGCGGACTAGATGGTTTAAGGCAAATCACTGTCGTTGCTAACGGTAAAAATATCGCTCCTACTGGACGAGCTAGTAGCGGGCATGATCGCCGCCCCTTGTCGGCTTAACTGAAGAACTATGGCACCTGGGGCAGTGCACTTCAATCAGATGGAATAGCTCCCTCTGCCGGGCTGCAGTGCCCCCGTTGCTCCGTTGCTCAGCATGCGGGGGCTGGGGCGTTTTAGCAAATGGGGAGGTTAACAGGCCCCTACGCTGAGCACAGCGCCCGTTGGCGCGGTGCGACGTCTCGCGATGCGCGACGATTCTCCAGCGGGTGGGCTTGCCATCCACTGTCTGGCTTGGTCCGGCGAGCAACTTTGGCGAGCTCTTTCACAACGTGGCAGGTAAGCCTCATGAAATCGCCAGTGCGCGCTCGCGCCGCTGTAGATCCCGCTTCCGTGTCGCACTAAAGTAGTGGACACCTTTCGCTGGCCGATGACATTTAGCCAGTCGAATTCTTGACCAGCCCAGAACGCCACGATGGGTTACCCCGCGCGGAAGTTCTGCGTGGTGTGCACCACTGTGTGTTTTTCACCGCTCGATCGGACAGTATGGCCCTAACAATGGCAGCTGTTACTGCCGATCCCGCCGAGCATTCCAGAATCCGGAGCATGCTAGCCAACGCGACTTTGAAAACGACTCCCCTTGCCGGCTGATCGGCAGGAAGCGCAGCTGCAGGGGGGCACCTGGGGGCATTGCACTTCAATCAGATGGAATAGCTCCCTCTGTCGGGCTGCAGTGCCCCCGTTGCTCCGTTGCTCAGCATGCGGGGGGCTGGCGCGTTTTAGCAAAATGGGGAGGTTAACAGGCCCCTACGCTGTGCACAGCCCCCGTTGGCGCGGTGCGACGCCCCACGCTGCGCCACCGATTCTCCAGCGGGTGGGCTGCCATCCATGAGTTTGACAAGGGTTGCAAAGAGACACTAGACTTAAGGTCTTGGGTAGAATCCGCACCAGCCGAGGAGCTGCCCAGTTTCACGATTTCCAAGAGCCTGCAAATCCGGCCGAGAAATTCTTATGGCTATTTTTAAATTGCCGTTGTGTTCGTTTCTGTGCTCTGTGCTTTTCCCAGTCCTCTGTTCGGATTTCGGACGACAGGGCCTCGCACAAGATTCGTTGGCAGACATCATCGAGCAAGCCGAAAAAAGTGTTGTTCGAATCGAGGTACACGGCGCTCAAGGCAAGGGGATTGGCAGTGGTTTCGTGGTTGATCACGCGGGGAAAATCGTTACGAATTGTCACGTGTTAGCTGGTGCTACCAGTGCGACCGCCACTTTTACCGATGGCACTCGGTGTGACATCGTTGGTACTTTGGTAATAGATGAAAGTCGCGATATCGTCGTCGCGAGCTTGATGAGAACCACCGCGGCTTCGATCGAAGTGCAACCGGCTCTTCCAAGAAAGGGGGAACGGGTGACCGCGCTCGGTTCCCCGCACGGCTTGGCTTTCACGGCAACCACGGGCATCATCAGCGCTATTCGTCCCGCCGCCGAGATGGCTTCCGATTTGGGGCGCTCCGACCTTGCTGGAACATGGATTCAAGTTGACGCTGCCATTTCGCCTGGAAACAGTGGCGGACCTCTCATCGATGCGGCCGGACGGGTGGTTGCCATGAGCACGTTGGCTTCTAAAGGAGCAGCTCAGAATCTGAATTTCGGGATATCCGGCCATGACATCGCGGCGGCGATAAGCAAGTCTGAACGAGCTCCCCTTTCTGTGTTTAGCGTTGGTATTGGAAGAATTACAATGAAAGATTCTTCGAGCGCCGAAACTAACACGAGTCCGGTAATTCCGCCTCAGGCTTTTGTCGACTACATCGCTGCCGGACATGCCCAGTTCAAAGAGCTTTCATTAGGACTGAAACGCGAGTCCCATCGAATCACGAACGAGATCAGGGAGATGCGTCGAGGCGAAGAGTTCATACCACCGCAAGTGAGAACCCAAGACGCTTCGGCAGTCCGGATACAAATGCCCGATAGCCGTTTCGTTAAATGGTTTTTCCGTTCAGCCGCGGTCAAGGACGAAGTGATTAATCACCAACGCGAGCGCGTAAAGCACTTGAGTGAGATTAAGGGTAAGCTCGACGATCCCGGGGATCCAGATTCAATGCTCAGTTTGCTATTGAACTATGGACCTCCACTAGACGCTCGTAAAGTGGGCTCAATCGGTTTCGCCAGCGAATTGATCGTCGTTAACGCTTTCGACGCTCACGGCGTGTTGGCGTTGCTAGATGAAACACCGTTCGTGGTGTGGATGGAATCGACGGCTGGTCTTGGCCCCGGTGAATTTATCTCGGGACCAGTCTTTGTCGGAGGAACAGCTACCGCACAGGTTGGCGGCGGCATCACTACCGCCGTCACCGCACTAGTTGCTATACGCCAAGAACAACTAAAAGAGGCTATCTCAGCCCGCATGAGATCAGTTAAAGGCGTTTCGTCGCCCGACGGCTCGCGAACTTGGACTGATAGAACTGGCCAATTCAGCGTTGAAGCAGTTTTGCTCGGGGTTAAAGATGAGAAGATTTTGCTAAAGAAGAGCGATGGCTCAGTTATCAGCGTTCCCCAATCGGTGCTTTCAAATGCTGATTTGGAGTTTCTGGCCCAATAGTCCGCTATCAAGCTAAAACAGGTCGCCAGATCGAACAAACATCAAGTGCGAACGATCGATTCGACGGGTGGTGTTTGGATTTCATTAACTCGTGCACCCGTCATTGGCTGTATCTCTACGAGCGAAACTACGGATATTGGGCAGTGCGTGCTTGAACAACATCGAGCGACATTGAGTATTTGCCGCCTTGGATCGACGGCGAGCTCATTTGCAGCGTCGCGGACTGACGCAAGCCCGCTATGTGCTCGCTGAATCAACGCATGCCTTGGGGAAGCGTCTTGAAAAGGATTGGTCTCTTTGGCACGGACTTAGCTAAAAAGTACTCATCACACTCCGTGTGATGCTAGCCAAGAACGTACTCATCACACTCCGTGTGATGCTAGCCAAGAACGTACTCATCACACTCCGTGTGATGCTAGCCAAGAACGTATTCATCACACTCCGTGTGATGCTAGCCAAGAACGTATTCATCACACTCCGTGTGATGCTGCCCGAGAATCATCTGTGATGCAAAACAAACCCCATTTCCAGACTGTCCTCCCATGAATTGAAAAACCAACCAACTCGATCGCACAAGAGACCTCCCAGGCATCACACGGAGTGTGATGAGTACATTCTTTATCGACGCTGAGTGGCACTGGGATTACAACTCCTTGCACCATTGAATGCTTACACCGGACGTCAATTTGGCTGTGGAGGGATCTGTTCAATGGGGTCACGCAGATACTCAAGTTTCCTGTGCGTGCGGACTAGATGGTTTAAGGCAAATCACTGTCGTTGCTAACGTTAAAAAATATGGCTCCTGCTGGATGAGCTAGCAGCGGGCATGATCGCCGCCCCTTGTCGGCTTAACTGAAGAACTATGGCTCCTGCTGGACGAGCTAGCAGCGGGCATTGGGCGGGTTCGTGTTTCGCGACGAGAATACATGATTGCCCACTGTCGTTTTGATCGCCGCCCCATGTCGGCTTGACGCGACAGGAGCGTTAGTTTTGAGGTTAGCCAACGCGCCCAATGAAAACGACTCCCCTTGCCGGCTTGACCGGCAGGACGCGGCAGGGACACCTGGGGCACCTGGGGGGGGGCACCTGGGGGTGCACTGCCCCCAGTTCTTTGTACCAGTTCTTTGTACTTAGGTTTAAGCCTGTGCCATTCGGGTCCCAGGGCAACGCAATGGTTCAAGCCAGGCAATCTCTTGGTGAGCGAAAGTGCGCAAGCACTCGGTGTTTTCAAAACCGGTGGCTAGCGCCAATCCGCTCAGTTTGAGAAACTGCTTGGCCCTGATTCGGGTCCGACGCGGGTCCGACACCATTTCATGCTTCAAGGAAAACGGTGTACCATAGAGTTTATGGAATACTACCTGATTGGCTACTTTCCAAAGCAGCGGGTTACGCGCGAGAATTGGCAGACACGGCATCCAGAGGTCGACTTTCCTGCGCCGGCCTCCGTGCTGCGCATTTGCAGTGTCAGCTATTGCATTGTCCATGGACCAACCAGCTTCGATTATCCGGACATCTCACAAAACTGTTTCAACCAATACGGCGGCTTCAATCGACTGGCGGATGCCGAACATGCGATGTCTGCCTCAGGTGCCAACGAGCTCGAGCTCTACGCCTATGCCATCCCGGAATGCATATTCATGGATGGACAGCCCCTGGGAGTGGAGCTCGGCTGTGTAGATCCCGAGGCCTTTGACGATCACCAGCAGGAATTTGAACTTCTTGGTTATGACGTAGTGGAAATACAGACCTGCAACCTCGGCCATTCACCCTTGAGTTGCAATGGGCAAGCCACTCGTTATGAAAGTTTGATCAACGCATGTTGCCTGGTAGGACGCGAGGAGGATGCTCAGGAGTTGGCACGCTCGTTCTCGATCGACAAACCCGAACCGGGCGACTACTGCGTGGTCCAGGTTTGGTTGCGGCGAGCTTCACTCCCTGCCCGTTGAACGCCAATGCCGTCGAGCAGAGCATTCCGCGACCACTGCCAGCCGACCCCCTCCCTCAACCTTTCGAGAAAAGTTTTCAGGCATGATGCACTCTGAATTACTGAGCACGACTCAAGGCTTTATCGATGGCCATTGGTGCGATGCGGAATCAAAAAAAACGATGGAGGTGGTCAATCCAGCCACGGGCGAGACGATCGCTGTGGTTCCCGTGATGGGAAAACATGAAACGCATTTGGCTATCGATTCTGCAGCGTCGGCTTTGGCTACGCCTTCAACGATTGAACAAAGACGAGACTGGCTCGATCGGATTGCCGATCTGATCACCGAGCACCGGGAAGAGTTGGGAAAGATCATCACGCATGAACACGGCAAACCATGGTTGGAGGCGCAGACTGAAGCGGAATACGCAGCCAGCTTCTTTCGCTATTACGCGACTGTGGTCGATCACCTAAGACCAAGGGAAATTGCGAGTCGTCCGCGTGGCTACCGGTGGACGGTCTACTCACGTCCGGCAGGCGTAGTGGGTTTGATCACACCCTGGAATTTCCCTCTGGCGATGCTTGCCAAGAAATTCTCGGCCGCGTTGGCGGCTGATTGCAGCAGTGTCGTCAAACCCTCCTCCAAAACGCCGCTTTCGGTGATGGCGTTGTTTTGCTTGCTGGAAAAGATCCATCTACCGCCGGGCAAGGCGAACTTGATCCTGGGGCCAGCAGCCGAGATCAGCAACGCACTGTGCGAGCATCCCGCCGTGCGTGTGATCAGCTTTACCGGATCCACATCAGTGGGACAAAAATTGATGGCCGCTGCAGCACCCCATCTGAAACGCCTCTCACTCGAACTCGGTGGTAACGCCCCGTTTATCGTATTTGACGACGCGGATCTGGACCGAGCGATTGAACACGCGATGGCCAATAAGTTTCGTGGCGCGGGACAAACCTGTGTGTGCGCGAATCGCATGTATGTTCAGCGCGGCATCGCGCAAGCATTCGCGACCCGTCTAGCTGAACGAGCAGATAGATTGCGAATAGGCAATGGAATGGAAAAAGGGACCGACATGGGTCCGCTGATCGATCGCCACGCGTTTGAGAAGGTGCGATTGCATGTCGACGACGCGATTCAACGCGGTGCAACTCGGGTCACGGCATCTGCGGTAAAAGATATCGGTGAGGGTCATGGTTGGTTTCACCCACCGACTGTGTTGTGGGGCGTGACATCGGAGATGCTTTGTGCGCAAGATGAAACCTTCGGCCCACTCGCCCCTATTATCGAATTCACCGATGAGGAGGAAGTCATCCAGGCTGCTAACGCGACGCAGTACGGATTGGCCGCCTACGTTTTCACAGCCGATGAAGCTCGAGCGGATCGAGTCATTTCGCGTCTCCAATTCGGGCATGTCGGTCTCAACACCGGCTCCGGCCCGACGGCCGAAGCCCCCTTTGGCGGCATGAAGCACTCCGGCTTTGGGCGCGAAGGCGGCCTAGAAGGTTTGCACGACTTCATTGAAGTTCAAACCGTCCCCCGTGCGTGATTACACAGGCCACCGTCCACGCCAAGCGAGAGGCGGGCGGAACCATGCCGCCGAAATCGCAAAGCGAGTGCCCGCTGCTTTTCAGAGCGCAGAAGCCGTAGAGCGGACTGGCCGTAACGATCGGCGAGCTCGTGTCGACCTGGTCCGTCATTCACATGCTTGCTCGGAGTTATTGCGTTGGCCGGAGTCGCCAGAGTTTGAGGAAGCATGAAAAGAACCGAATTCTGGCGAATCCGGTTACGGGAAAATCATGAATGCATCCGAATTCTGGCGAATCCGGCTACGCAAAAATCATGAATGCATCCGAATTCTGGCGAATCCGGTTACGGGAGAATCATGGAAGCATCCGAATTCTGGCGAATCCGGCTACCCTGGAAGCTCATGTTGACGAAGCGCTGGGTAACTTTTTCTCATTCAGTTGACTGGAAGAGTTGGGGCAGAATGTCAGCCAGGTAGCCGCGCCAGACGGGCCAACTGTGATTGCCCTCGGTCAGGTACCACTGGTGCTCAACGCCCTTGCTCTTGAGTTGCTCGATAAATTCTTTGTTGCACTCAAGTAAGAAATCATCCTTGCCACAGGCGATCCACAGCAGGTTCAGCCTGGCGTTGGTAGTCTGCGAATCGTCTAGGGCTGCGGCCACGACGGCGTCACCAGGTATGGCAGCGCTGAAGCCTCCGACCCAAGAGAACTTATCCGCATGGGCTAATCCGATCCCCAGCGATTGGCTGCCTCCCATGCTTAAGCCAACAATTGCACGATGCTCGGCATCGGGAATCACGCGGTAGTTTGCCTCAACCCACGGCATCACATCCTGCAGTAGATCGTCGGCGAAGTAGTCGTTGCGGCGACTCGCTTCGGCGTTGGCTGGCGATGCATGACCGTCCATCATGACCAAGACCATCGGCTTGGCCCGCCCGGCAGCGATCAAATTATCCAGGATCCAGTGGGCTTTGCCATGCACCGTCCAGGTGGCCTGGTTGTCACCCGATCCATGCTGCAGGTACAAGGTGGGGAATTTTTGCTGATCATCGTCCGCATATCCAGGTGGAGTGTAGACCACCAGTTCCCGCAATTTGTCGAGCGATTTTGAATGATAGCTGTGCAAGTGCAGCGTCCCATGCGGAACCGGTTGAAAATCGTGGATCAGCGGCGGTTGGCCGGGAATGTGCAGGATGCTGGTGCGCGGTGAACGCATTGGCTTGATGGCGGGATTGCTCGGATCTAGGAGAGTCATATCGTCAACACGAAAGCTGTATTCCCAGACTCCCGCTGGCACCGAGTCGAGTTTCACTTGCCACAATCCGTCATCATCTTTAACTAGCGGAATGCTGTCCTTGGTCCATTGTGCGACCAAGGCCACGGCATCTGCCTGTGCTGCGCGCATCCGAAACGTCACGCTCCCATCGGCGGCCACCTCGGGAGATTGCGTAGGCCCGCGCCGCTGCCCCCAAGCGGTCGTCGAGAGGCACATCATTACCAGGAGCATGAATGTTCGCAGCGTCATGTTGACTTCCTATGGATGTTTAAGGGAAACCAATCCTTGTTTATACTGCATTTCCAGGGCAGATACGGTAGCTGCAGTCGCCAAACTGCGGGGAAGCATGGAAAGACCGAATTCTTGCGAATCCGGCTACCCAAAATTCGAAAGCGGAAAGCATGGAATTCGTATGGAATGACGGCGGCCGGGCTGCCAGCGGCTTTGTGGGAACGACCGGGGACTGCGTCACCCGAGCGATTGCCATTGCCACCGGCGCAGCCTATCGGGAGGTATACGAACAACTCGGACAGGCTGCCGCCGCTTCACCAAGGCAGGGTATCTCCATTGAGGTGGCTGCCGAATATCTGAGCCAACGCCAATGGAAACGTCAATCTGGACAGCAGGTCCCGTTTGATCCCAGGCAACAACCCAAGGGCATTGTGCTGCTGCACCTTGCTAAGGAGCATGGTCGCGGCAGGCACCTTTCGGCGCTCATCGACCAGGTCGTGCATGATACGTGGAACCCGGCGGACGACGAATATATCGTTCTTGAGACTTGGACAGCAGACCACATGGCCAGTAGTTCAAGGCTGCCGGCCATGGGACCAAAGCGCAACTGGACCCAACAGCAGGAGCTGACACAAAAAGAGTTTGATCGGGTCATGCGCGTCTTGCGAGCTTTAGACAAGACGGCCAATAATCATGGCAGCACCCAGGCCGAGAAGCATAATGCTCTGCGAGCCATGCAGACGCTGATGCTGGAAAACAACCTGACGCGTGACGATATCGTCGATCAGGATAATGTCGACCTGGTTCGCTTCACGCGCATGACTTGTGCGGTCAATGGTCGACGGGCGTCTGGCTGGGAGAAGGCGCTGGCCGGTTATGTGTGCCACGAGATCCTGCCCATGGTGCAGTGGTATATATCGACCAAGGGTCATCGCACGATCTTTACTTTCTATGGACCATTGGCTGATGTGCAGAATGCAATTGCCCTGTTTCGCGAGCTGCTGCTTACGATTGCCAGCGCCGCCAGACTGCAATTTGGCGGATACTCGCGTGGCAGTGGGGCATCCTACGCGGAAGGCTACGTGGAGAGCCTGCCGAAACATCGCTCTGGTTGGGATATCCCTGCATCTGCAGGTACCGCAGGTGAACCTGGGCTGATCCAAACGCGAACCTTGGCCTTGCACGATGCCGCCAAGCAATGGTTGAACGACGAGTGCCATGTGCGTTTGGCCACCAGCAGTCGTGCGGCTCGGCTGCAGGACGATCCGTTGGCCAAGCATCGCGGCCGACAGCACGGTGCGCAGCATCACATTACGCTGCCCACTGCACCAAGCGACTGACGCAGCGATAGGCCGCAGATTGAGCAAGTCGTAAAGTGAGCCGCGACGCGTAAGCGGCCGGGTTTGCAAGCCCACCCTAGGCCTCACGGCCATGCGGCCCACGGATCCGAGAACCTAACTGGAAACTCGGATTTGGCCTGGCGGTCATCCAGGGCAACGCAATGGTTCAAGCCAGGCAATCTCTTGGTGAGCGAAAGTGCGCTAGCACTCGGTGTTTTCAAAACCGGTGGCTAGCGCCCATCCGCTCAGTTTGAGAAACTGCGTGGCCCTGGCGGAGTTCTGCCCCGCGCTTGATTGCCGCTTGGATCTGGACCATAATAGTTAGGATCCTAACTATTATTTTTGGGGGCTCGAGAATGCATGGCAGCAACGATGCGAAAACAAAAACTCGCCTGAACCTTTCTGGAGAGGAAGGCGAGGCAGGTGCGCAGCTGGAATATGACTTTGAGGAGAGCATTGGCTACTGGATCGTGCTGGCCTCGCAGGCCTTTCAAAAAGCGTTGAATGATGAATTGGCACCGCATGGCGTAACCTACCGGCAATCTCAAGTGTTGGGTTGGCTGGCGCTTGAGGGCGAGCTATCGCAAGTCGAGCTGGCGGGGCGAATGATGATCGAGCCGGCAACGTTGGTTGGAGTATTGGATCGCATGCAGCGTGATCGATTGATCCTGCGGCGTCCTTCCGCGACGGACCGGCGGTGCAAAGTGATTCGACCGGATCAGCATGCTCATGAGGTATGGAGCAAGGTAGCGGCCTGTGCCCGCCGCGTGCGGGCCGAGGCCACGCATGGGCTGACACCTCGGCAGGTGGCCAGTTTGAAGAAGGCGCTGCGAGTGGTATTGCACAATCTGCACCGACTGGAATCGACTCGACCGGCAACGCAAATTATCGGCGGAAATGGCCAAACGTGAGCAACATGGGCTGTCCTGTGTGCCAGTCACACCAAGAGTTTTCAATTTTTCGGCTGCCGTGCTTAGCCCTTAACCAACTAATTGGACTGACTTCCATGCATTCGCGCTCGACGCCTGTCTCGAATCGTTTTTTATTTTCGTTACTCGTTGCGTTAGGCCTGGCATGCTTGACGAGCAATGGTGGTGGCAACCACTCCGCCTGGGCACAGCAGGGCCCGGCAGTAGTGAGGGTCGAAGCGGCGGTGCTGCGCGAGCGGATGTCCCCAACCCAATCGAGTGTGGGCACCGTTGAGCCCACGCGAACGGCCGTGGTTGGTTCAGCGGTGGACGGACGGGTAACGGAGATATATGTGCGCGAGGGCGATCGGGTAGAGAAAGATCAGCCCTTGGCCAGACTATTGACTGAAACCATCGAGCTGGAGTTGGAGGCTGCGACGGCGGAACTGGAGCAAAAAAAACAAGAGCTGCAGGAATTGGAAAACGGAAGCCGCAGTGAGGAGCTGGCCCAGACGCTGGCGCGGCTGGAAGCCAGCCGCATTGCCGCCGATTACCTGAATCGCGAGCGCGACCGGGTAAAGGCCCTGTTCGAAAGGAGCGCACTCTCGGCAGCTGAATTCGAAGACTCCGTCAGCCTGGCATTGGAAGCTGAGCAGCGTTTGGCGGAAGCTCGGGCAGCGCACGATTTAGCAGTGGCCGGGCCACGGAGTGAGCGCATCGCCCAGGCTCGAGCCGAAGTCGCTATGCGTGATGCGGTCTGCCGCCGTCTGCAAGATCAAATCAAGAAGCATACGCTGTACTCGCGCTTTGCAGGCTACCTCACCGCCGAGTTTAGCGAAGTGGGGCAATGGCTTGCTCGCGGGGAACCCGTAGCGGAAATCGTTGCCCTGGACCAGGTGGATGTGGTGGTCAAGGTGCTCGAATCGCATATCCCCTTTAGCCACCTGGGTGATGTCGTTGAAGTCGAGATTCCGGCGCTCAAAGGCAAGAAATTCATGGGTGAAATCGTAGCCGTGATTCCGCAGGCCGATGTGCGTTCACGGACCTTTCCGGTCAAGATTCGGCTGCAGAACAAGATTTCCGAACGTGGCGAACCCCTGCTGAAAGCCGGTATGCTGGCCAGGGCTGTATTGCCCATTAGCGAAACGGGGAAAGCCGTGTTGGTCCCCAAAGACGCACTTGTTCTGAAAGGAGATGCGGCTTTCGTGTGGACGATTGTGGCAAGCACCATCGAGCAGGCATCTGGCAATCAGCGGATTGCAGAGGCTATTCCCGTGCCAGTGATTACCGGGGAATCTGAGAACGATTGGATTGCAATTAGCGGAGACATCTCGGCTGGGAGTTGGGTAGTTACTCGCGGTAACGAGCGCATCATCCCCAGCCGACCGGGGCAGCCTCCAGCCAAGGTGAGTTGGATGCAGACAGAACCCGTCGCCGCAGCGGATGCTAGGCAATAGTCAGCCCCGAGCGGTTGCGCACTGCGGATTGCAGTTTATCCCAACAGAACGTTTCTGAATACGAAGATAAAATGGCATTAATTAATTTCTTTGTACACAATCCCGCCAAGGTCATTGTAGGTGTCATGCTAATGCTGCTGTTTGGCGCAGTAGCCTTTCTAAAAATGCCCATGCAGTTAACGCCCGAGGTGCAGACTCCCACCATTACCGTCGAGACGCGGTGGCCTGGGGCTAGCCCGCAAGAGGTTGAGCAGGAGATCGTGATCGAACAGGAGGAACAACTCAAGGGCGTCGAAGGCGTGACTAAGTTGTCCTCCGAAAGTTCCGACTCGGTCGGGCGGATCACACTGGAGTTCCTGGTGGGTACTTCGATGCAGCAGGCGGTGGTGGATGTTATCGGCCGCCTGGAACAGGTGCCTGAGTATCCAGAGGATTCGGATAAACCAGTAATCACCACGGCCAATGCAAACAACAGCCCTATCGCCTGGTTCATTCTTAGTCCGCGTTATCCTTCGGAAGCAGAGTTTGAGGCCTTCGTCGAAAGCCATCCTGAATTGGCGGGGGAACTGGCCGTCGTTCGTCGCTCCGACAATCAGGGACTGGGAATGCTCCGCTTGAGGCTCCTGGCGAAGCAGCACTCGGCCGTCAGCGAATTGCTGCCGCCGCCTGACTTGGACGTTACACAACTACGTCGTTTTGCCGAGGACGAGATAGAAGCCCGCTTTGAACGCGTGGGGGGGATATCGCAAGCGAATGTTCTAGGCGGATTAACTGATGAATTACAAGTCATCATCGATCCCGAAGAACTGGCAGCCAGGCAGTTGACCATTGGCGATGTGCGCACCGCCCTGCGAACGCAAAACCAAGACACCTCGGGGGGCGATTACTGGGAAGGCAAACGTCGTTGGGTGGTGCGAACCCTGGGTCAGTTTCGTAGCCCACAGCAAGTAGAACAACAACTAATCGCCGTCCGCGATGGCAATCCCGTTTATATTCGCGATGTGGCGGAGGTCCAACTGGGCTACAAGAAGGCCGATGGGCAGGTCCGCAGGTTTGGAGAGTCAAGCATTGCCGTTAATGCACTGCGGGAAACGGGAGCCAATGTGCTCGACGCCATGCAGGGCCTGAAACGCGTTAACAGCGAGTTGAACGAGGGAATCTTGAAGAGGCGAGGTTTGCAGCTTACCCAAGTCTACGACGAAACAGAGTACATTTACTCGGCGATCAATCTGGTTCAGCAGAACATCTTCATCGGCGGCGCGCTGACCATGGTTGTGCTGATGATGTTCTTGCACTTGGGCGCGCGAACGCTGATCGTTGTACCCTTGATTATTGTTAGTGCCATAGCGGCGGCCTATGCCTCGCCCTGGTTTTTCGGCGGCGTGACACTGTTACTGATTGTCGTCTGTGGATTGTGGTACGCTCGTGGTGCCCTGGTCGTCGGCCTGGCCATCCCCACCAGCATCATTGGCACCTTCTTGATTCTGGGCGGGTTGGGCCGTTCATTGAATGTGATTAGCTTGGCGGGCTTGGCCTTTGCCGTAGGTATGCTGGTCGACAACGCCGTGGTGGTTCTGGAGAATATCTATCGTCGCTGGGACGCGGGGGAAGCCCCGTTTACGGCCGCCGTGCGCGGGACCACGGAGGTTTGGGGGGCCGTTCTGTCGTCGACCCTGACAACCGTCGCCGTGTTCTTGCCAATCGTTTTTGTTCAAGAGGAGGCCGGCCAGTTATTCCGCGATATCGCCTTGGCAATCAGTGCCGCAGTGGCCCTGTCCATGCTCATTTCCATGACGCTGATTCCCATGGCCTCCTCGCGTCTGTTTGGCCGTCGCCGCCCGCACCACGCGGCGAATCAAGCGAGGGCGGTCGATGCGAGTGCCCCGCAGCGCAGCGTGGAAGATTCTCCCCAAACTGCACCGCTGCCGGTGCGCGTCCTGCAGAACTTGGGCAGTTCTTTCGTCGTGGGCGTGGTGGCGATCAACGCGTGGTTACAGGCTGGCATGTTCAGGCGGATTGCAGTGGCATTTGGCCTGGTGGCAGTAGCCATCGGTCTGACGTGGGCCCTGTTTCCGAAAGTCGAGTACCTGCCCAGCGGCAACCGCAATTTGGTATTCGGTATCCTGCTACCACCACCGGGATATAACCTGGGTGAATTGATGGAAATCGGTGAACAGGTAGAAAGCAGCTTGCGTCCCTATTGGAATGTTGACCCCGATTCTGCTGAGGCGCAGGACTTAGAGTTTCCAGCCATCGGTGATTTCTTCTACGTCGCTCGTGGACGCCAAGTCTTCATCGGACTGCGCGCCCAAGACCCGGCGCGGGTGGCTGAACTGGTTCCCTTGGTTCAGAAGGTAGGTCGAATTATTCCCGGTACCTTTGCGGTCGCCAAGCAATCGAGCATCTTCGAGCAGGGCCTGACCGGCGGCCGCTCGATCAACATCGAAATCACTGGACCCGATTTAGAGCAATTGGTAAAGATCGGCGGCCGAGTGCTTGGAGATCTGATGGGAAATAAAACGGGTGTACAGGTTGTACCGGGTGCTCAGGCGCGGCCCATTCCCAGTTTGGACCTTTCCAGTCCAGAACTGCAAATCGAACCCAAGCTAATTCAAGCCGCGGAGTTGGGTGTCTCCAGCAGCGACCTGGGGTATACGGTGAACGCCCTGGTCGACGGCGCCTACGCCACTGACTATTTCTTGGATGGCGATAAGATCGACCTGACGATTGTTGGCAAAGAGCAATTTGCCAGCCAGTCTCAGGATATCAGCGCACTGCCCATCGCCACACCGGTGGGCGAATTAATACCGCTGCAAGCCTTGGCCACGGTGCGTTTGGCCAGCGGACCGGAACAGGTCAATCATCGCGAGCGCGAGAGGGCGATTACGATTGAAGTTTCGCCGCCACTCGAAGTGCCCTTGGAAGTGGCCATGGCCAATATCCGATCACAGATTGTGCAACCCTTGATCGACAGCGGTGAGCTGGGCCCCGGCTACCGCATCAGTTTGGCCGGGACTGCCGACAAGCTGCGCAATACCTGGGATGCCTTGTTCTTCAATGTGACGTTGGCCCTGATCATTACCTATCTATTGATGGTCGGCCTGTTTGAATCCTGGGTTTATCCATTCGTTATTATTCTGAGTGTGCCGGTTGGAGCTGTGGGTGGCATTCTAGGTTTACAGGCCTTGAACCTGCTGTATTTTCAATCCCTGGATGTATTGACCATGTTGGGATTTATTATTCTGATTGGCACCGTCGTCAATAATCCGATCTTGATCGTGCATCAGTCGTTGAATCACATGCGCGACGACCACATGCCGCCTCGAACGGCCATCTTGGAGAGTATCCGCACGCGAATTCGACCCATTTTCATGACCACCACCACCACAGTCCTAGGTCTATTGCCGCTGGTGCTCTTTCCTGGCGCAGGCAGTGAACTGTATCGCGGCCTGGGGAGCGTCGTGTTGGGCGGACTGTTGGTGTCGACGGTAGTTACTCTATTTCTCGTGCCCATCCTGTTTAGTTTGACAATCGATCTGCAAGAATGGATGACGCGTTGCCTGGAACGTCTGAACCGGCGAAAACCTGACTCCGACGCTCCTTCACTGTCTGGCGAAGCTGGCAAGAGTCAGCCCCTGGAGCAGGTCGAGGATATGATCCAAGTCTAAGTCGGCTTTAGAAGCAGAAACCTCTGTCCAGATTACGTTTTAGGGTAGCCGGATTCGCCAGAATTCGGTTCTTTCCCAAGTGTTCGCGTAGCCGGATTCGCCAGAATTCGGTTCTTTCCCAAGTGTTCGCGTAGCCGGATTCGCCAGAATTCGGTTCTTTCCATGATTCCTGGAAGTCTGGCGATGACCGCGGCTACCGCGAAGACCCTGATTAGTAATGCTGAGGAAATGTGAACTGAACTATCAGCGGATTGACTTCAAGCTTTCGAATAGCGATGCTGATCAGGAAACGCATCAATAAGCGTCCCGAACCCTCGGCGAGCGTGTCTTATGTCTAATGCCCAGCATGACAAATTAAATCGTTTGCTGGGCCAGGCTGGCGTCTCCAAGATCGTATACGCCTTGGTCATGCCCGAGACCGAGTGGGTGGTCGACCAAGTGCTCGATGGAACAGAGGGCGATCGAGGCCTGGGGCGCCAGGCCTTGCACTCGCTATTCCGCGAGGCTTGGACCCAAAAGCAGGATTTAGTTCACGAAGCCTTTTTCGCAACGTGGCTGCAGTGGGTTTCTCCCATCCTGCAGTGGCGCACCCCTTTTGCCTACCAATACCCGACTGGCGGTGCAAGCGAGGCCTTGCGCGAGGCCATCCATGCCTACGCCGCACGCGCCCGGGGGACTGGCTTTGCACCCTGTATCCATGTCTTTGAGGGTGAGTACGAGGGCTATGCGGCCTACGCGGCTGCCGCCGGGATCGAATTTCGGACCCATAATCGGCTGCGTTGGCATGAAGCCATCGATCAAGTCGCCGAGCATCATCAGTTCTATTTGAGTCAGCCCTCGGCCATCGACGGAATGGTCTGGCCCGACTACGACGCGTTTCTGGATCAGTTAGCCCTGCGCAGTCCGCTGAGTCAACTGATGCTGGATGTGACCTATGTCGGTAGCGTGGCTCGACCATTCCAAATACAGGTAGACCACCCCTTGATCGCGGCTGTGTTCTTCTCCCTCAGCAAACCGGCGGGCATGTATTACTATCGTATTGGCGGGGTGCTTTCACGGTTCGAATATCCTGGACTATTCGGCAACAAATGGTTCAAGAATTTGCTCTCGCTCAGGATTGGCACTCAGTTCATGCAGCGTTTTGACGTTCACGAACTGCCATGCAAGTATCGTCCCTTCCAAAACAGAGTTATTGAGCAAGTCAACGCACAGTTGAGCCTATGCCTGCAACCTGCGGACGTATTGCTGTTAGCCGTTAGCCCGCCTGCCGAGTTTCCGTCGGATCTGGAACGTTTTCTCCTTCGCGGTTCTGTGGGCGAGCAGCGCGTGCGCGTGTGCTTGACCGCCAGGCTGGCCCACGCCATCGATCCCAGCCTGTCGCCAAGTGTCGCAGCCCGATATTACGAGCAGCTTGCGGACTGAGTTTTCCCAGCGGCGATGCACATGGTTTTTTATTCACACGAAATTCGACACTCAACTGTAGGGCTATCGCGAACCGCAGGATTGCCAATTCATCATGCAAGACATCATCAAATTGGTTACACCGCAAGAGGTACATCGATTTGTACGCGATCAACTGCTGCAAACCGAAGTGCTGAAGCGATCCTATGACGAACATGGCTTGGTGTACCAGGTGTTAGCGCGCTTGCGCGTTTGCCCCGATTCTTCTACAGCCCCTCCGATAACTACGTTACGATCGTCGACGAGACCGGAGCGGAGTTGCGGGAGCATGTCGAGTCCCCCCATTTTTCACCTTGGTGGGGTGGCATTCAAATGCGCACTTATGGCAATCGCCTGGTCCAAGATTTATATTACCTGCATGAGATCGAGCATGCAGGCAGCATGCCCTACGGCCCCGACCCCAGCCATTCGCTGGCCGATCCCATCACTTTCAAGAATAAAATTCGCGACAATGAACACGAGGCCAGCACGCTGTCGGAGATGACCATCTACTGTGAATTCCCTGAGCTGCGCAAGCTCTCTTTTGCCCATGAGATCTTTGTCGATCGTTTCTTATTTCCCAACCAGGATTTTGAGCGCGTCAACGTGCGTATGCTATCACGCTGGCGTGATGAGCCCGATCTGGTCAAGAAGGAAATGATGTATGCTCGCGCGGCAGTCTTGACCAGCAAGCACGTTGATGAAAGCGACCTCGCCGCATACTGGCTGAAGCGGTTTTATTCGCAAGGCCGCGAGTGGACGAGAATCTGGACCAACCCCAATCAAGAACTGGAAGACTTGCCAGCCGGCGGGCGATTCAGGATGGTTGAAGCGGCAATGATTCGCTTTCGTGAGCAATGCGCCAGCTTGGGCCGCGCTCAAGCTCTGGATAACCATCTTGCCTGGTTGGCTTCCGCCGAGGTGGGAGATGGAACCAGCATCCCGTTCTTCCGAGAGGCCCTTGCCTTTTGCCGCAGCTATATGCAGCACAAGGCTCTGTACCTGAGGAGTCTCAAACGCACGGGTGCTACCACGGAAACGCACGACGTTTCGCCATCCCTTTGATGCCATCCAGCCAGTTGTCGCGTTCCCTTAACTGGCGGCCAGAGGTCGTTGCAGCAGTCGACGCAGCAGGGGCGTGGTGATCAATGTCGTGAACAAGGCCATGATGACTAGCATGCAGAACACGCTATCGGGTATCACGCCCAGTTCGCGACCAACATTGATGACGATCAAGCCCATTAGAGCTCTTGTATTCATCATCACTGCAACGCAGGCTGCATCGCGCCAGTTGAGACCGCTCAGGCGGCCTGCCAGGCCACAACCTAACACTTTGCCGAGCACAGCCACTAGAATCAGAAGCGCGCAGAGCCAACATAGATAGACAGATCCCAACATACCGATATCCGTTTGCAGCCCGGTATAGGTAAAGAAAATAGGCAAGAAAAGGGCGTAGACGATATCTCGCAAACGCTGGGAAACGGCAATACGCAGAGCGTGCTGATCGGACAATACCGCACCGAGTATGAAAGGTCCAAAAATCGCAAAGATGCCAATGCGGTTGGTAGCGGCTGCGGCTAAGAATACGCTTACAAGTACGGCGGAGAGTCCCACCAGGGATAAATCGCCGCCGCCAGCGTCCAGTAATTTTCCCAGTCCGCGAATGAGCAGTGGCCGAGCTAACCACCAGCAGCCCAGCACAAAGGCCAGCGTCCAGAGTACCATTTTGGAAACGGCCCAAAGCTCAAAGCCTCCATGAATCATGGCGCTGACCGCGGCCAACATCATCCAGCCCAGCGCATCGTCGATCGCTGCGGCGGTGATGGTCAGTGTCCCCAGAGGTGTCCTATGGATGTTCAACTCGAGCATCATGCGCCCCAAGATGGGGATGGCGGTAATCGACAGAGCGACCGATACGATGAGCACAAAGCTCAGACGGTCAACCTGCGGAGCCACCTGTGGATGCAGCCACACGGCTAATCCCGCGCCCAGGCACAACGGCACGACAATTCCCGCAGCTGCAATATTCACCGCCGCTTTGCCAACATGACGCAGGTGGGAGAAGTCGAATTCGAGACCAATTAGAAACATCAGCAAGATCAGACCGAGCTCACTGAGAACGCGAAAGATCATGCTGGTGTCGTCAGAAAACAGCACACCGACGCTACCTGGGAACAGCTTTCCCAAGACCGATGGTCCCAATACTAGACCAGCCACTATCTCGCCAACCACTTGCGGCTGGCCGAGCTGCCCCATGGCCCATGCACCTAGGCGGGCGGCCACCATGATCACCACGATCTGCAACAAGACCTGCAGCAGCAAATCCTGCATTTCGTTCATGGATGGGCGGTGTCCGTGGGCAAGGGCTGCCTCAGACTACGCCAGCGTGCTCACGGCAAGCGTGATGACGGTCAGGGGCACCACAAACAGTAGCATCACATTTCGCAAGGTCGTACTCAGCTCGTTACCACTAGCATGCAGAATCAGGTAGGTCGTGTAAGCCACATAATAGAACAAGAACAGCCCGCCCTCCCAGCGAGCGATCAGTGCCCACTGAGAAAAATCGGCAGACAGGCAAAGGCTACCGCGAGCATGACAGGAATATCGAGACTCAGAGCGGACTGGCTGACCGCAATCCCCTGTGGACTGACCGTACTGGTTAGACCCACAACGCACAAAATGTTGAATATATTGCTACCCACCACATTGCCCACGGCGATATCGCGTTCATTACGGCAGGCCGCCGTGATGGAGGTTACGACTTCGGGAAGAGAGGTGCCGATGGCCACAATCGTCAAGCCAATAACCAATTGGCTAACGCCCATGGCAGACGCAATCCGCACGCTGCCACTGATCAGCAGGTTCGAGCCCAGGCCCAGCAAGCAGAGGCCCAACACGATCAGCAGCAAATTGGACAACCAGTGTGGAGGTGCCGCACTCGGGCCTGGGTCGGATGGCCATTCGCCCTCGAACTCCTCAATAACTTGACGACCCTCTTTTCGGCTCTGGCGAATACACCACCAGGTGTAGAGCACCACTCCCAGAAACAGCAGATAACCTTCCCAGCGTTCAATTCTGCCGTTTAGTCCAAACACGAATAACAGTACTGAAGAAGCAATCATGACGGGTGCATCCCAGCGAATCAGCTGGCTGGAAACGACCAGAGGTACGATCAGGGCGGAAAAGCCCAAGATGAACAGCACGTTAAAAATATTACTGCCTACCACATTGCCAATCGCCAGGTCAGCATTGCCGCTCCAAGCAGATTGTAATGAGACCGCCAATTCGGGTGCACTGGTCCCAAAGGCAACCACTGTCAGTCCGATCACTAACGATGAAACGCGCATGGCGGAGGCCAAGAGCGATGCCCCGCGCACCAGAGTTTCTCCGCCGGCCACCAGCAGGATCAGGCCACCCGCAATCTTGGCAGCCGCCCATAACAACTCGTTCATGCAATTGCCTTTGAATGCCGCCGTGCAGCGGCATTGGAAACCTGCGTATAGTCGCCATGGGTGGGAGGCAGCAGGCAAGCGCACGCTATGGCACGTGGGGACGGGTTATTCTGTCCGCGTTTGGGCGAAATACAAGGCCTGGATTCACAATTCGGGCCGGGCCGATGATTTGGACGAAATTCGTGTGGAGTTTTGGCAGGCTCATTGCTCCAATTGCCAGCCATGAGGAGTCTCAACCGTCATCCAACGCCGACTTGACCTCATCGCTTTGTCATCCATCACTGTTTCCATAGTTTGCCACGCGACTTGGGCAAACGACTCAATTCGCCGCTGCGCGGCAACAGTTCCAAACGAATAATCCGCGGTTCGATGCGATAGGGAGTTAGATTGGCTGGCAGCCGAAGGCTCTTTTCGGTCACGGCCAATTCCTGGTAACCGGATTGAATGCCGTTCAGATCCATGGACATTTTGAGGCCCGCCGGATCGAGAAAGCGAAAATGGTGCTCCGCGCCCGTCAGCGTTAGGCGGGCTTCGTTGGGAGCCAGCGCATCAATTTCTAGATTTGGGTCGACATTTCTGTATTCAATGGGGATCACAAAGGTCCGCTGCACCGTGTGTGGATTGTAGCCCAGTACTAGCCAAGCAATACCAGCGATACCTAGCGAAACAGCTTTTAACCAACCATCTTTAAAGACGGCGAGTTGCCAGATGGAGTGAACCTGTGGCGGTGCCACTTCGGCAAAAAACTTGCACAATCGATCCTTAAGTTCGCTTGCGGTCCTCAGTTCATACAAGGCGCCAGTCGAAGCAACGGAAACCACTCCGCGTTCTTCGGACACGACAATGGTCAATGCATCCGATCGCTCGGATAAACCCAATGCAGCACTATGCCGCGTACCGCGTCCGGCAACGATATGCGAACTGCTCGAGATAGGTAGATGTGCCGCGAAAGTCTTGATGCGTTGCCCTTCAACCACCGCAGCACCATCGTGTCCCGGCGAATGCGAATCGAAAATACTCATCAGCAGCGTAGCACTCAACCGACCATCGAGTGCGATCCCACGCGTCAAGTGCCTATCGAGTGGCTCCCTACCCTTGAGGATGATCAGTGCTCCGACGTGGCTGTCCGCCAGGCGAAAGACCGTCTCTACTAAAGCATCCAGATCCAGTGGGTCACGGTGGAACAGGCTGTTGGGTCGCAGCGTTCCCAGGGTTGAAAGCCGCTCCAGCAGCCGCCGCAAATCCTCTTGAAAGACAACAACAAGCAGAAAAATCAGTACGGTAAATACGGTTTGGAAAGCTAACGAAGTAAGGTACATGTCCAAGCCGCGGGCTAGGAAATAGACCACGGCCAAGGCTCCACAGCCAATGATCACTCCGCGCGACGCTCCCTTGATAAACCACAGTAACGCTGCGTATAGAAAGATCGACACCAAGAGAATGTCAATCGCATCCACCACGCGAAAAGTCCGTCGAAGATCATCCAGGAAGGGCAGGACGAAATCACGCATGTTTGACATTTTGGCAAGAGCAAGAGAGCAGAGTTCGTCAGTGCAGAGTTTTTACGATCTCGATATCGAAGCTCTAGTCAGCTAGAGCCAGCCGCGACGCCGCAAGTAAAACAACAGTCCACCACCAGTCGCAAGCATAATGCAGATAGCAAAAGGATAGCCATAAACCCAGCGCAGCTCCGGCATATTCACCGCCGAGACGCTGGAGTCAAAGTTCATTCCGTAAACCCCAGCGATGAAGCTCATTGGAATGAAAATGGTGGCAATGATGGTCAAGACCTTCATGACATCATTAGTCCGCTGCCCCTGCTGTGCAAAGTACAGCTCACGCAATTCACCGCATGCCTCGCGGTAGGTATCGGCCGATTCGAGCAGCCTGGTGATGTGATCATGGCAATCTCGCAAGTAGAGTTGCGTTTCCTCGCTAATCACCGAGTTGTCCTCACGAGAAAGCGCGATGACCGCATCACGATGTTGAACACCCACCTTGCGAATATTCAGCAAGTCGGCACGAATATCATGCAATCGTTTGGGAATATCATGACTCAAATCACTATCAATCTCGTCGCTGATCTCCTGCAGCACTTGCTCGTAAGCGTCCAACACTGGAAAGTAACCATCAATTACAGCGTCGATCACCGCGTAGGCCAGATAGTCGGCTCCACGATTGCGAATCCTGCCCTTGCCGGCGGCAAGTCTAGCACGCACCGGATTCAAGCAATCACCTGGGTACTCCTGCAAGGTGATGAGAATCCCATTTAGCAGAAATAAACTGACCTGCTCAGTAACAAACGGGCGATTGCTTACGGGCATCCGCACAACTAGATAGACATTGTTGTCATAGGTGTCCAACTTCGCCTGCTGATGGACGTTAACCACATCCTCGAGCGCCAAGGAATGTAGGCCGAAGTGCTTTCCGAGCCCTTGAATGACCTCGATGTCGGCCAAGCCATCGATATTGATCCAGGTAACCTGCTGGTTTAGCTTGGCCGCCTGAGTCAACTGCGGCAGCGTGTCGGCCACCAGAGCATGGGCATCACCCCGGGCAACTTGCCTACGGCGAGGCCGATGTCGGGACGTGGGCTGCTCACCCGCCAGACGGAGCACCAGTTCGATTGGCTTGTCGAGTCGTTCATCGCGATAATTCTCGCGGTCGTATTCGATGATCCGCACCTGTGAAGCTTCGGCAAATTCGTGCTTCACCAGACTGCCTGGAGCTGAGCCAACATGGATTCTTGGGCGGTTTTGATTGGCTGTCATAGATAGCGACTCAGTCTTTGCGTGGTCGTATTCAATTGGCATCGTAACCGATCGAGTCTGGTCAATTCGAGTAATGCGAGTGGCCTACCGCGTAGGCCAGCGAATTCCAACGTCCGCCGCAGCGAGCCGTGCAATTACCCAGGCTGGGAAGGTTTGAGCTGTTGTTTGAAGTTGGGCAAATCTGCCTAACCCGACATGTGAGTGGCTGAAATGCCGCAATCAACCTGGGAAAACGCCGAAATGCTGCAAGCCCGAACGCACGCACGATGCGTGTGTGGCTGTAAGTCGTTCACTGGCTTGCGCTTTGTGCTTGGTGGACACTTGAAACTGGCGCTGTCCAATTAAGTAGCAGCTGGTAGCCCTCAGCGTCAATCCCGTCAGCTTGACAGCACGCAGCGGGTGCAGATTGGGGTTTGCGGACTGCTATCGCAATTTAATCTAGAGGTGGGGTAAATTGAGCAGAGCCCCCCAGGAACACCCCACAACCTGACCGCCTCCGCCCCATGTCGGCTCGTCCGACGTGAGCGCAAGTTTTGAGGTTAGCTAACGAGCCATTTCAAGACAGCTCCCCTTGCCGGCTTGCCCGGCAGGAAGCGAAGTTTCATTCCCACCTCGAATCGCACTTGGCTCGATACTTGCCTCCCGGTTGGACAAGCGGGCCGGGGAGGTGAGGCAGGCGGTGTCAATTGGGCGACGGCCCTAACTAAAAAACTTTGGCTCCGGCTGGGCGAGCCAGCGGGGGGCCGCGGGATTAATTGAAACCTACGATAGTTCCTTTCACGCTGCATCACCTCCAACCTCCGTCCCAATGTCCGCATCGAACACAACTCGGCATCGGGAGAATCGCTAAAGCCGCCTAACTTGCAAACCCCGAACCCGCCAGCGGCGGCGCGTGGGCACAGCCAGCGGGATTTGCTTGACTCCCCAAGAGGCAACCCCTAGACTGGCCGAAGGAAACGCTACTCAGGAGTGGAGGGCAGGGCATGCCGCGTAATACCTCGCGTGATGGGCTGAAGAATCGGCTTGAATCACTACTGTTAACCAAGTTTGCTCCTGTCTGGCGCTTGCTGCAGGCCATTCCCTTCGTACGCAGCGCGCTCAATCGCAGCTTAATACGTCGGGCCATCCTGAAAACCAAGACGCGCCCGCACGCTTTCAGTCTGCTTGCGGATTACACCTCTTGGGAATCGTTGACAAACCGCAGGTTTACTGGTCGACATCTACCTGCAGCTAGCCCAGAGACAATTGCATCGCTGCCCGATGTGCAACAAGTGACACGTTTGTTCGAGCACACTCCGGCAACCTATCGCTTGAGCCACAAGTCAACGGTACTGTTCACCAGTTTCGCCCAATGGTTTACCGACGGCTTCCTCAGAACGGATCGCAACGACTGGCGTAAGAATACGTCGAATCACGAGATCGACCTGTGCCAGATCTATGGTCTAAATCCCCAGCAAACGGCGCAGCTGCGGGCAGTGCAGGGGGGAAAACTAAAGACTTCGATCATCGGGGGCTGCCACTACCCACCTCTGTACTTTGACGATCACGGCCAGCCGAAAGCGGAATTCGACGCGGTGCAGCCACGCATTCCACCCAACCTGCCACCCGAGCGAAAGGAATATATCTTCGTTGGTGGCGTCGAGCGATTGAACGTCTCGATTGGCTACGCCATGCTGAACACGCTGTTTCTGCGCGAACACAATCGCCTGTGCGACAAGCTGGCGGAAGCCTATCCGGACTGGGACTCGGAGCGTCTGTTTCAGACAGCCCGAAATATTTTGATCGCCATCTTACTGCGCATCGTGATTGAAGATTACATCAACCATATCACTCCCTATCACTTCAAATTCCTGGCACAACCGTGGAGCTTCAAGCGGGAGAGCTGGTATCGCAACAACTGGATGACGCTCGAATTCAATTTGCTTTATCGCTGGCATAGTATGATCCCCAATACCATCTTGGTGGACGGCGTGCATCAACCGATTAGCCACGCCCTGTTCAATAACAAGTTATTGATCGACCGCGGGTTGGGAACCATGTTCGAGGATGCGTCGCGGCAGAAGACTGCCGAACTGGGATTGTTGAATACAGCTGCGGAGCTCCTGGAGACCGAGCAACGCGCGCTGCAACTCGGTCGTGACGCCAGGTTGCGGAGCTACAACGACTATCGCGAACTGTTTCAATTCCCAAGGGTTACAGATTGGTCGCAGATCAGCGGTCGCCCGGAGGTGTGTGACGCATTGCGGGCCACTTACCGTGATGTGGATCAAATTGAGTTCTTTGCAGGATTATTTGCCGAGGATGTGCGCGAAAACTCGGCGCTTTCACCACTCATTGGGCGCATGGTCGGTGTGGACGCGTTTTCCCAGGCGCTCACCAATCCGCTGCTATCGGTGCATGTTTTCAATCCTCAGACATTCTCCGAAGTCGGCTGGAATATCATCCACGAAACCAACTCATTGAGCCAGCTACTTCACCGCAATTTGACTGGCGACGATGCGCGATGTTATGCTGTCCGCTTTACTCAGGATGGTGACGAAATCCCGGAACCACCCCAGCCGCCCGAGTCGACGGAGCAGATGCCTCTGGAACAGACGCAAGCGGTAAGCGACGAGCCGCAGTCGACGAGTCGTGCGCAGAGCGCCTGCAGATCTGATCGCCATGCAAAGCAGATCTCCCGGTCCCTTCCATCCAGACGATCTCTTCAAAACCAAGTGATCGTAATAGGCTTTGTCCCCAAAGGGGTCTGACCCTCTCCGGCGAGGCCAAAAACAGGTATCAATTCGACTCGCCTCCAAAGGGTCAGACCCCTTTGGGGACAAAGCCTAGATGATGTCCTATCTTGCGGAGTACTACGCCGTCCCAGAAGCAGACCCGGCCGAGCGCGTGCAGCGAGTATCCGCATGGATCCGCACCCAACCCCAGGCATTCTTCGCTGAATTACGACAGCAGCAGCCGATTCTGCGAACACCCGCATTCACCTTGGTCACGCGTTATAAGGATGTGGTAGATGTGCTCCGCAGGTCCACAGAATTCTCTGTGCGAATCTACGCGCAGAGAATGGACGATGCGGTGGGCCCGTATATGCTTGGTCGCGATCATGCAGTGCAGAATAAACGCGATAAACCATTCATGCAATCCATGTTGCCTTGCTCCGATTTTCCGAATGTGCGAAGGATCATCCGCGAGTATCTAAGCGACATACTGCCCGCTACTGCGGCGGAAGTCGATATCGTCCAGTCGCTCGGGCACTTGCTACCTCTCCACTTATGCAGCACTTACTTTGGCTTTCCAGGTCCCGATGTCGAGTCGATGCTGCGCTGGTCCAAAGCCACACAGATCGATTTTTTCAAGAACCTGGCGGGTGATCAGGCAATTCACCAAGCGGCTATGCAGGCGGGCAGCGAAATGAAGTCCTACCTGGCTGATCTCGTGCAAGCTCGAATGACAGCCTTCGCCGCACAGCCCGACCGGGCATCTGCTACCGTGTTGGATCATCTGGTGCGTCTGGCACTTGCGGATCGACTGCCCTTCGAACCATCTGAGCTGGTGGTGAATATGGCTGGCCTGTTGATCGGCAGCATCGAAACGACCTCGCAAGCAATCGTTCAGGCCACCGAGCAAATCTTGCTGCGACCCGAGATTCTCCAGCAGGCGACCGACGCGGCTATTGCGGATAATATGGATCTGCTGACTGCGTTTGCCCGCGAAGCGCTGCGCTTCAATCCGATCAATCCGCTGCTGTTTCGATTCACGGAAAGCGAAGCTTTGCTAGCGGGAGGTAGTCCATATGCGCAGCGCGTACCACGGGGGACTATCGTCTTTGCCTGCACGGCCTCTGCCATGTGGGATGAATGCATGCTCCGCCGGGCTGACGAATTCCGTATCGATCGTCCCGACGATCACTATTTGCACTTTGGTTTTGGCGAGCATCTCTGTTTGGGTGATCAACTCGGAGAATTGATGTTGGTAGAAGCACTGGCTCACCTCCTGCAGCGCGGGGTGCGGCGTGTAGCTGGTCCCCGGGGCGACATCGACTTTGCTGGCGGACCGTTCCCCGAACGCTACCTGGTGCAACTGCAGGCAGCGGGCGACCGCCTGTAAAGACCGTCGGGTTCCCCTGGGCGACAGAGAGTCGCGCGGAGTTCTGCGTAAAACTCTGCGGGTTATGCGGATTCTCGGGGGATTTTTTTTGAGTTTGGTCCTATTCGAGGGCAGCTTGTAACAGTTGATGCAGTCAAAGCGGGGGATAGCCGAGAGTAGAATCAAGCCCCAACTGACTGTCGGACAAGGATGTCTCAAGATGCGAACGGGAACACGCACCGCTACATGGAGCAGCCTTGTGCTGCTCCTACTGCACTCGACCCTTCTTCCTGCCTACGCCGACGGTCCGTTATGGGATGCGATCAAGCGGCTGGGACCACGTCAGGGGCATCCACCCAAAACGTCCGGCGATCATGCGCTGGAGGAACTGGCGTCGAATATCGATTGGCTGGAGCATGAAATCGACAGCTGGGGCACCATCGTTCCCAAGACGCCCGATGTATGGGGCGAAGCCCGACTGACGCAGCATAAGTATGAAGTCGAAAAGGAACTGGAAAAGCAAATCGGCCAGTTCGATGCTGAGCGCATCCATGGCGCCCAATTCGTGAGCGACCAGGCCTTCTTGGCTGCCGCCCTGTCCATGAGAATGCAGCAGGCAGGTGGTAGCGGCGTCGAGGCGCCAACCGCTAGCGCCGTGATTGCCAATACCACGGTCTCCAGCCCCGGCGAAGCTGGACTGCCCACGGTGACCAGCAACATTGATACCGCCGGCACCAACGAGTTATTTGGCATGAGCAATGGCAAACTGACCGTTGGTGGGACAGGCATACGGCTCGAACAAATAGCGGAGCTCGATCAACTCAAACGCTATATGGACCACCTGAACGAGTTGCGGCGGATCAACGAAGGCGATGATTCGACCGACGCACCCGGCTATGCTCTCAATCTGGTCAGAATCCCGATTTCCATTTTGCCCGGGACGCATAGCCGCGAGGGTTATGGAGCCGAGATTACGGTGTCAGCCACACCCCTGATCGGTCCTGAGTTACTGCCTGTCGCATTCAAAGACTTCGTGATCAACGACTTGGTCGATCAGCTGGCTTTGCCGTTGACCAAGTACTTGAACGACGAACCGCTGAACAATCGCAATTCGTTGGCGATCTTTGATCAACGTGAAAAGCTGCAAATCAAATTCACAGCAGTACGACAGAACATAATTAATATTGTTTCCGCCCTGGAGATCCCCACCGACAGTCAGCTTTGCGAAATATTTCGCAATGCGCAATCACCACTATTTGATCCTCAGACCTGCAGCTTCAATGTGGCTGAAATGTGCTCGGTGAGTGACAAGCAGTTTACTGAAGAGATGTACCGCCTGCTAAGCCGGGCGATAGCACTTGGTGATTTCAACATCGATCAAGAAATGGAGATGCGAACGCGGATGATCGATCCAGGGCCCGTTTCGCCCTCTAGTGTCAGGCGAATCGAGCAAGCTAGCCAGTTGCCTTCGTTGCCCTCGCCAACTCGAGAGGCTATTCGCGATCAATACCGTGGCCTGCTGAATACGAACACACCACCCGCATTGAATCAAGATGAAACGCCGCAGGAATCGCTATCCATTTACGGCTCTGCCGAAGCAATTGAGCGGACGGCTGTCGAGTTGACGGATATCACGACTAAGGTCGCAGAGCTAGCAGCGGAAACAAAAAAGCTCAAGGCCTTCGGCGAGCAACTTGGTCAGTTGCAGAGTATAACCGGCAACCAGAATTCATCTCAGGTCAGACGTTCCACGCTGCCCTTTCCACCGTCGCAGTTGGAGTCGGTACATGGAATGCATGGCTTGGCGCATATCGCCAGTACCGCTTGGGAGGCCTTTCGGATCGACATTGTCAATCGACGCGTGGTGCACATCTCGGATGTACAAGCCTTTCTCAGAAGCGAACTCAATGCAGCCTATGACCTGCTTTCATTAGAGTCTATGCAGGTGGTCTGGGATTCGGAATCAACGGGAGAAAGGCAACTGTTTTCGGCAGTACGCATGAATGATGTTCCGGCGATTGACGTGAAGCGTGCTCAGTTTATGAATTACGTCGGTCCTCAAGCCGAGCATAACATGACGGCCACTTTGGCTTGGGCTGTTTTCGTCGAGTCGGTCCTGCTGAACGAGAAAATGATCGAGGACATGCGACAGACGACCTCGCCGTTAAACTGCAGCATGGAGCCAGCGTACTGGATGGTCTTCTTTGGCCCTCGTCCCTCGCCCGAAGCCCGCCAACATTTCGCTGAGTACGTCAGGGTACGTTGGCCGATCAAGACCTTTACCATCGATCCGGTCAATTCGGAACAGAACATTGCGGATGTGTCGAGCGTCTATCGGCAGATGCAATTAGCGGTGGCCTTGTCGGTCGCCGGTGGCGAAATGGGTGTCAATGCAGCACTGAACACTCTCCGCAAGGTGCAGCGCGATATCGCTACGATTGACTTGAATCGCACTGTGGTCGGGTTTGCACATGCCGACGACACGTTTGGCTGGCGATTCTATCCGCGATTTCAAACCAGCACCGTCGAAGGTAATATGACCGTCTTCTTTCGCGACTTGATTGTCGGTGGTCCGACGGACAATCAACTGGAACGCAGCAAGCAGATTGAACCAGGCATGCGTGAATGTATCGCTCTGGTGCTGATGCCCTCTTTTGTACCAGCGGTACGATTTGATACGCGTGGCAATTGGTTCAAACTGACACGCCCAGGGCATACCGCCATGTCTGTCAAGGAGAACCTGGAATACAGTCGCAGCGTTGAAGCAATGCGGAGCAACGCTTTACAGTGTGTGCAATGTGCTCACCTCTATCGCCCCGGTGAAGTGGAACGGATGCTGCGGCGGGTAGATCAGCTGGACCGCGAACTACCACTACAAACGCTCAATTGTCAGGTTCCGATTGAGAATTCATTGGGCGGGTTCGAGATCTTTTCCAGTGGCAGTCGCGAATTGGCCCCTGAATTACTGGGATGGTATGGAGCTCCAGGCTACGATCCGCAAGCCGGGGCCTCCTTCTTCCTGGCAGGAGATAATTTCAGCGTGCACCGCAGCTCGGTCATCGCGGGCAATCGCAGCGTAGCCATCGACCGCATGCTCAGCCGTCAAGTCATTCAGATCAGTCTGCCACCTGGTTTGCCGGTGATGCGCGACGAGCGACTGCAGGAGATCGCCCCCGGAGAATACGCCGGTTATATCGATGTGCAGGTAGGTACACCCTACGGTGTCAGCGGACACTTGCTGATACCGGCAGTCGAGAGTTCAGACGAACCAGCAGTTTCCATTCAATTCCTGGAAGGCTATCTGCGGATGGTGGGAAATATCAAACTGTCCAAGGATCCCACGCAGCCAACGAAACTGGTATCCTCCATCGAAACCTTGAAATTCCAACCGGAGGGCAGCCTGCGTATTCAATTGCCACGCCTCAATGCAGTCCGTGGGCAAGCCACACTCAACGTTGAACTCTTCCAGCAGGGTTACGAGGGCCCACAGCCCTTCAACCTAGGAACCACGATCAGCCTGAACGCTACCATCGATAGCGACAGCGGTGTCATGACCATACCCACCAGCGAGATGACAACACTCATCACCGCTGTGAAGAGCCAACTGGACGCATACCTTGCTCCATCGCCGAGAGCAAGCCTGCGATTACCGCTGCTGCTGGGCGGACGCGTCAACCTGCCTGGCGTGCTTGAAGATGAACAAGTACTAGGCAGCATACCGTTGGAAATCGATTTGCTTCCCTAAGGCCATGTTACTTCCTGGCAACCCATTCGTTTGATTTAACAATTCTAAAAGTTGGCCCCCAGGCGCGCGCGTTGTCGGAAGATACCATGCGAGCATTGAAATTCAATCTGTTAGCCTGCCTGCTTTTGCTGCCGCTGCAGTCGGCTGTGTGCCAAGACACCCAACTGCCCATCCACAGCGTGGTCTTCAAGCAAGAGGCAACCGGCTGGAAGATTTGGATCCAGCATGAATTGTTACATCCAGGTCAGGGACCGTACACCATCAGTTTGCCGCCTGGCGTTTCAGCCTTGCCCGACAACTGGGCGGTTACTCCGCAGGCTGGATGGAGTTACGCCATCGAAACGGACAATTCTCAAGTAGCAACGCTAGCCACTCTGCAGAATCCGTCCGAGCCGCTAGTGAGCGTCGGTCTGGGCGACCAGCAGATTCGCGGCAACCTGGTGCTGCTTTCTGACAAGCAACTAGTGATTCGCGAATATCTGCCCGGCATCGAGCGATTGCACACGCTGGATCCCAAAAAGGTATCCACGATTGATATTTTGCAGCCCGCCAACCAAAGTCGCCGCCGGGTAAAATTCCATCGAGCAAGGATTGCTGACGAGCAACCCGCCGACGAGATTTTGCAGGTCGGCTATTCGATTGCCATAAGCGCCCCGAACTTTGTTTACGAACTTGCCGTCGACGGCACGCAATCGTCCTTGTCGGGCGCGGCCAGCATCAGCAACCCGAGTGGTCAAGACTGGAGTCCCGACACATCAATTGTGATCGAGAATGCCGGGATGCAATTTACGATCAAGCCCGACCAGTCGCTCGCCAGCGGCTCTTCGCGCACGATACCCTACCTCGTGCAAGGGATCGACACGCATTGGCAATGGAGCTATTCCGCGGAAGGTCTGAGCGGAGGTCCGCAGCTGGTGGCAACTGAGCCTGCCTTGCTCCAAGGCTATCCACCCGGCCAGGTTTGCGTCCAATTCGTCGAAATTCCCCAAACCTATTTTACCGCTGGTGTGTTCTCGGAAGAATCCAGCTTTGCCCTAGCCGCCCCGGCAGCCTTTGGCTTTCGTTCCAAGGCCACGGCCACGTCATGCGAATCCGTACCGGCCGTGGATGTTATCGGTGTCTGGTTGTATCGCTACGATCTTACGGCTCGCGAGATCGCCGTCAGCGCGGGTTATAGTGGCGGGCGGCCGGTTCGGTTTGTCAAATCCGCCGCCGACACACACAACGTTCGCTTGACTGTAGGCGAGCGGATCATTGCAGACAACTTCGAATATCGGCTATCCGAAAGCGAGATGCAGTTGAAATTGCAAGCCTATCCCCGGCAACTCCCCAGTCCCATCGATTTCCGCAGGCTTCAACCAGCACAAATCCTAAGTCTAAACCTGAGCACGGTCAGCGGGCCCGCATTGCAAAGACTGACCGCTATGCAACGTGACGTCATGCAACTGGAGGGCTGGCTAGCGGAACGTAGCAAGCTTCAGGAACAATTAAACTACGCTTCACTCAATCAACGACTGCTGGCTCTTCGAGGCCCCGCCGCCGTAGTTGATCTACAGCAATCCATTGCGGAGTTAGATAAGAAAATCGCTGCCCGCTACGTGCAGTTTCAGCGGGCAGCTGGCATGCGTCCGACGCGTTCGGAGGTGACCACGCGGGGCTGCGTTGATCCCCTAGCTGCAGAAAGCACTTCCGCAAGTTCGGTGGATCCACAAAGCCGCAACCTTCCCGCTGCGGCAGAATCTGTAACAACTGAAGACCTGCCCGTACCGCGACCTCAGTCAGACGATCCCCAGACAAGATAATCAACGTGGTAGACGCTCAAATGCTCTACTTAGGATTTGCGTTTGAGAGTCAACTTGTCGGGCTGTGCTTCGACCACCTCAAATTCTCTATTTCACTCGGGAAAAATGCTGGATAGCACCATTGGAACACGAAGTATGCGGAAAATAAGTTATTTACGGGTCAGACTAACAGAACAAGCATGCAGGGCAAGAAAGTTTTTCGCCGAATCCATGCTCGGTCTTGGCAACTCAAGAAACTGGGACGAGGCAGTCAAACGCCGGTTGGCTTTAATAGCCCGCGGTGGTTGCAGCTCGCGTGACAATGGCTGGCAGCCCCAAACGTTCGCGCGCCTCGTCGAGTATGTCGGCTGTGCGGCTGGCACCGCACCGCGTAACACCGAGTTGCCGAATGTTCAGCAAGCTATCGAGATCGCGGATACCACCAGCCGCTTTAACTTGCACGTGGGGCCCCACATGCTCCTTCATCAACCGCAGGTCATCCAATGTCGCTCCGCCGGGCGCAAAACCGGTAGATGTCTTGACCCAGTCAGCTTGTAGCTCGCTACATATTTGACACAGTCGAAGCTTGTGCTGGTCGTTAAGATAACAGTTCTCAAAGATGACTTTCACCTTGCGGCCAGCCTGATGGGCAACAGCGATCACGCCGCCGATATCCTGTCGCACATAGTCCCAGTTTTGACTTAGGACTTGCGACAGGTTGACGACCATATCGAGCTCCTCACAGCCGTCGGCAATTGCCTGCTCTGCTTCGGCGCGTTTGACTGCTGAAGAATTGGCACCATGTGGAAATCCTATCGTGGTCGAAGCCCGGACGGTGGAGCCGGCGAGTTGCTCCGCACAGGTTTTGAGGAAGTAGGGCAGGATACAAACGCTGGCAACGTCATAGGCTAGCGCCAGCTCGACCCCAGCCCGTAATTCTTGGGTATTCAGCGTTGGAGTCAGCAAAGCATGATCGATCATTTTGGCGACGTCGCCATAAGTATATTCAGCCACAGCTATCGCCTGAAGTATCGAGTATGTTAACCCAGCAGTTGCTTGCAGAATCTGCCTTCATTAACGGTTGGCCTCTCGGGCCGTCCCTTGTGTGCAAAGGTCAGCCGCATATTATCCAAGCCCAACAAATGTAGGATCGAAGCGTGCAGATCGTGAACGTGCTGGCGATCGAGCGTGGCGTGCAGTCCCAGATCGTCGGTTTCGCCAATTGCTTGACCACCTTTTACGCCGCCTCCAGCCATCCACATACTGAAGCCGCTAGGATTGTGATCCCGACCATTCCCTTTTTCGCTCATCGGCGTTCGACCGAATTCACCTCCCCAGACCACTAATGTATCGTCTAGCATGCCGCGCCGTTTCAAGTCTTGGATCAGCCCAGCCACAGGTCGATCCATGCTGCGGCACATTTCGGCGTGCTTGGTTTCGATCTTATCGTGCGAATCCCATTTGCTACCCGCGCCGCAATACAGTTGAATGAATCGCACGCCGCGTTCGGCCAGCCGCCTGCCCAGCAAACACAGGCGCCCGTAGGCACTGGTTTGCTTTTCATGGATCCCGTACAGCTCCAGAGTTTCGGCTGTCTCGCCCCGGAGATCAATCGCCTCAGGAGCTTCCGATTGCATGCGAAAGGCCAGTTCGTAGGTGGCAATGCGGGCCTCGAGTTCCGATTGCTCGGGATGTGCGGCGGCGAAATTAGCATTCAACCGATTCAGGAAGTTCAGCTTGCCGATCTGCTGCGTATCGGTGAATCCCTCGGGTGTGTTTAAATAGGGGATCGGCTGACCGCCTTCGCTCAACCGCGTACCCTGGTAGACGGCGGGCATAAAGCCAGCTCCCCAATTGCGCGGACCGTTGACGACCTGCGAGTTGTTATCTTGCATGACTACAAAATCTGGCAAATTCTTGTTCTCGGTTCCTAAGCCGTAGGATACCCAACTGCCCAGGGAAGGACGTCCACTGAGGATGGAACAGGTATTCATTTGGCACACGCCGGCCGAATGATTGATGCCATTGGCAACGCAGGAGCGGATGACTGCCATATCATCGGCACAACGGGCGATGTTCGGCAACCAATCAGAAATCCACAATCCACTCTCGCCATGTTGGGCCCATTTCCGCTGGCAGGCTAACAGGGGAGACTTCATCTCCCCCATGGCGGTAATCACCTCCCCAAAACTCTCTGGAATGGGTTGTCCGGCCAACTGATTGAGCAGCGGCTTGGGATCAAATAAATCGAGGTGGCTCGGGCCGCCTTCCATGAACAGAAAGATAACGCGTTTGGCCCGAGGCCGATGGTGAGCCGAACGTTCCTCAGCCTGAGCATGGCTTGGATTGGCGACGCCCAGCATACCAGCCAAGGCCAGGGCTCCAAAGCCCGCGCCGCTGTGTGCCAAGAATTCGCGTCGGTTGCGTGGAATACGGATATGAGGCGGCATGGCTGTGCGACTATTCGTTAAAGGGGTCAGCAGTTCTTTATTGCAGGTACAAGAACTCATTGGAATTGAGCAAGGCATGGCAAAAATCTACCAGGGCCGTTTGGCGAGGCGTCAGCTGGGTAGCACTGCTGGACTGGGCCAACGCATCCAGATGCGTGGCGTGACTATCGCGGAGCACCCCTGGAACCGTCTCAAATTGCCAATAGCCAATCGCCGCGGGCAGATCGCGGTCCACCGTATAGACCAGTTGGTCCGCATTCAGCGCCTGGCCAACAAAACGAACATCATCCAGCAAACCGTCAAATCCATCCGTGTAGACATCGCCTAGGGCTCCAAATACCAAGGGCATCTGGTTGGAGTGCCCTCCGACCACATCATGCGCAACTTCAGCAACCTGCAGCTGTTCATCATCATTCGAAAGATCCTTTAAGAAAAAAGTAGCGCTAGCAGGCTGGGCCGAACTGGGTACGCGGAAGCTGACCGCAGCATAGTAGGGTGTATTGAGTTGAATATGCTGGTCCGAAAAAATGGCTGCTTCGGCTGTCTTGCCATTCGACAATTGGGCAATCATCTGCAGGACCAGTGTCTGCGGCTTCCGTCGCGAGCCGGCGCCGGTGACACCAAAGTCGCCAGCCCGGTTGCTGATAATTGCCATTCCATTTGCTGACCAAGGTTCGCACGGCGCCCGTCTTGGCAATGCTTCTGGCCTGGAAAAAAACCTCAATCGTAAACTCGTTCAGGTGCATGGTTTGCGTATGTGGCACGCGCAGCCGTGGGGACTCCTGCTCTAGGTCAAACTTCAGTGCCTGTCCATCGCGATAGGGTAGCTTGGCAGTCGCAATCAACGGGCTTTGCTCGACGACTGCTTGCTGTGCGGCCGACTGCTGGGACAAGATGAACTCCACAGACTGCCGCAACTCCTGATCGCTGGGCTGACGCCCGTAGACGCGTTCCCAGGCCAAACCAACCTGTTGGGAAATCTCTTCGCTTTCCGACTCCAGCCAAGCCGCCAGTTTTCTGGCGTGCCCGAGCAGGATGTCGCTATTGAACATGAGTAGCGCCTGAACCGGGGTCGTGGTCGTATTGCGAGTAGAGTTGCTTGAAAAGAACTGTGGTAGATCGAAACTATCCAGCAAGGGATCCGGCGAATTGCGCATGAAGCGCGTATAAATCGTTCGCACTGGTGCATCGCCCAACTGGCCTGGTCCACCAGCGCAGTCCTTCAAGCCTCCCGATACAGACAGCAGCGAATCCCGAATCTGCTCGGCAGACATCCGCAGGGTGTCGCGTCGCCAGTAAAATTCATTGGCGGGGTCAATTTGGCTGTACTCCTCAAAGCGAGGATGTTGAGTCGACTGTTGGTAAGTAGCCGAGAGCAGAATCTTGCGATGCAGCGACTTTAAACTCCAACCATCAGCGATCAATTGCGTGGCCAACCAATCGAGCAACTCGGGATGTGAGGGCGGTCCACCGAGAACTCCAAAATCACTTGGATTTGCCGCCAGGCCACGCCCGAAATGGCTCTGCCAAATGCGGTTGGCCATGACCCGTGAGGTCAATGGATTGCTGGCATCCGTAAGCCACCTGGCCAATTCGGCGCGGCGACCGGTTGTCATGCCTGAATGGCCGCCGGCAATGGGCATGGGCTCGGCATCCAATATGCTAGGCACGCCCGGCTGCACTAATTCAGGGGCCCGCTTGGGGAGCCAAGTATCTGGAGCAGTCGCGGATACATCCGAGACAGCCATGGCGATAGGAAGTTCTTGGGGCTTGTCGCCCTCGAAGGCCTTGAGCTCGCGTTTCAAGACCACCAACCGTTCTTTGTCAGCCGATGACAAATGGGACTCCAGGCGATCGTACTCCGCCTGGACCTGGCGTTGCACCAAATAGGTCAGTTGCACTTCCAATGGAGTCTGCCGGTCGGCGGGCGTCCGCGCAATGGCTTGCAAGTCCTGCGGAAAACGATCGATGGCCAGCTTACGAACCTTGTCGCGATAGGGCTTCTCAATGGCCGCAATACTGGCTCGCAATTCATCAGTCTTGGCTTCCCAAGCTGACATTCGTTGGCGGTATTCAGCCAGTTGTTGCTCATCGGCCAGCAGCACATCGCGCGGCATAAGCGGCGCAAAGAAGGCCTGCAAACGAAAATAATCCTTTTGCAGCAACGGATCGAATTTATGATTGTGGCACTTGGCACACTGCAAGCCCAATCCTAAGAAGGTATCCGCCGTGGTATCCGTCACATCTTCCAGAATGGTCTTCCACTGCGTGCGGCATCGCGAATATTCCATTCGTAGACCCAGTGTCGCAGATATCCCAAGCCGATCTGCGCATCCAGATCGTGTGGAAATAATTCGTCCGCCGCCAATTGCTCCTGGATAAACCGATCGTAGCCCTTGTCAGCATTGAACGAACGAATCACATAGTCGCGATAGCGAAATGCATCAGGGCGATACTCATCGGCGCGATAGCCATCGCTGTCAGCGTAGCGGACGAGATCGAGCCATTGCCGTGCAGCATGCTCGCCATAAGCTTTTGAATCGAGCAGCCGATCGACCAAATTTGCATAGGCTTGCGGTGAATCGTCATCCACGAACTCCGCTACCTGCCGCGGCGTTGGAGCAATGCCAGTCACATCCAAGAACACGCGACGAGCCAGCGCAAGTTTGTCGGCTGCAGGTGCCGGAGTCAGCGAATGAGACTCTATCCGCTCGGCGATAAAATAATCAATCTCATTCTGCGCCCATGCCCGCGATGCCGATCCCAATTCGGGAAGTTTCGGTTTTTCCAGATCAGCAATCGCCCACCAACCACGATCTTCTTCGTCGAACAGTTCGCGATTCCGCACGGCCGCGGTGGCGTCGCCGCCTGGCCAGTAGGCACCCTCAGCAATCCAACGCGTCAAGATGGCGATCTCTCGTTCGCTCAATCGTTGGTCGGGGGGCATTTCCAGGGATTCGTAGCGGATAGCCTCAATCAGCAGACTCTCGGCTGGCTTGCCAGGCACAATCACGGCGCCCGATTCCCCTCCCGTCAAAATGTGGGCAAGAGAATCCAGACGCAATTCTCCATTGCTTTCTTTCTCACCATGGCAAGCAAAACAGCGTTCAGCCAAGAGCGGCCGTACTTCATTTTCGAAGAACTGCATTTCACCCAGGCCGTCTGGCTCCTGAGCAAACAGCGAGGCGGCAACCAGCACCCAGCACCAGACTAAGCACCAGGCAGAATGAAACGGACGCGGCCGCCGTTCGGGCAATCCATTAACTCGGGTCTTCTTGCGGGCCCTCCCAAGGGTCGATCCCCTGTTCCAGCGCAGCCCAGAGGTTAGCAACAGAATTGTGTTCACATCGATTAACCTAGCAGGCCACATTTGATGAACCCAACGGGGCAAATTAGATTCTGAATTCTACCCTAAGATGCGATATCCGTCAGCTCTGCGTCCCAGGTCGACAGGGCCGCGCAGTTTCCCAAACTGAGCGGATTGGCGCTAGCCACCGGTTTCTTGAAAACACCGAGTGCTAGCGCACTTTCGCTCACCAAGAGATTGCCTGGTTTGAACCATTGCGTTGCCCTGCCCAGGTCGATCAAACAGTCTGGTGTTTGCACTCTTTAACTCAAGCAGAGACTTCTCTCATCACCTAGCATCTCTCCGAGACGCTGAGTTTCCAGGTGAAGAGATGGTTCGCTTGCTATCGAGTCCAGGTTAGCCACTTCGTCGATATCCGCTTGACCCAGGGCGTTAGCCGCGTGCGGTTGTATTGATCGCCTATTTTACGTATGGCTTCGGCCTGCGTCGGATAGGGATGAATCGTCGAGGCAATCTTGGCACAGCCCAATCTTATTCTTCATGGCGAGTACGACCTCGCCAATCAGATCACCAGCATGCGGGGCAACCAACGTGGCGCCCACGATCTTGTCCGATCCTTGGCGACAGTAGATACGCACGAATCCGTGTTCGTGGCCATCGAGTATTGCTCGGTCTACGCCCGCAAGTGGCTGATGGTAGCTGGCCAGTTCGATCCCCTCGTCCTGGGCCTGCTGAGGGTAGATGCCAACATGAGCTAGTTCCGGCGATGTGTAGGTACACCAAGGAATGATCAAGTCGCTGGCCTTGGCGCAGCCCATGAAGAGTGTGTTTTGAATGGCAATCCGCGCCAGGAAATCGGCCGCGTGCGTGAATTTATATTTCGAGCACACATCACCAGCCGCATAGATCTTCGGATTGCTGGTCCGCAGCCGCGCGTCGACAATCACACCTTGGCGAGGATCAGAATCCACGCCAGCCGCTTCTAGTCCCAGGCCATCTAGGTTGGGTGTTCGCCCGACGCCGATCAAGATGCGATCACTCGGAATGCGTGATTCCTGATCGCCGCACTGGACGACGACGATCTGCTGTTCAGCCTCGGATTCAACTCTCAGGATTTGCGCATTGAACATCAAGCGGACTCCGTCGCGGGCCATGGCCGTCTGCACTACCTGCGCGGCATCCCTTTCCTCGCGTGAAAGGATGCGATCCGCTTTTTCAATCAGCGTGACCTGCGAACCGAGACCGGCAAAGCACTGAGCCATCTCGCAGCCAATGGGTCCGCCGCCGAGGACGACCAGGCGTCGTGGTAGCTCGGTCAGCGAAAAAAGAGTCTCGTTGGTCAGGTAGCCCGCCTGGCTGAGTCCTGGAATGTTAGGCTCTGAAGCTCGGGCTCCCGTGGCAATCACCGCATGCTTGAACTGCAATGTTTGGCCATCGACGTCTAATTGAATGAGGCCCCGTAAAACGTCCCTGGCCGAAAAAGACGTCGATTCCCAGATCAGTAAATCGCCGCGCCGAATCATGTGGACTGATCTCGGCTCTCAATCGTCGCATGCGCTGCATGACCTTGGCAAAATCGATGCGAGGATCTTCGGCTTGCACTCCCCATTGATGTGCTTGCCGCACTGCTGCAGCTTGCCTAGACGCGCTGATCAACGCCTTAGAGGGCACGCAGCCCACATTCAAGCAGTCGCCGCCCATCAACCCGCGTTCCACCAACGCAACCTTGGCGCCCAGACCCGCCGCCCCAGCGGCTGTTACCAGACCCGCCGTACCAGCGCCAATCACAACCAAGTTGTAACGGCCATTCGGTCCGGATTCTGCCAATCAACGGGATGAACATTAGCCTGCAAGCTGCGATTGAACTCATCCAGTGGTTCCAATTGCCGAAGATAGCTCATGGCTTGCCGTAAACTCCATCTAAGGTCTTCCTGATAGCCAAGGGCAGCAAGCCGAGGATCACCAAAGCGACCAACAATTGTGGACTGAGTACCGCCAAACCTCCCTCATGGAGCAGGTCCTGCAAGCTGGGAATCGACGCGCCCGCATAAACATAGGCCGCCGTTCCGGGCAGCATTCCCAACTGGCTTACCCACCAAAATGTAAAGGCACGGATATCCGTCAGGCCCATGACAGCGTTGATTACGAAGAAGGGCACCACCGGAATCAATCGCAGACTGAATAAGTAGTAGGCTCCCTCACGTTGCACAGCGGTATTGATGTTGGCCAATTGCCTCTGCAACCGGGACTGTACCCAGTCATGCAACAGATAGCGACTCATCAAGAAAGCCATTAAAGCGCCGGCCGTCGAGCCGAAGCTCACAATCAGCAGAGCCTTCCAAAATCCGAAATACCAGCCGCAAACCAGCGTCAATCCGGTAGCGCCCGGCAACGACAAACCAGTAACGCTGAAGTATATCAGGAAAGCGACCGCCACGCTGCGGAGTGGGAATGCATCTTGCAACTCCCGCAATTGAGCCTCGTGCCCCGCCAGCGACTCCAGCGACAACAGATCACCGTAGCGCCACGCCAGGCTCGCGGCGAGCGCAATCAAGACAGCCAGCACTATCCAACGTAGGGCCCCGTTTGGCGTTGGCGGAGCTCCCTCGACTTGCACCTCTTCACTCATACTCTGCAATCCACTCTGCTAATGTTGAGTGACCGTCGCGTGTCTCCTTGCATGCTTCACGCTCCCGGCGCGTCTAGCATTCTGGCAAAGCGCCCCAGTCGCGACTCGAGCGCAGTGAAACGGGCCCACACTCGTCAATGCAAACAAGCTTGACAGACAACCCGCCCCACGAGCGACATGATATCACTCCAAGCTGAGTTATATCACCCAGTCTGGCATGATGTAGCGTGTGCCAGAAGGATCCCAAGCATTTCTGCGGAGAAACGAACAACGCAAGATCTGGATGGCTATGTCATGTCGATACTAAACTCCGGCAGCATCCATAACGAATCGCAAACATATCAACGAATCACGCATGGCTACTTTGAAATTTCATTGGCAAGACGGCTATGGAGCATTCATCGTCAGCAAGTCCAAAGAGCAACTGGTGGTGAAATACATTGACGGGCAAATGGAACATCATCGCAAGCGGACGTTTCAAGATGAATTCCTGAAGATGCTTTCCGATCATGAGGTGGATTTTGATCCTAAACGTGTCTGGGAATAGGTATGTGTCGCCCTCCGGGCTAAAGACTCTGGGGGAATCGAGTCCGGTGGCTTACGCCACCGGCAAAGATGTTTCGCCCTCCGGGCTGGTTTAAGATGTTTCACCCACAGGCATAGGCCGGTCTTTCGCCTGCTGGGCTGGGTAAAGATGTGCAGCCTACAGGACTAGGCCGAGTGTTTCGCCTGCTGGGCTGGTTTAAGCTGTTTCACCCGAGGCATGGGCAAAGATGTTTCGCCTGCAGAGCTAGGCAAAGATGTTTATCCTATGGGCTGGGCAAAACTTTAGCAGCCCGGAGGGCGACACCGGTGGCGTCAGCCACGGTGCAAGTGCAGACTGAAAGCCCGGAGGGCGCTGGAGGAGTTTGGATTAAACATGGGATGCATCAGCAACCTGCAGAGCTAGGCAAAGATGTTTATCCTATGGGCTAGGCAAAACTTTAGCAGCCCGGAGGGCGGCACATCTTTGCCGGTGGCGTCAGCCACCGGTGCAAGTGCAGCAAACTGAAAGCCCGGAGGGCGACACATTGAGGAGGCTGGATTAAACATGGGATGCCATCAGCAACTGCTTTATCATCTGGTGTTCAGCACGAAGGAACGCCGAGCATTACTCCAAGATGATGACTTTCGCGCCAGCGTTTGGAAATATATGGCTGGAGTCTGCAGTAATTTAGATGGGCATGCCATGCGTGTCGGCGGATACTTCGACCACGCTCATTTGTTAGTCCGCATTCCAGCGAAAACCGCCGTCTCCGATTTTGTTAGACAACTAAAATCGAGCACCAGCAAACATGTCAACGAATCACGCATGGCTACTTTGAAATTTCATTGGCAAGACGGATATGGAGCATTCACCGTCAGCAAGTCCAAAGAGCAACTGGTGGTGAAATACATTGACGGGCAAATGGAACATCATCGCAAGCGGACGTTTCAAGATGAATTCCTGAAGATGCTTTCCGATCATGAGGTGGATTTTGATCCTAAACGTGTCTGGGAATAGGTATGTGTCGCCCTCCGGGCTAAAGACTCTGGGGGAATCGAGTCCGGTGGCTTACGCCACCGGCAAAGATGTTTCGCCCTCCGGGCTGGTTTAAGACGTTTCACCCACAGGCATAGGCCGGTCTTTCGCCTGCTGGGCTGGGTAAAGATGTGCAGCCCACAGGCATAGGCCGAGTGTTTCGCCTGCTGGGCTGGGTAAAGCTGTTTCACCCGCAGGCATGGGCAAAGATGTTTCGCCTGCAGAGCTAGGCAAAGATGTTTATCCTATGGGCTGGGCAAAACTTTAGCAGCCCGGAGGGCGGCACATCTTTGCCGGTGGCGTCAGCCACCGGTGCAAGTGCAGCAACCTGAAAGCCCGGAGGGCGACACATGGAGGAGTTTGGATTAAACATGGGATGCCATCAGCAACTGCAGAGCTAGGCAAAGATGTTTATCCTATTGGGCTGGGCAAAACTGTAGCAGCCCGGAGGGCGGCACATCTTTGCCGGTGGCGTCAGCCACCGGCAAGTGCGAATGAGAGAAAGGTAGATACTATCGGCTGTGACGGCTGACAACTTGTCCGTCAATCACGACACCGATGCAGTGCGTGGTGTACTCAAAGGGATCGCCGTCAAATAGGGCAACGTCCCCGTCCTTGCCGACCTCCAGTGAGCCCACGCGCTGATCGATCTCGAGAATTCTGGCGGCATCGATGGTCACAGCAGCCAGTGCCTGATCGAATGTTAGGCCATTGGCAGCCGCGACGGCGGCCTCAAACAAGACGACGCGAGTTTTGGGAACATAGGCTTCGTAACCAGCTTGCAAGGCAATTGGAATCCCTGCGTTCGCCAGCAAAGCTGCATTTTCAAAGCTCATATTTTCAAGATCTCCCGTGGCCCGTGCCATCGTGGGATGCACGATCACCGGCACACCCGCTGCCTTGATCTCGTCGATCAACAGGTAGCCCTCCGCCGCTCCGTCGAGCCAAAGTTTGAACTGAAACTCTTTGGCCAGTCGCAGTGCATTGGCGATATCTTGGGCTTTGTGTGCGGTGATCATCAGGGGCAATTCGCCCGACAGGACTTTAGCCAGCGTCTCCAGACGCAAATCGACAGCCGGAGGATCCTGGCTGGACTGCTCCTTGCCGAGTGAGTCCTTATCTCCTTGCGCTGGCGTTGGGACTGTGTCCGTCTTGGGCGTTTCCGCGGCAACATCTAGGCTTCCGGCAGCTTTGGTTCCAACATCTTTTGTTCCAGCGGATTCTGTTGCCGCAGCGTGGGCCAAGCGATACTCGCGAGCCTTGAGCAATTCCGCGCGGAGCATGGACATCATTTTGGCACGTGTGCCGGGAGACTGGCCTCCTGATTTGCGGGCATCGACGGTCAGAGTGGCGGCAACGGCCCGCGTGCCGACGATCGCCGCCTGGTCCACCGTTTTGCCGTGCGTCTTTACGACCAAGGTTTGCCCCGAAATCAATTCCCCAGGCGCGTGGCCGGTATGCAAGGTGGTCACTCCGAAACTCTGCACCCAACTCACCAGTTCTTCTTGGGAATTGTAAGCATCCAGGGCACGCAATTCGGGCTGCATGGGTGCGGAATCTTCAAGCTGGTCCTGATCCTGGCTGACGTTGAAAATGCCCGATAGTCCAACGGTGCAGTGGGCGTCGATCAGACCTGGTGTCACCACCTTGGCTTCCAATACCTCGAATCCCTCTGGCACCTTGACGCTCTCGGTCTTACCAATAGCGGTGATCTTGCCAGCTTGAATCACCAGGGTGGCATCGGTCAGCGGAGCCCCCGAGGCGGTGTAGATCGTTTGGCCACGAATGGCAACCTGAGCCATAGTCGGGGTAGCGAGGCAGAGCAGGGCGCACAGGCGCTTGCGGCAGAACCTGGAGGCCTAGGTTCATTGGGCACCTCCTTGGCTGGCTTGATCAAAGCAGCAGAAGTAGGGCTGTTGGGCATGTCCGGCTCCATAGCCTCCAACCGCATAAAGTCGATCTTGGGGGTTCTGGCGATCAAAGGCCCGGTGACCGTCAACCCATGTTTCGAGGACCTTTGAATACACGCTCAGCGGATCTCCATCGAGCAAAATCAGATCGGCATCTTTGCCAGGTTTGAGCGATCCGACGCGTTGTTGCAAGTCGAGCATTTCCGCGCCGGCCAGAGTTAAGCCCTCCAAGGCTGCCTGACGCGACATGCCTGCTCGCACTGCCAGGGCAGCGCTGCGAAAGAAATGCCGCGAGTCCAAGATAGGATCATCGGTATGAAAAGCGGTCCGCACTCCGGCTTGTTCGAGGATCTTACCCGTTTCCATGGACAGATAACGAGCTTCCAATTTACCTCCGGGAGAGTCGATCATGATCATGGAGCAGGGCACACCAGCGGCCGCAATCTCATCAGCCACCTTCCAACCCTCGCTCACATGATGCAAGACGACTCGAAAATTGAATTCTCGCGATAGTCGAATAACCGTCATGATATCGTCGTGTCGATGCGTGTGATGATGCACCACACGCAGGCCCTGCAAGACTTCGACAAGTGACTCCAAATGCAAGTCGCGTGGAGGTAACTTGCTGTCATCTCCGCCCGCGCTGGTCCGCTTGGCATGATACTCGCGAGCCTTGATGAACTCCTGACGCATGAGATAGGCCGATTTGCCGCGAGTCCCTGGGAAGGGTGCCTGTCCCATCGAATTGGTACCGTTGGCCATCTTCAGGCCACCTAACGATCGCTGTTGATCGTCGCGGAGCATGATATCCTCAATGGTCGAAGGTCCACCGTCGCCATAGCGCAGTTTGACGTACAGGGTTTGGCCACTGGTCAGGTGTCCCGAACCGGGCATGATATTCAGGGTTGTCAGTCCTCCTGCCAAGGCGCGTTTGAATCCCGAGTCGCGAACATCGATCGAATCCAACACGCGAACGCCCGGCTGTACCGGCCCGCTGCCGTCGGCGGCAAAGGATCCACCGATATGGCTGTGCGTACAGATCAACCCTGGCATGATGAACTGACCCGTGCAATCCACGCGTCGCGCCCCCCGGCGGTACAACGACTTGATCAACGCCTCCCACCGCCACAATCTTTCCGCCCTGGATGAGGACCGTACCCTGCGGGATCTCTGGGCCTTCGATGGGAATCACATGAGCTCCCACAAAAGCCGTGGAGTCATTGCCAACGCAAGGCATGGCCAAGCCACACAGCAAGAACCAGCCGAGACAAAACAAACGCAGCATGGAGACTCCTCTGAAACCATTGAAACCGTCGAGTTTGCCGTAAACCGTATAGTCTTCGTTCCCCAAGGGGACTGACCCGGGTCTGACCCTCTCCGGCGAGGCCAAAAACAGGTGTAAATTCGACTCGCCTGCAAAGGGTCAGCCCCCTTTGGGGACGAAGACTAGTATAGTCGCTTGCACCGCGACAGCATGGCCTGGCCGCCCCGGCAGCCAGGGCTATTCAGAGTTTCCATTTGAGAAGGTGAGCCGCGACGCGTAAGCGGCCGGGTTTGCAAGCCCACCCGAGGCCTCACTGCCATGCGGCTCACGGATCCGAGAACCTAACTTGAAACCCGGATTTGCCCTGCCCCGGCAGAGGTTGTGTCGGCCCTTCAGCCCCAAGAAACTGGTTCCCAATGGGGTCTCACCGGCCTGAACAGTTCGAACCTCACCGCAAACCCATTTCTTGGACTAACTCATCTCCTCCTGGTTGCCTGTTTCTGACTGGACCGTCAGGCCAGTTACAGGGCATCCGCCGCCCGAGCCTGCGGAATTTTCACTGTAAAGCAGCTGCCCTGGCCGATCTCGCTTTCGACGTTGATCGTTCCATGGTGGGCATGCACGATTGCTTGGCAGATGCTTAGGCCCAATCCGGTACCACGCGTTTCCTTGTCCAAAGGCTGGTCGAGGGATTGGCTGCGGTCGACACGAAAGAAACGATCGAACAAACGCGGCAAATCGGCCTGGGCGATACCGACCCCAGAATCTCGAACAGAAAAAACCACCTGCCCGGCTTGGACTGCCAACTGCACCTCAATCCAACCACCTGACGCGGTAAATTTCAGCGCATTGTCCAGAAGATTGTAGACGACCTGGCGTAGATGCTGTGGATTGCCATGCACGCTAGCGGGTGCCACCCGCTGCGCTCGCAATTCGATATTGCGGAACTCGGCCACACCACCGAACATGTCCAGCGCCCTTTCCACTATTGCAGCCAACTCGACCGTTTCGGTATGCACGCGCAAGCGTTCCGCATCGGTTTCGGATAGCAACAACAATTGGTTGACCAGGACTTCGAGCGAACCGGACTCGGCGATGACCTCCGCCAACAGTTCTTCGTACTCCGCTGAGGTGCGACGGCTGGCCAAGGCTACTTCGATACTGCTGCGAATGGCCGCCAGCGGCGTTCGCAGCTCGTGGGCCGCATTTGCCAAGAAATCCCTACGTTCCTCCAAATAACTACCTATCCGATCCAATAATCTATTGACCACACTGGACAATCGATCGAGCTCGTCGCCGGTACCGCGGATTGCCAAGCGGTCGTCCAACTGTGAGGGACGCAGTTGAACCAAGGTGTTCATCATGGCATTCAGTGGCTGTGTGGCCCGGCCTGCTAGCCAATAGCCGCACAAGGGTGCGATCAGTAGGACCAACAGCACTGCCAAACCGACCAGCCGGTCGATGCGGGCCACATCGGCACGAACGATTTTCAACGACGATCCAACTTGGACGATGGTCCGCGGCTGTATGGCGACTGACTGAGAAATGAATCGCCATTGTCCACGTGTTTGGAATCCTCCACCGGCCACTTGTTCCTTTGGCAGGTCCAGTGGCGCGTGGGAGGAGTGATAGCTAACCTGCCCCGTATCGTCAATCAAGCGCGCAAACCACTGGTGTTGGGCGTGGCCGGCATCCTTGCGGTCGAGTTGTTCAGCCAGCAGCTGCCAATCGACAGGACTGGTATCCTTGAGCGCTAGTTCAATCTCCCTCAAGTCCTCGCTCAATACTTGATCGAGTTCGCGCAAGAGCGTAATTCTGACGCCCTCGCGAAGTCCAACCAGGGTGACAATGGCGGTAACCAGCACGACGACGGCGTTCCAGACCATCAAGCGAAAACGCAGGCTGCGCGTGCGTCCGCGGCTAGCGCGTGCGAAAGGCATAGCCAATACCTCTGACCGTTTCAATCAGCGGCTTGCGGAAGCCGCGATCGATCTTGCTTCGCAGCCGGTTGATATGCACCTCAATAATGTTGGTAACGCCTTCCCAGTTTGCATCCCACAAATGCTCACACAGCATGCGGCGTGTCACCGTTTGGTTGGCATTGCGAATCAAGAATTCGAGCAACTTGTATTCTGTCGTCGTCAGTTCAATTTCACAACCTTCCCGAAACGCGGTTCTGGAGCTGATGTTTAGAGTCAGGGGGCCAGCTTCTATTTCGGTCCGTTGACGAGTGCTATTCTCAGCTCGCCGGGCCAAGGCTTGCAATCTGGCGACCAGTTCCGCGAAAGCAAAGGGTTTGACCAGGTAGTCGTCGGCACCGGCATTCAAGCCTCGCACGCGTTCCTCGACTGAGCCCAAGGCCGTCAGGACCAGGGCTGGCACATCGCTGCGACGCTGTCTGACGGAGGTCAATACCTCTAGACCGCTGATGTCCGGGAGCATCAAATCGAGAATGATAACCTCATAATTGTGCTCCGCGGCCAGTCGAATTGCCTCGCGCCCGGTCTTGACCCAAACGCATGAAAAGCCTTGTTCGCAGAGTCCTTTTTGCAGCGACTTCCCAAGGAGCATGTCGTCTTCTACCAGCAGCAGCTGCATCGTACTTGAATCCTTGGCTTTGTCTCAGAAACTGTTTTAAAAAGGGGGCTGACCCTTTGGAGAACCCCCGAAGCCTTATGGACTCTTGAGGTCGGAGAGAGTCAAGCAGCCTTTTGAAATAGTTTTTCAGTTGGAACTGACACCTGGAGGGTTTCAGAACCGTTTTGTGTACCGAAGGTGCGTCATGAAAGCGGCGTCGCAGCTTCCATGCTATGCGAAAACATTTGACGCGGGTCGGTAGGCCGGGTAGAGAGAGCCCTTTCTTAAAAATATTTAAGAATCCAAGTCACAATTCAAGCTGCATTGTAAAAGTATTCGATCAACCAAATCATCGACGCAGCAAACAATTTCGAACTGGCCAGAATTTGCCTTCCCACGATACGTCCATGAAGCACAGCTACGCACCTCGCGAGGAAGGAAGGATGAGTTCATTGAACACAGGATTGCCACCCAAAGCAGCCGGCCAATCACCCAGGGCTGCAGGGACATCGCCCGCCGCTGACCGAACTGCAGGCCATCCAAGGGCCGAGGATTCGCGTCAGCGGCTGCTTCAGGCGATCGAGCATGCAACGCACCTGCTGCCTTCGCAAGGTCCGATTTCGGTATTTGTCCACCACAATACCTTGCATGCTTTTGAAGACTTGCCTTTTGAGCAAGCCGTGATTGCTGGTAGTGAAGTCTACGACAGCCAGCCCTATCTCAGCGAGGATCGTTACCGCCAACTGCTCAATAGTGGGCGCATCCGAGTCGAGGACTTGGAGTGTGTGCTGGCCGACGATTTGGGAGACTCAGCAGACACCTTGGTCGCTTCTTTTGGAACACGCTACGCATTGCGACTGGCCATGCTGGAGTTTCCTATTCGGACAGCACCGGATATGGAGCTGCAGTGGCTGATCGCTGAAACCGATGCCCAAGATCGTTTTTGCGAGGGAGTCGATCCAAGATTTCGCGAGCGGTTAATACGTGATACCAAGCACTGGGTACTGCGCGATCTGCAAGCTGGGGAGTCGGAACCGGACGGCGAGAATTGCCGGATACTGCAGGAGCTGTTGTCCGAACAAGGGCGAAATGTCGAATCCTGGTCGGAAAAACGCTGGGAGTCGCTGGTCTTGCGGTTTCTGTGGCGCGTGTGCAGTGAAGGAGTATTGCAGGGCACCACGTTTCGTCGGCCCGAGGTATTTCCAAGGGCGGCTGGCACGGACTCGCACCAACCGTGGCTACGTCAGCGCGACATCCTGCTCGAGGCGACCGGCACGGATAGCGACCGCATGGTCAACGAAATTCTGATCCGTTTTTGTGCTGCGTTTCTGGATCAAGGCTTTGCGGATTGGGAGCTGCCCTATCGCGAGCAGGGATTCCTGCGGTCTTTTGCCGAACTGCACGCATGCCCGGCTTCCCCCGTTGCCCCTTGGTTGCGTCCGCTGCGCACTCAAATGCGGCAACTGTTGCAGCAACCCGTTTCGGCGATCGAATCCATCGAAGACTCACTGAAGCTGCTACAGGTCGAGGAAGTTAATCAGGAGGCCTACGTCCGCGAGAGCCTGCTTGCCCTCCGCGGCTGGGCGGGACTGATATGGCAAATGGAAACCAGCGCCCCGTGGACTCCGCGCCCTGCCCCCAAGGGAACGCTGCTCGAATACCTGGCGGTGCGTTTGATCTTGGAAAGGAACGCCGTCTGCTGGTTGGCTAAAGAGCGTTTGGGTGTAGCGGAGTTGGGCGAACTGCGGCAGGCAGCCAGCAAGGTCATCCGGCCACCAACAGGCGAATCTCAGGCTCAACTGGCGTTTAGTGTCTTTCAATTAGCGCAGTTGCGTGGTTGGAGTCCACGTGAATTGGAGCACCTGACTGGCGAGCAATGGCAGCAGCTGATCAAAGAAATCCAAGCATTTCCTGCCATGGAGCGGCGGCGTGTGTTCCATTTGGCCTATGAGCGGAAGTATCGACAAGCGGCCTTGGATGCCGTTCTGCTGCATAACCAGCCTGCCCCATCGGCAGGCGCCGAAGCGCCCGCTGCCTCGATTCCGGCCTACCAGGTGGTATGCTGTATTGACGATCGCGAAGAGTCCTTTCGGCGGCATTTGGAAGAGTGTGACCCCGAGTGCGAGACATTTGGAGCAGCCGGATTTTTCGCGGTAGCCATGTATTACCAAGGCGCGGCCGAAGCGCACTATCGACCGCTGTGTCCGATCGTTATCACCCCGCAACATTATGTCCGCGAGGAGCCCGTCTTCTCGGCCACCGATGTCAGCGAAAGGCGTTCACAGCGCAGGCGGATGGTGGGTCAGATGACGCACCAGGTGCATGCCCGTTCGCGCACTCTGCTGGGCGGTGCGGTAACGGGGGTTCTCGGTTCGTTGGCTACCTTTCCATTGGTCGCCCGCATTCTCGCTCCACGCCTAACCGCCCGAATGAGATCATTGGTAGGGACGATCGTCCAACCACCCGCGACGGAACTGCACATCGAACGCGTGGCGAAGCAAGCCGGGCCCGAAGACGATGCATTGGGATACTCGGTGCAAGAGATGGGCTCCATCGTCGTCCGCATTCTTCAGGACATCGGCTTGGTCAAGGACTTTTCGCCTTTGATTCTATTTATGGGGCACGGCAGTAGCAGCATGAATAACCCGCATGAATCGGCCTATAACTGCGGAGCCTGCAGTGGCGGTCGGGGCGGGCCCAATGCCAGGGCCTTTGCACACATGGCCAACGACCCACGCGTGCGCGAGCTGACCAAACAGGCTGGCATTGAGATACCCGTCCAGGTGCGATTCTTGGGTGCTTATCACAACACTTGCAATGATCGAGTCGAATACTACGATCTTGATCAACTGCCACGCAGCCATCGCGAACTCTTCCGTCGCGTGGAGGCGAGCATTAATGATGCTCGGGCTCGAAACGCCCATGAGCGAACACGACGTTTTGAATCGGCGCCGCTAGGCATGAGCCCAAGCCAAGCCCTGCAACATGTGGAAGAGCGGACAGAGGATTTGTCCCAGGCACGGCCGGAATACAATCACGCTACGAACGCCATGTGCGTAGTCGGTCGGCGGAGTTGGAGTCGCGGTCTTTTCCTCGATCGCCGTTCGTTCTTGACCTCCTACGATCCGGCTATCGACGACGCGAACGCGTCGATCCTGGCGCGCATCCTGGGGGCGGCGATCCCCGTGTGTGCCGGTATCAGCCTCGAGTACTATTTCTCCACGGTGGACAATGAAGCCTACGGTTCCGGATCGAAACTACCGCACAACATTTCCGCCTTGGTAGGCGTGATGACGGGCGCGGCCAGCGATAGTCGACCGGGACTGTCCGCGCAAATGGTCGAGATCCATGAGCCCTTGCGGATCCTGTTTATTATCGAGACCAGTGTTGACCGCATGACAAAAATCATGCAGGACTCTGAGATCATTGGTCGCCTGGTACGTGGCGGCTGGGTACAGCTAGCGCTGTATGACGCCCACCAGAATACCATGACACGTTTTGTCGATGGTCAATTCGTGCCGCATGTGCTGGCAAGTGACAGCTTGCCACGGGCTGAGTCCTCCTGGGAATGGTATCGCGGCTGCGCGAGCACTTGGAATTCGCCTCGATCATTCCTAGTTCGGCGACGAGTGAGCAGGAGGCTAAAGCCAGTGCTTGAGCAAATCTTTACTCTGTGCGGGGTGATCGTAGTTGGAGCTCCGGCTCTATTGGTCGTTATGCTTGGCCTGACGACGCTAATAGGACGTCCGTTGAGCGAAAGTGTGACCGCGCGTCTAACCAGCGTCTCGGTGGTGGTCGGTCTATTGGCCTCGCTGATGATTCTGGGATTGATGCTGGCCACGGACCAACGCAATGTGCCGATCGAGTTGGGCGATTGGATCAGTATCCCTGCCGAACACTTTCACTTTAAGATCAAATTAGTATTTGACCGACTGAGTGTACCTTTTACGATCTTGTCATTCGTGCTGTGCGGAGTGGTCGGGGCGTTCACGCGGCGTTATCTGCACCGGGAAGAGGGCTACAACCGTTTCTTCTTGTGCTATGCCTTTTTCGTGGCTGGGATGACCATCTCGTCGGTGGCCGGGACAATTGAGACACTGTTCTTTGGTTGGGAACTGGTGGGCTTGTCTTCGGCGATGTTGATTGCCTATTTTCATGAGCGGGAGCGTCCGGTCTCCAGCGGACAACGCGTGTGGTCAGTCTATCGATTGGCGGATGCGGCGTTTCTGATCGCCGCCCTGACGCTGCACAAGTTGACCGGCGAAGGCGACTTTGCCTTGTTGATTGGCCAGGGGGATTGGCCCCAGGGAGTGGCCAACATCGATGCCTATCCGGCCTTAATAGTTGGTTGTTTGCTGCTGATTGCTGCGGCTGGCAAGTCGGGCTTGGTACCCTTTTCGGGCTGGTTACCACGTGCCATGGAAGGTCCCACGCCATCCAGCGCCGTATTCTATGGATCCTTGTCGGTCCACTTGGGAGCCTACCTATTATTGCGGGTCAGTCCTATCCTGGATGCATCGATGCTACTACGCTGCCTGGTGATTAGCGTTGGCTTGCTGTCCGCCATCTGTGGCTCGCTGATGTCGCGTGTGCAAACAGATGTCAAGAATTCGCTGGCCTATGCCTCACTGACTCAGGTGGGAATCATCGTCGTCGAAATTGGATTTGGCCTGCGCTACTTGGCGTTGATACACATCGTCGGCCACGCCTGCCTGAGAACCCTGCAGTTGTTACGCGCTCCGAGTCTGCTGAAGGACTATCACAATCTGGAAAATGCGATTGGTTCACGCCTGTCGCACGAGCCCAGTGTGTTGGTAAACAGCCTGCCTCGGCAGCTGCGCATGTGGTTCTATCGGCTGGGCTATGAACGGGGTTTTCTGGATACGCTGTTGGACAATTGGATCGTGCATCCCTTTGTGCGTGTGTTTCAGTGGTCGGACAGTATGGAACGTCGCTGGACAGACTGGATTTCTCGCGAACCGTCGCGTGAATCGGATCAAGCGGAACGCCATCCTGAAGAACTGCCTGCGGGCAAGACGGGGAGCGCAGCATAATGGCTGAATTACATTTCCCCTGGATGGAATTGGCAATTCTGATTCCGCTGGTGGGATCGATCGTCATACATTGGGTCCGCGATGGAGAGTTGGCACGGCGAGCCACTATTGCGATCTGTACGGCGACGCTGATCACGGCAACTGGGGAGTGGATTGACTTTACTTCCCTACACCAGTTTGAGGCGCACGATCATTGGGATTTGTTTACTACGCTTTTTCATCAAGAGACTTTTGTGGTTGATGAACTGAGTGCACCGCTATTGCCGCTAGCGGCGCTGATTCACTTGGTAATCGCGTTATCCACCTTAAGAACCAAACTCGGTCGATTCTCATTTTCATGGATGCTGTTCAGCGAGGCGATCCTGCTGGCAACCTTCAGTTGTCGAGCTTCGTGGACGCTGATAGGTCTACTGGTTTTAGCGACGATTCCGCCCTATGTGGAACTTCGCAAACGCGGCAAGTGCACGCGTGTCTATGTATTGCACATGACCGTATATGTGAGTCTGTTATTGATAGGATACGCCTGGCTGCAGTGGACGCATCGTCCCGGGGAGATCGCGTTGGTAGCAGGCGCCATGTTGACTGCCGCCGCCTTGCTCCGTAGCGGTGTGGCGCCGATGCACGTGTGGATGACAGACCTATTCGAAAAGGCTTCCTTTGGCACCGCAATCCTGTTCGTGACACCCCTGACAGGCGCCTACGCGGCCATGCGCTTGGTACTGCCTATTGCACCCAGTTGGGCTCTGCAAAGCATTGCCATTGTCTCGCTGATTACCGCGGTCTACGCGGCGGGAATGTCCCTGGTTCAGAAGGAGGCGAGACGGTTTTTCTGTTACCTGTTTCTGAGCAATGCCTCGCTGGTGTTGGTGGGTTTGGAATTGGCCACACCGATTGGATTTACGGGTGCGCTGTGTGTGTGGCTTTCCGTGGGACTGTCGCTGACCGGCTTTGGTATCACACTCCGCGGTGTAGAAGCTCGCTTGGGACGTATATCACTAGCGGATTTCCACGGACTGTATGAGCAAATGCCGATGTTGGCTGGTTTTTTCCTGCTGACCGGCCTGGCTTCGATTGGTTTTCCAGCAACGGTCGGCTTTATTGGTCTGGAATTACTCGTCGAGGGCGTGGTTGACGTTTATCCACTGATTGGTACGGCAGTCGTCCTGGCGGCAGCCTTGAATGGCATCGCCATCATGCTGGCTTACTTTCGCGTATTCACTGGCAAGCGTCACTATGCATCGGTCTCGATTCGCGTGCGGCCAGCAGAGCGGATCGCTGTGCTCTTGCTGTCGGTGTTGATTCTCGGCGGCGGGCTGGTGCCGCAGCCAGGTGTCGTTTCGCGACATCATGCCGCCGTCGAACTGAGCAAGGCGCGAGCCATCAGCCTACCGGGAGAACAAGAGCACTCGGAGAGCCAAGCAGACAGCCTCGAACATGAGGAGGCAATGCAGTGAACAGCAGCAACGTGGCTAATCAAACAAAAAGGCGTTGGGCTGGCGCCCAAGCGTTCGTATAAAAGCACCATTCGTTAAGGCAATCCCATGTCACAACTTCCCAGTCCAGACATTCCACGCGGCAACTTGCATGGCTTCGTGACGTACATGAAGTACGACGTGCTATCGGGTCTGCTGGTATTCCTCATTGCGCTGCCCCTGTGCCTGGGCATTTCCCTGGCCAGTGGCTTTCCGCCGATCGCGGGAATCTTTACGGCGATTATTGGCTCGATCCTGACGACATTCATCAGCAACAGCGAGCTGACCATCAAGGGCCCGGCAGCGGGCATGATTGTGATCGTCGTGGGCTGTGTCGAGGAATTCGGCGGCAATGGCATGAATGGTGGTTGGGATGCTGCCGACGTGGGGCGCGTACCAGGCCGCCTTAGCCGTCGGTGTTGCGGCGGCGGTACTACAGATTCTGTTCGGCATCTTTCGGGCGGGGATTTTGGGCGAGTTTTTCCCGACAGCCGCCGTGCATGGCATGTTGGCGGCCATCGGCATCATCATCATGATCAAGCAATTTCCGGTGGCCCTGGGCGTATTGGGAGCCAGTGGCGACCCACTGGAAATGCTCCGCGAATTTCCGCATTACATAGCCGAGGCCAATCCCGCGATCGCCACGATTGGGATTGTCAGTTTGATCATCATGTTCGCCTGGCCGTGGATCAAGAAAAGCATTCCCGTGCTGAAGCCGGTGCCAGCCCCGCTGGTCGTGTTGTTGGTCGCCGTTCCCATGGGCATGGCCTTCGACCTGTTGCACGAACATCTGTACTCGCTGGCCGGTCATAAATATCAACTGGGGGAACAGTACCTGGTCAAAATGCCGACACGCATGTTCGGTATGTTCGACGACATCACCTACCCCAATTTCAACGTGCTTGGGAGAGCTGAGAGCCTGGAAATGGGTGATGTTTTTCTTCTTGATTGGTAGCCTGGAATCCTTGCTGAGCGCCAAAGCGGTAGGGCTGTTGGATCCTTGGAAGCGGAAGACCAATATGAATCGCGATATCATCGCGGTGGGCGTCGCCAATCTGGCTGCCGCCGGCGTCGGCGGGTTGCCGATGATCTCCGAGATCGTGCGTAGCAAGGCTAACATCGACAACGGCGCGCGAACGCGTTTTGCGGATCTTTGGCACGGCGTGTTTCTGCTGCTATGCGTTGCACTGATCCCCACCGTCTTGCACCGTATTCCGCTGGCTGCTTTGGCGGCCATGCTGGTGTATACCGGGTCGCGACTGGCCCACCCCAACGAATTCCTGCATGTATGGCGGATCGGCAGAGAGCAGCTAGCCATTTTCGCGACGACCATCGTGGTGGTGCTGATGAGCGATCTGCTGATTGGTGTTGCCGCCGGGATCCTGCTGAAGATGATGATCCACATGGCCAATGGCGTACCATTGCGGGCTATGTTCAAGCCCTTCCTCGAGGTGCAGGAGGTAGATGCCAACACGAGTATGATCATCGCTAACGAATCCGCCGTGTTTAGCAATTGGATTCCCTTTCGTCGCCAGATTGAACAGATCGGCTTGATTCAGCATCGCAACGTGATTGTGGATGTTTCCAACGCGCAATTGGTAGACCACAGCACGATCGAAAAGTTGCAGGAGATGCAACGCGACTTTGAACAGGCCGGACTGCGGTTGGAGCTGCGCGGCTTGGACTCTCTACAGCCATTTAGCAAGAATTTGCATGCGGCTCGCCGCCGGGGATTAGGCACTGTCCAACGCATCACGATCGTTGCCGCCACGGATTTGGAAGAATGGTTGGAGGCCGAGATCGTTTCCCGCGGAGCCTCGGGCTTTACCGTCCAGCCGTGCGCCGGGGCTGGACGCCGCGACTTGCGGAAGGGCACGATTATCAAGCAGGAGCAGGTGCGAATTGAGGTCATCGTTACCAGCGAGGTGTGTCACTCTATTCTCGAATTCCTGCACAAAGAGGCCAAGCCGGAGCACCATATCACCGTTTGTGTAGAAACCGTAAATGTGGCCCAAGTGGGCGAGTTCAGTCCGCTAGAACAGGAAGCGAAGCTGGTTGCACACTAGATAGCAGAGCAGAGGGCCTGTAATTCTTCAACAGTGGAGTGCAAGGAGCCTGCACCGGGGATAGACTATGTGTTCGTAAGCCAATTATAGTTCCATTCACCCCCTTTTTTTAGGAACTTCTCCATGAGATATGTCGTCCTCTTCATGTTCGCCAGCAGTGCGTTGCATGGCGGATGGGCTTGGGCCCAGTCCGTGACCAAGCCAGCCGCAGCCCCATCTGCCGCCGCCTCCTCTCCCGAGTTAGATGCTATCCGGCGGGAGTCGCAAGCTTTCGTCGACGCATTCAACCAGGCGGACGCGGCCGCTTTGGCCAAGCAGTGGACACAGGACGGCGAGTTCATCGATGGCACAGGTCTCAAGCACATCGGCCAACAAGAGATCCAACAAGGCTATGCGGATTTTTTTGCAGACAACCCAGGGGCTAAATTGCAGATTCAAATAGAGTCGCTGAAGTTACTGAGTAGTGCTGCGGCCATGGAGGAAGGCACGACCCTGGTGCAAATCCCTCCCGCCTCGGCAGCCCTAGGCCACTACACGGCGGTGCACGTGAAGGTTGATGGAGCTTGGAAAATGGCCAGCGTGCGCGACACCCTGGTGGATACCAATGCGGCCCAAGAGAGCCTGGCGGATCTGGAGTTTCTGATCGGCAAGTGGTCGGCGGAAGAACATGGTGTCAAGCACGAGTCTGTGTGCCATTGGATTATCAACAAGCAGTTTGTGCAACGCGATTTTACCACGACGCAGCTGAATGGTAGCCAGCAGTCAGGCATGCAGTTGATTGGCTGGAACCCGCTATCCAGGAGCCTGCAGACGTGGATATTTAGCCCCGATGGCGGACATTCGGTAGGCGTTTTGGTTCCAACGCCCGAGGGCTGGGCGGCGGACATGCAGGGAGTCACCGGTGATGGCGTCTTGACCTCGTCGACCAACCTACTCAGACGCTTGGACGAAAATGCCTACGTCTGGCAGTCGCTGAACCGAGTCCTGGGGGGCGTGACCATCGCGGATACGGATGAGGTTGTCCTCAAACGCCAGCCTGCAGCCAAGTAAAGACACCTCTCTATTTAAATCAATCTGTTTTGGGAGTTTATTGATGAACCGACATATGATGACTAGTGCCTTGACGCTCGGCCTGCTGCTGAGCGTACCCGTAGTGGATTGCCTGGCCCGCGGGGGACGTGGCGGTGGGTTCAGCGGCGGTGGCGGACGCGGCGGCGGTTTTGGGGGAGGAGTTAGCCGTGGCGGTGGATTCGGTGGCGCCAGTGGTTTCGGAGGTGCTGGTGGCTTCGGTGGCGCCGGTCGCAGCCCTGGTGGATTCGGTGGTGCCGGTGGATTCGGAGGCGCTGGTGGCTTTGGAGGTGCAGGTGGCATCGGTGGCGCCGGCCGCAGCCCAGGTGGGTTCGGAGGCGCTGGCGGGTTTGGAGGTGCCGGTGGTCGCAGTCCAGGTGAACTCGGTGGCGCAGGTGGGTTTGGGGGGGCCGGTGGTCGCAGTCCAGGTGGACTCGACGGTGCAGGTGGGCTTGGTGGTCGCAGGTGGGGGCGGTGGGTCGCGGCTTGGACGCGTTCGGCGGTGCGGGCGGTGCCGGTCGCGGCTTGGATGCGTTCGGCGGTGCGGGAGCGCAAGGTGGCCTGAGTAATTTTAATCGTCCCAGTGGTGATCAGTTGAGCAGTTTCTTGGGACTGCCCTCCGACGGCGGCATGCACGGTTTGGCCAATAATCCTGGAAGAGGCAGCAATTTTGACGTGAACACAGGCACTGCCACAGGCCCAAGGGGTGGCGAGGCTGCAGGCGCAACGGTGACGGGTCCGCGAGGCAATACCGCCGGTCGGGCCGTGGCAGAGGGACCGGGCGGTGGCGTGGCTGCCGTGGGTGGAGTACGAGGTGCGGATGGGGGCGCTGCGGGTCGCGGCGTCGCCGTTGGTCCCGACGGCGGTGTGGTGGCAGGACGAGGTGCTGTGGGGCCCGACGGTGGCGCTGCGGCGGGAGTTGTCGCCCGAGGTCCAGCGGGCGGTGTGGCCGCGGGCTTCGCTCGCGTGACCCCAGCGGGACGCTACACGGCCGCCGCAGCCGTGCGCACCAATTACAATCACTGGGGCGTGTACGATCGAGGCTGGTATGGTCGCTATCCTGGTGCATGGTTCGCCGCCGGCTGGGCAGCCAATGCCATGTGGGATGCCTGCACCTGGAATTCCGCTGCCGCGTACATGGGCTACACAGATCAACCGCCAACCTACTACGACTATGGCAGTACCGTTGTATACGAAGGCGACAACGTCTATGTCAACGGCCAGGATCAAGGCACTGCTACGCAGTATTACGATCAAGCTGAGCAGCTGGCCTCGACCGGCGCAGGAGCTCAGGCGCCAGCCGATGGTGATTGGTTGCCACTGGGCGTGTTCGCGCTGACCAAGACGGATGCGACCAAGTCCGATGTGACGATTCAATTGGCGGTGAATAAGCAGGGCATCATTCGGGGTAACTACACCGACGTAGCCACCAACAAGAATCAACTCGTTCAGGGATCCGTCGACAAGGAAACCCAGAGAGTGGCGTTTACCGTTGGCGACGACAAGAAGGATGTGGTTGAAACCGGCCTGTATAATCTGACCAAAGACGAGGCGCCAGCCCTCATTCACTTTGGCACGGATCGGACGGAACAGTGGCTGTTGGTTCGCCTGCAAAAGCCTGCGGATAGTAGCTCCGGTACCTAGTGCTTTGTCACAGCTTATTTTTAGAATTAGCCGTTTTGGCGTTAGCCACGGTTCCCTCTGCAGAAACCGGGGCTAATGCCCATCGGCTGATTTGACTAACCCTAATTCTTAAGTTGGACGAAGCACTAGTCCCTAGTGCTTTGTCACAGCTTATTTTTAGAATTAGCCGTTTTGGCGTTAGCCACGGTTGTATTTGAAAAAACCGTGGCTAACGCCAAAACGGCTGATGTTTCCAACCCTACTTCCTAGCTGTGACATTGCACTAGTTTGTTCGACGCAGGACGAGAATCTGAAAGTTGGGCACGCGGAATTCATCGGCGTAGTTGCGATCCTCGGGATGCGGCAACGGCTCGATAAATTGGTTCAAACCGAAACCCTGTTCGAAGAATAGGCCCAGGATATAACTCAGTGGCCGATGGTAGTTGCGGATCTGAATGCCGCGCCATTGGAGATCTAGCGCGAAATGCTCCATGTAGCGGTCTACTCTGCGAAACAGTTTTCGGCCGTGCTCATCTTTTACCCAGCCCTCACTGGACGAAGCTAGATTACTGATATTCACAATGAGCAATTCTCCATCGGGCTTCAGCACTCGACTGAATTCAGCGCTGGCTGTTCGCAAATCCGGGATATCGACCAGGCTCAGATAACTGAGAAGCAGGTCAAAGTGCTGGTCGGGTAAGGGCATGCTTTCGGCTGCTGCTTCAACATAAACGGATTCGCTATCGCGGCGCCGCGCATGCTGGATGAACTCGGGCACGGGATCGACTCCGGTAACGCGAGCGCCCTTAGACTTCAGGATGCGGCTATAGCGGCCTTCGCCGCAACCGACATCCAGCACTGTCCGGTCGCGCACATCCGGCAACACTTGCTCCAACGCGGGATCCAGGATGGCCCGCCGCGACCAATCGCCATGCTCGCCTTGGTCCTTGATCCAGGCAGCGGCTGATGCCTTCCATTTTTCAAGTGCTTCGCCATCCATTGCGGACGCTTTCTCCTCAGTTTGACTGCCCGGCGAGGGCTGTGATTATCTGCATCACACGGAGTGTGATGAGTACTGTACTGTGATTATTCTAATGCATCACACGGAGTGTGATGAGTACATTGATTATCTAATGCATCACACGGAGTGTGATGAGTACATTCTATGCGAAGCTGACAAAAGGCTATACTGCGTGAGCATCTCTACCTGCGAAAAACATCTCGACAATTGGCGACCTCATGAAACTGCTACGTGTACTTGCTAACGCTTTACTCCACTTCTGTTTGCTGCTCGAATTCGCGAGTGGCCAAAGTGACGTCCTACCGCGGAGCACACCGGAGTCACAGGGCGTTTCATCGGCTGCTATTGCGGATTTCATCGAGTCCGCCGATCGGCAAGTGAATTCGATGCATAGTTTTATGCTGGTGCGGCACGGGCAGGTCGTGGCTGAGGCCTGGTGGGAGCCCGAGTCGGCTGTGAAACCACACGTGCTGTGGTCACTCAGTAAGAGCTTTACGTCGACGGCCGTTGGGCTGGCGGTCGCCGAAGGCAAGCTGAGTATTGACGATCCGGTGCTGCAATTTTTCCCAGATGACGCACCCTCCGAACCATCGGCTAACTTGAAGGCCATGCGCGTCCGCGATCTGCTAACCATGTCGACCGGCCACCAAGTCGAAGTCAAGCTGACGTCGGATATTCCTTGGGTTAAAGCCTTCCTGGCCCATCGACGTTCCTCACAAACCCGGCACGCATTTTCAATACAACACTCCAGCCACGTACATGCTGTCGGCCATCGTGCAAAAAGTGACCGGAGAGAGCGTGCTGGAATACCTGACACCCAGACTGTTCGAGCCGCTGGGTATTCATCCTCCAACTTGGGATAACAGCCCTCAGGGAATCTCGATCGGCGGCTACGGATTGTATCTGCGTACGGAAGATATCGCCAAGTTCGGACAACTGTACTTGCAGACATGGGAATTGGAATGGAAAGCAGTTGATCCCGGCGGCCTGGATCGAGCAAGCAACCTCGAAGCAGGTTTCCAATGGCAGCGATCCCCAACGCGATTGGGATCAAGGCTATGGCTTTCAATTCTGGCGTTGCCGGCACCAGGCCTATCGTGGCGATGGCAAGGATGGTCAATTCTGCATCGTGCTACCTGAGCAAGACGCGGTGGTTGCCATCACGGCCAACACCCGCGATATGCAAGGCGAGTTGAATTTGGTGTGGGACAAGTTACTGCCAGCCTTTCACGACATGCCGTTGGCCGAAGACGCCCAAGCCCTCGCTCAACTGAAGGAGGTCGTTTCCACTCTCAAGGCCTCGCGCTGAGCTCGTCAGAGAGTGTTCGCAGCAGTTCCAGCATTTCCGAGCGGGCGATTTGCTGTTGATCACTGCGGGATAGGGTGGCCGCGCCATCAAAGAGTTGGTGACCGTAGTGGCCGAATTGTGAATGATTTCCTCCTGGGATGGCAACCCATGTGGTAGTGGCTGGCAACAACCGGCTATTGGCCAGCACATCATCGGGTGGAGCTATACCATCGTTCGTGGCATAGACCTTGGTTACCGGGAGCCGACACCCAGAGAGGTCTTCTCGTTTGGGGTGGGTGGTTCCCAGGAGCACTAGCCCCGCAATGCGCGGATCTTTGGACACGACGGCACGACACACCAGAGCGGCGCCCAGCGAATGGCCTGCGACCACCCATTGCGTAACCTGTGGATTGCCTTGCATGAATCGGAATACCCGGTCCACGGTTTCCTGCTTGTGCGATTCCAAGGGGGCAAATCGCAGGGGTAAGCGAACGATGCAGACTGCATAACCTGACTCGGCGATTGGCCTTAGCAGCGGAGCATAGGCTTCCGCGGCGATTCCTGATCCGCAAACGAAAATAAGACCTGCCGACTGGTTCTGACTCGACGGCCGGAATTCCATCCAGTCATGGTTATCGAAGACGGCTACATTCGCATTGCTTTTCAGCAAAGCAGCGTCAACCCCTTGCGTACGCACTGAATTGGCTAGCCAGGCTGTCGACACAATCGCCCAAGAGATAAAGCCGTAGCGTACCCAGCGGCGAATCGTCGACAACTTTCGCTTGCCCTTGGTCGTGTGTACGGTTTGGGTCACCAAAACGAGGCCTAAGCGGAGTTTCCAGGGTCAATTTTTCTACGTCGCTCGAGTTCGGCTCCGATTCGACGCGGTGTCATGCTGGTAATCAATAACGAGGTAATACCCATGGTAACCGTCGAGACAAAAACGGGTACGTTCGTCCGCCAATAACCGAGAACGAGCCAGGCCAAGATGATCAAGCCAAAAATCGCAGCCACCGTAATCTGCAGTGCTCTAAAGGATTTCAGCTTCTGTGCCAGTTCCGCATCGCTCAACCTCTCCAGCTTATCGACTTTGCTCATTATTCCCCCAAGTAATTAAGAAACCGTCTAACGTTCCCTGAAAAGGCCGCAGTCAATCGAAAATGGACACAAGGCTGATCTCGCGGCACAAACTCTCCGTTTCGTCGCCCAAATGCGGCGAACCGCCATCCATCACGTGCATGTTAGTCAACGGGGAAGGTTTGCGGCGCAGCAGGTACATGATGGGTGGGGGATTTGGTGCGCAGGATTGTTATAATGCATGCGTCACACCCGGCACAATTCCCCAATTTGATGATGGTTACAGCGATGTTGTCTACTTCGTCTCGCTCCGCTTTCGGGCTGGCTTGGTTTCTCGTCTTGGTTTGCATGTCGCACATCGAGGCAGCGGATTTGCTGGTCGAAGCGGAAAGTTTTGAGGGCCGCGGAGGCTGGCAGCTGGACACACAATTCATCCGCGAAATGGGCTCGCCCTACCTGCTGGCTCATGGTCTGGGACGACCGGTGGAAGACGCGGTTGCCCAGGTGAAATTTCCGCAGCCGGGAAAATATCGCGTTTTCGTGCGTACCAAGGATTGGGTGGCCCGCTGGCAGGCTCCGGGACAGCCGGGCAAGTTCCAGTTGCTCATAAATGGACAGCCGCTGAAAGAGACCTTCGGTACGCGAGGAGATGAATGGTTCTGGCATGACGGCGGCATCGTTGAGATTGACGAAGTCTCGGTCCAACTGGCGCTCCACGATCTAACGGGCTTCGATGGCCGCTGTGATGCGATCTATTTCAGTACAGAGGGTACAGCTCCGCCAAATACTTCGGAGCCACTGGCCGACTGGCGGCGCAAACAACTAGGATTGTCGGCGGTTGCCAGTCGGCGCGAAGGCTATGACCTGGTTGTCATCGGCGGCGGCTATGCGGGCATGGGCGCGGCCATTTCCGCCGCGCGGATGGGTTGCAAAGTCGCCTTGCTGCAGGATCGGCCCGTGTTGGGCGGCAATGGCAGCAGCGAAGTTCGCGTGTGGGCCATGGGTAATATTCGCCGCGGGCGTTTCCCACGCATTGGCGAAATCATCGAAGAATTCGCGGATCACGCTACCAAGTCGCCGGGACGCGCTGAAGAGTTTGGAGATGATTTGAAGGAATCCATTGTGCGGGCGGAATCGAAAATCGATCTATTTCTTAATCATCATGCCTTTGCCGCGCATGCCGAAAATGGACAGTTGCTTTCCGTGACAGCCTTTAACACGCGTACCAGCCAACAATTGGAGTTTTTCGGAAAACTGTTCTGCGATGCAACCGGCCATGGCACCATTGGCTTTCTGGCGGGTGCCGACTGGGAAATGGAAGCCGAGGGCAGGATGGGCATGAGCAACATGTGGACCTGGGATGAAACGGACATGCCCACCGAATTCCCAAGAACGCCTTGGGCCTTGGATCTGTCCATGGAGGATTTCCCCTATCCTCGCGATCACCATGGCCAATGGTTTTGGGAAAGCGGTTTCGACAAGGATGCCGTGGGCGATGCAGAGGGCATTCGCGATCACAATTTGCGTGCGGTGTTCGGAGCCTTCAATGCGATGAAGAATCGCGACGGTGCCGCCGAGCACCGCAATGCCATCCTGACTTGGGTGGCCTATATCGGTGGCCCACGCGAGTCCCGGCGTCTGTTGGGAGACGTGGTGCTGACGCAAGAGGATATCGTTTCCAAGCGGGATTTCCCCGATGGTTTCGTGCCCAGCACCTGGTCGATTGATTTGCACTACCCTAAACAGGAATACGCCCAGAAATTTGCCGACAATCCCTTTATCAGCATCGCGGTGCACGATCGTCGGATCGACCGCGAGTACGGATATCCCGGTACCCTACCGCTGCCTATACAGTCGGAATATCAACAATTTATTCATGGCGGGTCGCGATATCAGTGTGACCCACGAAGCCTTGGGCACAACTCGCGTGATGAAGACCTGCGGCATGATGGGAGAGGTCGTTGGCCGCGCGGCCAGTATCTGCGTCGCCCACAACTGCCAGCCGAGAGATGTCTATGCCAGTCACCTGGACGAGCTGATTGAACTGTTGCACTTGCCGGGTAAAGCCAAACGTGAAAGTGTGGATGCCAGCATCGTGATTCCAGAGGATGCCATGAAGTTGGCTGGCCCTCTTGGTCCCATGCCAGGCATCGATCCAGATGAGCTCGAAGGATTGGTTATCGACGATCGCCAGGCCACCAAGTCAGGTAATTGGACCGAGGGAGCGGGCCTAAAGGGTTTCGTCGGCTACGGCTACGTTTATGCCAATTCAGCGGATGCCCATATTCGCTATGATTTCAAACAGCCCGAAGCAGGCAACTATGAAATCCGTGTGTCCTATCTAGCGCATGAAAATCGAGCCAGCCAAGCTCAAGTCTTTGTCAACATCGGGAAACGCAGCTACCCCCGTCAACTCAACATGCAACAACCACCTCCCCTGGAAAACAACTTTATCAGCCTCGGAGAATTTGATATCGGTCCCGGAGAATCGTGCTCGGTCGAGTTGTCTGCCAAGGGGGCCCAAGGCAATGTGCATGCCGACGCCGTTCAGTGGATACGCCGGGGCCCGACTCGATAATCCGACATGGCCGGCATTCTTTACTCCATTTCCAAATCGCCGAGTACCACTGTTCCCGCAAAACCTACAGTTTGGTTGTTGCAGCTCGCGCGGATGTCGATGTTGCTCTGCCTGGTTTTGATAGTTCGCATCCAGCACCAGCGATATGTGGCCCACATGGATGCACAACGAGACGGACAGCAGTTGCTGCCTGTAATTAACAACCTGTTGGACGGTGCAGCCGGTTTCCAAGCGGAGATTGAAGTGCAAGGCACACGACTGCTGCCCGTGATGGATAGCTCGGGCAACCAGATTGGCCTGGTGGCACGCACTCTACCGGATAGCAATCACGTCTTGGGTTTTTCTGGCCCAAGCGATCTTCTGCTGGTCTTCGACAATCAGCACATTCTGCAGCGGGCCGTCATATTGAGCAGTGGGGATACCCGCGATCACGTGCAGCGCGTGCGGGATAGCGGCTGGCTGGAACAGTTGCAGGGAAGGACGCTCAGCCAATTACAATCTGGCAGCGGCATTGACGCTGTTTCTGGCGCGACACTCACCAGTTTGGCTATGCGGGAATCCATCGAACATCGGCTGCAGGGTACGGCGGGGCGGGACGATACGCGGCAACCTGCCGTCTCCTTGCGTTTTCCCGATCCGCCACAACTACAACAGGTGCGCCAGATCTTCGCGCAAGCTGATAGCCTCGCCTATGTGGTGGAAAGTAACTGGTGGCAAGCTCTTGACGATCAGGGGCAAGTCCTCGGTAGCGTGCTGAGATCGGCTCCAAGCGCGGACAATATTATTGGATATCAAGGTCCCAGTGATAGCCTGCTAGCGGTGGACAATGCAGGGCGCATTGTGGGTATCGGTTTGGGTGCCAGCTACGACAACGAACCTTACATCGACTACGTTCGCACGGATCGCAGTTTTCGCAAACTGTTTCGTGGCCAAAGTCTGGAGGACGTCTCGAAAATCGATCTCCAGCAAGCCGGCATCGAAGGGGTGAGTGGCGCCACCATGACCAGTCAAGCCGTGGCCGAGGGAATCGTCTTGGCAGCCCGCGCGCACCTTCGCGGCCAACAACCTCAGACCGCAGAGGAACCGGCCCGGCAATTCGCCGCGATACAATACTTCAATCTGCGCAATCTATCGACGGTGGGCATCGGATTGTTCGGGATATGTATGGGTCTATCTGGATCGCAGCGCGCTCGCAAGATGCGCGGAACCTATCGAATTCTGGTTATTGTGTGGCTGGGCTTGATGAATGGTGATTTGCTGTCGCAGGCCATGCTGGCTGGCTGGATGCAAAACGGTGTGCCGTGGCAGCACGCAACCGGTCTGGTCTGCCTGGCGCTCATGGCTTGCCTGGTACCCCTCACGACCGGCAAAAATCTGTATTGCTCGCATGTGTGTCCGCATGGGGCTGTGCAACAACTGCTGCGTAGACGCTTGCCATGGCGCCTGTCCATTCCGCGTCGCTTGGAGCCTGCTTTAAGACTGCTGCCGATGGGGCTATTGCTGTGGATCCTGTGCGTGGTACTGCTCCACCTGGATTTCAGCCTGGTCGACATCGAGCCCTTTGATGCTTGGCTATTCAAGATATCGGGATTGGCGGCGACCAGCATCGCCATAGTCGGCCTGGGCAGTTCACTGTTTGTTCCCATGGCCTACTGCCGCTATGGTTGCCCAACAGGCAAGGTCCTGGATTACCTGCGCTTTTCACCTCGCGATCGTTGGACGATACGCGACACCGCAGCCATGATGCTCTTGAGTATGGCCATCGGCTTGGCCGTCACAGTTTGAAGCCCAACATGAAGCGGTAAGCGGTAAGCGGTAAGCGGTAAGCGGTAAGCGGTAAGCGGTAAGCGGTAAGCGGTAAGTGGTAAGTGAATGCCGCCTGCAGGCGGGACTACGAACGGAGGGGACGTTAGGTCAGAAGGTCATGCATGACATGGCCGTGCACATCGGTCAATCGAAAGTCGCGGCCTTGGTAGCGATAGATGAGCTTGGTGTGGTCAATGCCCAGTAGATGCAGGATCGTGGCGTTTAGGTCATGGATGTGCATGGTGCCTGGCGTCCAATGTTCCTTCGTGGGCTGTGGTTTGAGTGGATTGCCCTCCGCGTCGGCAATGTTGTAACCAAAATCATCCGTTTGCCCATAGGTAATGCCAGGCTTAACGCCGCCGCCGGCCATCCATACGGTAAAGCAACGCGGATGATGATCGCGACCATAATTCTCGGCCGTCAGCTTGCCCTGGCAGTAAGCGGTTCTGCCGAATTCGCCGCCCCAAACAATTAAAGTTTCATCCAACATACCCAGCCGTCGCAGGTCCTGGATCAACCCAGCGCATGCTTGATCGATGTCTTTGCATTGGGATTCGTGTTCCTTGGGAAGATTGTTGTGGGCATCCCAACCGCGATGGAAAATCTGAATATTGCGCACACCGCGTTCGGCCAATCGTCGAGCATTTAAACAACATGCCGCAAAGGTGCCCGGCGTGCGAGCCTCTTCACCGTAGAGTTGAATGGTTTCTTCGGTTTCCTGTGAGAGATCTAGCAACTCAGGTACTGAGGACTGCATACGGTAGGCAAGTTCGTGCTGTTTGATTCGCGATAGGATCTCGGGATTGCCAAATTGTTGGTAGACCGATTGATTCAGTGCGTCCAAAGCATCGAGCTGTGCGCGGCGATCGGCAGAGGTAATTCCGCGGGGATTACTCAAATACAGGACGGGGTCACCGGTACTGCGGAGCAATACACCTTGATGATCCGAGGGTAGGAAGCCGGTACCCCACAGTCGGGCAAACAGACTCTGCTCGGCAAAATAGGTGCGAGCATGCATCACTACATAGCCGGGCAAGTTTTCATTCATACTACCTAATCCATAACTGAGCCATGCACCCAGACTGGGTCGCCCAGGAATCTGACTGCCTGTTTGAATGTAGGTGATGGCCGGGTCGTGATTGATAGCTTCAGTAAAGGTACTGTGCACGACGCACAATTCCTTGGCAACTCGGGCGGTGTGCGGCAGCAATTCGCTGATCCACACACCGCGATCGTTATTGTCGACCTTAGTGAACTTGTATTTGCTGGGCGCTACAGGCAGCGTCGATTGCCCGCTGGTCATGCCCGTGATCCGCTGGCCATCGCGAACCTCGGCAGGCAAATCTTGGCCAGCCAGTTCAAGCATTTTGGGCTTGTAATCCCACATATCGTGCTGGCTGGGACCACCGCTCATGAACAAGTAAATAACACGCTTGGCTTTGGCGACGTGGTGAATACCGCCATTCAAATCCGCCGCAGGGGTTATGCCTTCTCCCCCCAGCAAATCGGAATGCATGAATTGTGCCAGGGCGGCAGTCCCCACCCCTAACGAGGCGCGGCCAAATAATTGCCGGCGGGTCATCATCAGGCGATGTTCGGTGGATGGTAGGTGCATCATGAATCTCGCTTTCCAGGCAGTCCCCGCGTTCAAACGCTGGGCAGTTGCGTTCCGGGCGTAACCTGCAATTGATTTCCCGAAATTAAAGTTGAACGGAGCACTAGGCTTTGGCCCCCAAAGGGGTCTGACCCTTTGGAGGCGAGTCGAATTTACACCTGTTTTTGGCCTCGCCGGAGAGGGTCAGACCCCTTTGGGGACAAAGCCTAGTACAACATGATGGATAAATCGCTGGCCAATACGGTGGCCGCAACTTGTGACCAGGCGGCAAGTTCGCTGCTGGGGAATTCTGGATCCACCGCTACTTCGCCGATACTCAGCAGTTGCTGAGCGTCTTGTGGCGAGTCTTCAAAGCGAGCGCGCATGATCGTCAGCAACTTGGTGGCGGCCATGCGTTCGCTATCCGTGGGTGGACGACAGGCCACAGTGGTAAATAACAAATCAAGACGCTGATTATCGTCGGCGGCGTGCGAAAGCAGTCGTTCGGCAAACTTGCGGGCCATTTCGACTCGCTGGGATTCGTTCAGCAGTCCCAAGGATTGCAACGAGGTGTTGGTTCGCGAGCGACGCACGCAGCTGGATTCCCTGCTGGGCGCGTCAAACAGTGTCATCATGGGGTGTGGGCTGGTACGCTTCCAATACACATAGATGCTGCGTCGATAGAGTTTAGGACCACTGTCGGGATCGTATTTCTTGGTGTTGCTGGCCGGATGTGCCAGCGCTTCCCACAAGCCCTCGGGCTGATAGGGCTTGACCCCTTCGCCGCCCATATTCGGATCCAGCAGACCACTAGACCACAATCCAATATCGCGCAAGACCTCGGCATCCAAGCGATAGCTGGGGCCGCGGCAAACAAGCGGTTCTCAGGGTCATCCAAGTTTGGGCGCCAAGCGGAACTTTGCTGAAAGGTCTCGCTCAGCAACATCAGCCGCAGCATGTGCTTGAGGTCCCACTGGCTATCGTGCAGCTCCTCAGCCAACCAGTCGAGCAATTCGGGATGGGTGGGCTGTTGTCCTTGCAATCCAAAATCCTCGGGCGTGCGAACAAGACCGTGGCCAAACACCTGCTGCCACAGACGATTGACCAGCACACGAGCGACCAGCGGATTGTCACGTGCGGTAATCCACTGTGCCAATCCCAGTCGATTGCGCGGAGCGTCGCTGGGAAAGCTACCGAGCGCCAGAGGTACGTCTGGCGTTAGCGGCTCACCGATTGGCAAATCGTATTCACCGCGGGAAAGCACTTGCGTTGTCCGCGGTTCTTTAAGCTCCGCAGCGACCAGCGTGGTGGTAAATTCTGTTTGCATTTCATTGAGCTTCGACAACTGAGACTGCATTTCCGCCAAATTCGGCCCCAGTTGTTCCAAGAGGTCCAGTTGTCGATCTGGCTCGGCCTTCTGCAACCCCTTCAAGGATGCATCGACGGCCACATTGACCTTTTCCAGCTGTCGCTTGGATTCAGCCAGCAACTCATCTCGCTGTTTCTGTAATTCTCGCCAACGACTCCAGGCTTGCAGATCGCGCGGCGCACGGATGGTGGGCGCGTAATCGTATTTGTTTCCATCTAAAGGGCTTTCCTGAGTGCTGTTGAAAAACGCGAACAGCTTGTAGTACTCTTCATGCTGAATCGGATCATACTTATGAGTATGACAGCGGGCGCAGGTCAAAGTCATACCCAGGAAAACAGTACCCAAGGTTTCGGTGCGGTCGAAATTATTCTTGGCCTGGAACTCGGCAGGAATCACACCTCCCTCGGAGGTAGTCGGGTTCATCCGCACGTAGCCGGTGGCGACCAACTGTTCCAAGCTGGGTTCCGGCAGCAAATCACCGGCTATCTGCCAGGTGATGAATTGATCCAGGGGCAAGTTATTGTTAAAAGCATAGATGACCCAATCTCGATAGGGATAAATCCCACGCCGATTATCCAGATGCAATCCATGCGTATCGCCGTAGCGGACGGCGTCCAGCCAATAGTGCGCTTGATTCTCGCCAAAGCGTTGGCTGCTCAAGAGTCCATCCACATAATGTTGGAAAGCGTCTGGGCGAGGATCATGGAGAAACGCCGACAGTGCTTGGGGCTCAGGCGGCAAGCCTGTGAGTGTCAAGGCCGCGCGGCGGGCCAGCACATGACGCTCTGCCTTGGGGGCAGGCTGCACCTGCCTGGCGTCGAGCGGGATACGAATCAATGCATCAACGACTGCACTAGGCTGCAACGCCTGTGCCTCCACCGGCAGCAGTTTCTTCGGAGGTACGAATGCCCAGTGCCGGTCATATCGGCCTCCCTGAGAAATCCACTGGTCCAGTACGGAACGTTCCTCGGGAGTTAACTGTTGCTCAGCGTCCGCTGGCGGCATCGGATCCTGCTCGCTGTGAATCCTCTTCCGCAACTCGCTATCGGAAACAGTCTGCTCTTCGGTCGAACCAGGAGCGATGGCACGGTAGCCACCACGATCTTGCGTTGCCAATTCGAATGAGTCCAGCCGCAGCATGCCCTCTTCCGCATCGGGGCCATGGCACACAAAACATTTATTCGAAAGGATCGGCAGCACTTGCCGAGCAAAACTAACTTGCGGCGGATCGGAAGCCTGTAGCCCGGCGGGCGTCCCACAACACATGACCAGCGTCAACAGGAGCCTGATTCTTAGCCGTCGTTCAATTGGAATGCGTTCTTGAGAAATCATCAATGCTTAGACTCGTCAGCCGGGGTAGGGGAGTTCGTCCGCTCCACTCCTCAAGCGAATCCCCAGTCGAAGTGAGCGGCGAGCCGCTGGCCGCCGGTTCTTGGGAATTCCAAAACCATCGACGGCTAGCGCCTCGCCACTCACTGAACCGGACGACCTCTTAAGTAGGAACAACCGGTTGGCTCTGTGGTTAGGGGCCCAGGCGGGAATGCGGCAGGCGGATTGTTTGGTTATAGTATAGCCTATATCCGCCACCCACAGGCGCGGATCTCGTGGCTGGTTTCGTTCCCAAGCCGACGCACCTGTCTTGACGACGCGCATTTGGAATGTAAGCAGTTGTTCGAACCTGCCGGTCAAGGAGAAGCGGTTTGCCACTGATCTCCAAAGACTTTAATGAATCCATTAGCCGATAGGATCAGCGGCTTAAAAAACCTGTTCACAAGCGAACAGCCCGCCAACCACCCCCACCTCTAACACAGATGCTGACCATGAGAAACGCACTCTATTTGTGCCTGCTATTGCTTTGTCCGATAGCGAGCGGCTTTGCCCAGGAGAAACCCAAAAAGGCGGAATTGGATCCCGCCTTGGCTGTCAATCAAGCTGCCGCCGATGGCTTGAGCTGGCATGATGTCCGCGAATGGGGAGTGGAGGGCCGCATCCTGCCCGAACAGGAGCGATTGCGATGGTTCGATCGCTTGCCGAGTGCGGCCCAACAGAGCGTCACCTCCAACGTTTGGAATTTGAGCCGCGATAGCGCTGGGATGATGGTGCGATTCAAGACTGACGCCACCGCGATTCATGTGCATTACCAATTGCTCGATGCCAATCTAGCCATGCCGCACATGCCCGCTACGGGCGTCAGTGGTGTAGATCTCTACGCCCGCGATGAGGCTGGCCACTGGCGCTGGGTTCAGGTTACCAAACCAGCCGCGCAAGAGGTGAAGGCGGAGATCATCCGTGGTCTTGAACCTGGCTATCGCGAGTACGCTGCCTATCTGCCGCTCTACAATGGCGTCGAATTCCTGAGCATTGGTGTGGCCGAGGGCAGCAGGTTCGAAGGCCTGGCACCCCGCCAAAAACCAATCGTGTTTTACGGGACGAGTATTACCCATGGAGCTTGCGCTAGCCGCCCGGGCATCGTGCATACGGCCATTCTGGGACGCCGACTGGACATGCCGGTGGTGAACCTTGGTTTTTCTGGCAATGGAAAAATGGATGCCGCCGTCGGCGAATTCTTAGTACAGCTCGATCCAGCGGCTTTCGTCATCGATTGCCTACCCAACATGGGTCCCGAGCAGGTTAGCGAGAAATGCGTCCCCTTGGTAAAGCAGTTGCGAGCGGCGCAGCCCTCCACGCCCATCGTGCTGGTCGAAGACCGCCGCTTTTCGAATGACTGGATCCTGCCAGCCAAGCGACAGTTCCATACCGACAACCACGCCGCGCTGACAGATGCCTATCACAGGCTCAAGGCAGACGGCGTGCAAAATCTGTATTACATCCATGGCGACACGCTGTACGGCGATGATTCCGAGGGCTCAACCGACGCATCGCACGCCAGTGACTTGGGATTCATGAGGCAAGCGGATGCTTTTGAACCCATCCTGCGAGCCGCAGTGGGACAACCCTGAGCATCGGGCGCTTCGGGCAGCGACCTCTCATGCAACACCTATCAACTCAACGGAGAACGCACTATGGGCAAGCATTCGCGGCGACGGTTCCTTGGCTCAGGCATCGGATTAGGCATGCTGGCTGGCCTGGGCGTTCATACCAGTTCGCTCGCCCGAAGAGCTAGCGCAAGTTCTCTCGAGCGTTTGGGGGTGGGCTGCATTGGACTTCGCTACCAGGGCAGTGTTATCGCCAACAAGGCTGCCCTGTACGGCGATATCGTGGCCGTGTGTGATGTCGACAAAAATGTTCGCGATCCGGTCAAAGCGGCTTTTGGTAGCACGCCCAAGGACTATGAAAACTATCTAGATCTTTTGGCTAATCCTGCCGTTGACGTCGTCAGTATTGGGACACCCGATCATTGGCACACCAAGATGCTCATTGATGCCTGTCGAGCTGGCAAAGACGTTTATTGCGAAAAGCCGCTAACGCTGACGATCGATGAGGGAAAAATTTTGCAGTCCGTGGTAAAGCAGACCGGACGCGTCGTCCAAGTTGGCTCTTGGCAACGCAGCGATCATCGCTTCCGACTAGCTGTGGAGATGGTCCGCCAAGGGCGTATCGGAAAGCTACAACGGGTCGAGGTCGTGTTGGGCAAGAATGTGGTTGGCGGCCCCTTCAAGCCTCGTCCGATCCCGGCCAACTTTAATTGGGATTTATGGCAGGGGCAGACTACGGACGTGGCCTACATCGAAGAGCGCAGCCACTACACCTTCCGCTGGTGGTATGAATATTCCGGTGGCCAGATGACCGACTGGGGCGCACACCATATAGATATCGCGCAGTGGGCCATCGACAGCCTGCCGATCGAAATTGACGGCAAGGCTAGAATGCCAACCACAGAGCAAGGATATAACGTGGCCATCGACTTTGAAGCGCGCTATAAATTCGCCAACGATGTGCTGATGACCGTCAGCGATACCGGTCGCAACGGCATCATGTTTATCGGCGACCAAGGTCGTATCTTCGTAAATCGTGGTACGCTGGACGGCAAACCGGTTGACGAACTGGAGTCACACCCGCTGCCGCCAGAGGATTGGACGGCCTACGAATTCGATCACCGCGAGCGACCATTACGGGCTGGCAAGCTGGATGCGATTATCAACCACATGGGGAATTTCTTCGACTGCGTGCAATCCAGGCAAGTACCAATTTCCGATGTTGAAAGTCAGCATCGCAGTGTCAGCACCTGCCATCTGGGAAATATCTCCATGCGCCTGGGTCGCAAGCTGAACTGGAATCCGACAGACCAGCATTTTGTTGACGATCCGCAAGCGGAAACTTGGCTGGCCCGCGAACAACGTGCCGGTTATGAGATCGCCTAACCAGGGCTATTTGTCCAAGCAAGCGAGTAAGCATGATCAGCGAACAGCAGCGGCAACAGTATATTGACGAAGGATACTTCATCCTCGAGCACGCCATACCCGCGGAACATCTGCAAATCCTGAGGGATGCCTGCGACACGCTGATTGAGGCCATGCACCGCGAGATGGACCGCCTGCAGACGGATCACATTCACATCTCCCACCGCGGTAAACGCTATCACATCGCCAAACAATATGCCCAAGCACCACGATTGCGAGAATATATTTTTAGTGATTTGATGGCCGAAGTGTGCCGCGCAACGATAGGCGATACGGCCTTTTTGTTCTACGACCAATATGTCGTCAAAGCCGCGGAGCAGGGAATCCACTTTTCTTGGCACCAGGATAGTGGCTATCTTGGCTTCCCGCACACGCCCTACGTGACGGTTTGGGCCGCGGTAGACGACATGACGATCGAAAACGGCACCGCCTACGTCATGCCCTATTCTACGATCGGTATTCGCACGCTGGTGGAACACATCCGCGATCCACTCACGGGTGACAAAGTTGGCTATTTTGGCGAGCTACCGGGCGTTCCGGCCGTCGTGCCAGCAGGCAGTTTGGTAGTCTTCAGTTCCTTGTGCTTTCACCGCAGTGGCGCCAACACGACCGAGCGCATGCGGCGAGCTTATGTAACGCAGTACTCTCCCAGCCTCATTTACAAACCAGATACAGGCGAACTCATGCATTTGGGAGTCCCCTTCTTAAAGCAAGGCAAGAAGTGTTTATGAATACGCGCCCCAGTCGCCGTGACTTTAGCAAACTAGCGGCTGCCATGGCGGTGGGCGCCACCACCGCTGGATCCGACTTGCTTCGAGCCGACGAGGGTCCCTTCAAGCCGAATTACATGCTCGCGTCATGCATGTACGGCTATATGTATGTGGGCGAAATCCTGCCGGAAGTAAAGAAAATCGGCGCTAAGGCGATCGACATTTGGCCCAAGGTACATGGCAATCAGCGTGAGCAATTGACCGACTTGGGGGAGGAAAAGTTTCAGCAATTGCTGGACAAGCATGGGGTTGAACTAGGTTGTATCACCCAATACCCGCTGGGACCCTTTGGCCTGCAAGAAGAAATGCGCTTGGCTGGTCGATTGAAGTGCCACACCATGGTCACCGGCGGAGCCGGGCCTAAAGATCTAAAAGGCCAAGAGTTGAAACAAGCTGTCGCCGAATTCTGTGAGAAAATGAAGCCGCATTTGGCAGTGGCCGAGGAACAGGGAGTAACGATTGCCATCGAGAACCATGCCAACAACCTGATCGATTCAGCGGACTCGTTGAAGTGGTTGGCAGAATTCGCACCAAGCTCTCATTTGAAAATCGCTTTGGCACCCTACCACCTGCCGCAGCAGGAAGAAGAACTGGCAGCCCTGATCTTAGCCCTCGGGAATGCGATTCAAGTTTTCTATGCCTGGGAGCACGGCCAGGGCTGCATGCAGCGGCTGCCCAAGGAACAGGAGCTGATGCAAATGCCCGGGCGAGGCTCCCTGGATTTCGCACCCTTGATCGCCGCGCTAAAACGCATTCAATACAATGGGTGGACCGAAATCTTCATGCATCCCGTGCCTCGCGGTATCCCCATCCTGGAAACGGCTGCAGAGGTAAGCGCTGAAATCAACCGCGCCAGGGATTACCTCAGCCGCTGCGGCGCATAATGCTTAGTAGAAGCCAACACCGCCTGCTTCAGCGCGGACATCCACCCCTACCATTCGTTCTTGCGTGAGCCTAGTCATGGAAAAAGTTTTAATTGTGATCGGCGATGCCACCGAGCTGTTGGATACTATGTATCCCTACTTCCGATTGCAAGAAGCCGGTTTCCAGCCGGTAGTGACGGCGCCGGAGAAACGCAAGTACCAATTGGTTTTGCACGAGGTAAAACCTGGCTGGACAATTACCAAGGAGTGGGAGGGTTACACCCTGGATTGCGATGTACCCTTTGCAGAGGTCAAGGAGGAGGACTATGCAGGCATCATGTTTTCGGGCGGAAGAGCACCCGAGTATATTCGCTACGATAAACATTTGGTGCGCATGACCAAGCACTTTTTTGCGGCCAACAAGCCGGTAGCCAGTGTGTGCCATGGCGTCGAGATCCCGGCCTACGCCGATTGTGTTCGCGGTCGACGGATGGCGACCGTGGCCAAGTGTCGTTTTGATCTGGAGGTCTGTGGCGGCATCTTTGTGGACGAAGCCTGCGTTATAGATGGCAACCTTTTCAGTGGACGAACATTTCACGATAACGGGCATTACGTTGGCCCTTGGATCGCCGCCCTGCAGGCCCGGCGGAGCGGGGCTTGATAAAAACGTTTTTCCAGTTTGTTGTTTTGTCCGTAAGCTTCATTGATCGAGACCCCTAACTTGCTGAGACTGACCATGACCGAACACATACGACGAATAATCGCCTGCCTAAGTGGCATGGCTTTGGCCACCGGGAATTGTGCGCCTGTGCAGGCGCAACAAACGCTTGGATCGATCGAGCGCTTAACGCCACAGTTCAACCAACTGGTCAGTCCCGAAACTAAGCTCGAAGTCCTGGCTAGCGGTTTTACTTGGACCGAAGGGCCCGTGTGGGTGGGCGATGAATCGGGTTACCTACTGTTCTCCGATATTCCACGCAATAGTATCTTTCAATGGCGGGCAGACCAAGGAATCAGCCTGTTCATGAAGCCCTCGGGCTACACCGGTGTTGCCTTTTATGGACTTGAACCCGGGAGCAACGGGTTGTTCCTGGACCGCTCGGGTAGACTGGTCATGTGCGAGCACGGTGACCGACGCATCAGCCTGCTGACCACGGGCGGTGGCAAGTTGACGCTGGCCGACCGCTACCAGGGGAAGCGACTGAACAGTCCCAATGATGGCACCATGAAAAGCAACGGCGATATCTATTTCACCGACCCACCCTATGGTCTGCCGCTGCGATTCGATGACCCGATGCGCGAATTGGATTTTTGCGGCGTGTATCGCGTCAACCCTAGCGGACAAGTCACGCTGTTGACGAAGGCCATTGAACGTCCAAATGGGATTGCCTTTTCACCCGATGAAAAAACGCTGTATGTAGCCCAGTCGAACCCCGAACAGGCGAACTGGACGGCTTTTCCCGTGCTCAGCGATGGCCAGTTGGGTGAGGGGCGGGAGATCTACAACGCCACCGATCGCGTTGGCAAAGAACCCGGTTTGCCCGATGGCATGACAGTAGATGCCACAGGAAATATCTGGGCCAGTGGTCCAGGTGGCGTCTATGTTTTTAGTCCCGAAGCGCAGCTTATTGGGGCGGATCGTAACCGGTGAGCGAACGAGCAACTGCAGCTTTGGCCCCGGCGGTTGGCTGTACATCACAGCCGACAGCTATCTCTGCAGAATCCAAACCAAAGCAAGTCGTATTGCCAGCAAGTAGGCCAGCCAGCGGTGCATCGGTCCATCCGGAGTGCAAGAATTCCATTGCGGATGAGTCCTAACCTACGCCGGAGGCGTAGTATTCCACAGCCCAGCATCGCGCTGCGAAGGCTGGGTTGGTGAAGCCGCGCAGGTGTACCCCGGAGGGTCTTCTACGACAGAGAGTTTCGATGCCGCAGACCCAGGTTCAATCTACGTCCATGTGATTTGCGGCGTTTCATCCACTGCTGCGGTAAACCTTTCGGATTAAGTAGAGTTTTGGGCTTATGTGGCTAGCACCCTGGCGCTCAGGCGGGTTGTTAAAACTTGACCGGATGCGATCAGGAGCCAGATATCGATATCCGAAGATAGATACCATATCGAAATTGCATACGTATTTTGGGCGCCAAGCAGTCAGCAGAGGTCGGACTGGGAGTTGCTAGACTTCCGCATCATTGCCGGGGGATTCCCCGGAGACTTGCACAACCTCCAGACTGACGCAGTCGATGCACTCGGCTCGCCCGGGGCCATGCGTTGCTGAGAAAGGAATCTCGTGGGGTGGCTGGCAAGGACTCGTCTTACAGGCTGTTTGCTTATCGCTGTCCACGCGATTGGGGCTGTGCATGTCGTTTTCAGCCAAGACAGCCCGGGGCTTGCACTGCCAGAACTTTTCGCAACACTCTAGGCCGGGTGTAGCTCGCCAGTCGCTCAAAGCGATGCGAGTCCCTCCGATCTCCCCGCGACTGAAGGACAGCAAACGATCGTGGAGGCACTACCCGCGTTGGAGCTACAGCGACGTTCTCCTCCAATCCCTTCCACGATCCTGCTCAAGCCGTCCGCCGACTCGGATAGACAAGAAGAAGACATCCTTGCACCCAGGGCAGAGATTCCCACTCCCGTTGAAGAAAGCCTGCTGGGCGATCTCCAGCCACAACCATTGCACCGCCCGGATAACGTCGAACCCTTGACGCGACCCTGGTGGGCGAGTGCCATGAGCGGCGAATCGTTGGCTTTGAATTCGGGCGCAGCGACCCCGGCAGACCATGTAGCCTTTGTGGGTCGCAGTTGGGAATTGGAGCAACTGATTTGGTTAGCCGTCCAATACTCGCCCTACATTCAAGCGGAAGCTATCGCGCCACGGATCCTACAGTCACGGGCGATGCAGGCCAGCGGTGAGTTCGACGCATCCACCTTTGTTGACTCGATCTTCCACGACACGTCTGACCCGGTGGGCAATGAATTGCTGACCGGTGGCAACGGTCCGCGATTGAATGAGAATTTATGGGAAAACCGCGCCGGTATTCGCGGAAAAAATACGCGGGGTGGACGAGCTGAGCTTTTTCAAGAGTTCTTGTTTCATGATAGTAATTCAGCCTTCTTTGTACCCAGCAATCAAGCCGACTCGACAATGATGCTGCGGTATACACAGCCGCTGATTCGAGGTCGTGGAGAGGCCTACAATCGATCATCGATTGTGATTGCCAACTTGCAAGCCGACCAAAGCAGTTTTGACGTTTCCCAAAAAATACAAGAACACGCCTTCCGCATCACGCGGGCCTATTGGGAACTGTACGCCGCGCGGGCAGCCCACGCGCAGATCGAGGCTGGCCTGAAGAGTCTACGTGTTTTGCGTCGGCAATTGTCTGGCCGCGCCGATTTGAACGGCTTGCGCAGCCAGTTGTTGCGCTGCGAAGCCGCCATCGCTAACCAAGAGGCAAATCTCGCTCACGCCTTGGCCGGCATTCTGTCCGCGGAGGCCGAGTTGCGGGCCGCGGTGGGGGCTCCTGAGCTGCGGGATCGCAGTCTGGGCGATGTGATTCCCAGCACCCCCACAGCGGATTGGGCATCATCGTTGGACAAGGCGGATCAGTTGAGCATCGCCTTGGACAACAATCCGCAGATTCGCGCTATTCATGCCGAACTGAGAGCCGCCCGCGTGCGTTTGCAGGTCGCCGAGCATGAGCTGCGTCCGACGCTGGATCTGGTGCTCGAAAGTTATGTGCGTGGCTTAACCGGAAATTACAACGGCGTACAGTCCTTCGGCAATCAATTCTCGACAGGTGCCCCCAGCTATGCCGCGGGTGTAACCTACCTCAGACCCTATCGCAATATAACGGCCCAAGCCATCTTGCGCGAACGCCGACTAGAATTGCGCCGCAGTCTGCTCGAATTAGACGACCGACTGCTAACGACGGGAGCCGAGGTCGAGGGCAGCTTGGCCAACGTGAGCGCCGCCTTTCAGCGATTGGAGTCTGCCGTCCGTTCGACCAAGGCCACTCACGCAGAACGCGAATACTTGCACACGCGATGGCAGCTTGCAGCGCTGGACAGCACCTCCACCAGCTTGCTCTTGGACCAGCTGTTGAATGCTGAGATTCAGCTAATTCAAGCCGAAAACGAATGGGCACGGGCCCAAGCGGATAACATGCTGTGGCTGGCCCAACTGCGCTTGGCCACCGGCACCCTGTTGCCCTTCATGTCTTCGGACAGTCTCAACCTAGTGCCTTAGCATCGTTCGATAATGAGTGTCTAATTTTTTCGGCGATCATCACGGCGGAGCGTGATGAGAAGGATATTCTGGGGCATCATAGCAGCGTGATGAGTACATTCTTGTCCGGCGAGCATCACCGCGGAGCGTGATGGGAAGGATATCCTGGGGCATCACGGCGGAGCGTGATGAGTACATTCTTGTCCGGCGAGCATCACGACGGAGCGTGATGAGAAGGATATCCTGGGGCATCACGGCGGAGCGTGATGAGTACATTCTTGTCTTGCGATCATCATGACGGAGCATGATGGCTACATTCGAGCATCACGGCGGAGCGTGATGGCACCATTGAGGATGCGACTGTTATTTATCGAACGAAGCTGTAGCCTCGGCTAGCTGGCTTCATTCCTCGGGAAACAGGGGCAGGTCCTGGGTGTCGCCCGGTTGGCGACTGGGCTCGATCTTTAAATGCGCAAAACCTTGGGGTGTGGCACAGCGCCCGCGAGTCGTGCGGATGATCAGCTCACTACGCAGCAGAAACGGTTCAACCTCATCGACCAATGTATCCGACGAAACATTCATGGTGTGCGCGATGGCTTCGATGCCGGCAGGCCCACCGCTGAATACTCGAATCAGGGTCTCGATGTAGCGGCGATCCTGGCGGTCCAAGCCCAGCCGATCGATGCCTGTCATCTCCATGGCCCGATTGGCAACATCCAAGGTAACGCGACCATCGGCTTTGGCTACCGCATAATCGCGGACCCACAGCAGGCGATTGTTGGCGATGCGCGGCGTACTGCGACTGCGACGGGCGATCTCGTGCGCCGCGTCGTCCTCCACTTCAACCCCCAGTTTGCTGGCGTTACGGCAAAGTATCTCCGTCAATTCGCCGTGTGAATAAAACCCAAGATGCTGACGCAGTTGAAAGCGATCGCGGAGTGGGCCGCTGAGCATACCGGCCCGCGTCGTCGCACCAATCAAGGTGAAGGGCTTGAGCTGCAGATTCAGAGTCCGCGCGCTAACTCCTTCACCCAAGACGATGTCGATGCGAAAATCTTCCATGGCCGTATACAAGATATTCTTCCACGGCCTTGGGCAGGCGATGGATTTCATCGACAAATAACACCGAGCGATCTTCGAGATTGGTCAGGTAGGGAATGATATCCTTGGGAGCCTTCAGGGCCGGCCCGCTGGCCAGTTGCACGGAAACACCCATCTCGCGCGGAATGCAGGTGGCAAAGGTCGTCTTGCCCAAGCCGGGTGGGCCGTCAAACAGGATATGCCCCAAGGGTTCGTCGCGTTTGTTGGCTGCATCGATCGCTATTTGCAGAACCTCGATGACCTCTCGCTGGCCGACCATATCGGCGATCCGTTTCGGGCGTAACGCGGAATCCTTGTCGTTCCTCGGGCATTTCCGGTTTCATGATCGACTCGCGAGCCACGACGCTACTCCTTGAACTTTGGAGGTGCACGTTCCATCTAGCGCAACCAAGTCGGTAGTTGTCCGACAGCAGGCAATTCAATAACCTGAATCTTGTGGATCGCATCGATGGCCATCAGTTCCTCCAGAGCGGCTTGGTGCGGGCGTGCTGTCGAGGTTGAGTACGCCAATCGCATGGCCACCCGGCTGGTTGCCTGCCCGACCCACCGCCATTTGAGCGATATTCACGTCGTGCTTGCCAAAGGCATTGCCCACTTTGCCAATGATTCCGGGCACATCTTGGTGTGTGAAAATGAGCAACGTGCCGTCGATGTAGGCTTCTAGATCGATAATCGTCCAGCATGACCAGTCGAGGCATATTGTGGCCGAAAACGGTACCTGCAGCCTTGACCGTACGTCTCACCACCGGAGACTTCGGCCGTGATCGACGAGCTGAAAGCACCCATTTCGCGACTGCGATGCTCGGAAAGCTCGATGCCGCGTTCGCGCAACAGCAGTTCTGCGTTAATGATGTTAACATCTTCTTCCAAGGCGCGTTCCAACAGGCCGGCACAAAACGCATTGGTCAGCAATTTCGTATCGCGATCGACGACTTCGCCACGATAGGTCAACTTGCAGCCCGAGATGGCTCCGCCATGCCATTGGCTCAAGAGCAGCCCCAGGCGATAGGCGACATCCAGGTAACTTCGCAGCGCGTCGAGCGTCTTGGGATCCAGCGCGGCGACGTTGACCGCGTGGCGAATCTCACCGGTCTTGAAGAAATTGAGCAGCAGGTGAATTCCTTCCACGGCGACTTGCGTCTGTGCCTCTTCGGTGCTGGCTCCCAAGTGCGGCGTACAAACGACGCCGGGCATGCCGAACAAGGGACTGTTCGTACAGGGCTCGTCTTCGAAGACGTCCAGGGCCACGCCCGGCAATCTGACCGTTCTTGAGCCCTTCGACCAAAGCCGCTTCGTCGTAGATTCCACCACGGGCACAATTGATCAACCGCACACCAGGCTTGAGGACCGCAATTCCTTGACACCGACCAAATGCTTGGTTTCCGGAATCAAGCGGCGTGTGCACGGTCAGGTAATCGACTTTGGGCAACATTTCGGCAACGGTTTCCACGCGTTCGACGCCCAGTTTGGTTGCCTGCTCGTCGGTCAAGAAACGGATCGTAGGCCAAGACGCGCATGCGAAATGCCAATCCGCGCAAGGCGACTTCGCGCCCAATGCGTCCGAATCCCACCACGCCCAGCGTCTTGTCGGCCAGTTGGGTGCCCATGTAGGATTTTCGATCCCATTTGCCTTCGCACAGGCTTTGGTAGGCCGGGGCGACGCTGCGCGAAAGGGCCAGCATCAGTGCAAACGCATGTTCGGCCGTCGACAGCGTATTGCCGGCCGGAGTGTTCATGACCACGATGCCCAGGCGCGTCGCCGCCTCCTTGTCGATATTGTCGGTGCCCACGCCGGCGCGGACGATGGCCCGCAGATCGCTTGTTGCCCTCGAGCGATTCGGCAGTAATCTTGACACCACTGCGAATGATCACGCCATCGAACTCGGCCAGGCACTTGCGGAGTTCATCTCCCTTGAGCCCCACGCGCTCTTCATACTCAAAATTACCCGCCGACTTGAGTAGATCCAGGCCTTCGGCTGCGATGGGATCGAGAACACCAATGCGAAACTTTGCCATGAGACGATGAAGCCAATTGGGTTGAGATCAACAGAACGGGGGATTCGTTTGGGCGACAGTGCAAAATGGAAACAGGGCCAAGCGCCGCCAGCCGGCCACCACGACCCGATCATGATGACGCAGTCACCGCGACCCAGTCACCGCGACCCAGTCGCCGCAACCCAGTCGTCGCGACCCAGTCGACCGCAACTCGAGTCACCGCAACCCTACCTCGCCCGGTAGACGGTAGCCCCTTTTGATCAAAGCCTGCTTTTGAGCAAAGTCGCTCATGTAACTCGCCAGGGCTTGGACACCTTCGATGGGCATCGCGTTGTAAATACTCGCGCGGATGCCACCCACGCTGCGATGTCCTTTGAGATTGTCCATGCCATGTTGTGCCGCACCAGCCAAGAACTGTTTTTCGGCCGCTTGCGTCGGCAAAGCGGAAGGTCACGTTCATCAGCGAGCGATCCGAGCGACGCGCATGGCCAATGTAGAACTCGGGATATTCGTCCAACACATCGTAGAGCAATTTGCTTTTGTCGCTGATTCAAAAGCAACATCTTGTCCGAGACCACCGATGCGTCTCCTCAAGCCATTCGGCCACTAAGCCCAAAACGTAGATCGCAAAGGTGGGTGGCGTATTCCACATCGAATCCGCCTCGGACTGATTCTTGTAGTTCAAATAGCCGGGCAAGTCGTCTCTGGAACGTTCGAGCAGATCGCGTCGGATGATGACCACCGTGACCCCCGCCGGCCCCGCATTCTTCTGTGCGCAAGCGTACATCAAGCCGTAGCGACTCATGTCGTAGGGCCGATACATGAAGTCGCTCGACGAATCGCAAACCAAGGGGGCCGAGCCACTATCCAGGTCGCTGCGGGAATTGAACGCCCTGAATCGTCTCGTTGCTGGTGATGTGCACGTACGAGGCATCCGCGGCAATCTTCATGAGCATCCAGCTCGGCAGGCGATCATAATTGGTCTGCTTGGCATCGTAGATCACGTCGACCGGCCCTTCGCGTCGGCCTCCGCCAGACGCACTCGTGCCCCATGAGCCGGTCAACACATATTGCGCGGCTTGCTGGCGACCGCGCGAGCAAATTCATGGGAATCATCGAGAACTGTAGTCGGCGCCGCCCTGCAGAAAGAGGATTTCGTGCGTCTCGCCCACCCCCAACAGTCGCTGCAAACGGGCTTTGGCTTGCTCCTGGACATCGATAAATTGCTGGCTGCGATGAGAAATCTCCAGCACCGAAGCCCCAGCACCAGGCAAACAGAGCATTTCGTCCCGAATCCGCTCCAGTACCGGCACGGGCAAGACAGCCGGACCAGCCGAAAAGTTGAGAATGCGTTCGTGTGCAACTTGGGTTGCCATTTCCGTGATTCCTGAATGTGCCGCAGCCTATGCGGGGGTGTGCTTCAGACTTGCGAGCCTATCCGAAAAGGGGTCTGACCCTTGCGGCGAGGCAAAAAACCAATGAAATCAACTCGCCTCCAAAGGGTCAACCCCTTTTCGGATAGGCTCTTAATGCGTTTACAGCTTGGGTGCAGGCCGGCGAAGCGTGACGCAGCCCAATCCGGGGAAAGCCCGTCTATGCCCAACTACGCAGGGGTCCATTCTACGAATCAAGCCAAATCCACGGAAGATCGGGTAGGGCACTCGACCCTGGGGAACTTTGGTCGAGCCGCCGCACATGGGACGCGTCAAGACCGCTGAGGCGGCAGACAACTCAGCATGTCAACTTGAGGATTAGAGGACCCCAAAGACTGGATCGCAGTCGCATCCCAGAGTCAGAGAATAAACCTCGCACTAGTAGCGGCTGGCCGCCCCCGGCTGCGGATTCTGGACCGTCCAACCGCCTTGTGGCTGGACGCCAGACATGGTGTTTTGAGCAATCTTGACGTTCAGTGCCGACACACGCTGGTAGAGTTCGGGCTGCATGCTGTTGATGGCCAGACTCTGCTGGTAGTTTTGCAGGGCCTGATTCAGATCGCCGGAGGCCTCGCGCATTTTTCCGCGGGCCGACCACGCGCGATAATCGTTTGGATTGAGGGCGAGCGCCTCATCCAAGTACTGCTCGGCCTGTTTGGTTTGCCCGAATTCCTGGCTCAAGCGGGCGAGCTCGATTTTCGGGTCCGCCATGCTAGGATTGGCCGCAGACCAGTTCTTCAAGCAACGTCATGGCACTATCAGGTCGGTTCGACTCGGCTAGCAACACGGCCAATCCGCGGTGGCAGTCAACATGATTGGGCTGGAGATCGAGGCACTGATTGTACAGCGACTCGGCTTGTTCGATCATCTGCGCATCCTTGGACGCGACGCCCATTTTGTGGTAGGTTGATGCCAGATTGTAGTAGGCCTCCGGATTCGAGGGATCGGTCCGTTGGGCAGCTTGGAACTGTTGCAGGGCTTCGGGATAGCGCCCTTGTTGGTACATCTGCACGCCAACACTGCTTTGCCCCATGCTCGCCCACCGGCAGCCACTGACGGACAGCAGGGCAATCAAAGCCCAGCCAGCCAGGATCCGATGGTTCACATTTCTTGGTTCAAGCATTGTGCGTTTCCTCAATCAACAAGCCTGGCAGTAAAGCAAGTGCATCGTTTTGAAGTGGGCGGACCCGCATGACACGAGGTTGAGACATGCAAGTCAGACTCTTCGCGAAGACCTGGCGTGCTTGGACTTTAGTAGAAATGAGGAAAATAACTCAAGATGTATTTTCCTAGCTTTAGCTAGCATGTCCCCCTTAGCTGAAACGGTTTCAGTTTGGGCATCAGCTAGGGAGCCCGCTTGCGCAATTTCCGCTGTAGTGAGCGGCGGTGAATGCCCAGCCTGCGGGCTGCTTCGGAAATATTGCCTCCACAGTCAGCCAGGATGCGATGAATGTGCTCCCACTCGGCCTGAGCCAGCGTGGGCACCGGGATTGCCTCCTCCGCATCGGGGGCATCAACATCCGAGTCACCACGGGCGAATGCGTTGAGAATATCGTCTGCATCCGCCGGCTTGGGTAGAAAATTGGTGGCTCCCAAACGAATCGCATCGATTGCCGTGGCGATCGAGCCAAAACCCGACAGGATCAAGAATTTTGAATTGGGGGAAATCCGCTTTAATTCTTGCAACAGCACCAATCCGGGTTTACCTGGCATGCGCAGATCGAGCACAGCCAAGTCTGTAGGCGAACGCGAGAAGACGGCCACTGCCTCCTCAAAATTACTGGCAACGCTGACCTGGAAGCCACGCTCCTGAAAAGCCATCGCCAAACGGTCTCGCAGGACGATACTGTCATCCACCAACAGGATGCTCCTGGCTTGCAAAGGGAATGGTTCCTCGTCCAGCTGTGAATTTGCAGATTGAGAAGTCAATTCTTGAATTGCCATCGCCCTCTAACTCCAGGATCGACACACATTTTAGGCTCTGTCTCAAAAGGGGACCGACCCTTTGGAGGCGAGTCGATTTTACTCAGGTTTCTTGCTGGTCGGAGAGAATCTGCTCCCATTTGAGACACATTGTAGTATGGCGTGGCGGCAATTGGCTGGACTTCCAGCCAAGTGCAACGCGCGATGCAGCCCCGCGTCTGGGGCGGTCTGCGGCTGGTTTCAGGCTGGCGGCAGTTTCTCCATGCGCCGCCAGGTGCTGAGCTGTCCGAGGTGCGTCATCAGATGCCCGGTCACATAAAAGGCCAGCATGCCACCCAGAGTAGGCAGGATTTCTTTCATGGGAGAGTCGATGGGATTAGGTGCCGACAGCTGCTCGTCGCTGGCTTCACGCAGGGCTTGCAAGGCGGTTTCATAACTCCGATGAAAGAAGTCCAGGACTTCTGCGGCGGGTGGGTAGATTGTGCCCTGCATATCGTCTTGGCATGTAGCGTTCTTGGAGAACAGTTCCTCGTAGTTTGCCGGCGGGGTCACCGGGACGGGTGTCGCCGCCCAGCAGTTCGACGACCTTGATTGGATACAGACACAGGTGGCCCATGATAAAGGCAGGATGATTGGCCACGATGCACTCACCGGCTGGTGCCGCAAACCTGGCAAAGCGTTTGCTCGGGATCCCATGCACCAATCGCTTGGCGTAGCGGGGCCCCATGGCAGCGGCATCGGCAATCGTATTCCCCAACAGATTCGTCATACTTCAAACCCTCTAGATGTTCGGTTTTAATTAATTAGGCGAGCGGCAGTTAAGAATCTACCTCGTCCACTACGATGGGGTAGGAACTCATCTGCCGCTCGCCCAAGCGATGAGTCAAAAATAACTTCCCCGTTCTTCTTGGCAATCATCACGCGGAGCTTGATGGCTACTTTGAGATTGCGGAAGTTACTTTTGACACGCTCCCAAGCAGCAAAATATGGCCAGGCAATCGTTCGATAAATACTGTCGCATCTTTCATGGTGCCATCACGCTCAGGGGTGCAGCGACGCCTTGCCGGCGGGAATCAATGCCAAGAATTGTCGCTCGCTCAGCAGACGAATGCCGCCTGCCACAGGAGCCCGCGAGGCGGGCGGCTGAGTCTCTTGGGACGCTTCAGCAGACTCTCCGTCCGACCTGGCGGAATTACCAGGCAATCCACGGCTGACCAGCTGGCTGGCATCGGCCAGCGTGGTACCACAGGCGATGACGTAATCCGTGTCCGGACCAATACACGACTGAGGGCTGGCGCCCAAGCGTGAGATTAATTCCAGAGTCTGTTCCAGGGACAGTCCCCGCAGCGGCCCGAGCATGACAATCCGCTTGCCAGCCAGGGGCAATTCATCAGCCGCCGCGGCAATGACCGCTTGCGTATCGACTGCCCCCAGGGTGCGAGGTGTCCGCGGATTGGGAAAGCCCCAGCGGTCGGTGCTGCGAGCTGCCATACCCTGCGATCCTTTTTTTCCGCGCAACATCCGCGGGCCAGCCAGGCGACTGTGCCGCAAATTGCCGCGACTAATCCGCAACACTTTTTCCAAGGCCTCCAAATCCTTGGCCGAGTAGGCTTCGGCAACGGCCAGCGCAATCCGCGCACAACAACGAGCATCCTCTAAGGCATCATGGTGCTTGAAATCAATGCCCAGCCAATTGCCCAGAGGCTTCAGACCATAGCCGGATTTGCCCGGCCAAGCCGCTTTGGCCAGCACACGCGTGCAGCTAAACTCGATTGGCGGACAGGCAATGTCGTAGGCGGCCAGACTATGCAGCAGCACTCCCATATCAAAGCGGGCGTTATGGGCCATCAGGGTTTGACCATCCATGATGCTAGACAACTGCGCCCAAATCTGTTCCAGGCTGGGAGCGTTCGCAACATCCTCTGGTCGTATGCCATGCACGCTGATGTTCATCCGTGCAAAGAACATGCGCGGTGGTCGCAGCAGCCAGCAATGCTCTTCGGCAATCTGTGAATCGCGGACCACCACCGCAGCCAACTGGCAAGCACTGCTCGGCTGAGAGTTGGCCGTTTCGAAATCAATTGCAACAAAATCCATGTCTCAGCGTCTCTTTGATTCCCGCACGGACCGGAAAAATACTCTGCAGTGTTATTGCAAACATCACGGCCGAGCGCGATGGCTAGCTTGGAATGCTCAATGCTCAGAGTGGAAGTTATCGCAGTGGATCCATGCTGTGCAAGCGTCGTAGCAATCCGATTTGACCTGCGTGCAAGGATTCATGAATTGGTGCGAACAACAGTGCCCCCAGTTTTATTGGATAGGCAGCATAAGGCATATCGGTCGCTTCAGCCAAGGTCTCCGCAGTCAAGGCGCGAACTTCAGTTAACGACTGTTGGTGAATCATCTCCAGCCTGGTCAGCAGTTGGTCGGGCGTGGGGCCCCCCTCGGCGGAAGCGGCTGGCTGACTCCCGCGGCCAAATTGCTTGCGCAACCATCCAGGCATCAACTCCAGGTCGCCAGCAGCCCGGCCTCGTTGGCGAAAGAGCATCAACCCATATTGGGCTACGGCCAGGTGCCCAACCTGCCATGCCACATGCGTATCGCAGACGGTTTGGCCCTCCGCGGTGGGACGGGTATACCACAGTTCCGGCGGCACTGACTCGACCAATTGCAATGTGTACTGCCGCGCCCATGCCATCTGCGCCAACACTTGATCGCGGCCATGCAACAGTTCTTCCGGGCTGAGGGAAATCGAGTCTGAGTTCAATGGCTTCATGAGTTACTGCAAAGTCCCGTTGACGAATGACGAGCTTGCCAAGAGGATGTCTGCATGCAAACAACCAAAGCCAGCATTTACGACTTCCCGACATATTACGATCTCGTGTTCGGTAGCGATACCGCAGCCGAAATGCGATTTCTGGGCAAGTGTTTCGAGCGTTTTGTCGATGGCCCGGTAAAACGCGTCTTTGAACCCGCATGCGGCACGGGGCGACTGATCTACCGGCTGGGCAAACAGGGCTACGAGGTCGGCGGGGTCGACCTGAATGAGAAAGCTATCGACTACTGCAATCAGCGTCTAGCCAAGCATGGGCTACGCGGCCGGGCTCAGGTGGGCGACATGTCCGATTTTGAGAGTCCCCAAGACATTCGACGCCAGCTTTCAACACGATCAACAGCTTTCGACACTTGCGGAGCGAGGCGGCTGCCGTGGCGCATTTGGAATGCGTGGCCCGCGCCACGCGGGCGGGTGGCATCTATGCCTTGGGCTTGCACCTGACTCCGACCGAGGGTCAGCCCACAGACACCGAGTCGTTTTCGGCGCGGCGCGGCCAACTGTCCATCAACACCCACATGTGGCCCATCGAAAAAATTCCGCGAAAACGACTCGAGCGATTTGGGATCAGCTTTGACGTCTACACGCCCTCCGCATCGATGCGGATCGAAGATGTGCTGGAACTGCGATCCTACACGGCTCAGCAATTCAAACAGCTGCTGGCCGCGGCGGAAAGCAGCTGGGAGTGTGTCGAGCTCTATGATTTCGCCTACGACATCCGCCAGCCCATTCGCCTGGAGGCAACCACGGAAGATGTGGTCGCCATCCTCAAGCGGCGGTAGCTCGCTTTCGAGTCGAAACCCAGATGCTGGCAGCCGCCAGGGCGCATGAGCCCAAAAATGATTCCGCTGATCATCGACCATCTTTCCAACTTGGCGGCAATCTTGGCCATCACAAAAAATGGGGGCAACATTTTTGGCCCAAAGTTGAATTTCTGGTAGTCATTCCAGGTCAGACTCAATTCGACTGGCGTGTACTCGTCAAAAATCTCGTCGCCCGCGCTGATTTCGGTGTCGACGGTGTAACGGGTGTCAATGGAGGCCCGTTGAAGCAGGAAAGTAAACGAGGCAGACCCCAGAAATCAGCGGCACGGCCGACGCTAAGGGCGAACATGGGCCCCCTCCAGCCACTCCAGGCAGAGCGTGCTGCCTCTACGGAACTGCGCGGCGATGGGCTGGCTTGGGAAGCGGGGTCGACCGGCAATTGCGACAACCCCCTCATCGTAGGTACGACCAATCGCTTCCCACACTCACAGGTCAATTCTTGGCCGGACTGTTTGGTGTTGACGCTCAGCTTTCGCCCACACTCGCAAGTTAACAGATGGTCCATGGCTAGCCTTTGAAATTTAGTCAGGGTTGGTTGGAGTATTGTTGCCTTTGAGACTGGACCATCCAAGCCGTCCAGTTAGAATTGGAAGACGAGTGTGAGGGGGAAAGCCCAGCACTCACGACCCTCCGCGTGGCAGGAAACGGGCGGCATGGTTCGTTGGTCAGTTCAATTGCAGATGGATTCGCCGTCGCTGGTGGATGACACTTGGAATTGGGCTGGTGAAACGCGGGGAAAAAACTGAGCACGGGAATTGATGGGAAAGAACGAGCCAAGGCATGACCGGTCAATCCATGACGGCGGGGTGATATCTCACCTACGGCTTCGATAACCTCCATTAATCCTAAGTCCTCGTGTTGTGATTTGAAAGCGGTCGCCCGCCAGGGCGCAGCCTTTGGTCGCAACCTCTCGTTTCACTCAAGCAGCTCGTCTACGCATTAGGCGTGGATGGACTGGATCTTGACCGGCGGGCCGCGAATGGTGATCCGTGGGATGACTTTCACGAATCCGTGTAGAGATGATTTCATGTACAGAAGACGATTTCGTGTACAGAAAATTTGAGACCGGTCAACTGCCTACCCGCCTCAAATGTTGGAACACTGACTGCGAGTTACTGGTTATGCAGCTGCTGCGCTATCCCGAGCGCTTGATGTAGTAGTTCATATTGCCTAATCGCAACCTTTTACAATTTGTCGCTTCGAATCCGAAGACCTCTAGTGCAGGTGGTAGACTTTGAAGTGATTTGCACCAACAGCCGGATCCATTTGCTCATCTCCGTAACACGAGCAACTTGGTGATTTTGGCAACTTTAGGAGTAACGCCTTGTTCGACGTACTGCTGGACGAATTCGATGACGACACCCCACGCGGTGGCGAAGACGATCTTGAGAGCTTTCAGAAGCTCCCGCTCGACGAAGACGATGCGGGTCCTGTTGATGGCACTTCCCGATGACGACGGTCTAGCCGCTGAGGGTGAAGTTCAGCTAGAAAGCGATGAGGAGCTGTTAGCCGCCGCTGAAGAAGAGGCGGAAACATGGTCCGACGATCCGGTTCGCATGTATTTAACGCAAATGGGTGAGATTCCTCTGCTGACACGCGATGAAGAAATCCGCCTTGCGAAAGCTATTGAAGTCACGCGACGACGATTCAGGACAAAGCTGCTCGAGTGCGATTACGTTATGCAGTTCGCCTACAAGATTCTGAAACGAGTCCACACCGGCGAATTGCCCTTTGATCGTACGGTTCAGGTTTCGGTGACCGACCGCTTGGAGAAAGATCAGATCCTCGGTCGCTTGCCACACAACCTGAAAACTCTGGATGTCTTGCTCAAGCGGAATGCCCGAGATTATCGCATTGCACTGAGTTGCACGCACAGCGATGACCGCCGCAAGGAGGCTTGGGCTGCACTCGCCCGCCGACGCCGCAAGGCCGTGCGATTGGTCGAGGAACTCGGGCTGCGGACCCAGCGTCTCGAGCCGCGAATTATTGACTTGGCCAAGTTCTAGCGTCGCATCGACGAACTGCGACAGGAAATCGATCGCCTCGAAGGTGACCGAGCCTCGGCGGCCCAACGCGCCGAATTGCTCAAGGAGTATCGCGAGTTGCTGGTGGCAACCCAAGAAACGCCTTCGAGCCTGCGAAATCGCGTGCAGCATGGTCAGCGATGTGTTCTTCGACTACCAGAAAGCCAAGAAACAGCTGTCCGAAGGCAATCTGCGGTTGGTCGTTTCGATCGCCAAAAAGTATCGAAACCGTGGTTTGAGCTTCCTGGATCTGATCCAAGAAGGCAACGCGGGCTTGATGCGGGCGGTCGACAAGTTCGAGTATCGCCGCGGTTTCAAGTTCTGCACCTATGCCACCTGGTGGATTCGTCAAGCCATCACGCGGGCGGTGGCGGATCAGAGCCGCACGATTCGTATTCCCGTGCACATGGTGGAAACCATGTCGCGCGTGCGCAATGTGTCGCGACAACTGCTGCAGGAACTCGGACGCGAACCGACGCTGGAAGAAACCGCACGTCGCGCCGAAACGACCATCGAGGAAGCTCGACGCGTGCTGGCGATGAGTCGCTATCCGATCAGCCTGGATCGACCAGTCGGCAACAGCGAAGATAGCCAGTTTGGCGATTTGCTGCCCGATGGGACGGCCGAAAGTCCAGCCATCGGTGCCGGTCAGGAAATGTTGCGCGACCGGATCAACCATGTGCTGAAGACGCTCAGCTACCGCGAACGCGAAATTATCAAACTGCGTTACGGTCTGGGCGACGGTTACAGCTACACGCTGGAAGAAGTGGGACACATTTTCAAAGTGACCCGCGAGCGAATTCGCCAGATCGAAGCCAAGGCGGTTCGCAAGCTCCAGCAACCCAGCCGCAGCCAAGACTTGGTCGGCTTCCTCGACTAAGCCACCTGCTTTCAGTATGGTCGCAAACCACTCGAGCCCATGTCCACCAGACATGGGCTCGATTTTTTGTAACAACCCCCAACCTAAGATTTTCGTGACGTCCTCTGCGCACTCAAAGATCCATCCGTTCATCCGGATGGATGAGCATGAGTAGGAGTATGGAAAGCCGTGCTGGCGAAAAGTAAGGTGTTCACGATCAGGCTGGAGTAAGGATGGTTAGGAGTAAGCTTGGTGCGGGCTGTAAGCGATGACGGATGAATGATCATGGATGAAGGGATGAAAAAAGTCCGGACACCGGTAGAGCTGCTAAGGGCCAGCGATAACCACTTGACCATTGGGGTTGAGGCTGAGTTTTACCAGCTGGCCATCCTCAAAGCCCCACGGACCGTCTCCCAAAGAAGCTTCGAGCAGCGAGAAATTGGCTGCCGATTCTGACAACGGCTGCAGATCGAGCGACGTGCGTCTGAGTTGTCCAGAACTCTCCCACGTGAATAGACCACGCACCGGTGAGCCCAGTAGCCACAGTTCTTTTCCAACGACCTGCAAGCTATTGACTCGAAAATTGCCTAGCTGCAGACGACCGATTTCCCGGCCTGCACCATCCACATGCCAGATCCGATTGCGCGAGGTCGGCACATCGGGATGATGCACTTCCAGCGCGTAGCAGCCGCCATCGGGGGCGGCGACTACATCGGCACAGCTGTACACGCCCTCCGGCAAATCCAAGACAGCCAGCACGCGCCGTGATTGGGCGTCGATTTTCTCGATCGACTTGCCTACCATCCAAAAAGCCTTGTCCATCGATGAATAGCATAGTGAGAAACCACTTTTTACTTGCGCGTCCACCAACTCTCCGCGCGGGCTAAGAATCGACAGTTTGCCATTATTCAGAGACTTCAAACCCTGCAGCCATAGATTGCCATTCTGTTCGTCAACCGCCATCCGATTCGAGCCAGTGTCGAGGAATATACGAAACTGCTGTCGTCCTTGGGCATCGAAGACGACCAGCCACTGTCCGCTGGCGTCTTGATTGGACAAGCCGTAGCACTGCTGGCGAAGCGGATCCACCACGGACAATCGATTGCCGCTAAGCCAGGCCACACTGGCTTCAAAATCATCTACGTTACGGATCAATGCACCTTTGCCGTCATAGAGATGGTACTGATTGCGTCCCTCAGCCGTCGAGCGCATCATAAACGCCACCTGGTTGTTGGCTGAAAACTCATCGACCAACTCTTGCCGCTCGTAGGCGGCCGGCGCTTCGGCCGCAGGCTGTAGCCGATTCTCCAGCCGGACCGTGCCCAGCAGCAGTCGACCGTCGAGCTCTTGTCCCTCTTCGGTGCAGCTGAATCGCTGCGCACCGTAGTATCCTCGCAATTCCTGGGTGGCGAAGTCAGTGCGAATCTCCACCTTGACCGGGCCAATCGGCACGTTTTCCGCACGGAACAGACCCTGTCCATCGATCTGCAGGGGGATGCTGTTGTAGGCACCATCGGCGCGCTGGATCGTGCCCCGCAGTCGTGAAAACGTACTGCGCTCAAAGCCTGGAGGGAGATAAATGCGACCGACCACATCGCGCCCGCCATCACCCATCACCACCGAATTGTCGGCATCGCTTTCAAGGTTGACATACTTCATGCGCTGGTTGGTTTCCGGTCGTCCTGCCGGAGCCTCACTCAGGCCAACTTGGATAGCGCACTCGCCCGACGGCAGCTTTTCGAAAACGGCCCAGCCGGATTCATCGGTCGTGGCTTCAGCGATGAGTTGCATGCCTTGAAACAGTCGATCATGCGAAAGCGCATTCATGATGCGCACGCGACTACCAGCCACCGGAGCTCCCGAGGCGACATGCTGCACGCGCGCCGTGGTCCATGGCTCCATCTGGACCGTTGCCAGCTCGCCGATCTGCGAGGTGGCCAAACGCACAAAACCGTGCGTGTTGGTGATCAACACGAAATCCGCTTTCAATTCCGCTGGGACCACCAGGCGTCCATCGCTGGGCAATTGGCTATACAAGCGTTTAAGATCCGTAGCGATCAAGTCCTTGGAAACGTAGCCTCCGTCAACCAACCTGACGCTCGAAAACATCCCCTGGCCAAAGCGTACTTCGGCAGAGCCCGCTGGCGTGCCATCCGGTTGCAGGATCTGGGTAGCCGCCACATCCTCGGCAGCATAGCCAGTTGGGCAAGCCATCATCTGCAGGCTGAAAATCAAGCAGCACACCCATACCGGCCAGCCAAGACGCATCGGAGCGCTCCACGGTGAGAGTCAGGTGAACAAGAGCGACTGGGCAGCCGGCGAGTGGGCGAGCACAGCCAGTGATGGTCATCGTACTTCAAGGAGAGGCAATAGGCCAGTTCGGGCTGATTGCCACTGATTGCCGCCATTTTCAGTGCCTAGAGCCTTGTAACTGTTGGCTCTTCGTACTCGTACTTTTACAGAACCGTAGGCGGTTCTTGTACTCGATCCTCAGACGGCTTGGAGGACGGGTAGGAGTAGCATTTCATTGAGGAGCATGATTTTAAGAAATCAGTACAGCTAGCGCTTCGTCCACATTTAATTTGGGGGTAGAGTGCTTCGCAATTCACCCTCCCGTGCAGTTGAGCTTCTACAGCAGGCAGACTACTTCGTGGGAGGGTCGAGGCGAGCCCTGGCGAGTCATCGGGGAGGGAAAAGACGGAGCATTTCACCCTCCCCGCCAGCTCGCTGGGGCTCGCTGACGACCCTCCCGCGAATCAAACCAACCTGCTGTAGCAACCAACACGCGCGGGCGGGTGAGACACCAAGAACCCCAAGATTAAAGTTGGACGCAGCACTAGCTACTGGGCAGCCCGGCGGATCATTTGCAGACATTCTTCACGCAGTGGGTCGGGCTGTGTGCCAGCAGCGGCCGTGGCTTGCTGCAGCAGGCCGCTCCAGCTGGCATTGCCCGCGTATTGGCTACCACGCAACAGCATGGCGAATTCGGCTACCGAGGCAGCCCAACGAAAATCATGATCGGCCTCGTCAAAGCGGGTAGGATCGTCTTTCAAGGGAAACACAGCCAATTGGCTAACATCTCCCTCGGGCTGCTTGTAGCGCAATTTGACAGCCAACCATTCGTTTGCAAATGCTGGTTGGTTAGGTAGGGGATCCTCTGCGGCTTGGGCGGGAGCCGGTGCCAACTCATAGCGTGAACGATCGATGGCCGGCCGTTCGACCTCGCTTTGAATACCCACCGGAACGATTTCATACAGAGCGGTCACGCAATGTCCGGCTCCGATTTCGCCCGCATCTTTCTTGTCGTTATTAAAATCTGCGGCAGCCATGACGCGATTCTCGTAGCCCAACAGACGATAGGCCTTGATGCGCTGCGGATTAAAATCAACCTGAATCTTAACATCCTTGGCTATGGTCAGCAGATTGCCCGCGAGCTGTTGAACCATCTGACGCTTGGCCTCGCGCCAGGTATCGACAAAGCCGTACACGCCATTCCCTCGATTGGAAATCTGCTCCATCATCGCGTCGTTTGTATTCCCCATGCCAAACCCAAGCACCGTTAAGAAGGTCCTGCTTTGAGCATTCTTGACGACCAATTCGACCAACGCTGCGGTATCGGTTAGACCCACATTAAAATCGCCATCAGTGCACAGGATCACTCGATTGATTCCACCGGGAATGTAGTGATCCCGGGCAATGTTGTAGGCCAGTTGAATACCGTCGCCACCATTGGTCGAGCCACCTGCAGCCAGCCGGTCCAAGGCCCCCAGGATCTCCGCCTGTTGATCGCCTCGCGTACTCTCCAACACGCAGCCCGCCGCGCCGGCGTAGACCACCATCGCCAGGCGATCGTTCTCGCCGAGTTGCTCGATCAACATCCGCATGGACTCCTTGACCAGCGGCAGCTTGTTGGGCTCATTCATCGAACCGGAAACATCGAGCAGAAAGACGATGTTTGCAGCGGGGCGCTGAGACAAATCTATCTTCGGTGCCTGCAAACCGATCCGCACCAGTTTATGTTCTGGTCTCCACGGACAATCAGCGATATCCAAATGCGCTGCAAAGGGCGCGTCGGCATCCGTCCCCTTCAGCTCCGGTGCTGCATAATCGTAGTCAAAGTAATTGATAAACTCTTCGATTCGTACGGCTGCGGCTGGCGGCCGTTGATTGGCTTCCATCAGCAATTGTCGACATTTGGCATACGAAGCGCTATCCACGTCAATGGAAAACGTGCTCAGGGGTGCATCGGCGACGCGTTGGAAAGCATTCTCGCGAAATGCTTCAAAACGATCGGCATTCGACTCAGGAGCAACGCCCAGTCCAGAGGCATCCGTATCAAAGTACTCCCTTTTTCTGGCCAGCGATTCGGGACCAGGAGCACTCGACACTGGAGTGCCAGCGCCAGGACTCGGGTAACCCCCAGACCCAAACCGGTAGAGCATCTGTTCACCACCATAACCGCCCATCATGCCGCCCGCGCCACCTTCCATGCCACCCACGCCCATTTCACCGCCACCCGCACCACTTCCCATGCCGCCCATTCCCATCGCACCGCCGCTAGCTTCCGCCAACATCAACCCCTCTGCCTGGTCAGCTGGTGGTCCCGTCTGGACGATGGACTCAGTGCTTAAGCCCGCAGCAAGGGTATCCAAATTGGCTTTCTCGGTTTTCGGCAAGCTCCGCCCATCGATCGCATGGGCCGCGGCAGGAGTAGACGTTGCGGCAGGCTGCAAACTAGCCAGATCACTTGCTGCGGGGAGTCGTCGGCGGAGGTTTTTTCCTCAGAGGCTTTGCCAAGCGAATGCAATTGCGTTTCGCTGTCGCGTGTGGCCGACTCGGAAAGGGAATTCTGGGCGTCACGATTCTTGGCAAGGGCTGCGGCCGATAACCGCTCGTCGAATCCTGCTGTGGCTGGCGCAGACTGTTCCCGCAGACGTTCGCTGCTGGCCAAACTTGGCGGTTGCCGCTGCGATAGAGGTAGTACAGCGGAGGCGATATACCAGGCTGCTACCATCAACGAAGCCACCATGGCCAGGACGGCGAACCATGCGTTCTTGCGCGAGCGTGCGTGCGCTGGCAGTTTCTGCACATCACTGGGGCGCTTCAGCCTGGTGGTAGAGGACGCTGCCGCAGGAGGCGCTGCGGTGGTCCCACCGCTAGCCCTAGTGAGCAGTTGTTCCCAGCGAAGATCAGCTGCCTCACTGGAGCGAGGCTGATTGACTCGCGCCTCATAGGCATAAATGCTGCTGACTTGATCGAGCGTTTGTCGAATGGCAGCGATCTCTGCCGACAATGCAGGGTCCCGCTTGGCTGCTGCACCAATCTCGGCCGCCTGCTGCGGCTCGAGTTCCCCCAGCACATAAGCTGTCAAATGCCAAGCTTGCCAAGGGTGGGAGTTTGCGTTTGGCTTTGTCATCGTGTTAACCTTTGAGGATTCAATACCAGTGTTTCCAGCGTTTCTTCTTGGCGACCCGCTTCACCCCACCGCAGTTCTCGGCGTTCATTCTCAAGCGTCGTGCCGCGCCCGTACTGGCGCGACCGGTCCTTGCGATGCAGCGAGAGGAGCCTGTCTCTCAATGGATGCGCGCTCTTAAAGAGGCGACGGCCTGATGTAGGTGGTAGCCCACATTGGTCACACTCAGGCCCGTTATCTCGGCAATTTGCTTGTAACTCAGCGTGTCGTGCAGGCGTAAACGAAGCACCTCCTGCTGACGCTCCGGCAATTTCCCGAGCTCAAGTCGTAGGCGTTCCATTTGCTCACCTTGTTCGGCGCGCATGTCTGCCGGCTGCTGAACGGGATCCTGCAAGTCCGTCACATCCGTGGTTGAATTCGAATGGTTCATACGTCCCTCCCGACGGTTGATATCAATCGCACGGTTGCGGCAGGTGCGGTACAACCAAGCTGTCGCGTGCGACTCAATTTCTGGCCATGCCTGTTGGCAGAGCTTCACGAATGCCTCCTGGACCACATCCTGAGCGATTTCACGGCGGCCGTGCGAGCACTTGGTGACATAGGCCAGCAGCGGGATTTCCAGGCGCGCAAACACCTCCGCCAACCACTCGCGCGGTGGCGTTTGCCCAGTCGGCTGGCAGCCGACAATCGAATCACCATTGCGCATCAGCCCTGGCCTCCGGATGGTGAGGGACATGGCGAACATCTGAGGCCCTCATGAAAGAAACGCACGAGAACTGCCTTTATTAGCCAAGCAGCGAAGAAAATTTCTAAATAGTAGGCGAGATCCAGTAGGCAAGCAGCCGCACCTCGGCGGTCGTTTCTTGGCTCGCCCCTGTCGCAGAATGCGGCATTATGGCATACTGAATGGGGTTGATCGGGAATGCAGTGCCCTCGACCGATCAGTCTGTCCCTGGAAACGCGAAAGAGCAAAAAACCCAGGTTTTTTCGAATATTTTCGTATTTATCAGCGGCAGCCAAGTTGTCTTGAAGGTGCTTGGCCCCAGGCTGGGAGCCACCCCTAAAGTAAAAATAAGAACCCTTAAGGAGATTTGATGTACAAGAACTTGAATCCGGAGATGCTGGGAATCACGGGCCGCCAAAGTGAAATCATTGAGCTCGCTTTGACTTATGGGTTTCGAGGCATCGATATTGATATGGTGGACTTGGTCAAGCGTTGCAGCCGCAGTTCGTTCGAGAGCTCGGCCCGTTTTTTGGTCAGTTCAAAGCTCAAGGTGGGTGGCTTTGAAGCGCCCATTGATATCGACGCCGATGACGAGAGTTATGCAAGTCAAGATAGCCGCGTTGAATGGCGTGGCGGAAATCGCTGCCAGGGTTGAGGCCAAAACGGCCTTGATCAACCTGCCGTCGGGCACAAACCGCCTGCCTTACCCAGAGTATTTTGAAGTCGTTCGCAAACGCATCGATGAGATCGCCGAGATCTTTGGCAAGGAGAAAGTCAAACTGGCAGTTGGCTTTGAGGCGATTCCTAGCGAAGAAAAGGAATTCAAATTTATTCGCGATGTAGAAAGCTTCTTGGCTCTGATACGAGCTTGCAACTCCAAGAATGTGTTCATCATTCTGGATACCTGGAACTGGCATTTGGGCGGTGGTAGCCCAGAAAAATTGGACGAGTTGGGGATCCAGCGGGTTGCCGCCGTGCGGATCGCCGACTGCAAGGAAAATGTCGACGCCGCGGCCGCAACCAGCGACGACTGCCTGCTGCCGACCTCGTCCGGCGTGATTGATAGCGTGGCTTATTTGAAGAAATTTGTAGACGTCGGAGCCAAACTGCCTGTCTCCGCCATGGGCCGGCCGTTGAACGAAACGCCAACCAGGGATGCCCTGGTAGGCCTGACCCAGGACGCACTCGATAGGACTTTCTTGGAGGCCGGACTGCCTAGTCAAACGCGCAAGCCCGATACCTTTGTCGAGCAGAGCTACGCTAGGAATTACAGCTAACACTCCATGTATGTGCAATTGTAGGGCAGCGGAATGCAATCACATTGTCGCTGCCCTGTAACGAACCCCATCTTCAACGAACCACAATCTTCCTCTGGCTCGGCGGTCCCCCATGATTCTCGTTCGGGGACCTACCGAGCCAATCGTTTTTTGTGGCTGACAAGCTGTGCGGATTGTTCGGATTCTAATTGAGCCCGGGTGGACCGTCACGGCCGAGGGTGCGATTGCGCTGAACCCTTCGCGCACTCCATCCGATCTCATGTCCTGGCCGATTTCCGTTTGTAGCAATTAAGCGCGAAAAGCCAGCATTGCAAATTGTACCCTTGGTAGAGTTTGCACGACATCTTGCGGACTTGGGGGAGGTTGCCTTGATGAAGTTGAAGCGATTCCAATTGCGGTTGGCCGTCTTGAGTTTCGTTGTTGGCGCCTGCCCGGTCCAAGTGGCTGTGGTGCGGGCGGACGATGTTCAGGCAGAGGGTGGCTTCATTGTCCAGCCCAAACTCCGGCAAGGCCAGCAGACTACGGAACAGTCTGCCCAGCCCCTCGCGCCTTCCGTTGCCCGACTGAAGGTTTCCAAGACAGCAATCCAACAGCCGACGGCCGGCGCGCTCAATGCTACCGCCAGCAAATTAGCTGGTCCTCCGCACGACTCGCTTTGGGTCCCTCGGGGCGCGAGCTTGCCGGCAGCGGTTCAAGACGATGTGCGGCCGCAGGTCAACGCGACAGTGATCGCCAGCGAACCGGTTGAAACCATAAGACCAGCCCCGCGCATCACGGCCATTGAAGGTCCGCCGATTCAAGCCGTCAACGTGCCTGAGACGCTTGCTGCGAACCCTTCCGAAGCGGCCGTGGGCGACGCGACCGTGGCGGCCGATGCGGCTGTGGCACAGGACAGCGTGGAGGTTAGCACGCGGCGCGAGCGGCTTGCGGCCCAAATTTCCAGCAAGATATTGGGCGAAGCCAGCCCTCAAGAAACGCTTCAGCCCCTGCCGCTGGCCGATGCGCCTCCGGGTTGGCAGGCCGTGGGTGAGAAGCTGACCAAACATTTGCGCGATTGCGAGCAGCAGTTGCGTCACAACGCCTATTTCTCTGCGCGGGAAGAGGCCGAGCAAGCCAGCGTGTACCTCATGCGCACACTGGATCTGCTGAGCAATGACTACCAGGCCGAGCCCAGTTGGCGGTCTGCCCTCCAAGCCTTGCGAGAATCCGAGGACTTTAGTTTGGCGCAGCGCATCAGCACCGATCCTAATATGCTGAAGCGATTGATCGATTCGCACGAGACCCGGCTACTTCAAGGCATCGATACGGCTCGCGTTTCACCCTTGGTTGCAGCCCAGCACTACAGGCAGTATGCCGAACAATTATTGGTTAGCGCCAGCCAAGGGCATCCCTGGGCTAGCGAGATTTTCTACGCGCTCGGACGTACCTACCAGGCGCAAGCCGACGCAAACCACAACGGCTCCGAAACCATGCGCTGGAAGGCGATTACCTTCTATCGGGCTGCCGTGGCCGTGTCCCCGCGAAATGCGATCGCTGCAAATCAACTGGGCTACGTTCTCTTGCAACTGGATCGAGCGGGAGATGCAAGACAAGCATTGTTGGTCTCACTGAACAGCCAGGGCTCCAGCGCAGCCTTGGAGAATCTGGCTGAGGCCAGTCGACGCCTTGGCGACGCAGCCACGCAGCGGTGGGCCATAGAGCAACATGCTGCCTTTGTGCAGCAGCATCCCGCGCAGTCCGCTGAACCCATGGTCACCGAGTTGGATCCTCACACCTTTATCAGAATCAGCCCGCGGAATATCGGTCCACAGCCCCAATCGGAATACCGCCCCCAGAGTTGCCACGCGGCCAGCTGGCTAGTTAGCACCCCCAACACAGCGAGCGCCATGAATACTCGTCGCATTGCCCTGATCCTGTTGGCAAACGCTCTTTGCCAACTCGCAACGACTTCGTTTGCCGCAGCCCAAGCGGTAACGCTGCAGGTTGCCCCTGGCGGGCGGTCGACCAGCGATGGTACCCCGTCGTTACCTGCATTCCAGCCGCTGCAGCCTACGGAGGAGCCTGGCGAGCTGAGTTTGCCGCCACCGCTGCGCGGGGCCGAGGTGGGCAATATCGATCGCTGCAATTTCTCGATCCACAACCTGCCCGACCAACCCCAGGTAGCCAAGGGCCGATGCCAAACCTGCACGGTTGCGGTGGATTGCGCCGACCACTGCAATTGCGAGCCGAAGACTTGGAAGGATCTGAGCGCCTACAATTTCCAACCCTTGGCCCACGGCGAGTACCTGGGGCCCATTCGCCTGCCTGCCACCTTGGACTACCGCGTGCGGATTGGAGATCGCTTGCGATTCGTATTCATTCTTTCACGTGAACAATTGTCCGACAGTTTTCCTCTGCGCGTGGGCGACGAACTGCAGATCAGTTCGCTCACCGACGATTCGATCAAGATTGGTGATGTGGTCCTCGGTCGAGGTCCGGCGATTCAGCCCGATGGAACACTGACACTGCCCATGATTGGCCCAATACCCTGCCAATGGCAAAACCATTCCGCAATTGCGACGCAACCTTGAGATTGGCATATAGGGAGCAGATTCGCAACCCGGCGATTGATGTGATTCCGATCAAGACGAATACATTCTCGACGACATTCGTGCATCGGTCGATGCTCGGGCAGGGCAGGGGGGGCAAACTTTCGTGGATAGCGTCCATCCGGACGGCACATTGCGATTACCAAAACTGGGAGCTGTCTGCGTGCAGGGCATGACGCTTGACGAGATCAAGCGCGAGGTGAACCTGCGTTATCGGCAGATCGTCTCCGGCCTGGAAATCGAGCCCATTCTCGATCTCGAAGCGCCTCACTTTGTCTACGTCTTCGGTGAAGTCCAGCGGCCGGACCGCTATCAACTACAGGGCCCCACCACGGTGACTCAAGCCTTGGCTTTGGCCCAGGGGATGCGCATTGGTGGCAACGCCCGCGAGATTGTGATTTTCCGTCGAGCCGAAGACTGGCGACTGGTGGCCACGCGGGTTGATATCAAGGGTGCTCATCTGGGCAAGGTGCCATTGCCGACGGACGAAATCTGGATGCGCGACAATGACCTGATCATCGTGCCACCGACGCCGATCACGCGTTTCGACCGCTTCGTGGCCCAAGTCTTCACGCTTGGCGCCTACGGCGTTTTCCCCTTGGCACAACTTGGTTCGGGCTTTGAAATCCGCAATGGCGTTTTCACGCCTTAGGCGCGGTGGCGGCTTGGATATGAAAAACGGGATTTAGACTACCACTGCGGAAACCATCCAGATCCAGCGTAACGTAGCGAAAGCCAAAGCCATGCAATGCGGCCGTCAATCGCCGCCGCGTTTCAGGAACAATCAGTTGCACCAGAGCGTCCTCGGAAACTTCGATTCTGGCTAGATCATCCGCTTGCAAACGCACCCGAAATTCAATCAGTCCCTCGGCCCGCAAGAACTCTTCGGCTTGTTCAATCCTGTGCAATCTGGCGGGTGTTACCTGGATGCCATGCGCGATCCGCGACGCCAGGCAGGGGCTGGCGGGTTTGTCGGCTAGATGCAACTGCCAGAACTCGGCCAAGCGTCGCACCTGGGGCTTGCCAAACCCCAATTCGGCCAGGGGTGCGCGTACGCTGGCTTCTTCGGCGGCTACCAAGCCCGGTCGATAGTCGCTCAGGTCATCAGCGTTGGTACCGGTCAACAGTTGTGCGCCTTGGCAAATTTCTGCCGCAAGGCATGGAATAACTGGCTCTTGCAATAGTAGCAGCGGCGGGCATCATTGCGTTGATAGTTGGCGTCTTGTAGCTCTTGGGTGTGCACGCACACATGCGGCAGTCCGATGCTGGTGGCTAGCCTTTCCGCATCGGCCAGTTCGCGACTCGCCAGGCTGGGGCTGCAGGCCGTTGCGGCAGTCACCTTGGCTGTGGAAAGCGAGGCGGCTTTGGCAACCACCGCACTATCTACTCCTCCGCTGAGCGCGACCACGTAGTGCTGGTCGGCTTGAAACCAAGCCACCAACGCTCGGCCAATACCGCGCATCTCCGCTTGGTCATTCACCCGTGTCACGCTCTTGCTCAAGCGGTTCCATGATCTTGGTGTTGCGTTCAACGGCGACCACGATCGTTCGCTGTTGACTTCCATCCCTGGTGCAAGCTACAGCGGGCAAGTACCTGGCGTCGGTCTGGAAAAGGCAGACGCACGGCAAAGGTACCATCCGAACGGAGCGTAACGGGCTCGCCATTGAGCGTTAGATAGCCATCGGAGACCGTCGAACCGTAGACCACCAATTCGATGTCCATGTCAAAATGAAAATCTCCGCGGCGCCGAAAGGGGCCCTTCGGCGCTCGCACCCAGCTTTGCCAAAGCCGGCGCACCGAGCTTGCGATGCAAACGCTCTTCGAGCATTTCCTTTGAGCTCACGGGTTTCACGCTCGGCAGTCATAGCCGCCACTGAGTGCAAAGATATGCTCGCTGTCGGCAGCTACATTGGTCCAATGCTCATCGACCGCATCGTTGGCACCGGCCGCGGGAGTCTTGACAATATTGCTCTCGGCAATCGAATGGAAACCGGCCAGTGGGTGACAGATAGCCCACGTGCACGCGAAAGACGGTGGCCTCGCCGGACCATGGAATGTACCAATTGCGAAGGCCTACCGTGTATGTCGATATCGCGTTCTACGGTTTCCGCTGCACTCGAGACGCCGCCATCCTCGAGTTTCAGCAGACGCAGCACGGGGCGGGCTCCATGCCATTGTTCTGCCATCGCGGCCCGAGCCCGTTCAATGGCGTTGCGCGTAATGTCCCAGGAAGCATGCATCCAATAGGCATCTCGCACAAACAGGCCAATGCGGTCCTTGAGCGGTTCCTTTTCCCAAATCGCCTCGGCGGCCCCCGGTGGACGTACCAACGTCGGGCGGAAGGCAATGTCTTTGCCAGATTCACGCTGCAGTTGCAGTTCGCGAATCTTCTTCAGCACTTTAGGATTGGTGGGAGTCACCTTGGGCCGCGACTTGCTCCCCGCTTTGCTGGATGCCGGGTTATTGCCAGGCACAGCCTTTTTGGGCGAAGCAGCTTTATGGGTTACAGTCGCCTTCTTGGCTGCAGGAGGCTTCTTGGGCACCGACGATGCGTGGCTTTACGCTTGCGACTTGCCTGCCGCCGTGGGGCCAGAGGCGTCGGGCGGGCGGTCCGCTTGTCCTTGGGCCGTTGCCTCGCGGTCTTTGACCGGCTGGCGCACTCTTCTTGGCAGCAGAGGTAGTGTGGGCTTGGTTGGCTCTGCAGCTTGTCGGAAGCGGACTTCTTGCTGCCCTTGTGAGTAGACTTCTTGGCGGCCTGCGGCGGCAGTTGGCGTCTGCTTGGAGCGGGACGGTCTAGCGGACGCCTGCTTGCCGGTCGATTTTTTTTGCGTCAAGTTGCTCTCACGTGTCGCGGGCTGACGCGATTTGGTACCATTGACACGCTTAGAACTTGCCTGCCAGCACCCTTCGACTTGGCCAGTCTTGGTGCTGGCTTGGCTGGTTTTTTTTTCCCCGCTGGCGACTGGGCGGAACCGTTGAGCTTTTCTTGGACTGCTTGACAATGGCAGCGATCAAGTCATCGCGGCGCATGGAGCTGTAGGCTGTGACACCAAGCCGCTTCACTATTTTCAATAAATCAGCCTTGGTGTGAGATTTTAGGTCGGCTGGGCTAATCAATTTGGAACTCCAAGGTCTCTCAGGGCTGAGCGGGTAGCAATTGCTTATGTTAACCTCTAGCTAATTCACCTCTATTAGGAGCTAAGGTTCGCCGGCAGTTGCAGAGCCGTTCTGTCGCGTAGATTCTGAACATTTGCACCCCAATTAGCAGCGTAGCTGCCTACCAGCTTCTACGGCGAGACTGATTTTGCAGATCGAACATTTGCAACCTTGGACCAAAGCGCAAAAGCAATTAAGGGGTGACATCCTTGAATCCCTAAGTCGCTTTTTCGCCGGACTTCGCTGGCCTGTTTCACTTTTCCCACATTTGGCCGCAGACGATTGACAAGTGCAGCAAATGAACACCTGAACACGCGAACACTACGCATTACAAAGGTTTGACTTTGAGAGCGCAACTCCCTTTTGAACAAGCCAGCCAGTGGCTTTCCAGGACGCTAGCCGTGTTGCTTTTCATGCTCGCCCCGGGTGCTTTGGGGGGGCTGATCGATCGACAATTGGGAACTTCGATTTTCACACCTGCGGGTTTCCTACTGGGGCTACGCTGGCCATGGTGGCCCTGGTCATCCTGGCCAAGAAACTGGCGCCGCCCGGGCGAGGCAAGCCGATCCCCTTCGAGGACGAATTGCCGGCCGACAAGGGCGAATCGTGAGTGGCCTGGCTGATATTGCGCACGGCCGTCAACAGGCATGCAGTTAGGCAGCATGCAAGCCCGTTTTTGGAGTCAAGGCTGCCAACATGAGTGGACGTCGCCTGCTGTTCAATGCAGCGCTGATATACAGCCAGTGTGCTGGTGGCAGGCGGTCTGTGCCACCTTGCGACAATTAGCCACAACAGGTCCATCTTTCGCCTCGTCGGCGCCTGATGGCGGTGGCCATGACCCTGTTCGCCGCGCTGCCGCCACTCGGCTTCTACACGTGTATTCTCCAATGCAGCAGCTAGCCAATTGGCCGTGGTTGCCTGGCGGATGGCCATCATGTTGCCGGCATTGCTTTTGGCGAACCGTTTCAGCGGTGTTGAAAGAAAATGTTTCCTGATGTACGCTGCTGGCCTGTTATTTGGTTGCACTGTTATTAGAATCTGGGCTCTTGGTTCGGGAGACGCGACCGCAATCGCACGTCTCGCTGACTAGATTGAATCCACTTCATCTCGCCCGCAGTTCACCCACAAGTGACGCCCATGGCTTCTGACCCAATCCTACACATCAAGGACAGTTACTACTTCGATGTGCCGCGCAAGTTGTGGCGAGTCAAGTTCAACAGTCCTCAGCAAGATTGCGGATCAAGTTGGCAATTGGGCGGTTCGCAATGACTCGGACTATCAGTCTTGGGAAGCCGACAAGGTCATCGAAAAACTGGGAAATGTGGTCAGTGACAAAGAGGCTTAGCTGGAGCCAAGTCGGCCTGGCAGCACTGGCAGCACGCCGATCCACACGACATGGTCGCCCGTTTGATCAATATGTCGAAGACGCTCTAGTTGCGTTTCGCAAACAAGCGAAGGAGTGGGCCAAGGACCTCGAGGAAAAACCACGCGATCCGGCGGAGGCTTATCTGGCCGAGCATCCGGATCCTCAGCTTGACTGGATGCTCAGGCTGCACACCGACGAGGGCCAGCTAAGTCTTGGACGCAGATTCGTAAGGACATGGACAGTCGCCAGGTGCTGGAAGACTACATGGACAGCACCCGTGGCGAGTGGTCTCCGGCCAAGCTCCGCGAGTACAACCATCACTTGTCCGGCAAGGTCTTCATTCCGCAGCCCTTTGCAGAGCTGCGGAATGCATACGAACCGCAATCCGGATTTGCGATTTCGCGATACATGATCATCGAAGTGGTCGTGGCTTTGCTGATTCTGTTGCTGTTCCGCTGGCTGGCTGGACGCATTCAGGACGGGAGTGCCCCCAAGGGCAAGCTGGCAAATCTGCTGGAAAGCTTTTTGACCTTCATCAAGACGGACGTGGTGGAGAAGGGCATTGACCCGCACGACTCGCCCAGGTTCATGCCCTTGCTATGGACGATTTTCTTTTTCATTCTGGGTTGCAACCTGATGGGCATGCTGCCCTGGGTGGGCTCGCCAACGGCGGCATTCGCCGTGACGGCGGTGCTCGCTCTGATCGTATTTTCGGTTGGCACATATTTGGGCGTACGCAAGTTCGGCGTGGCCGGCTACATGAAAAATCTGGTGCCCGACTTGGGTTTGCCGATTTACTTGGCGATCTTCATTGTGCCCATGGTGTGGATCATTGAGTTCGCTTCATTGTTTATCAAGCACATTATCTTGGCCGTGCGACTTTTGCTGAACATGGCTGCCGGGCACTTGGTTCTGCTGGGCATCATGGGACTCGCCTTTGGCATGCATGCCGCCTCGATGCATGTTGGATCTTGGACAGCACTCTCGTTGGTTTCGCTCGTTGGCACAACCATCCTGAGTTTCCTGGAGCTGTTCGTGGCCTTCCTGCAGGCTTACGTTTTCACGCTGTTGGCATCGCTGTTCATAGGCAGTGCAACACACCACCATTGAGACTAAAACCAATCCCTTTTGAGAATTTTTGAGGAGAACGTTTCGTGATTAGATCCCTTCGCACAGCAGCTTGGACCCTTGGCGCAACCGCCGTGATGACCTCTCCCGCTTTGGCACAAACCGGTGGTGTAGCGCCTCAGGTCGGTGCGGGTTTGGCCGTGATTGGGGCCGGAATTGGAATTGGCCTGTTGGCTAAGGGTGCCGTTGAGTCGGTTGCTCGCCAACCCGAGTCGTCGGGCACCATCCAGACGTTGATGATTATTGCGGCCGCCCTGATCGAGGGTTTGGCGTTTTACGCAGTGTTCGTGTGCAGCTAAGTTCGTTGTTGCCAACACCCGGGTATCTGTGTGGATAGCCAAGGCTGTTTCGTGGAGATTTTGCATATGAAGTCGCTGTCAAGATGGTTGGTTATGGCGAGTGCATGCTGCTGTTGCAGCTTCGTTGCCGCGCAAGCCACTGAGGTCGGAGCAACGCAGCATGCGGAGGTTGCTCAAGCTGGCGAGTTGGAACCCCACGCGGACGCTTCGCATGGGGACGGTGAGTTGCACTTGGAGCAAGACGTGACCCACGCCAATGTTTCCGACCAGACATGGGAGTTGATCGACTTTCGCACCGACATGGCTTTCTTCAGTGCGCTCGTGTTCCTGATGTTGCTTGCGTGTTTGATTCCCGTCGCTTGGAAACCCATCATGCAGGGCTTGGAAAAGCGAGAACAAGGCATTGCCGACAATATTAGCCGGGCCGAGAAAGCTGCCGCCGATGCGTCGGCCAAGCTGGCCGAATACGAAGCCAAGCTGGCCGGTGCGGCCGAGGATTCGCAGCGGATGTTGGCGGAAGCTCGCAAGGACGCCGAGGCCACGGGACAGAAGTTGATCGCCACCGCCCAAGAGGAGGCGGCCCTCCAGCGCGACCGAGCTATCGCGGATATCGAAGCTGCCAAGCGATTGGCGCTGAGCGATTTGGCCAATCAGTCCACCGATCTGGCCATGACGTTGGCCCAACGCGTGGTGGGTCGCGAGGTCAAAGCGGCCGACCATCAGGGACTGATTCAGGAGATGCTTTCGAAAGTCCCCAGTAATAATTGATCTAGCTCATTGATCAAGCAGACCAGGCTCATCACCAGCAAGCCGAATATCACATGACAGAAGTACCTCAACACGAAACCGCGCTCGACAGCGATGAACAGCAGGTTGGCGCCCTGTACGCCAAGGCCCTGTTGGGCTCGGCGGGTGACTCCGTCGACTCGATCGTCTCTGAGCTCGAGTCGGTGATTGCCGATTGCCTCAATCAGCATCCCCGTTTGGAGCAGGCCTTGGCTTCTCCCAGGATTTCGCAAGAGCAAAAAGAGGGCATGCTGGATCGCATCTTCAGCGGTCGAATTGACACGAAACTCTTGAATTTCCTGAAGGTCCTCTGTCGCCGCGGGCGGATTGGATCCTTGCGGGCCATTCAATCCACCGCCAGCGTGCTCCGCGAGGAGCAACTGGGCCGCATGCGCGTCATTGTCACTTCGGCTCACCCCCTGACGCCCGCGCAAAGCACGGAAATAGCCGACGCGCTGAGCAAGACCTATGGCAAGCAGGTCGTGCTGGTCGAAAAGGTCGACGCGTCGCTGTTGGGCGGTATCGTTATTCGCATTGGCGACCGTGTGCTGGATGGCAGCATTCAAGGCAGATTGGCCTCGCTGCGAAATCAAGTATCTGGCGGCGTGCAGAAGGCGATTCGCGACCGCTTTGACTCGCTGCTGTCGTCGTAACCATACAACTCACAACTCATCATCCATAACAGAAATATTTCGGGGTAGGGCATGAAGTTCAATTCGGACGAAATCGCCTCGGTGATTCAAAAAGAGATCGAGACTTTCGAAAGTCAGATGGACGTTCGCGAGGTCGGTACCGTGCTCGAAGTCAGCGACGGTATCGCGCGGGTCTATGGTCTGTCGGGAGTCATGGCCGGTGAAATGGTCCAGTTCCCAAGCGGGGTTATTGGCCTGGCCTTTAACCTCGAAGAAAACTCGGTCGGTATCATCATTCTTGGTGATTACCTGACGATCAACGAAGGCGACGAAGTCAAGTCGCTGGGCAAGCTGCTGAGCGTTCCGGTGGGTGACGGGATCATTGGCCGTGTACTCGATCCACTCGGCAATCCGCTCGATGGCCGCGGCCCGGTCGAGTCGACCCAGCAGCGGCCGGTGGAAATCATTGCCACGGGTGTTTCTGAGCGGCAACCGGTTCACGAGCCCTTGCAAACGGGTATCAAGGCCATCGATGCGATGACTCCCATTGGTCGCGGCCAACGCGAATTGATCATCGGTGACCGCAAGACCGGCAAGACGGCGGTGGCCCTGGATGCGATTATCAATCAGAAGGGAACCGGCGTTAAGTGCTTTTATATCGCCATCGGGCAAAAGGACTCGTCGGTCGCCCTGGTCGTCGAAACGCTTCGCAAGTATGGAGCGATGGACTACACCACGGTCATCGTCTCCGGTGCCAGTACGCCAGCTCCCATGCAGTACATCGCACCCTATTCGGGTACGGCCATGGCCGAGCACTTTATGTTCAATGGCGAGCATGCTCTGGTGGTCTACGATGACCTGAGCAAACAGGCGGTAGCCTATCGGCAATTGTCGCTGCTGATGCGTCGTCCACCTGGGCGCGAGGCTTATCCGGGTGACGTGTTCTATTGCCACAGTCGGTTGCTGGAACGCTCGGCCAAGTTGTCCGAGGCCTTGGGGGGTGGTTCATTGACCAGCCTGCCAATTATCGAAACGCAGGAGGGTGAGGTTTCGGCCTACATTCCAACCAACGTGATTTCCATTACCGATGGCCAGATTTATTTGCAGCCGGACCTGTTTTTCAAGGGTATTCGCCCGGCCATGAACGCTGGTATCTCGGTTTCAAGGGTGGGCGGTGCGGCCCAGATCAAAGCCATGAAGAAGGTGGCAGGTGGCCTGCGTTTGGACTTGGCTTCGTTCCGCGAACTGGAGGCCTTCGCCCAGTTGGGAACGGATCTCGATCCGGTCACCCAATCACGACTGGACCGCGGCTACCGCATGGTCGAGTTGCTCAAGCAACTGCAGTACAAGCCCATGAACGTTTATGACCAGGTGGTCAGCATTTACGCAGCCACGCGTGGTCACATGGATGATGTTCCCGTGCAACACATCGCCGACTTTGAAACAAAGCTGCTGCAGTTCATCCGCGATCGCAAGGGTGATGTGATGAGCAAGCTCGAGGAAACGAAGGACCTTGACGCAAGAAGTCGAAGACGGAATCAAGTCGGCCATTGCTGAGTTCAAGAAGGGCTACAAGCCAGGCTAAGACATATCCACACCCCAGGCTAGATGTAAGAGACTCATGGCAAACATTCGTGAACTCGACAAACGACGCAAGTCGGTCCGCAACATTCGCAAGATTACGCGGACGATGGAATTGATCGCTACCGCGCGATTCAAGAAAGCCATGGACCGCGCTTCGGCGGCCAATGACTACACCGAACGGCATAACGCAGATCGTTCGCGATTTGGCCAATGCCGGTCTGGATGTTTCGCATCCCTTGCTGGCCGAGCGCGGCACAACCCAAAGTCGGCCACGATGCTGATGCTGACCAGCAATCGTGGCTTGTGCGGAGGTTATAACGGTTCGGTCATCCGGGCATCCGGCGTCACAACGCAAGGAACTCGATGATCAAGGCACCGATCTGCGTTTTGAAATCAGCGGCAAACGTGGCATCAATGCCATGAAATTCCGCAAGGTTCGGATCGACAATTCCTATACCCAATTCGAAGATGAACCCAAATTCGCCGATGTGGCCAAGATTGCCGATCGCTTGATGGACGACTTCGTGGCCGGACGGATGGATCGCCTGGATGTCGTTTACACCAAGTTTCAAAGCATCTCCAAGCAGGTCGCTGTGGTGGAAACGCTGCTTGCCTTTCACCCAACCCAAACTGGAGTCGGCTGACCAGCGGTGCGGGAGCCAGCGATAAGCAGTCAGCTACAGAAAACTACGAATTCCTGCCGACGGCCGAATCCATTTTGGACGAAGTGGTGCCGGCCAGCTTTCGCGCCAAGCTGTTCAAGTGCTTCTTGGACGCGGCGGTCAGCGAACAGATTTCGCGGATGGTTGCTATGAAGAGTGCTACCGAGAACGCTGGTGAGATTATCAAGAAACTATCGATGACTTTCAACCGTGCTCGTCAATCCAAGATTACTCAGGAAATCATGGAAATCATCGGCGGCGTGGAAGCTCTCGAACAATAAGCCTGCGAAGACAATAACCAAACACGGCAACCGAACAATCCATTTGAGGATTATGTAGCGATGACAACTGCGACAAATAAATTTGTTGGACGCATCACCCAAGTGATTGGTTCGACCTTTGACGCCGAGTTCCCGGAGAGACCAGCTGCCGCCGATTTACAATGCGGTCAAGGTCAGCTCCGAGGAAAAGGGAATCTCCATCGACCTGACTGGCGAGATCCAGCAGCACTTGGGTGGCGGCCGCGTGACGCTGCATCGCATTGGGCAGCACCGAGGGCTTGCGACGCGGCCTGGATTGCGTGGACACCGGTAGACCGCTGACGGTACCCGTGGGCAAGGCCACGCTCGGGACGCGTTTTTAATGTGCTCGGCCAGCCGGTCGATCAGCGCGGACCGGTTGAGGCGGAAGACTACTGGCCGATCCACCGCCACGCTCCGCAGGTTGACGAGCTGTCTACCAACACGGAGTTGTTCGAAACGGGTATCAAGGTTATTGACCTGCTGACACCCTTTCGTGCGCGGTGGTAAGGCCGGATTTGTTCGGTGGTGCAGGTCTGGGCAAAACGGTTATCCTCACCGAGCTGATTGCCCGAATTGCCAGCTCGCACGGCGGTTACTCGGTTTTCGCGGGCGTTGGCGAGCGAACGCGCGAGGGTACGGACCTGTGGCTGGAAATGCAGGAAACGGAAATCGGTACGACCGGCCGCATGGTTATCGAGCAAACCTGCATGCTCTTCGGGCAAATGAACGAGCCCCCGGGCTCGCGCTTGCGGGTGGCCCTGGCCGCGCTGACCATGGCTGAATTCTTCCGCGATACGACCGGCGCCGACACGTTGTTGTTCGTCGATAACATCTTCCGCTTCTCGCAAGCTGGATCCGAGGTTTCTGCCTTGCTGGGACGCATGCCCTCCGCCGTGGGTTACCAACCCACGCTGGCCACCGAGATGGGAGCTCTTCAAGAGCGAATTACATCGACCAAGAAGGGGGCGATCACCTCGGTGCAAGCCGTGTATGTTCCGGCCGACGATCCAACCGACCCCGCTCCGGCCACCGCCTTCGGTCAGCTGGATGCGTTTATCTACTTGGAGCGTTCGATTTCCGAAAAGGGAATTTACCCAGCCATTGATCCTCTGGCATCCAACAGCCGGATCTTGGATCCGCAATACGTGGGCGAGCGGCATTACACCATTGCCCGTCGCGTCCAGACCACTCTGCAGCGCTATCGTGAATTGCAAGACATTATCGCTATCCTGGGTGTGGACGAGTTGAGCGAAGAGGACAAGATGATCGTACACCGCGCACGCCGCATCGAGCGATTCCTGTCACAACCCTTCTTGGTGGCCGAGAAGTTTATCGGCCGTCCTGGAGAAATCACGACCATCGGTGACACGATTCGCAGTTTTGAAGAGATTTGCGATGGCAAGTGGGACCATTTGCCCGAACAAGCGTTCATGTACGTCGGCTCGATCGAACAAGCCGATGAACAAGCCAAGAAACTAGCCGCCAAATAGGCACTGCCCTGTGCCGCTCTGCGGCAAGCCTGGACTGTGGCAGCTCACCCGCTGGCTCGACAGCCCAGTGGGGTGCCACGATCCCATTAGAAATCCTGCCTCCCACAGCGTAGAGCATCGAAAATGAGCGAACTGCAATGCGTCGTCGTGACGCCGGAAAAGACGGAGATCGATGTGCAGGCCACCTCGGTTACCGTACCCATGTTCGACGGCGAGTTGGGGATTCTCAAGGGCCACAGTCCACTGGTGGGCCGACTGGGTTTTGGCGTCCTGCGAGTCAAAACGGCTAGCAGCTTGGAGCAGTACTTTGTTGAAGGTGGCTTTGTGCAAGTTACGGCCAATGTGGTTTCAGTACTCACAGATAGCCTGACTTCGATGTCTCAAGTGACGCGGGCGTCGGCCGAGGCGGCACTCCAGGCTGCCGACGAAATGCCCACGGACGTGCCTGAATTGGCCGTTGCCCGTGCCAAGGCTCATGAGCGGGCGCGAGCCATGCGCCGCGTTGCCTCCCTGTAAGCGGGTTTCTCTGCCGAGCTCCGTCGCTGGCCGTTCCGTCCCAGGCTGGCGAATAAGTCTCGGCGACGATTGCAGCCTCCACGTCTCCAGTCATACTCGGGCAACCGCCTGCCATTAGCCCTTGTGAAACTGGAGGGTTTTCGGGATACTTTGGACTGGAAAAACCCACGATATTTTGCCCAACCCAGCCGCTCTTGTCGAGCGTGAATGTTAGGGATTGGGCGCGTCGCATGGCGACGAAAGGGAAGACCGACGAATCTCTGTTTTGCTGGAGTCAGTTAGGAACGATGGCACGATACACTGGACCAAAGGCCCGCGTTAATCGCCGATTGAGCACTCTTGTTTACGAAAGCGCTGGAGCAACTCGCGCTCTGGAACGCCGCGACACACCGCCAGGCATGCACCCGCGTGGTCGCCGAACGAGCAACTATGGAACGGCATTAACTGAAAAACAAAAGATCAAGCATTACTATGGTCTCGGTGAACGGCAGCTGCGACGCTACTTCGACAATGCCTCGGCGGCCAAGGGAAACACCGCGCAGAACCTGCTGTTGATGTGCGAACGACGCTTGGACAATGTGGTGCGTCGGGCTGGATTCACCAAGACGCGTCCCCAGGCCCGCCAGGGTATCGTGCACGGTCACTATCGCGTGAATGGGGTCAAGGTCAACAAGCCCGGCTATATTTTGCGCGCGGCGACGTGATTGAAGTTCGTGGTCGCGAAAACCTGAAGAATCTGTACCGCGGCGTGATTGCCAACAATGCGCCCATGCCACTGGATTGGCTATCATTCGACTCGGAGAGCCTGAAAGCTACGGTGCTGAGTTTGCCGACGGCAACGGACATCAGCCTCCCGGTTGATGGCAACGTCGTGGTCGAATTCCTGTCGCGGTAAAACTGCGATTTCAGTCCGCAGTCCTTTGGCCTGCATGTATGGCTCGAAGAAGATCAGTCGCCCGATGGTGACTGGTCTGTTACGGTTGGCGGTCTGATGCGGTGAATGCGTTGCGGCGAGCACGTTAGATGGGCTGGGCCGCGACATTGTCCCACACGTCTTCTTAGGTCTTTTTCATGCACAGCGATTTGGTAGTTCTCGGCGGCGGACCAGGTGGATACGCGGCAGCCTTTTTGGCCGCCGACGAGGGAATGAACGTGACCATCGTCGAAGCCGATTCGCGTCTGGGCGGCACCTGTTTGTTGCGCGGTTGCATTCCCTCCAAGGCCTTGCTGCACGTTGCCCGCGTGATCTCCGAAGTCGACGAGTTGCGAGCGGATTGGGGCGTTAGTTATTCGGCACCCGAGATCGATATCGACAAGGTGCGAGCCCGCAAGGAAAAGGTCATCGCCACCCTGACCGGCGGCCTGGCACAGTTGGCCAAACGACGCAATGTCAACCGTGATTCATGCCAAAGGCGTTTTCGAAAGCAGCACCACGCTGCGGCTGGAGGGGGAAGACGCGTCGATCCCTGAAGACCGCAAGCATCTCTTTTGACCATTGCGTGTTGGCGACGGGCAGCGTACCCGCCATGCCACCGCATTTTAATATCGGCTCCGAGCGGGTCATGGATTCGACCGGCGCGCTGCAACTTGGCAGACATCCCGGGATCCATGCTGGTTGTCGGCGGCGGCTACATCGGGCTGGAAATGGGATCGGTGTACGCCAACCTGGGAACCAAGGTCACGGTGGTCGAATTGCTGACGGTCTGTTGATGGGGGCCGACCGCGATCTGGTCAAGCCGCTGGAAAAGCGGATGCAGAAGCTTTTCGAAAAGCGGATTTACTTGAATACCAAAGTGGGCTCGATGGCTGCGGTCGGTGAGCAGATCGAGGTGACCTTTGAAGGCCCGGGCAAGTATGGGCACGAACGCTTCGATCGCGTGTTGGTCAGCGTGGGCAGGCGGCCGGTGACGCGTGGCATCGGCTTAGAGAACACCCAAGTGGAATTAGACCAACGTGGTTTCGCGGTGTGCGACAGCCAGCAGCGGACCGCCGACCCACACATCTTTGCCATTGGCGACGTGGCAGGTGAGCCCATGCTGGCCCACAAGGCTTCGCACGAGGGCAAGGTGGCCGTCGAGGTTATTCTCGGCGAGAATGTTTCCTTCGAAAAAGCGGCTATTCCAGCGGTGGTGTTTACCGATCCCGAGATCGCCTGGGCCGGACTAACCGAGGAGGAAGCCAAGAAGTCCGGGCGCGAGGTTTCGATTGAGGTCTACCCCTGGGCGGCCAGCGGTCGAGCCCAAGCCCTTGGCCGTACTGAGGGACTCACCAAATGGTTGGTCGACCCCGATACCCATCGCGTGCTGGGCTGCGGGATCGTCGGTGCCGGCGCAGGGGAATTGATCGCCGAAGCGGTGCTGGCCATCGAAATGGGCTGCGAGGTTCGCGACTTGACCGAATCGATCCACCCGCATCCCACGCTGAGCGAAACCCTGATGAACGCGGGCGAAGTTTATTTTGGCACGGCTACTGAGATTTATAAACCCAAACGCAAATAACAGTCTCGTGCCCCCCGCAGCGAGCGATGCGCAGCGGGGCAGGGGAGAGGTAAACTGCCCATGAAAGCCATGTTGCTCAGCGAGTACAAGAAACTGGAGATCGTCGACATGCCGATGCCCGAGGTCGGTCCAAACGATTTGCTGGTGCGCGTCCAGGCTTGCGGTATTTGCGGAAGCGATATTCACGGTTGGGACGGTTCATCGGGCCGTCGCATTCCGCCGTTGGTCATGGGCCACGAAGCCGCAGGCATCGTGGCTGAAGTCGGCGCCAGGTTACAGGGCTTTGCTCCCGGCGATCGCGTGACCTTCGACTCGACCGTATCGTGCGGCAAGTGCAGTTCCTGCCGTCGTGGCTCGATCAACTTGTGCGAGAATCGCCAGGTGCTGGGCGTTTCCTGCGAGGAGTTCCGTCGCCATGGTGCATTCGCAGAATACGTGGTGGTGCCACAAAATATTTCCTACAAGTTGCCAGACGATCTGCCTTTTGAACACGCCGCCCTGATCGAAGCGGTTTCCATTGCCGTGCATGCCGCCAATCGCACGCCAGTCAGCTTGGGGGACACTGCGGTGGTTGTGGGCAGCGGCATGATCGGCTTGCTGGTCGTGCAGGCCATCCGCTTGGCGGGCTGTTCACGGGTGATTGCCGTGGACTTGGAAGACGGCAAATTGCAAATCGCCAAGTCCTTGGGCGCCGATGTGGGACTCAATCCCAAGCAGGTCGATGTGGTGGCCGAAGTCAAGAAGTTGACCGGTGGCAGGGGTGCTGATGTTGCCTTGGAAGTGGTGGGAGCCACCGCAACCGTTCGCACGGCTATCGACTGTACTCGCAAGGGTGGAGCAATTACCCTGGTCGGCAATCTGGCACCGCAATGTGGAATTGCCATTGCAGGCGGTGGTCACCCGCGAGCTATCCATCTATGGCAGCTGTGCGTCCAATGGCGAGTACCCGCAGTGCATTGAATACCTTCGCCGGGGCGATATTCGCGTGGATGCATTGATCACCGCCAAAGCCTCGCTGGACGAGGGACCCGAGTGGTTTGCGCGGTTGTATGCAGGCGAACCCGGGGCGATGAAAGTCGTATTACAACCGAATTAATCCAGCGTCTCCGCTTTCCAGCCGTCGGCCCCGCAGGTGGTCGACAGACTATAAAGTGGTGCAGCCTATAACAGTTTGGAGAATGAAATGGCCGATGCAAAAATGTTGACCGCCGAGGAACAGGCCATTGTTGCCAACGGTCAGATTCCGGTGCCCGTCGACGCGGACCCGGCGGAGACGGCCGAGTGGATGAGTTCGCTCGATTACATTCTCAAGAGCAAGGGACCCGAACGCGTCAAGTTTCTGTTAAAGAAGCTGGACACCATGGCGCGTACGCGAGGGTGTCGACGTACCGCTCGAAGTCAACACGCCTTACATCAATACGATTCCAACCCACAAACAGCCACCCTATCCGGGCAATCGCGAGCTTGAACGGCGGATCAAGAGCATTATTCGCTGGAATGCGATGGCCATGGTCACGCGTGGCAACAAGAAACACGATGGTATCGGTGGGCATATCAGCACCTTTGCCTCGAGCGCCACGCTGTACGAAGTGGGCTTCAATCATTTTTTCAAGGGCCGTGGCGAATCGGGCTACGATGGCGATTTAATTTATTATCAGGGGCACGCCTCGCCCGGCATGTACTCGCGGGCCTTTCTGGAAGGTCGTTTGAGCATCGAGAATCTGGAAAACTTTCGACGTGAACTGCAGACCGAGCGGGGCTTATCGAGCTATCCGCACCCTTGGCTGATGCCGGACTTTTGGGAGTTCCCCACCGTCTCCATGGGCTTGGGTCCGATCATGGCCATCTACCAGGCCCGCTTCAATGAGTATCTGCGCGATCGTGGCATCAAAGACACTTCCGAACAACGCGTGTGGGCCTTTCTGGGTGACGGCGAATGCGATGAACCGGAAACGCTTAGGAGCCCTGCACCTGGCCGCCCGCGAACGCTTGGACAATTTGACCTTTGTCGTGAATTGCAATCTGCAGCGATTGGACGGTCCAGTTCGCGGCAACAGCAAGATTATTCAAGAGCTGGAAGCTGTCTTCCGCGGCTCCGGCTGGAATGTGATCAAGGTCGTGTGGGGAGGCGACTGGGATCCCCTGCTGGAGAAGGATGAAACGGGCAATCTGACGCAGCGGATGAATGAAGTCGTCGACGGCCAGTACCAGAAGTACACGGGCATGCCTGGCTCGTACATCCGCGAGCACTTTTTTGGGAAGTATCCCGATGTGGCCGAGTTGGTCGCCAATTACTCGGATGAGAGATTGGAAAAGCTGCGACGCGGAGGCCATGATCCGGATAAGGTCTACGCAGCCTACAAGGCGGCTGTGGAACACAAGGGACAGCCCACGGTCATCCTGGCCAAGACGATCAAGGGCTATGGTTTGGGAGAGGCGGGCGAGGGACGCATGATCGCCCACAATCAGAAGAAACTCAACGACCAAGAACTGCTCGAATTTCGTAGTCGCTTTGGTATTCCGATCAGCGATGAAGAAGTGGGCAATGCTCCCTTCTATAAGCCACCCGAGTCGAGTGTGGAGATTCAGTATCTCAAGCAAAGGCGGGCTGCTCTGGGAGGTCCAACCCCAAGTCGACCGACTTCGCATCCCAAGACTAGCGTGCCCACGCTGGAGGAATACGCCACCTTTACCAAGGACAGCGGCGGCAAGGAAATGAGCACCACTATCGGCTTCGTGCGTCTGCTGACGAAGCTGTGCAGTGACAAGAAAATTGGCCGAGCAGGTTGTTCCCATCGTCCCCGACGAATCGCGGACATTCGGAATGGAGGGCATGTTCGGTGCAGTGGGTATCTATGCCCACGCCGGGCAATTGTACGAACCGGTCGACCGTAAAGACGGAACGTTGGTGTATTACAAGGAAGCCCGTGACGGACAAATCCTGGAGGAGGGCATCACCGAAGCGGGTTCCATGTCCAGCTTCAATGCCGCCGGAACGGCTTATGCCACGCACGGCGTCAACATGATCCCCTTTTTCATTTACTACTCGATGTTTGGCTTTCAGCGCATCGGCGATTTGATTTGGGCCGCCAGCGACATGCGCGCCAAGGGTTTCCTGCTCGGTGGAACTTCCGGTCGAACGACGCTCAATGGCGAGGGCCTGCAGCATCAGGACGGGCACAGCCAGCTGAATGCCATCGCCTTTCCGCTGGTGCGTGCCTACGATCCGGCCTACGCCTACGAGACCACGGTCATCATCATGGACGGGCTGAAACGGCTGTACGAGGACGGCGAGACCGCCATCTACTACATCTCCGTCGAAAACGAAAACTACGAGATGCCCGCGATGCCTGAGGGAGTCGAAGAGGGCATCGTCCAAGGCATCTACAAACTGTCCAGCCGCGACGTTAAATCGGCCAAAGCTCGCGTGCAATTGTTTGGCACCGGCCCTATCCTGCGCTGCGTACTCAAGGCCCAGGAGATTTTGGCCGAGAAATACAAGATTGCCAGCGATGTGTGGAGTGTCACCAGCTACACCCAATTGCGCCGCGATGCCCAGTCCTGCGATCGCTGGAATTTCCTGCATCCCACCGAGGAACCGACGGAGAAGCTATATCGAGCAAACGTTGGCGGGTGTCGAGGGGCCATTCATTGCGGCCAGCGATCATGTCCGCGCATTGCCGGAGCAACTCAACCACTACATTCCTGGAGATTATTACGTGCTGGGGACCGACGGCATGGGGCGCAGCGAAACGCGCGAAGCCCTACGCCGACACTTTGAGGTCGACGCCGAATCGGTGACCCTGGCCGCCTTGTATCGCCTGGCCAAGCAGGATGTGCTCAAGATGAGCGACGTTGCCAAAGCCATCAAGGATCTCGATTACGATCCAGAAAAGGCGAATCCACTCTACGCCTAGCGCAAGTACACCTTTAAAGAAAACTACCATGGCAATCGACATAAAACTCCCTGGGCTGGGCGACGGCATTGATGCGGGCGATGTGCTCGAGATTTACGTCAAGGAAGGGGACACCGTTACCAAAGAACAGGGGCTGATGGAACTCGAGACGGACAAGGCCACGGTCACCGTCCCCTCTCCCATGGCTGGCAAGATCAGCAAGCTGCTGGTGCAGCAGGGAGAAACGGTACCGATCGGGGCTGTCATCGCCCAAATCGAGTCCGCCGATAGCTCCGCTGGAACACCCGCTCCCCAGCGGCAGCCAGCAGCCAGCCAGCGAGCCAGCCAGCTCCATGCGGCACCGCAGGCTGCCCCAGCCCCCGCAGCCGCCTGAACCTCAGGCTGCTGCTCCCCAGGCATCCAGTCCCACTCCTGCGACTTCTGCTGCGGTTGCTTCTCCGCCGGCTCCCACGCCTGCGGCACCGCCGGCAACGCAAGCTCCACAAGCCATTCCGCCACAGCCCGCGTCTGGCTCTGCCGCTGGTCAAAAATCCTCAGAAGCCGATGCTGTGGCGGCTGGACCGGCCGTCCGCCGCTTTGCCCGCGAATTGCAGGTCGACCTAACTCAAGTGCGAGGTAGCGGGGAAGGCGGCCGCATTACCCGCGACGATGTGCTGCGGGCGGTTCGCGAGAATAACAGCTCGCGGACGCATGCAGCCTCGCCGTCCGTATCCACCTCGGAGGCAACCGACCGCGCGGCAGCACCAGTTCAAGGCGTTTCGAAGAGCCTGACTCAAGTTGCATCACCCATGGCTTCGCCTGTGGGCGGAAACAAGGCCATGACGTTGCCCGGTGAGCCCAGCCAAGACGACTATGGACCAGTGCGGGTCGAACGATTGAGCAAGATTCGCAAGACGATTGCCAATCAAATGCACAAGTCGTGGAGCACGGTACCGCGGGTCACCAACTTTGATGACGCGGATGTTACCGATCTCGAGGCGTTTCGGGCTTCGAGCAAGGATGACTACGCGTCACAGGGTATCAAGCTGACCACCATGCCCTTTCTGATTAAGGCAGTCGCCACCGCACTCCGCCACAATCCGACCATGAATGCCGTGATCGACATGGAGCAAGACCAGATCATCTATCGCGACTATGTCAATCTCGGCATTGCCGTCGACACCGATCGTGGCTTGATCGTGCCGAATATTCGCCATGCCGATGCGCTGAGCATCCCAGGCATTGCCAAGGCACTGGCTGACTTGGCCGCCCGTGTTCGGGGAGGTGATTTCGGTGTCAACGAGCTGCGCGGAGGTACCTTTACCATTAGCAACCTGGGCGCCATTGGCGGCACCTATAGCACGCCGATCGTCAATATTCCTGAGGTAGCCATTCTGCTTGTCGGACGCACTCGCAAGTTGCCGGTGGTCATGGATGATGACTCGATCCAGCCTCGTCAAATGATGCCACTCAGCCTGTCCTATGATCATCGCTTGGTAGATGGTGGCACGGCCGCGCGTTTTCTGAATGATGTCATCGCCTACCTCGAAGCCCCCAGCCGATTGCTACTGGCGATTAATTGAGAGCCTATCCAGATCGAGGCCTGACTCTCACCGGCAAGGCCTAAGGAACGCGTCAAGAATGACTTGCCTGTTTTTCTTGGCAATCATCACGCGGAGCGTGATGGCTACATTGAGATGGCGGAAGTTATTTTTGACGCGTTCCAAAGAACGATGAACATCGTCAGGCCCGACAAGTGAATTCTGCAAGTGCCCATTCTTTAGTGGTCAGAGACGGTCGACGCATTCGCCGGCAAGGCTGCATTGACCACAGCAGGTCACATTGCAACGCCTGTAGTGAATATGCGAGGGTCCAGTGCAGGCAGAACCCAGGCTGAGGGCTTATATTTGCGTGGCTAAGCATGCAACTGCCCCATTCTAACCTAGGTTTTAACATCCTGATCTTCATCTTGTTCGCGAACCGTCGCACTCCATAGAACTGGCATGCAAGTCCCACATCCGTTATTGAGTTCGCTTGTGCCAGTCATGGCGAATCCTGCGCTACCGCAGGCTCGTCGAGACGCGCGGGCCGCCGAGGATGCGCTGGTAAAGTCGCGGCTAGGGGTTTACTCGGGCTTGTTTTATGCACTCAGAGCCAAGCACCCTCCCACCGCGGCTCACAGCTTGCGAGTAGCGATGGGTTGTTCCAAGTGGGCCTGCTCGCGCGGGATGCCCGAGGCAGATCGCGACATGCTGGAGGTCAGTGCACTGCTGCATGACCTGGGAAAAATCGGCGTCCCCGACAACGTGTTGCAAAAGCCCTCTCAGCTAGAGGGGCACGAGCAACTGATGATGGAGATGAGCTGTAGCATGGCCACGGAAATGCTACGTGGGGCGGGAGCCGGGGATGAGGTGATTCGCATTGTGGAGCAAGCGAGGATCGCCTTCCAGGACCAGCAACATCAGCTGCCATCAGCACACATGATGGCCATCGTCGATGCCTTTGATTCGATGACTACCGAACAGGTCTTTCGCAGAGCCATGAGCCGCGAAAGAGCCATCGAGGAACTGTGCGCTCTGCCGGAACACAGTTCTCCAGCGAATATGTGCGCGAGTTTGCCGAATTAGTGAGTAGACCGAGGCCGGAGTTGGAGGCAGAACTACTCAATCGTTGGATTGCCAGGTTTAGTACAGATGCGATCCCTGGACTCTACGGACCGGGCAATCCCTGCGGTGGCATGACTGAATCCAGTCTGATGTCCTCCAGTGGTGCCATTCAGAATCTGGTAGACACCGTGTTTCATCGACGTCTGCTCGATACCCTGGCGGATGCAGCCATCTATTTGGATGCTGGTGGACAAATCCTGCACTGGAATCGCGCGGCCGAGCGGATGTCGGGCCGAGGTGCAGCCTCGTTGCTACATCGCGCGTGGTCCTCGGAGCTAATGGGATTGGCGGATGATTCAGGGCAACCGCTGAATAACGAACGCTGCCTGCTCAGGACGGTGACTGCCACCCACACGCAATCCAATTTGCGGCTTCAAGTAATGCGTGAAGACGGCCATCACTTTAAAGTTCACGCCACGGTTATTCCCGTATTCTCCAAAGCGCGAGAATTCACAGGCGCAATTTTGCTGATTCGCGACGCCTCGGCCCAGGCAAACCTGGAGGAGCGCGTGCAGACGCTAAATGCAATCGCCTGCAGTGACCCGTTGACCAAAGTTGCCAACCGAGCGGCCTTGAATCAACGGTTGGTCGATTTCGTGCGTCTGCACCTAGAATCAGGTGAGCGTGGTTCCATCATTATGTGCGATATCGACTTTTTCAAACGCATTAACGACAACCATGGCCACCAGGCCGGCGACGAAGCCTTGGTGACCTTTGCCAACCTGCTGCGAGAATCAGCCCGCGATGATGATTTCGTAGCGCGATATGGAGGCGAAGAGTTTGTCATTCTGTGTGACCAATGCGACAACCCAGCTGCCACAACGCTGGCTGAGGAAATGCGGCGCACGGTGGAAAGCACGCCTGTACCCGCCTTGGATGGCAAGACCATGACCTGCAGCTTTGGCGTGACCGAGGTCCAAGATGGCGATTCCGAGGAAACCCTGCTGGCCCGCGCTGACCGGGCGCTGTTGATGGCCAAGGAGGGCGGTCGCAACCGCGTCGTACAGCTGGGTGCGGGAATGGATGAGCACGCGGTCAAGTCCAGCTCCGACAAGAAACTGGTGAGCGAGCAATTGAAAGCCAACTGGTTGGGTTGGTTCCGCAGCGAGAAGGCCATGGTGGAACGGGAGTACTTGGCTTCCGTTCCCGAAGCAGTGGCCATTGAAAAACTCAAAGGCTTTATTGCCGATCATCAGGCTGAAGTACTCTCGGCCACAGAATCGCATGTTTCGATCCGCATCGATGGCCAAAATAGCGAAGGCGTGCGGCGACGTGGCGAAAGAGCTGCCATCATCATGCTCGACGTGCATCTGCAAAGCGTCCAAGTGTGCGCCAATGGACGTAGCAAGACCTACCAGAACCGCACCAAGTTTACGGTCTCGGCTCGCCCCGTCAAATCTCGCGATCGCCGAACAGCCTTTCTGATGGGCCAAATCAATCAAATTCTACACAGTTTCCAAGCCTACCTGGTGGCCCAAGCCATCGACTCTGAGCTCAAAGCAAACATCATCGAACCGCGTTAGCATCGGTCGCTAACCTGGGGCTTGGCTATGGAACTTTCTTAATGGAGTCGAACCCTTTGGGGTGCTCCCAGCGAGACTTCCCCCACTTCTCGCATGAGTTCTTAGCGCTGCTGGCGGTTTTCGATCAGCATCACCTGCGTACGATTGTAGATCATCAGTCTGTACTTGCCTGCTAACTCCCAGGGACCTCGGTAGTCGAACGAAGCAGTATGCGCGGCGTGATCGATCTGAAAGGACCCGCCGACGTAATTCTGAAAAGGCCGAAGTATCGCGTCGCCCTCGGCAGCAGTGAGTTTTGCCGATCTCAAAAAAACGAAAGTTAGCTGTTGAAACTGGAGCATCGATGGGTACGCTCTGCTCTGATTTCCGGATCATAAGCTCCAAATTATCCCGCGTACTCTGCAGTCTATCAGCGCGCACCATGGATTTTCCCTGGCCTGTATAACGCGATTTATATTCCGTCACAAACACCAGCGCCATCACGGCCAGCAACAGCGAGCTGATGTAAATCACGCCACCACGCATCCCTGACCCACGATGCTTGATGGCCAGCACCAAGCCAACCAAGGGAATCACAAAGGAGACAATCCCCAAGGCGACGTTCCTTTGGCCGGCTGCAATGGCCATCCAAACCTGGCCCACGAGAATACAGCCAAGCATGGCAATCAGAGCCACAATCGTGAACCCCATGGCCACCGTCTCTGAGGTCAAGCCAATCAATCCCAATAGCAACAGCAAGAACATGCCGATCCCCAAGCCGATCAGCCATCGCCACAAAAAGGGCTGGATAGAATCATTCCGTTGGGCCGCCGGCAATGCCATGCGATGCCGGGGCAGCGTAGACCAGTCCTCCACCCGCGGAAGAAATTCCAAAATCTTGCACGGGTGGGTTGGCAAGCCCAGCCTCGGCAAGCCCAGCCTCGACAAGCCCAGCCTCCCCAAGATTTGCCTCTCCCATTCCCGGCAACGCCGAAATGACCGGCCCCGCCGCTGGAGCTTTCTTCGGTGTCGGCCGAGCAGTCTTCAGTGTTTTCGCAGGCGTTTTTCCGGGCACCTGTCGGCGGTTTCGGCGGAGTCTCGGGGGAGTCTGCCGTGGAAGTTGTCGAAGAAGTCGCTTGGGAAGTCTTCGGGGGCTGGATGCGGAGCTGCTTATTGCACTTTGGGCAGCTAAATACCTTGCCGCGATGTTGGTCTGCAATGCGTAGCATCGCTTGGCATTGCGGACAGCGAATTTGGGTGGACATGCAGCAGTCCTGAGCGTCGTAACTGAATGTAGAGAATTTTCGCACTCCCAAGTATAACGGAAGCCGCTCGAACGCATGCCGCCGATCGCGGGGCGAGTTGGTGCCCCCGGGTTGCCACCTGGGCCTATAACGAATATCGTTCATTCACAGGCTCGGCGTTGGCCGCCCAGACCACTGCCAGCTCTGTCCCAAAGATTTCACCACCATGCACGAAGGTATAACGACGATGGCATTCGAATTACCAAAATTGCCTTATGCTTATGATGCTCTGGAACCGCACATTGATGCGCAAACCATGGAGATTCATCACACCAAGCACCACCAGGCATATATCACCAAAGTCAATGAAGCGATCGCGGGTTCCGACCTGGAAAGCAAGTCCATCGAGGACTTGATCTCGGATTTGAGCGCTGTTCCCGAAGCCAAACGCGGGGCAGTTCGGAATAACGGTGGAGGGCATGCCAACCATTCCCTGTTTTGGACAATTCTTGGCCCCGGTAAGGGTGGAGAACCCAAGGGAGAATTGGCTGCGGCCATCAATGCAGCTTGTGGTTCGTTTGACAAATTCAAGGAAGCTTTCGCCAATGCGGGTGCAACGCGCTTCGGCAGCGGTTGGGCTTGGCTGGTTGCTGCCGACGGTAAGTTGTCTGTGGGCTCCACGGCCAACCAGGACAGTCCCCTGATGGGTAGTGCAGTGGCTGGTATTGCTGGCACTCCCATCCTGGGTTTGGATGTCTGGGAACATGCCTACTATCTCAAGTATCAAAACCGACGCCCGGACTACATTGCCGCATTCTGGAACCTGGTCAACTGGGATGCCGTCGCCGAGCGATACGCACAAGCCAAATAGCCAGCACTAGACAAACGCATTCGAAACCGCCAATCGACAAGCAGATTCGCGGTTTTTTTTGGCTGCGATCTCTGTGGACGTGGACCGTTGGTATCTGTATAGCAAGAGGTGGAGCGACCAACTACATCCATTAGCGCGCGGAAATTTGGCATGCGTAATTGTTTCTGCTGGAAACAGGACTCGTCGTTTGCCCTAGATCTTAGGCGAGCGGCAGATGAGTTCCTACCCAATCGTCGTGGACGCGGTAACGAGTCCTTGCCGCAGGGACTCGTTACCTCGTTCACTACAGGTAGATTCTTATCTGCCGCTCGCCTTAGCGGCTGCAGCCGGCATCTTGGGTTCTTGCTACTCTGCGGGCTGGCTCCTGTGCTCAGTTGTTCGTTTTCGGTGCGCTCCTTGGCTCAAGTCCTGCCTGACTTGCCGCCGCTTCAGGCAGACTACCCGGCCACCGCTGCCCCGGTGTTACCGAATTTACCTGCATTGCCCAGCGGAGGTTCTCCCCAGGCGGTCAATCCGAGCGCCAGCATTTCCCCGCCACCGTCCAACTACCAATACCCAGCGAACAACAATGTGTATCCAAGTCCTGTCCCTGCGGCGGAGCGCCCGACGCCTGCCCAGCCTGCCGCTTATTCGCAGCCGGCACAAGATCTGCGAGCTATACAGCAGGGGGCACCACAATCACCTCCTCCCGCGGCGAGCATGAGCCAGCAGCAAGGCAACGCTACGGGTTTTCCTTATGCGGCGCCCGCTCCACGCACGGGCCGCTACGCTACCTCTCCCTACTTGGGCCCACGCATGACGACCAGCAGCTACCCTGGCGGCAGCGGCGGCATTCCGGCGCGAACCGTTTCGGCACCATCCAGTGGTCTGAGCGTGCCTACGGGAACCTACCCCAACCAATCTGCGGCCATACCTCCGGGTCAAGCTCCGGGGACGCTGCCGGGCATTTATCCCACCACGAACTCTCAAGTGCTGCAAGCCAATGTGCCCCCGGCGGGCGCTGTTCCGGGAAGCTACGTACCACCCACCTATACACCCGACATGACACCCAATTTGTACTCAGCCAATAACGCTGGCTACGCGCCTCTCTTCACCATGGGTCAAGAAAACTACAACGTACTGCTGGGCCGCGGTCTCTTCGGGCAGCCCACCGTGTATGTACCTGGACAGTCAATTCGCAACTTCTTCCGTTACATCAGCCCCTAGTAGAGAACCGAATTCTGGCGAATCCGGCTACCAAGAATCGTGGAAGAACCGAATTCGGGCGAATCCGGCTACCAAGAATCGTGGAAGAACCGAATTCGGGCGAATCCGGCTAGCCTATAATCTTGCAGCGAATGCCTGATGTTTTGTGAGCTACCTTTGAGCGCTGCGCCGCGGTGTTGGACCTGCCGCGAAAGCTTGCATCATCGAAACTTCTATTCCATTCGCTACAACCCGGCTATGACAAGCTCTTCATTGGCGTTCAAGACTGCTCATCGCAGGGCTGCGCGAAATTTGGGTGACTCTTTCGCCACGGGCGTATTGGTCATGCTGCTGGTGAATGTCATCCAGCGAGGCGTAGGGCTGGTACGCGGTATCGGTTTCTGCCGATTTCTAGATGATGCACAGTTGGGCCAATGGTCTCTGGCGAACAGCTTTTTCGTCATCGGCGTACCCATTGCCGCACTGGGCTTGCCAGGCAGTTTTGGCAAGTTCACCGAGTACTTTCGATCGCGACAATTATTGAGCCATTATTTTTGGCGGGTACTGGCCATCAGCAGTCTTGGCTTGTGCATCAGTTGTGGGCTGATGCTCTATTTCCACGAAGACTTTAGCTGGCTGATTCTGGGGCAATCGAATTCTCTGACACTCATGCTGTGGATGGTCTTGGCATTCGCCTGCGTATCGATCTTCAGTTTTGTAAATGAATTGGCCAGCTCGTTGCGGCAGGTGTGCGCGGTGTCGCTGATGCAGTTCACGCAAAGTCTGGTTTTCGCCATAGTCGGATTGTGGCTGGTCGCCAGCTATCAAACGTGGTTCGTCTTGCTCCCCAGTTTTGCCATCGCCTGCTTGCTCGGCTGCCTGCCCGGATTGTGGATCATCCATGCGCAACATGCCAGCGAACTGGTGGTACCCGCACACGCACATCTGGCCAGCAGCAGCCCAGCTGGCAATCAGCGGAGGCCTGGTTCGCGTTCGAACCGCGCAAGAAAGAACTCTCGCAATGCGCTGGCGAGCCGCAGGGTAACCTCGAAAGAACTGCCGAGCAGCTCTATGTTGGGCAGGCTGTATCCCATGCTGCAACGGATTTTGCCCTATGCCGGCATGCTGTGGATGATGAATTTCTTGGCAAACCTGTTTGAGGTCAGCGACCGTTACATGCTCCTGCATCTCAGTCAGGGTGGCGAGGCGGTTGGGCAAGCCTTGGTAGGTCAATACCATGCGGGCTTTATTTTCCCCAACTTGTTGATCAGTTTTTCCCTGATGCTCAGCGGCATACTGCTGCCCTACTTGAGCGCCGATTGGGAATCGGAGCGTAGGCCACAGATCATCACCCGTCTGCGTCAAATGCTGCAATGCGTATCCGTCGGCTTTACGATGTTCGCGGTGGTAGCCATGTGCTTGGCTCCCTGGCTGTACGGTTGGGTGTTTGACGGACGATACCAATCGGCCGAACGCGTTTTGCCAATTGCACTCTTGCAAGCGATCTGGATCAGTCTTTTTTTCGTTGGCCAAACCTATTTGCTGTGCGCCGAACGCGGCAGGCAACTGGTCGGCTTGTTGTGCGCTGGACTAGCTGTCAATCTTTGTTTGAACTGGCTGCTGATCCAGCATTTCGGATTGGCAGGAGCATTGATGGCTACCGCATCAGCCAATCTCGTTCTGCTCATGCTGCTGCTGTTGTACATCACGAGTTGTGGTGAGCGAGTTGGCTTGGCCACCTTGGGTCTGTGTAGCCTGCCAATCTGCCTGCTAGGCGGTCCGCTGTGCGCCAGCCTGACTCTATTCGTTGTACTGCTCATCGCCGGACGAACCAATCTGCTACTGAGCAATCACGATCGCTCGGCGGTCGATGCCCTGGCGCTTCCCAGACTTGGCAAACTGGGGATCCATGTGCAATCACTATGGCCCTAGAGACTCGCACAAATAATTTACCGACTTCAATTGAAGCGGAAGCAACTGGGGCTGTCCAATTAGCTGCCGGCGGTAGCCACACTGCGTCCTTGGCGACGGCGATCGGATTCCCGTAGACTCATCTTCCTCAAGCGTATGGACTTGGGAGTAATTTCTACCAGCTCGTCGTCTTCGATATATTCCAGAGCCGCTTCAAGAAACAATGTCCGCGGTGGTTTGAGAATGATATTCTCATCAGAACCGCTGGCACGCATATTGGTTAATTTCTTTTCGCGGCAGGGATTGACGGTCATATCGCTATCGCGTGCGTTTTCGCCAACGATCATGCCCTCATAGATTTCATCGCCCGGAGCGACGAACAATTCACTACGATCCTGCAGGCTATACAGCGCAAAGCCAACAGCCTTGCCGGTAACCATCGATACCAGCACTCCGTTGCCGCGTGAGGGTACTTCGCCCTCGCGTGGACGATAGCCACTGTAGCGATGATGGATAATGGCGGTGCCTTGGGTCGCGTTCAGCAATCGCGTCCGCAAGCCGATCAGCCCCCGCGCGGGTATGTCAAATTGCAATAAACAGTAGGAGCCGCGGGGTAGCATTTCATCGAGCGTGCCGCGGCGAAGGCCGACCAACTCCATGACCGGACCAACCTTTTCGGCCGGCACCTCGACATTCAGGGTCTCAAAGGGCTCGTGCATGACACCGTCAATTTTCTGCATCACCACACGCGGCTTGCCCACGGACAGTTCAAAGCCCTCCCGTCGCATGCTCTCGATCAACACGGCCAGATGCAATACGCCGCGGCCACGAATGGCGTAGGCCTCCGAACCGGCAACGACCTCCATCCGCAAGGCGACATTGCGTTCGAGCTCCTTTTCCAAACGAGCGCGAATCTGACGGGTGGTTACATACTTGCCTTCGCGACCAGCAAAGGGTGAGCTGTTAACGCTGAAAATCATCTCCAGGGTGGGTTCATCCACCGTTAGTCGCGGCAACGGATTGGCCTGTCCTCGCGAGCAGATGGTGTCGCCTATCTCGACATTGTCCAAACCAACCACCGCTGCAATTTCGCCGGCGGTGGCTTCTGCGACTTCCGTGCGGCCCAAGTTCGTGAACACCGAAACACTGGATATCTGGGCTGGCTGTGGGCCCGCAGCCTTGACCAGGTCGATGGTCTGTCCGGCTTTTAGTTTTCCAGCAGCCACGCGTCCCACGCCAATCCGGCCAACGTACTCGGACCAATCCAAATTGGTTATCAACATTTGCAAGGGCGCTTCCGGTTCGACCTCCGGACCAGGAATCTTCTCCAGGACCATATCCAATAGCAACTGCATCGAATCGGTGCGAACCTCCGGATCCAACGTCGCATAGCCCTCCTTGGCCGATGTAAAGATATGGATGAATTCATCCAAGTACGACTCTCCGCCCAGATCGACCAGCAACTCGAGCGCCTCGTCCACCACTTCCAGCGATCGGGCATCGGGGCGGTCAATCTTGTTGATGACCACAATGGGCTTGACTCCCACCTCGAGTGCTTTGGAGAGCACGAAGCGGGTTTGCGGCATGGGCCCCTCGGCAGCATCCATCAACACCAATGCACCGTCGGCCATGCGCACCACCCGCTCCACTTCCCCGCCAAAATCGGCGTGGCCCGGGGTGTCGATAATATTGATCTTCACACCCTTGTATGGCAGAGCAATATTCTTGCTTAGAATCGTGATTCCCCGTTCCCGCTCGATATCGTTGCTGTCCAGGATCTGCGTGCCCTGCAACTGAGATTCTCGGAATTGCCCACTCTGCTTGAGCAGACAGTCCACCAGCGACGTCTTGCCGTGGTCAACGTGGGCAATAATGACAATATTTCGTAGGTCGTCGCGCCGCATGAGCTGCCTAAGTCGGTAGAGGAGGATTCGAGATTTCAGGTCGGCTATGGTACGGAAAGTTGCCAGCCCAGTGGATATATTCTGGACCGGGGAAGCCAATTACGGGAGGTGGCTGGAATAAATCCGCGTGTGCAGAGCCGATGTCCGCAGATCCTCGCGCAGTGTTCACCAGACGCCCCCAAGTTGGTCGTTTCGCCGAAATCTCCGCCATTCGATGATATTTAACCCACGTTTGCAATCTCTTCAGCGCGAGTCGCTGTGCTGGCTGGCGTTTCTGAGCTGCCTGGGTGGACTGTTTTACCCGGGTTTGGTGCATTCCAAGATTCCGGCTTTTCGCGATGGTTTTCACTTTTATTATCCCCAGGCCGTCTGGTTGCGACAGCTGTGCAGAGCGCGGCGAGCTTTTTCCCAGCTGGAATCCCCATGAGGGCTTGGGGGTTTCCGTCGCCGGCCAAACGACTTCGGCTGTGTATTATCCCCTGCGGGCAGTGTGGCTATTGCCCACCCTGTCGCTGGGTCAGCGCTACGCCCTGTTTTTGTTCCTGCACGCGGCGCTGGCCGGCCTAGGCATGCTGTATGCCGCCAGCAGGCTCGGTCTATCGACCACAGCTGGCTGGCTGGCGGCAATTGCCTATGCACTGAGTTGCCCCGTTATCTTCCAACACTCAAATCTGATTTATCTCACCAGCGCTGCTTGGGTCGGATTTGCGCTGGGGGCCATGCTGGACCTGCGAGCCAGCCGCCGGCCGACTTGGCGCCACTGTGGCGTATTTGCCATCGCTTGCAGCATGATCCTTCTGGCCGGGGATCCGCATACTGCAGTTAATTCCTGCATACTGGCCTGCGGGCTAGCGCTGGTTTCCCACGGCCTGCGCCTCATGCCGGCATGGCGTTCATCGACCGCACGCTGGACGGCGGCCCGCGAGTTGCTAGCGCCATGGCGGTGGCTGCTGGTGGCCGGAATGCTGACCGTGGCCGCAACCGCTGTCCAGTGGATCCCCAGCATGCGTTGGTCAGCCCACAGCAGTCGTTTTGCCGCGCGACATCCCATGCTGACCAGCGACAACCCGCAGCTACAACAGATCTTGGCTGCCTCGAGCGCTACGCCGCACCGCATCTACGACTTTAGCCTGCCGCCGTGGCATTTGCTGAGCACGATTTGGCCAACGTTGGGCGGCCACTACCTGCCACATCATGCGCGCTGGGTGGATGCCATTCCCAGCGAGGGCAGAATGTGGATTCCCTCATTGTACTTTGGGATGATTCCCTGCCTGTGCATCCTGGGTGCACTGCAACGCTTGCGGACTACGGCCCCCGTCTGTCAGCCTTGGCTGCTTGGCCTGAGCTGCGTAGCGCTGCTGCTGGCATTTGGCAACTACTCGCTGCTATGGCTCATGCGCCAGTGCCTGGAGGGAATGGGCTGCACGGCGTTGGTCAAGCAACTGCCAGCCGATCATGTTGGAAGTTTCTACTGGATGCTGACCCAACTGGTCCCCAACTACGAGGGCTTTCGTTATCCAGGCAAATGGATAACGTGGTTCGTGGCTCCGGCCTGCCTTTGGGCAGCCTGTCAGTTCGATCAACCATCCGAGAGTTGTCTGGAAATCTTCAAACGTGGAAGCCTGCGGAACGGAATCATGTACCTATCGTTGGGCGGCCTGTGCATTTCGCTCGGGCTGTGGTTCGCGGCCGCCAATGGCATGACAGGCAGCATGGATGCATGGTTCGCTCAGGCCGCCAACGACCGCTTACTGGGCAGTCCGACAGCCTTGGCCGTAGCGCGCAGCTGCAGCCTGGCCTTTGCCCTGCCGTTGTGCATACTGTGGCTAGTCGGCTACCTGAGTCAATCTGTTTCAGCGGCTAGTTTGAGGCAAGCGATGCCTTGGCTGACCTTAATCGAAATGACCTGCGTTGCCTGGCAGTGGATGGTCTTTGCCGATCCGCCGCATACGATCCGCCCTTCGCTCCCCAAGCCAGAATCACGTTTTGTGTGGGCCAATCCCCGTGCCGATACAGCTAACCTGGGCAAGCTCCCCCTGCTCGAGTTCGAACGTGTCTTCAACCCGACCCAATCCATCGAACCAGCCGAAGTGGAGCGCATCAGATTCTGGCTCAGCGGCCACGATCGCTTGACTGCCCGGCAACCACAGCTAGATCAGGTGCTGGCAGCCCTGGGTGTCACGCATCGCAACATTCTGGATTCCAGCCCAGACGCTGGTAGACCAACCAGCTTGCAAACGGTCGAGGATGCCGCAGAATTGTGCCAGCTGACTGACCATAATCTTCAACCGGCGAGCGGCCAAGTGGATTGGCAATGGAACCAATCCGGCGAACTGGAGCTAATGATCAACTGCTCACATGCCTCTCAATTAACGATCCGCCAGTATGCTGACGGCGGTTGGATTGCTGAAACATGGGATGCAACGCACCGCTATCCGCTGCGCATGGGCAGATTGTTCATCGAGTTGTCTTTGCCCGCGGGCAAGTCCCATCTGCGTCTGCGTCGCAAGTGGCTTTACTAAATGACCAACTCCACTTTGCAGGTGTCACAGGCTTAGCCCGCAGGCTTGGTGCACCGCGGTCTGCACAGCCAGGTCGTGGGTGTAGAAATTCTCCGCATCCTTCTCCCCGCGAATCAGACGCACCATATCGGCCGCGTCGGCATGATAGCGCTCGAATCGCCCGAACAAGATTTCTTCTTGGTAGCCCGCCGGGAAATCACCACGAGGCTGGGAGAGGGCCACGCGAGCGGTCGGCTGATCCAAGGGTTGTATGTGAAAACTGCCTTCGGTACCACACACCACAAAGTGTCGTCGGGAAAATCCCTCAACCTCCAGGGCAGTCGTCTTCACCGTGGCCAATGCGCGTGGATATTCGAAAACGGCCAGCATGTTATCTTGCAGTCGGTCTTCGATGGCCGACGAGTGCCGACGGAACGGAGTGACCTTGTCCGGCGGACCAAGCACCCCAACCACCAAGTCGATGAGATGGCACCCCAGCTCAAACATCATCCCACCCGAAAACTGAGCGAGCTGCTGTCGGCTACTCGGATCAACAACTTTGCTCATCACCGCATGGATCTCAAAAATATCCCCCAGCCAGCCCTGACGCAGGAATTCGTGGAGCAATAGGATGGCCGGGTTAAAGCGATACATATAGCCCATCTGCACCAGCAGTTTCTTTTGCTTGGCTTCACGCAGCAATCGCTCATAGGCTGGCAAGGAGTCGCCGGCAGGTTTGTCGAGGTGTACATGCTTGCCGGCGTCTATACAGGCTTGCGCGGTCGGCAGCAGATCCTTGACGCGCGTTTCGACAAGCACCACGTCCAGATCGGGGATATTCAACAGCTGCTCGACTTCCATCCAGGGAACATCTTTAAAGGGGGCAGTTTGTTGAGCTTGCTTCCGCAGCAGCGGATCCGGCTCGGCAATGCCAAGCACTTGGTAGTCTGCAGAGGCCAGATAAACGCTCAACTTGTTTGCATGCGCATGCCCCACGCCAATCTGTCCGACCTTGAGCGGGTTGGGCTGCGCATGGTTTGGCCGGGAGTAGAGTGTGGAGGAAGATACATGAGCGGCGATGCCTGCCAGCCCTGTCAGTGCTCCGCGGCGTGAGATCGTCATGGCGTTGTCTCCGAGTCTTGTTGCCCCGCGACCAGTTTCTCGAATTCCGATTCTGTCAGTACCGGGATTCCCAGTTCCTTGGCTTTTTCCAGTTTGCTACCAGCGGCTTCGCCGGCGATCACATAGTCCGTTTTTTTGGAAACGCTGCTCGCAGCCCGGCCACCGAGCTGAGCGATCATCTCATGGATTTCATCGCGGGTATAGCGTGTCAGCGAGCCGGTAACCACGCATGACTTCCCAGCCAACACACCGCTCGAAGGCAACTCCTGCGAGGCTGCATGCTCCTGCACCAGCTGAACGCCAACCTCGCGCAGACCCTCAATCGTATCCATTCCATAGTCGCTGTGCATGAACTCGTAAACACTTTGGGCAATGACATCGCCGATCTCGTCGATGGCAGACAGATCTTCCACACTCGCCGCCAACAGCTCTTCGATGGTGGGATAAGCTTCAGCCAGCAGGCTGGCCACACGCTTACCAACATGGCGAATGGAAATGGCGGACAGCACGCGTGCCAAGCCACGTTGCCGGCTGGCCTGGATCGCGGACAACAGTTTTTCTGCCTTGCTGCCCAAAGCTGTCGAGCTGCAACAATTCGGCTTCCTGCAAACGATACAAGTCGGCAAAACAGCCAACCAAATTCGCGTCAACCAACTGATCAATAATCTTTTCGCCCAGTCCATCGATGTCCATCGCGGATCGGCCAGCAAAATAACTCAACTGCTGGCGGAATTTGGCCGGGCAATGGCGGTTGGGGCATCGAATATACACGCCGCCAGGATCTTTGAGCAGCAAACTGCTGCACTCGGGACAGTGCGTCGGAAACTCAAAGGCGACAGAATTCTGCTCTCGGCGATGCAATTCAACGCGCACGATGTGGGGGATGATTTTACCGGCCTTTTCCACTACCACCCAATCCCCCACACGCACATCTTTGCGTTCGATTTCCTCTGCATTATGCAGGCTGGCTCGCGAGACCGTTGTACCGGCCAATAGGACTGGCTCCAATTCGGCAACCGGTGTAATAGCCCCGGTCTTGCCAACCTGCACGCGTATTTCATTCAGACGCGTAACCGCTTCATACTTTTCAATCTTGTAGGCCACGACCCACCGCGGCGACTTGCTAGTCGACCCCAGTGCGTCGCGTTGCTCAAACCGATTGACCTTGAGCACCAGCCCGTCGACCTCAAAATCCAGCTCATGCAGGCTCTGCTGAATCGCATCGATGTTTTCCAATACCTCCTCTGCCGAATGAAAACGATGCACATGCGGCGTGACGGGCAAGCCGAATGTTTCCAGCTCTTTGAGGAAATCAATATGATTGTCGGCCCGCATTCCCAAGCTATAGCCGACGCCATGGCAAAAAAAACGCATTCGCCGCTCGGCGGCCAGCTTGGGATCTTGCAACCGGATGCTGCCTGCGGTCACGTTCCGTGGATTGGCAAAGGCTGGCTGCTGCTGTTGAGCGCGGCGCAGGTTCAGTTTTGCCAGATCGCTATTGGTCATATAGACTTCGCCACGAACTTCTAAAATGGCTGGCGGCGTTCCGGACAGCCGCAAAGGCACATCCACGATGGTGCGAATATTGTGGGTGATGTCGTCGCCCACTTCACCGTTGCCGCGCGTGACGGCTCGCTGCAATTGGCCATCCTCGTAGATAATGGCTGCAGCCACACCGTCAATCTTGAGTTCCATCACCCATTCCACGGGCTCCGACCCAAGGTTTTTTTGAACGCGATGAAGAAAGTGTGCCAGTTCCTGCAAGCTGTACGTATTCTCGATCGACAGCATGGGCACGCGATGCTTGACCTGGGACAGCTCGCCGATCACTTCATCGCCAATTCGCTGCGTAGGACTATCCGCCCGCACCAAATGGGGATGTTCGGCCTCCAGTTGCTTCAGCTGAGCGAGCAGTTGGTCGTATTGCAGATCGGAAATCTCGGGCGTGGCTTGAACGTAGTACAAGCGGTCGTGATGACGAATCTGCTCGCACAATTCCTGAATGCGTTTAGCAGCTTGAGGCATGGGCCACCATTAGCGACTGCGTTCGGTTGTGCTGCATTCGGGGCGCTCGGCGAGAGGGCGATTGTCGGCCGAATTGGGAATCAAGCAGAGAAACTTGAGCGGCCGCTCGCCGGTATTCTTGAACTGGTGCACATCATCGGGCTTGACCAACACAACATCGCCAGCCTGGATAGGATAGGCCGTGTCGCCCTCGTAGACCTCACCCCGGCCGTCCACCACATAAATCTCGTGTTCGTAGGGATGGTGATGCCGGGGCGTGTAGCCACCTGGCTCGACTTCAAATTGCCGCATGGCGAAACTGGGTGCGCCATCCTCGCGACTTAGCAACCAACGCACCTGGCAGCCGCTGGAACCCTCCATGGTAACCTTCTGGAGCTCAACCGATTCGCTTGACTGAACTTTCATGATATTTCCTGCGGGCTGTAGGGAGGCTGCTACGCCAGATCACGATCCTCGAACAGCAGCAGCGCGAGAAACATGGCTAAGAGAATGTAAAGCAAACTATAGGCCAAGCTGCCGGCCAGCAGAGACATCGTAATCGGATTATCTCCATCGATAGCAGCCTGCAGCTGGAAATGCTCCAGGATGGGTATGGCCGTGGCAATCAGCTGGGCAACGAACCAAACAATGTCAAAAGCCTGCTGGGTACTGCTGACCATAGCCGTCGAAAGGTTACCAATCACATAAATGGCCAAGCAGACCGACAGATTCGCCAACTGAGGCAAACGTGTTGCCAGGGCAACACTGATGGCCGTCAAGGTCACCGATTGCATGAAGGCTAGCGCCAAGCCGGGCACCGTACGCATCATTTCCGAATGGCACATTTGCCAGGTGGGAACATCCTTGGCCGACTCGCGCACATCGTAAATCGGCTTATAGGCCACCGCGCCCAGCTCTATTGCGCCAAGCACCACAAACATCAACAGCAGCACCCAGAAAATGCCCATGAACTTACCAATCACGAAACTCCGACGCTGAATGGGCTTGCTCAGAATGGTCAGCGCGGTCTTGCCCTCGATCTCTTCGCTGATTGAACTACTGGCAGACCAAATCCCCTGACAGGCAGCCAGCAACATGATCGTGGTAATGCCGCACTCTTTGAGCAATTTAATGTCCTCGCCGAAAGTGTGGAATGGCAAGAACTCGTACAGCAAAATCAGGATAACACCCAGCAGCATCAGCACGAGAAATAGTGGCTGGGCCAGTTCATTCTTGGCGGTGGCATAGGCGATAGCCGAGACGCGAGGTGCAATGGCTTGTTGCAACAGGATCGCCAAACCAATCACGACCACTACCAGGGCCGTGATCAATAAACTGGCAGCTTCGGGAACTGGCGGTCGGGTAACGGTCAAGATCGAAATTTGCGGTCGGCTGGACTTCCTGATTCTGAACGTACAACGACGCACCACGCACAGCCGGAATCGGCAGTTCGGTCTGCTTCTGCTGCGACTTCCACTCGATGGCTTCGGAGATTCCAGCCCCCAAGCGGGTCGGCGCACGTTGGAAATCTTTGGGGTCCGCCGCATCCGCCAGGACCACGGTCGTATCACTGGCGATACTCAGGCTGGTCAAGCGTTCGAAATCGATGTCCAGCGGCACCTCGACAAAGGGACCATCTCCGGCAGGCACACCGTCAATGTTGACCTTGGTTACCTGGACGCCCGTCGAAAACAACTGCGGAATGCTAGTCAACGCCTGAATGGGGTCGGCAACCATTTGATTTTGAGTTACCAGGCCGACACCCCAGATCGAGGCTCCGATGAATACAATTACCAAGGCAGTAATGCCTAGCAAGCCGGCCGCCCCCTCGCCCAGCGTGGCAAACGCGGCCAGAGAAGACTTTCGGGAACTGCAGTACACCAGCGACCAGCCGAATATCGAGCAAACCAAAGCCAGGGCGATCAGCAACAACGTCGGTTCGCTGAGCTCTTGGCTGCCCAGGAAACTTTCCGGCAGCAATCGCCAAATCGTATAGGTCAGCCCGGCCGTGATCAGCCCGGCTACCAGGTGCCCCCAGGGCGATTCCGATAACTGCTCCCACATCGGTATCTGGGACAGGCCACGAAATAGCAGTACCAGCAGCCCCAGAACTGCCAGGCCGATGACGATTCCCATCGCCAGAAACCAGATCGGAGTCAGCCAGGATGTCATCCAAGAAGCCTGCGCCAGAAGGGGGGCAGGAAGGTTTATGGCGAGGTGAGGCATAAGAAAAAACTGTTCGTGGGAAAAGAGGCGAAAACCTAGCATATTCTGACCGAGCCGAGGTCGTCCGTCGACATGCCTGGCTCGGCAATCGCCTGGAAAAATCGAGGATAGTCGGCCCCCACACCTGCCCCTGCCGATCATCGGCCTGACCGACAGCGGGAAATCGCGCTAGACAGACAGCGTTGGGTGTCCATAGACGCTCAGGCTGTACGCCGCCAGTACCGGCTTGGGTTCGCTTTGGTGGCCCGCCAACCAGCGAAAAAGCCGACTTCCGCCGAATTTGCAGGCAACTATCTGATTTGATCCGCCGCAATGCTAAACACATCCCAACTGGAACTCTCCACCGCCTCCCAAGCTACCTGCTCTGACACGATGTTGCGGGCCATCCGTTGCTTGATAGCTGTGTGCAGTGCATCCAGGACTGCCTGATCGCCTTCTGCAACCATGCGCACGCTGCCATCGGACACGTTGCACACCCAGCCTGTTATCGGAAGTGCCCGCGCCAACTCGGCCACGGTCATGCGGAAGCCAACCCCTTGTACCCGACCCTCGAAACGGACTGTCATGCGGTGCATCGAATTCGACTCTCCCAATGGATTCTGATCGTTGGCGCGTTGGCTAGCGCCCAGCGAAAGCCTGCATTAGCCGCAGCTCGGAAATGTTGCCCAGTGGCAAAACGGCCTTGCGTCGCCATGGGGGGTTCCACTACGCTCCGCTTGCAAAGGAGCCTGCCCCTCTGAAGGCAAAACTCGGGCAATCTGGCTTGTCCTCCAATTTGGTCCTCCGGTTCAGCGAGCGGCAGGCGTAGGCCGTTGTTTTTTGAACCCTAAAGAAACGGTGGCTAGCGCCTGCCGCCAACTTCAATTAAGGATTCGCTTGATATGCGAACCGGACGCCCTCCAAGAGGCCAGCCCGCTTTGCAAACGAGCCTAGGTGTGCCAACCATGAACTGCTATCACCACTATTCCCCATCTTACTGCATGTCCCACTGCCGGGCTCAGGGCTGGCTGGCGATCCTTGGCCTGTTGCTAGCCTGCTGCGGAACGCCGACGCCAGTTAACGCCCAGATTTCAACCTTGCAAAGCGGCCCCCTAGGCGTCGTATTGCTCAAGAACGACCGTGTCTTGCAGGGTGACGTTGAGCGACGTGGCGATTTCTATCATGTGGAGATTGCCAACCAGTCCGCCGTTACGCTGCCCATCGCCCAAGTAGAATCGGTGGGACAATCGATCAAGGACATTTACATTTACAAACTGCGTTCGGTTTCGCGGTGGAGTGCCGGCGACCATTTCAAACTGACGCGTTGGTGCATCGTCAACAACTTGCTCGATGAAGCTGCACTGCATTATCAAGAGGTAGCCAAAGAGGCAGGAGATCATCCGCGCGTTAAACAATTGGCTATTGAATTGAAAAACCAGATGTTGCGAGATCCCGAGTTTCGAGCTTACTTGGGACTGTCCGCGGCGGAACCGAGCTTGGGCGAAGCCGGGGAAATACAATCCAGCCCGTCCAAGAGCGCCGTCGTGTCAGCCAGCGCCAACATGCGTGTTGTGCAGCATCCGCAGATCGTGCAACATTTCAGCGAACGCATCCAGCCGATCCTGATCAATCGTTGCTCGCAGGCAGCCTGCCACGGCAGCCAGAGCTCAAATCAGCTGCAATTGCTGGAACCCTATGCCCGCGCCTCGCTGGAGACCAGTTCGAAGAACCTCGCCAGCGTCCTCTCGCAGATTACTGAAAACAGCGATAGCGCTCTCACCCCTGCTGTCCTACGCCACGCGAGCACATGGAATCCAGCGCAGGCCAGCCATTGCCGTTACCGAAACCGAATTGGTCACGGAACTGCAAAACTGGATTTCCTTCGTCCAAAATCCGGTAGTCAGCGCCCAGGGTTTAGGTCCCCTTCACAACGCGACCGCGACTCGTCCGACGGCTACTGCCCCTGCTGGCTTGGAAAATCTACAACCGGTGCAACCCGGTGCCAACAGCTTGAAACAAGTACCCAAGACGGGTGAAAGACCCGTCGAGGCCTTCGATTTCCCGGTCGGCGAGAGCCCGCCGTCGAAGGACGAACTGGACGCATTAGAAGCTCAGATCAACGCTACCCTAGGCACTCCGCCGACTCGCGACCCCTTCGACCCCGCCGAATTCAATCTCCGCAACGCCGGCAGCGGCTGCGCTAAACGCCAATTCAACTAGCCAACCGCTGCGAGGCGTCGGTTTTTCAACCCGCGCCGTTTCCATTGAGCATTTCCCAACGTTTTTCATAACCCGACGCGTCAGCGAGGACGTAGATCAACGTAAGAATTCCTCGCTTACGCGTCGGGTTAGAATAAGATCGCAACTTCAAAGCGCCTGAGTCGGGAATCATGCAGTCACCAAGCTGGTCGCCCCAGAGAGCGATACGTGCGTTTGCTCTCGGTGCCGTGCTACTTGGCCGGGGGCGTTTCAACCTGGACGTGCAATTCGTGCAGTTGCTTATTGTCGACTTCGCCAGGAGCTTGGGTCATTAGATCCATGGCCCGCTGCGTCTTGGGGAATGCGATGCAGTCGCGAATATTATCCAAGCCGGCAAAGAGCATCACCACGCGGTCGATGCCCAGGGCGATGCCACCGTGGGGTGGGGCACCGTAGCGCAATGCATCGAGCAGAAAACCAAAGCGATCTTCGGCCATCTCGGGTGAAATGCCCAGCAGATCGAATACGATCTGTTGCGTTTCCGAATCATGGATACGAATCGTCCCGCCTCCGGCCTCGTAACCGTTGATCACCAAATCATAAGCCTTGGCTCGACATTGCTCGGGCTGCGCACTGAGCTTTTCAAGATCTTGAGCCCGCGGCGCCGTAAACGGGTGGTGCATGGCCACGTAGCGGTTTTCTGCTTCGTCCTTTTCAAACATGGGGAATTCGACGACCCATGAAAAATGCATCTGCTTGGGATCATACAAGCCCAGTTCAGCCCCCAGGCGACGTCGCAAGCCGTTGAGCCCCCGGCAGGTCACGTCCCAGGAATCGGCCAGCAGCAGCAGCAAATCTCCGGGCTGGGCGTCAAAACGCTGCTTCAGCCCGTCGAGAATCGCCGGCTCCAGGTTCTTGCTGATCGGCGACCAGAGCGAGCCGTCGGCCTCGACCCGGAACCAAGCTAATCCCTTGGCGGCAAAGTCATTCTTGACGAAATCGGTTAATTCATCGATTCGCTTCCGCGAAAACTCTTCAGCGCGTTTGTCGATCTTGATGCCACGCACAAAGCCCCCGCCATCGACTGCCGCCTCGAAACACACGAAATTCAGTCTGCCGAGCCAGATCGCTGCAATCGGATATCTCCATGCCAAACCGCAAGTCGGGGGCATCGCTGCCATAACGCCGCACGGCTTCGTCGTATGTCATGCGCGGCAGCGGCGTCTGTAGTTCGATACCAAGCAACTCACTGGCTAGCTTGCTCATCAAGCCATCGATCATGCCAATCACGTCCTCGGCATCGACAAAGGACATTTCCATATCCAGTTGCGTAAATTCCGGTTGACGATCCGCCCTCAAATCTTCATCTCGAAAGCAGCGAGCAATTTGCACATAGCGATCGTAGCCAGCCACCATCAAAATCTGTTTGTATAACTGGGGCGATTGGGGTAGTGCAAAGAAATGCCCCCAATGCACGCGGCTGGGCACCAGATAGTCACGGGCTCCCTCAGGTGTGCTGCGGCCAAGAATCGGTGTTTCCACATCAATGAAATCATTGGCCGCGAAGTAGTCACGCATGGATTTGATGATCTTGCTCCGCAGAATCAAGGTCTGCTGCATGGCTTCGCGGCGCAGATCGATGTAGCGGTACTTGAGCCTAAGGTCCTCGCCGGGTAATTCTTCTTGGTTGGGAAAAAACGGGGGCGTTTTGCAGCGATTGAGAATCTGCAAACTACTGGCGCGGACCTCGATTTCACCGGTCGACAATTTACTGTTGTCCTTGCCTTCCAGCCGCGGCGCTACCTGGCCCTCCACCTGCACCACAAATTCGCCACGCAGATTCTTCGCGGTTTCCAAGGCCGAACTACCGCTGTCGGGGTTCACCACCACCTGGGTTTTCCCGTATCGATCGCGCAAATCCAGAAAAATGGTCCCACCGTGGTCACGAGCTTTATCCACCCATCCACACAGGGAGACTTGTTGGCCAATGTTGCTGCTGCGAAGCTGACCACATGTGTGCGAACGTAACAAGATTCAGTTCCTAATTGGATCAGAGGCGTCTACGAGAGGCGGCCTGGGCGCCACGGCTCCCATGCGGCAAGCAAGGCTGCATTCCAGACAGGGCAGGCTAGCCATCAAGCCAACCAGCCGAACCGTGGGCAACATTTTAGTGCCCACACACGATCCGACTAGTGCTGCATCCAGCCAATTCCCCCGTTCCAGGTTCCACCTTTAGGCGGCTTAGGTCACGGACCCACCCCATTCCCCCTAGCGCTTCCGCGCGCTCCGCGAAACATCAACGCCTGTGGGGATGCTTCTACAAAGGACGTCCGGTCCGCTACCAAGCAAATTCTCTCTTGAATCGCCGCGGCAAGGCTTTAGCGCCTGAAGGCGGAACAGCTGCGCAAGGACAGACTGAAGTCCGCAGTAGGCGAAACACCCCAAGCAGCCTTCCGCAACAAATTCAACGAGGTCATCGAAGAACTTGGCTACCCCAGGAGTATTCGTAGCATCACGCAAACTGTGTCAGCCAAGCACCTTTGGCTGACGGTAGCTTCGTCGTCCGCCTACCAGATCACCATCGATAAGCAGCATTTGTTTAGCGACATCGAAATCGTCGTCGATACTTTGGCAGGCACAAAGGGTATCTTCAGAGAAGTGCTCGACGGACTGAAACGCGACCCGAATGGACCGCATCTCGATCTTGAAGATCTCGCTCAGTCGCTAGGCGATGAAGTGGTTGTTGCCGTTACCAAGGACTATCAAGCAGGGGAGAGTTTAGTCATCGCCTTTCCCGCATCCGAAAAAATCAAGCTGGCTTGGTACCAGGCGACAGGAAGAGGACAAGGCATTGCTGGCGAGGAAGTTTGGCGAGAGTACGCGGCCAGTTTCTACGGCAACAAAGACCGATCTGCGGCGACGATTGTAGCCTGTTTGCACCATGGATACTTGATTTTCGGGCCCTACGCAACCCTGAGCGCCCTTGCCCGCCCAACAAGGGAGTAGCTCGTAATCCCTCCATTCGCCATTCGTAGTTCCGACTTCAGGCGGCGTCCGCAATAGACTTACCGAATTAGCCGACGTAGAGTTCAATTAATCCCCCGGCCCCCCGCTGGCTCGCCCAGCCGGAGCCAAAGTTTTTTAGTTAGGGCCGTCGCCCAATGGACACCGCCTGCCTCACCTCCCCGGCCCGCTTGTCCAACCGGGAGGCAAGTATCGAGCCAAGTGCGATTCGAGGTGGGAGTGAAACTTCGCTTCCTGCCGGGCAAGCCGGCAAGGGGAGCTGTCTTGAAATGGCTCGTTAGCTAACCTCAAAACTGGCCCTCACGTCGGGCAAGCCGACAGGGGGCGGAGGCGGTTAGGTTGTGGGGTGTTCCTGGGGGGCTCTGCTCTATTTACACCAGCTTTAGATTAAATTGCCATAGCGGTCCGCAAACCCCAACCTGCACCCTGGCGGTCAGGCTAGCATTAAGTGACCTGGACGCCGCGGGCCATTTTGCAAGGATCGCTGGCAGCATATCTCGTTACTCACCCGGTATTCATTGAGGAGTAATCAAGGTGATCAGCCGCAGGTTCAGCTTATGTCTACTTGTTCTCTTGTTTATCCATGGCGCGACAGCACAACAGGCATCGTGCCAGGAAACAACGCGCCCCTGGTGGAATCCATTTGCCAGCGAATCGAAAACCACTCCACTCGCCAACCAGAGTTCAGCCAACGATAGCAAGCTGTTTACAGGCAGTGGATCCCCATCCATGTTCAAACTACCCAATTGGGAGCTTCCCAGCCTGACGAAAAAACCCACCAAGACCAAGAAGAATTCCGCTTCCACCATGAGTCGCCTGGGCAACACAACCAAACGCTGGTGGGACAATACCGTTGACTTCATCAACCCCTTTGATTCGCCTGCTCCAACAACCCGGCAGTCTCAAGGTTACCAACCACAGAATCAGGCAAAACAGAAAGATTCCAGTGGAGCATGGGACTGGCTCAAGGGTACGGAGCCTCGCCAGGAACCCACAACCGTCAACGAGTTCCTGCGGCAACCGCCGGTTCGCTACTAGTGCTTCAACCACATTTAATCTTGGGATTAGCCGCACGGCGTTAGCCCGTTAGCTGGGCCCTCTGCAGAAACCGGGGCTAACGCCGGCTAACGCCCATCGGCTGATTTGACTAACCCTAATTCTTAAGTTGCACGCAGCATTAGCC
>CAVPPY010000032.1:0-52164 GCA_963707245.1 Pirellulaceae bacterium
GTGGAATGCTCCCCAAAAGCTGATCCATGAGTTATGAAAGTCTATAGCCATGATGGCAGGAGGACTTTCGATGAGCAAGCAACGACGCCGACATTCGGCGGAACAGGTTGTCAAGAAGCTTCGCGACGCAGATGCGATGCTGGCGGCCGGCAAGAGCGTTGGTGAGGTGCTACAAGCACTTGAGATCAGTGAGGCGACTCTGAGCCGCTGGCGCTCCCAGTACGGCGGCATGAAGAGCGAGGAGGCCAAGCGACTCAAGCAGCTCGAAGAGGAGAACAATCGGCTGAAGAAGCTTGTTGCAGAGCAGGCTTTGGACATCCAGATGCTTAAGGAGATCACCAAGGGAAACTGACGACCCCTCAATTGCGACACGCTGCGGTGACTGAGCTTCAAGAGAAGTTTTCAGTCTCCGAGCGGCGTGCTTGTCGTGTACTCGATCAACCACGATCTAGCCAGCGATATGAGGGGCAACCTAAGGACGAAGACACTCGGCTAACGAAGCGAATACTTGAGCTTGTTCGGCAGCGTCCTCGTTGGGGTTATCGTCGGATCGGTGTGCTACTTCGAAACGAAGGAGAGGACCTGAACATGAAACGCATGTATCGCCTGTGGCATGCCGCAGGACTGAAAGTACCAAGAAAACGCAGGAAAAAACGGGCAACTGGCGTTTCTGCCAATGCTTGTCACGTGCAGCCAGCGGCATCGCCCAACGACGTTTGGACATGGGACTTTCTACAGGCGTCCACGCGAAAAGGCGCGACAGTTCGTTTCCTGAATATCGTTGACGAATACACACGTCAGTGCCTGGCGATCAAGGCAGGCCGCAGTATCACGAGCGAAGATGCGATCGACACGTTGGCAGAATTGTTCGCGATGTACGGAGTCCCAAAGCGTCTGAGATGCGACAACGGACCAGAGTTTATTTCGAAAGCGATTAAGAATTGGTTGGCCTCGATTGGTGTAGAAGTTCTCTACATCGAACCAGGCTCGCCATGGCAGAATGGCGTGTGCGAGAGCTTCAATAGTCGCCTTCGCGATGAGTATCTGGAACAGACCGAGATAGTCAGTTTCGAAGACGCACGGCTCAAAGCACGAGCTTGGCGTGAGGACTTCAACGACAGGCGGCCACACAGTTCGTTGGGCTACCTGACCCCGTCGGAGTTCGCCCGCCGCTGTGCTGCTTCCGCTTCGGTCGCTGCGCTCCCTTCGCTACAGCAGCACAGCGACACCCCAGTTACGTTACCCGTTTCCTAACCCAATCTTTCATAACCCCTGGTACAGGAAATTGGGGCATTCCATCGGTATCGCCCGAATCCTGATCGAAGCATGTTCGCCAAAGACCCACTGGCTGAAGTCGGTCGTAAAACTGGAAATCTCTTCAAGGCGTTGGCAACGCAACCTACAGCATGGAGTAATGGCCTAAGCCAGTACTTAGGATTAGGTCAAATTCGAGGGGATCTTGATCCGAAACTTACTATGACCGTTTGGTGGCATGACGAAGGCGCAACTGAGATCAAAGTCTTCCGTTCATGCACAATTACCGCAGGTGGTACCCGATCAACAGGAGGAATAGAAATTGCGGCCATTACATTTTGTGTTTGTGACGATTATTCTCTGGACATCCGCGAATGCGCAGAAAACTCCCGGCCCACAGAACTCCCGCACATTACTCCAGTTTTTAAAACCGGGTGATTTGGTTCGGCGTTCAATCGTTCGACGGAACAATATGGGTTGATCTCGATTTACTCGCAAGAGCAATTCGAACTGGCGAGGGTGATCTTGGGGCGTGGGCCTTCCACGACGAACGCCAAGCAGTTCGCTGCTGCATACAAGGAAGCCGCAACGTGCATACGATGAATCGTCTCGCAACAAAAAGATCCATCATTCGTTGTAGAGCAGTTGTTGGTGATGCCCCCTCATTCGTACCACTCTTGGCAAGATCACTGAGGTGGGCGCTGACTACGTCCTGATAGAATCGGATCGGGCGCAGAGACGGCGTTGCGTAATCGCGAAATCGTCGATTGGGAAGATCTATCTCGATGCGAATGCAACGCGATTCTTTGGTCCAAGACGTGTCGCGAGCGGAAAAAGCGGGTAACAAGCTCGTGCACTGAAGGACCGCATGCCGCGACTACAAATGGAAACCAACTTGGCGGTTCTCGGTGACGACCGTCGTTCTATCCTCAAGAACCAAACATACTTTACAGGTCAACTATTTGTGCATGAGGGACCAGGGCAGAGGGCCCGGGCGCCATCCTTTTGGGGCCGATGCGGCCCCGGTGACGGTTGACATGGCAGCGGAAGGCCTGAAAGGCCGACACATATTGCTCTGCCAAGCGATTGACCGGTTGGGGCGACCGAAACCTGCTTGCTCGACGACACCTTCGCCAAACCAATCGCCACCGTAACTGATGTTGCGGTTCCGAACCATGACAATTGAAATGGCGGCCTAAGCCCTCACCGCCGGAACATGGCCTATCTGCCAGGTCTCGCTTTGAATGGCCGCTGAGGGCGACGATTCTCTCAGATTGAGAGGCCGGGAGAATTTGGATTTTACCCCGCCGAAACCCCGAAGCGTAGCGCAGAATTCTAAGAACCCCGCCTTCTTGTTGCGCGGGTGACGCTGCGCCAATGAAAACGAAAAAGGGAAGCGTGGTCTATTGTTTCGCTGCAATACCACGCTTCCCCTATCACACCGTTGGCTTTCGCTTTTACGGTACCTACATCATCGTCACTGTCCAGCCTCTTCTGCTCGATTGAATCTCGGATCAGTACACATAATCAAACAGTACCGAATCTAACGCCTCCGACGACGTGCAAAGCTTGCCAGGCTTGCCACACGATGCGACGTAAAGACTTCAGAAGACGAGGCTTACGCTACCTGATGCCGCTGCGGCCTGACCAACATGGTCTGTCGTCGTGACGCAAGTACCTGATCCTGGTGCGTTGGCGGTGCAAGGTGTGCAAGTTCACCTTTACCGATTACCCCGACTTTCGTCCTTCCATATAAACGCTACGCATCCACTCAAATTCTACAGCTTGCCAGCGACTATCTCGACAATAGTGCGTTGTCGCAGAGAACTGCGACTGCTTGGCGGGGCAAGAGGATCGTTTATCGCGATGATCCCAAGGCGCGGGCCTTGTCGCATACCACGCTGCATCAGGTGGTTGACGTTTCTGGGGGCCATGACAGTCTCGCTTGGCGACAGGCTGCGATCTGTATCTACAAGCCGATCCGACGTCGACCGTTCATCGCTTCGATGGTGCGGTAGCACCGGGCAAGGCACGGTCCGACTAGCCGCCTGCAAAGTCTGTCTATCGCGAGGCGTTTACTTTATCTGCGAAGTCGCTGGGACGCCCGCTTCGCCAATGAAACTTTTTTCCCACGCTTCGCAACAGCTTGTCGCTCGCCATAGTTTAGAAAATCGCTGCGACCCAAATGGTAGGTCGATCCCCTCCACGCAGCCGAGCAAACTTTATGGATCGAAACGATTTAGCCTGGACGGCCTTCCGTGCCTCGCTCCTGTCTCCGCTGCTGACCGGTGAGGTCCCCAGCGGAGAACGTGGAGCGTACTTTCAAAAACTGGCCGAGGAGACGCATCTACTTCCCAACGGCCAGCGCAAGAAGATCTCAGTGCGAACACTCAGGCGTTGGTATCAGCAGCTGCGCCAGAGCGGTATCGAGGGACTCAAGCCCCAGCGCCGCAGCGATCGCGGCCAGCCGCGCAAGTCCATCCAGGCCAAGATCGACCGCGCCGTCGCGCTCAAAATCGAGCAACCGCGGCGCAGCGATCAAGTCATCAATCGCATTCTCAAAAGCGAGTTCGGCTCGGGGCTGGCCAGTTCGACCCTCTATCGCCACCTGAGCATTCGCGGGGCGACGCGGCGGCGGTTGGGGCTCGAGCGCGAGAAAGTCCGTTGCACATGGACACGCGACGTTCCGGGCGCTCTGTGGATGGGTGACTTCTCGCACGGTCCGGTCGTTTTACATGACGGGAAACCATGCCAAACGCACTTGTCCGCCTGGATCGATTCCCACTCGCGGTATGTGGTCGACGCGCGCTATTACCTGCGCGAGAACCTGGACATCCTGATCGATTCGCTGCTCAGAGCTTGGGCCAAGCATGGCTCACCACGCGAACTCTACGCGGACAATGGCAAGGTCTATCACTCCAATGGCCTGGTCGTGGCTTGTGCCCAGTTGCAGATCGCCAAGCTTCATCGACCACCGCGCGAGCCTGAGCCGGGTGGCCTGATTGAACGCTTCTTCCAGACCGTCCAGAGCCAGTTGGGCGCTGAAGTCCAGGCCATGAGCACGACTCACGCTGGAGCAACTCAATCAAGCCTTCGAAGCTTGGCTGCAATCCGCCTATCACAACGAAGTCCACAGTGTAACCAACCAAACGCCGCACCACCGCTACTTCACCGAGCAGCGTATCGTGCGACCCGTGTCGATCACCGAAGTCGAAGCCTGCTTCTACCGCCGGGAGAAGCGGCGTGTCGATCCGACCTACTCGGATGTATCGATTGATCGTCGACTCTATAAGGTCGATCGCAAGTTCCGTCGCATGGAGCTCGAAGTCCAATTCAATCCCTTTCGCACCGATCCCCATCAACCGGACGAAGTCAAACTGTACAGCCTGGAAGGCATCTATCTCGGCGTCGCACCGCGTTACCAACGTGAGCGCGGCGCGCATCCGCCTGGTGAGTCGGTCGAGCCCAAGCCGCTACTCAATTCGCCCTACATCGACGCCTTACTGAAAGAACATCAGCGCGCCCACGAGCAGGCGCGGCAAGGCATCGATTACAAGACGGCCATGCAGCACGGTCGGCTCAGCATGGCTCAATTCGGCGGGCAGTTCAGTCATTACTTGGGCCGCTCGGGACTGTCCAGCCTCAGCGGGCCGGAGCTGAGCGCCTTGGAAAGCTTCTACGCAAAATATCCACAGGTTCGCTCTTGGCAAGTGCAAAGAGCCTTCGAACTGGCAGCCGGGGGCGGCTTCGCTTCGACGCTGTGGCATCTTCAATCGCTGCTGGAAGGTTCGACCGGTGAGAATTCCACTGGTCCTTCCACCGCCCCCGATCACGAAAGGTAGAAAGACATGTCGTACTTGGAACATTTTAAGCTCCGCAGCCAACCCTTCTCGGAACATACCGCCAGCGGGTCGCTGTGGAACGATGCACGCATGGAGGAAGGCCTGTCGCGCTTGCAGCACTTGGTGCAAAACGGCCTGCTGGGCTTGGTGACCGGCGCCAGCGGACTGGGTAAGTCGGCTCTGCTCAAACGCTTCATGGCAGAGCAGTCACCGCAAGAGTGTCAAACCATCTACTGCCACTTGGCTCATCTGCCATCCAACGGACTTCTCAAGTTGGTGCTCAGCCAGCTGGGCGAAGTTCCCAAACGCGGCAAGGATAAGCTCTATAGCCAGATTCTCGATCGAGCCCAACAAACGGACGCAGCCCTGCTGTTGATCTTCGACGAAGCTCACTTGCTCAGCGGCGACGCGCTGGTCGACTTGCGGTTGTTGGTCTCGTCAGCGATCGAGGTCGGACCACCGCTGAAGATTCTGCTGGTTGGACAAGAGCATATCCGGCAGACACTCAAGCGATCCGAGTACACGGACATCGTCAATCGCATCAGTGTCCGTTACCAGCTCAGGCCGCTCACCAAGGATCAGACGCGGCAGTACATCGACTACCAAGTCGGTCATCATGGCGGTGATCCCAAGATCTTTGACGAGCCAGTCAAGGATCACATCCATGAGTTCACCGGCGGCAACCCGCGCGGCATCAACAATGCAGCCATCGCCTGCCTGCTGTACGCCACGTCGAAGCGCTCCCTGCGCATTGACGAAGCCGCCTTCCGCCAAGCCTCAGCCGAACTTCATTGGAACTAGGGAGCCATCGCATGAACCAGCGAACGATCATCACACGTGACTATCTGCGACGGCTTCGCAACGAGATCGACTTCAGCCACCTGCTGCGTTACCTGCGTTGGCCGCACCAGCGAACTGATGGCAAATTGACCTTCGTCTGCCCCGAGTGCAGCGAGTCACAGACGAGTGTCAATCCGAAAACCAACTTAGCCAGATGTTTTCGCTGTGAGAAAAACTGGAACCCAATTGACTTCACCATGGAGGTCTACCACATTGAGTTCTTGGAAGCAGTAGGTCAGCTGGAACCGCTGCTCCCTCGCAATCCTGACCGAGGCAACTAGCTGTCATCGCGACAAGCAACCCTGGGGATGACCAACCATCATCCCCTTTTTCGACAACCCAAACGGCCACCCAATTCAAGAATTCAGCGGCCATTCAAAGCGAGACCTGGCACATACGCGAGCTCACCGAGTCGAGCCGTCCGAGTCGGCGGATGATCAAACCGTGGCGGTTCGTTGTTCTGCGGAATGGCGATCCAGACTTCATGGGGAATCGAGGTTGTCATCTCATGCACGGCGAGGGCAGAAATCAGGTAGATCACTCCCTGCGGTACTCTCTTGGCGACAGTTACGAGGTCGGGTTCGCTCAGTGGTGGCAACTCGGCAAGTCGGTAAAGCCCTCGTGCCATTTGCTCCAGTTGCCCGGAGTTGCGCATCGAGTAAAGCGTTCGCCGGCTCACCCCCGCTCGCGATGCGTCAGCCATGCGCATGACACCACCATGGCTGCGAAAAACCTCGATGGCCCGCGCGATGGGACTGCGAAACGAATCATGCACCTCTGACACAAAAGCCCTCCGGAAAGTGGTTTGCGGAGGTAATATGTGCCACACGAAATGCGTCCTGTCGAATCCAATCGTCGCTGACCAAACGTTTTTAGACTCGCGATTCTTCACGCATCCCCAGCGTTTCGAGCGTTGGAAGGTGATAATCTGCTGAAACTGGCAGCCAAAGTCGTAAAATTGATTACTGGCACCGCGACCGCTTCGGCAAAACGATCTTTTGCAGAGAAGGCAAAAGCGGCATTTATCTTTTTCAAGAATTCCGTGATGACGAAAAACAATACCCCGGATCAAGCCGCGTTCTTTCGAACACTCGCAGCAGGCGACCGCGACCAGATACGAGCAATTGTGTCGGCAGAACCTCAGATTCTTGACTGCTTTGACTACAGCCAGTTCGGCGCGACCCCGCTTACCTGGGCTTGCTTTAGCAATCGGACTGATTTGGTTGAATTGCTCATTGAACTTGGGGCCGATCCCAACAGACGAAGCGATTGGCACATGGGACCATGGAGTCCGCTGCACTGTGCGATTTTTCGACGTGATAAGAATCTCGCTACGCTTCTGATTTCCAAAGGTGCAGTCCTGGATGTCCATACCGCAGCGGGACTGGGGGATTGCGACGCAATCTCCAAGTTGCTTGACGCAGACCCGACTCGTGTCAATGAACCAGGTGGCGATGGCTGCCAACCGCTGCACTTCGCGGACACCGTGGAAGTTGCAAGGCTACTGCTTGAGCGTGGAGCCGAAATTAACGGTCGATGTATCGATCACCATAGCACGCCGGTGCAGTATCTGTGCACGACTCGGCCGAAAGTCGCTCACTTCCTCCTAGTAATGGGCGCGACCAGTGACATCGTTTCCTCAGCAGCTTGTGGCGACACCGGATCAATCGAAAAGCTGTTACGTGAGAATCCGGATCTCATCAACGTACGGATCAACCAAACGTTTTTCCCACCGGGCACTGAGCACAATGTTCACAACACCATGACTTTTTCCATAGGACTCGATGCGACACCATTACATGCGGCTGCGAAAGGGGATAGTTCGGCTGCCGTCTCGTTACTGGTGGGTCACGGTTTATCACCAAATGTTCGAGGCGGATACGACCTTGCGACTCCTTTACACCTAGCCGCTTGGAGCAATTGCTATGAGTCCGCTGTGGCACTTGTGAACCATGGAGCCGACATCGAAGCACGTTCGGGCAAGCTGCACAACAACACTCCTGCAGGTTGGTCGATCGTGGCGGGCGCGGATACGGTCTTCGAACTTCTCATGGATCGAGGTGCCCAATGCTATCCATGGTTTCTCGACGACGCTCGCGACGCGTGCGCCGGCCGCTTTGACCAAGTGAGTGGTGCCACAAAGGACCAGCGGCTTCGCATCCTATCGCGTCTGGAACCTAAGCAGTTATGAATGCGAGGCAACTTTTCAACGATGCAATGCTTGCTCCTAATCGAGTAGTCCTCAATTTAGACTTCAAACCAATAGATGTAGACGGTGAGAGTTCCGTTTCCATTGTCTATGTAGCCAACACGCATGAAGGCTTTGTTGGGATCGACTTCGACATCGCCTCCGATAAGGCGTTGTTCATCGGCGTCCCACCATGGAAATAATATTGGCGTCGCATGCCGGATTTTATAGCCAACCTCTGTGAACTCGGAGGCATCGCTCATTTCAACAACTTGTTGGGGCAAAACAAACAAACGAAGGCTATGTCAAATCAGAACTTGGGGACGACTTGTTCTGGGTTCAACATTTGGGGATCGTTGACTCCCTTTTCTCGGAGAGTTCTGCTCCACGGTCCAAGTTCCATGCCCTTGGTAATCTCGCCAGTGGCCGAGTCCTGCAGACGTTGTACCTGCTCACGAAGCCTGCGCATGATGCGACTGCGAGCAGCATAAACTGCGCCCATTGATTTCCCGAGCAACTTCGCGACTTCCTCGAGCCTTAGTAGGCGTTGAATAGGAAGTTGCAAAAATATTCTCAACCTATGGATACCACTTTAGGGGAACGGACATTACATCCGGATTGATATTGCTACGAAAAAGGCCCTCAGGGAAATTGGAGGTTACCACACCAAACCAATCATCCACAAAGGGCCAAGGATGGCTAAGCGTAAACACTCCGGCAGACCTCCACAAGCTCAACATGCTGCGAAATCCAAGTCTTCCCAACATGACAAACGACAGAGGCTGGCGACTTCCAATCCGAAACGTCAATCCACAGTCGCTGCCGACCGTTCCGCTGGTCGGTGGCATTGCCGAACTCGGCGCCCGATGAGCAAATTGCTTGACAAGCGAATCGCGTTTCGATTGCCGATTGTCATTGCCGGAGCGATGCTCGCCGGCGGTCGCCGGACTGCTGCCAGCTGGTTTCGCTGCGCGGGTGTCAAAGACGATTGGGATCGGTTCTATGAACTGCTCCAGTCCGTCGGGCAAGATGCCGCCTCGCTGATGCTTCCGATTCTCATGTTCGTTCTCAGAAAATTCGATCCGGGAGAACAAGGTTACTGGACGTTGGCCATTGATGATTCGCCGACGAAGCGATTCGGGCCATGTGTCGAAGCGGCTAACATTCATCACAATCCGACGCCTGGGCCCGGCGATGGAGACTGGCTGTACGGACACAACTGGGTCTGTTTGGCGATGTTGCTTCGCCATCGGTTGTTTGGCGTAATCGCTTTGCCGTTGTTGTCGCGTTTGTATGTTCGTCAAGATCGACATCGACAAGCTGAAACAGCGACATGACTGGGAATTTCGCACGAAACACCAACTTGCTTTGGACTTGCGCGGCATGTGATCCGGACGCTTCGGGCACTCGGCAGCAAGGCCGGCTTTGTCGTCGTTTTCGACGGAGCCTACGCGGCTCGAGACGCTGGTTCGTCCGCTGATTACCGAAGGGTGCGATCGTGGTGACTCGGCTTCGTCGTGATGCAAAGCTGTTTGATCTTCCGGTCAACAAGGTCGGACAGCGCGGTCGGCCTCGCAAGTACGGTAAGAATCGCATTAGTTTGAACAAGCGTGCCGCTCGATCGCGACGGTTGGCAGACGATTCACTACTCGTGTCGTGGCGTGATGATCGAGGGTCGTTACAAAACGTTTCTGGCAACCAGTCATGTCGTCGGTGGTGCCAGTACGCGTGGTGCTGTTGGAGCACGCCGCTGGCAATTGGGCGGCGTACATCAGCACCGACACTACGATGAGCGTCGAGCGATCTTGCAAACGGTTTCGGACCGCTGGGCGATTGAGGAACAATTCCATGACGTGAAAGAGATTTGGGGAGCAGGCCAGCAACAAGTTCGCAACCTGTGGTCGAACATCGGCTGCTGGAACCTGTGCGGTTGGCTGTATGCGTTGGTCGAATTGGAGTGTTGGGATCTCACGAGCGAGCAATTGGTTGACCGCAGCAATCGTCCTTGGGACAATCCATCGGCGTCCTTCGCACGCCGATCGACGTCGCCAGATCGCCCGCCAAATGCTGCGTGAAGAATTTTTGAGCGATCTACAATCCGCCACCGATCAAGCAAAAATCCGCGACCAATTCGAAAGGCTCTTGGCCCTCGCGACCTGACCGCCAACCACCTATCATCAAATCACCTAAAGTTTTTGCTGCTGACATGCGTTTAATCTACTGACGACATTCACCTGCGATTATTTTCGTGAACTGGAAATTTTCGCGAACCAATGCAGGGGATGAGCGTCTATATCTGCAGCACGCGACGAATGTGGTCGCGGAACAAGGAATCTGAAAAGCAATCAATCACTGGATACGGAATCATGACTTCAATACGGCCGAGTTACTTAGTCACTGACCGAACGATTTAATGGATATAAGGGTTGTATCGTGTTGCAAGACGCGAATACGCTCCCCTTACATCCACATCGGAGGTAACACTCGGCCGTTCTAACGAAGCAACGTTGGCGAACCCGGTGTTACCCCAAAGTGACACCGGGTTTTTTCGTGCCTATTTCCAACGTTTTACATACAGATGGACTGGTAGCTGAGACGGTATAGCGGCGGTCTGAAGAACCGCAGAGGAGGGTTCGAGCACCTCCCAGTCCACTGGATGCACCTGGCGAAAAACTCACTGAGAACAACTGCGCTAGAGATACGCACCTACGCAAACAAACACGGCTCGTTCGACTTCTGGTGAGGTCACTGGTCTTTCAAGCCAGCTAGGTCGGGTTCGAATCCCACACGAGTCACTGACACAACTAATGGGCTTGCCGACGGGTCGGCGCTTTGACTTGCACTCAAGGCTTCAGGGTTCAACTCCCTGCAGGTCCACTGACAACAACGATCGGGCAGAGGTGCAGATGGGAGCACGCCTGCTTTGGGAGCAGGAGGATCTCGGTTCGACCCCGAGGTGCCCGACTTAAAGAGATGGTAGTCGAGGGCTGGTGGCCCATACCCGTCTGATAACCGAGTCGCGCTGAGTTCGATTCTCAGGTCTACCACTGATAAACCAACAACCAAGGAATACACGATGCAATCACTGATTCGCTTGAAACGCATAGCCATAACCAGTTACGGGGTTGTGGTGTAGCAGGCAGCATGACGGACTTTTAATCCGTTCGGCGAGAGTTCGATCCTCTCCGGCCCCACTCGCTTACCACGGCGTGTAGCTCAGTGGTAAGAGCGGCGTCCTTATAAGACGAAAGCCGAAGGTTCGATTCCTTCCACGCCGACTCGGAAGACAGAAACACAAATGGGATTGTGGCAGACAAGGTAATGCACCGGACTCTTAATCCGGTCGATGTGGGTTCGATGCCCACCGATCCCACTGAATGAATAAGCACTGATGGTCTAGTGGAATGACGCCGTTTTCGTAAAGCGGTTGCGTGAGTTCGATTCGCTCGGACCTGGTCGGTGCTCTTGATCTTTGACAATTTGGTTGAGCCAACAAAAGGCGTCCATGGTGTAGTGGTAACCCATCTCCTTGCCAAGGAGGAATTGCGAGTTCGATTCTCGCTGGACGCTCTTCAATTATCAGGGTGTGGGAAAGCCTGGCTACTCCGCGTGCTTCGGGAGCACGAGATCGTCGGTTCAAATCCGACCATCCTGACTGAAATATTCCGGTGGATCCGTGTTGGTGGGAAGGCGACTGTTAAGGCGCCCAACGCAGGTTCGATTCCTGCCGCCGGAGCTTTTTCAAATGTGCCATTGGCCGAGCGGCAAAGGTCCTGGACTTCCAATCCGGTCAGGTCGGTTCGACTCCGACATGGCACTCTGCTTAATGACGACATTCGGGTGTCGGCTAACGGTAAGCCAGCTGCCTTTGAAGCAGTGGTATGAAGGTTCGACTCCTTCCGCCCGGGCTGAACAAACAAATGAATACTCCGGAGTAGCAACTGTTGGTCGTTGCGTCTGGCTCTGAACCAGAAGTTCGCAGGTTCGATTCCTGTCTCCGGTGCTGTGGCCGTCCTGTATTGGTTCAGGAACTTGGCTGTGAACCAAGTTTATGTCGGTTCAATTCCGATCGGTCACCCTGTGAACGGAAGACATCCGGCCGGATGAGGGCGCTGTCTTGAAAACAGCTGGCGTTAACGCGCTTCGGGGTTCGAGTCCCTGGTCTTCCGCTCTGTTTGAAATAGTCCTGTGGCCTAGCGGCGAAGGCAACTGGCTTACAACCAGTGGATCGACGGTTCGAGTCCGTCCGGGACTACTCGCTTGATGACGCTAATCCGTGTGGCGCGGGACATGTCTGCAAAACATGTTTGATTGAGTTCGAATCTCAATAGCGTCTCTTTTGTTACGGCCCATTGGTCCAGCCAGGAGTGGACGCCGCCCTGTCACGGCGGAGATCACCGGTTCAAATCCGGTATGGGTCGCTTGAATCAAATGGTGTGGTACGCCAACGGCTGAGCGGCTTGTCTTAGGAACAAGTGATTGTGGGTTCGAATCCCTCCTGCACCACTGTTTGAAAAACGTCCGTGAAGTGTAGTGGATGCGCATGCGACCCTGCGAAGGTCGAAGATCAGGTTCGATTCCTGGCATGGACACTGAGTTGTGATGGCTTGCGAGTGTGATGGATTCGCACGACGGTCTTCGAAACCGTTAGACAAGGTTCGATTCCTTGGCGAGCTACTTTGAAACGGTGCGGTGCGCTAATTGGCATAGCGACTGAGCTCAAACCTCAGTGTTTGTGGGTTCGAGTCCCACCCTCACCACTCGTGCATGACGTGGTACGCGAACTGGTACAGCGGCGAAGCTCAAACCTTCGCGATTGCGGGTTCGAATCCCGCCTGCGTCACTTGGTAATTACATGGGTCGATTGGACTTGGGAGTCCAAGCTGTCTGTAAAACAGTCGCTCCTCGATGAGCAATGGAGGTTCGATTCCTTCTCGGCCCACTGCAGGCTAGTTGGTACTGCTGACTTTCATAAGGTCGGTAACCCGGTTCGATTCCGGGGCTTGCAACTTGCGGGTGAGCCAGTGCTCAGCTGAGCCTCATAAGCTCGGACTGCCAGGTGCGACTCCTGGACCCGCCATTTATTCCGTTGGTCGAGTACGCAAACTGGAAAAGCGACTTGGTCGAGAGCCAAGTCTAAGATTTTGCAGGTTCGACTCCTGTCTCAACCACCTTGTTCGAAACGATCGCGTGGTCCAGCGGCTAAGACACCTGCATGACACGCAGGAAATCGAAGGTTCGATTCCTTCTGCGATCACTGTCAGTTAATCGGTTTGTAAGTGTTCCGGGAGCACGCGTTCTTGGTAAGAACGAAGATCGAGTTCGATTCTCGAACGAACCTCTGCATGAAATGGGGTCATGGTCCAGCGGGAAGACATCGCCATGGCATGGCGAAAACCCGAGTTCGAATCTCGGTGACTCCACTCAAAACTCGGAAGGTAGCCGGATACGGTTTGCCGGGCCTGTTTGCTAAACAGTGCGACGAAACAGTCGTGAGGGTTCAACTCCCTTGCCTTCCGCTCCGTTGGCTCAACCGAATGTCGAGGACAAGTTGGCTCGATGGTGAAGCGGATATCATCTCTCGCTTCTAACGAGAAGTTCCAGGTTCGATTCCTGGTCGAGCTACTGAATTGGAAGGGCAACCGAATGGCGACGGGACCGGTTGGAAGCCGGCCGAGCTTGCAAGACAGGCCTTGAGGGTTCGACTCCGTGCAGACGCAAGCGTTGGTCACCTTCAGCTGCGAAGAAACAGTTGGACACGATCGACTGCCGAGTTGGAGTACATGCTTCAGGAGCCGGATGTCGTGGGTTCGAATCCCACCGGCGCGACTTTGATGCAAATCAATGCGCCGTAGCTCAGCCTGGATAGAGCGCCGTAAATTCTCTGACACATCACTTCGTCGATCGTTTTTTCGTACATCACTTGACTGCCGGTTCGGAGTACATGGTTTAGCAGGTTCGATTCCCGCCCGGTCCATTCGTATGCGATCAAGAACGGGCCGGATCTCTGGCCACACTTCGTCAAGTGATCTTTTACAAAACACATGAACTGTCGCGAACGTGACGCCAGTGTAGACTGTCGTTTAATCAACCAATCGCAACCCCTTGGGAACTTCAAAGGCGAACGGAATGGATTAAGCATGAGCACCATCGCAGCAACCCTCGACAACTACGAAACGTCTATCGGCCTGAGCCCATCGCTTCAGCGTCCCACGTTGGTGCTGAACCGTAACTGGCAGCCGATCAACGTGGCGACGGTTGCGCGTGCTCTGATCATGCTGTGGAACGACTCGGCAAAGATCGTCGATCCAGTCGATTACCAACTGTATGACTGGAGCGATTGGAGCCGATTGGTGCCGGATCGCGACGAGCCGTTCATTCAGTCGGTACGCCAGCGCATTCGCATCCCGGAAGTCATCACATTGACGAAGTTCGATGCGATGCCGACGCAGACGGTTACCTTCAGCCGCCGAAACGTATTCAAGCGTGACAAGATGACCTGCCAATACTGCGGAAAGCAGCCTGGCAGCGAAGAGCTCACGATTGACCACGTTGTTCCGCGAGCTAAGGGTGGAACGTCGACCTGGACCAACTGCGTACTGGCTTGCATCGATTGCAATTCGAAGAAGGCTGACCGGACTCCGGCTCAGGCGCACATGAAGCTTCGCAAGGAGCCAGTGCGTCCAGCGTGGAAGCCGATCTACGCCGATCGAATGAATCGCGTGAAGAGCTGGTCCAAGTTCATTAGCGAAGCCTACTGGACGGTAAGCATTGAGGAGTAAGGTTTAAGGTATAAGCCAGAAAAGGCAGAGGCTTAGGCCTTACTGCTCATAGCTCACAGCTTCTTCTCGGACGACATTCGCTCGCATTGAGCGAATGAGTCCGTGGAGGACGCGACCCGTCTCAAAAAGAACCGAATCTTCGTTGGCGAGCGTAGATTGCGACGGGAGGTATCTCAATCGTTGTGCAAGCGATATCTGGTATTGAAGCTCTCGCAGTGAACCATTTGCCATGTCAAGGAATCTTAGAAAGTCAACGTCACTGCTTCGACCACAGCCTTCAGCAATGTTCGATGCCACAGAAACCGCAGCACGCCGAACTTGCGAGGTCAACCCAAACATTTCTTCCTTCGGGAAACCCGCCGTCTCCCGATACACCAACAAAGCCAATTCATCCGCCAACTGAAACGCACGCAAATTTCGATGATCACGCATCTACATTGTCCTCACTTATCCCTTACACCTTAAACCTTACCCCTTATTCTACAGGAATGTTCGCCTGGGAGCGGACTCGGCCTCCAAAGCCGATGGACAGTGTTCGAATCACTGCGTTCCTGCTTGCAGAGCTATAAGGTGTAAGCGGTAAGGTGTCAGCCAAACCGGCGAACCTTCCGTCTTACACTTACTTCTTATACCTTATCGCTCAAAGCTTGCTCGCCGATGTGGCTCGACTGAGAAAGGCACCTGTGTTGTAAACAGGTCCATGCTGGTGCGAATCCAGTCATCGGCTCTGGCAACTGAACTGCCTGTTCGGATTACATCAACCAACAACGAAAGTATCTGAACAAACCAATTCGCTCAGTTGCAATTTCCTGACTTGTCGCAATGGGAAACCGTTGCGGCGAGTCTTTTTGACTGACTGCCAAATCGGATTACATGTGTCGTGAGTTCGACTCTCATCAGTGTCCGTAAGGATGCTGTAGCTCAGTTGGCAGAGCAATGTCTGATTTTCACTTCGTCAGTCAATTTCAGTGAACTTCTCGCATCCAAGCGGGTCTTTAGCTTATTCGATTAAGCCGGTGTCTTGCAGCAACGCAAAACACGGGCTTTTTTGACACTTCTCGCTGATCGCCACGGTGAATTTTGTCTACTCACCCTTCCCGCGTGCAAGCGTTTCCATAACGAAAGCAGCCAATTCGCGGGAGGGTCGGAAAGCGAGTACTGCGAGCGTTCCGGGGAGGGGAAACGCGAGTCGATTATGTCAGAACCTCTATGCCCGCAGCAGAATCGCAGTTCAAAAGAAACGGCGATGTCAGCTTCTCGTACATAGTGAATGGTGCCGCGATTTCACGCTAGAGGGTTCTAATTTGCAAACTCGGCAACTGGGTGGTGGGTATCGGGAAACTTCGGTTTGGCGGAAGGTTTTTGCGGATTTGTCATCGCTTGCGGGCAACGTAGAATCCGTAGCTAAACCAATCCTGGAATCGCCGGTAAAGCTCGGCTTCGTGCCGTTCCATCTCGACAACTTGCGTCGCTTCCGGCTTATCAGCATGGCGCGCCAAAAACGCGGATATGCGGGCTTCGGTCGGTTCGTAGTAGTTGCTGAGCCAACAGCAAGCGGGCAAGACAAAGTAGCCGACAAGATCGTAGCCGGCAGACTCAAGCGTGCCGATCTTCTCGGCCGCTGTTGCGATTTCGGGATACTCCGAGTTCCAATGCTGAAGGATTTCCTCAGGTGGATTCGGATGCAGCCAGGTAATCTCGGACACGGCGAGAACTCCACCCGGTTTTAGAAACGGTCCCCACGCCTCTAACCCTCTGTGAAAGCCGATATTGTAGATGGCTCCTTCGGACCAGATCAGGTCCAAGGCCTCCGCCGCGAAAGAAAGCGAGTCCATGGATTCTGCGCGGGTTTCAATTTGGTTTAAGCAACCTGCGGCATCAGCGCGATGTTGCAGGACTTCCAGGAACTCCGCGAACAGATCGACGGCAGTAATGCGAGAATTGGGAAGCTTGCTGGCCAGCACCAACGTAGCCGCACCCGTGCCGCAACCGATGTCGGCAACATTGAGAGCCGTATTTCTGTCAAGCCGAGTCAGCTCGAGTGCACGGAGTGTCTCGTCGTCACTCCCAGGCCCTTGACGCCAACCATCACGGTGCAAATCCACCATGAGCGAGTAAAGTGCTTGTTCATCCATTTTGCAGTCCAAGAATGGTCATTTTGCATAGATAGATCTGGGAGGGATACAGCATGAAGCTTCTTAGACGACTCCCAGGGAATCTGTCGATCGTCGTCGTGATGCATGCCCAACGACCTGACCCTGATTTCTATAGATTATCAGAAAATCTTCGTTTTATATTGGCAGGTTTGGTCAAAGCGACGGATAGAGCAGGTATGGAAAATGATCAAAAACCATTTGAGATGACGGAAGCAGATTTTCTATCGCTGCTGGTCAAGCATGAGCTCGCTCTTCGGGCGTATGCGCGAGAGTGCTTGTTCCGGATTGGGATTTGGTCGATGAGGCGTTGCAGGAAGCCCTGCTCTTTCCGCTACTTCTGCTTGCCAGCGCCGACGAATGCGCGTCACAAGAACAGGCGTTCGTAAACTTGGAGAGCCCGCGGTCGCATGGTCTCACGACATCCGGTGAGGGAAACAGACTGTTTGTCGTCAATACTCCGTCGAGTTCCATGGTCGTTTTATAGATTGACGAGCCGACGTCTCCCAAGGCTTCGGCAGAGATTCCGGTGGGGCTCGAACCGGTTTCGGTTGCCGAGCGTGTCAGCGAGCGATCGGAGAACGAGGTGTGGGTGGTGAATCACCCTCTCCGATTCCGTCAGCGTGATCGATCTCCGGCGTGAGGTTGTGATCGAGACAATTCAGGTTGGAGACCGACCCGGTGATGTCGTCTTTGTTGATAATGGCCGCCTGGCATTCGTGTCATCGATGACCGAGCAAAGCGTTGATGTGATCGATGCCGCCACACACGTGAGATTATCAAGCGAATCTCAATTCCAGCACATCCCCGCGAACGCTGCTCGCCAGCTCCGATGGGACGAGCGTTTGGGTTGCCAGTTACCTGTCAGGCAACGGTACCACGATTATTCCACACAACCTCGCACCAGCACCACCGACACCCACGAACAGCGAGCTTCCCGACCCGTCCATGAGCTGATGATGAGTGATCCAACGCTAGATTACATTCGCGCTGGACGCGGGTGCGAATCCAGTCACCGGCTCTGACAACTGAACTGCCTGTTTGGATCACATCAACCACCAACGAAAATATCTTAACAAACCAATTCGCTCAGCTGCAATTTGCCGACTCATCGCAATGGGAGACCGTTGCGGCGAGTCTTTTTGATTGACTGCCAATTGGGATTACATCGTTTGTTAAACGATGGCACAGTGTCACCGACTATTGTCCACATTCTCAATACCCTTCATCGAAGAGTTGGTGAACTGGGAACAGTTGAGTACTTTCAATCGCCGGCGGAGTAAGAGCCAATTCGGGTTCACCTCCCGTTTGCGAGTCTGACACGAAAGACGCTCTGCTCTCAGATTCGCGTTTATTTACCGCAACGCTGCTTCGTTCTTGTGGGCCTGCGGACGCATGATGACTATCAAGCAGACGATGCTTGCTACCTCATTCTTTTTTGGAATGGTGATTCGCGCTTGATCCCAAGTGATCAACTGCTTGTTAGTCGTGGATTACCGGTCTCCGAACCAACGGATCATCTCGGGAATCTTGTGGCTAGTTGTGCAGGAACTCCTTAACGGTGGATCAGCGTCACACTTTAGTTCAATTGCAAGACTCGCTTCGCAAGTGACGTTGTCTGCTCTCCCTCACCGTGCAACAAGTACGAACAGCCGGCCAGATAGCGGGCTCTCCATGCCGGATCGATTTGGTAGTAATCCTCTAGGGCTGCTGAGCTGAACTTATAATCGTGTGCATCGTTTCCTTTGAGGAATACAAGCTCGTGCTCGCCCGATCAACTGGTTGGCCACCGAGGGTTGTTGAGACAAATTCAACACCGATTGGGCAGCAGCCATTGGGTCCGTAGCAATCTGGCCAAACAAAGTATCAAGATCCGACCTCTCATCGGCAGCCGGATCCAATCGAAGTAGATCCATGTCGCCCAAACTTCCCCGCGATGATGCTGCTTCTCGAAAATGCGGAATGAACGCCGCGTTCTGCAACAGCAGCCATTTTCGTGTTCTTTCGTCGTAGACTGTGCGATATAGATACCGCATTGCGTTTGATGTGGTGACCGCATGGAGCGGCACGATAGCCGCCTGTCGTGAAACCATTTCGGCGGCAGCGATCATGATTCCGTCATAAACGCTGTCCGCGTGACAACCCGAGTTGATTAACTGCACCACAAAATCTGCAGCTTGGTCTGGAGTCGCGGTTCGCAACTCCTTTGCTACAGTGGCCGACTCGATCGAATTCCGGTTGGCCGATAGCCACTCGTCAGACAGGTTGTCGACGCGAGCCCAATTCGATCGACCGACACGATCGGCTTCAAGATCCGAATCTGCCGGATTTGGATCGCCCGTATGATTCAAGATCGCATAGCACAGCGATCGCACGACCGGCTCCGAATGCTGCCAGCCAATCACGTCGAGCGTGCGGAACGCGTTCGCCAAATAGATTGCTTTATGTCCGATGCTACGAAAATCACGAGCCGCGTGCTTCGTTAGCAGATCCAATATCTGACCTGCCGTCGCAGTTCTGGCAACGGTGGTTGAGGCAGCATCGGCCGCTTCCACATCCCAGCGATTCATTGCTCGGTCGAGCGCGTCGAGGGCTTTTGTTGGTTCAGGCAAATTCGAGGACGGTGCCGCCGACATCGTCCAGTCACCTTCGCGAACATCCGACTGCTGAGCACTTTTGAAGTAATCAATACTCCACAGAAGCGGCGTCCAACGGTGCTCGTCGACCGCTGCCAAGGAAGCTTGATGGGCCGAGTGAATCACCAAAACACTATGAAACTTAAATCCGACTGAAGGTCGAGGCTGAACGTTTCGAATTCCGGCTAAGAAGGCCGCCGCAAGGAGTTCCTGATAGCTCCTGCCGGTTCGGATCTCATCGAGGACGCGATCGATTATCTTGTCTCGCGGCGTGTCCTCCAGGAGCTGAACGAGCGGCTCGATGTCGCTGTTAAAACGAACATGATCCGGTGCCACACTAAGGTCGTCAGCCCTAAGTTTTGGCAGCCACGACAAACCCGTCACTCCGCCTGCAGTAACAGCGAGCGAACTTCGAACAAACTGTCTTCGATTTTGCATTGCCAGCTCCCAAGTCTTTGAATCCTCGTGTTCCAAGCTTCACCGCTTACGAATAGCTTCCATTGTAAGGCACTGGGTAGGCGTTTAGTGCTTTAGGCTGTAGCGATTTAGGTAAGTTGCAGGTTCGTCCTTCTTCGGTTCTGTGGGAAAAGGCGGACGAGTTCGAAGCGGTTACCGACTTCTGGGCTTGGGCTAGCCAGATCGCTCGCTTTAAGGCTCTGGCCCACATCCGAAAGTACAGCCGCGATCGACTTGTTTTTGCCGACAATCGCCTCAACGAACTAGCTGACCTGGCACACGAGCGACTGGCGACAATGGATCATCGGCGAGATGCTGCCGTCAGTTTTGCCGCCGCTGATTCGAACAGAATGGTAGCGTTACTCCCGACGATTTTCGTCGCTACCTGTCCAACCAAAAAAAGTGGCCGAGTCGCTCCGCGACTCGTAGTTTAGTCATGGAGGGGTAACGGAGCCGAGTCGCGGAGCGACACCACCACAAGCACTGCCGCACACGACTCGCCTTCTGTGGTGGTGAGGGCTGCGGCTATGCGATACAGAACAAAGTGGACGACGTTGGTTCACTCAAGAGTTGTTGGATGATCTCGCCAAAGTGGCCATTATCGATGCGGAGCGTGTCTTCGCTACGGACCCCTTTTTCCCTTCCCGGTGCATCATCGGAAGCAAGGTTGGTTGGCCCAGGCAATCTGGTTAGGCAATGTGGGGCAATTGGTGCACAATGTGGTAAAGGGCAATGTGGTAAAGGGCAATGTGGTACAGGGCAATGTGGTACAGGGCAATCGAAGTGCTGTTTGCGGACGCGGGCCGAGCGGAAAAGTTACCTTGCGATTTGCCTCGACAGCGGAGAGACCTTATTTTTCCTTGACCGCATCTGAATTTCGTACAGCGGCGGTGTCCCCGACTTGGACCTCGTCGTTGCCAGCGTCATCGGTATGGGTCTTGCACACGTACGCTTCCTGGACGAGCGTCTGCCGGGTCTTCCTCACCATGATTCGAAAATCAGGTTCGCTGATTTCATCGCCGCCATGTGGCGGACGGCCGAGCCGTTCCACTATCCAGTCGTTGAGCGTGTAAATAGGCTTGTCATTTACGGAATTCAACTTGATACCTGTCTCTTGCTGAAGCTGACTGAGTGGCACGAAGCCGCCGGCAATCCATCCTTGACCGGTGCGCACCAGATGGGTTGGGATACGATCGAACTCGTCGTGAATTTCGCCCACCAATTCCTCAATGATGTCTTCGAGAGTAACCATGCCGATTGTTTTGCCGTCTGGGCCGCGGACCAGTGCGATGTGAATGCGTTGGCGCATCAACTGCTCCAAACAATCCGCGACGGAAGTATTGGCGGCAAATGCGGGAAGCGGTCGCAGCAAATTACGCAATGAGGGATCTTGGGGCGCTGAAACGGAGGGCGGCAATAATATCTTTGAAGTTCACGTAGCCGATGATTCGCTGGGGGTCGCCCGCTACTTCCGTGACCGGAAATCGTGTGTGCATTTCTTGGTGGGCAACAATTAATGCCTCGGCGAGACTCTGGTCGGCCGAGAGCATGCCGATGTGTTCAGCGGGAAGCATGACACGCCGAATCGGTGTCGTGGCCAGCCGGGACGCGCCCAAAATGATACTCTCTTCGCGGTGTCCGATGAGTCGCGAAACGCGTGCCAAGGTCGCGGCGCCGTGAAGGTCCTGAATTACCACCTCCTGCTCAGCTTCACTGCGAGATTTCGGTCCCTGTCCGCCCCACTTCATGATTCCCGTTACGCACGTCTCCAAGACCCACACCGCCGGCCAGACACAGTATGAAAACCATTGCATGGCCGGCGAAAGCACCAGGCAAACCCATTCCTTGTTGCGCAAAGCAAACACCTTGGGAAGGAGCTCACCCAGAAGGATGGTGATCACGACGAGTGGGAGAACTATCATGGCAATGGCAAGAAACTGAGAAGTCGTTTCGCTTACGCCCCAAGCGCGTAGCTGCGGTTCGATCGACTCTTCGGCTCCAGCACCCCCGGTGGCCGCTGCCGTGGCTCCGACAAGCGTGATGCCGATCTGAACAACGGCGAGGCTGGCCTCCATCTTCTGTTTCATGTGCAGCGCCGCTGCCGCTCCACGCTTGTGTTCTCTGACTAGCGCGTGCAGGCGTCCGAGTCCAACCGAAGCGAGAGCAATCTCGTAAGCGGCGAAAACGCTGTTGAAGGCGATCATCACAGCAATAACAATTAACTCAACAGTCCACATGTAATTCCATTTGCAATCATTCGCATGTGCTCACGTTGGCAAGCTTGACGGCTGTGGACATTCTAGCCACTACAGTTTTGCACTGTCGATACTACGCCAGCGTACAGGGAAGCAGGCAACACCGTTTGACCGAACATCCGCGAATGTTGCCGACTCTCTTCTGCTTTTTGATAGGCAGCGATAGGAGATCGAACGGGTTCGTGGTCATGCCCAATCGTTTTCACGTCATCATACAACTGCGCGAAGAGAAGTTATTGCGAAAACGGTGTAGAGAATTGCAGCAATACTCGGCAAGAGAGATCGATGAAGTGCTTGGGGGGCCGTAGAGTCGACGCCTTATTTTATCCGAATGAGGACTTCGTTGCGGCGGAGTGGGCCGGGAGTGAAGGGTGGATCGTAGGATGCGGATTCGACGCCGCTTGAGTCAGCGGAAGCGTGTGCTTCAAACCCTTTGGTCTCCATCCAGGCTCGTAGCTTGGCTTCCGCTTCCTGAGCCAGCTTGGCGTCGAGGCGACCAGCGAAACGCAGCACGGCAAAACGCCCGCCGGCTCGCTTACGGACGTCGACGTCGGGGCTGGTAGGAGTGGGGACACCTTCGACGGCGATTTGCCTGGGCATCACAAATCCCATTTGAACTTCAGAATCCACCCTGCCGTTTTCCATGAAGACCGGTGTGGTCATGGAGATCTTTTGGGCGGACTCGTTTGCGCCCGAGATGTAGCGAAACAGTTTCATGAAACTGCCGTCGCGGCCTTGAGCGTCGATGTTGGTCCGCGTCGCGACCAACATCAGGTCGGGATATTCGCGGACTTCATAGTTGCCATCCGACTCGACGACCTTGTATTCGGCCGTCTCGTAACCCGCTCGCGTGGCTTTGTTAAATACCGACAATCCGAGCACCACCAGGATAACCACACTTGCGAGAACCACCATTCTATTCCGCATCAGCCTCTGACCTGTAGAAAACTTACAGCGACAAGTTCAAGAAAGATCTTACCCCGACATTCTAGATGCCTGGCTAGGGCAACTGGGATTGCGACCGACCTGGGCAGTTGCTTGCGGGCGACTTGGACTCTGCTGTGGATGCGAAGGATGGCCACTCGGTTTGGATAATCGTTCGGAAATGATAGGCATGCTGCGACATTGTCGGATCAGAGACGGTATCTTGCTGGGTTTCAAGGCGTCGAGTAAGTCTATACTCGGTTTCAAGTTGGAACAATCGAAAATGCGGAGACGATGTGAATGGGGCCAGTATTTTGGAAGACGGCGGGGTTGTTAGTTATCGAACGTATTCATGACGTTTGCCTGGTATGCGCACTGTAAAGAATCTTGATGGGCGCCTGGCTGATTAGCAGTTAGGCGCCGTCAGTTGACGGCGGGGATCGCGTTCTTTGAGTATCTGATCCAGGTGCCGGCGAACCGAATCGGCTACACTCAGCTCAACCTCGGTCAGTTGAAGATTCTGCAGGAAGTGATTTCGCTGAGTGTTTTCGTACCGTTCGCCATATTCTACATGCAGCAACCATTGAAGCTCGACTACCTGTGGGCAGCGATGTGCATCCTGGGCGCCGTGTACTTCGTCTTCCGATCAACGACATAAACTGATACGCATCATTCACGACGCAAATTGCAACAACACCAATAGAAAACTTCATGCGACTGTGGGGTGCTATTAGCGACTATCCTTATTAGCCTCTTTGGGGAACTTCGGCAGTTGATAGGGAGTGTGGATTTCTTCCATGCCGTTCTTGATGAAGCGGCTGACCAATTTTGCGTGTTCCTGAACCAACATAACTACGTAAGGATCATCGGACTGGTATTTGACCTTCATCCCCTTGTCTGTTTCCTCATAGGTCAGGGTGTAGTCATCGGCATGTTTAATGAGCGCGACGAAGATTGGATGGAACGTCATGGGTGGCAACGGCTCATTGCCCAGCACTCGCTCTTCCATTGCTGGAACGTGCTCTTTCAACAGGGCCGCAATCGCTTCATCGTCCGATTCGGTGACCGCTTCGGCTCCATCTTTCAGGTTGGTGACGGTGCGTTTGATTTTGTCGCGATCGGCAAACATTGCATGCAAGGTCGTCATGTCTCCGCGCATGCCTTGCATCCCGTTGTTCCCCATTGCGGCCTGGCGACCGCGGCCCATCCCGAATGGCTGGCATTGGCCCGTCGGCGCGATCTTCTTCAGTGGAGTTGCTTGTGTCCTTTGCAGCCGTCGTCTGCAGCTCCGTCGAAGGCGCTGGTGAGGAAGCCGCGATGGGTACATAGGCGTAACCGTCGGCTTGAAGATTCACCACAGCCGTCAATGCAGACACGGCCGTTTTGACAATCCCCGCGACGTCGTCGGGAGTTGAGCCCTTGGAGATCAGTGACTGGCCGCAGACGTAAAGTTCAACGCCTGACTCGTGCAGTTTTTGCATAAGTTGCAAGTTTGGGTTGCCTTCGGTGTTGAACTTTGCAGAGTACGATTCCGCATTCAAGACGGCCAAAGTTGCGTCGCCATGAAAGACGACAGCCATCTTCACGTCGGCCGGCTCAGCTCCACCGCCAGCGTAAATGTTCAAATACTTCGAAACTTTCTCTAGTCCCGAATTCAGTTTGTCCGCAGCACCGCCGCTCGTCAGATCGACTAACAGCTTTGACCCAGCACGAGGTTGATGGGCGGCGTTTGGTAGACGAACGACACCACCGTGATTGGCAATCGCGGGATAGGTGATTTCTTGTGAGTTGTCAGTTGTCTTGGCGGCATTCGCCTGATTCCTCATCCCCCTGCCTTGCCCAAAGCCAGGTCCATGACCACCAAAGCCGGAGCCGCGACCACCACCGAAGCCCCTTCCAGGTCGTTGGCCAGGTTGGTCTTGCGCGGATGCGGGTGTGACAACGAGGACGGCAAAGAACAAAATTGCCAATAGTGTGAAGGTTCGGCCCATGAGGTGGCTCCCGTTGCAAGGGTTGAGGATGGTAAAGGTAAGGGGTATCTACTCTGCTGAACTGGTTGGCATGTATTTGGCGATATACGCCGGCTCGCCCATGCGTTCGAGCAAGTCAAGCTGCAACTCCAGCCCTTAGTGTTTAGCCAAGGTCGCTCAATATAGCATTGACCAAAGCGTGATTGAGCGAATCACCCAGACGATTTCACGCTTGGAAAGCCGCTAGACTTCCAGGCTGCGTATCCGCCAGTCAGGTTGATGACATTCTTGAACCCAGCAGCCTGCAACACGCTGACGCCAATTGCCGAGCGAGCTCCGCTGCGACACTGCACGACGATCTTCTTGTCCTGGGCGAGATCGTCCAAATTTTTAGGCAGTCGCCCCAAGAAGCGATGCTCAGCCTGTTCGATGTGTCCTTCGTTCCATTCGTCGTCGGAGCGAACGTCGATCAAAGTGACCTCGCCCGATTGGATTGAACTGGACAAATCGGCCGGCGTTCCCGTGGCGTAGGCCTCTTGTGCCGCGCCAGCCGCACGCACCTCATGCGCATCAAATCCACCGACAATTTCCTCGACGCCGATTTTGTGCAAAGTTCGAGCAGCTTTCTCCAATTGCTCGGGTTTGCAGATCAAGTAGGTCGGCCGATCGTAGTCGACCAACCAACCCGCCCAGGCAGCCAACATGCCGATGGGGATGTTGATCGAACCGGGAACGTGAGCTTTGGCAAACTCCTGTGAGGGAGTCAAGTCGACGACGGTTCCAGCCAGCACGGCGTTGCCCAGTTCGGCGACGTCCAACATTGCATGATGATGTCCTTTTCCCAAGACCCTGGGGCCCTCTTTGTTGACTCGCTTCATCACAGCGAAATACTTTGGGGCTTCAGGTTGATCGGCCAAGATGTATTTGACGAAATCTTCTTCGTTACTGAACTGTAGCGCCGGGTTAAACAGCTTTTCGTAACCAACGGTCGAGGACGGAATCGCGCCTAGCCCCTTTCCACACGCGCTGCCCGCACCGTGTGCAGGCCAGACTTGCAAGTAGTCCGGCATCAACTTGAATCGCTCGGCTGACTTGAACAGATCGCGAGCTCCTGATTCGGCGGTGCCCATCAATCCAGCGGCCTCTTCGAGCAAGTCCGGTCGTCCGATAGAGCCAACAAACACAAAGTCGCCTGTGAAGATCCCCATTGGCTTGTTCGCTCCGCCGCCTTGGTCGGTCAGCACGAAGGAAATGCTTTCTGGTGTGTGGCCGGGCGTATGCAGCACGTCGAACTGGATGTTACCAATCATGAAGTGCTCGCCCTCGTGGAGGAGCTTGTGCTGGTAGTCATCCAAGTAAGCGTACTTCCACTCTGCCGGTCCTTCATCGGAAACGTACAGGGTGGCACCGACACGATCGGCCAATTCTCGCGCACCGGAAACGTAGTCCGCGTGAATGTGTGTCTCGGCAACTGCGGTAATCTTCAAACCTTCGCGATCGGCCATTTGAATGTATTGTTCGATATCGCGTCCGGGATCGACGATGACCGCCACGTTAGCTCGCTGGCAGCCGACCAGGTACGAGGCATGAGCGAGTTCTTGATCGTAGAAGTATTTGAGCAACATGATTTGAGTTCCTTGCTTGTTGACGAACACTTTCGCCAAAGGTGGTTCTTTGAAATACTCGCTTTGGAGAAAAAGTCTACGAGACAATCGATTTGAAAATCACAAACGCCGCCACCAACACTACGGCCACCGAGAATGTTTTTTGAAGCGTGTTTCCATTCAATCGTTTGGCGACCATGCCGCCGAGCCACATGCCTACGAATCCGCCTACCAGGAATTGCAGCGTTAGCTCAAGCGACAACTGATTTCCATTGGCCAGGTGGGATGCGACACCGCTGATACTGACCAAGACAATCACGAACAGCGATGTTGCGACCGCCTGATGAATCGCCATGCCGCTGAACAAGACCAAAGCTGGCACGATCACGAAACCTCCGCCAACGCCAAACATGCCCGATAGTACTCCCGTCATCAGACCAACCAAGGCCAACAAGCGGACGCACTTGGACGTCAAAAGCAGCTTGCCATGTTCGTCACGCTGGCACACGCTGCCTTCACGACCGGGCTGCAATTCCGTGCTGCAAACTCCGCTTGGCAATTCGGGGTTGCTCGACTTTGCCCACATCCGCTGGGCTACGACTAACATCAACACAGCAAACATCATCAGCAGCACATATTCGGGCACGAGCGTCGACAGGTAGGATCCCAGCGGAGCACCGAGCATCCCCGCGAGGGCGAACAAGAACCCTGTGCGCAGTTCCACTTCACCTCGCACCAGCCGTGGCACAGCGCCGAAGAGCGCTGTGCCACCCACGGAAGCCAAAGAAATCCCTACGGCCTCGCGCGGTGCAACAGCCAGTCCGTAGACCAGCAGAGGCACTGCAAACACACCGCCGCCTCCACCGGTCAATCCCAGTGCGAAACCGACGATGCAGCCGAAGAGGATTGCTAGGCCGAACATGAGCTGCCGTCTCCGCATTGATTCCAAGGCATCTTGGCAATGCATGAGGACATGGGGCACAATCCCGTGCATCCGGCGAATATCAAGCCAGCACCGACGAAGGCGGAAAGCCCAACAAAGTATGGATGAACGAAGTAACCCAGGACCGCGCCGAGCACGACCAGGAATCCGGCCGAAATCTGAACCTGCTGGTTCAGTGGGAATGCCTTCTTGCCACGAACAACAGGCAGCCCCGCGGCAACCCAGGCGTTTGTACCTCCGTTGACATTGACGACATTCTCGATACCGGCGTCGACAAACTTCTTATACGCCTGTGCGGACCGATTCCCGCCCATGCAAATCAGATATAGCGGCTCGCCAGATCGGCCATTACGTGAGGCCGCGATAGCCTTTGGATCAAGCGAGTCCAACGGGAAATTTCGCGCACATTCCGCATGGACCTCGCGAAATTCGGTCGGCATCCGTACATCGACCAAATCCACTTCTCCGGTGGCCGCCTTGGTCGCCAGCTGTTTCACGTCTATCGTTTGCATTCAGAATCTCCTTGTTCTTTAGCGGAGCTTGTTAAAGCTCCTGACTTGATCTGCATTGAAGGATCTCTAGCCAGATCCACATAGTTCAGTAGCTCATTAGGTCGCTATACGACGATATGTCAATTCAAAAAAATAGCCCGCAGGTCGTCTCCATACTTACCGAGACTTTGCACCACAGGGCAGAAAGCGGCCCTCGATGCACGCCATCAGCTGTTCCAGGTGGGGCTCCGCGATGCTGTAATAAACGCGTCGCCCGTCCCGTTGGCTGGTCAAAAAACCACATCGCTGCAACAACCGCAGGTGTTCTGAACCAACATTGTCTTGAATGCCACAATCGGCTGCCAGTTCGCCGACCGTGTACCGACCGTGTAGCAATAACTGCACAATCCGCAAACGCACCGGGTGGGCTAGCGTTTTCAAGCATTCCGCAGCATCGACGAAATTCTCAACGGATCCGGGAGGCTTTCCCGACGTCTTGGACTTCGTCAAACTCGTTTTTGCAGCCATGAAATCTCCAGCAGGTTTATACTCAATATATCGTAACATGTCGAGGTGTCAATGCAATATTCTTGAAGAATTCGGCTGATTTGGCTTGTGGGGCAGCGGGAGTTAGACCAACTTGTCCATTCCCCAAGAGGCATGGGATGCGGTTGCATGCTGGGGGAGTTTCCGCAAATCGGGCACAGCCCGTGGCAAGCCGTCGCCGCATCAGCCGGCAGACTGGGCAGCACGATGTGCAGGCTGGAGTCTGCATTGGCCGGTCTGCCTGGCCGGTCTTGCCTGGTTGTGGCGTTATGTGCGTCCTAGAATCACCAGGCACATATCATCGGCCTGCTGGGTACCGTGGATATGCTGCTGGACCTCATTGATGATGCATTCTCCGATCGCCTTCAAGTCACCTTCGCCTGCTCGTACCAGATTTTGCAAGCGCTCGATACCAAACATGTCACCGCTCGCGGCCGGGGCTTCGTTGATGCCATCGGTGTACAGAATCAAGCGGCCACCCGGCTCCAATTGCATTGAGGCCAGCTCGTACTGAAAGTCGTCGAGGATACCGATCGGCACACCGGCGGCTTCGTCGCCGGGCTCTTCGACAGTACCGTCCTGTTTCAGCCACAGGGGAGCCATGTGGCCCGCGTTGACGATGTCGACCTTGCCGGTAGAAGGTTCGAGAATGAGGCACAGAAAGGTCACAAATTTCTCGACGCCTAGACTGCAAATACGGTTGTTGAGCATGGTGATAGCCACGGCAGGATTTTCCTGGCTGGCCAGCAAGAACCGCGTCTCTGCGGAGAGTTTTGCCATCAGCATGGCTGCGGCCACGCCGTGCCCGACTACATCCGCGACAATCACGGCCAACTTGTCATCGGCCAGTTCGATATAGTCGAAGTAATCCCCACCAATCTGTTCGGCGGGCAGATAGTAATGATAGAACTCGTAACCCTGGGTACCCGGGTCTTTGGCGGGCAGGAAGGCTCTTTGTACATTGCGGGCAAGTTGCAAATCTTGCTCGATGCTGTGTTGCAGGATTAACATTTCATGCAGCTGTGCATTTTCGATGGCCACACCGGCTTGGGTAGCGATTCCAGCCAGGATTTCCAAGTCGGCTTGTTCGAAGCGCCGTTTTGAATCCAGGGTATCCATTTGGATCGCGCCAATCGCCTCGCCGTCGCTGTTCAATAAGGGGGCCACGATCATGGAGCGGATGCGAAAATCGGAGATGCTATTGGCCATCTCAAAGCGTTCGTCGCTGGTGGCATCCAACGAGATGATGGCCTCCTTGGAGTCCATCACCTCGCGCATCACGGTACGGCTGATGCGGAACGTGTCCTCTTGATCGGCCTGTCGCGTCTTGATCCACCGCGGGATCAATTCGTCACCCTCGCGCAGGACGATAAAGGCGCGATCGGCTTGCATGAAAATCTTAAACAGCGTGTCAAGAACTTTGGGAAGTACATCCTCTAATTTGACCGCTCGACCAAGATTGTGCGTGATTTCCAGCACGGCCTTGAGTCGCACTTCCGAGCTGGAGGTCAATTGTGATCCGCCGGTTGAGCCACGTATATCGAGCTTGCTCTGCACAGCTCGGGGCGATACCTGATCCTCTGCGTCGTCAACTAGAACTACCCCAAAGGACGAGCCACCGCCCTTCATCGTATTTTCCAACAAACTGCTGCCGTCGGAGTCTGCATGGAATGAATATTCGACGTCGCAGATACGAATTAAATCTCCGTCATGCAGTTGCGTTCGGCCATTGACTAATTGCCCATTCAAGAATGTGCCATTGCGACTTTTGAGGTCTTCGATTTCGTGCCGTTCGCCCGCCGTGTGGATGCGCGCATGTTGACGGCTGACCGCCCCAACTTCGATGGTTACGTCGCAATCCGGATGTCGGCCAAGCACCGTCTCGGACTTATTGATCTCATACTGTTTACCAAAACTTGATCCACTAATTGCAGTTAGGTATGCCATGGTCAGTTTATTGCATCTAATTCGTAGAGCGGAGCAGGAGGGAGAATTGGTAGCAGGGGCAGTTCAACCTTCAGGGGGCCGCTAGGGCATCCCTTACCAGCATAGCGAAGGTTTCGGCTGGCGTCTTGTCAAACGCCATGTTGGGAGCATCATTGGTATTGGCCAAATTCTCAGCTCTCTTCATGAACAGGCGAATCTGTTCGTCGGTCAGATTGGATTTGACCTCGACGCTCAGTCCGTCCTGACGGACCACGCTGAACTCCTGCATCGTAAATTCCAAATCTCGGCGACTGAGCTTTCTTTCGGAGGCCATCCGCAACAGCCGCTCATCCAGCCGCTGAAGCGTTAGCAATTCGACATCTGACAAGCCTGCCGCTGCGGCTTGGGCGCGGATCGACTGCACATTGCCCCATAGCAAGATGGGATTATCCTGCAGACAATTTCTGAGCCGCAATAGCTGCGTCTTGGAGATTTCGCGATTGGCTACGCGTGGAGTCAAATCGCGCAGTTGCTGTAAAATGGACTGTTTGTCCTCCAGAGCCAATTGGCTGCTCTCGACCCAGGGAATCAACTGCTTGGTGATCGCCTTTTCGGCCATGGGGTATTGGTCGCTGAAGACGATCCAGCTTCCAAAGGCGCACAGGCTGCTGAACACGGCCAGGCTGAGAATGCTGATCACCAGGCAAGCCGGTCCCAGTGATGGTTCCTGGTGTTCCGTGGCATTATCTTCGGAATCTGACAAGCTTCCGCGTCCTGAGAAAAGCGTTGATAGGGCTAAACAAACCACTTGGGAAAAATGGCACTTGCATGACCGATTAGGACCATGCCCACTAGTGCTTCGGCAACATTATAACTTAGGGATATCGTGGTATCCGAGGCCGCCAGACGTCGAGGAGTCACGGGAACAGCCGAATTCTGGCGAATCCGGCTACCCAGAGAACCTAGGTCCGAATTCTGGCGAATCCGGCTACCCGGAGAACCTAGGTCCGAATTCTGGCGAATCCGGCTACCCAGAGAACCTAGGTCCGAATTCTGGCGAATCCGGCTACAGGGGGATGGAGACGCGACCTACCATCAGCGGTACTCGATTTTCAAAACCTCAAAACGCAGCTTGCCCTTGGGCACATCGACCTCAATTTTATCTCCAACTTTGCAGCCCATGAGGGCCGTGCCAATGGGACTGGTCGACAGGATCTTGCCAGAGTCGTAGTCTTCGTCGCCCGCGCCGACCATGGTGAATTCTTCTTCATCATCGTAGTCCAGATCCTTGACGGTAACTGTCGCCAACAATCCGACCCGGTCGCGCGCGACCTTGCTGGGATCGATGATGAAGGCATTAGCAATCTGCTGTTTTTTTTGATTGATCTTGGCCTGGAGATAACCCTGATTTTCACGCTGTGCGTGATACTCGGCATTCTCTTTCAAGTCACCTTCGGCCCGCGCTTCGGCAATGCGCTCGGCAATCTCGGGCATCTCGACATTTTCGAGTTGGTCTATCTCAGCTTTTAACTCGTTGTATTTTTCGCGAGTCATCGGAACGGGTTCCGACATGGGTCACTCCCTTGTAAAGATCCGTTGAATTGATCGTTGATTTGTTTATGGAAATTCTGGAGACAAGCCCGGGAGCGGCGAGCATTTGGACAAGGCCAACTGCCAGGCTATGGCGACGTTTCCCCATGAGCCGCATGAGCAAGCCGTGAAGTTGCGCATGGTCGAAAACCGCATCGTGTCCCTAACGCAGTGCACGAAAAAACACGACCCCTTTCTCCATGCTCGAGAAAGAGGTCGCGCCGTGTAGTTTGTGTTTGGATGTATCTTAACGTTCTGGGTCTTGGTAAATCAAGTGCCCGCAGGCCGAACAGATCACCGGCTGGCCCATCAGCAATTTGTCCAGCATTTGGGGCGTCAGGCTCTGGTAGCAGCCGCTGCAGCAGTTGCCCTCTAGCTGAGCCATGGCATCGTCCGCTTTCACAGCCACCAAACGAGTATATTCGCGTTTGAAATCGCCGGTCAGCCCTTTCTCGGCTTCGGTCAACTCGGCCTCAACTCGAGCCAATTCCGCTTCGAGCACGACTCGCTTTTCAGCGATCAACTGCTCCATCTTTTGCAATTCGGATTTTGCTTCAACGACCCTTCCCTCGGCCGTTTTCTGGGAAACGACCAGTGCATCGATCGATTCCAACAACTCTAGGATTTCATCGGACAACACGACATTCGCCTGCTGATCGGCGGCAATCTGATCCTTGAGAGCTTGATACTCTCGGTTTTCTTTAGCCGCGTTCAGCTTGCCATGCAGTTTGACGATTTTCTCTTCGCGCTCCTTCATCTGCAGCTGTTTGCTGTCCGCGGCCACGCGAGCCTGCATCAATTTGTTCCGCTCGTTTAGGGCATGCTCTTCCGCCGCTTTTAGCTTGGCTTTTGCCGCGGCTACCATTTTGGGGCCGCGGGCAAGCTGACCTTTAAGGTCCGTCTTTTGCCGATTGGTGCGGTGCAGAAGCTGGACTAACGAGGCTGCAACTGTCATCGGATCTCGTGCATCAAGTAAAACCTAAAAGCGACTGTGCCATATCGTAGACGGGGTCAGACCCTCTCGGGAAATCTTACAACAGCTGCCGCCGCGACGAAAGCCACGCAACCAATTGGTCTGACGCTATCCATTGCCTAAAGCGGTGGCAAGCACCGGCAGCCATCCAACTTCTCAGGCAGCTTGGTTGTCTAGTCCAGCTGCTTGATGCGGATGTCCTTGAACTCGGCCCACATGGGGGCTCCCTGATGCAATTGCAAAGCCAAAATGCCCTCGCTCAGCGCCAGGTCTGGGTGATCCTGGAAATCGAGAATCAGCCGCCCGTTTAGGAAATGCTGAATGTGGTTGCCTTTGGCTCGGATGATCACCTCATTCCAGTCGTCCAATTTGAACAGCCGCTTGTACTCCTCGGGGGTGATCAATGTCTCGCTGACCTGCTTCTGCTTGTCATCGCCCACGATTTGGGCTTTCTCTCCCACTAGACAAATTCTTCCGCGTTTATCGAGTCCCTCACCGTAGATAAAGCCAGAAATATTGGGGAAATCCTCCTCATTGCGTATTTCGTGCTGGTAGCCCCGAACGACCCACTTGTTCTTGACCTTGTCATCCGTAATGTGCTTCGAACGATACTGAATTCCCGAATTGTTGGTGGCGCTGCACCGAAATGAAAGCCGCAGCTCGAAATCCTTAGTTTTCCCATCTTGCCAGATCAAGAAAGTATTTCCATTGGCCGGATTCTCCTTCGTTGTCTGCCCGTGAATCACCCCATCCTTGACGGACCACAGTCGAGGGTCGCCATCCCAGCCCGACAGGTTCTCGCCATTAAATAGCTCCTGCATGCCCGCCGGCTCAGGTGGTGCTTGCTGTGAATATGCGGGGTTCAGGAGGAACGCGCAGGCCAAGAGGAGTGGGCTGAAATTCAATGCGGATCTCATAGTTGGCGACCTATTTGGAGTGGTAGGGTGAATCGCGTAGTTTATTCCAGTGGACCGCATTTTACCATCCGAGCTGGCATTGCGTGAAAGCGTAAGGGTTTTCGGTTTTGCCCAAAAATGTGGCCGGAATAGTCCGATAATGCAGGGAGTGTGGGAACGAATCATCCGTTGAAATAGTCGATTAGGCAGTCATCCATTGGCGGGAATTCCAAAGTCTGCCCTAGTTCCGTCAAGTGCGGATGCCTGCAGATTCAATCCTAAGGGGAGCCCCACCATGGCTCGGGGGGCCTCGTCGAGTTTCGGGGCTTGGACCGCCGCGTCCTACTCCTGCGACCGCGAGCCAAGCTCCGGCGTAAAGCTGGCCCGCGTTTTGTGCTGCTTGTGTCTCGCGGGGATATTGGCCGGCTGTACCCGCGCGGAGTATCGGCAGAATGCGGACCGCGAATCCTATCGTCTCATCAGCAGCCGTCAGACGAATCCACTGTGGGATGTCCCCAATCGTCCCGTGGAGCCGCAGCCCATCTCGCGCATGTACGTCGTCCGTCAGCCGGACTGCGGGCCCAAGCCGGCCGATGATCCGGCGGCCAAACAGTACATGGACTATCCGGACGGCTTCAACAATACGCGAACCTACTCCAAGATCCCAACGCGGGCGGAGTCCGAAAATCCCGTTTGGCTGGAATACCTGCCGCGCGGAGAGAACGGCAATATCCAATTTTCGCAGGCTCTGGCGAATGACCTGGGGCTGATCCATAGCCGAGAATATCAGACGGCTTTCGAAAGCGTATACCTGCAGGCCTTGCAGCTATCCAGCAATCGCTTCGAGTTTGATACGCAATGGACTGGAGGAGTGGGGGGAGGATTTACGGCCAGCGGTGCCGATCTGGGTTCCCAACGAGAATTGGACATCACCCTCAACCGCCTTGGTTTTACTCGAAGCTTGGCAGGAGGTGGCCAGTTCGCAACGCAACTTTTGAATGGTCTGACCTGGGACTTCGGTTCCGGCGGGATCCAGAATGGCTCCGCAGCCCTGGTAACAACCTTTACCCAGCCTCTATTGCGTGGTGCATTTCGCTATGTGCGGCTCGAGGAGTTGACCCAATCCGAGCGAAACTTGTTGTATGCGGTGCGGGATTACGCCCGGTTTCGGCGTCTGTTCTATGTCGACATTGCGTCCAGCTATCTTGGCTTGTTGGCCCGAACCCAGGCCATTCGGAATTCTCAAGCCAACGTTCAGAATCTAAGGCAGAATCTGATTGAATACGACTTCTATGTCCAGCTGCGAACAGCCACGCAGATTCAGCGTGATCAGGTTTTCCAGCAGTATCAAAACGGCAGGCTTTCGTTGCTGGCGGTGCAACAAGACTTTGCAGCCGCGCTCGACGATTTTCGCTTTCAACTTGGCCTACCTTCTTGGCTGCCGCTGGAGATGGATGAGTCTCTGCTGCAGCAATTTGATTTGGTAAACCCCGAGTTGGCCGAGCTGCAGACCGCCGCGCAGGACCTGTTCGTAGAATTGATGCAGTACCTGCCACCGGAAACGGGCAGCCGTGAGCAAATGCTGGGCAGTTGCCAAGCCATGCGAGAAATGCGGGACCGTGTTGCCACCATTCTGCCGGATGTCGAAGGCGAATTGCAAGCCTGGCTAGATCGACTCGACGACACGGATGTCTCCGCCTTGGGAGTGGACGATCGCCTGGATTATGACCAACAACTCGCATTGGCCCGACGTATCCAAGCCCAGTTGATCGAAACGCGGAAGCTGCTGGACCAGCGCGAGCAAGCCCACGCTGAACTCGTCGGACGCGTCGATCGGTTGTACGATCAACAGCAACGTGCTGTCCCGCAACTTCCCGATCCAAATCCAGGTTCAGTGGATCCCTTGTCCGCGGATGGTGAGGATCCACTTAGTGGGCAAGATGCGTTATCACCTGAGTTTATCGATCCGCGAGAAGAGGCATGGCAGGCCGTCCAGAATGCAGTCGGCAATCAACTACGCGGCGAGATCATCGAACTGTACTTAATCCAAACACAAGTTCGCTTGTATCTCATTGATATCGAACAGCTGGCCCCCATGGATTCGGAGCAGGCTATCTCCTATGCGTTTGAGAATCGTTTGGACCTCAAGAATCGCCAGGCGACCGTGGTCGACGCCTTTCGTGAAGTTGAAGTTGCAGCCGACGCTCTGGAAAGCGACCTTAGCCTGAATGCGGGCATCGCCCTGGGAAGTGATCCGTCACTGAACAACCCCTATCGCTTTGATTCCTCGGCCAATCGCTACCTGGCAGGTGTGCAATTCGACGGACCGCTCAATCGTTTGAATGAACGCAATTTTTATCGCGGTCGGCAAATCGCCTATCAGCGGGCCGCACGCGAGTTTACGGCCTCCAAAGACCTGGTGGCCAACGAGCTGCGGTCGATCCTCAGGCAACTGGAGCTCAGTCGACTCAATTTCCAGATTGCCAGACAACAGGTTGTGGCAGCCACGCGGCAGGTCGACGAGGCCGAGATCAATTTGCGAATCGGTGGTCAAGCGGAATCCGTAACGCTGTTCCTCTTGCAAGCCCAACAGGGAATTTTGGATGCCAAGAACAGCCTGATCAGCAACTGGATTGCCTACCGCATCCAGAAAATGCGATTGTTTGCAGCCTTGGAAATGTTGTACCTGGATGAACGCGGGCAATGGCTGAATGCCGACATGGATCCAGCTCAACTTGTGCAATCGATGCTCATTGACGCCGAGTATTTCCCTTGGGAGCAAACCAGCGGATTGTGGGGCGTCCCCACCAACGGCGCGGCGGGCGATGCTGCCAATTCAGATCTCGAATCATCGGCTGCCGACAATCTTCAAGACACTTTACCAAGTCTGGGCGCCGAACCGCCGGCCGACCCGGCAGGCAAGAAACCAGCCGAGGCTGTCCCGCCAGCAGAAGCCAGGAACTCGGCTCCAGGCAGGCCAGGCGTGGTCATTCCCAGCGTTCCCATTCGCTTTGAATTTGGAGAGCGGTGAAGTTCCGTTAGAATGAAATAGATGTCGAGCGAGAGCCTTGCTTTCGAGATAACACGGCTTCAATGAAAGTGGGCTGCAGATGCGGTTTGTTTTGAGACTCATATTCCTGGTAATGCTGGCTGTCGTGGCCGGCCTCGGGCTATATCGCGCTCGCTTTCTGTTTGGCGATAGCTCGAGCGATTCGCAGGCAGCGGCCAGCCATCTCGTGCAGCAACGGACTCTTGAAGACCGCGTCGTCGAGCGCGGTACGGTCGAAAGCCAAAAGACGGTGTACGGCAAGTGCGAAATTCCTGGTCGCACCAAGATCACCTTTATCGTTCCCGAGGGTACAAGCGTAAAGCAGGGCGACCGGGTAGCACAGTTCGAGACCAACGAGATCGACAAAGAAATCCAGCTGAAGGATGTCGAGATCAACGAGGCCAAAGGCAAACTGGCCGATGCCGAGCAGTCCCTGGCCATCAAGAACAATGAGAACGAGACCAATATCGCCGCCGCGCAGTTAGAATTCGATGTGGCTGAAATCGAATTGATCAAGTACGAAAAGGGTGACCTGATTGCTGAGGTGGCTGACTTGGAAAGGGCTATTAAGGAGGCCGAAGCCGAGCTGGAAAAGGTGCGGGATGAGAAGAACAACATTGAGATTTTGGTCAAAAAGGGTTATCGAACTCCGCAGCAGCTGCGAGAATTCCAGTTGCGCGAAAACACATTTCAGTTTGCCGTGCAACGCGACAAGCAGAAATTACAGGTGCTGCTGACCTACGACAAGCAAAAGAGATTGATTGAATTGCGTGGCAAGCAGGCGGAGACAATGCTCAAGCTCGATCGCGCCAAGAAAACTGCCGAGGCCGAGACAAAGAAGGCTGAAGACGCGGTTACCAACGCCAAGAATGGCGTCGAGATTCTCGAACAACAGCTGGCAGAACTCCAGACTTTGAAGACCAAGTGCACGCTCATCGCCGAGCAGGACGGTACCGTTGCCTACGCCAACGAGCGCTGGTACGACGCCTCCGAGCGGATCCGTGAGGGCACTGAGATGTATTCAGGTCGCAATGTCTACTACCTGCCCGATATGACGCGGATGCAGGTCAAGGCCAACGTTCATGAGTCGGTGGTGGATCGCATCAAGAGCGGTCAATCCGCTTCGATTCGCTTGGACGCATTCTCCGATACAAGATTGGCTGGCAGCGTTTCGTCGGTGGCCGGCATGGCCTCGAGCAGCTATAGCAGCGTTCAAAACTATGAGACCATCATTCTCATCGATGAGCTGCCCTATAATTTATCCATCAAGCCTGGAATGACTGCCGAGGTCGATATTCTGGTGGGGACCTATGTAGATGTGATTGCTGTTCCGGTGGGGGCCATTACCGAGCATTTCGGCCAAAGCTTCGTCTACGTGCTCAAGGGGCCGGATGCTATTCGACGCCGAGTCGTCACCGGTCGATCGACACATTCCTTCGTGGAGATTACCGAGGGTCTGCAGGAGGGTGAAGTCGTCGCCATGGATGCCTATCAACGCGGACTAGCGGACTTTGCGGGCAGCGAGCGCGAAGCCGGCGAAGATTTGCCGCCAGCGAATTCCGCACCCGCTTCGGGCGAGGGCGTTTGATGGTCTCGCTGGCGCGTCTTCCCGCGCTCATGGGAACCGCTATTCGCGGCGTGCTGCTGCACAAGCTGCGGTCCATGCTGACCGTGCTGGGATTGGTCTTCGGCGTGGCGAGTGTGATCGTCATGTTGGCCGTGGCCGAAGGTGCCAGCCGTCAGGCACAACGACAGATTCAGGCACTGGGAGTGAACAATCTGATCGTCCGCAGCGTCAAGCCTACGAGCCAAAGCAACGAGATCGATTTTCGCTCCTGGGAACAAGAGTTCGGATTGACCTATGACGATCTGCGGCGGATCAAGGAAACGATGACGACCGTGGTGGGGATCACTCCCCTTCGCGAATTCCCACAGGAGGCACGCTATGCCGATCAGGCGATCAGCGCTCGGCTTGTGGCCGTGCACCCAAGCTACTTTGAAACCAATCGTATTGCACTGGCACTCGGCCGCTTGTTGGAGCCCAGTGATCTTGAGCGGCGGGAGAATGTCTGCGTTGTCGGTGAGAAGATAGCCCGGGAAGTCTTTCGCGGCAAATCGCCTGTAGGCAAATCAATCCAAGTCGGCAATCAGCATTTCTTTCGCATCGTCGGAGTGCAGGCATACAAGACGCCCTCGGCCGGTGTTGGCTCCAGCCTGGCAGCCCAGGATCTGAACGTGGATGTGGTCATTCCCCTCACTACCGATCGCAGTCGTATCGGCGATGTGATCGAACGCGCCGAGCAAGGCAGCTATACGCGACAACGGCTGGAGTTGAGCCAGATCACGATTGAAGTGGTTGACCGCCACCAGGTGCGTTCGACTGCAGATGCCCTGGAAGGATTGTTGGCCAAATACCATCCTCGCGGAGATTATGCCATTACCGTGCCACTAGATCTCCTGGAGCAGGCGCAGGCCACGCAACGCATCTTTAACTTTGTACTGGGAGCAACGGCCGCAATTTCGTTGCTGGTCGGTGGTATTGGCATCATGAATATCATGCTCGCCACCGTTAGTGAGCGGACGCGTGAAATTGGTATTCGACGGGCCCTGGGCGCCAAGCAGAATGATATCATCCTGCAGTTCTTGATCGAGACAGCCTCGCTCTCGCTGTTTGGCACTGCGGTTGGCGTGGGACTGGGACTGTTAGCCCCCTGGTTGGTAACCTATCTCTCGGGAATGGATACCGTGGTGACCCTTAAATCCGTACTCATCGCGTCGCTAGTGTCTCTAGCTGTTGGGATCGTGTTCGGGATCTACCCGGCGCGACGTGCGGCCATGCTCGATCCGATCGAAGCTCTCAGACGCGGTTGATACGGGCGACTGCCTCTCCATTCAGGAGTCAGCGCATCGACGCATTGCGTGGCCAGGTTGCGGATACTCTGCTTCCAGGAAACTGGGCGATAGGAAGATGTTCTGCTGGGCGAGACTTCGCCGTGTTCTGATTCCCAGTTGAGAATCTGCTTCGCCAAGCTCTCGGGCGATGCCAAATCACAATAATGACACTCGTCTCTACCCACTTCACGATGGATTTCCGTGTCGCTGACAAAAACATGCTTGCCGTGCCATAGTGCTTCAGCGATGGGTAATCCAAAACCTTCCACAATCGACGGAAAAACTACAGAGCGAGCACGCTGATAGCAATAGAAGAGTTCGGAATCTGACAAGTCATGCAAGGCGAAAAGCTGTTTCTCATATCGGGGGTGCTGCCGTATTCTTTCGACTACGTCGTTGCACAGCCAGCCAACACGCCCGATAAAGCAAAGTTTCCGATCGGGATAGTCCTGCCATACCCTCTCGAACGCATCGATGGCGTAGTTATGATTCTTGCGGGGATCGAAGGTGGAAACCATCAGATGCGGGGCATTCACGGCGTCTTGGCTGAACAGCGATTGGATGTGTGGGCGAACATCGCCCTGCGTCATTGCGAATTCCGCTCCCAATTCAAATGAAGCGAAATGCTGGCACCCCCCCGCATATTCGTCCGAGGAAAACAGCGTCTCAACTTGTTTCCTCACGGTATCTGATATCGCGATAACCATATCAGCGTATTGGGCAACCTGCTGCAGATATTCCTTGAACTTCAGGGCAGCCTTCTGCGGTACAAACTGAGGATGTGTGAGAGGGATGAGATCATAGACGACCACGGCAACTTTAGCGCCACAAGCCTTGGCCTGTTTGACGGCAGGCCAGATCTCTTCTTTTGCCCAGTAGGCGTCGGGAAGCAGCAGCAGATCGCCAGCACCAGGCTGTGCTTCTGAACGAGAATCGTTGCGGTTCAACCATGCCTGGTAGGCCAACAAGGGTAGTTTGAATATCCCCTGATGACCGGATTCCGGCAAGAACCATTTCTTAAAGATGGGTAGCGGCATGACTTTGCAGAGCACTTTGGCAGAGAATTGGTAGCTGGCCGGCGTGCTTGCCAGTACATTCGCGCGAATCTGATCCATGCACCTGCGCTTCTCCGATTCGGCCTGCATATTCGTCAACACAAACTTGTTGCCCTTGACCACAACGGTCGCGGTTTGGTGGCCGTCAAGCGACTCTCCGATCAGTTTGCAGGTATTCCTTACAACTCGCTGTACACCGGTATTAAGGCCGCTTGCAAAGGTGTGAGACGCGTCAACGAAAACGCGAGGTTTGGCAGTCGTTACTGAGAGGGACACGTCTTAAGATCTCCAAGAGTTTTTTATTGGCTTGGTGGAAACCAGCTAGTACTTCGTCACTGACGAATCCGGCTAACCTACAATCTAGTCTAGGCATGGCACTAGGCTGCCTGGCGTCGAGGAAACAGACGCTGCCAAACCCAGAGCCGATTTTGCGATTTCGCGTTCAGGTAGTTCAGTTCATGTTGAAGGCGCTGTATTTCAGCATCACGTTCCGCTATTTGTATCAAGTGCTGATGCGGTACGAATGCATCGAAAACATTGGCCGGCGTGCTCAGACGTGGCAGCCTATCTCGGTCCTCATTTCGTACCAGGAATTGGTTCAGTCCATCGAAGAACGCCAGCGTGTATCCCTGGCTCTCGATCAAATGAGTTGCCTGTTGGTCGGTCAGCTGACTGCTGAGCGGTATCGTGCTCTCCAAAATGACAAGCCTTGGGCGCCAACGCTGCCAGTTGAGACCGGCGACGACTTGAGGTTCGTGTCCCTCAACATCGATCTTCAAGAAGCCGATTGAGTCGATGTTATACCGTTCGAGTATTTCGTTGAGTGTCAATACGTCGCGTCTATATTCATGAACCGAGAAGCCACGCGTGCGATAGTCCTCCGCGAGGCTGGCATCGACGGTAGACAGACCACCGTTGTCCGTGCATTCTGCTGATGGGCCCACCTCGACCTCAAAGAATGGTAGGACACCAGCCTTGTTCGATACGCAGCATGGAAGCGTAATATCACGCGGCCGATCGGCGCACAGTGCGTTGAACTGCTCTTGCCTGGGTTCGATATTGAGGCCACTCCAGCCATGATCGTAAAAATGTTTGGTAACAGAGTGAACCACCGGATGTGCCGCCCCCACATCAACATAGTTCTGAGCGGGATCGCCGTCGAAAAATCGTTGAATCAAAACATCTTCAGCATTTTGTGCGAAGCTGATCATGTTAATTAGCTTTTCGGAAAGGCTCAAAACCCGACCCGTAAGCGAGGAATTCTTGCATGGAAGTACTCGCAGAAGGCACGTGTACAAGCTTGCCGAATGCCAAGCAAGGGCAATTAATGGGCTGGTTGTGTCTCGTAGGTCGCAAGTGGGTGTGGGGAATAACTATTGACCCTCATTTCCAGAGTGATCTATAGTCCACGCCTGAATGTCTGCCCGCAGTTGTGTTAGCAGGCTGCCACTGCCGGAATTCGAAATGCAGAAAGTCAAGCCAGCATGCTGACCCAGTATCCAGCACAAGATTCGATTGCAAAAACCCCGAAATCGGAATTGACAGCCTCCGCCTCACTTTCGGCGCTCGTGTCAGCCATACTCAAGAAAGTCGAGTGCAAGTCAGTTGTTGACGTAAGCAGTGGGGATGGCGAAGTTGTTCAGGCGCTTCGACATCGCCGCATGAATTGTTCTGGCTTAGGCCTTCGCGCCAATCCCTTGCTAGCAATCGAGGCTTTTGATCTTTCCTCAGCTGAGTCTGAGGCCAATATTGCCCATTGCAAAGATGCCCTGCCCTATTCTGTTAGACCCTCGCTGCTGACATGCCTCAACACTCTGCAATTGATCGACCGCGAGCAACTGAGCAAGGCATTGTGGAATCTGCGGAGCATGTGTACGGATTGGTTCTTGGTGTCAGCTGACAGCCAGCCGGCAGCCAATGATCGAGCTTACCATGCCACGGTCCTGCCACCAACCACTTGGCTAAAGCTCTTCAGTATTCTTGGGTTCGCACGCCAGGAAATCCGAGAGCTGGAATTGCTAGCTAGACCGATTGTCGACACCAGCGATCCGGCGGCCTGGCCTGTTGGTCATTGGCGTCAGCTTGACCCTTATCGTGACCAGCAAGCCGGCAAGGGTAATATCTTCTTGCTGCGTAAAGAATGCAACAAGGAAATTGATTTTGAAAGATTCCATGCGGAAGCAACCAGGATCTTGGGCAGATCGGAAGTTGAAAATCCTCCGGCACTGGATGCGAATACTTTCCTGACCTTTCTGATTGGGCATTACCAGGGATTCTTGCTGTTTGAATCCTTGTTCAATTCGCTTCCCAAGAATTCCTTTCGAGTGCTACTCAGGAGCGGCCCATTCGACGTCATCGAGAAGAACCGCCGCCAAGCGATGCTCTCGTTCTTTGCCGCTCGCAATATCCGAGTCGAATTTTTAGATTCGATCGAGACCATAGACTGGGAACCTTCGTCTGAGAAAAGAAATCATGCATGGGTAACTGCGATCGACTCTACCGCAACGCGAAGTCACCTCATCAACTCTGCATTCTTGGCAATTGCTCGGGAAAGACGGATTCCAACATTCCAGCTGCAACATGGGATTTGGCCACATGCCGAATTCCCTAAGAGTCATACAGTTCTGGCGGACTACTTGCTAACCTGGTCGCCTGACTTTGAGAAGCCATTTGAGTTGGATTCACAATCGACCGATACCCAGGGCCACTCCTTTTCCACACGTCACCTTGTTTACCAGGTTGGCTGTCCAAGATTTGATGGCTATCGGGACGGACGAACAGCGACTGTTGCCGAGCTCTTTGGAGACTGGACTTCCAGGTTTCAACGCAGCGTCTTAGTTGCTACCAATTTGCATTGGCCACTGCATGCGAAGGGAAACCAAGTGCTCCCGCAATTGGCAGCGACGGCAAGAGAAATGCCCGAGACCCTGTTCGTTTGCAAGCTGCATCCAGTGCACGACTTCGACCCTCTGGCGTTTGAGCAGATGCCTGAGAATGTACTGGTTGTCGACGAATTCGTAAGCTTGTACGCAGACTTGTCTACGCCGCGTCTCGTTAAAGCTTGCGATGCCGTCGTCTGTACGCTGAGCACCGTTGCGTTGGAAGCCGCATTAGCCAAGAAACCCTTGCTTCTATTGGATACCGAGAACCCCAATGTTTACACAGGTCTTGCGTGTTCAGCCATCAGCTCGTTAACCAAATCCTTGCAAGACCAGTTTTGCAACCCACTTCCCGATTACACCCAATTTCTAGATGCCTACTACAAGCCGGAGCAAGAGGTTGCGGCACTTGAGAGGACTCTCAAGTTGATAGATAGTTCATTTTCTCGAGCTGAGTTCCACAAGACAAGTGCGGACATTGCCACCACTGCCCTAGCCAAGGCATTTCTCAGCGAGGTTGAATCCACCCATCGAAGGAGTGAAGAGAACGATCGGTTGATTCATGAGCTTTGTCAGGCAAATCACTGTCCAACTCAAAGCACCCGGGCCATGCGAAGGCAACCTGAGTCTTCGGCAACTACAGGAAAGACAATATCCATGTCCCCCTCAACAGTACATAGGCTAAGGACATTTTCAAAAGTAAGGCGCGAAGTGCTTCGCGTTTTCAATCAGGTTACAGGCGCACCGCGCAGTCGCCTAACGGCACGCGTAGCGGCCACTCCTGCCTCTGCCCAAGACTTTGGCGGGCCTGTCACCCATGTACCTTCGCAGTCTCTTGCGCCGTGCATCGCCTCGCCAGCTGTTCCCACCAAGGTGGGCGAATTGACGAATCGTGACCAGTTTCCTCAGCTTTTGAATGAGTTGGGTTTAGACGGACTGGCAATCGAGTTGGGAGTTGCCTCTGCAGGCTTTTCAGATCACATTTTGCAGCATTCCAACACCAAGCTTCTATTCTCCGTTGACCGTTGGTCGGACCATCACAACGATGAAGAATGCGATTTTGCTCGAGATGTCTTGAGCAAACATGGAATTCGCAGTGCAATTCTACGGATGACTTTCGAGGAGGCGGTGCAGATTTTCGCCGATGAGACCTTCGATTTTATTTATATCGACGGCTACGCACACACGGGGCAGGATGGAGTCCATACATTGGATGCCTGGTGGCCCAAGCTCAAGCAGCACGGAATCTTTGGCGGTCATGATTACCATGCATCCTGGCCCAAGACCATGGACGTGGTGGATCAGTTTATCGCCAAGCACCATCTGACACTACATACGACTCAGGAGTCGCCTACAGTCGAAGAGCATGCCTATCCCTCGTGGTATACCGTCAAACACAGCTGAGTTTGCAGTCTTGCTCTAGGCAGCGAGGCGCTAGCCAAAAACTACTAGGTTTCAGGTGTAGATCTGTCTTTCCCAAGGCAGGCTCGGCGATTGAGTCCCAGGAGACCGCGAGTCTCGGAGAGACTCGCCTACGTGTATAGAACTAGGCTTTGTCCCCAAGGGGGCTGGCCCTCTCCGGCGACGCCCAAAACAGGTGTAAGTTCGAGTCGTCTCCAAAGGGGCAGACCCCAATGGCAATGTCGTCGTGTAAAGTGAATCAGGTGCAGGTGTCTACGAAGGTGCTCGCGCAATGCTTTGGTTTTCCGCATCGCTCTCACCCGCAGCGTTACGCAAAGGCGAGTACCCATGTTTAGGAAAGCCTAGTGTTCAGTCAACATTAGATTCTGGGGTTGAATTTTTGGGAACTGTTATTCCACCCTCCTGTGCGCTGCCGTTGCTAAAGCGGTTTGATTTGCTCCGCGGGAGGGTCGCCGGCGAGCCCCAGCGAGCTGGCGGGGAGGGCGAAGAGCTCAGGCGTTTTCCCTCCCCGATGACTCGCTAAAGCTCGCATCGACCCTCCCACGAAACAGTCTTCACGCTGTAGCAGCCCAACTGCGTGGGAGGGTCGAGTATTTTTTCGTCACATCCCAACCTTAGAGCTGGTTGAAGCATTAGTGTTCAGTTTCTTAGTTTGCTCCCTTCTCCCGCCGGTACTCCGGGGAGAAGGGTTGGGGATGAGGGGGCTTGGGGCGCCAAGTGCCAAACCAGGCTTGAGAATTTATTGGAGCGCTTGCGCTGCTCACGCGCAAAGGCGCGGGGGAGCCACGGTCATCAGCGTGAAATAGGACACAACGAGGCGAACGCCACCACAACTCATCTCTCCCCTGCTGGTGCAGAGTCGCGACGGGAACGAAACTTGAGCGCCGAAATAATTAGGACAGTGCCATGCGGTTCAGGCCCCATTGGGGACAATGGCTAGTTGACAGCCATGGCAATGGGCTAAGCTGCTCGTCGGGAGCCGCTGGGCAGGGGTACATGCAGGGCTTGGTCCGTGTTTTCTTCCCCGCGTAATTGCAGCTTGGCTCTTCTTTTGTTTCTGGAAAACCACCAGAGCGTGGCCAGGCCTACACCGGCGATTGCTCCCAGCAATTGGCAGATCCGCAGGAAGACATGGTCAATGACTTGAGGACTGGCAGCCACGATTTCTGCCGTTCTATGTTTGGTGATGCTGTCTGTTGCCAGCATGGCTTGTCTGATTTCCGACTGGAGATCCCGCGTGGCGGCAAGCCGTTCGTCATGCAGCGAACCCAGTACCGCACTGCGCTCCTGACTCATGGCTTCAAGAACGATTTGCCGTTCGCTTTCTACCGCGGCTAGGGTATCGCGGCGCATGCGATCTATTTCCTGCAGGGTCGCATCGCGTTCTTGGGTGAGCAAATCGCCCAAAGCCTGGCGCTCGTGGGCAACCATTTGAGGCAACGTGCGAGCGCTGGTCGCTATATCGGCCATGGCAAAAGCCACCCTTTGCGCATCCTGCAAGGGCCCCTGCACGACGGCCAGTTGCGTGGAATCCAATAGCAGCAATTCTGCTTCCCAGCGAGCTTGCTTGGGCAGGTGGCGCGGCATACATCGTCGACAGCTTTTTGAGCTCAACCAAATTAGCATCCAGGTTGGCGACGACCTGCAACAGTTCCCGTTGGGGTTGCTTGACGTGCTGGAGATAGCGCGATGCAAGGGGTTCGCGTTCCAGATACAAACTGCTCACGGGGAAATCGTTAGCGAATTTCGCAACGAATTCCTCACCCAGCCACATATCCCCCAAGGCGAGGTCGACGCCCACCAATTGATCGATTTGTTGAAGTCGCAATTCGAGTCCGTGGCACTCTTCGACGGTCGCCACCTGCCAGGGACCGAACAGCTGGTAACCCGCTGGGGACTCCAGCAAGCCGATCAACTGTCGATTGAGGATCCATACATCCAGGTAGGCGGCCAGTGGATCGTTGCGCGCGGCAGCTTGGTAGCAGGCGGCAATGACGTTGATTTTCCACAGGAGTGCATTCTTGCGTATGGTGGGGTCTTGGCTTTCAGCCAGAATCTGATCGGCGCGCCTTTCGATCCGCTGCGCGGCTAGCGTGACGTAATCGTTGACCAACACCCTCAACTGTATCGAGGACACATTGGCGTGAACGGCTTCCTGCTCAAGCAAGCCTTGACTGGGTTGGAGCGCCTGGCAGGCAAGCAGCAGACAGCAGCCCGCACCAAGCACGACCAGCCTATAGCTATCAATGTTTCGCATGCATGGACTGTGACTAGCGCTTCTGAAAACGCTCTTTGAGGTTGGAGAAGCCGCCATTACCGAACAGCGATTCTTTCTTGGGTTCGGCGGCCGGCTGAGTCGGTGCCTCGCCATGCGTCAAACCACCAAAGAATTTACCCGGAGCCTCAGCGATTTTTTCTATGGCAGCTGGATCGAGCAGCTTGTTTTGTTCTTGGCTGGTCGGTGTATCAAAGAAACCTTTGTGCTGTCCGTACTTCCAAGGGATCGAAGTGGATTGAGCTGCATGCCATGCTCTGGCTGTCCCTCATGACGGTATTCCTGGATGCGCTCAGCCGCCTCCTGCTTGACTTCAGCCACTTTTTCGCGGTTGACCGTGAACGACGGAAAGCCATTCTCCCAATTGAGCGTCAACAGGCCACAGGCACACAATAGGGGAATAACCAACAGGACTAACTTGGAAGCAAAGCGCCCGCGAAGGACTTTCTGGACGGGAGCCGGCATGCCACTTACGCCAACTCCTACCAATTGTTGCGATAAAGTTGACTTCTTGGACCGGGCCATGGATGGTACTCCTAAAATCCCATTGAATGCGTTCAACCCGCGTGAGGAATTCATCGCGCGATAGAAACCACCCTTAGGCTTTTAGCAAGTTGAAGAGGAGAACGTAAAGTCCAGATAATAGCCAGATTTTGAAAGGCGTTCTCATCTGCTCGTCCTTGCGGGAATTCCTCTTTCCATAGATGCGTCGATGCAGTTCAATGGGCCGCAGCACGACTGGCGATTTACGGATGGAGCTTGCGTGGTCTCGATCAACCACCTCGATCAATGTAGTCCAGGGATGGATACCAACGATGCAATTCTATGGCTATGACTTCGGTCCGTTGATCTGCCGAGCCACGGGTGCGTGCAGGCCTGTGCTGTGTTGCTGCCTGCTATTTGCGATTTGCGCGAATCGGGTGGACAGCCTAAGAGCCGAACACAGCGCTGAGTTTAAAAATCTGAGCCAACTGCAGGAGCTGGCACAGGAAAGCCAGCAGAATATCGGGCGATTGCAGGCTGCGGTGGCAGCGGAGCACAGCGGCGTCTCTAGCACATCGGCCCTAGCTCGCGAATTGTCCTTTTGGGAGCAACTGGAATTGACCACAGCTCGTCGCCTTGCGCTGCGCGAGCAACGCAGCCTGTCACCGTCCGGTGATGGGCAAGCGGCGGCTCAGGCCGAGTTGAAAATCCCAAGTAGTTTTCTGGAAGTTGACGAATTGCGTGAAACGCTGGAGACCAAGCAGCGGCAATTGGCTTCTTTGGATCTCGAGTTGGAAGCCTCGCAGGCCGTAGCTTTGAATACGCGTCGGCGATTGGAGGAAATCGATCGCCAGGTTCGCAAGATGCTCAGCCAGTTCAAGCATAGTAACCTGCCTCCCAAGCCATCTCAAAGACAGGAGCAAGATCTACTGGCCCTAGAACGCCGTGTGCTCGCCAGCCAGTTAGATTTTGAGCATGAGCAGATCCAGTTGCTGACTGAGGACAAAGAACGCGCACTGCGTAATGCGAGCGAACTCGAGCATTTGGTGACTGCGTATGACCATCGCTATAGATTGACACAGGAAGAATTGGACCGTCGCCTAAAGCTAGTGGAGCAAACTGCTGCCAATATCAGCGATCAACTGGATGGAGCCAATGCGGGACTGGCAGCCATTCTGCATCAAAAGATATCGAGTTCCCCTTTAGAAACGAGTGCTGCCCATGAGGAATCTCAGCTGCTGCAGCAATTGTTGGCCGAGATTGCTCAGATCGAAGAATGCTGGCGGCGACGTTTCAGCCTGAGTAACAGTAGTCCTGCGGCTGCTGAAGTAAATCGCTGGCTGGAGGAATCCCAGATGGCCCAACAGCAGCTGACCAGGATTGCGGAGACTGCAAATGCGAAACTCGCAGCGTCAACTGCAACTTGCAGCCACCTATCGCCGGCAACTTTAAAGTGTTCCAGGCAGAACGGGATTACTAGCCAACAGCGAGGATTCATTGCCCAGCAGCAGTCCCTCCTCGGAGCTGAATGCCGAACTCCAAATGTTGACCGGCGCAGGCGTTCGCCTGTATCAGAGATTTATCGACGATTTAAAAGCACAACAATCACGTTTTTCTATGGGCGATTGGCTCAGTTTGATCAGAACCTCTGCAATCGCTCTGTGGGAATACGAACTCGTAGTGATTGACGACGAACCATTAACCGTCAGCAAGCTAGGTTGCGGGCTGGCACTGCTAGCGATTGGCTTTTTCGCCAGCCGCATTTTGGCCGGCTGGGTAGCTCGCAGTCTGCTACCCAAAATGGGCATCGGCTTGGCTGCTGCCAACGCATTGCAGATGGTCATCTTCTATACGTTGCTGGCCTTGGTTTCGCTAGCCTCCCTCGATTTGGTCAATGTGCCTCTGACCGTTTTTGCCTTCATGGGTGGTGCAATTGCGATTGGCGTGGGTTTTGGCAGCCAAAACTTAGTGAACAATTTCATGAGCGGCTTGATTTTGTTGGTGGAACGGCCGATCCGTGTCGGGGATCTGGTGAACGTCGATGGCATCGATGCTAACGTCGAGCATATCGGCACGCGCAGCACGCGTGTTAAGACCCGAGAGAACCTGGAGATCTTGATTCCAAACAGCAAGTTCCTCGAGAACAGCGTGACCAATTGGACCCTTTCCGATACCCGCGTTCAGACTTCGGTGAGTGTTGGCGTGGCGTATGGCTCGCCCGTGCAAGAGGTGATAGCCGTTCTGCAAGCAGTCGTGCGCGATCACCCAGGCGTTCACCAAAGCCCGAAACCCGTCGTTCTATTCGAGGACTTTGCCGATAGTGCTCTGACCTTTGAGGTCCATTTTTGGATCGAACAGAAGTGCATCATGGATGGCGACATCCTGCGCAGCGAAGTACGTGCGAGCATTGACGCGGCCTTTCGCCGATCGAAGATCTGCATCGCCTTTCCCCAGCGCGACGTGCACATTGACATGCACAAACCGCTCGAAATCCGGCTGGCCAATTCACCAGCGGCGGCACGCATCGCCGTCTCATACTCGCCAGGCGGGATAGCCCTGCGGAAGGGTACGCAACCTTTCTCAAGTCGAGCTGGATTGGTGGCTGCAGGCGAGCCCGCAGGCTGATACAATCCCGACAGCGGTGTTGCGGTCGCCTTTTTCGACTAAGTTGATATGGGGAACTGTGGACTATGTACACAACTCATTTGTCGATACACAACTCCAGGACGGAACGCCCTTTACGCTCTCATGACTGTCTGCTGGGAGGGTTGATATGGGTAGCGGTTTTCAGCCTTGGTTGCGATGCTTCTCGAAATCAAGTGTCACTCAACGCGCTCAGCCCAAGGCAGAATTGCTCGAAGCCCATGTTGAACCATTTTGCTTTGTGGCGAACGGGAAGATCGGGCAAGAGGTCAGCGTCACCTGGAAGAACGTAGGTGAGATACCAGTCCGTGTGGTGCATGCTGAGATCATGCCCAAGGACACTGCCGGGCGCGAGTTGGGTAAATTCACCTACACCATTTACGTCGAATACGACGCAGAAACAGGGGTCATGCCCGGCGAGGCACACACTACCCCACCAGGCTACGGATTCAAACTACCCGGCTTCCACGGGTTGCTGGGCTATGTGCCAGCAGAGTCCGTCGACGTCAGAATCACCAAAGTCGCCACGAGTTCCGGTTTGTAGCAGGTTCCGGCATGCAGCGAGTTTCCGTAGGATGCCTTCGCGCCCACTGGCCGGTGTTCTTCAATGGCGGTGTTCTTCAATGGCCGGTTAGGCAAAGGACTAGCAGGGTGGATGATGGGACTCGAACCCACGACAGCTGGAACCACAATCCAGAGCTCTACCGACTGAGCTACATCCACCGGGTTTGGCTAGCGATTTTATTGTCGACTCGGAGTCAGTCAATGAGCGATGGAGCTTGAATTCTCGAATCGCGCTCGACGGCCTGAGCAGCCCCTGAGTTAGAGTTTTGACGGGCATCGAGCATTTTTCCATACTTCTCTGTGCAATCGCTACCACAGGTACCTCTCGTTCCAAGGCAACGCAATGGTTCAAACCAGGCAATCTCTTGGTGAGCTAAAGTGAGGCCCGTGCGATCGCAGCCAAGGCAGGCGGAGCCTGCAAGACATTGGGTTACTAGGCGGAGCCTAGTAACCAGATGGTGGCGATAGTCGAGAAGTGTCCATTTTTCCAGTATTCTTGGTAAGCCGGATGGGAGGGCGGTTGTCGTTCCAGGCCAGAATCCTTGGCTTTCGCTTTGCTTGTGAAGAATGCGAAACTTCCAAAGTCGTGGGCCAGAGTAAGCCCTATGCCAAATACTGGGTAGCGTGGATAAT
>CAVPPY010000033.1:0-22312 GCA_963707245.1 Pirellulaceae bacterium
TAGGAATTAGGGTTGGAAACATCAGCCGTTTTGGCGTTAGCCACGGTTTTTTCAAATACAACCGTGGCTAACGCCAAAACGGCCAATCCTAAAATTAAGCTGTGAGAAGCACTAGCATCCTTTGAAAAACCACTGTTCCGCTTTCCCGTGATCATCAATCTGTGGCGATCATCAACGGAACATAATCGCAACATCAGAGATTCGACAGTTTCTATCGAACGCTGCTTAGCTGGTGACCCAGCGTCTCCGCTGCTCAACCCAGTATTGCCGAACAAGCCATGCCAGACCAGCTATCCAAGCCCTACTGCAAGAGCGTACTGCGCGTTGCCGTGCCGCTGGTCGTGACCCTGGCCCGCAAGTCGATGCCAGTGGAGCAGGTGTTGCAACTGGTGCCAGGCATGATGATCCAATTCGACAAGCACTGCGATACCCCAATGACCGTAGAGGTTGCCGATCAGCCCATTGCTACCGGAGACATCGTCAAGACGGGGGATATGTTTGGTATTCGCATCAACGACATTCTCAAACCCAGCGAACGCTTCCTGGAAGCGTTGCGCAGGCCAAGAATCTCAGCCAAGATCAGGGCTGAGCGGCCTTCGACTGTCCCACCCGAAAGAAATCCGCTGCCGAGCGAAACTCTTGCGTTCGACTACGCCCTGGCTGACGCTTTAGTCAACTAACGGGCGCGGCGAATGGAATGAGGGGACGAGACCTTCAACAGATTGCTGATCTGGCTGACGCCATCAATATTCTGCAACAGCGTTTGGGCAATCTGCTTGAGATGAAAGCTGGTTACCTCGCCATCTAGCACCGCCAAACCGTTGGCAAAACTGCAAACGACGTTTCTGACTTCACGGTAAGGACTACGCTGCAATTGAAATTCAATTTCGCGTTTGACTCGACCATCGCGACTCACGGTCTCCGAACCGGATGATTGAAGGGCGGCAACGCCTGGCGTTTGCTCGAACTCGATAGCCATGACTCGCTCCTGCTGGCTGGTCGTTTCTGGGACACCTTCAATGTAACGCGTCAAGCTGCGAAAAAAAGCCTTCGAATGAGGGGAAGGCCTTGGATTCGGCCAACGGCTTCCCTCGTCAATGCTAGCTAAAGCGGTAGACGAAAGATGGCTACCGAGCGGAGCCTAGTGCTCTGTCACAGCTAGGAATTAGGCTTGGAACATCAGCCGTTTTGGCGTTAGCCACGGTTTTTTCAAATACAACCGTGGCTAACGCCAAAACGGCTAATCCTAAAATTAAGCTGTGACAAAGCAAAGCACTAGGACACCGGCGATTGCAGTGGATTCTGTGTACGAGCCAAGGTGAACTCGATCGCCTTGAGAAGTCCCCGGGCCTTGTTGAGCGCTTCCTGGTATTCCGCGGCCGCACACTGTCCGCCACGATTCCCGCACCGGCTTGCACGTAGGCCGTGCCGCCCCGGATCACAAGAGTTCGCAGGGCAATGCAGGTGTCCATGTTGCCGCTGTAGTCGACGTAACCCACCGCCCCGGTGTAGCTACCTGCCGATGCGGTTCCAGCTGGTCGATGATCTCCATCGCCCGCACTTTGGGTGCCCCCGAAACGGTCCCGGCGGGCAGGCAGGCTCGCAACGCGTCAAACGAATCCAGCCCGTCGCGGAGCTGCCCCGTGACGTTGGAGGTGATGTGCATCACGTGACTGTAGCGTTCGATGACCATCACGTCCGAAACTTCCACGCTGCGGTACTTGGCGACTCGGCCCACGTCGTTGCGTCCCAGGTCGACCAGCATGACATGCTCGGCCCGCTCTTTCGGGTCGGCCAACAGTTCCGCGGCCAACTGCCGGTCCTCGGCGTCGGTTGCCCCCCGCGGCCGCGTCCCGGCCAACGGGCGGACGGTCACTTTGCCATCGACGCACGGCACCATGATCTCGGGCGAACTGCCCACCAGGGTGACATCCGAGGTGTCGCAGGAAGAACATGAACGGGCTGGGGTTGACCACTCGCAGGGAACGGTAGATCTCGAAGGGGTCGGCCTGGACCGCGACCTCCAACCGCTGGCTGATGACGACCTGGAAAATATCGCCGGCCTGAATATACTCGACGCATCGCTCCACTGCGGCTTCGAATTCGGCCTGGCTCGAAATTGCTGCGCGGCGTGAGCGGGCTGACTGACTGCGAATCAAAATCCGTGACCTGCAAGCTCCTGCTCGGCTGTTGCAATTTTGCTGTCAGGCAGCCAAGCGTTCAACACCGTCAGCATAGGCCTGCTGGGGTGTAGCGAAGTCGCCCACATGCACGTGGGCAACCACAAACAGTGTCTTGGTCACGTTATCAAAAATGATTAAATCGTCGAAGAAAGAAAAATCCAGATCTGGCAACTGCCGGTCATCGGGCGGTGCGTTCGGCAAGTCTTCTACATAGGCCACATGACATCGTAACCGGCGTAACCAATAGCCCCCCCGGTCAGCGGCGGCAATTCAGGCAAGACTGCAACCCTTTTGCCCGCCACAGCCTGCCACCAACTATGTCCAAGGGGTCTGCCACCTGGGAGACCTTCCACCTGTCCCAAGCTGACGCTCAGCGTCGACCGGGTGGCGGCGATCCGACCCCGCGGGCCAACGGCAATAAAGCTGTACCGGCCAACCTTTTCTCCGCCAATCACACTTTCGAACAAACAGGCTGCGGATCGGCCATCGTCTACCAAGGCAAATGCGGAAACGGGAGTCAATGAATCGCTCAAAAGGCGACGGTAGACCGGAACCAATTCATAGTTTTCCGCAACTGTTGAAGTAGTTAGGTGAGGGCTGACAGGCATATTCATACGTGCTGTTGAAAATCGAACGATAGGAAGCTGCAGTCCTGTAGAATGCAGTGGAGAGGAAGCAGACGGCCGCATAGTTCCAGGCAACACGAAAGCATCCGGATTCAATGCGAAGCTCCCCAAATTTTAGCGTTCCAGCAGAATTCTGCACGGCCCCGCATTCCCTGCGGTCGGCTGTCGTAGGTTAGCCCGCGGGACGCTATGATTGAACAATATGCTCGCCACATGCTTTGGCGGGCTGATGATTCCATTCATGATTTTCGCCTGCGGGGTGAGTAAAACGTGAAATGCCGACGCTGGCGAAAACCGGCAACCTTCCACATTACGGAATTAACCGAACCCTCCCCCATGATCGTCGTCCACCTGTGTGAAGAACACGCACGCGTTTATCTTTCGCAAGACAACAATGACTCGCCCACCGGCGAGGCTCCCCATATGTTAGCCAAAAACAATTCAAAATGGATCAAACGGCCGAGCAATTGGCCAAACTGGACAAGAAGACCTGTCCGGTGTGTGGGCATTAGCTTTGCCGAGTTCCGGCAGACGGGACGACTGGGATGCGGCTACGACTATGTATGCTTTCAAGAAGAATCTGGAACCCTTGTTGGTCAATATCCACGGCTCGAAAATCCATATGGGCAAGCGTCCCACACGCCGCCTCAAGTAGCCGAATCGACAACATCGACTTATCCAATTGCGGCGCGAGATGCACGAGGCGATCGCTCGTGAAATGTACGAACGGGCCGGTGAGATCCGCGACCATATTCATAAGATAGAAAGCGGCGAGAAAATATGCTCCGGGAGACATCGGCCGGACAGCGAGCGAGGATAGTGGGGCTGCTGGCAGCTCAAGGACACGGTTGACTGAAGCAACCAGGAAAAACCAAGAGCCAAGCTGAGTTTGATTACCATTCCATTTTTTGGGCGACCAAACTCCCGTGAAACTTGAAGAATTGGCGGGGAAATGCGGAGAGTCGCTGGTCGCTCGGTTCTCCAGTAGGACATCGTCATCAGTAGCCGTATTCGCCTGGCTCGCAATCTGGCCGAATTTCCCTTTGTGCGTCGCGCAGCGGCAGAGAGGAACGTGGGCAGCTGTCTAAATTGGTCAAGAGTCGACTAGCAGCCTGCAACGCTTGGCCAGGTCTGATGTATTTGGATCTTCATGAACTGGATGAGGTGGACCGTCAATTCTTAGTCGAACGTCAGTTGATGAGTCGCGAGATGGCCGAAGGCGGATGGCGATCGCGGTTGCCGTCGACCTCGACGAGCGTTTCAGCATCATGGTGAACGAGGAAGACCATTTGCGTTTGCAGGTCATGTGTAGCGGGCTGGATTTGCAGTCAGCCTGGGAAAGGATCGACCAGTTGGATGATTTGCTCGAACTGAGATTCACCTACGCGTTCCATGATACGTTGGGGTATTTGACCGCCTGTCCGACCAATGTCGGCACAGGATTGCGTGTCAGCGTCATGCTGCACTTGCCGGCTCTGGTCGTTACGCGAGAGATTGAAAAGGTCTTTCGCAGCCTGCAGAAGATCAATGTCGCCGTTCGCGGGCTGTATGGCGAGGGCTCGCAATTCATGGGCGACTTCTACCAGGTTAGCAACCAAATCACGCTCGGCCGCACCGAGCAGGAATTGGTGGAAACCGTTAGTGAGGTGGTGCCGAGGATAGTCGAATACGAGCGGACGGCGCGCGACTTCCTGGTCAATGAAAGCGAGCAGGATTTACATGATGACGTTAGCCGCGCGTACGGCATACTGTGCACGGCAAAGAAGATTAGCAGCGAAGAGACCCTGCACTCTTTCCAAGGTACGGATGGGAGCCAATTTAGGACTCATTCGTTCGATCGAGATCGCGACCATCAACAAACTGTTCGTGCACACACAACCGGCCCATTTGCAGAAAAGTTGCACGGCGTGACACCTTTCGGTGTCCGATCGCAACATCGAAAGGGCCGCCTATCTACAAGCCCACCTGAAACCCAAGAATTCGGAAAATTAGAGCAGGCAAAAACCTCAAGACGGCTTGGAGCTCAAGAAGCGTCCGCGGCCTTTAGCATTTCCTCTAACTTGGGAATGACACTCGCCTCGTAACTCATGCCTCCCTCGCCTGCATTCGAATCGGTCAACGTCGCTTGCAGACTACCGCTACGATCGTAAAGCATCACCGGCGGGCATGGAGTCCACGCCAAACTTGGAGAGCATGTCACTATCGGGCTCAATGCTGGCAAAATTGAGCACACTGCCCGCAGCCTGCGTCTGCAGAAATTCCTTGATCCGCGGAAGCTGGCTCACTGGCGGGACTTCTTCTAGCCCGATGTAATTGACGTTCATCGACATGCATGTCAATTGCTCCGGGTACTTTTGGCTGAATTCGACTAGATGATGAAATTCCTGCATGCAAGGTAGACAGGAGTTGCTCCAAATGTCGAGCACCACCATTTTGCCGACATGTTGCTTGAGCTTTTCTTGCAGGCCGGCATAGTCGGTCAATTGAACTGAGATCTCGGCTTGGGCTGCCACTGGCGGGGCTTGGGAATCTGACCATTGCACAGGCCTGGGAGAAATGCCCTCGGTAACGCCGCTCGTACCGCCCAAAGTAGGCTGGCCGAGTCGTTTTGGGCGTTGCAGCCGAGCCCGTAGACCAATGTGAGCATGCACGTGCGGATAGACGATTGGTCGAGAGAACTTTTTTTCGAGGTATGCGGAATGTCAGTGCACAACGCCTCGGCGTCCAAGATAAACTGCGACGCCAGCAGGACATTCTAACAAAAACTCGATACCACAGCTGAATATGCACTCGTCGACACCCATCTACCAGCGCTGGCAGAGAACCTGGCCTTGGACGAAGCCCTGCTGGAATCCGCCGAACGTGGCTGGCACCACGAGGAGGTATTGCGGGTCTGGAATGCGGATGCGCCATTCGTCGTCGTCGGACGCAGCGGCCGCGTCGAGGCCGAAGTGCGGCGCGAGGTGGCCGAGCGGTTGCAGGTGCCGATTCTGCGACGGGTGGCGGCGGCACCTCGATCGTCGCTAGCCGGGGTTGCATGTTTTACGCAGTACTGCTGGACCTGGAAGCGCCAACTGCGCATGCTGGACGCAGCCCACGGAGCCTCGTGATGAAACACTTGATCTGGGCCATCCAACCCTACAGAGCTGATATTCGTCTGCTGGGCAATTGCGATCTGGTCGTCGATGCGGCTTCCGCCAACCCGCCCGCTGGCTTGGCATTAAAGGTCAGCGGCAATAGTCTGCGAGTCTGTCGCCGCTGGATGCTTTACCACGGAACACTTTTGCTGGACATGCAGTTGGATTTCGTCGGACAACTGCTCAAGCATCCGCCCCGCAAGCCGGAATATCGAGCGGGTCGAACCCGCGCCAATTTCCTCGCCAACCTGGGCATCGAGGCAGGGACGCTGCGAGATTCCCTGCCGAGTATGGCGAGCCGATGCAATGCTTGTCGAACCACCCTGGGTACTCATAAGTGGTTGAGCAACGTTACGGCCAGCGTTCGTGGAATTTCAGGCGCTGAACCACCTGGAAACCTTGGTTGTCCATCATCCTCAAGCTCCATCCACTCATCCGGATGGACGGATGGATAATACCGGCTCTGTTCAAACCTGCTCACGGACGAGAATCATCGCACCGGCCAGACTGAGCTTTTTCAATTTGCCCATCGAGCATTTCCCCAGTGGCTTTCGTAAGCCGACACGTGAGCGAGTGCCTAGTTCAATGGAAGCTCGCCTCGCTTACGCTTCGGGATATGAAGAAAGCGCATTCAAAACTTGCGGTTTGGGACCACAAATTACCAGCCGGCTACAACCGTTTGCGTCAGGACAACCAGCCCGTTTGGCACGTCTATGCGTGTGCTAGAGTTGAGGGCGATTCCAGTTCGGCCAGATTCCACGGACCGTCCGGCTCGCGTACCAAGCCGCTCTTTTGTGGCAGTGAAGGGCAAGGCTCAAGCCAAGCCGACGCGAAGGTCTCTCCAAACAGGTGCTCAACCCTCAAAATCGTTTCAAGCGTCCTCGGCTGCTGTTTATGGATCAGCTGCCCCCAACCTAGCGGCGGCGGTGAACACCTTCATTTTCCTTGGGCCAATCACGGCCATGGTGCAAAGCCGACGCCAGCCCCCCCCATCCAGGCCCCCCACCAGGTTCTTTCGCCAGCCTCAGCACCATCACTGCAGTGCCCCCGGCGATGCAGCAAATGCCTTACAAGGCGGGATATGCCTACGGTTGGTTTGGCAGCAATCCCGTTTCCAGCTGGCACAGGCATATCGGATACAGCCGAAACTACACCCAATGGACGTCTCGATAGCCTCTACGGAGGGACTTGATCATTTGCCATACTGCCGAAACACTTGTTTGAAACATGTGTTTCAGGTGTTGAGCTGGCTGGCTAGTGGAGTCGGAGGGGACTCGGCCGGATCATTCTCGCGATGGCATGGGTTGTATGACTGACTCTCCGGACAAAACGACAGCCGAGCGACTGATTGAGTTTGCCGGCGAGATTTTCGCGCTCAAGGGCAACACGGCGACAGTGCGAGAAATCTGCGCGGCGGCAGGCTGCTCCGTGGCCGCCATCAATTATTATTTTGGCGACAAGCAAAAGCTCTACGTCCGCTGTGTTGAAGCGGCATGCGAGAGGAAGCAGCGTCTATTCCCATTCCCCGACTTTGAAACGGATCCGTCGCCGCCGTCGGAGTTGTTGCGAGTTTCTGAGGGCGGTAATGAGACGCATGGCTTCGCCGTCGAACTTGCCTTGGCAAAGCACATTAATGTTCGCGAGATGATCTCGCCATCTGAGCAGGTTGCTGAGAAATTGCAGGCGTATATCAAACCCGATTTTGATCGGCTGGTGTGCCTTCTGTCGCGGGTTATTGACGAACGCGTCGACAGCCCAGCCTTGCGGCTCTCGCTAGCCACCCAGATCCTGGCCAGATGCATGTTCCACAGGACTGGCAAGAGCATACGCATGATGCTTGGGCTAGATACGGACATCAACGAAGATCCGTTGAATTACGCTGACAGCCTTTGCGATTCGATCTTAGTGCCAGATCAACGCCTTGGTTGGAAGCAATATCGAAAACGCCCCTCGGGCAAAGAGGCTTGAGCATTCATGTGTCATGATACGCAAGCACAACTGTCATCAACTGAGGGTCATTCATAAATAACTGTGCTGTGTTGTTTGGCACACCGCGGAGCGTGATGGCTACATTGAAATCGCGACAGTTATTTTTCGAAGGTGCTTAAATGGCACTAGACAACAACCTTATGCATTCGGATTGAAACGCCTTCATGATCAAGAACATTTTGTTTGGCATTGTCATACCGCTAGTATTGGTATGCGTAGGTGTGGGAGTGTATCTCGTACTCCGTCCGCCCAAGCCGCCAAAGGTTCCCGCGTTGGGTACCGATCCAGCTTCGTTGTTGTCGAAGATGCCCGCAGCTAAGGTGCAAACCGTGTTGGCCTTGACGGAAAAGTCAGAGACGCTTGACATACCGGTGAGCGGAACCGTGGTTCCCTACCGAGAGATTGAACTGGCTGCTGAAGCAGCGGGCAGGATTATCGAAAAAGACGCTGCGGTGCGCAATGGCAGTTACGTGAAGAAGGGCCAATTGCTGCTCAGAATTGATCCGCGCGACTATGAACTCGATCTTGACCGCTTGACGCGGCGTCGGGACCAGGAGTTGGCAGCCTTGGAGGAGCTCAAACAGGACATCGAAAATTCCCAGCTTTTGATAGAGGTCACCGATCAGGAATACGCATTGGCTGACGAGGAAGTCAAACGCATGGAGTCGCTGGGCAAGACTTTCACCAGCGTCTCCGAGCTAGACCAAGCCAAGCGGGCTCGGTTGAGCAGCAGCAACCAGCGGATCACGTTGCAAAACCAAATTCGTTCACTTCAATCAAAAATCTCGCGACTCGAATTGGCAATCAAGCTTGCCGAAACCGAGCTCGAGCAGGCGAATTTGAACCTGGAGCGGACCTATGTCCGCGCGCTCTGTGACGGGCCGCATCGTGAGTGAGAATGTGGAAGCCGATTCCTATGTACAACGTGGTGCTCCGCTGTTGATCATTGAAGACACAGAGAAAGTCGAAGTTGCGGTTAGTCTGCGGATGGACCAACTGTATTGGGTACTGGACCAGGCTAGCCTCAGTGCCGATCATTTGGTCAATGCGGCACAAGCCTCGCGATACACCCTACCCCCCATTCCCGTCAAGGTGCGGTTCAACTTGTCTGGACGGGAATCGATCAAGTATGAATGGGACGGAAGGCTGGACCGCTATGAGGGCGCTGGCCTGGATCCACAAAGCCGCACGGTCCCAATTCGTGCCGTGGTCGACGAACCCGAGGAATTCCTCATCAACGATGAATTGTCACAGAATTCCTTGCGGAGTGGCCCGCAGACGCTTGTTCGTGGCATGTTTGTCGAAGTGATCATCAAAGCCAGACCCACGACGCAACTATTGCTTGTGCCCAAGCTTGGCATTAAGCCTGCAACAGGTACCAATCGAATTTGGAAATTCGAAGCCAACAACGATGCATTTGAGACTGTCAAAGAGAAATACAGTAAGCTGATTGCCAGTGACAGCCATGATGACGAGGAGCCGAATGTGTCCGCTGACAATGCTAACGCTGTACCCACCCGCACAGCGAGCATTGATCCCGAAGAATGGCAAGCCGGCTATCTCAAGGTCCTGGACGGCATACAAGTTGTGGGTGCTTTTGAATACGCAGAAGAGCCTAGCATCGAAGATAACGACACTGAGTATTGGATATGCGAGGTGCATAGTGGTGCACTGTCCGCTGGCGACTCAGTGATCGTCACTCCCTTGCCAGGAATCGCCGGCGATGGGTCAGATACGATTCGCGTACGGAAGTCCGAGTTGTGAGCCAACACCGGCAGGCTGCCCGCTGGCCAGAGCATGAATCCTAAAAGCCAGATTGCGAATTCTAACTAGAGGTTCGATCAATGAGAGCGTTGGTGCGTTGGGCTGTTAATAACTCGCCCGCGATGAACGTGACTGTCATCGCAACGTTGATAGCTGGTTTATTCAGTTTTGCTATGCTGCGGCGCGAGGTGTTTCCGGAATTCGAACTGGAAGTGATTCTCGTATCGATTCCCTATCCCGGTGCGTCGCCGGCGGATGTGGAAAAAGGCGTGTGCCAACCGGTTGAAGAGGCCGTGAGGGCCCTCGACGGAATCAAACGCTTGGTGAGCATCGCCCGCGAAGGTGGTGGCTACGTACTGGTCGAACTGAATTCGAATGTCCGAGACGTCCAGAAGACGGTAACCGAGATCCGCTCCAGGGTCGAACGCATCACGAATTTTCCGGAATTGGCTGAGCGGCCCCAAGTGGAGCAAATCACTTTTCGCGAGCCCGCTGTGCGGGTGGCCGTTATTGGCCCCGAATCGGATGACCCTCGAGCTGCCGGTTAAGCTTCGCGAAGTCGCGGAAACCGTCCGCGAATCGCTACTTGAGCTGGCCACAGTTAGCCAAGCCAATATTCTGGGGGCCAAGCCATTTCAAATCGATGTTGAGATTTCCGAAGATAACCTCCGCAAGCACGGTTTGTCGCTTGCCAACGTGGCTCAGATTCTGAGGCGGGAAAATATCGAATTGCCGGGCGGGCAGCTGAAGTCGGATGGACAGGAAATTCTGCTGCGCGGCAAGAATCGTCGAGAATTTGGCCAGGAAATTGAGCAGCTACCGGTCATCGTGCAGCAGAGTGGCGTCGTCTTGCGGATCGCCGATTTGGGCAATGTTCACGACGAGTTCGACGACAAACCGGTCATCAACGAGGTGAACGGCAAGCCGGCACTGGTGGTCAGTATCGATCGCACCGCCGACGAGGACTTGATCCGTATTGCAGATGCCGTGCACGCGTACGTCGATCAGGCGGAACTGCCGTCAGGCTATTCGCTCCAGGTATGGGGCGATACCAGCGTGGACGTCGCCGACCGTATGCGCATGCTCCGCAGCAATGGCATCCAAGGCTTGTGCTTTGTATTTATTCTGCTGGCATTGTTTCTCGAGTTCCGACTAGCGTTTTGGGTTTCGCTGGGGATTCCAATCTGCGTGCTGGGTGCCGGGGTGATCCTGCTGTTGACCGGTCAGACGCTGAACATGTTGAGCATGTTCGCATTCTTGATGGCCTTGGGGATTGTGGTTGACGATGCGATTGTGGTGGGCGAGAACATTTACGAGCATCGAAAACTGGGCAAACCCTATGTGCAAGCTGCCATTGATGGGACCGTCGAGGTCCTTGCCGTCAGTGGCGACGGCTGTTTGTACAACGATTATTGCTTTCATGCCCTTCTTCTTCGTTTCTGGCGTCATGGGCAAATTCATCGCGGTTATGCCGGTAGCCATCATTGCCATGTTGGTCATTTCGTTGATCGAGGCCTCGACCGCTCTGCCGTGCCACCTGTCACACGGGAAAATCGAAAATCCGCAAACGCTGGGGCAATATTTCATGGCCGGCATCTCCAGGGTATTTGATCCCTTGATCGCCTTTATCGATCGCGGCAGCGCAATTTGTGGTGGCTTGATGGATCGTTTCGGTGACTACGTGTACCTGCCAACCCTCAAGTTTCTGCTTAGGTTTCCTTTGCTTGGTCTGAGTATCGGCATCAGCATGCTGCTGATTACCTTGGCGGTTGTGCAAGCCGGTCTTATTCCCTTCAATCCGTTTCCCAAAAGTGACAGCAATCAGATTCTCTCGCAGATCGTCTTTCCTGACGGCACACCCGTGCAGATCACTGACGAAGCGACGCAGCGGATTGAACGCGCCATTCGCGAGGTCAGCGAGGATTACTTCGACACTCAAGCGGAGCAGGAGACCGAGGAATCAAGGCTTGTTCAAACCGGTACAGGTACTTCGCCCCGTGGCCCCGTCAAATTGACCTTTCGGCAGGTGGGGGAAGTAACGGCCCAGGGAGCCATGGGATCCACTGGCAATGGTAGTGGTGGTCACGTCGGCCAGGTCTTTGTAGAACTGCACGATTCCAGCCATCGAGCCATCAGCAGTAACGATCTGATCAACCTGTGGCGAAAGGCAGCTGGCGAATTCAACGGGGCTGAGCGCGTGACTTTCGATTCGGCCAGCATGGGCCCTGGGGGAAATCCGATCGAATTCAAGTTGCTCGCGCCCGCGGCCAATCACGATCAACTCGTGGCTGCCATCGACGAAACGAAGGCCAAGCTGGCGACCTATCGCGGAGTATACGATATCCGCGACGATGCAACGCCTGGCAAGACGGAGTTTCAAATTCGCATTAAGGATCGCGCCCAGGCCATGGGGGTCACTGACCTGGAATTGGCCGAGACCATTCGCAATGCTTATTACGGCGCCGAGGTCATGCGTTTGCAACGTGGGCGGCATGAGGTCAAGCTCATGGTCCGCTATCCACAAGATGAAAGGAATTCGCTGACTGGATTCTCCGAAATTCGCATTCGTGGCAACGATGGTGTCGAACGCCCTATCACCGAATTGGCGGAGATTACGGTAACACAAGGATATTCAGAGATTAATCGCTTGGACCAACGACGATCGATTACCATCACCACCGACCTGGATGCTAACGAAGCCAATGCTCAGCAAATCATCGATGAATTGAGGACCGACTTCCTACCAAAACTGTTTGCCGAGAAGTATCCCGCCGTATCGGTCAATTGGGAGGGTCAGCAAAAACAAACGATGGAGTCTCTACAAAGCCTCGGCTTGGGCTGTGCCATGGCTTTGCTGGGCATGTATGTGTTGCTGGTTGTCGAATTCCGTTCTTATTTCCAGCCGCTACTGATCCTGTGCATCGTGCCCTTCGGCGTGATTGGCGCTATCTGGGGACATGGCATCATGGGACATCGAAGTCACTTTGTTCAGCTTTTTTGGACTTGTCGCGCTCACCGGCGTCGTGGTCAACGACTCGATTGTGCTGGTCGATTTCATCAATCATCGCGTGCGGTCAGGCATGGACGAGGAACAAGCCTTGCTTGAAGCTGGACGGCGTCGATTGCGACCGGTGTTCTTAACAAGTCTGACAACCATTGGTGGACTATTCCCGATGCTAATGGAAACCTCGTTCCAAGCCCAATTTCTGGTACCCATGGCCACCAGTATTGCTTTCGGACTGATGCTTTCAACGGTCCTGGTTTGTTCCAGGTCCCCGTCTTCTTTCAGTTGTACCTGATCATCACCCGCGCCTTCGGAATCGACCACACGCAATCCCGCCCGCCTCCGAGCCCGAATGTCCAGCGGGAGAAATCGAAGGCTTGCCTGCTCCCGCACTTTAGAACCTAGTGCTTTGTCACAGCTTAATTTTAGGATTAGCCGTTTTGGCGTTAGCCACGGTTTCTGCAGAGGGAACCGCGGCTAACGCCGTGCGGCTAATCCCAAACTTAAGGTTGGACAAGGCGCTAGCCCAACGGGCGAGTCTGCTTGGCCTCGTGGTTCCAGTACCAGAGCATCCAGACAGATTCGCCGGGCGGCCAAGGATGGTGACAGGCGGTTTTAGCGTCCTGCGGCGGTCGTCAGTTCTCTGATGATCTCCGAACGCGAGTAATTGACGCTGGCGAAACGTCGCATCCATTGATCCATCTCGGCGCCGTGGGCGCTCGGCCGGTGATCTCCGTGAACACGCGTTCCATCCACACGATGTTATTATTGCCCGTGCGATCAAAATATTCTTGGCTGCCCAAGAACTGCTGCTGTATGGACGATGCGCGCAGCGCGGTATCGGGAAACTGCTGCCAGGCCGCCAGTTCGGTTGTGGTGGTGCTCGTCCCAGGTAACGCTGATAGGCGGCCGTGATCTGCTGGGTAGCAGCATCGTAACTCGCATATCCAGCCGTCACCGAACTGCCGCCAGGCGCGTTGCTGAAGGCAAAGGATACCGGAGTCAAGATTAACTCGGCGCTGCTGGGTCTGCCTTGCGTCAGCACCAGGGGTGGTTGGGCAGTATCCAGGATGGTCGCCCCATTGGATATCACGCTGGCTCTTACACGGTAGGTATCCGTAGGGAAGATGTATGCGGGGTCGAAGTCAATCGAAAACGGGATGCGACCCTGTGCGTAACTCGGGGCTGGAAATGACTGTTGCCCGTTGCGTACGACGTAGTAAGGGCGGGTCACATTTTCCAGCTGAACGGTGATCACCGAGTTGGGCGGAATTCCGCTGGAAGGAATCACCAGGCTACCCGTCAAACCTGCTTGCCGGTCGTCCAGTTGGACAGTCAGCACGCGTACCTGCGGCGATGTGCGCTGTTGAACGGTCAGTCGCACGCGGCCACTGGAATCGGCATGATGGTTCAATTCTTCTGAAATATCGAAGACCTTGCTGCCCACCAGACCAACCTGGTCGCCGTTGACGCAGATAATCAAGTCACCTGGCATCAGACCGGCTCGAGCGCCGGCCGAGTTGGGAGAAACTGAGGTGATACCGACGCCCACATCGGTATTGTTCCCGTTAACGCCCAGTACCCAGGTTTTGGCAGAAGTGCCACCCGGGTTGTTCCAACCGGCACCATTCCAAGCACTATTGTTCCAACCGGTGTTACCCCAGGTTTGATTGGAGCCTACGCTAGAATAGGCGACGGGCTGAGCCGTCTGGCCGCAAGCCTGACCCATCAGGCAAAGCGAGCCCGGTAGAGCTGGCAAGTACTTGGTCTGGGTAACTCTCGTCAGATAAGTCTGAATCATGCGTGCAATCCTTTGTTTGAATCTGTGAATTTCTTGGTGTTTCAGGCGATTGTTGGTCGATGCAGACCTCGCTTCGTCCGGCAACACACACGGCTCAGCCACCTTTTACACTGCTCGCAGACTGGGACAGTTTTAGCAACTCTCCGCGCAGCGTAGGCGGATCGAAAGGGAAGAAGCCACACAGGATGGTTTGGGCCTGGCCAGACTGGTGAAGCGCGAATCGTAGAAATTCGCGATTGGCACGGGCTTGCTCATCATTGCGTCCCACGTCCAATACGATCGTCATGGGACGTACCAGCGGATACTGACCCATCAAAACCGCATGGTCGTCGTGGGACATGATCGTCGCCGCATCACGCAGGTCCAGGGCTTTGGCCCCATGTCCCCCACACTTCAGGCCCGCCACGGCGACCGCTGCCGGTTCCGCTTCGATGGCTTGGATTACCTCTGCATTGGAGTTGCAGTACTTGGACGAGGGCCGCAAGCTGTGACCAGCCAGCAGGAATTCGGTTAGGAATTTCTGAGTACCACTATTCTTGGTTCTAGCCACGACGCTAACGGGCACATTGGCCAGCCCGCCCGACACGCCCAGGCCGCTCCATGTCAATGGTTCGCTAGTATCCGCGGTGCAAAACAGCTGGAAGAATTGTTCTCGGGTAAGCGACTCCAATGGGTTTTTTTCATTTACAAAGATCCCCAGAGCTTCACGCGCCACGGTTATCGCCACCGGTTGCTTCATTCCCTGCGACTTGAGTTTTTCGAGCTCCTGCTCCGTTACAGGTCGCGATAACATACCCATGCTACCGGGGTTTTTAGCTAGTCGATCGAAAACCGTTTCGGAGCCCTCGGCTGAGATGGAAAACTTGGTCTGTGGGTGGAAGCGTTTGAACTCCGTGGCCCATCCATGGACCAGCGTATCCATGCTTGTCGAGCCGAATACATTGACGGTTGCAGCGAGTTTGGAGTCGCTGTCGGGAAGATAAGGATCGATCGTGTTCAGGAGCACGCGGACCTCATGGACCGACAAAGTCTCTTGGGACTCTTCGCTGAATGCAGTTCGAGATGTGAGAGCGCAGCCTGCCAATACTAGCAATGTCAATGATCGAAGCAACCAACTCATATTCGCCTCCTAGAGTGTAAGCATCCTAATTTCCGCAATTTAATGCACTGGGACTAAAACCCCAAGTGCAGTTCGAACTTGATCCCAACGTCCAGCCTATGGATTAAGCTGAAACCCATTGCATGGATGCGGTGAGCTAGTGAGAAATATTCTTCGTTAAAAAAATACGCCGTGCACTCCATAATCTTATTGTTTTACAACCTCCAACAGCGACGACTTGCGCCGGTTGGCGTTTATTGCTACAGCTGTGTTGGCTGCTCATGTTGCTGTTGGTCTTGATTCTGCCCGCAAGTTTGCTGGCGGTTCGCTACCACCTCGATCCCAATGGCAGCAGCATGTTGCTGTGGATGGAGCTCTTGCAATGCCTCTCCATAGTGGCCACAGTTGTTATGTGCAGTTGGTTGATCGATCGGCGCCAGCTGTGGACGCTTGGGTTCTCCCAGACCCTGCGCTCGACCCCCAGTGGCTACTTGAGCTGGGGATTGGTTTTGGATTGGGTGCCGTGGCGATGGCGTGGATCTTCGGCGTAGAATGGATCTTCGGTTGGATCGCGATCGAGAGGATTGGTCCGGCCAAGGGTTTGGACTTGTTTTCCCTGGCCAGGCAGCTTGGTTTGGCTCTGGGCCTGATGCTGCTGGTTGGCATCTCCGAAGAAATCCTCTCGCCGGCTACCACCTCAAGAATCTATGCGAGGGCCTGCGTTGCCTGGGTAGATGGCCGGCCGTAATTTTAGCGGTGCTTTTGTCCTCGGCCGTATTCGGCTTGCTGCACGCATTCAATCCGGCAGCAACATGGATCAGTAATCTGGGCGTGGGACTAGCTGGCGTGATGCTGGCCACGGCCAGGGTCGCAACCGGAAGCTTGGCGGGCCCCATCGGCTTGCATATTGCCTGGAATCGGTGCAGGGTCCGATCCTAGGTTTTCCGGTCAGCGGCAATCAATTCCACCAAAGTTTGATCGAGATTACCCAGGCGGGCGATGCTCTATGGACGGGCGGCTCGCTTCGGCCCCGAAGCCGGCCTGCTAGGCTGCATTGCCTGTGTAACCTTGACCGGCGTCTGCCTCGTGTGGGGTAAGACGAAATTGACTTCGACGCGATCGCTCAGCAACTTGGTACGCTATCGACGCTCGGCCTATGCCGCCCGAAACCTCGAACGGCGAGCACTCAAAACTCGTGCACTCAAGACTCTTGAATGTGAGATGCGTGAACTCGGGGACCGCTCAACCGATGTTTAAAGCTTGGTCGATCTGTCGAGCAATTTGGGTTAGACGTTGTAAATCGCCGCCGTCGACTTCTGCCGCAACCCAGCCATGAAATCCTATTTCGTCTAAGGCCAAGTGAGCATCTGCCCAGGGCAAATCATCTTCGGTAATATCCGCCCAACTGTTCTTGCTGCGTGAAAAGCCCTTGATGTCCAGCTTGACCACGCGCTTGCCAAGCTGACGAATCCAATCGGCCGGATTGCCGTACTTCCAGTGATTGCCAATGTCGAATTGCATGCCCACCCATGGCGAGTTGAATTCATCCACATATCGCACAAACTTTTCAGCTGACTGATCGTTGGGACCTTCGTCTTCATACAAGAACTTGTTCCACACATTCTCGATGGCGATGGTCATCCCCAGCTCGGCGCACAGCGGCAATGCCTGCCGGATGTTGGCAATCGAACGCGGCCAAATCTCGGTTTCCGGCCCGTCATCGCCATGCCCTACCACCAGCAGTACCGTATGCCCACCGACCGCGTGGGTTTCGGTAATTGCCGTTTTCAGATCGGCCACTCGCCTTGGCTCTGACGCTGGAGTCCGCTGCCGAATGATGATCTCGCCAGTGCGTTGCGCAAACTGAACCATCGACCACTAGACCAGAATCGGCGATGGCCTGTTTCGTGTGTGCGATATCAATACCAGGGCTATTCAGCTCAATCCCCTCAAAACCAGCCTGTTTAGCAATCTTAAATTTCTCTGTCAGATTACCCTCGGATTTCACCATCCCGATCTTCAGTGTCTTGAGCAATCGTCGAGGCTGGCTGGAGTGGATAATTTCTTCGGCAGGCGCGCGGGTGCCTGCCAGCAAGGCGGCACTCAGAGCGCCACTGGTAGCCAAGAAATTGCGGCGTGAGACGCCGGGAAAATGGATATGCATGCTTCAATTCCCAATTGTGGAACGAAATTATGGAAGTGCCAGGTGCAAAACTTGAGCCTAGAATTGGTGGCCGACCAGGAAATTCTGTACCGCCTGTTGAACCTGTGGGTCGTCCATCAGGAATGTGTGCCAGGCGTCGACCTGCAAGAAGTCTGTGGCTCCAGGCAGTTTGGTTTCCTCGACAGTCACCACAAAATCGCTGGCCCCTTTTACCAGTGGATTCGAGACAGGCGATTGGATACTACCCGCCACGATCCCAAAGGGGCATGTGGGCGTTGCCAGCTTTCGCTCAAATTCTGTCCAACCTGGCCCCAATTCCAGGCCGGCCTTTCCGGCAACCCAGCCGAAAACGCCTGTCTTGGACAGCAGTCTTGCAATGGAAGCTCCCTGGTTGGGTGGCCCGAGCATGACTACCTGCTTGAGGCGGTTGAGCGTTTGCTCATCTCCCGCGCTGCTGCAGGTCGCCGATCCAGTGCCGGGCAACGATATTGCCCATACTGTGCCCCACCAAACTGAGAGTAGCCTCCGGGGGCAAGCTGGCGACAAATTCGCCCAATGCCTGCGCATGGTCGCTGATCGAACCGCGGCTGCTGGCATACTCAAAATATACAATCGAAAATTGATGGCCCTCGCCGGCATTGGCTAAATGTTCTCCCAGGCTGCGCATGGACTCGGCTGACCGCATCAAGCCATGCAATAGTACCACCGCGTGCGTTGTCGGCAGCGTGTTTTCCAGACCTTCGCTCTCCAGGGCTGTTTCACAGGCTAGCCGACTGCCCCATGCATGGCGTACGTTCCGAACATCCAGCAGACGCCAGTGGCCAGTGATCGCATTGCGTTGCAGGCGCCATCCCTGCCGCCAAGCATGATCGGTCCAAAACTGTTTGCCACCCAACGTAGGCGACTTGATATTGGGCAGGGAAGCGATGACGTCTTTTTGGGGAGGTTGGGCCATTGCTGCCTGTGTCGATAGACAAACTGCCGTAACAAGCAACTTATGAATGGCGACCTGCCAACATCCCGGAAAATCCATTAGGGAGCCTCGCCGACTCCATTCGCGTTGGCAGGACCAGGCACACCATTGGGGCCAGGCAAGCCGGCCGGGGCCGGGCCAGCGGGAGCCGTTCCGTCTGCTGGGGCACCCGCATTTGGATCGCTACCAGCGTCGCCACTGGCAGCCGGTTCACCTTCGCCAGCAGCCGGCGCATCGGGAACGGTTTCGAGAGCAACGTCTTCGGCCAGCTCGGGATAGCGTTCGCCGAATCCTGGAACGTCATGCACGAAGTCCATGATATTCTCAATCGGAATCTGGGCGCCTTGCAGCAAGCTAGGTACATCCTTGATCTTTTCGGGATCGTTGATGGCCTTGTGAACATCGTCGATCAACTCGGACAATTCCACCACCAAGCCTTGCAATTGGGCATCGTTTTGTGCGGCCGCAGCCAGTGACGTGGCCCGCGTTGGGCTTTCATCCGCTAGCGGCTTACCATCGAGCGCGGTGTGAATAGCTTGGGTCACTTGGTTTAACATGCGACGGGCAGCACGGGTTTGCCAATCCTGCGTATCAATGGGCTTGGGTGCCGCGTCGAATCCGCCTCCCATCCTACCGTCCCCGCCATCGAAAGACCCGCCCTCGGCGCCCGTCATGTCTCCCATTTGATCTCCATAGTCGCTGCCGCTGTTGGCGCCATCTTCGCCGCCGCCGCCCATCATGCCACCCATTCCACCACCAAAGGCCGAAGACTGTGCATTGGAACTACGCTTGATCTTATCCTCTTCCGATTCGTACCAATTCACCAATTGGGTGCGCAACAGGTGAGTGATGCCCACCAGGTAAGCTGCCTTACGCTCGGCTTGCAATCGGGCGAGATCGATATTGGAAAGGTAGTTGAGCGCTGATAAACGCAACGAGGGCAATGCCTCCGGATCGGCAACCAGGGCGAGCGCCTCGTTGACGCTGGCGGCTGTAATCGCGCCGGTGGCCGTCAGCAGATCAAAGGCTCGGCGGCTGATCCACGCATGAGCCTCGGTATCCAAGGCCGTCGTTGGCTTCGCTGAAATCACATTGGTGGCAACTTCCACAACTTCCTTCTTGCGGGCATCATCCCAATCTGACTTCCAGTACACCCGCGCGTGGCGTTCGAGTCCATGCAAGGCGATGGCGCGAATGTAATAGGGCATCTTGGTACTGCCAGCAATCCCCTTGAGTGTTGGGTAAGCTGCCTTGGCAGGTTGCGGTGGTGCCGTTCCAGCAGCAACCCGCATCTCAGGCGTATCATCGAGCTCCGCTAGGATGGCGACACAATTAATGCGCGAGGCCGGCAGAAATGTGTCGCGAGTCGAGATGCCCGTGGCGTACTGCACCAGGTTCTCCACGATCACCGCCCGGGCCTCAGGGGACTGCTTTCGCTCAGACAGTCCGAGCTCGATGTCCTTGCGAATGCGCGTGTAGTTGGCACTTTCCGCCGCATGCGTTAAGCGGCTAATCAGTAGGATGGTTTCCTTCTTGAGGGCTTCGCGGGCCGCAGCGGACGGCGGCTCCTTGCCACGCTTGAAATCACGCGCCAAAGAATCTTCCTCGCGAGACAGCGTCGGCAGCGGCAATTCGGTTGCGGCAAACCCGAGCCCACCAGCCACGGCAAAGGCGGCCCAAGCAACCATTAGCAAACCAAGTTTCCGAAACATCAAGCGTCTCCCTAAGTTCCCAAAAATCCAAAAGCAACCGCAGTTCGAAACGGTAAGCGGCAGAGAAAGTCGCTAACCATTCTGCCGCAGGATGATCGGTGCGCAATACCACCAGCTATATAGGCTATCCAATCATATCCCCGGGTGTCAAATTTTTGCCGCGATTTAGGGGGTTTTTTAAGACCTCGGCGCCGCAAGAGCCGCAAGACTGGCCGGGGGCGCGGTGGGTATCTGGGGAGGGATAGACCCCAGGCAGATCTTCGGCATACCAACTATCCAACACGGAATTCCAGTCCGCCTGTGTTCTCACTTGGGTAAAGGCGGGGCGTAGACTGGCCTGCTGGGGGTGGCTGGCAGAGTACTTGATGCCGAATTTGCGTAGCAACTGCCCGCAACGGTCAGTCCCATAGATCTGCGACGCAAGTTGCCAGTGCCTTTCCAGCACCGCTCGCTGGCGAAGAACTCGCGGCGGTGGCGGCAGGGGCAAACCATCGGCCAAGGCCCGCGCCTGTTCAAAAATCCAGGGATTGCCAATGGCCCCACGGGCGACGGTAACGCCATCCACGCCGGTCTCGGCCAGCATTCTCAAACAGTCTCCGGCTGTAAACAGGTCGCCGCTACCCAAAATGGTCTGCTGGGGATAACGGCGTTTTACTTCCGCCAGAAACTCCCAGCGACTGGGCCCGTTGTAGCGCTGCTGCACCGTGCGGCCATGGACGGTTGCTGCCGCCAGCCCGGCCGCAAAAGCACCGTCGAGGATAGCGAAGAAGTTGTCCCGACTTTGCGATGTGTCGTCGATGCCCCGCCGCATTTTGACGGTCACCGGGATGTGGCTAGGGACGATATCGCGTGTGCGACGGACAATATCCAGGGCAACTGCAGGCTGGCTCAAGTGAAACCCACCTCGGCAGCGCCCCAGCACCTTTTTGACAGGGCAGCCAAAATTGATATCGATCACCGCAAAGCCTGCCTGAACCAGCCGCTGGGCGCCGAGGGCGAATTGCTCCGGTTCGGCACCCATTAACTGCCCAGCCACAGGCTGCTCTTCAGCAGAGTTGAACAAGAAGTGCTGGTTCTTGCGGCGATTATCGCGCAAATTGACCAGGAATTGGTCCAGCATGACCTCGCACAGGCTATAGCTGGCTCCGTGTTCTCGGGCAAGCATCCGCATCGGCCAATCGCTGTAGCCGCTCAAGGCTGCCTGGACGACGGGGAAGCCAATGGCCACGTCGCCAATCCGCAGGGAGCGAGTCTTGAAGTCGGCAGGGGAGTGCGCACTGCCCGCACCACCCCCTACCGGCAAAGTCGCATTATTCGACAAAGTCGACACAAACACCTCAAGTTCACCAGGCTAGCCACCGATTGGATGATGTAAGGAAGAGCAGTCCATGGCATCACGCATCACAATTCTTACCTTCTGTGCGTTGTTGGCTAGCTCACTTGGCTGTCAATGCGTGGGAAATCCCAGATTGCGCCGACAGTTTACGCGGAGGGGTAGAAGACTGCTCCTGTGCGTCCTGCTATGGAGTTGACGGCGATTCCGGCTGCAGTGCTGACGGATGCTTAGCCAGCTTGCCAGGTCAACGATTGTCTGCGCGTTGGGCCGAATGGCAAGCTGCGCCGGAATCTACCCGTACCGACGGCCTATCCACGCTTTCTTCCCATTCCCACCAGGCCGATGTTCAGTCCCCTACCGGCCAGCCCATTACCACCCAGCACCGCGTGGAAATCGTCCCCGAAACGGCATATGGCGAAATGCCTGCAGCCATCGACTGGTAGTCCGACTCGCCGGCAAATCTCCAGGGTTCCCCCCGGGGACACACTCCGCTCCAAGCAGGCTCGGGGCAGCGACTCGGAGGC
>CAVPPY010000034.1:0-22426 GCA_963707245.1 Pirellulaceae bacterium
TGTTCCGTTTTCGCGTGATCATCAATTTGTGGCGATCATTAACGGAACACGATGGCAAAACATGAGAGAGATTCGACAGTTTTTATCGAACGCTGCTTAGCTGGTGATCCCGCGCCTCCGCTGCTCAACCCAGTATTGCCGAACAAGCCATGCCGACCAGCTATCCAAGCCCTACTGCAAGAGCGTACTGCGCGTTGCCGTGCCGCTGGTCGTGACCCTGGCCCGCAAGTCGATGCCGTTGGAGCAGGTGTTGCAATTGGTGCCAGGCATGATGATCCAATTCGACAAGCACTGCGATACCCCAATGACCGTAGAGGTTGCCGATCAGCCCATCGCTACCGGAGACATCGTCAAGACGGGGGATATGTTTGGGATTCGCATCAGCGACATTCTCAAACCCAGCGAACGCTTCCTAAGCGTTGCCGAGGGCAAGGATCTCAGCCATGATCAGGGCTGAGTGGCACTTTGAAGTTGGCTGTCGTTTTTTAACCCGACGCGTAAGGGCCTGTTGATTTATCCGTTTAACCCGCAGCCAACGGCGAGGTTCACGCCCGTATTCCTCGCCTACAACTGCGGGTAAAACACAATACCGTTCAATAAAGGTGGGGTAAGCTCCAGCTTGCCAACCGGTAGTGGCTTCAACGAAATGCTTGCACAACTAATTGGTAAAGTCCGCAAGCAGGATGCTTACGCCACGATAAAATTGAACGGTATTGGGGTTAAACAACGAGCAGGCATCCTACCACTAAATCAACAAGCCCGTCAGCGAGGAATTCTTACGTTGATCTACGTCCTCGCTTACGCGTCGGGTTAGGAAAAACGTTGAGAAAATGCTAAATGCGCAACTTCACAACTCGCGCGTCGAGTTTCGAAAAACGTTGCGTTCGACAGAGCTGGCGTTAGTCAACTAACAGGGCGAGGCGATTGGAACGAGGGGAGGAGACCTTCAACAGATTGCTGATCTGGCTGACGCCATCAATATTCTGCAACAGGGTCTGGGCAATCTGCTTGAGATGAAAGCTGGTTACCTCGCCATCTAGTACCGCCAGACCGTTGGCAAAACTACAAACGACGTTTCTTACTTCACGGTAAGGGCTATGCTGCAATTGGAATTCAATTTCGCGTTTGACTCGACCATCGCAACTTGCCGTCTCCGAACCGGATGATTGTAGGGCGGCAACGCCTGGCACCTGCTCGAACTCGATAGCCATGACTCGCTCCTGCTGGCTGGTCGTTTTGGGAACACCTTCAATGTAACGCGTCAAGCTGCAAAAAAAAGCCTTCGAATGAGGGGAAGCCTTCAATTCGGCCAACTGCTTCCCTCGTCAATGCTAGCTAAAGCGACGCGGTAGAAACCAACTGAAAACCCCAAGCCGCTTCGGCGCCGGCTTCGGCATCGGTTTTCGGATAGGTTCCTCGTTGGACGGCGCCAGTTTCAAGTGTCCACCAAGCACGGCGAGGAGGGCGCGAACGACTACCCGCCACGCACTCGCTTGGGCGTCGTCCTCGTATTTTTCGCGGCATTTCAGCTAAAAGTGGCTTTGTCCAACTAGTCAGCCTGTAGCTCGAAAGCTGGCTACCGAGCGGAGCCTAGGACACCGGCGATTGCGGTCGATTCTTTGTACGAGCCAAGGTGGACTCGATGGCCTTGAGCATCGCTCCAGCTTTGTTGAGGGTTTCTTGGATACTCAGCGGCTGGTTGGCTATCGGCGACGATGCCGGCACCGGCCTGTATGTAGATTTTGTCATTGCAGAAGACGAGTGTCCGCAAAGCGATGCAGGTGTCTAGATTACCCGAGTAGTCGATGTAGCCCACTGCCCCGCATAAGGACCGCGGCGATGGGGTTCAATTTCATCGATGATTTCCATCGCCCGCACTTTCGGCGCGCCGCTCACGGTACCGGCCGGCAAGCAGGCTTTCATCGCATCCATGGCATGCAGGCCGTCCTGCAGTTCGCCGCTCACACTTGAACTGATATGCATCACGTGACTGTAGCGTTCGATCACCATCACATCGTTCAGTTCGATACTGCCGTACTTGGCAACACGACCGACATCGTTGCGTCCTAAATCGACCAGCATCACGTGTTCGGCACGTTCCTTGGGATCGTTTAACAAATCGCGGGCCAGGTCCGCATCCTCCTTGGGTGTCTTGCCACGTGGTCGAGTTCCCGCCAAGGGGCGGACCGTGGTGAGACCGTCGACAACACGGCACATGATTTCTGGCGAAGCGCCCACCAGGGTAACCGCCGGCGTCCGTACAAAGAACATGAACGGGCTGGGGTTGACCACCCGCAGCGTTCGGTAGACTTCAAAGGGATCGCACAAACATGGCAATTCGAGTCGCTGCCCAATCACGACTTGGAAAATGTCGCCGGCGCGAATGTACTCTACGCAGCGTTCCACTGCGGCTTCGAATTCGGCCTGGCTGAAATTGCTGCGTGGCGTGAGCGGGCTGACCGACTGCGAATCAAAATCCGTGACCTGCAAGTTCCTGCTCGGCTGTTGCAATTTTGCAGTCAGGGCAGCCAAGCGCTCAACACCGTCAGCATAGGCCTGCTGGGGCGTAGCGAAGTCGCCCACATGCACATGGGCAACCACGAACAGTGTCTTGGTCACGTTATCAAAAATGATTAAATCGTCGAAGAAAGAAAAATCCAAATCGGGCAGCTGCCGGTCATCGGGCGGCGCGTTCGGCAAGTCCTCTACATAGCGCACGACATCGTAACCGGCGTAACCAATAGCCCCCCCGGTCAGCGGAGGCAATTCAGGCAAAACGGCAACCCGTTTGCCCGCCACAGCCTGCCACAGACTGTCCAAGGGGTCTGCCACCTGAGAAGTACTCTCCACCTGACCCAAGCTGACGCTCAGCGTCGACCGGGTGGCGGCGATCCGACCCCGCGGTCCAACGGCAATAAAGCTGTACCGGCCAACCTTTTCTCCGCCAATCACACTTTCGAACAAACAGGCGGCGGATCGGCCATCGTCTACCAAGGCAAATGCGGAAACGGGAGTCAACGAATCGCTCAAAAGTCGACGGTAGACCGGAACCAATTCATAGTTTTCCGCGAGTTTTTGAAAATCATCCAGATGAGGGCGGACAGGCATATTCATACGTGCTGTTGAAAATCGAACGATAGGAAGCTGCAGTCCTGTAGAATGCAGTGGAGAGGAAGCAGACGGCCGCACAGTTCCAGGCAGCACGAAAGCATCCGAATTCAATGCGGAGCTTCCAAATTTTAGCGTTCCAGCAGAATTCTGCACGGCCCCGCATTCCCTGCGGTCGGCTGTCGTAGGTTAGCCCGCGAGACGCTATGATTGAGCAAGATGCCCGCCACATGATTTGGCGGGCTGACATTTCCAGTCATGATTTTCGCCTGCGGAGTCAGTAAAGCGTGAAATGCCAACATTGCGAGAAACCGGCAACCTTCCACATTACGGAATTAACCGAACCCTCCGGTCCGATCGTCGTCCACCTGTGTGAGGAACACGCGCGAGTTTATCTTTCGCAAGACAAGAATGACTCGCCCACCGGTGCACTTGCCGGTATGTTAGCCAAGCAATTGAAAATGGATCAGACGGCCGAGCAATTGGCCAAACTGGACAAGAAGACCTGTCCGGTGTGTGGCATTAGCTTTGCCGAGTTCCGGCAGACGGGACGACTGGGATGCGGCTACGACTATGTATGCTTTCAAGAAGATCTGGAACCCTTGTTGGTCAACATCCACGGCTCGAAAATCCATAAGGGCAAGCGTCCCACGCGCCGCCTGGGTTCGCCGAATCGACAACATCGACTTATCCAATTGCGGCGAGATGCACGAGGCGATCACTCATGAAATGTACGAACGGGCCGGTGAGATCCGCGACCATATTCACAAGATAGAAAGCGGCGAAGAAGATGTGCTGCCGGGAGACATCGAGCGGACAGCGACCGAGGACAGTGGTGCTGCTGGTAGCTCGGATACGGTTGACTGAAGCAACCAGGACAAACGAAGAGCCAAGCTGAGTCTGATTACCATTCCGTTTTTTGGGGCAACAGAACTTCCGTGAAACTTGAAGAATTGGCGGGGAAATGCGGAGAGTGGCTGCGTGGCTCGGGTCCGGAGTCGGACATCGTCATCAGTAGCCGTATTCGCTTGGCTCGCAATCTGGCCGAATTCCCCTTTGTGCGTCGCGCTAGCAGCGAGGAACGTGGGCAGCTGTCTAAATTGGTCAAGAGTCGACTAGCAGCCTGCAACGCTTGGCCAGGTCTGATGTATTTGGATCTTCATGAACTGGATGAGGTGGACCGTCAGTTTTTGGTCGAACGACAGTTGATGAGCCGCGAGATGGCCGACGGCGATGGCGAACGCGGTGTGGCTGTGGACCAGGATGAACGTTTCAGCATCATGGTTAACGAAGAGGATCATCTGAGAATCCAGGTCATCTGCAGCGGGCTGGATGTGCAAACCGCCTGGGAAAGGATCGACAAGATCGATGATTTGCTCGAACAAAGATTAACCTACGCCTACCATGATACGCTGGGGTATTTGACCGCCTGTCCGACCAATGTCGGCACCGGATTGCGTGTCAGCGTGATGCTGCACCTACCGGCTCTGGTGGTTACCCGAGAGATTGAAAAAGTCTTTCGCAGTCTGCAAAAAATCAATGTGGCCGTCCGCGGGCTATACGGCGAAGGCTCGCAATTCATGGGCGACTTCTACCAGATTAGCAATCAAATCACACTCGGCCGCAGCGAACTGGAACTGGTGGAGACCGTCAATGAAGTCGTGCCGCGGATCATCGAATACGAGCGCCGCGCACGCGATTTCTTGGTCAACGAAAGCGAGCAAGATTTGCATGATGACGTTAGCCGCGCCTTCGGCATCCTGTGCACGGCAAAGAAAATTAGCAGCGAAGAAACATTGCACTATTTGTCCAAGGTACGCATGGGAGTCAATCTCGGACTCATACGCTCCATCGAAATCGCGACCATCAATAAACTGTTCGTGCACACACAACCCGCCCATCTGCAAAAGCTGCGCGGACAACACCTCTCGGTATCCGACCGCAACATCGAACGAGCCGCCTATCTGCAATCCCACCTGAAACCCAAGAATTCGGAAAATTAGCGCAAGCAATGATCTCAAGACGGCTAAGAGCTCAAGAAGCATCCGTGGCCTTTAGCAGTTCCTCTAACTTGGGAATGACACTCGCCTCGTAACTCATGCCTCCCTCGCCTGCATTCGAATCGGTGAACGTCGCTTCCAGATTACCGCTACGGTCGTAAAGCATCACCGCGGGCATGGAGTCCACGCCAAACTTGGAGAGCAAGTCACTATCGGGCTCAGTACTGGCAAAGTTGAGCACACTGACCGCAGCCTGCGTCTGCAGAAATTCCTTGATCCGCGGGAGCTCGCTCTCTGGCGGTTTATTTTTTAGCCCAATGTAATTGACGTTCATCGACATGCATGTCAATTGCTCCGGGTACTTTTTGCTCAACTCCACCAGATGATGAAATTCCTGCATGCAAGGTAGACAGGAGTTACTCCAAATGTCGAGCACCACGATCTTGCCGGCATGTTGCTTGACCTGCTCTTGCAGGCCGGCATAGTCAGTCAATTCAACTGAGATGTCGGCTTGGGCAGCCACTGGCTGGGCTTGGGAATCTGACAGTTCCGCCTGGCCTGGAGGAAGGCCCTCGGTAACGCCGCTCGTACCGCTCGAAGTAGGTGCGCGGAGGTCGTTTTGGGCGTTGCAGCCGAGCCCGCAGACCAAGGTGAGCAAGCACATGCCGGGTAAGCGATTCATGAGAGAACTTTTTTTCGGGGTATATGGAATGTCAGTGCACAACGCCTGGCATCCAAGATAAACTGCGACGCCAGACCCAATATTCTAACAAAAACTCGATACCACAGCAGAATATGCGCTTCGTCGAAACCCATCTTCCAGCGTTGGCAGAGAACTTGGCATTGGACGAAGCCCTGCTGGAATCCGCCGAGCGTGGATGGCACCACGAGGAGATATTGCGGGTCTGGAATGCGCCATCCACATTTGTCGTCGTCGGGCGCAGCAGCCGCGTCGAGGCCGAAGTCCAGCGCGAGGTGGCCGAGCGGTTGCAGGTGCCGATCCTGCGACGGGTGAGTGGCGGTACCTCGATCGTCGCTAGCCAGGGTTGCATGTTTTACGCAGTGCTGCTGGACCTGGAGAAACGCCCTCAGCTGCGCATGCTGGACGCAGCCCACCAGTACGTAATGAAACACTTGATCTGGGCCATCCAACCCTACAGAGCCGATATTCGTCTGCTGGGTAACTGCGATCTGGTCGTCGATGCGGATCGTGGCGACCCGCCCGCGGGCTTGGCAGTAAAGGTCAGCGGCAATAGTCTGCGAGTCTGTCGCCGCTGGATGCTATACCACGGCACACTCTTGCTGGATATGCAGTTGGATTTGGTCGGACAACTGCTCAAGCATCCGCCCCGCGAGCCGGAATATCGGGCGGGTCGCCCCCACGCCGATTTTCTGGCCAACCTGGGCATCGAGGCAGGAGCACTCCGCGATTCCCTACGCCGAGTTTGGCGAGCCGATGCCGTGCTGGCCAAACCACCCTGGGAACTCATGCGCGAGTTGGTTGAGCAACGTTACGGCCAGCGTTCCTGGAATTTCCAACGCTGAACCACCTGAAACCTTGTTTTTTCTTTCATCCTCAAGCTCCATCCACGCATCCGGATGGACGGATGGACGGATGGATGGACGATGCCGGCTCTTTCCAAACCTGCTCTTGGCCACAGCGCATCGCACAGGCCAGATTGAGCACGGGGCCACGAGTTAGTGGGTTACCACTGTCTTCGTCCCCACCAGTCCGTTTGGCACGTCTATGCGTGTGCTAGAGTTGAGGGCGATTCCAGTTCGGCCGCCACGGACCGTTCGGCTCGCGGTTCAAGCCACTCTTTTGCAGCAGTGAAGGGCAAGGCGCAAGCCAAGCCGACGCGAAGGTCTCTCCAAGCAGGTGCAAAATCATGAAAATCGTTTCAAGTATCCTCGGCTGCTGTTTATGGATCAGCTGCCCCCAACTCAGCGGCGGCGGTGAACACCTTCATTTTCCTTGGGCCAATCACGGCCATGGTGCACAGCCGACGCTCGCACCCCCCATCCAGCCCCCCCACCAGGTTCTTACCCCAGCCCCTCAGCACCATCATCGTGCTGTGCCCCCGGCATTGCAGCAACTGCCCCCCAAGCCAGCCTATGCCTATGGGTGGTTCGGCAGCAATCCACACCCTAGCTGGCACCGCCATATCGGCTATAGCCGCAATCACTCCCAATGGACTTCTCGCTAGCCCTTTTCATTGGGGGTTGATCATTTGCCATAATGTCGAAACACTTGTTTGAAACAGGTGTTTTAGTCTGCTATCGCCTTCGCCTTGGAGCGCGTCAGGCGGTGGTACAGGGCAGTTGATCAACTCTCACTGGTAGGGTGCATGACCGAGGCGGCAGATAGGACAACCGCAGAGCGGCTGATAGAAGTGGCTGGCGAAATTTTCGCCAACAAGGGTAGTTCGGCCACGGTGCGCGAGATTTGCGCAGCGGCAGGCTGTTCCGTGGCCGCCATCAATTACTATTTCGGCGACAAGCAGAAGCTGTACGTGCGGTGTATCGAAGCGGCCTGTGAACGAAAGCAGCGTCTGTTCCCCATTCCGGATTTCGAGTCGGAAGGTCTGCCGCCAGCTCAACTCTTGCGTCAGTTTCTGCGAGCGGTGATGCGCCGCATGGCGGCTCCATCCAATTTGCCCTGGCAGAGCACTCTAATGCTGCGCGAGATACTGTCGCCGTCGGAGCAGGTCGCCGAGCGGTTGCAAGCCTACATCCAGCCCGATTTCAATCGCTTGGTGGGGCTGCTGTCTCGGGTCATCGACAATCGCCACCATGATCCGCAGTTGCGAATCTCGCTGGCCACGCAAATTCTGGCTCGGTGCATGTTTCTTCGCACTGGCCGCAGCGTTCGCGCGATGCTTGGCTTGAACACCGACTGCAATGAAGATCCCTTGCTCTATGCCGATAGCGTGTGCGATTCCATTTTGGCGCAGATTCAAGCCTTGGATCCCCCCCAGGGCGAAGCCGTTTCGATACGCGATGCTTCAGCCTGAATCAGCACTGGACGGTTTCTCGGCAAGCCCTGGAGATGTAGAGGACCTAAGACTCAACGAACGAGTGAAAGCTAGCAAAATAGCAAATCGAATTCGACTCAACTTTTGTGTAGCGGATTGAAAATTATTCATGATCAAGAACATTTTATTTGGGATTGTCATTCCTCTCCTGCTGTTAGGCGCGGGTATTGGCGTATATGTCGCCATGCGACCACCGGAGCCGCCCAAGGTGCCCCCCTTGGGTACCGATCCCGCGTCTCTGCTGTCGAAGATGTCGGCGGCCAAGGTTCAACGAGTCCTGGCCTTGGCAGAGAAGTCAGAAACACTTGACATTCCGGTTAGCGGCACCGTTGTCCCCTATCGCGAAATTGAGTTGGCGGCCGAAGCGGCCGGCAAGGTGATAGAAAAGGACATCGCCGTGCGGAACGGTAGTTATGTCAAGCAGGGACAATTGCTACTCAGGATCGATCCGCGCGACTACGAACTGGAAGTTGAACGTCTGACGCGCCGCAGAGACCAGGAGTTAGCGGCCTTACAAGAACTCAAGCAGGATATCGAAAACTCGCAGCGGCTGATTGAGGTGGCCGACCAGGAGTATGCATTGGCAGACCAAGAAGTCGTGCGGATGGAGTCGCTGGGCGCTAACTTTACCAGCATCTCGGAGTTGGACCAGGCCAAACGGGCACGCTTGAGCAGCACCAACCAGCGTGTAACTTTGCAGAACCAAATTCGCACCTTTGAAACGCGAATTTCGCGTCTCGAGCTGGCGATTCGCCTGGCCGAAACGGAGCTCGAGCAAGCAAAGTTGGATCTGGAACGGACTTATGTACGGGCACCCGTTACAGGCCGCATCGTCAGTGAGAATGTGGAAGCCGACTCCTTCGTGCAGCGGGGTGCGCCGCTGTTGACCATCGAAGACACTTCAAAAGTTGAAGTGGCCGTCAGCCTGAGGATGGACCAGTTGTATTGGGTCCTGGACCAAGCCAACCTGAGCGCCGACCAATTAGTCAATGCTGCCCAAGCCTCGAGGTACACATTACCCCCTATCCCTGTCAAAGTCAGATTCAATCTGTCGGGTCGCGATTCCATCAAATACGAGTGGGACGGGAGACTCGATCGTTACGAAGGGGCCGGTCTAGATCCCCAAAGTCGCACCGTGCCGATTCGTGTGGTCGTTGACCAACCGGAGCAATTCCGCATCAATGATGAACTATCCCAAAATTCGCTACGCAGTGGCCCACAAACCTTGGTCCGCGGCATGTTTGTGGAAGTGATGATCAAGGCCAGACCGACGACACAACTGCTGCTCGTCCCCAAGCTGGGAATCAAGCCAGCAACTGGGACGAATCGCATCTGGAAATTCGAGTCCGATGAAGCCGCCTTTGAGATGGTCAAGAAGCAGAACGCAAAATTGATTGCTGTCGAGGGCAAACAAGAAGATCAAGGCAATCTGCCCGATCCCGCCCCGGATATCGCCCGCACTATGGAAATCAATCCCGCAGAATAGAGCGCAGGATTTCTAAAAGTGCTGGATGGAATTCAAGTCGTGGGCGCATTTGATTGCCAGACCTTGACCGAGGACTCGGCGGACGATGTTGAGTACTGGATTTGCGAAGTTACTGGCAACGCGTTGGCCCCGGGTGACTACGTCGTGGTGACACCCCTGCCAGGCATTGCGGGCGACGGCTCGGATACGGTCCGTGTTTCTACTGCAGACCTGTAAGCCACCAAGATGCGGCGTCTCTACTTTAGATGAAGGTTTGATCCATGAGATCGTTGGTTCGTTGGGCAGTCAATAATTCGCCCGCCATGAATGTAGCCGTGGTCGCCTCGCTGATCGCAGGTTTGGTCAGCTTTGCCATGTTGCGACGCGAGACGTTCCCGGAGTTTGAACTGGAGGTCATTCTGGTTTCGATCCCTTATCCCGGCGCATCACCAGCAGATGTGGAAAAGGGAGTTTGCCAGCCAGTGGAAGAGGCGGTTCGCGCCCTGGACGGTATCAAACGCTTGGTCAGCATCGCCCGCGAAGGCGGCGGCTATGTGTTGGTGGAACTGAATTCCAACGTCAATGACGTACAGAAAACGGTCACCGAAATCCGGTCCCGTGTCGAGCGGATCACCAATTTTCCAGAATTGGCCGAGAGACCTCAGGTCGAGCAAATTACCTTCCGCGAACCGGCAATTCGGCTGGCCGTGATTGGTCCCGCCTCGAATGACCCACAGTCAGCCATCAAATTGAGGGAGGTAGCTGAATCGGTCCGCGAATCGCTGCTGGAACTACCAACGGTCAGCCAAGCCAATATCCTCGGGGCAAAGCTTTTTCAGATCGATGTCGAGATCTCCGAAGATACGCTGCGAAAATATGGCTTGACGCTCTCGAATGTGGCTCAAATTCTCAGACGTGAAAATATCGAGTTACCCGGTGGACAGTTGAAAGCCGATGGCCAAGAAATTCTGCTGCGGGGTAAGAACCGTCGGGAGTTTGGCCAGGAGATCGAACAGCTGCCAGTCATAGCCCAACAGAATGGAGTCGTGTTGCGAATTGCCGACTTGGGCAATGTGCACGATGAATTTGAGGACAAGCCGGTCATCAATGAGGTCAACGGGAAACCCGCGTTGGTGGTCAGCATTGATCGTACTGCCGACGAAGACCTGCTCCAAATTGCCGATGCTGTCCATGGCTATGTGGAGCAGGCCCAAGTGCCCGCCGGCTATGCGCTGCAGGTCTGGGGAGATACCAGCGTCGATGTTGCCGACCGCATGCGCATGCTGCGCAGCAATGGCATTCAAGGCTTGTGTTTCGTGTTTATCCTGCTGGCATTATTTCTCGAATTCCGGCTGGCATTTTGGGTTTCGCTGGGGATTCCCATTTGCGTTTTGGGGGCTGGCGTCATTCTACTGTTGACCGGACAGACGCTGAATATGTTGAGCATGTTCGCGTTCTTGATGGCATTGGGGATTGTCGTTGACGATGCGATCGTGGTTGGCGAGAACATCTACGAACACCGAAAACTCGGAAAGCCCTATGTGCAGGCCGCCATTGATGGCACGGTAGAAGTCCTGCCCTCGGTAGCCACGGCGGTGTGCACGACCATCATTGCCTTCCTGCCCTTCTTCTTTGTCTCCGGCGTAATGGGCAAATTCATCGCCGTCATGCCCGTAGCCATCATCGCCATGCTGGTGATATCCCTGATAGAAGCCTCGACAGCCCTGCCATGTCACCTGTCCCACGGTCAAGTCGAAGATCCTCAGACGCTGGGGCAATACATCATGGCTGGCTTCTCTAAAATATTTAATCCACTGATCTCCTTTATCGATCGCGGCAGCGCCCTATGCGGCGGACTGATGGATCGCTTCGGGGACTATGTCTATCTGCCCATCCTCAAGTTCTTGCTCCGATATCCTTTGCTGGGGTTGAGCATTGGTATCAGCATGCTGCTCGTCACCATCGGCGTGGTGCAGGCTGGATTGATTCCCTTCAATCCCTTCCCCAAGAGTGATAGCAATCAGATTCTGGCACAAATTGTGTTTCCCGACGGAACGCCGATGCAGATAACCGACGAGGCCACCCAGACGATTGAGCGTTCGATCCGCAAGGTCAGCGAAGATTACTTTGATAGCCGAGGCGATCAGGAAACCGAGGATTCACTACGAGTGCAAGCCGGTACGGGATCGTCGCCAAGAGGCCCGGTCAAGTTGACCTTCCGACAAGTAGGCGAGGTTACGGCGCAGGGCGCGATGGGCTCCACCGGCAATGGTAGCGGCGGTCACGTGGGTCAAGTATTCGTCGAGTTGCACGACTCGAGTAACCGAGCTATCAGCAGTACCGATCTGATCAATCTGTGGCGCAAGGCCGCTGGCGAGTTCAATGGCGCAGAACGCGTCACCTTTGACTCCGCCAGCATCGGTCCGGGCGGTAATCCCATTGAATTCAAACTGCTGGCGCCCGCCGCCAAACACGATCAATTGGTGGCGGCCGTTGAAGAGACGAAAGCCAAATTGGCCACCTATAAAGGTGTGTATGACATCCGCGACGACGCCACACCTGGCAAGACCGAGTTCCAGATTCGCATCAAAGATCGGGCCCAGGCCATGGGGGTCACCGATCTGGAATTGGCGGAAACCATACGCAACACCTACTACGGCGCGGAAGTCATGCGTCTGCAGCGCGGACGCCACGAGGTCAAACTCATGGTCCGCTATCCCCAAGACGAACGCAATTCGTTGACTGGCTTCTCGGAAATCCGCATTCGTGGCAGTGATGGCGTTGAACGCCCCATTACCGAATTGGCAGAGATTACGGTGACCCAAGGCTATTCGGAAATCAATCGCCTGGACCAACGCCGCTCGATTACCATCACTTCCGACCTGGACGCTACCGAAGCTAATGCCCAGCAAATCATCGACCAGCTCAAACTGGAGTATTTGCCAAAACTGTTTGCAGAAAAATACCCTGCCGTATCGGTGAATTGGGAGGGTCAACAAAAGCAAACGATGGAATCGCTCGAGAGCTTGGGCTGGGGTTGCGCCATGGCCCTGCTGGGCATGTACGTTTTGCTCGTGGTCGAATTCCGCTCATATTTCCAGCCGTTGTTAATTCTATGCATCGTGCCCTTTGGCGTTATTGGAGCGATTTGGGGACATGCGGTGATGGGAATCGAAGTCACGCTCTTCAGCTTTTTTGGGCTGGTCGCCTTGACCGGTGTAGTGGTTAACGATTCGATCGTTTTAGTCGACTTTATCAATCACCGAGTGCGTTCGGGTATGGAACCGGAGCAAGCCCTACTGGAGGCTGGCAGGCGACGTTTGCGACCGGTCTTCCTGACGAGTCTAACAACCATCGGCGGATTATTTCCGATGCTCATGGAGACTTCATTTCAAGCCCAGTTCCTGGTCCCCATGGCCACCAGCATCGCCTTTGGACTCATGCTCTCAACGGTCCTGGTCTTGTTCCAGGTGCCCGTCTTTTTTCAAATCTACCTGATCATCACCCACGCTTTAGGCATCGACCACACGCAATCCGCGCCTGCCTCCGAGCCCGACAGTCCAGCGGGAGAAAACGAAGGCTTGCCTGCTCCCGCGCTTTAGTTTTGCGTGAGTCCCGGTCGCGCTAGATTCTGACATTGGCCTGCACACTATCGCCCGCTTCAGCAGTGACTAGCTCAAGCGGGCGAATCTGCTTGGACCATGCTTCCTGTAGCATAGCATCAAACAGATTCGCCGTGCGGCCGAGGATGGTGACAGGCGCTTTTAGCGTCCAGCGGCGGTCGTGAGTTCCCTGAGGATTTCGGAACGCGAGTAACTGACGCTTGCAAAACGTCGCATCCATTGATCCATCTCAGCAGCTGTGGGCACTCGGCCGGTGATCTCCGTGAACACGCGTTCCATCCACACGATGTTGTTATTGCCCGTGCGATCAAAATATTCTTGGCTGCCCAAGAACTGCTGCTGCATGGACGATGCGCAGCGCAGTCTCGGGAAACTGCTGCCAGGCTGCCAGTTCGGTTGTGGTAGGCGCACGTCCCAGGTAACGCTGATAGGCGGCAGTGATCTGCTGGGTAGCAGCATCGTAACTCGCATATCCAGCCGTCACCGCACCGCCACCAGGGGCATTGCTGAAAGCAAAGGATACTGGGGTCAAGATCAACTCAGCGCTGCTGGGTCTGCCTTGCGTGAGCACCATCGGCGGTTGGGCAGTATCCAGGATGGTCGCCCCATTGGATATCACGGTAGCTCTTACACGATAGTTATCCGTCGGGAAGATATATGCCGGATCGTAGTCAATCGAAAACGGGATGCGACCCTGTGCGTAGCTCGGGGCTGGAAATGACTGTTGCCCGTTGCGTACGACGTAGTAGGGGCGGGTCACATTTTCCAACTGAACGGTGATCACCGAATTTGGGGGAAGTCCGCTGGAAGGAATCATCAGGCTGCCGGTCAAGCCTGCTGTCCGGTCGTCCAGTTGCACTGTAATCACACGGACCTGCGGCGATGTGCGCTGCTGTATGGTCAGTCGCACGCGCACCACTGGAATCGGCATGGTGGTTTAATTCTTCTGAAATATCGAAGACCTTGGTGCCCACCAGTCCAACCTGGTCGCCGTTAACGCAGATAATCAAGTCGCCTGGCATCAGACCGGCTCAAGCGCCGGCCGAGTTGGGGGAAACTGCGGTGATGCCGACGCCCACATCAGTATTGTTCCCGTTAACGCCCAATACCCAGGTTTTGGCGGAAGTGCCAGCCGGGTTGTTCCATCCGGCACCATTCCAAGCACTGTTGTTCCAACCGGTGTTACCCCAGCCTTGATTGGAGCTTGCGCTGGAATAGGCGACGGGCTGAGCCGTCTGGCCGCAAGCCTGACCCATCAGGCAAAGCGAGCCCAGTAGAGCTGGCAGGTACTTGGCCTGGGTAACTCTCGTCAGATAAGTCTGAATCATGCGTGCAATCCTTTGTTTGAATCTGTGAATTTTTGGGGCGTTTCAGGCGCTTGTTGGTCGCTGCAGACCTCGCTTCGTCCGGCAGCACACACGGCTCAGCCACCTTTTACACTGCTCGCAGACTGGGACAGTTTTAGCAACTCTCCGCGCAGCGTAGGCGGATCGAAAGGGAAGAAGCCGCATAGGATGGTTTGCGCCTGGCCAGATTGGTGTAGCGCGAATCGTAGAAATTCGCGATTGGCACGCGCTTGCTCATCATTGCGTCCAACGTCCAATACGATCGTCATGGGACGTACCAGTGGATACTGACCCATCAAAACCGCATGGTCGTCGTGGGACATGATCGTCGCCGCATCACGCAAGTCCAAGGCTTTGGCCCCATGTCCTCCACACTTCAGGCCAGCCACGGCGACCGCTGCCGGTTCCGCCTCGACGGCTTGGATTACCTCCGCATTGGAGTTAAAGGCCTTGGACGAGGGTCGCAGGCTTTGACCAGCCAATAGGAATTCGGACAGGAATTTCTGAGTGCCACTAGTTTTGGTTCTAGCCACGACGCTAACGGGCACACTTGCCAGCCCGCCCGTTACACCCAGGCCGCTCCATGTCAATGGTTCGCTAGCACCCGCAGTGCAAAACAGCTGGAAGAATTGCTCTCGGGTCAGCGACTCCAATGGGTTCTTTTCATTTACAAAGATCCCCAGAGCTTCGCGCTACGGTTATCGCCACCGGTTGCTTCATTCCCTGCGACTTGAGTTTTTCGAGCTCCTGCTCCGTTACAGGTCGCGATAGCATACCCATGCTACCGGGGTTTTTGGCTAGTCGATCGAAAACCGTTTCGGAGCCCTCGGCTGAGATGGCAAACTTGGTCTCTGGGTGGAAGCGTTTGAACTCCGTGGCCCACCCGTGGACCAGCGTATCCATGCTTGTCGAGCCGAAGATATTGACAGTTGCAGCGAGTTTGGCGTCGCTTTCGGGAAGATAAGGATCGATCGTGTTCAGCAGCGCGCGGACCTCGTGGACCGACAAAGTCTCTTGGGACTCTTCGCTGAACGCAGTTCGAGATGAGAAAGCGTAGCCTGCCAATAGCAGCAATGTCAATGATCGAAGCAACCAACTCATATTCGCCTCCTAGAGTGTAAGCATCCTAATTCCCGCAATTTAATGCACTGGGGCCAAATCCCCAAGTGCAGTTCTAACTTGATCCCCACGGACCTGACTATAGGATTAGGCGAGCGGCAGATGAGTTCCTACCCAATCGTAGTGGACGAGGTAACGAGTCCTTGCCGCAGGGTCTCGTTACCTCGTCCACTACAGGTAGGTTCTTATCCGCCGCTCGCCTTAAGCTGGGACTAAATGCATGGATGCGGTGAGCTAGAGAGAAATATTTTTCATCAAAGAAAATACGCCGTGCATTCCATAATCTTATTGTTTTACAACCTCCAACAGCGACGACTGTGCGCCGGTTGGCGTTTGTTGTTACAGCTGTGTTGGCTGCTCATGTTGCTGTTGGTCTTGATTCTGCCCGCGGGCTTGCTGGCGGTTCGCTACCACCTCGATCCCAATGGCAGCAGCATGTTGCTGTGGATGGAGCTCTTGCAATGCCTCTCCATAGTGGCCACAGTTGTTATGTGCAGTTGGTGGATCGATCGGCGCCAGCTGTGGACGCTTGGGTTCTCCCGGACCCCGCCTGCTCGACCCCCAGTGGCTACTTGAGCTGGGGATTGGTTTTGGATTGGGTGCCGTGGCGATGGCGTGGATCTTCGGCGTAGAGTGGATCTTCGGTTGGATCACGATCGAGAGGATTGGTCCGGCGAAGGGCTTCGACTTGTTTTCCCTGTCCAGGCAACTTGGTTTGGCTCTGGGCCTGATGCTACTGGTTGGTATCTCGGAGGAAGTCCTTTCGCGCGGCTACCACCTCAAGAATCTAAGCGAGGGCCTGCGTTGCCTGGGTAGATGGCCGGCTGTAATTTTAGCGGTGCTTTTGTCCTCGGCCGTATTCGGCTTGCTGCATGCATTCAATCCGGCCGCAACCTGGATCAGTAATCTGGGCGTGGGCCTAGCCGGCGTGATGCTGGCCACGGCCAGAGTCGCAACCGGCAGCTTGGCTGGCCCCATCGGCTTGCATATCGCCTGGAATCTGGTGCAGGGTCCGATACTCGGCTTTCCGGTCAGCGGCAATCAATTCCACCAAAGTTTGATCGAGATTACTCAGGCGGGCGATGCCCTATGGACGGGCGGGGCCTTCGGCCCCGAAGCCGGGCTGCTAGGCTGCATGGCCTGTGTGGCCTTGACCGGCGTCTGCCTCGTGTGGGGTAAGACGAAATTGACTTCGACGAGATCGCTGAGCAACTTGGTACGCTATCGTCGCTCGGCCTATGCCGCCCGAAACCTCGAAAAGCGAGCGCTCAAGGCTCGTGCGCTCAAGACTCGTGCACTTAAGAATCTTGAACTCGAGACTCGTGAGCTTGAGGAACGCTCAACCGATGTTTAAGGCTTTGTCGATCTGTCGAGCAATTTGGGTTAGACGTTGTAAATCGCCGCCGCCGACTTCTGCCGCGACCCAGCCATGGAATCCTATTTCGTCTAAGGCCAAGCGCACATCTGCCCAGGGCAAATCATCTTCGGTAATGTCCGCCCAACTGTTCTTGCTGCGTGAAAAGCCCTTGATGTCCAGCTTGACCACGCGTTTGCCAAGCTGACGAATCCATTCGGCCGGATTGCCGTACTTCCAGTGATTGCCAATGTCGAACTGCATGCCCACCCATGGCGAGTTGAATTCATCCACATATCGCACAAACTTTTCAGCTGACTGATCGTTGGGACCTTCGTCTTCATACAAGAACTTGTTCCACACATTTTCGATGGCGATGGTCATCCCCAGCTCGGCGCACAGCGGCAATGCCTGCCGGATGTTGGCAATCGAACGCGGCCAAATCTCGGTTTCGGGCCCGTCATCGCCATGCCCTACGACCAGCAGCACCGTATGCCCACCGACCGCGTGGGTTTCGGTAATCGCCGTTTTCAGATCGGCCAGCGCCTTGGCTCTGACGCTGGAGTCCGCTGCCGAATGATGATCTCGCCAGTGCGTTGCACAAACCGAACCATCGACCACTAAACCAGAATCGGCGATGGCCTGTTTCGTCTGTGCGATATCAATACCAGGGCTATTCAGCTCAATCCCTTCAAAACCAGCCTGTTTCGCGATCTTAAATTTCTCTGTCAGATTACCCTCGGATTTCACCATCCCAATCTTCAGTGTCTTGAGCAATCGGCGAGGCTGGCTGGAGTGGTAATTTCTTCGGCAGGCACCGTGCGCGGTACCTGCCGGCAAGGCGGCACTCGAGAGCTCCAGTGGTGGCTCCAGAATTGCGGCGTGAGCCGCCGGGAAGATGGATTTGCATGTTTCAATTCCCAATTGTGGATCGAGAGTTATCTGGGGCCAGGGGTCAAGCTGAGCCTAGAATCTATGGTCGACCAGGAAATTCTCTACCACCTGTTGAACCTGTGGGTCGTCCATACGATGTGTGCCAGCGTCGACCTGCAAGAAGCTGTCACTCCGGCAGTTTAGTTTCCTCGACAGTCACCACAAAATCGCTCGCCCCTTTTCCGGCTCGATTCGAGACAGGGGATTGGATATTACCCGCCACGATCCCAAAGGGACGTGTGGGCGTATGCCTGGCTTTGCTCAGACTGTCCAACCAGGCCCCAATTCCAGACCAGCCTTCCGGCAACCCAGCCGAAGACGCCTGTCTTGGACAGCAGTCTTGCGATGGGAGCTCCCTGGTTGGGCGCCCCAGCATGACCACCTGCTTGATGCGGTTGAGCGTGTGTATCGTCTCCGGCGTGCCTGCAGGTCGCCGATACAGGTCCGGGCAACGATATTTTCCATACTGTGCCCCACCAAACTGGAGGGTCACCTGCGGGGGCAAGCTGGCGACAAATTCGCCAATGCCTGCGCATGGTCGCTGATCGAACTGCGGCTACTGGCAGGACTCGAAATACACGATCGAAAACTGACGACCCACGCCGGCTGGCTAATGCTCTCCCAGCTGCACATGGACTCGGCTGACCGATCAGGCCGTGCGATGGTCCACCGCGTGCGTTGTAGGCGGCGTGTTTTCTAGACCTTCGCTCTCCAGGGCTGCTTCCCAGGCTAGCCGACTGCCCCATGCATGGCGACGTTCCGCGCGTCCGGCGGACGCCAGTGGCCAGTGATCGCATTGCATTGCAGACGCCATCCCTGCCGCCAAGCGTGATCAGTCCAAAACTGTTGCCGCCCAACGTCAGCGACTTGATGGGGCAGGGAAGCGGTGGCGCGTATTCGAGCGGTCGGCCCATGCTTGCCCTGCGTGGCTTCAAGGCGGAACTCCCGTAACAAGCAACTTCGAATGGCAGCCTGCGGCTTGCCAGAAAATTTTTCGAGCCGGAGCCTCACCGACTTCATCTCGCATTCGTTGGACCAGGCGCACCAACTCGGGCACAGCAAACCGGCGGGGGCGGGGCCCAGCGGGAGCCGTTCCCGTCTATGAGCACCCGCATTGGGATCGCTCCCGGCATCACCCGCTGGCAGCGGGTACCGCCTTCGCCGAGCAACAACAGCCCATCAAAACCATTCAGAACAAAACATTATCCCAGTTCGGGATAGCGTCCGCCGTATCCCGGAACGCCTCTCATCCACGAAGTTCATGATATTCTGAATCGGAATCTGAAGCACTTAACAGCTGGGTGCAGGTAGCTTGATCTTTTCAGATCGATGATGTCGGCCTTTTAAACATCATCAATCAATTCGGACAAATCCACCACCAAGCCTTGCAATTTGGCATCGTTCTGTGCCGCAGCGGCCGGAGGCGCGCTGTTGGGTTTTCATCCCGCGGCTTGCCATCGGCGCGGTGTGAATCGTCAGGTAGCTGATACGACATCCGACGGGCGGCGCAGGTTTGCAGATCCTCCGTATCGATGGGCTTGGGTGCCGCGCGAATCCGCCTCCCACCTGCGTCCCCGCCATCGAAGAGATCTCCCACCTCGGCACCGGTCATGCTCCCCGTTGATCTCCATCGTCGCTGCCGCTGTTCCGCCGTTTTCGCCGCCGCCACCCATCATGCCACCATCGAGGGCCGATCCAACTGTGCATTGTAGACGCTCGTGGGTGTCCTCCTCCAGTTGACGTCCCAATTTCACCGATTGGATGCGCCGACCGGGTGGGTGATGCCCGCCAGATCGGCTCCTTACGCTGGCTTGCAATCGGCGAGATCGATATTGGAAAAGTGGTCGGCGCCGATAAACGCAACGAGGAGAGATGCATCGGGATAAGACGATCCAGCAGAAGCACTGACTCGTCGTTCACAGGTCATAATGGCAAGGTGGCCATCAGCAGATCAAAGGCTCAGCGGCTGATCTCCATGCATGAGCCTCGGATCTCCAGACGTGGCTGGCTTCAATGAAATCACGTGACGTCAGTTTCCACCAATTTCCTCTTGCGGGCGTCATCCCAATAAGATTTCCAGATTTCTACGCACATGACGTTCGAGTCCATGCAAGGCGATAACAAGAATGTAACGGGCATCTCGTTCTGCTGCAATACCCCTAGAGCACTGGATAACGAGCCTGCATGGCCGTGGTGCCGGTCCAGCAGCAACCCGCATCTCAGGTGTATCCATCGAGCTCCGCTAGGATGGCGACACAATTAATCGAAGAGCAGGCAGGAAGTGTCGCGTGTCGAGATGCCCGACTGCGTGCTCCGCGGTTCTCCACAATCACCACCAGGCCTCGGGGGAGCTGTCGCTCCAACAACCCGAGCTCGATGTCCTTGCGAATGCGAGTGTCGTTGGCACTTTCCGCCGCATGCGTCAGGCGGCTGATGCGACAGGATCCATTCCTTCTTGAGGGCTTCACAGGCCGCAGCAAAAGGGGCTGCCTTGCCACGCTTGAATCACAAGAATAGTCCTCGCGAGACAGCGTCGGCAGCGGCAATTCGGTGCGGCAAACCCAAGCCCGCCCCATCCTTCCACCAGCAAAGGCGGCCCAGGGAGCAACTCCGTTAGCAAACCAAGTTTCCGAAACATCAAGCGTCTCCCTAAGTTCCCAAAAGAATCCAAAAGCAACCACGTGGAAGCGGCAACAGGCAGGGAAAGTCACTCGCCATTATACGATTGCATTTTCGGTGCCATACCACCAGCTGTATCGGCTATGCAATAGCATCCCCGGCTGTCAAAATTTTGCCACAATTTGGGATTTTCAGGACTCGGCGCGCCGAAGACTCACCTGTGGCGCGGGGCGGTTGTGGGAGGGGTGGAGTTCCTCGCAGTATTTTGGGCATACCGGCAACCAAAACTGAATTCCATTCCACCTTTATTGGCACTCGAACGCGACCACAAGGCGGTCAGGGACTGGCCTGCTCGGGTGCGCGGCCGAGTACTTGATGCCGAATTTGCATACCAACGGGCCACATCCGTGTGCGTAGAGCTCCTCGGCCAGTCGCCAGTGCTCGATCCAGCAACATGGGCCTGTTCCCGAATCGTCGGCGGTCGGGCAGTGGCTGCCCTGCGGCCAAGGGCGCGGGCTTGTTCAAAAATCCAGGGATTGCCGATCGCACCGCGGCGACGGTGACCCCATCTACGCCTGTTTCGGGCAGCATCCGCAGGCAGTCGGCGGCGGTGAATAGATCACCACTGCCCAAAAGGGTGCGGTCGGGAAAGGCTTGTTTGACCTCGCGCAGAAACTCCAGCGGCTGGGACCGTTGTAACGCTGCTGCACGGTTCGTCCATGCACCGTGGCCGCTGCAAGTCCGCTGGCAAACCCCCCTTCGAGAATGTGGTAGAATTGTCGCGACTTTTTTGAGAATCGTCGATGCCCCGCCGCATTTTGACGGTAACGGGGATTTCAGCAGGCACCGCGTCGCGGGTGCGACGGATAATTTCGAGGGCAACTGCCGGTTGGCTCAAGTGGAACCCGCCGCGACAGCGACCGAGCACTTTCTTGACAGGGCAGCCAAAATTGATGTCGATGACGGCGAAACCAGCCTCGGCCAATCGCTGCGCCCGACGTGCAAATTGCTCTGGCTCAGCACCCATCAGTTGGCCGGCAACCGGTTGTTCGTCGGCCGTGTTGTACAAGAAGTGCTTGTTTTTGTCGCGGTCGCGAAAGGTTACCAAGAATTGGTCCAGCATCACCTCACACAACGTGTAGCTCGCACCGTGTGCACGCGCCAGCATCCGCATCGGCCAATCGCTGTAGCCGCTGAGGGCGGCCTGAACGACCGGGAAGCCGATCTTCCAAGTGGCCGATTCGCAGGGAGCGGGTTTTGAAGTCGGCAGGCGAGCGCACCGCCCGCACCATCTCCCACCGGCAAAGTCGCATTATTCGACAAGTCGACACAAACACCTCAAGTTCACCAGGCTAGTCACCGATTGGATGATGTAAGGAAGAGCAGTCCATGACATCACGCTTCACAATTCTTACCTTCTGCGTTGTTGGCTAGCTCACTTGGCTGTCAATGCGTGGGAAATCCCACATATTGCTGCTGACAGTTTACCTGGAAGCTTAGAAGACTGCTCATGTGCGTCCTGCTATGGGTTTGACGACGATTCCAGCTGCAGTGCTGACGGATGCTTATCCAGCTTGCCAGGTCAACGCTTGTCTGCGCGCTGCGGCCGCATGGCAAGCCTCGCGGAATTTGCCCGCACCGACGGCCTATCCACGCTTTCTTCCCATTCCCACCAGGCCCATGTTCAGTCCCCTACCGGCCAGTCCCCTACCACTTAGCCCACCAGAAATCGTCCCCCAAACGGCTTACGGCGAAATGCCAGCAGCCATCGACTGGTGAGCCCGACTAGCCGGCACATCCCCAGCCCTTCCCCCTCGGGGACAC
>CAVPPY010000035.1:0-79891 GCA_963707245.1 Pirellulaceae bacterium
ATTGCAACCGCCTATAACTGCTCATCTACGCTGGCTAGAATGCGATCAACGATGGCGTCGGTGCTCATGGGATTAAAGAACACCGCCTTCCAGGCGGGGATATCGACATCGTGTGGCGTGAATCCAAAGCTGGTGGTGAAACCCAAGCGTGCATCCAGGGCCGGGTCTAGCGAGCGTTCGCGTTTATCGTAGAGTTGCCGGATCTCCCGAAAATAACGCTCGCATTGCTGACTGCTCAGTTGTCCATCTACAATCTGTTGGAATATCTTCTCCGCATCGCGGCCTTTGGGCAGTACCCACCAGTTAACGCTGGCCCCAACGGTATCGCGATTCAACACACGGCAGTGCTCGAGCTGCATTAAGCCTTGCTTGAGCCTCTCGGCTAGTTCCAGGCTGCGAGCCACCAGCATCTGCCAGCCGATCAGTCCGATGCCATTCAACGAGGCCATCACCACATAGGGTCCGATGGCAGGTCGCGAGCATTCGAGCGTAAACAGGGCCGGATCACGCCGCCACTGGGCATCGGAAAAATACGGAGTGTCGGCCACATCTCGAGCCAGGAATTGAAGGTCTTCGCGGCGGTTGACGATGAAAGCGCTGGATGGGTAGTGCCCGCGGCCCATCTTGTGAAAATCAATGGTTACGCTATCTGCCGAACGCAAACCCCGACAATGCGTCTGGACTCTCTGCACGATGCCAATCACATCAGGCGTAAAACGCAGAGGATTCTGGTCACAGGCGTAATCGGTCAAGAATGTCAGTGCCCAACCGACCGCCGCATCCACGTGCAATTGCGGCAAAGGTTGTTGAAAGCGTTTTGCCATGGAATCGATGATGGTGCGGATGCCCGCTATATCATCGATACCAAAGCCGTCGGTCGTTCCAAACGTGGCCACCACAAAAGCCACCTTGGCACCCTCGGTATACAGCGATTCGAGTCGCCGTTCGAGTAGGTCCAAGCGCATCGCCAAATTGCTGTCACAGGGGATTTTGATCAACTGATCGGTGCCAATTCCCAGCCAACCGGCTACGGTCAAATTGGAGTAGTGTCCGGCCTCGGAGGTAATCCCAACCACGCGTTGCCCTCCCAGCCCGCGTTGCATAGCGCCTGGCAGCACCTTTTCAATTCCAATTTTGGCGCCATACAAATTGGAGATGGTGCCTCCAATGGTAAACACGCCCCAGGGTTCTTGCGTGTGATAGAAAATCAGATTTGCCAGGGCAGTGACCGCTTTGACCTCGAGCTCATTGGAGCGTTGGCTATAGCGATCGGTACACAAGTTTGGGTTTTTTAACAGGCTAGCGATGGCCCCAATCAAGGACGCGTGGTTGGCTGGCCCCCGAACATTCTCTAGATGCAGCGGACTATTCCAGCTGTCCGTGCCCCAGAAATAGGGGAAGATGCTATCGCGGGCGTCTTTCAGATTCCCGGGCAAGACATGGATCTCGGGATTGGCCTGAGCCGTCTCGTAGTTCTGGCTCATCGTTCGCAACGGCTGGCTGTCCGCTGCCGCCGCCGCGCTGAGCAACTCCTCGAACACGGAAACAATCGCCGCTTGATCCCAGCGAAAAAAAGTCTGGATGAGCTGCTCGTACTTTTCGCGATCCACTTTGATAAATCTCCATGAAAAAGTCGGGGCCTGTCTCTAGCGAGAGCCTTGGAGATCTGCAGTTCTACGTCTATCCTCCTTTCTTGGGTAGCCTAGCTGGTTAGCCTGACCCCGCACAGGCGAGAAGTTCAGCTAGTGCCCGCCTCGCCGACACGTTTGTTAGTACGCATTTTTCACAACCTGATGCGTCAGTTTTGAAGTTGCGATTCTTTCATAACCCGAAGCGTCAGCGAGGAATTCTTACAATGATTTATTTCCTCGCTTACGCGTCGGGTTGGGAAAAACGTTGGGAAAATGCTCAATGCGCAACATCAAAACTCACGCTTCAGGTCTTGAAGAAAGGCGCAAAATCACTGCGAGACGTCAAACTGAGGCATGCCTTCGCCCTCGCTTTCATCCGCAATGCATCATCGGGCTGTCACGCCGTGGTCCTGGAAAATCTGCCGGCATTGGTCAAGCTGTTCCGAGGTCGGTTCAGGCGTGTCCTGCAATTCATATCGCTTTCGCAATTCGCGATATTTATGCTCGCCCAACTTGTGGAAGGGCAGGATCTCCACACGTTGCACATGCTTTAAGGTTGCAACATAGTTTGCCACGCCGGCAACATTGTGGTGCGCATCGGTTAGACCGGGGACGAGTACGAATCGAACCCACATGGGCTTGCCCATCGAGTTCAAGCGATCGGCGAATCTCAGCGTAGGCTCCAACGAGACTCCCGTAACGCGTTGATAGGTGGCCGCATCGGAGCTCTTGATATCCAGCAATACCAAATCGGTCTCATCCAGAAAACGGGCGTCAGCTCGATCGCCCAGAAAGCCGGAAGTGTCCAGCGCGGTATGGATACCCTCGCGCCGCACGCGCTCAAAGACCCCTTGCACGAACTCCGCCTGTAACAGCGGTTCACCACCGCTGATGGTTAATCCTCCCGAACGAATGAACGATCGGTAACGCAAAATATCGGCCACCGTCTCGTCAATGGTTTGCAAACGCCCCGCAGGTGCGCCCTGGGCATCGGGATTGTGACAATATAAGCACCGCAGCGGACAGCCGCTGAGGAACAGGACGTAGCGTAAGCCGGGGCCGTCGACGGCACCGCAGCTCTCCATCGAGTGCACGTGCCCAACGATTTGGCCACTCGATCCACGAGAGCCCGCGTCCAGAACCTCCAGCAGACAGTCGCAAGCTGCGGCTCCTGAATGCGAGCTTGAATCATGCATTGGCCTTCATCCCTGTTCCTTTCAACCGACCTACAGCTGACGGTGGAAGGTGCGACTGATCACGTCAAGTTGCTGCTCGCGAGTCAAGCTGATGAAGTTGACCGCATAGCCGCTGACCCGGACGGTCAACTGCGGATACAACTCGGGATGTTCCATCGCATCGGTTAGAGTTTCTCGTTCGAATACGTTGATATTGATGTGATGGCCGGTCTGCTCAAAGTATCCATCCAACAACGAAGTCAAGTTCTTGACGCGGGTGGTAATATCCCTGCCCAAGGAGGAGGGGACGATGGAAAACGTATACGATATGCCATCCTGGCTTTCCTCATAAGGCAAGCTGGCGACGGAAGCCATCGAGGCGATGGCACCCTTGCGATCGCGACCGTGCATAGGATTGGCCCCGGGGGCAAAGGGCTCCCCAGCGCGACGTCCATCGGGTGTGCTGCCGGTTTTCTTGCCGTAGACGACGTTCGAGGTTATGGTCAAGACGGACATAGTTGCGTGGCTACCTCGATACGTCGGTTGAGCGCGGAGTTTGTCCATGAATTGTCGAATGAGACCAGCAGCAATATCGTCGACCCGTGGATCGTTGTTGCCATAGGCTGGATAGTCACCGATGACCTCGTAGTCGGTCGCAAGTCCTTGCGCATTACGAATGACTTTGACTTTCGCGTGTTTGACGGCGGATAGCGAATCGGCGGCGACCGATAATCCGGCGATACCGCAGGCCATGGTGCGGTAGATCTCGCGATCATGCAGCGCGAACATCAGGTGTTCGGGCGAGTATTTATCATGCATGTAATGAATGATATTTAGCGCCTTGACGTAGGTCTGGGCCAGCCAATCGAGCATCGCATCGAAACGCTGCAGCAGATCCTGTTCGTCGAGAAAGTCTCCCTGGAACGGCTCGCTCGGCGGTGCTACCTGCTCTCCACTCTTCTCGTCGCGACCCCCGTTGATGGCGTAGAGCATCGTCTTGGCTAGATTAACTCGAGCGCCGAAGAACTGCATCTGCTTGCCAATTCTCATCGCCGAAACACAGCAGGCAATGCCATAGTCATCGCCCCAATAGGGCCGCATCAAATCATCGTTCTCATATTGAATGGCACTGGTATCGATGGAAACGTGCGCGCAGAATTCCTTGAAATTTCGGGGAAGTTTCTCGGACCACAACACAGTCAGGTTCGGCTCGGCGCGGCTCCCAAATTGTACAGCGTCTGCAAAACTCTAAAGCTGGTGCGGGTGACCAAGGATCGACCGTCTTCGCCAGCACCACCGATGCTCTCGGTCACCCACGTGGGATCTCCCGAAAAGAGTTCGTCATAGTCGGGGGTACGAATGAATCGCACGATCCGCATTTTCATTACCAGATGGTCGATGATTTCCTGGACGCCCGCTTCATCGATAGTTCCCTCGGCCAAGTCACGTTCAAAATAGATGTCAAAGAACGTGCTGGTCCGGCCAAAGGACATGGCCGCTCCGTTTTGTTCTTTGACAGCCCCCAGATATCCAAAGTAGGTCCACTGTACTGCCTCTCGACCGTTGGCCGCTGGGCAAGATATGTCACAACCGTAAGCAGCCGCCATCTTCGTCAAGTCAACGAGGGCACGGATTTGATCTGACATTTCCTCGCGCTGCCGGACCCACTCTTCGGAGAACGGTTCGCTTTCCATGGCCAGAAGTTCGGCTCGCTTGTCCTGGATCAGTCGCTCGGTGCCGTACAAGGCGACGCGACGATAATCGCCGATGATGCGCCCTCTTCCGTAACCATCGGGCAAGCCAGTGATCACCCCCGCCGAACGGGCCTTGCGGATATCCGAAGTGTAGCAATCGAACACACCATCGTTGTGCGTCTTGCGATGTTGCTCAAACATGGCCGCCGTCTGGCAATCCATCTTCCGACCGTGCGACTCGAGAGCCTTTTGCGCGATCCGCAAGCCGCCGTAGGGCAACATTGCCCGCTTGAGTGGAGCTTCCGTCTGCAATCCAACGATCTGCTCCAAAGACTGATTGATATATCCCGGACCGTGCGAATTAACGCGTCCCACGACCTGGGTATCCGCGTCCAGCACCCCACCGGCCTCGCGCTCCTGCTTGAGAAGCTGCCTTAACTCACCCCATAATCGCTCGGTTCGGGCTGTGGGTCCAACCAGGAAAGTCCCATCGCCGGCGTAGGGCTGGTAATTGGACTGAATGAAGTCGCGGACATCGATTGATTGGCGCCAATGCTCACCCTCAAAGTTTCGGTAGGGACCAGAATTATCCACGGTAAGGCTGGCGTTTGAACGCCTCGAACGAGAGGGGATTTCCATGTCGATGGACATAAATTCTCACTTCTTTCCTTTGGAGGATCGCCTGGCTGGCAGGCTTGCCTCATGTCTAAGCAGGAATTGGCTCGGGACATGCCCCAAAGCCCAGCCTGGTCGGCTTGGCCGGAAACGTCCGGCCCCGGCCTGAGACCTGCCGACCCTTTATTATGCGAGCCAGATATTATGCGAGTCAGATATAGTGCGAGCTAGATATAGTGCAAGCCCGATGCACTTCACCTCAGTGCACACTCTGTGCCAAATGCATTTTTTGTTCAAATCATTCGAACAACTGCCGCCATTCGGCCAGTGAACACAGGATAGGCGACCAAGTGCCGCTGTCCTACGGACGGCAGCAGCGATTTTACCGAATGGAGCATGCATATTCATGTGGAGCGACGGCTCATTGACCGCACATGCGCGACGCCAACGCGCGCCCTGGATCAGGGTTTCGCTTCCGGATCGAAACCGCATAGGCATCGGTTTTTTGCACGAAGAATCGCGGTGACCCAGTGGTTTCGTTCGCCCGATGAACCAGCCCCCGCTCCACTGCGGGCTAGCTGGGCCCACGTTGGTTCGCTGGGTCCTCATTGGACAGATTTCCACACCGGCGGCCGCATTGAGAGCCATGACCTTGGGCATCTGGCTGGCCGAGTAGAGCACCGCTGCTGGCAATTGAAGTACAATCAATGCGGTCCCAACGAAATTTTGCAACATGGATCTACAGCTCATGCACCAACTTCTTGCCCCCGTCCGCACCCTGTGTGCCATGGCCGTCGCTGCCTTGGCCGGCCTCAGCCTGCCTCAGCTAGCTTGCGCACAAGACATTCCTGAGGCGGGCATGCTGCGCTACCCTGACGTCAGCGCGACGCATATCGCGTTCGCTTACGCCGACGATTTATGGATCGTTTCACGCGAGGGTGGGGTGGCCATGCCCTTGGCTAGCCCCTTGGGTAGCGAGATGCATCCGCGATTCAATGACGATGGTACTCAGATTGCATTTGTCGGCAATTATGAAGCGGGTGAGGATCTGTATATCGTTCCTTCAACTGGCGGAATTGCACAACGGTTTACCTATCATCCCGCCAAAGAGATGCTCTGCGACTGGACCCCCGACGGAGCACTGCTGTTCAGTAGCAATGAGTACGCTGGCTTGCAGCGCATGTCCCAGCTGCTGACGATCTCAGAGGAACATCCCTTTGCCGAGTTATTGGATGTTCCCTACGGAAGCAACGGAGCCATCAGTCCCGACGGACAGTGGTTGGCCTATACGCCCTACAGCCGCGATACGCGCACCTGGAAACGTTATCGAGGTGGCATGGCCTCGGATATCTGGTTGTTTCACTTGGAATCGCACCGCAGTCAGCAGGTCACCGATTGGGAAGGTACCGATACGCTGCCGATGTGGCACGACGACCAGTTGTATTATCTTTCCGATGCCGGGCCGGAACATCGGCTCAACATTTGGAAATTCGACACCAACACTCAAACTCGCGAGCAAATTACCAAGCATGCGAACTTGGATGTCAAATGGCCAGCCATGGGACCTGGACCGAGCGGAGCAGGTGAGATTGTCTACCAGCAGGGTAGCGCATTGCGTCTGCTCGATTTGTCGACCGGCAAGTCCAAAGCGGTAGAGATCCGCATGCCGGGCGACCGTCCGCGAATAAGGCGGCAGATCGTGGATGCAGCCGAATTCATTTCGGGCGCATCGATTTCTCCTGAGGGCAAGCGAGTAGCTATCGAGGCCCGCGGTGATATTTGGACCGCACCGGCCAAGCACGGAACGCCTCGGAATTTAACGGCCACTTCGGGCGTTGCCGAGCGATACCCGGCTTGGAGCCCCGACGGGCGATGGATCGCCTACTTTTCCGACGCTAGTGGCGAATACGAATTGATGATCATGCAGAGTGACGGGCGCGGCGAAACGCGGCAGTTGACCGAGGACGGTACGCACTGGCGCTACTCACCCGTTTGGTCACCCGATTCCAAGCGCATTGCCTTTACCGATAAGACCGGAGCCATTTACCTGCACACCCTGGCTTCTATGCTGACGAAAAAGGTTGACCGCGAGCCCAGCGGATCACAGCCTACGCTCACTTGGTCGCATGACTCGAGATTCATCGGCTACGACAAATCCGCCGACACGCCCGTCGGGAACCAGGCAATCTGGGTGTATGACATCGATCAAGAAAAAGCCCTGCAGTTGACCAGCGGTTATTTTAGTGACTCGCAGCCGGCGTTCGATCGAGCAGGCGAATTCCTGTACTACCAATCAAATCGCCGGTTTTCGAATCCCCAATACGAGGATCTCGGCACCAGCTTTATTTACCGCGACACCGGCGTGCTGCTCGCTTTGCCGCTGCGCGCGGAAGTAAAGAATCCGCTGCTCCCCAAGGTGGACCAGGTCAGCTGGAAGCAGCAGGCAGACGAGCCGGAGAAAAAAGGGGAAGGCAAGTCGGACGCAGATGCAGACGCCAAAAAGAATAGAGCTAAGAACAAGAAGAAAGCCAAGAAGAAAGATAACAAGCCTGCGCAGGAAAAAGATGAGGACGGCCAAACGGATAGCGACAACAACCACCAGAGCCTGACAGCGGACAAAGACGAACACAAAGATAAAGACAGCAATAAAAACAAAGCAAAGGCTGGCGAAGCGAACGAGGAAGATGGGCAGGGCGAAGATGGCGACCAGGGCAAGGCGCAGTCGGAACCCAAGGATCTGGAAATTGAGTTCGAGGGGGCAGAGCGGCGAAGTATTCCCCTGCCTATTGCCAGCGGCAGTTTTGGATCATTGGTCGTCAATAAGAAGGGCCAGCTGATTTATCGGAGGCAGGGCACGGATGGACCGTCGACAATCCACCTGTTTGATATCCATGCCGAGGATCCCAAGCAGGAGGATGTTGGTGGCGGAGGCGCTTTTGAGCTGTCTGCCGATGGCCAAAAGCTATTGCTGATGCAGGGCGGAAAGCTGTCGATTGCCGAGGCAGCTGCCGGCAAGGGCCCAGGTGAGGCAGTCAGTACCGAGGGCATGCTAACCACCATTGAACCCCGCCTGGAGTGGGAACAAATATTTCACGAGGCCTGGAGGTTGCAGCGAGATTTCTTCTACGACCCGCAAATGCACGGAGTGGACTGGTCAGCGGTGCGTAAACGCTATGCAAAATTGCTGAAGGATGCGAACAGCCGCTCGGACGTTGGCTTCATTATTGGCGAGATGATTTCTGAACTGAATGTCGGGCATGCCTATTATCGAGGGACCGACACCGATGCAGACGCTCCCTCCAGCAAGGCTGCCGTGTTTGGCTGTCGACTACAGGCCTCCGAAGGCCGGTTTCGCGTCGCCGAATTCTGGCAGGGGGCAGCCTGGGATACGGATGCTCAAAGCCCACTGCAGGTGGCCGGTGTGCGTGTCGGGCAGTATCTGCTGGACATCGAAGGCCGCGAGTTGACAACGGATGCGAATCCCTATGCGGCACTTCAAGGCCTGGGAGGAAAACTGGTGACGATCACCGTTAGTGACGATCCCCAGCGCGACGCGGACGACCGGCGTATCGACGTGCGACTGCCGAGCGACGATTCCGACCTGCGTTTCCGGCATTGGATTGAAAAGAACCGGGCCCACGTGGCTCAGGCATCTGAGGGCCGCATCGGCTACATCTACGTCACCAACACTGGCCAGCCAGGGCAGAATGACCTTTTCCGTCAATTCTATGCCCAAGCCGATAAGGATGCGTTGATCATTGACGATCGCTGGAACGGCGGAGGGCAAATTCCAACGCGATTTATTGAGCTGCTCAATCGCCCGGCCACCAACTTCTGGGCCCGACGCGATGGACGCGATTGGCGTTGGCCCCCCGACTCGCACCAAGGCCCTAAATGCATGCTGATTAACGGCTTGGCGGGCAGCGGTGGCGATATGTTCCCGGCCCTGTTCAAACAGGCCGGGCTGGGCAAGCTGATCGGCCGCCGCACCTGGGGAGGTCTGGTGGGCATCAGCGGTGGTCCATCGCTGATCGATGGAGCCAGCGTGACCGTGCCATCCTTTGCCTACTATGAACTCGATGGCACTTGGGGCATCGAGGGGCATGGCGTCGATCCAGACATCGAAGTCATCGACGATCCCGCCCAAATGCTTGATGGAGCCGATCCACAATTGACCGCTGCCATCGAACACTTGCAGCAGGAATTAAAGGACCATCCCTTTGTTCCGCCTGAGCGACCCGCCTACCCCGATCGGGCAAAGATGGGACTAACGCCCGCAGACAAGTAAGCATGGTTCGATAGATTGTTGTCCAATTTGTGCAGTTACCATCACGACGGAGCGTGATGGCTATATGAATCAGCCATCACCACGACGGGCGTGATGGCTATACTAAACCAGCGATCATCACGACGGAGCGTGGTGGCTACATGAATCAGCCATCATCACGTTGGCTAAACGGCAACGCGGCGGTTGTAGAGATACCATTCGACCGTCAATACCAGCAGTGCCAAGGCCAGTAGCCAACGCCAGGTCTCGACGCGGACATTATCCACCTGTGGCTGGCTGGCTTCGACGCTTTGCGCCAATCGTCACGTCGGGAGCGGGAACGATATCGCTCTCCTGCTCGCTGAATAAATTGACCGTGAACATTTGCAGCAGGCGATCTGCCTCCGGTGGTTTAGCCTGGTAGAAACCCAATTGGTCGGTTTGTGTAAAGATTAACTGGGGCTGGCCGTTGCGGTCCAATGCAATCTGCTTACCGTCGGGATCGGAGACTCGAATACTATCATAGCGATTGGCCAGATTGAGCACCGCACTCTGACCGGGCTGAATGGTCTTGGCTCCAGCATTGGAGACCGCACCTCCCAGGTATTCGAGGGCATTCAGGATAAAGACTGGAAAGCTGCGTTTGATGGGCCAATCTGTGTTGGGCGAAATGCCCGCGTCGGTAACGCGCATCAAGGGCATCCCCAGCACAGCGTCTTGGTAGGCACCGCGCGGTGCGACGCCCATCAACACGCCGGCGTCTGAACGCAGCAATTCGGTGCCACCGCTGGGCATTTCCAGGGCCTGTCCTTCTACAATGCGAACTGTGCCCATATCGACATACTGCAACATAGGATGTGCGCGATTGCTGTCGATGATGAATTGCGGTCCGCTGACTTCGCCAGCCTTCCACGTTTCGCCAGGTGGCAGTGAGCCCATAAACAGCGTATTGGCCTGCGGCATGCTCGTCGGAGAGCATTGATCGTAGAGTATCAGGTCGATCGTGCCCGAATCGGCCAATTGTTGATACTCGGGCGTTTGCAAACTATCGGGTTCGAGCATGCGTACCGCCACCAGATCTTGGGCCTGCTTGGTCGCCAACGCGGCTTCAAGCGCCGTGTTGCCATCGCTGACTACCAGCATCTCCAACTGTCGTGGTGGATCCAAACCGGCGAAAGCAACATTATCGAATTCGAGATCGTCGTCCACTTCCAATTCCAATTGCAATTTCCCTTCGTTGACCTCTCCCAATTCGAAACTCACTCCTGTGCTCGACAGGGAATCAATTTCCACGTCCGAGGCATCGATCAACATCCCGTCCAGGGACAGGCTGACCCTGGCGCTGGCTGCGGAGTTGCCAAAATTCTGGACCCGCGCAAAGGCCTCGATGCGACCTCCCTTTTCCAGGTTGCGTTCGACGGTAAAGGCCAGGATGGCCAGGTTGTTCGCCTCGGCCGTGCCGATTGGAATATACTCAGCCGTAAGATTGCCCAGATCCATTTGGGGTGGGCCGAATCGACCGTCGCTGAGAATATAAAGCTTCGCTGGTTTGGCCTCGGCGACCTGCACATCCGCCATATCCTCGATTTGGCTGGTCCGTCCCGGATTGGCCAGGCCCGATGCGGCCCGCAGGGCTTCGTTGAGGTCTGTCGTGCGATTGGTTGGCTGAATCGAGTCGATGGCCGCTCGCAGCTTTTTCTTGTCGCTGGTAAAACCTTGTTTGACATCTGCCCGGTCACTGAAGGCGATAACCATCGCGACATCACCGCTGTCCGCAGGTGACAATCCCAGTGCACTGGAAAGGGAGCTTTGGGGAGCGTCCGTCAGTTCATCGCTGCGACCTAGTGAATCAATCATATCGAGTGCACGCTGGCGAGCTGCTTCGAGACGCGATTGGCCGAGATCGGTAGCGTGCATGCTGCATGAGTTGTCGATCATGATGATCGACCGCTTGCCCAAGGTTTGCTCTCCGCGAAAGCCTGGTCGCAGGCACGCCAAGATCAGGAACAGCACCGCCAACAATTGCAGCAGCAGCAGTAAATTCTTCCGCAGTCGCTGCCAGATGCTGTTGACGTGTAGATCCTCGATGGTCCGTCGCCACAGATAGGTGCTCGGGACCTGCACGGGTTTTCGTCGCAACTTGAGGAAATACAGCATCACGATCAATGGCGGGATAGCCGCCATGATCAACCACTGCCAGGCGTTGAGCATATTGATCATCGAACCAAGCCTCGCTCTCGCAGATATTGTCCAACCAATACGTCGGCCGTCTGATCGCTGCGAGACAGGATGTATACCATATCGCGCTGTGCACAGAAGCGTTTCGCCTGGTCAACAAAGCCGGCGAGTGTTTCTTTATAACGTCTGATTACGGCATTGCTGACGGAAATCTCTGCTTCGTCCTCGTCTTCGCAATCGACCAGTTTCAGGTCGCCAGCCAGTTCGGGATCCATCTCCTCGGGGCTGAGCAGATGCAGGATGAACACATCCATCTGCTGCCCCACCAGCAGCCTCAAAGCGGACTCATAGCCGCCCTTGTCCATCAGATCACTGATCAATACCACGATCCCGCGGCCGGTATTTCGCAAGCAAAAGCGTTTGACTGCTTCGGTCAGGCTGAATATTTCGTTGGGTTCGACCGACTCCACGAAATCCTTCATCTGCCACATTTGAGAGCGACCGCGCAGCAGTGGGCTGGTCTTGTTCTGGGCTCCCAAGAATTCAATCCGCACGCGATCGCCTCGGCACATGCCCACAAAGCCGAGCGCCGCAGCGATTTGTTTCGCGGCAAAGAATTTGGTCGGATCACCGAAATTCATCGAGGGGCTAGCATCCACGACAAAGTAGACATGCAGGTCTTCCTCTTCCAAGAATAGTTTGAGAAACAGCTTGTCCAGACGCGCATACAGATTCCAGTCAACAAAGCGCAAATCATCACCGGGCACATAGTTTCTGAAGTCAGCGAATTCGACGCTCTGCCCCTTGCGACGGCTGCGACGTTCCCCCTTGAGTCGACCGCGAAAAACCTTGCGACTGACCAATTCCATCCGCTCCAATCGCGCCAGCAATCGTGGTGGCAGCAATTCCTGAGTTGTTGCCGTCTCGGCCATCGCGTTTCCTTCTTTGAATATTAATTTGTTTCTAGTGCTGTGTCAGGAATAAAAATTGGTTAGACATGCGTTGGGAAAAAGGGGTCGGACACCAAAAGTGCGAAGCACCCGAAGGGCCGTTCCGGCTTTTGGTGTCCGACCCCTTTTTCCCTTCCATCCCCAAATGAAACTTTGACAAAGCACTAGCTAACCCTTGATAGCATCCCAGGTCCAGTGGCGATCGCTAGTGGCCCGTACCGAATCTTCGGGAAACCCCAGGCCGACGACAATCTGCCGAATCTCGGCCAGTGTCAGCGCAGCATGCAGACTCTGCCTGAGCAATTGCTGGTTGAATGGCGTCTCCTCTCGCGCGTAAAGATTCACCAAACGAGCGATGTCCTCCTGGCTTTCGGGCCGCAGCAGGTCCCGAACAAACAAGCGGCCGCCTGGCTCGAGCACGCGCAACATTTCTCGCATGGCTAACAACGGCTCGGCCAAATGATGGGCTAGGCTATTGGAAATGACACAACCAAAGGTAGAGTCCTGGAATTCTAATCGCTTGGAATCGCCCTGATGGACGGTAATGCGATCCTGTACCCCAGCAGCCTGGATATTGCGAATAGCTCGCTGCAACATGTGCTCGGCCGCGTCGCTGGCGACCAGCCTACAATTGTCCGATTGCCGGCAGAGCTCGATCGGGATCAGAGCGGTACCCGTCCCCAAATCCAAAACCGGATTCCTCACCGGACCGCCCGCCAACAACTCTTGTACAAAGGCGCGATTGACTTGCGAATGATCCATGGCATCGTAGGACTCCGCTTCGGCGGGATCGTCCATCAACTCAGGCTCCAAGACTCTGGGGATCGTCATGCGCTGCACCATGCCGTTAATTCACTGAGAGTCTCGCAGGCAAAGGGGCGAAATTTCTGCTCCTGTCCGGTGGCCTCGTCGAAGAGCAACATAACATGATCACCCAACCGCGAGGCGGCCACATTATCCATCAAGTTGGTCGAATCATTGGCGCTCATTTGCATCAGGATTCGAATCTCGATTTCACGCAACGCTGTGCGCGATAGCCAACGACTGAGAGTCGAATAACTATCCGCCCAGAGTATGCTGTGGATCCCGTGGCTGGGACCATCGCGGAGAATCTCTTCCAACTGCTGATCCGGCGTCTGGACCGCTTCACCAAAACTGGAGAAGTCTTCCTCACGACGAAGGCTACGCAGTCTTCCAAGTTGAATCAGATTGAACAACACCGGCTCAAAAGCCTCCTGGATATCTGCCTCGACGATGCGACTTTGCAGCAATTCGTGAACACTTTTCAGCATTGCATCCGTGCCGCGAACATCAGTCGTATGCAATGGACAGGCAAACTGCTGCCATTGAGCGGTTAGTGCCAGGGCGCGGGCGTCCGTCGGCTTGGCGCCTTGCACGGTGTAAACCGTGGGCGTCTGCTGCTTGCTGCGACAGGCCCGTACAAAGGAAGCGGTTATCGCATTCATCACGGCCGCGGCCTGTTGATCATCGGGCCCAACCAGCAACACATTCCGACCGGTCTGATTGGTCAGTGGAAAGCAGACCGCCGGACTGATAGCTACGCTTTCTCCCACCACGCACCACATGGCCTGTGGATTGACTTCCTCAGCCGCTTGCTCCACGGCCCGCTGAGCATTCTCCTTGCTCCAGGTGGCGGCGCGATTGCCGTCGTAGACCACTGTTCTGCCGAGACGGTTCGTGGTGGGATCGCTGTTTTGATAGCCGGTTGGCAATTCAGCAAACCATTCGAGTTGCGTCTGCTTGGATAGCCAACCGATCTGCATGGGCTGATTGCCTTCGATGCGACCACCGGCGTCATTATAAACCGCTTGGCCGGGATGCTTGAGGCGGGCTGCCGCCGGGTTGTCTTCGGAGAAGATGATCTGCGCGTCCGAGGGATCGCACTGCAGCGCGATGCGAACAGCCATCTGCCCCAGGGTCGTCCTGGGTAGTGAATAAGAACCGGCCAGGGTTTGACTACTGAGGACGGCATGCACGCCGAACGAGCGTCCCTGGCGGACAATGCGATCAAGGATCAGGCTGGCCTGTCCAGACAGCTTGTCATCCTCCACAAACAGCTCCTGAAATTCATCGATCACGATCAGCATGCGTGGCATGGGCTGCTGGGGATGCAGTGCATTCCAACTGGCTAGATCCTGTACGCCGACACTGCGAAAGGCCTCGCCGCGACGCTGCAGGCAGGCATCCACATAGGCGAGAGCGCTCAAGCCGAACTCGCGATGGCTTTCAATGCCGATGATGTCTGCATGGGGCACCGCAGCGTCGGAGTAGACCTGGAACTCGACGCCCTTTTTGAAATCCAACAAGACCAGGCGCAAGTGTTCCGGCGAGTACTTGAGTAGGGCGCTGGTCAACATGGCATGGAGCAAACTGGATTTCCCCGATCCCGTCTTGCCAGCAATGATGGCGTGCTGGGCCGTTCCCACGCCCAGGACCAGCGAATGGGTACGACCGACGCCGCTTTGGCCGATGGGGATCTCGAGAGACCGCGAACTGTCGAAGCCCCACCGCTCCTGCCGCGAGGGCAACATTTTTTCCAGCGGGACCTCTACACGGCTGGAAAGCAGGCGCGTCGCCCCACTTCATTCACCAAGTGCTGTGCTTGGCTTTGCGTGGGCGCGGGCCAGGCCTCGACGGTCAATGTACCCCTGGCCGGCGAAGTGGCTGTAAAAGTGCAGCCGTCCTCATTGAGAGCCAGGTGCACTCCGCGCCGCATGATGGCCTCGCGCTGTCCAGCTACCGGCCAATTCAGCGTTGGGTCTAGAATCAAGATGGGTATGATTCCACAACGCACTCCAGAATCCAGCAAGCTCTGCAGACTGCGCCAGGCTTGGTCATCTAGCCCCGCGGGCATGCTCGACCACACCAACAGGCGATAGGGCTCTGCCAGCGCCCCGGCATCCTGGTTGTACTGTTCGATGTGCTGATACTGGTTGCGAAGCGACTGTTGAATAAAGTCTTCGGCCGCGTGCGCCAGATTTTCGAGCTGTTTGGCGATATGGTTGGTCTGCGTCCAGACCCGATGGGTGACCAAGGTTGGATCGAAATCGCCCAGGTGCATCAGCCAACCGAAGTCTCGTCCCAAGCCCGGCGGGTCGATCACGCATACTTGCGTCTTTCCGGCGGCCAGTGTGGTCAGGCTACGCATGATCAGGTTGCGAACGAACATGGCAATGGCCGGCGAGTTCGGGTCACCGGTAATCGTCAGGTAGCCGTCGCTGATTGGTGCAAAGAGCAAGGGCGCCTGGAGGGATTCCGGCTCCGCATCGACAGGCGGAGACGCCAGCATGCCTTCGGGCATGGCCACGCTCCCCAATGGGAGAACCGGCGCACTCAAAACCTCGGGCCACGCGTTCTCGGAGTTCTGCATGCTGTCCCAGTCCGGAAAATGTGCATCGCACCAGCGGCGGCTGCGGGCGATGATTTTCAGCGCCTTTTCCGAGGCAATCTGCAACCGCAAATGTCCGCCGTGCTGGATCGACGCGACCTGTGATTCCAACTGCTCGCGGTAAGCATTACGTTGAACATCCAACGCGTGCAGCAACTGCAGAGCTCGTTGGCGTTCCTCCAGCAGGCGATTCTCGAATTCAGCATTGGTCGTTTGCAGACTGCTGCTCAGGTAGTCGCTGGCCAGCTGCTTTTCGTGTGCAGCCTTCTCCCGCAAGGCCTCGTAATCGGCATCGAGCTTGCTGGTGATCTCAGTCACCTGCTTATCGCGCCATTGTTTGGCCTGCTCAAAGCGCTGATCGCGTTTGCTAGCCAGTCGCTTTAACTCCGCGTCGTTCTCTTCAATCGCCAATTGCAAGCCACGTTCGGCCAGCTGCTGTCCAATTGCAACCTGGGTTTTCAACTTGGGATACTCGGCCATGGCCGATCGCTTGAGCCAAGGATGGATGCCCACCAAACTGATCAGGATCAAGACCACGGTGGCCCCTGTGGCGGCCAGGGCCGCGCCCGCCATAGTCTGCAGGCCGCTGAAATACAGCCCGCTCAACACCAGCCCAAAAAACACAGCACAGATCAACCACCAAGTGGCCGAACCGAGAAAGCGAGCGGCTGGATGATTCGCCAGACGCTCGATGTGCTGCCGCGCCGCGCTGACGCTGGCTTGCAGTTGCTCTAAGGCTGCAGACGATGTCGAACAGGCAGGCAGCTGCAGCGAGCCCAGCTCCACCTGGGGTGCTCTCAAGCTGCGTTGCAGGAGGGCAGCATCGGCAGCGCCGTCGGCCTGCTGCAGTTCTTCGAGCAGGGCCAGGCTGGTGGCGCGGAAATCGTTCAGTCGCTTGATGGGGACATCTTTCGAATGCATGAACCGCCGCTCGATCTCGGCAATCCGCTTCTTGGCCTCTGCGGTCGCGGTCTCAATGGACTTCTTGGCCTGGCGACGTAGATTGACCTCCATCTCCGCAGTCTCGAACACCGCCTTGAACGAACGCATCTCGGCGTCATCCCAGCGTCCGTGCAATGCCTCATCCCAGGCTGTAGTGCTGGCGGCTAATGCTTCTTCTTGCCCCGCTTGCTGTTCCGTTCTTTTCCTCGAATAATCTGCCTCCAGCTCCGACAGCTGGCGCCCCACATCTGCAGCCTCTTCGGACAGCTTGCGAGCGCTAGTGCTGAAGCGCGTCTTCAAGCCGCGAATCAATCGCTCGAGTCGGTGGCGTGGCAAAGGGCGCGGGGATGAATCAATCATAGGTTATCCGGATCCTGGACTCTCTTGGCAATGCTTTCAAACAACTCGATGGTCTCGCTGAGGGTGGCTACCAATTGACTGAGGCTGGGGCCGATTTCGGCGGTGTGCTGCTGCAAGAATGCTCGTGCCTTGTCATCCTTCCACACTTCCCGAACCTCGTGAACGGCGAAATCGAATTCATCGCCCAGTTTGGCGATCCGCTGGGTGATACCCGGCAAATCATGACTCAATCGATTCACGCTGGGTCCTCCTGGGAATTGGACGAGGGCGGCGGGCTGGGCGTTGGCGACGCGCGACTTGAACCACCCGATAGCCCTGAGCTGCGCAGCGTGGCATAAGCCGCCAGACGCTCGACCTGACTCCGCAGATGATGGATCGCGACCAACAAATCTGAGTCGGCCATATCGCGACAGCGCTCGATGCGCACCTGATTTTTGAGCCGCTCACGCTCCCAATGCTGGACAGCTTGACGGACCAACTTGAGCTGTGATTCGCAGGTTTCGCGGCGCAGTTTCGTCTTAAGCACACGCTTCTTTTCGTCCGTGCACGGTCGCTGCTCAGTGCTGCGGACATAGGACATGCAACGGCTGAGATTATCCTGGGCATCCACGTGCTTGCGCGGCCAGCTTGGCCTCAGCTGCCCAATAACCACAGGCATCCTTTTCCAGCCAGTTGGTCAACTTGCGCAATTCAAGCTCCAAATTCTCTATCTCCTTGAGCAGACCTGAGCGCAGACTCTCCATTTGCCCGAGGAATGCCTCGAGCTGCTCAAGCGATCGCACGTCAGCATTGCTAGCCATGGTTTTCGTCGTGTACTCCGGGTTATTCCAGTCACCGTGGGAGGCAATGCCTAGCGCTGCAAGTATTGATCGATGATCTCCGCCTTTTTCAACAAATAGGGTACGTGCTTGTCGGTCGCTTCGAGCAGCTTATTGACCAACTTGACCTGCTCCTCAAACTCATCGGTAAAGCGACGGTGCTCCTGATCCCGCCAACTGTCGGCCAAACGGGCCTGAGCCTGCTGCAAGGCTGTGGTCGAATCGCGAACTTGCTGGCCATAACGCTTGAGCATGGCCGCGAACTGTCGCAACTGTTCCGGGTCGACAACGGCTTGTGCCATGCAAGAGTCCCTTAAAATAGAATGAATGTGGCTTGCGCCGCCCCCATTTTATCAGCTGGCTTGCCGACGTGCGCGGGTGATGAAGTCACCTGACACGCTATTTTCTCAGCAAATCACGATGTTGTGCACCGAATGCTGTCGGCAATTGAAAGCTGCCCTACAATTTCACACGCAGGCCAAAACCCACACAGGACGGCGGGCAATCATCCCGCGATTCAAAGATATGACCCAGTCACTTGCAAACAACTTGTCACTTGCGGACAAGATCCGACGCGACTTCCCCATCCTGGGTACCCACATGCAGGGCTACCCCTTGATCTACCTCGATAACGCAGCGACCACGCAAAAGCCTCAAGCGGTGATCGACGCGATCGTGCACTACTACACCCACGAGAATGCCAATATCCATCGCGCCTTGTACGAGCTCAGCCAGTTGGCCACGGATCATTACGAAGACGCTCGCCGCAAGGTGGCATCGTTCTTGGGTGCTAAGGACCCTGCCGAGTGCATTTTTGTACGAGGTGCCACCGAAGCGATCAACCTGGTAGCCAGCAGCTGGGGTGGCAGCCAGCTCAAGTCAGGCGATGAGGTCCTGCTGACGGGCCTCGAACACCACTCGAACATCGTCCCCTGGCAGATTGCCTGCGAGCGCGCCGGGGCTGCGCTGCGTGTGCTGCAGCCGTCGCCCGATGGTTCGTTGGACCTGGAGCAGTTGCAAAAACTCCTGTCGCAGAAAACCAAGTTAGTATCTGTGCAACATGTCTCCAACGCGCTCGGGACGATTCATGACGTAGCAGAAATTGTCAAAAGGGCGAAAGCCGTCAAGGCTAAAGTCTTGATCGATGGCGCTCAGTGGGTATCCCACGGTCCAACCGACGTGACCGAGTTGGGTTGCGATTTCTATGCCTTCAGCGGGCACAAGTTGTATGGTCCTACGGGGATAGGAGTGCTATGGGCAAAAGCAGCCTTGCTGGAGAACATGCCTCCCTATCAATCGGGCGGAGACATGATTGAAACGGTCGCCTTTGATGGGTCCACCTATGCCGCTTTGCCCAACAAATTTGAAGCCGGCACTCCCGATATCGCGGGAGCGATCGGCCTGGGAGCAGCTATTGATTATGTGAATGCCATTGGCTTTCAAGCCATCCATGCTCACGAGCAAATGCTATTGGAGTATGCCACCGAAAGGCTGTCAGCCCTGGAGGGTCTGCGCATCATCGGAACGGCATCCCCCAAGGCGGCCGTGGTCAGTTTTGTGCTTGAGTCACCGTCCATCGCGGCGTTGGACATTGCCCTAGCCCTGAGCAGGCGCGGGATCGCGATCCGAACCGGACACCATTGTTGCATGCCGTTGATGCATGCCCTGGAAGTATCTGGTACCAGCCGCGTTTCATTGGCTATGTACAACACCACTCACGAGATAGATTGCCTGTTCGAGGCGTTGGCCGAGTTGATTTCCGAGCGACAGAGTCGTGCACAGGCGGCGCCAGCCAGCCAGTCGACCGACGCGCTCGCCATCCAATTCGCGCCCTCCTCCGCAGCAACGCCAGATCAAGCCGCCGAGTTGCTGGTCGAAGAGTTTACTCTGTTCGATGATCGCGAAAGCAAGACCGAGCTGCTGATGGAGCTCGGCCAGCAATTGCCGGATTGCTTTGAACAACTCAAGGCGATCAGTACACCCGTACCCGGCTGTATGAGCGAGGTGTACCTGATCGGCAGACCCTGCCCGGCAGAGCCGAAGAGTTTTGAATTTGCGGCAGATTCTAATGCCCAAATCGTGCGCGGCTTGATTTCCATTTTGCAAAGTCTATTTTCTGGACAATCGGCTGAAGCCATTATGGCCTTTGACACCGAGTCCTTTTTTCGGCAAATTGGGCTGGACCAATTCGTATCCACCCAGCGTCGCAGCGGTCTTGCAGGGATGATCCATCGAATTCACACGCTGGCCTCTTCACAGCTAAACTGACCGCCCCGAGCAGTCGTGCAGGATATGCTATGATTCAGATTCGATATGATCGCCGCCGATACGGTCGCAACGGGCAATTCACTCGGCGTCGGTCACAGTCCCAAGACCAGGCTTAACGTCATGTCACTTCTTCGGTCATTCTGCGTGCTAGGGTTGGCTTGGGCTTTTTCGGCGATTGCATTCCAATCGTTGCTGGCTCAACAAGTGAACTTCTACGGCTACGATGATTGCATTCGTCTATCCAACGCATCGACCGAAGTCATTCTCTGTCCCGCAGCCGGTGGACGGATTTTGCGATATGCGTTGCAGGGTAAGAATATTCTCTATCTACCAGCGGGCGACGAGGGATGGACCTGGGACGGCAAGTCTACCGGTGGTGCACCGATGAACGCAGGGCGGTGCGACATAGGCCCAGAACAAGTGGTTCCCCCCAGGCCGCTTCTGTGGCAAGGCCGGTGGACCGGCGAAATTATCAGCGATCGCCAGGCTGTCATGCGTTCGCAAGACGACCCCAGTACGGGAGTGCGTTTGGAACGCATTTTTGAACTGGACGCGCAGTCCTCGAAACTTAGCTTTACGCAACGCATCATCAACGTCTCCAGCGAGACCGCTGAGTATTGCCATTGGAGTCGTACTTTTGTCAACGGCAAGGGCACGTGCTTGATCCCCATGTCAGGCAGCGAAGCGCCGACCCGTTTTCCACATGGATATGTGCGCTACGATCCGCCAGGCAGCTTGGTGAATCTGAGACCAGAAGATCCACACATCACTCGCCAGGGCGACTACCTGATCATCCGGGATCACCCACTGAATCCCAAACTTGGTTTTGATTCCTATCGGGGCTGGTTGGCATATATTTCGCCTCAAGACCTGCTGTTTATCAAGATGTTTCCGACCTATCCCGATCGGGTCTACAATGAGGCTGCGGGGCTTACCATTTCGGTTTGGTACCCAGAGCGCGAGATGGTGGAACTCGAACCCATCGGCCCACGCGAACGCCTCCAGCCGGGCGGCAGCTCTGAATTTACCGAGACCTGGTACTTGTTCGAGGAGTCCTTTGCTGATGCCGAGCGGCTGATGCCGCAAGCGATTGCCCAACGCGTCGCAGTCACTCATCGTCAAGTGAATCGCCTGTGGCGTATTCCTTGAGAACTTCTAAATCGATGAACTCGAGCGCAGAGATGTGGGTCGCATTCAGATTTACCAGGGGAGCCATACCGGCCTCATGGGCTTCTTTCCAGCGCAAGACGCACAGGCACCAGCGGTCGCCGTCCTTTAGTCCAGGAAATCCATAGGCCTCGACGGGCGTTGAAAGATCGTTGCCTTTGAGTCTCGAAAAGCGGAGGAAGTCCTCGGTGACTTCGACGCACACCGTGTGCATGCCGACATCGGACGCTCCAGTATTGCAGCAACCGTCACGGTAGAACCCGGTCAAGGGGTCAGTGCTGCATGACTCCAATTCCTTACCCAATACGTTCTTCAGCGCCCATGAAAGTGCCTGCTCCTGCGTCTTCTATTTTGGCTCTTGATGTCAGCTATAACTGTAAAAGAAACTCAATCAGGCAATCCCGCTGCGACTCGCTCAGCTCGTGCGGCAACTGATGTTGATACTCGCTGAAAACGGCTTCCAGCGATTTGGCTCGCCCATCATGAAAGAGCGCAGTTTTGACGCTGGCCAACACCGATCAAGCTGGGTGGATTAAAGAGTTTCATGGCCGCTTCGTCAACCAGTCCCACGTCGACGACTTGGCGACTGGTGTAGTGGGGAGGTGAGTGGCAATCGGCGCATCCCAGTTCAGCAAACAACTGGCGACCGCCTTGCTTCCGCTCATCCATCGCCGCCTCTCCGCGGGCCTCGGCCAAGCTGGGCGGGCTGGGTAGAGATCCTACATAGGCGGCTAAATCCTCAATCATTTGTTGACTGAAACCATGGTCCGTAGCCATGGTCGACCGTATGGAGTGCTCTACCTGTTGCTTTAAATCGTCAAATCGACCGCTCCAACCGTAGGGACTGGTCTCGGCCGCGCCCAACAATGAAAGAATGCGTTTGGGTGTTCCAAAGGTTTCATCGGTCAAATTATCGTTCAACTGCCCGTTGGTGTGACCCTGGCTATGGCAACTGTGACAACTCATCCAATTGTCGTGCGAGATCTTGGAGTGAAAGAATAATCGCTCGCCGCGCTCGACAGCGGTGGGCTCCCGCAACGCTCCCAGCGGCAGGTGTTCGACCTGGTGGCTCTCCGTATCGATAATGGACAGGTTATCGCTGAATTGATTGACGACTAACAATTGCCGACCGTCGGGGGAAAAACTGCAGTCGACTGGATGATAACCGACGTCAATCTGCGTAAAGTCCAATTCCACCAGGTCGGCGATGGCCACTCGATCGGTACCGCCCAGGGTGATGGCAATGCGACCATCGGTCGACAGACAGAAAGAGCTGGGGTCTCCGGCGCCATCTCCCGTGACTCCAATGGGATAAAACTTGCCTTCGGAAAAGATGGCTGGACCAGTTTCATGCAGCAATCGCTCGGTTTGGAGCCAACGCAGATTGTTGCTGAGCATACCACCCCAGGTAATTTCTCCGCGCATCGAGCGCACAAATTCGTTTAGCAGTTGATGCGTGTAGAGCACGCGCTGCTGGTCGTCGACGGCCACGATCTGGCTGATGTTGTGTCCATACAGTTGATCATGTTTTCGTACGGACGCTGAGGATGCATCGACTACTGCATAATCTCTTCCAAAGGCATCCATAACGAGAATACAATCGTGCTTGGGCAGAGGCAGGATCACCCCACCGCACATCGGCAGGTCAATTGCAGGCAGTGCCTTCCAAGGCCCGTCGGCCGCATCAGCAGCTGGCAGCTTCTGAAAGCGGTACAGCCGCTGCGACCATTGGCCACTGACATAGAGAATGCCGCCCTGCGAATCCTGCTGGCGTGGCTCCCAGGCCAGGGCACGGGGAGTCCCAGGGCAATCGAGTTCGGCTGTGGTTGTCCAGCCATCCCCAGCTCGCTCCCAGAGAACAACGCTACTGTTAGCCTGATCGATGGCAGCAAATTCACGATCGCTCAAGGACAGGAGCTGACCCCACCTGCGACGAGGATCGCTGAACACGCTCTCCACCGTCTTCTGTTCGACATCGTAGGCAAACAGCTCTCCGCTCAGCTTGGTCGAGATGAGGGCTTGGGACTCAGTCATGAACTCGATGCACATCGGCTGCCGATAGGAGCCCTGTGGGCTATATTCGGCGCGGACTCGACTAGAAAAATATTCGATCGCCGAGGAATAGCTGACCGTAGCGTCCTGGCTATCCGTGTATCCGTCTCGCTGCTTTGACTTTTCGGTAGGATAATTCTCAAGGGTGCGCCGAGGCGGGGTCCGTCACATAGCTCTGCGGACTGTTGGTTACGGGCGTGGATTGTCCGAGCGCGTGGCCCGACACTAGCACGGCTGCAGCCATGGTGCCCAACAAGAATGTTAGAATCGTGGATTGCACGAAGACTCTCCTGGAGGGATTTGCGAAGACCTGTCTTCACGCGTCCAGTATAACTTGTTGCAAAAAGCAAAGCATGAGAACAATACGACCTTGGGTCAAGCTCTTGCTCATCCTGTGGGCTAGTCCTTACAGCCTACTAGGGATTTCTATCGGTGGGCTGGGGTTGCTGCTGCGGTGGTCGCGGTCGGCACCGCGATGGGGCCTTGGAATTTTATGAAGGACCTACGGCCTGGTGCGTTAGGCATCTGCCGACGGGTCCATCAACAGCAGGCATTACGCTGGGACATGTGATCCTTGGGCAAAACGGAGATGATCTGGAGCGAGTTGGACTTCACGAGCGAGTGCACATTCGTCAATTCGAGCGTTGGGGTCCCCTGATGGGACCGGCCTATTTGCTGTCTTCTGTCTGGGTATGGACCTTGGGCGGCGATGCCTATCGCGACAATCCATTCGAGGTCGAGGCCTATCGCATCGCTCCCTAGTGCTTTGTCAAAGTTTCATTTGGGGGTGGACGGGAAAAAGGGGTCGGACACCAAAAGCCGGAACGGCCCTTCGGGTGCTTCGCACTTTTGGTGTCCGACCCCTTTTTCCCCAGTTCGCGCTGTCAGGGAAGGTCGCTAAAGATCTCGGTCATGTCCTGCGGAATAGCGCCAGCGGCAATAGCTTCTGCCATCCACTTTTCGGCTTGGTTCAATACCAGTTGATTCCGCTTTGGATGAACAATCGAAAATGCAGCCTTGCGTGCCAAGCTGTTAGGACTGGCAATGTCCATGCTGAGATCCACCAGTCCGAACGCCAAACCGGGTGGAATGTCGACCAAGGCATGGGTCTGACTTCTCCCGCCCTCCACTCGAATAATAATCTGCTCTTCCGATCCATCCACAAAGGCAACCACGGTTGACTTTACATTAAAGGACGCACCAGGACTCAATCCCTGGATGGCCTGAATGAGCGCTGAGTGAAAATCTTCAGTCAATTGTTTGAGCGCGTTGAGCCGTGAATGCTGGGAGCGTTGCTGAGCTGTCTTGACTTGCGTCTCGGCGGCACGCAAGAGTTGGCTAGCCAATGAAAAGTCCTGTTGCCCCATGGCATCGCGGATCTCAACCATGGTCACCTGCCAGGCAGCTTGTTCATCCGCACTGAGAACGATGTCGGGGGTGGGCGGGGTGGACGTTCCTGCCGGAACGGGCATGGAATCAGCCGAGGTTGGCGACGGCACACCGGGATTGGCAGCGGGATTGCGCGGGAGCGGGCGTAGCCTGCATGGGCATCGCATCAGGCGCAGGCATGTCCGAATCCAGGGGCATATCCACTTGCAACCTGGTTTCGGAAGTGTTTGCCATGGCAGGGCTGTCATCAGCTGGCTTCGGACCAGGCGACTCAGGCTCGGAGGCCGGAGTTGCAGGACCGCTGAACGGGCTAGGATTGAGTTTGTCGGCCCCGATGGAGTCCAAGCCTGGGACTTTGGGAAGGCCGCTTCCCTGTGGCATGGGACGAGCGGAAGCCGCATCCGCTTGGGTAACTCCCAAGTTTGAATTGGGTCGCGTTGCCAGCGCATTGGCGGGTGCAACAGGTCGATCCGAATCCCGCGGCAATAGAGCGAAGAGCACCGCCAACACGACTGCCAGACTGATCAACAGCCCGGCAACCGTCAGCAACCAAGATCGCTCACGCTTTTTTCTAATTTGTGTGGCCAGATTTCTCCCTTGACCTGCTGGCTGGCCCCGTTTCGTGCGGGAGGCGAGCGGAGGTGCAATCAGGTTGGAGTCGCAGGTTTGCTGGGTTGTAGAGTCGCATTGGCCAGCGGTTCAGGCGCACCAGCCGCTGGACCGGGCTTATCCGTCAGCGGAGTTGGCTGGTCGTGCGCCGTGGATGCTGTTGGTCCGCCAGCCAGCAAGCCAACCAACTTGTTAAAATCCGCATCGAGATCGTGTTCTGGCAGCTCGGCCGAGTGTCGCAGAAACGCGCTCAAATCGAATGCTGCATGAGGATCGCCGTCCGGCAAAAGCGCTTCCAATGGGCTGATGTCCCAGCCCTTGGCCTCGGCTGCCATGGCTGCCGGTTGAAACGCCTGGTCCACATTACGTCGTAGGCCCGCTTGCGTTCTTGCGACAGCAAATGCTGTTTGCTGAGTTCCGCCACGCGAGCAAGCCTTTTAGCTTGAGGCAAATCACTCTCCCGCAGATGCTGTGCCCGCGTCAATAGTTCGCGAATTGCAGCCTCAATTCGGCGGCTATCCGAATCCAAAGGCTCGAGCTGCAAGAGTTCATAGAGATTCGGGAGTTTTGACTTGGAAGTCCTTTCACTCAATTTGGATGCCCCGTTGTTGTCTGTCGCGGCCATGTTTGCCTTTCAAGTAGGCAGCTTCCAGCGGCTGCCGTCCATTTACTGCACACGATTCAAACCCCTCACGAACTGGCCGTATGGCAATTATAGCACGCGGATGCGTTTTTTCCTGCTCGCCGAGGTCGGTTGGCGAAGTGACCTGACCGCTGGACGGCGATTATTGCGTTGCTTTTTTGGGTTCAGCATCTATGCTAAAACCAAAAAAACTAGGCGAAAACCTATATGAAACCGCAGGCTGAATTACCAAGTCCCCTTACCATTTCATGGCATTTACCTATGCGTCTTCCAAGATTGCCCCACAGCCTGCTGCTAGCCGGCAGGGGATTCTGCTGCCTATTGCTCCTATCGTCAGTCGGTCTCGCGCAGGAGGCTAAAACGGCAGTCGCGGTAGCCGAAGAGAAAGCCGCCCCCGAGGACGCAGCGACTGTCGACGAGGTGACGTTGTCCTACAAGGTATCTTCGGTGGTTCAGCAGGCTAGCGCGACCATCGCGGGTGAGGTGATGGAATACCAGGTCGAGACGGGTACGTTGACGCAAGCCACAGACACGGGCGAAGAAAAAGCTAAGATGTTCTTCGTCGCTTATACCAAACCTGGAGCCGATGAATCGCGACGGCCAATTACCTTTGCCTTCAATGGCGGTCCGGGCAGTAGCAGTGTGTGGCTGCATTTAGGGATGCTGGGACCGAAACGCATCGAGTTTCCTAATGACGCTTCCTTCATGCGTCCTCCCTACCACCTGGACGCGAACCCCCATTCGTTACTCGATGTCAGCGACTTGGTTTTTATTGATCCTGTCAGCACAGGCTTTAGCCGTGTGGTTGGCGACGAAGAGAAGTCGAATTTTCACGGCTACAACGAGGACGTGCGCTCGGTCGCTCAGTTCATCCATGATTGGTTAAGCCACAAGAGCCGCTGGGAGAGCCCCAAGTTTGTCTTGGGAGAAAGTTATGGGGGGCTGCGGGCGGCAGGTTTGGCCGGCTATCTGCAGTCGCGATATAACATCGAGTTGAATGGTGCGGTAGTTATTTCAGGAGCAATCAATTTTCAGACACTTCGTTTCGGCAACGGCAACGACCTGCCCTATATCTGTTTCCTGCCCACCTATGCTGCCACAGCCTGGTATCACCAAGTGCTCTCGGAGGAAATGCAGCAACTGCCGGTGGAACAGGTGGTGCAGCGCGCGGAGCAATTGGCCGTGGGTGGTTATGCGGACGTGTTACTGCTCGGCGCCCAAGCCAAGGCAGGCCGAGTAAAAAAAGTGGTGGCGGAAATGAGTGCTCTGACTGGTTTGAGCGAGGAATATATCCAGCGCAGCAATTTGCGTGTCTCGATGTCGCGTTTCGGCAAGGAGTTGCTGCGAAAGACGGACAAGACCATCGGGCGCTTCGATAGTCGCTTTACGGGCTTTGACAGCGACGCGGCCGGAGCAACCACCGAGTACGATCCGAGCGGTGCGGCGATTTTCGGACCTTTCACGGCCACCATGAATCAGTACTTGCGGGAGGACCTGAAGTACGAACAACCCAGGACCTACGAAATACTGACGGGGAATGTCCAACCCTGGAATTACGACTCGTTCACGGGTCGTTATGTGGATGGATCCGAGTCGTTGCGCTCTGCCATGACCGGAAATCCTCACTTCAAGTTGTTCGTGGCCTGTGGCTACTACGATCTGGCAACACCGCATTTTGCCATGGACTACACCCTCAATCATTTGGGACTCGATTCGTCGCTGCGGAAGAACATCACTGTCGAAACCTATGAAGGCGGGCACATGATGTATATTTATGAGCCAGCCATGCAACGACTGCGTGAAAACCTGGTCGCCTGGTACGCCGAAGCCGACGGCCTGGATTAATCGCTCGGTGCTCTATATCTGAGCGGGCAAGCTGGGCGTTACTGTCTGAACGCGACTGAGCGTCACTGTCTGAGCTTGGGAAAATGAGTAGCCGTGGACTATTTTGAGCGAATTGCCGAAGAGTGGCGAGAGCGAGCGCCCGAGCTGGCTGCTTGGAGCATGCGCTGCCTGGTCAATCGAACGGATGTATGGGGTCGCTATCTCGATAAGAAACACAACCCATCTAATTCAGAGATGCCCGCCCAGGCCGGTCAGCAATCCGAGTCTGTAGAGCTGAAGCAGGCTATCACCGCGCCCTTTCGCGATGAAAGAGGCAAAGTCTTCTTGAACGAATCGTCGTTGATCAAGCACTTTCGCACGCGGAAATCTGGAGGCATTCTAGGAGTACATAGTGCGGCCGCCGATTTGTCCTCGCGGTGGCTGGCGATTGATATCGACCTGCATGATGCAGACGAATTGTCTGTCAGTGCCGAGGGTAATTTCGTAGCCGCCAGGCATTGGTTTCAGGCGCTCCTGGCCCAAGGCTTTGATCCCATTCTGATGGATTCAAATGGCTGCGGAGGCTTTCATCTGCTGACATTGTTCGCCGTGCCCTTGACTACCCGCAGCGTACATGAATTCGGTACCCGACTGGTCTCGGATTTCGCCCTGCGGGGACTGGACCAAAGGCCGGAGATCTTTCCGGGAGGACCGCGTTTCGATCACTATGGCGATTGGCTGCGGCTACCCGGCCGACATCATACTCACGATCATTACACGCGAGTCTACGATGAAGAAGACTGGGGAGACGATCCTTGGTTGTCGGGGCATGATGCCATTGATCGTTTACTGACCATGCGTGTGGCCGATCTGTCGATATGCCAGGCGGCAGGCATGGAAGCTCAGCGACGCACGATTTGCCTTGATTTTGACGGAGTGCTCCATTCCTATCGCAGCGGCTGGCAGGGGGCAGAGTCCATTCCTGATCCACCGATCCATGGTACGGACAAAGCCCTGATGAGGTTGCGGCAAGAATATCGCGTTGTCATTCACTCCGCGCGTTGTGCCACGCAAGCCGGCCGAACGGCCATTCAGCAATGGCTCGACAAACATGGCATCCTGGTCGATGAAATCTGCGAGCACAAGCCGCCCGCCATGCTCTACATCGACGATCGCGGTATTCGCTTCGAGGGCAACTGGTCGGAAACCATGTCTCGCATCAACGAGTTTCGCAAGTAACGCATAGCCCACCTGCGATCCATCGGCTGCACCTGCAATCTCGGCCAACTGGCTACATCGATACAGAAACGGCGAACTAGGAAGACGAAGCGTCGTAGATGTCTGCGTCAAGCATGCACTGCAGGGCAGCCTGCCTGGCTTCAACGGGAACGCGAGCTGTGGTCTGGATTTGTCGATGCACTCGGTTTCCCCTGGATTGGCTTGTCCGTTTCGGGGTCGAGCAATTCGCTATGGGCATCGTCTAGAGGTGGCAGGAAGAATTCGGCGTCTTTTTGGGGATCCGAGGGCAGGCTACCAACCACTGGCTGCTTTGGCTCTGTTTCTTGAACATTAGCAGTTTCGGAGTCGACTGATTCAATATCGGAGTTATCACTGCTGCCTGGTTGCAGCGGAAATGGAATGGACCAGCTTGTGAATCGATTTCCGTAGTTTTCTGTTTCAGGTCGGCACTGAACGCAGTTACTGTGATCGCAACAGGGGCAGGAGGCTGACTGTTTCCAGAACGCAAGTTCCTCGCAAAGAGTGCGCTCCCCGACAACAATTCTGTCTCCCGGTTGCAGTTGGTAGTTTGTGCTAACGTCGCCCATCTGTGTGATTTGTCGAAAACATATTCTCTGAACGACGCGGCACTCACAGGGATCGGTCGGGCGCGCCATCAGAATGTCACACGGCGAGGCTTTCGACGTTAATCCGCCAGCCAGCAGGATTGCATCGAGGACAGTCTCGTTGCCTTTCAGATCGTATGCTCCAGGAGAGCCCACCGCGCCCAAGACGTATATTTTGGCTGCGTTGGCTTCGATCAACTGAACATTGATCGAGACCTCCTCACCTGAGATTGAATACACCTGATTTGCAACCGCGGCCTCGATTGCTTCGATCGTCAACCCCGCTACCCGAAGTCGGCCAAATCTGCCGAGATCAACCGTGCCATCCAGTTTGACCTCCTGGTCTCCAATCGCCTCAAAATCCGATTCAATCTCGTTTGGCTCGATTAAAATACGATCTCCAGGCTCAATGAAGTACTCTTGCAAGACCTGTTTTGCTAATTCGTTTTGCATTCCGCTGGGGAGAGGACTCTTGTTGGCAAACTCCTTCGCTTGGCGAAGGATAGGTAGTTGCGTTGGCCACAGAGTCAAACCCAAAGTACTGCAACCACTCACGCTGCACGAGAATAGGCTCACAAACAGGACTACAAGTCTGAACAGCATGGAATCGCCAGCATCCTACAACTATCAGGATCCGTAATAGAGTTACAACAGTCATAGGTCGTCAATCAGTAATGGCAGAACTAAGCCGTGAATACCGCTAGGCAAATGAACGTTACAACCGTAAGAGTTTACCACTTGGCGTTTCCATTGGCCCGATAGCCGCCATGGTTACGATGCTAACAAAAGAAAATGCCAAGCAACGAAAGCGGTAGTGATGCCTCGATGTGGTTTCAATTTGCTCGTCCCAGCGATTTTCTTATTTTTTTCCCAACTGCTGTGTGCACAACAAGCGCTGGAAATTCAGGACTGGCCCGCCGGGAGCCAGACGCGGCGGCAACTGCCAAACTCGCGTGCCTTGGAGTACGAGTTCTCCTCGGTAGATATCAGCAAGCTCCAGCAATGGATTGCTTGGATAGGCTACGAACTGCCTGTGGATTTGTCGGGAAAGGTCTCCGGGTGGCTTTGGGCCCAACGCAGCCAGACGAGCTGGTTTGAATTTGGGGAATATCGACTTGAAGGGGAAATTTCCTCGCCGGCGTTAGTGGTTGATGACTGGAATTTTCGCGATGCAATGTTGCGATTTGGCTATGCCGAGGGAACATGGTACGTCGGCCAACTGAGCGGGAAGTTCTCGTCGAATAAACATCAAGAGGACATTGGAGACGCCAAATTCTCGGCAATGCTTCCAACCGCAGAGCCACGGAATCTGCAAATCTCTGGCGGTATTTCTGACCTTCGCCTGGAGCCTCTGGCCAGCGCATTCTCGCTGGATGTCCAGGTCGACAATATCCCTGGTTCGATGACATTCTCGGGGCAGGCCCCTCTCCGCTCCCTAGCGGACTTGTCGCAGTGGTCGGGGCAAGCAGAGCTCACGCTTGAGGAAATCGTAGTCGCCGGTGCTCCTCAGGCGTCGATTAGGTCCGAATTTCGGCTGATAGACGGACAATGGACAACGCGTGCGGCGACGCTCGAGGTCGCCGAGCAAATCTTGCAGCTTACGGCCAAGGGAACTTTTCAAGACGATTTTCCGTTTCAGGCAGAAGTGAAGGGAGAAGATTTAGCACTCCGCGAAATCCTAAATTCCGCCAGGCAGGATTCGCTAGCAAACCTAATCGAGGGCCTGGCGAATTTGTCGATGAAATGGGAAGGGAATGGCAGGCACGGACTAGAGTCAGCCACCGTGGAAGTGCAAGCTCCCCGCTTGAAAGTCGCCCAAGATACGCTGCGGAACGTCTCGCTGAGCGCATCGGCGCGACGTTCCTCTGCCGAAACACTTCCGCTAGAGATTGTCTTACGCAATGTCGATGTCGCGGGCGGAAGAATTCACGGAAAGCTCTCTTGGAATGATCTGACTGCCGCAATACGGGCTCCCCAGGCGATAGGTCTTGAGATCGAACATCTGCAACTTTCAGACGTGGAAAGTCTACAATTGCCGCTCGTGCTTAGGGGAATGGCAGACGGTCAATTGAGGTTTACGACGAGCGTCGCAAATGACGGGCTCGACTGGAGCAGCGAGAGCAGACTTCGACTTGCCAATTTGAATGTCGCTGGCACCTCCTTGGGATCTCTCTATTGTTCAGCGTCGAAGCTTGCGCAGAACGAGCATTTATCCCTCAATGTGCATAACGAAATCAAGTCGCTGGTGGCTGCGTTGAAACTAAGATTCCGCAACATCCAGGGGGAATCACGCCCTGGATCTGGCAATGCAGCCCGAGGGATACTCGGCAAGCGGTTACCTCAACCACTTGGACCTGAACATTCCTTTCGAAAATCTGCGCGACGGTATTCCTGTCGTTGCGACGGGAAATTTTGAATTGCGTGGAGACGACGTCAATTGGTTTTCGGCCGGCAGCGCTTCATTGACGCGGGTCGAGATGGCAGTTGCAGATCAACAAATCGACTTAGAAGATGCCGTTCTCAATATAACACCCGAATCATTTAGACTAGAACGGTTTCGTGTCGCAGACACCCAAGGACATATCGTTGGTTCGGCGCTTATACGGCGTCGAGGCGAAGACGAGCCACACCTGCTCAACCTACGGGTAGCCGACGTAGAGGTGGCTACCTACCTGGACGCCTTCGCTCCCACGTGGATGCGTGGCTCAAGCGGTGTCATTTCAGCGGAACTCCGCCTAACTCAAGCTGCTGACTCCACCTTTGAAACTTTGGGGTGGAAAGGCAATTTCGCTAGGTCAGCTTGCAAAATTGAAGGTACGTGGTGAGCCGATCGGGGAGCTTTCGATCCATGGCAGTGCGGATGAGGTTTCGATCGATATGCACGTGACAGGAAACATACTCGGCGGCAGCGCAGAATATTCAAGTTAGACGGCCAAGTCTCTACAATGCATCGGAGAATAAAAGTCAGTTTGAGACTCCAATCAGGCATGTCGACCTTAGCGGAGAATTACTGAACGTCGATTTGGGTCGACTGACAAAGATTCCGTTCGGTGCTCGCCGAGCCATGGAGTATAGCGGCGTTGCTAGTCTTCGATTTCGCACGCAGTCATCACAAGCAGACGCGACCATTTGGCATGCAGAACTCTCGGTACCCCATTTCTCCGATCGCCGCCAAGCTTTGGCAAGGGACCTTGTTGCGATCGTTGAATTTACTGGTGACTCGCTCAGCCTACGAAAAGTGGAAGGTGGGATGGCAGGGGGTCGCTTCAAGGCTGCTGGTCAATTCTCGTTTCCAGACAACCAGCGGCCGATCGGCATTCTGCACTTCGACGCAGACCAATTCGAGGCGTCAGGACTGATCTCATTGATTGCGCCGGAAACCTCGTCGGCGGTTTCGGGCAATGTTTCCTATCGCGGTCGAGCGACGCTGGGGCGGGAGATTGTCCTGAGCGGTAGTTCTAGAATTCGCGATGCAATGATCTACAGTCTGCCCGTCCAAGATGTGCGCAGCAACTTGCGATTTACACTCGCTAACTCTGGGAGCGTTCGTGAAGTGAGTGCGGAGAATGCTCGCGGAACGGCCTTAGGTGGGACATTGGATGCCGATTTTAAATTGCGCGCTAAAACGCGATACGAAGCGGAACTTAGAATTGACATCCATGATGGCAAAATTGACCAACTGAGCCGCTCGCTGGGCTTCGAGCATATCATTGGCACTGGACGATTCGATGCCAACGCAAGACTCGAAACCAGTGAATTGTTAGAGCTTTCGGCACTTCAAGGACCTGTGCACCTCAAGTTTGAGTCGGGCGATGCGCAGAGTATCCCCGTTCTCGCTGATCTCGGACGATTAGTGCCAGCAGCTCAGTTTGCTTCCGCAGACATTAGCGGGGGAAGCTTGGACGCTCAAGTCAAGCAGGGACAATTAAATGTGCAAGCCATGATGCTGAGCAGCGACGCCTTCTGGCTACTTGCCGATGGACGTGCCAGTTTGTTGCAAGGGCGACTGGATATCCATGGCATCCTACAAACCGGCGGAGGGATGGACCAGCAAATTGCGCAGTACTCTTCGCAGAGGCTACTGACCGCAGTGCTTCCACAGCAAGTCTTCCTAGCACAATGCAATGATCTCATCAGGAATAGGTCCCTCTATTTTCATATTGGTGGGACTGCCGAAAAACCAGTTATCCAACCAAAGGCCGGCGGCTACGCTTAGCCGCGCACTGATACAGAATGTGAACCGGCAATTATTGGCCATTCCCCCAGCAACGTCTGCCTCCGCGGATGGCATCTAAGCCACCTTTGATTTTTTTCGCAATTATGGTTGCGGAAAACCGCCGACCCTGCAATACTACTGACACTGATTCTCAATATCAGCAAGCACCGTAGCCAGCCACTGAGCTCTAACACTCCAGCCAGCCACGTAGATGTACGCCTCGGAAGCGGTTTCCGGGGTGACTACCCAATCGTGTTCTTCCTTGGCTGGAGAAACCCATGTCAACTCGCTTCGCGCGATCCTCTGTCGCTGTTCGTCGTACGGGCATTTACGCTGGTCGAACTGCTCGTAGTTATTTCCATCATCGGCATGTTGGTCGGCTTGCTCCTTCCGGCGGTTCAGTCCGCGCGTGAAGCAGCACGACGCATGCAGTGCTCCAACAATCTCAAGCAGCTAGGCTTGGGATTACACAATTACGAGTCTGTCTACCGAAAGTTTCCGGTGGGCTCGATTCAAAGCAACTTCATCAGCGGTTTTGCGTCGATCTTGCCGCATCTCGAGCAAGGAAACACCTACAGCAACTACGACTTCTCGCTTTACTACACCCGTCCAGAAAACGCGAATTTGTCCAAGCAGTCGGTGCCAACTTATCTTTGTCCTGCGATGATTCTACCCCGTGATGTCCCCGAAACACGCGGTCGCGAGGTCGGCGGTCCCAGCAGTTATTTGCTGAATGAGGGTACGGGCAGTTACATGGTCAAGGCCGACGGCATGTTTGGTGCACACTGGCCAACTTTCGGAAGAAACAATCCACACATCGGCTTTAGCTCCATTTCCGACGGAACCAGCCATACGCTGGCGGTTAGCGAAACGACTTACAATTACGAGAACTACCTGTGGAGTGCCTCTACGCCTGCACCGTTGGGTGGCACGCTCCGTTACGGTCTGGCCCGCTGGATTGTGGGATACCCACGTGTCGCCCTGGGAACGACTCAATTCCCAATTAACGATTTCACTAATTCGACACTTGCAGGCTATAGTAGCCAGCACACCGGTGGCGTGAACGCGCTGTTCATGGACGGTAGTGTGCATTTTATCAGTGACAGGGTTGATGCGGACAGCTTCAACGCGATGTCGACACGCGCCGGTAGGGAGGTCACTGACTCCAATGTTATTCAGTAACTCGACAGCCTGTACACTTTTGAGTGGGCTGTTGTTGGTCGCTATCGGCTGGAATTGCACAGGTTGTACTCCAGCCGGTCCACCGCGGCAGGCAGTTTCTGGCACGGTGACGCTGGACGGCAAACTGGCCTCCGGAATGATTGTTATTTTCAAGCCAACAGGCTCAGATCAGGTCGGTGCAGTAGCAGAAGTCATCCATGGCAAGTTTGCACTGAACACCGACATCGGACCATCGGTTGGAAAGCATGATGTGACATTCGATACGATTGAGCCTGACCTGGAAGACTACGAGCAATTGAGAGCGGCTGGTGAGCAGCCGTTTTCTAAAGTCAAACTTCACCCTCGCTACCGTAGGGCTGGAGTGTTATCCGCCAGCGTCCAACAGGGCGCAGCGAACAGCTTTGAATTCGAATTGAGTAGCCGCTGAATGCAACTTTTTAAACGAGGCTCTGGGCCTGTATCTCTTACAAACATGGAAGATTAGTCTGTATTTGTTGAGTCGCAGTTTGAGTGTCAGAGTCTGGAAAAATTTGCCTTCGTAGCTCTTGCCGCCTAGGACCCGTGTCGCATGCGGCCAATCAGGAACTTGTTCGAACTGATAAAACTAGACAAACATCACTTAACTAGAAGGAATATCCAATGTTTCGTCCACTTCGACTGATATTTTTTTCGACAATTGCTGTGGGAGCCCTGATCGCAAATAGCGTCAATGCCCACTTCCCTTGGCTTATCGTGAATAGCGACGGCAAGGCAATGTACTTTTTCGGGGAAAACATCGCCGATCGTACTTACCACCTCCCGCCTAGTATTGCTAACGCGGAACTGATGATCCGCGAGAATGGCAAACTCACTTCGCTCGCAACGACGAGCGTCGATACCGAAAACTTTGTCGGTTTGCTGTCGAAGGCATCTGTTTCCGACCGAGCCGATGCTTGTTCGCAAGTTACATTCGGGATTTATCACGGTTCGCGGCTAGAATACTACACCCAGTTTCTCGGTCGCAAGTTGCCGAAGAGTTTTAGCGATTGTCAACCGCTCGACGCTGACTTGCAAGCTCATGCGGTCGATACTGATACGGGCGTCGATGTCTATGTTCTGTGGAAAGGCAAACCGCTTGCGGATGCCAAGGTGAAATTGTTTTGCGAAGATGGACACGAGGAGGGTACAGGCGAAACGGGTGTCGATGGTAAGGTTTCATTCAGCGATGAACAAGTAGAAGAGGGCCTGAACGGAATCATGGTAGGCCACACTCTTGCCGATGCGGCAGGTAAGCTCGACAGTCAGGCGTACGACGGCACCTCGCATTACCTGACAGCAACTTTTTTCGATCCTGAAGCGCCAACGGTCACGAAGGCAGAGAAGATGAGCAAGGCGAAGTCCGCAAGTGAGGCCGCTGATGCGAGTACTAGCAGCCAAGCGGGCAGCAAGAAAACTGCATTCGCTGCGCTGCCGTTTGGGATCACCAGTTTTGGCGCTGCCCGCTTGGGCAATGCTATTTTCGTTTATGGCGGCCACACTGGTGACGCCCACTCCTACTCCGACCAAGGACAATCCAAACAGCTACTGAAGCTCGATCTCGAGCACCCGAACGAGCCTTGGCAAGTTATCGCCGAAGGGGAACGTATCCAAGGCCTGGGAATGGCTGCACACGATTCACGCTTGTTCTTCATCGGCGGCTTCGAGGCACGCAATAAGGAGGGCCAAGAGCACAATTTACATTCACTCGCGACGGTGCGGGCCTACGACGTCAAGTCGCAACAATGGTGCGACTTGCCACCGCTTCCGGAAGGCCGTTCCAGCCACGATGCGGCGCTGGTTGGCGATACCCTGTTCGTCGTCGGTGGCTGGCTAATGCAGGGTGACCGCGATACAAAGTGGCATACAACAGCCCTCGCGATGGACCTAAACGCTGCACAACCGGTTTGGACAGAGATCGCCCCGCCTTCGTTCCGGCGCCGTGCATTGGCACTGGCAGCCCACGATAACAAACTGTTTGTCCTCGGCGGTATGAATGCAGAAGGCGGACCGACTCGCGCAGTCGAGATCTACGATCCCCAGACAAAATCCTGGGCAACCGGACCTGAGCTGCTTGGCGAAAGCGGCATGGATGGTTTCGGCGCTGCCGCCTGGAGCGTCCATGGTCAGCTGACCGTTACCAACATTCGCGGCGATATCCAAGTCCTCAGCCAAGATGGCCGTAATTGGGAATCTCTAGGCTCGACACGCGATGCACGTTTTTTCCATCGCCTGATGCCGTTATCAGACTCTACCTTGCTCTCCATTGGCGGCGCTAGCATGGAGTCTGGCAAATTCTTAGAGCCCGAGCTCGTCCCAATTAGGTAGTGGAAAGAATCGAATTCTGGCGAATTTGGCTACCCAAGAATCTAATCGGTGTCGTATCGAACTACACTGGGCTCTCATCCAAATGGGCGATTTCCGAAGCCTGCAGGGGCTGTACGTCTGGCATGTGTTTGAGTCGCGATTTCTTGGGTACCAGTTCCTTCATGGATTCCAGCTTACCGAAACACAGCAGGCGATCGCCCGCCTCCAGCACGCGCTCCGCCTTGGGGTTCGGAATGACCTGGGTGCCACGATAGAGCGTCAAAGTATTGAGGTCCTTGTCTCTCAAGCCGGAATCTTTGATCGTCTTTCCGATGTAGAGCGAACCCTCTGGCAAGTGGATTTCGGCCACGCCGTAGCCGCGACTGACGGTCAACCGCTGTCGGACGTCGATCTCTGGAAAATCGACTTGGGCCGCAATGTAGTCGATCACCGAACCGGCGATATCCAACTGGGTGCAGGTTTCGATTCCCTCCAAGCCTGGAGATGAATTGATCTCCATGACCTGAGGGCCATCCTTGCCTTCCAACATATCCACACCGGCAATTCGCAGTCCCATGATTTGCGCTGAACGAACGGCGGTCTCCTTGTAGTTATCGTCCAATTCAACCGTTTCCGTACTACCGCCGCGGTGCACATTACTACGAAATTCTTGGCCCTGTGCAACCCGTCGCATGGCGCCCACGACCTGATCGCCAACCACAAAGGCACGAATATCGCGGCCCTTGCTTTCTGCTACAAACTTCTGAATCAACACGTTTTGCCTTTGACTCTGCAAGAGCTCGATGATGGCTTCAGCCGACTTGATGGTGTCCGCCAACAGCACGCCGATCCCCTGCGTGCCTTCGATCAGCTTGATCACCACCGGCGCTCCTCCCACGCGATCTATGGCCGGCAGTACGTCTTTCTTATCACGCACGAAGGTCGTCTTGGGGATGCCAATTTGATGGCGGCTCAAGATCTGCAGGCTGCGCAATTTGTCGCGCGAGTTGGAGATGCCGCCCGACGAATTGGCGGAAAACACATTCATCTGCTCAAACTGGCGAACGACGGCAGTTCCAAAGTACGTGATCGAAGTCCCAATCCGCGGTAGGACCGCGTCGTAAATGCTCAGCGGCTTTTGCTTGAAGTAAAGTCTGGGATCACCCTGCTCCAGATCAATGGCAAACCGCAGCGTGTCCAGAACTTTGACCTCATGACCGCGCTGCACAGCCGCCTCGCGTAGTCGCTGGGTGCTGTAGCATTTCAAGCTGCAGGACAATATTCCAAGTTTCATCGTATTCCAGGCTGGTTAGTTATTTAACGGGTCAGGATCAACAGCATGCCAGGCAGAAACACCTCAGGCAATTCGTCGAGATTTCTTTCATCAACAATCTTTACTTTCCATCCCAGGGCCGGCGCGCGCGTCTGTATGCGTAGGATGGCCGTTTTCGCACCGTAGGCCAACAGCAAATAGCCGTCTGGCTGCAGATGCTTCCCCGCGTCAGCTAGCAAACTATCGAGCAAGGCAAAATCGGGATCGTAGAAGGCATGTGCGGCTACTTCCTCGACAGGGGCATCCTCCCAGGGAGGATTGGAAATAATCAGGTCGAAACGTTCGCGCGGGTCAACCACCGCAAACGCACCCGGCTGGTCACTTTCCACCTGTCGAAACTCTACTTCATCCAGCCCCAGTCGATCGGCATTGTAGCGTCCGCAGGCAACAGCGGCAGGGTTGATGTCCGTGGCTACCACCCGCGCAGCGCCAAGTTTACGGCATACCAAGGCAATCAGACCAGTGCCGGTCCCGATTTCTAAAACGCTGGCCCCTCGCACCCGCGTGGATTGATGCAACCACTCGCGCAAGGAAGTAGTATCGGTTGGTTCCCAGAATACCGTTTCAAATTGAGCTAACTCTGCCGGCAAGTCCGGAAGAAAACGCCAGGCCTTGACACGCAACTGTTGGGCCGTCCAGGCGTCTTGGGCTGGTGCAGATTCACCATCCATTGACCAACGGTACCAGGCCACGGCAAATATCAAACCAACAGCCGCGCCGAACAACCCAGCCAGCACAACAGTCCTTGAGATTTTGGCAACGCGTTCGTCGTTCAGCCTGCGCATGGGCAATTCTTTGGGAACATTGGAGTAGTTAGTGGGACTCTATCCAGGGTGCTGCCATGGTTGCCGGTAGGCGCGGCTGAGCATTTGGGTGGCCTGTTCGTCGCCAAGGATGATTCGCTGCTGGGGATCATAGCGCAAAGGCCGACCGCCGAGTTCCATCGACAGATTTGCCAGAATGCAGCTGGCCGTCGAGATGTGACCTTGCTCGATGTCGGCAACGGGACGGCCACGATCCTGAACGGCAGCCAGGAAATCCAACATGTGCAATCTCGTTGCTGGCGCCGCGTTGAGCTCAATATCTTTCTCCGTTACATCCTCTGGATACTTTTCACGCTCGAATAGGCAATCAAAGTGCAAGGCTTGGGCGTTACGGTCGTGGGGAATAAAATCTGCCCGCATCGTACTGGCCTTGAGTGTTCCCTTTTCACCGTAGATGAACAACGCCCAAGGGTAGTCAGGGTCGGTTGGATTGCCCCAAGTGCGGTGCTGCCACTCGGCGTTGAAGTGATCGAATTCGAAGGTTGCATTCTGCGTATCGGCAATATTGGACTTGCCGTCCTTCTGGACCAGAATTCCACCGGTAGAACTTACGCTGGTAGGCCAACCGAGTTGCAGCATCCAGCGGGCGGTATCGAGCATATGCACGCACATGTCGCCCATGATGCCGTTTCCATATTCTTTGAATGTCCGCCACCAACGCCGATGCGGTAAGCCATCATAGGGCCGCAGCGGAGCGGGGCCCGTCCACATTTCATAATCCAAGAAAGCGGGTACTGGCTCGAGCGGTGGATTACCATTCGCCCGCATATGGAAATAACAACACATTTCCACATGACCAATAGTGCCAAGCAGTCCCGCATCAACCACTTGTTTCTTTGCCTCGATCAGGTGTGGCGTGCTCTTGCGTTGCGTACCCACCTGCACCACACGCTGCAGCTTGCGCGCGGCCTGTAACATGGCTTCCCCCTCGAGCACGTCGACGCTGATCGGCTTTTGCACGTAGACATCGGCGCCCGCCTGCATGGCAGCGATAGCGTGCAGTGCGTGCCAATGATCGGGCGAGCCAACCAAGACGATATCCAAGTCTTTCTCGGCGAGCATCTCCCGGTAATCGTTGTAGGTCCGCGGCCGCTTGTGCGAAGTCTGCCGCTGGCTGGCGATTTCGACGGCCTCGGCCAACATGTTTTGATCGGGATCACAAATGGAGATCACCTCGACCGGAGCCACTTGAATCAAACGCCACAGGTCGCTCTTGCCATACCACCCGGCACCGATCAAACCGACGCGTTTGGGCGGCATGTCTTGCACACTAAAGCCCGATTTAGCCATCGCCGCCAATCCAGCGGCGGTGGCACCCAACTGCAGAGCAGATCGCCTGGAAATTGCTCGTTTCATGCTTAACCTCTATTCTTGCAGCACAGACCTGGATTCCGAACGCATCACAGCCACTAGCCTTCAGCCTCGCGATGCACCGACAGGAAAAATATCATTGCATTCTCAGCTAACGCAGCGCAGCCTGCCACACCCCCTGGCTTGACCAAACGGCGTTAACCCGCCAGAAAATCGCTTTTAAGACGGCCGCTCGGGCGAGGCGACTGGCGGGCCGTACCCTTGTGTGGACTTGTCTCATGCAGCAATGGCGTGAAGAGCGCCACTAGTTCAATTGACCGCATCGTGTGCACTAGGGGCTTGAGGACCGCTCAATTTGCGCGCCAACCAACCGAGCGAAAGCCCCTGAATGACCACGGAGAAGACAACGACGCCATAAGTAACCGTCAAAATGAGCTCGCGCTGCTCGCTGATAGGTAGGCTGAGCGCCAGCGCTATGGAGATTCCTCCACGCAGGCCTCCCCAGGTCATCAGCGTAGCCGTATAGGGAATGAAATTCAGTCTCTTCCCGAAGAACAGGACGGGCAACAGCAGCGACAGGTAACGTGCCAGCAAGACGATGGGGATGGCCAGCAGCGTCGCGAAGAAATAGTCGATGGTAAAGGTCAATACCAAGATCTCCAGACCTATCAATACGAACAAACAAGCGTTCAGCAGCATGTCCAGCAGTTCCCAAAACTTGTCCACGTACTCCTCGGTACGCTGGGACATGGCCGCTCCGCGGACGGAACCACTGCCAATGATCAGGCCGGCCACCACAATGGCCAAAGGCCCTGAAACGTGCGCGGTCTGGGCTAGGGCGTAGCCTCCCATCACGCAAGCCAAGGTCAACATGACTTCGATTTCATAGTTGTCGATGGACTTCAACAGTTGTAAGGTGATCCAGCCCAGAGCCAGTCCCAGCGCCAAGCCGCCGAATACCTCGATGGCAAATAGTCGAGTGATGCCAGCCAGAATGGAGCTCCAGTCTTGTGGCTCGCCCGCGGCTTCGACGTTTGACGGCGGTGTCACGGCAAGATCCTCTGCCAGTGCCAAGGCATGGTCGCCCGACACATTCGCAGGATAATCCACCCGAGTCAGCTGCAGGCTCGAGCTTGTGGGTGCAAGTGGTTGTTCTTGCGCGTAAGTGTGCTCGACGGTGATGTCGAACGCATGGTCCGCACCGGACGGAACGCCACCTTTGGCGATTTGCAGGATGGTCAGGAAGACGACCACCCCCACTCCATCGTTGAACAACGATTCGCCAACGATCTTGGTTTCCAGTTGCTTGGGAACTCCCGCTTTTTTTAAGATCCCGAGCACGGCGATGGGGTCTGTCGGCGAAATCAAGGCTCCAAAAAGCAGACAGTGTATAAAGTCAAGTTCAAAGCCAAGGCTTGGCAATGCAATATAGAATAGACCTGCAATCAGAAACGTCGACGCGATCACGCCGACGGTCGAAAATACAAATACGGGCCAGCGCTGTGAGCGCAGTTGATCAAAGTTGGTGTGCAACGCGCCGGCAAATAAAAGAAAGCCTAGCATCACATCCAAAAGCACTCCCTGAAAGTTGATCTGGCCGATGAGCTGTTCCGCGTAGGTCAACAATCGGTCATCGATCAGACTGGTTGCGCACAGCAGCAGCGTGCACAGGATGGAAATGACCATGAAGCCAATCGTACTGGGCAGGCGCAGGAAACGAACGTTGAGATAACCAGCCATGGCAGACAGGACCATGATGATCGACGTAATGGTAAACAGTTCCATGCGTTTTGCTCAGGTTGCTGTGGGTCAACTTTTGTAGCGTATTCTTTTTTGCCGTTAAGAGGTTTCGCGGTTAACGGCGACGGCACTGGGCTCCACCCCTAGCCGGACTGGCAATTCGCAGCCCATAGGGACTCGGAAACTCCAAACGCAATTCTCGCAAGCATGCGTCGGCTGTCGACCGGTCGGAAGCAAAGCCGAACACGGTCGGCCCCCAACTGCTTTGTCCGACGCCGCGCAGGCCCACGCGTTGGGCGGCGGCAACCGCTGTTGCAATACCCACTCCGTTGTACAGTCCTCCCTGCTGCTGCTCAAACAGTCTCGCCGCCAGCAGCATGTATTCTTCGAGCATGTGCATGACATCGGAAAAGGCCTCAGCCGGCGCGGCGTTTGTTGGCACCTCATGATGCAGCGCGAGGCGATCTAGGATGCCGCTGGCCAGTCCGAACATTTCCTGTTTATGGGGATTGGGGCGCTGTGCTATGCGAGCCAAGCGCTTCGACTCCAATTCCCCCGAAACGCGTTCGGCCAAGTCGGGGCACATGAGCACGACCCACCAATCTGCTGGTAGCGCCACTGAACGGCTGGAGATCTCTCGCACATGGGCTTGCCCTGCATAACCCTCGTCCAGAATGAAACCACCATGCAGAAAGCCATGCAAGCCAACCGCCGATCGTAGACCACGACCGGAGAGTTGTGCCAGACGGACTGTATCCAAGTCGGGTAACAGGCGGTCGCAGGGAAGCCACTCTCCCGCAGCTTCGCTAAACGCTTCCTCGGGCTCACTATACTCTTCTTCGGGCTCACTGCCAGTCGTGGAGCACTGAGGAGAACCAAGCAAGTGTTTGCCTACCGCCAGGGCCGCAGCCAGTTGCGTGCCCGATCCCAATCCGCAGTGCAATGGCAGTTCCCGCAGCACGTCCACACACAAGCAGGCTGTGTCCCCACAGCCCTGGCCCGTCTCGGAGAACCCCAGAAACTTGGCAATCCGCAAGCGCAGTTCGTTTTGCTGCTCATCGCCGTAGGGTTTTCCGCCGAATCCCCATCGCCCTGGGCGAGAGACGGACAGGGGCGATTTAGCAGACGACATGCGAATGACCCAGCCGGGTTCATCCAGCATCAATCCGAGGCCGGCATATCGCAGCGGTTCGCCGGCAGCCAATTCCATCAGGCCGAAATGCAGGCGTGAACCAGTGCGAACGTCAAGCAAGGCAACCTCCGGCGGTCAATGGGCAGCGATATAGGCTAGTACCAGTTCCCAGGCCTGGCGCTCGCGAGGACCAGCCGTTTTTTCAACAATGAGGTCCAATCTTCCAAGATCTTCCTGGATTGCCAGCCGATCCGCAAGGTGCAAGCGGGTTGCCAGAATCGTGCCTTCCAATACGGCGTGCTTGGCACGATTCCATCCCCAAAAAGGTCGAATGGTACCTCGATCCGTAACCACAGCTTTGGCTTCACTGCGCTGACTCTCCAGGTTCCAGTCGACAATTTTCAGGCTGAACCAGTGGCAGGCCGACTCCACAATCCAACCTTGTTCGGGGTGCTTGCGAAAGGCCAGTTCGACTTCCAATCCCAGCGCGGCCTGCGCGATGGGCAGCACATCGTCGACGACATGAAATATGCATTGGGGATGCATCTGCAGCCGCTCAAATGTGGTCGAAGTCTGGAATGGGCGAAGAGTCCATTCATCCAATTGTGGATCGACGACAGGGCCCATGGGTGCCACGTGCGGCCCGCCGTCGGCTCGAGTCGTCGTTAATAGTCCTTCAATGATCACGGCAGCACCCAACCTAGAACGTAAATTATCAAACGCTGCTCAGCGCGCATGCGCGCGAATAAATTCCACAAAGCGTTGAATAACTGCCGCCCGTTCCACGTCTCGAAAGCTGTCGTGGTAGTGACCTTCGAGCAACTCGAATGTGCAGCGCTCGCCTGCCCTGCCCGCGTACTCCGCCGACGCTCGGGGACAGGTACGACGGTCGTTGGCGCCGTGCACCAGCAGGGTCGGTGTGGTCAAGTCAGGCGCATCCCTCAGCAGCCACCGGCCGCTATCAAGCAACGCCGCCCCCAAGCGCAAGGAGAGGTAGGTATGAAACAAAACGTCGTTAGCCAGGGCACGCTGTTCCTGCAAGTCGCTCATCAATTCGGCGGGATCAATTGTCGATTTCAGGCGCAGATTGGGAGCGCACAGGCCAACCATGCGGGCCAAGCCTTCAAACAGTCGCCCAGGCTCACGAGCCGCGCGAATCATGGGGCTGGAGGATATCACCGCCTGCGGTAGAAACTGCTTTCGCAGGGCGTAATTCAAAACCAAATTACCGCCCATGCTGTGCCCTAGCAGAACGCAAGGCAAGTTAGCGTACTTTTGCTTAACCCACTTTAGTACGGCCTCGATGTCATCCATTAGCCCGGCGTAGGACACGATGCAACCCCGCGCATTGGGTGAGTGGCCATGCCCGGTTTGATCAAAGGCCACCACGGCAAAACCTGCGGCGACTAGATCAGCGGCCAAGGGCGCATAACGGCCTCCATGCTCCCCCAGTCCGTGAACAATACAGACGACAGCCTCAGGGGCTGCCGTCGGCTCCCAGGCGTGCACGTATTTCTTCAGGCCTGGCCCTAGCTCCGTCCATTGTGCAGAGTACTTCATGCAAGTTCTACTCTAGTCTTTCGCTGGACCAGGCTCCGCCACCTTGTCGGAAAACGCCTGCTTGAACTTCTCAACTTTGGGCGCGACGATGGCGGCGCAATAGCCATACCTGGGATTCAAGCGATAGAAGTCCTGATGCTCGGCCTCGGCAGGGTAAAAAGTTTGGGCCTTGGTGATTTCGGTAACAATCTTACTGGGAAAGGCACCCGCTTCGTCCAACTTCTGCTTGTACTTTTCGGCCAGGGATTTTTGCTCGGGACTGTGATAGAAGATGACCGAGCGGTATTGAGTGCCCGTGTCAGGTCCTTGGCGATTAAGCGTGGTTGGATCGTGTGTCTTCCAAAAAATTTCGAGCAGTTCAGCATAGCTAATTTGCTGAGGATCAAAGTGGATTTGACACACTTCCGCATGGCCCGTGCGGCCACTGCAGACCTGTTTGTAGCTTGGATTGCGCGTTCGCCCACCCGAGTACCCTGAGTCCACATCGGTCACGCCTCGGACATTCTCAAAGACGGCCTCGACACACCAAAAACAGCCGCCACCGAAGGTCGCTAGCTGCGTGGCGGGCTCTTTCTCGGACTTCTGGACGGGATCGGTCGTGCCAGCGGAAGGGCTGGAAGCCTGTCCTGGTTCTTGAGCAGGGGCCACAGCTTGGGCCAACATTGCCGCTAAGGATAGCATTGCCAAACGAGAGTAAGCTGTCGTGAATCGAAGGAACATTCTACACCCTAACCGTGAATGCACTGTCAAATTGAATCCCGGAACGCGTTGATTGTAGCCGATAGGACCTAAAATTAACAGGATTCTAGGCGGCGAGAGCCAGACCTGCTGGATCTGCAAAAATCTTCAGAAATCTCTATTTACGCGTGAAGCGAATGTCTGCACAATCCGCGGCAAGGTTCGGCAAATTGTTTGTGTCGATCTAACCCAGTGGGCTCAACGGATTCGAGCCATAACGAGCTGGATAGCGGGGCTTTCCCCCCGTACTTAACCACACACAGCAAGGAGTGCTAGCAGTGCGAGTTTTGAGCTTAATCGCCACAGTTGTAATTGGGAGCTTTGCATCTTCAGTGGTGCTTGCTCAAGCACCAGCCGGTACCACCGCGGCAGCGCCCAACCGAGCTGTGGGTGTTGTCGACATCGGCCACATTCTACAAAACCATCCAACGATGAAGTCGCAGATGGAAGCCATCAAGGCCTCGATGGAGGCCGCGGATAAAGAGATGGCCACCAAGCGGGACGAGATCGTCAAGCAAATGGAGCGGATCCGCGAGGAGCTGGCCGAAGGCACTGATGCCTACGACGCGGCCGAGAAAAAAATCGCAGAGCAGGACACCTCCTTCCGCCTGGAGCTGGTCAAGAAGCGCAAGGAATTCGAACAACAGCAGGCCGAAGTGTTGTTCAAAGTCTACAGTGAAATCAACTTCTACCTGAGCCATCTCAATCAAAAGGCGGGCGTGCAAGTCGTGCTGCGCGTGAACCGCGAAAAGATGGACCCCAAGAAGCCGGAAACCGTGCAGATGGTTATGAGCCAGGATGTCTTGTATTACAACAAGGACGTGGATTACACCGACTGGGTCCTGAGCGGCATGCAGGCCAATGCTACACAAACGGCCAGTGCTGCAGGCGCAGTTCGCCAATAGGACGGCCCCAGGGAAGTCTACATAACAGATCGGGTCGGCCCGGCAGTTCTGCTGGCCGGCCATATTCTGTTTGACGTTTCAGCGCTGCCTGCGTCATCGCCACAGCAGCGATGGAAGCAGTCATCTCGATGCTGTCATTCCCATCGCAAGCCGTCAAAACCGGCTAAACCCTTTAGCAGATTCATGTACGCACAGACAGGGAAGTCATGCGGACGGATAAAGTATACGCAACTCGCAATCAAACCACGCTGACGGGTCCATGCTCGGTTAGCGGCAGAGGTTATTGGACGGGCGAACCCAACACGCTTAGCTTTTTGCCGGCTCCAGTGGGCAGCGGCATCCGCTTTGTGCGCACGGATTTATTCGGTGCCCCGAGTGTCCCGGCTCTAGCCGAATTTCGCGCCAGCCTACCGCTCCGCACCCAGCTGCACAACGGACCTTGCCAGGTAGCCATGGTCGAGCACGTCATGGCCGCACTGTATGGCATGTGCATCGACAACGTGGATATCCATTGCACTGCTCGTGAAATGCCTGGCTTGGATGGCAGTTGCCACGACTATGTATTGGCCCTGGACAGCGTTGGCACAACCAAACTAAGAGCTCGTCGCCCACGTTTGCGAATCACCGAAGCCATACGCATTGGCACTGCCGAGCAATGGATCCTGGCTGAACCGGTAGAACACAGTTCGCTGGAGATTGAATATCGTTTGGACTATGGTCCTCAGAGTTCCATCGGCAGATCCACCTATCGGGTGATGCTCACCGAGGATGCCTTTTACCACGAACTGGCTCCTGCACGCACTTTTATCAGCCGGGCCGATGCCCTGGCACTTCAGGCGCAGGGACTAGGCCAGCACGTGAGCGAGCGCGACCTGTTGGTATTCGATGATTATGGCCCGGCCAACAATCAACTCCGTTTTGTTGACGAATGCGCGCGGCATAAAGCGCTCGACCTGATAGGTGACCTAGCGTTGACGGGCATCGATTTGGTAGGACGCATTACTGCCTGCCGCAGCGGTCACCAGCTGAACGGCCAGATGGCCGAACACCTGCGCAACTTGTTCACAGCCAGACAGCATTCCGCCGAGGCAGCCTGAAACTCTATCCGTCAAGTCATATCACTCAAGTCCATTCTTGAAAGCTGGTTTGTATGGCCACTATCATCGCCCATACCGCCGTCGTTGACCCCCGCGCGGAACTCGATGATGAAGTTCGAGTTGGCCATCATTGCGTCATCGGTCCCAACGTTAAAGTTGGTCGCGGGACGCGACTGGAAAACAATGTCACCCTCACCGGTAATACGATTCTCGGTCGCAACAATCATTTGTTCCCGGGGGTGGTGATCGGCGCCGAACCGCAGGATCTGAGTTACCAGGGCTCGCCGACGCAAGTCATCATCGGCGATGGTAATGTCTTTCGCGAATCGGTTACCATCAATCGGGCAACCGAAAAAGAAGATGGCATCACCTGCTTGGGCAGCAATTGCTACCTGATGACCTGCAGCCACGTTGCCCATGATTGCAAGGTCGGCGATCGAGTCATCATGGCCAACAACGTCATGCTGGGTGGACATGTGCATGTTGCCCACGATGCTACTTTGTCCGGTGGCTGCGCGTACACCACTTCGCATCGATTGGCTGCTACAGCTTCGTCTGCGGATTGAGCCGCGTGCTGCATGATGTGCCTCCCTATATGTTGGTTGAAGGCTTTCCCGCGCGACCTCGAACGGTCAATGTGGTGGCGCTCAAACGCAAGAATTTCAGCAGCGAATCGATCAAGGCCTTGATGGAATGCTACCGCCTGCTGTATCGCTCGCGAGTGGGTATGGAACATGCCCGCGACATACTGGCTGGCGGAAAACCTCTGCTGCCTGAGGTCCAAGTGCTGTTCGACTTTATTCAAGACTCGCAGGGCGGTCGACATGGTCGTGGACGCGATCGGAGGAAGGCAGCGTGAGTGCAATTCGATTGGCAATCGTCGGTGGTGGACACCTGGGACGGATTCACGCCAAATTGGCTGCTGCCAATGACCAGTTCACCGTCGTCGGCGTGGCGGACCCCCAGTCGGCTTCACGCGAGAGCGTGGCCCAGCAATTGGGCCTGCCGGTCTGCGCCGATTATCGCGAACTGCTCGATAAGGTCGACGCGGCCATCGTGGCCGCACCCACCGTCGCCCATTACGACATCGCCTGCTGCCTGCTGCGAGCCGGCATTCACACGCTGGTCGAAAAACCACTGGCCAGTACACCTGACCAGGCCCGACGCTTGTGCCAGATTGCGTCGCATCATCAGCGTGTTTTGCAAGTCGGTCATGTCGAACGATTCAACCCCATTTGGACAACCGCCGAACCGCACTTGGGGAAACCCAAATTCATCGAGGCGGTCAGGGCGGGGGCCTACAGTGGCCGCAGCACCGATATCGGCGTGGTCATGGACCTGATGATCCACGACATCGATCTGATTTTGTCGCTCGACCATTCGCCCCTGGAAAGCGTGCAAGCCAGTGGTATGGCACTGCTGGGTTCGCACGAGGATATCGCCGAGGCGCGACTTGCAATTCGCCAGCGGTTTGATCGCAAATCTTAGAGCTTCGCGGCTGGCAAGCTGCGCCACCCGCCGCATGCAACTGTTCAGTACACAGGCTTACGCGGACATCGATTTCTCCGCCGACTCCGTGCAATTGATTTGCCCCTCGGCAGACGTGCTGTCACGCTGCGTCGCCCTGGACGAATTGCCTCCGCAGCAGCGGATGCAGGCCAAGGATCAGATTTTTGAGCATTTCCTACACTCGCAGCGATTGGCGCCCCCACGCGGAATGCCATTCTCGATGAGCAGAATGACTTTGCGTTGAGCATTCAAACAGGCACTGCGCCCGCAGTGAGCGGCCACGATGGGGCCCGGGCCATTGAAGTTGCCGCACAGATTCTGCAAACTCTTGAGCAGCATGCATGGGACGGGCGAAGACAGCAAACCTTGGCGCATCGGAGCACTGGCTAGCCTGGAACCGAGGATTCTCAGCCTACCCACGGCCGAAAAACAACTGCCCCCCCCAGTTCGCCGGGTAAGTTAACGAGCGGCAGATGAGTTTACTTGCGTAGTGGACGAGGTAACGAGTCCTTGCCGCAGAGACTCGTAACCTCGTCCACTGCAGGTAGAATTTTATCTGCTGCTGCCTAAGCATCGTGCGAATCGCTTTTACGATACTAAAAGCAGTGTTGGGCAATCTGCTGGGCGTCGACGATGTAGCACGTATAGAAAACGCCAAATTCTCCGTACTTGGCGCTGGCTTCATCAAAGCGCATTTTGTAAACGATGTCCTTCAAGTAATTGGGGGAACGGGCCCACAACGTCACTCCCCACTCCCAATCATCCAGGCCGACGGATACGGTGACTACCTGTGTAACCCGTCCGGCAAAGCCCATGCCACTCTGCGCGTGTTCGGCCATCATGGCGTTGCGTGCTGAGAAGGGTGTGGTGTACCAATTCGCACCGACGACGCGACTTTTGTTCATTGGATAGAAGCACATCGCCGGCCAAGTGGGCAATTCTGGCGTCAGGCGCTGGGCATTCATCATTGGCAGTCGTTTTTCATAGGCGGCTACCTTGGCGGCAAAGGCGGGCGACTGAGAATCTTCACCACCGGACTTCAATCGCTGCGGCGTATTGCTCTGGCGACGGTACATACTCGGAAATCTCCGTGAGCGACACGAAGGAGTCCACTGCCTCGAGCGCTGGTCCCACCGGGCTGGCCAGCAAGCGTTGATGGAGTCGATCGAGTTTCAACGGATTGGGATCGAAGGCAATGAAGCCAAAATCGGCCTTATGACCGCTGACCAAAAAGCTCTGCAGACGGACCGGCGACTGGTCTGCGTGGGGATCGAGCACCTCGGACAAACTCGCCAGGGCTACCGGCTGCTGCGCTCTCGCCCAGACCAAGCCGTCAGCAACACCTCGCGCCGGATCCGATAAAACATGTGCAAGCAATGCCAGCCCTCGCTGGGCTCAATGGAGGGCTCGGCCAATTCACTGGGACGCATCGGGCTATTCATGCACAGAGCTCGCTCAACTAGATGACTCGGTTCCGCTTCGTTAGGTTACACACTGTCGGCGATCGGCTGGCTGTCGTTCGCGGATGTCCGGTGATCCTACTCGCCTGCTCCCCGTTCGGCAACCAACGGTCTGAGATGTCGATCGCCTGGCAATTGTCAGCCCGAAAACGGCGGTGAATGTGCCGGCCGTATGCGCCGCCCTAGCGCTCGCCAGCCCTCGCCCTCAATTGGCAGCGGCCACCCGCCTCGTCGAGTAGTGCAGTTCTGGCTAGAATCTGTCCCTTTGGCGAGCAAAGTGACCGATTGCGTTCACCATCGCGCAGCTATCCTTCCAACAACATATCCAACCCATGTCAGAGCTCCACGAATCACGATTGGCCAAATTAAAGAAAATCGAGGCATTGGGGCATGATCCTTGGGGCCACCGCCTGGAGAATCGTTTGTGGATGAGGGACGTGCGGCAGCGTTCGGGCGAAATCAAATATCGCTTGAGCGATGGCCGTGAGCTCGATCTGCCCCAGTTTGAGCCAGCGGCGGCATCGGACCAGCCGCAGCTGCCTGCCGATCGATTATCGACAGTGGAAAAGCGAAGCCGGCGAGGGCGAGGAGATTGGCCCACAGGTTTTGGTGGCCGGACGGATCATTCTGTTCCGTGGACAAGGCAAGCTGAAGTTTATTACCCTGCGCGATTGGACGGGCGATATCCAGATTTTGATCGGCAAGGCGCAAGTTGGCGAACAGGACTTTGAGCTGAGCGATAACTTTGATTTGGGTGATTGGATTGGCGTTACGGGGCGACTGGGAAGGACCAATACTGGCGAGTTGACTGTCTTCGCTTCCCAACTGCATTTCATGGGCAAGACGCTCGAACCACCTCCAGAGAAACACGCGGGCTTGCAAGATGCGGACCTCAAGCAGCGACAGCGCTATTTGGATTTGACCTACAACGAAGGCGTCATGAGCACCTTTTTGGCCAGAACCAAGATCGTGCAGTCCATTCGTTCGACCTTGGCCCAACGCGGATACTGCGAGATCGAGGGACCGACGCTGCACACCATCGCCGGTGGAGCCGCCGCACGCCCCTTTCACACGCACCACAACACACTGGATATGCCGCTGGTGTTGCGGATCGCCCTCGAATTGCACCTCAAGCGATTGCTGGTCGGCGGCATGGAGCGGGTCTACGAAATGGGCCGCGTCTATCGCAACGAGGGTATCAGCCCGCGCCACAATCCAGAGTTCACCATGATGGAATGCTATGAAGCATTCGGCAACTACGAAGTCATGATGGATTTGACTGAGCAAATTATCTTGGATGCCCTGGCGGCCACCGGGCAGGGCTATATCGTTGACTGGCATGACAAAACCATCGATTTCACACCACCCTTTGCTCGCAAGACCTACGACCAACTGTTTCTCGAGTGTACGGGTATTGAGCCGGCCGACGCGACGGCAATTGCCAACTATGCCACCAGCATCGGCTTGGACATCCAAGGCAAACACGCGGATGTCATCAAGAGCGAGGTGTTCGAGGAAAAGGTAGAAGACAGTCTCGTGGGTCCGATTTTTGTTATCGACTACCCGGCCAGCATCTGTCCACTCACCAAGCGCAAGACCTCCAATCCAGAGGTAGCCGAGCGATTCGAGTTATTTATTCACGGTATGGAATTGGCCAACGCCTACACCGAGTTAAACGACCCCTTGCTGCAAGAAGAATTGTTCAGCCAACAACTGGAGGGTCAGGCCGACGAGGATTCGATGGCCAAAATGGATCACGATTTTGTACTGGCTCTTCGCAATGGCATGCCTCCCGCCGGTGGCTTGGGAATCGGCATTGATCGCCTGGTGATGCTGTTGACCAATTCTCGCAGTATTCGCGACGTCATCCTGTTTCCACTATTGCGCGGCGGCTGATCAATCAGGGAGCTTGTTGGTGATGCAGACGAAATCCGAAGCACAGCCGCAGGTGGGTGTGATCATGGGTAGTCGTTCCGACTGGGCGACAATGCAGTCGGCCGCCACGAATGCTGGAGGAATTGCAGATCGCATTTGAATGCCGAGTGGTTTCTGCACACCGCACGCCCGAATGGATGTTCCAATACGCCCGCGATGCCGAGCAGCGTGGTCTGCAGATTATCATCGCCGGAGCGGGCGGGGCGGCGCATTTACCAGGCATGGTCGCCGCCTGTACCTGCCTGCCCGTGCTGGGTGTGCCGGTACAATCCAAGGCACTCCAGGGGCTCGATTCGCTGCTATCGATCGCGCAAATGCCGGGTGGCATTCCCGTGGGGACGCTGGCCATCGGTGCCGCAGGGGCCAAGAATGCAGGCTTGCTGGCGGCCAGAATTCTGGCTTTGACCGACGATGCCTTGCGTCAGCGTTTGAAAGACTGGATGCAAGTCCAAACCCAAAGCGTGCTGGATGACAACCAACTCTAACCCGCGCCTGCCGTCGCCGCTAGTTGACCTATGCCGGGCTGGACCTCGAGGAACAAGTTCGAATGAACTGTGACAGCCGCACCACCAGGATCATGCCGCCGAACTGGCTGGGAGTCTTTGGCGGTGGACAATTGGGACGCATGTTCACGCACGCGGCACAGCGCATGGGCTTTCATGTGGCCGTATTGGATGCAGAGCCAAATTGTCCCTGCCGCTCAGGCAGCCGACCGACACTTCTGCCAAACCTCGGCCGACACGGCAAGCGAGCAGATTGATGCGATGGCCGAATTGTGTCAGGCCATAACGCTCGAGTTCGAGAATGTCCCAGCGGATTGGGTGCGTCGCGCCAGCCAGCGGACGCCGGTTCGGCCGGGCCACGAATTCCTGCAAATGTGTCAGGACCGACTGCAGGAGAAGGGCTCGTTGAGCGGAGCTGGATTTCCCACCACACCCTTCCATTCGGTCACGCAACCGTCCGACATCGAGCAAGCCGCGCAGCGCTTGGGTTGGCCACTAGTACTGAAGACAGCCCGCTGCGGATACGACGGCAAGGGACAACGCGTTTTGAAATCTGCACAAGAAGCATCCGCCGCCTGGAATGATCTGGGCGGTGTGCCCATGATCGCAGAGAAGTGGATTGAATTCGAGGCGGAGGTATCGATGCTGGCCGCCAGAAACGCACGGGGAGACATCGAGTGCTTTCCGTTGTTTGAAAACTCGCATGCCAATCACATTCTCGACCTGACGCGTTGTCCAGTCAGTCCACGCCTGTTGCCGCTGGAGGCAATCGCCACCGACATCTGTCGCGGCATCGCCCAGCAATTCCAGGTCATAGGCTTGTTCTGTGTCGAATTCTTCGTAACCAGCCAAAACGAGCTCATGATCAACGAGATTGCACCCAGGCCACATAATTCAGGTCACCTGACCATCGAGGCCTTTCGTTGCAGTCAGTTTGAACAGCAGGTGCGCGCCATATGCAATCTGCCACTCGTAGCCGCCGAACAACTGCGGCCAGCCGCTATGGTCAATCTACTCGGCGACTTATGGCAATCAGGCGAGCCCAATTGGCTGGTCGCCTTTCAAAACCGCAACGCCCACCTGCATCTATATGGAAAGGACGAAGCGCGGAACGGACGGAAAATGGGACACTTAACTGTCCTGGACGAACACGATGCAGCTCAGCTTGCCATGCACATTCGCAACCAGTTGTGTTCCACACCTGAAGTGCCCACAGCCAACTGATTCCCGCAAGCCTGCTGGACAGTCGTGCGCTGGTTGATGGAACAGGAGTTAACGGAGGTTAGTAAGAATTCCATCTGAGATGTGTAGATACCAATGCCCCGAGGGGCGAGTTAGTAAATCCCCTGGCCCTAAGCGGGACGCTCGATAACGCGTTCCGGCTAGTTAGGCAACGTAATTGCGGACGAGTCCTTAGTTTCGGCTGCCCAGTGGGGGAATGATTTGCAGTTGATTGAGTGCGGTCAGGTTGGTCTGCAGCTTGGCGATAGCCGTCTCCATATTGTAGAACTGCGTTAGCAGACGGGTCCGCTGTTTGTCCAAGCGGATATCAAAAGCTCCAAGGCGATTAACATTTTGCTCGATTTGTGTCTGCAGCGCGTTGGAGCGACTGAGCAGCGCTCCGGACTCGATGCCCGCCAAGCCGTCGGCCACGCTTTTGGCCTTGGCCGCGAAACCTGAGCTCTCGTTGGTGAAGAACTCCTGCACCGCTGATGGATCTTGGGCCAGGCGGGCTGCAAATTTGTCCTGGTCAAACTCCAGCTTACCGGTATCGTTCAAGCGGATGCCCAGTTGCCCCAGGGAATTGATGGAACCCGCGCCGCGGAAGGCTCCAGAAAACAAGTCGCCCATAATTCAGGTCGATGCGCAAGGCAGCATTCGAACCGAACAGCACGCCGACGCTATTGGTGGCCGCATCAAAGCTGGTCAGATCCGAGAGTTTTTCGCGCAATTTATTGAATTGACTAACCACCGTCTCAATTTGCTTGGTGAGCGTCTCGCTGTTTTCTGTCACACTGACGCTGATCGGCGACTGGGAAATACCATTGACGGTGAACTCCACATCTTGCACCAGCTCGCGAAAGGTATTGGTGGACGAAGCCACCAACACACCGCCGCTGTTTTCATTGGCCCCAAAGGCCAGTAACGCATCGCGTCCGCGAGAGGTTTCCGAAAATGAAATGCCGTTGGGGGAATCGATGGCGATTCGATTATCGCCACCACTGCGCGCTCCGGACAGCAGCACGCGAACCCCGCCACTTGCTCCCAGGCTGAGCAGGCTGGCATTGACGGGCGAGCCACCGAGTTGGTTCAGCTGTTCCACCAGGTCGGCAATGCTGGTGCTGGAGTCTGTGCTCAGTCGCAGTGTCCGCGAGCCATTGATGCCCTGGATAGTGGCTCCACCACTTGTCAATGTCGAACTCTTGCCGGCGATGCCCAACTGCGCAGCGGCCTGTCCAGACCCAACGTCGCTGATGCTCATTTCGCCTGGACCTTCTGCCGTATCAACGATCAGAATCCCATCCCCGGCTTGATTCAACTGGGCCCGGATGCCAATTCCTAGCCCGTTGATGGCGTCCAACACATCGCCCACGGTCTGTGCAGCCGAGCTGGCCAAGTTAACCGCGGATTCGGCACCCGAGGAATCAATCAAGCGGATGGAACCCAACGGAAAATCCTGGCCCTTATTCAATCGGCTGAGCAGTGTATTGCGGTGTACGAACTGTCTCTCGAGCGAGCCGCTATCGACTTGAGCGACTGCCGCGTTGACTTGAATCTTTAGTTTGGCTGCAGTGTCACTGCCATCGCTGCTGGAAATCTGCAGGTTGCCCGTTGTTGCTCCGCTGGTATCGACAATCTCAATGCCTGTCTTCGTACGGTTCAGTTGAGCTTGCACACCGACACCTGCCGCATTGATGGTGTCGATAACTTGCCGCAGGCTCTTTGCCGTGGCTAGATTGAGCGTGGCCGAATTGCCGCTGCGATCGACGATTTCCAAGTCTCCGAGACTGCCTAGTCCGCGTCCTCCCTGAAGACTGTTGAGCAAGACGTCCCCCAAGCCGGAGATGAGTGCTGCGCCTTGGATGACGCCCTCATTTGCGGGTGCAACGATCCCCAGCTGTTCCGCAAGTTGCCCCGTGGGGCTCGACACGACGAATGCTTGACTGCCGCTAGTCAAGTCTTCGACCTCTATGGCGTTTGCACTCTGGTTGATGCGGGCCTGCAACTTGCCTCCCGCTTGCTGATTGATTTCCTCCAGCAACTGTCCCAGGCTGGCCGAATTTGGGTTCAGGGCGCTCTGCACGTTCAGTTGCGTGCCGTCTCTCAATTGGAAGCGCAGTAGGTCCTTGCCCTGCAGCAGGTCCAAGCCTCTTCCATCGCGCAGCGTACTGATCGGTGTGCGCGAGGACAAAGAGTAGACACTTGAGCCGGTTGCCTGGTTACCGGCGGTGGAGATGCCAGCCAAACCCAGATCTCGGGCGGTAGTCCCTCCGTTCAGTTCCTCGACCTTCAACTCCGAGGTGGTGCCACCGCTGACATCGTTGAGCACAAAGTGGTCGCCTTGCAGGCTGGCAATGACCCCCAGTTCATCGTTGGCATTGATTTTGTCGACGACATCCTGAGCCGTCTGCGCAAAACGCAAATCGATAACTTGCCTATTCCCGCTGCGATCGGTGATCCGAATATTTCCCCGAGCTACACCGGCGCCAGCATTGAACAGATCCAGGTTAACCGATTCATCCAGAAACCCGCCGGTATGCAAGACGATCTCGCCATCGCTGAGCGTTTGGTCGCGGGAGGCGAACAGCGAACTGGTCAATTGCTGGCTTTGCGCCTGCTGCACGGGAATGAAAGAATAGCTGCCGGTTCTGGGCGCACCCGACGCTGCGGGCAGCGAGTACTTCTGCATTGCCGCTGTTGACCTTGGTGGCAGTGTACAAGCTGGCTTGGCCTAGCCGATCGGTGCTCAACTGAACTCCGACAACCAGGGCGGTTAGTTCGGTCAGTGCCACCTGTTCTTGTTGCAGACCGGTATTGCGATTGGCCAACCGATCGCGGGGAATAGCGTTCAGCTGCATCAGCTGATTGACGGTGTCCTCAATGGCCACACCCGTGACGAGACCTACGCTGGACTGAATGCGTCCCATATCTTCATTCTTCTCCTGCGCAGAGCCAAGCGACCGGCGCAAATGATTTGAGCGCACCTAGCTGTTTTATCGGTAGATGCGGCTCACAACTTAAAGTCCTCAGTCACCGCTGGTGAGCTAAGCAACCGATTCCCAAAGGGTTTTGACCCTGTCAGGAACAGGCGAAGCCTGAAGAACTCTTGTGTTCGCAGAGGGGCAGCCCCTTTTTGGGGAAATGGTTCTTAAGAAAAACAGCCGCGAGCGCCGAATGGCGAACGCGGCTGAGTTTTTGAATCAGAGCCAGGTCTATCGCAATAGTCCCAGAACATTCTGTGGGTTCTGATTAGCGATTCCCAGTACCGAGGTACCCGACTGGACCAGAATCTGAGCACGCGTCAAGCGGGCCGATTCAGCAGCGAAGTCCGCGTCACGGATCGAGCTCTCGGCTTCGGTCAGGTTGGCCACGGTATCATTCAGCGAATTCAGGTTACTCTCCAGTGTCGTCGCTTGAAACGCACCCAGACGACCACGCAGGTTGGTTACCTTGTTGATCACATCGTTGATCACGCGGGCGGCTCCGGTAGCGTCCTTGTCCAGGGATTTTGTTCCGCCGGAAGCCAGCTCATACAGGCGTCCGTTGGCACTACCCAACTTGGCAGTATTCAGGCTGCCGATACCCAAGCGGGCTTGTTGATTGCTCACTACGTCGGGGCCCAGTTGGAATTGAGCGCCACCACCGGTGATGGTAAAGGCAATCGAAGCGTTGGATCCGTCTGCCACGGTCAGGCTCAGGTCCAGTGTGGCCGTATTGATAGAGAGCGTGTTGCCCTTACCGGTCGCCGAGGTTCCGTTGACTGTTGCGGACACATCGCTGCCATTGGCGCGCGACGCACTCAACCCGCTCGCAAAGGTTCCACCAACTCCCTCGCTGATGACCTCTACGGCTACCAGCGAATCGGAGCCGTAGCCCGTGCCGCTCAGCTTGAGATTGCCACCATCATCCGAAGCCTCAATTCCGGTGGAATCTTTGACCAGATTGACTGCCTGAATGATGCTCGTCAGGTTTGCACCTTTTTCGAATTGGAAGACTTCTGAGCCGGTAGCACCAGTCAATTGCACAACCAGGTCCGCCTGCAGTCCGCCGCCGAAGACACCGCCGCTGAGAGCGGACGCGGTCACGTCTGGATCGTTGGCAATATCATTGCCGCTGTAGACGCCGTCGCCATCGGTGGTAGTCAAGGAGGCGCTGAAGCCGTCCAGATCATCGATAGCCGAAGCGATGGCACCGATATTGACTGGTCCATTGTTGCTGACATTTACCAGAATATTGCCGTTGGCATCCAGACTAGCGGTGGCTTGACCGGAGCTCAACGAGTTATCGCTGTTGAGCGTGATTGTTCTGCCGTCAAAATCTGGCGATGCATCATCGGCCTCCACGGTAATGATGTCGTTAGCAACACCATCCGTGCCGCCGGCTAGGGATGGGTCATTGGATCCGAGGTCGGCCGCTCCGAACAGGGCGTTGCCGTTCTGCAGTCCCTTGGTAATGAAGTTACCTTCGGCATTGATCTGGGCGGCGATGCTGGCCACCGTGGCACCTGCTGCGACGGTCACATTCAGCACATTATTCACGGCATCATAGGCAGCGCTGGTCGATGCACCGGAAACAAAGTTTAGCGTGGCGCCGTTGCCAGCCGTTCCGTCCGCTAGTCCGCCGTTAACGGCCTCGATATCGAAGGACGATGCCAGTAGCGGATTGGTGCCACCGCTGAGCTCTCCGGAAAGAGGCGTACCGGTCGGCGTATTGTCGGCTGACGAGTACTGGTAGTTGCCGTTGACCGTGTTGGATGCTAGGAAATCGCTGCCCAAACTGCCGTTGATGGCGGCTACGACATCGTTGATGGTCGCTCCATCGGCAACGGTCAGGGTCAGCAAGTCGTTAGCAGCATCGTAAGTTGCGCCGGTGGACGTTCCAGAGGTCTGCACAATCTGAGTCAGGTTACCCTTGGCACCATCGGCCGCACCGCCGTTGACCGCAGTCAAAGTAAAGCCAGTGGCTGGATTGGTCAAATTGGTACCGGTGTTATTGACCGCGAACAAACCGGTAATGGGGCTTGGCGGGGCATCGGCCGCGACCACATTGTTGGTGCTGTCGCCGCTGCCGACGCTGAAGCTGAAGTCCGCGTTGCCCGCCAAGTCAGCGGCGACTTGTGCGGCATCAACGCCCTCTTCCAAAGTCAGGGTCAAGGTGTTCGAGGCTGCATCATAGCTGGCCGACGAAGCGGTGCCGTTGGCAACGGTGCTCAAGTTAATAATGGTTGAATTACCGATCGCACCATCAGCCGCACCGCCATCCACCGCAGCAATATCCAACTCGGCACCGCTGCTGGCCAGTGTCAAGGTGCCAGTAGCTTCCGCCCCTGGTGTCCAAGCGCTTGCAAAGTTCAAGCTGCCCGTGGCTTCCGCCCCGATGGTGTAGGAATTGGCCAGGTTCACTGTGCCCGACGCCTCGGCGTCCGGGATGGGCGATCCAAACGTAATCGATCCTGAAGACTTGACCGGGGTTGCTCCTGCTGGAATCCCGGTGCTGCTGATCGCTGCCTTGGTGGCTGCCGCCGTAACATTGACGTCAACGGCGATTTTGCCGGTTGCTCCCAGGTTGGCCTGGTCGATTTTGATATCGCGCACATTCCCGAAACCATTTCCGGCTTTGGTAATGAAGTCCAGGCTGCCGTCCAACAAGCGTCGGCCTTGGAATGTCGTCGTTTGAGCGATGCGGTTGATGGCTTCCAGCGAGCTATCAATCTGCAATTGGTTAGCGGCGATTTCGTCTTCGCTGAGAGCACCGTTGTTGGCGGCTTCGACCACCAGCCCGCGAACATCGTTCAGCAGCGAGCTGACCTGTCCCAGGGCACTGTCGGCCGTGGCGATGATCTGGCTGGCACGCTGCGTATTGGAAATGGCTTTGTTGATACTGGTGATGTCGCTTCGCAGAGCTTCACTGGCGATCAGACCCGCAGGATCATCTTTACCGGTGTTGATTCGCAGACCAGTGCTCAGACGCGTTAACGAGGTATTCAGGTCCGCGTTGGTTTTGTTGAGTCGGTTTTGAGCAACAAGAGAACTAACGTTCGTATTAATACGTGTCATAGCAATTGATCTCCCAAGGGATCGTGTCGTAGAAGTGGTTTACGCTTAACTATGCCGCTGTCGCGGCTGTTCATGTCACGGCAAAGAGGTGCCTGTTCATGCAAACAGCAGACTGTGGCGTCATTGCGAAACGACGCGGACGCTCCCATGCAAATTGAGATTGCAGGAAGGATTCCGCCATCGAGATCGCTTGGCGGAAGTTAAGGTAGGGTGCCCCGGCCCAAACTTCTTCGTAACAGTAGCATCGACCTTCTTGCCATGCGGTTTTATTGCAAGAAGAAAATCAGGGAAAAGAAGCAAAGCCCCTCACCATTTACTGCGCATGGACGTTGCGATCGCCACAACCGCTACACTTTGCCAAACTGCAGGTTGCTCCCTGACTAGAGCCCTCTACTGCAACAAGTGTCTGCGCGATAATCAGCCGCAACGCGTTAGCGTCCGGTTCCCGCAAAAACCGGGTGCTCATGCACTCCGGCTGATTTCGAGTTGGTTAGCTTATTTGCGAACGAGTCCTGAACACCGATTCGTCAGGCCAGAGCAGCGGTGTTATTGGCTCTGTAGGGATACGAAAAACGGAAGCGAGTGCCCAAGCCCTCGCTTCCGTCAGGATCCTGAACTGTTTTTTCTTTATCACCAAGATCGGTGGTTAACGGCGCCGATTGCCGAGCGAACGTGTTTCACCAGGCTGAATCTGTCCGGCCTTCTGATTCTCACGCTTAATCGCTTCGTAAACCTCTTGACGGTGAACCGGGATATCTTGCGGAGCTTCAATTCCCAATCGCACTTTATCGCCTCGAATATCGACAATTGTGATGACTACATCATCACCGATCATGATGCTCTCGTCTCTGTGTCGCGACAGCACCAACATGAAATCGCTCCTTCTTCGGGTCTCGCGTGTGTGTCTATGATCATTCCATTGAATATCGCTGAGCAACCGTATGGATGGATATCCACCGATGCGAGATCTATCGTCGCCCATTAGCGCTAGCATCAAGCGTGCCTGCTATGTTTCACATTGGCGCGGCCATTCAGGCTGGGTATAGCTGACCGCATTATGGCGCCTAATCCAGTCAGGCATAGCTTGACGCGGTCGGTCTCCCCCTGTCGCAACAACCGCCAAGAGCAAAACAACATCAACCTGGAAGCGCATCGGGCACTAGACCCTGCGCAGCATTGCCAACCAGCGTGCATGCAGATTTATCCCGGCGCGCATTGGCTATACGCTCGCGTGGCGCATGCCAGCTGCTCCGGCGTTAATTCGACACTCGAGGGCAAATAGCGGGCTTGCTCGTAAATATTGGCCAGTTCATTGATGGCACTGCCCAACTGTGGAGATGTCAGCGTGCATTGTTGCGCAGCGCGACGGTGATTCCACCAGGCTGCAGGCGGATCGGGTTGCCCCAGCACGCAGCGATGAAAGGCGTGCACCACATCCTGTCTGGACCTCATGCCTTGGTCCAGCCATTGTCGGGCCAGTTCGCTGTGATGCTCCTGTTTCTCCATCGTCGGTGGCATGCGGCGTCGCGCCAGGAGCAGCAGCAGTCCACACAATGCGAACGCGCCGAAGAGCACGGCCCACTGCTGGATTCCAAAATGAAAACCAAGCCGAGTGGAGCCTCGGTCGGCTTGTGCACTCCGCCCGCTGGACGAAGCCTGACGGTCAGGCACACGGGAAATCGCCTTCCATACATCGGCGGCAAGTTTCGAAACGCCCTGCTCCGTTGCCGGAGGCACCGCTCGAGACGCAGACGAATCTATGCGCGGGCGAGGTGGCGGTTGGCTCACGCCCACCTGCCGTTGCCCTACCGCTGTGGTTGGTGGCGCAGAGACAGGACGATTGGGCGATGCCTGTGTTAGCAAGCCGCGACTGGTGATGTTGCGCAAGGATTCAAAGATATTGCCGCTCTGCGGATCAGCTCCCTGTTCCTGCAATGTTTTCTCCACAATCTGCTGTAGCGTTTGGCCTAGGCCAAAGCGTTCGACTTGCTCTCTGACGGGGATGCGGGAGGACATCGACCTGCCGTCCGCAGGACTGCCCCCGGTGTTTGATGGGCTGCTGCCGCCGACTCTAGTTTCACCGCTTTCTCCGCCTTCAGCCTGGTTGGGTGCGGCGCGCGCAACAGTGGGTCGATCCGTAGATTCCGCCTGCCCTGCCCAACCCAGCAGGTAGCGGCATTCCACGCAAGGGATTCTCCAGTTCAGGATTGGGAGTCGATGGCGGAGTTGATGTTGGCGCCCGAACGGCTGATGGGCGCGTGGCGGTTGGTTTTCGCTCCGGCTGCGCTGCCAGGCTTTCAGCCTGCTCTGGTTTGCCCGACTTCGATGGGGGCAAGAACGGGCTGGTCGACGCCGCAGGGCTGGTCGATGTGGACCGGCTTTCTTGTTGAGACGGTCTTGCTGGTTGCGACGCGATTGCTGACTGGGACGCAGTTCGCTGGGCTGCTGGTTGGGACGCACCTCGCTGGGCGGCGGAGGCGGCCTCACTGGCTGAAGCGGGCTGTGCCGTCTCGGTTAGGGCGTCCGCATGGTTAACAGCCCGCGGTAATCCGGGCTGGTCCCCTGCGGGCGGCCGGGCCGCCGCACCGGGCTGCGGCTGGCCGGTCATCCGTTGGGACCGATCGACTGCAGACAATTGTTCGATCAATTTCCGCATGGCCTGCATCTGCTCGGCGCTCGGCGACTGCCGTTGGCTTGACGGCACTTCGCTGTTTGAGCGCGACCTCGAAACCTGGCCGCCGCTCTGCCGACTGCCCTCGGTGTTGGCGACAGCAGGCTGCCCGCGGGGATTGTCATTTAACTGTCCGGTCGTCGAGCTAGGTTTGGCGGGTGGTTGGCCAGACGAACGGCCGCTGGCTGGCTGACGCATGGTCGCAGGCTTGGATGCTGTCCCCGACGGTGTCTCGGCCTGCGTTGGACGGGCGGCACCGGCAAGTGGTAGCTCGGGGCCAAAAGGCGACAGACTGCCTGGTGGGAGACGGCGCTGTCGAGCGTATTGCTCGAGCAAAAGTTCCGCCTGAGCCCGCGCGGCTGGATTGGACAGCAGACGATCGGCCCAATCCGCCGGGAACTCCTCAGCCGACGGAAAACCCCGCTCGCCAAATGCAGACTGCCAGCTACGCAGGGCTTCATCAATTTGCGTCAATTGCTCCTCGGACAGCTCGGGCATCGCCGCCGACTCAGGCTGCAGCACACGTTCCCTGAGCTCCCTCAGGATCTGCGCCTGTTGTCGCCATGGAGGCTGAACCCCCTCGGGTATCGCCCCCTCGGGTAAAGCCAGGTAACGCTGCCAAGGCAGGTCGGTCGCCGGGGCGTCCAGTCCCTGATTTTGTGAAGCTTGCTGAGCCGGTACGTACGAGCAACAGCAGGCTAAGGCACAAAACAGGGCACGCACATAGAACCGGAGGGCTCTCATTGGGTATAATCACCGCTGAGCTAATTGGAGTTCAGAATCACATAAGACTACGCACTAGCATACCGCGAATCCAACCCGTCTTCATCTTGGCCCATGACAAATCTGAATCCGGTTGACAATTATCTGTTTGGCAGTTGGGAGGCTCTAGGCAATGGTGCCCCCATGTTGGTTGCCTTGGCGCAGCTGTGCAGTGAGCGTTGGGTACGCGGTCCACGGCCTGACAATTTGCAAGCTTCGCAGCTCTCGGCCGAGGCGCAGGCAATTTTGTATTCCGCCCGCGACAGGGGCATCATTGAAATCAGAGCCGTCAATTCCGCCTTTGATGCCGCCGCCAGGTTATTGGCGGTTTACGTTGAGTTGAGCGATGAGCGGACGATTGCCTTTCGTCAGCAACAGCATCCCGAGGTCACCATGCGTTTCCTGGATGGATTCCGGGAATTGTGCGATTTGGGCTTGATCGTGCACCATATTTATCGCGATTTCTCGCTGGCTCCTCGAGCCATGGAGTTGGCCCGCGAGATTGACGTATCGGCTGTTCAATCGCAACTAGAGCAAGCAACCGAATTTGGACTTCACGACTGATGAGATCTGCCACCTGGACATTTGGTTGTGTGTTCCTTTTCGTAGCTGCCATGTGCTGGCTCGCGTTGCTTGCTGGCCGCTGGCCGGCGGCCGAAGAGGGCTATGAAAACCTGGATGAGTTGGTCTCAGCCCGCGGCATTATCCGCGGCCCGGCGGCGGCGCCCCTGGCCAGCCTGCAGCATCCACCTGGAGAGCAAGCCACCGATGCAAGGGAACACCCCTTGGATCCATTGCTGCAGGTCGCCCGCAGGCTGGAGCAGCACATGCACGAGAACATTCGAGATTACTCGGCAAGCCTGGTAAAGCGCGAGCGAATCCATGGCAAACTGGGTGAAGAAACGCGCATGCAGGTCAAAGTTCGCAATCCACAACAAACCGCTGCGGGCAAGCTACCTTTAGCGGCATACTTGAAATTCACATACCCGGCTTCTGTCAAGGGTCGCGAGGTGATTTGGGTAGCCGGGCAGAACGATAATCGCCTCATCTCGCATGAGTCTGGCTTCTTGAATCTAAAGCGATTTAACCTCGAACCGACCGGCATGTTGGCCATGTTAGGGAACAAGTACCCGATCACCGAGATCGGCATGCTGCGGCTGGTCGAAAAGCTGATCGAAAAGGGCGAACGCGATCGTGAGTTGGGTTTGTGTGAAGTCGAAGTCATTGATGGACAGCGCGTGGGAGATCGCGAATGCCGCCTGTATCAGGTTATTCATCCCGAAGCCTCGGCGGGATTCGACTTTCATATTGCTCAAATCTTTGTCGATGTCGACCGCAATATTCCCTTGCGTTACGCGGCTTTCATGTGGCCGCAAGCCTCCGGCGAAGATCCGCCCCTGGAAGAAGAGTACACCTATCTCGATGTGCAGCTGAATATTGGCCTGAGCGCTGAAGAGTTTGATCCCGATAATCCAGAATACGATTTCCCCTAACTGGCCGCAGCATCGAACTGCCCGGCTTCGACGATCGGCAGCAATTCAGCGGCTAGGAAGAAGGAACCAATAGCCAGTACTACAGCGTCCGAATTGGCCAGGGAGTTGGCCAGCCGCCAGGCCGCAACCGGCGTCGGAGCATGCAGGATTCTCGCTCTCAGTTCTTCAGCTGGCAATGAATCGGCAATTTCACGGGCGAGCACCAGCAGATCTTGGCCAGGCACTGCTCGCGGGTTTTCTTGATAAGCGGTGAGCACCAAATGCTGGCAACGCAGCAGCAACTGCCGCAGCATGTGTTGGTAATCCTTGTCGCGACTGGAGGCAAACACGACCGTCAGGGGCTGCTGGGGAAAGTGCTCCGCGATGGCGCTCAGTCCGGCCGCGAGTGAAGCCGGATTGTGGGCCGTATCAACAATTTTTACGGGTTGTTGGCCCACGACTTGAAGTCGTGCGGGAGGTCGCACCCGGCTGAGACTGTTCTGCAGAATCATGGTATCGAGTTGTACCCCCTGTTCGCGCAGCAGATCGAGCGTCGCCACGGCGCCGGCAATGTTGTCTGCCTGGTGTCGCCCCAGCATTTGCGTGGGCCACCAGGAATCTCCTTGGGGTCCACGGTAACGAACCTGGGCGGCCGAGGACTCGACCGAAAGCAAAAATGGCAACTGTGGCTGCCAGGAAACATCGAAATCGCGACCAATCAGCCGCAGCTCGACGCCTGCGGCGGTTGCAACCTGCTGCACGACTTGCTGGGCCTCCAGGTCGCGGGCTGTGCAAACCACGGGCACTCCGCTCTTGATGATGCCAGCCTTTTCGCGAGCGATCTGAGGAATCGTATTTCCCAGTTGCGCCTGATGGTCCAGGCTAATCGAAGTGATCACCGAAACCACGGGCTGGCAAACATTGGTGCTGTCCAAACGTCCGCCTAAGCCCACTTCCAGCACCACATAGTCGGTAGACTTATTGGCAAAATACAGCAGCCCCATGGCCGTGGTCATTTCGAAAAAGGTGCTGCGACCACCGCCGCTGGCTTCCAAAGCATCGGCCGCAGCACGGACGACCCGCGTCAAATCGACCAGTTCGGCTTGGGAACAGCACTGACCATCGCACTGAATACGCTCTTCCAGTTTTAGAAGATGGGGCGAGGTGTAGAGTCCAGCCCGATAGCCGCTTGCTCGCAGACATTCGTAGATCAGGGTTGCCGTAGTGCCTTTGCCTTTCGTGCCGGCGACATGCACAATCGTCAGGCGATCTTGGGGTCTGCCGAGCAATTCCAGCAACTGGCGCATGCGGTCCAAACGGTAGTGGTTAGCCGTGTAGGGCGCATGACCAATTTTTTCGTAATTGATGCGATCGTATAGAAACGACAGGGCCTGAGCGTAGTTCTCGATGGCCCCCGCTTCCATTGCTTGTGCAAGGTGCGGCTCGGGGGATGCTGCAATCTCTCGGGGCATGGCCGGTCGACTTTCCTGAACCAAACAGCCTAGAATGCCAACCAAATGGCCTAGTGACTGCTTATCTTCAGCGATCGGGTTTCTCTTTGCAAGGATAACGGCCTGCAGTTCGGGATATGAGAAATATTGCACGCGGCTACCCATCGTCCGTCGCCCAAACTGGCGAGTGCGGTTAAAATCGGAGGCTTGAGCAATTGAACTCGAACTTGGAATTGCGCGAAAACGTATTGCCTGCACGGTTTGATGCCACCGATCAGCGGCCGGCTTGGGGGACAGGCGACTTTGCAGTGGGTATGTCTCAGCTCAGTCCCGCGTGGGGTGCCGAGTCCCAGAGCGGTGTGCCGAGAAGCCCAGCGTCTCTCGGGGGGAAAACCACGATATTGACGTCCGTTCCAGGTTAGAGCCCAAAAAGTAATCCCTTCAATCTAATCCAAGCTTCGCAGGACTCCTCTTCAAATGACCAGCGCCGCAACTTTACCAACAGACGCCGAAGCCGCCGTGACTACGGACACGGACGTTGTGATTGAAACGCGAAACTTGGGAAAAACCTACCGCGACTTTTGGGGCGTGAAAAAGGTCGCGGCCCTGAAAGCCTTGGACATCGAGGTCAAGAAGGGCGAGATTTTTGGCTTGCTAGGCCCGAACGGCTCGGGCAAGTCGACCACCATCAAGCTGATCCAAGGGCTGCTGTTTCCGACCACGGGTCGTGCTTTCGTCCTGGGTAGCGACGCTCGGGATGTCAAGAAGAACGAGCGCATTGGCTACTTGCCCGAGGAATCCTATCTCTACAAATTCCTCAATGCCGAAGAAACGCTGGATTTTTATGGGCGGCTGTTTGACATGCCTGCGGAGGTCCGCAAGGAACGCAGTCAACAGCTGATCAAGACGGTCGGCCTGGAGCACGCCCGTCGTCGGCAGCTGCGCGAGTACTCCAAGGGCATGACGCGGCGGATTGGTTTGGCTCAGGCCTTGATCAACCAGCCCGATCTTTTGATTTTGGACGAACCCACTACGGGCATGGACCCTATTGGAAGTCGCGAGATGAAGGATTTGATCATCAGGCTTCGCGACGAGGGCAAGACCATCCTTCTGTGCTCGCACCAACTGGCCGATGTGCAGGACGTTTGCGATCGGGTTGCCATTCTGCATCAGGGCGAACTGCGCGAGCTGGGCCGCGTCGACGAGTTGTTGAGAGTGCGCGACATCACCGAGGTCCAGGCACGCGGGCTTTCCGAGGAGACCAAGCAAAAGATTGCGGACCTGATTCGCGCTGAAGGAGGCGAGGTCGTCTCGCTGGACAATCCGACAACCACCATGGAGGAGTTGTTCTTGGATATTGTCCAAGACGATCGTCCTGGCGGCCGCCCCCGCAGTTAGCGTTTGGAGCAGGCCTGGGTGCTTGCTGCCGACCTGCCTCTCCATCTCATCACTTCCGACAGCTCGGTTCCTACTCAACCGATTCCCTCGAAACTAAACCTCCGATTATGCGCATTGAAGATTATCAGCTATGGAGCTATTTTGAGTGGCTCTTCCAGCACAACGGGCTCCTGCTGGGTTTGCTGGTTGCCGCCTGTGCGGCAGGCCTTGGATTTGTCGTGTGCTATTTGGTGGCTATGGCCCGCTATGGACCCAGCGAGGGCTTCTACAACGTCACCAAAGTCATCTACGAATTGCTTGCTCGCGACATTCCGGGAACCTCGCTCCGCCGCGTTTATGCCTTGGCAAGACTGGCTTTCCAGGAGGCGATTCGCCGCAAGGTACTGGTCGTGCTGGCCGTATTCATCGTGGGCTTGCTCTTTGCCGGCTGGTTTCTCAACCCAGGTGCGGACAATGTAGCCCGGCTGTACATCAGTTTCGTGATGACCGGTACCAGTTTCCTGGTCATGTTATTGGGGTTGTTTCTCAGCTGCTTCAGTCTACCAGCCGACATCAAGAACAAGACGATCCAGACGATTTCAACCAAGCCCGTGCGCTGCACGGAAATCATTCTCGGCCGGATTCTGGGTTTTACCGCGGTGGGCACACTGGTCTTGGCGGCCATGGGAATCTTGAGCTGCATCTTCGTGGAACGCGGAATCCAGCATCAGCATTCCATTAAAGAATTGGCCACCGACCGATTGACCGGAACGACATCCTTTGATGCCCAACATTCGCATAGCTTCGAAATGCTGGCGGATGAAAACGGCAATTTGATTGCAGGTGCAGACGGTTTATTTGAAGGCACAACCGACGAACAAAAGGGCCATCGGCATCGCGTGACCGCGCGGGAGGTCGACGGCAAGATGCAGTACACGATCGGTCCGCCGGAAGGCCTGCTGAGCGCCCGCATTCCGGTGTTTGGCAAAATGACGGTCACCGATCGTAATGGTGAAATCAGTGAGACGGGCCTGAACGTTGGCTACGAGTCGAACTACCACACTTACATCGAGGGCAGTGGCCTGATGTCAGCGATCTGGCGATTTGACAATGTGGTCCCGAGCCGCTTTCAGGGCGGGGATGTGTTGCCACTGGAAATGAGCCTGCAGGCCTTCAGAACTTTCAAGGGCGATATTGTGACTGGCGTGCAGGGCGAGATCCTGCTGCGGAATCCCAATCAACGGGCCGAAAGCGAGCGCAAGGGCTTTATCGTCAAGGAATTCTCGGTGGATTACATTGAAATCCCGCGCAAGCAGCGGGGCTCGATTGACGGTGTTCCCCAGGAAATCGACATTTTCGAGGATCTAGTATCCGAAGACGGACAGTTGGAAGTTGTGATTCGTTGTTCCGATGCGGGTCAATATTTTGGCATGGCCCCCGCCGATGTCTACCTGCGGGCGGGCGACAGCACCTTCCGCTGGAATCTGTTCAAAGGCTATTTCGGCATTTGGATGCAAATGGTGTTGATCATCTGCTTGGGCGTCATGTTCAGTACCTTCCTGAGCGGTCCGGTGGCCATGGTCGCCACCCTGGCTTGCTTGATTCTCGGCTTCTTTGGAAGCTTGACACTGGATATCGCCACCGGCGAGACACCCGGCGGCGGCCCGATCGAATCGATGATACGCATGCCTCTTCAGACCGGCGCGGGAGTCGAACTGGATTTGGGCAACAAGACGCTTGAAAACGTCATCAAGCAGATCGACAAGGGCATCATGTTCACGCTGTGGACGATGGTTCAAGCCATCCCCAGCCTCGATCAATTCAACACCTCGGAATTCGTGGCTAATGGGTACAATATATTCGGCGGTTTGGTCGCGCGGCACATAACCATGACCTTGGCCTATTTCCTGATGACAAGCATCATCGCTTACTTTTTTCTCAAAACACGGGAACTGGCGGCAGCATGAACACTGTAGTCCTCCGTCGTCGACTGATTTATATATGTGCCATGGTGGCATTACTCATCCCACTGTACGTGCTGGGCCGGCCGTCGCTGCGGGACAAAACCGGTGAGGTTACGCGGCCTGGTGGTACGCTTGGCCAAGCTGCGTGATGCCAAGGATTTAGGTCAAAGCGACTTGGGGCAATTGGATCCAGCCAGTGAATCCATGCGACTGGCTACGCTGGGGCAGCGGGGAGCAGCTATCGCCATCTTGTGGCAGCGAGCCGAATACTACAAACGCGAAAAGTACTGGGACAACCTGTCCGCCACGCTCAACCAGATCGCCATTCTGCAACCGCACTTCGTCAAGGTTTGGGAATTCCAGGCACATAATTTGTCCTACAACGTGTCCGTCGAATTCGATGACTACCGCCAGCGCTACGCTTGGGTCAAACGGGGCATGAATTACTTGATCGAGGGTTCCAAATACAACAAGAAGAGAACTGAAATGCCCTACGAACTGGGCTGGTTCTACGGCAATAAATTCGGTGTCTCGGATGAAAAGAAGCAGTTTCGCGAGCTTTTCCGCAACGATGAGAACTACCACGACCAGGTCTACGAGCGGTCTGGTATGGACCTCACCCAGCGGGCCGCCGAAGGTCCCGACGGACGGCCTGATAATTGGCGTGTTGGCGGGCTGTGGTACAACAAGGCTTACGACATGGTGGCCTCCGGGTCGAAACCAGCAAAGAGCACCATGATGTTCTACCGCATGGGACCCTCGTGGGACATGAAACATGCCGAGGGAATTCAGGAGGAAGGCTACCTGGATGAAGCGGCGCGACTGGCTTGGGAGCGGGCTGAGAAAAGTTGGAGCGAATTCGGGCAGCGGCAGATTCCGACCACCTGGGGTGATGTCATCTTCCTGAACGAACTGGAATTGGCCAACCAGGATTACGCCAAGCAGCGGGCCGAGTTTGAGGAGTTCTGCGGGGTCGCCTTTGACCAGTTGCTCGCAGAACGCAAGGCCAAGCTGTCTCCTGAACAGGTCGCAGCCGTGGAAAAAGATGAATTGACCAGAACCTACGACGAGATCATTCTCGCCCGCGAGGCGGCAGCCATGTTGGCAATCGCCCCAATGGAAATCGCCAAAGCGACGCCCTCCAATATCCAGGTCGAGGCCATCCAACGAGCAAACCGTTTGAATCAAGCGCAAGCCCGGATCGAACACATTGAATCCTACCGCAACCAAATTAATTTTGCCTATTGGGATGCTCGTTGCGTTGCCGAGCAGGAGGACGAAGCCCTGCTGGCCAGAACCAACATGTATGAAGCTAACAATCTGTTGGACCTGGGAGAATTGGACAAGGCCTTGGAGAAATACGAAGTGGCCTGGACGAATTGGAGCATTTTGTTCAACAGCCATCCGGCGATGATGGTGGATGATTCGGCTGAGAATGTGCTGGATTCCATCGAGCGCTACCGCCGACTGCTCGATCAACCGGATCTTCCAGATGATTTTGCTTTGAACGACTTTATGAAATTCCGGCAGATCTACGACGACGACTTGGCCGACCCCAATCTCATGAGCGTTATTTCATCGTGGCCCAAGCGCTATCCCGATCGCAATTTCCTGGAAGAAATGCTCAAGAAACCGCTTCCCCAGCCTGTGGAGCAAGGCCCCGACCCCTATTCGCAGAATCCCGATTCTCGGGCATCGGCCACCGACAGCCCTGCAACGGACAGCCCTGCAACGATCGTGGATGTCCCGGTCGGTGAGCAGCCTGCGGAGGCAACAGTCAACATACCGGCCGAGCCACCTGCAGACACGAGCCCGCTGCAAGCCAACCCGCCCGAGACTGGCCAGCCGCCCGCTCCGAACATCCCGGCATCTGGCATTCCCCAGCCTGCACCGCCAGATTCGAATGCATCGCAGGTGGAGGCACCGCCGCAAACCGAGGCGAACCTCCCCGATGCCGGCCAGCCTCCTGGGCCTAAGGCGAGCGGCGATTAAGAAAATACCCGTAGTGGACGAGGTAACGAGTCCCTGCGGCAAGGAAACGTTACCTCGTCCACTACGATTGGGCAGGAACTCATCTGCCGGTCGCCTAAGCAGTAGACCGGGCCGGCATTAAGAAAACAGCATGGGTATTTACGACCGAGATTACTATCAGGCCGATGAAATGCGGCCGCTTCGCCCATGGGATGGCAAGTCGATGGTCACGTTGCTGATCATCGCCAACGTCATTGTCTTTATCGCCAATTTCTTGTTTAGTCAGCGGAACAGTCTGGCTGAAATGCTGACCCTGTCGGCGTCGGATCTACAGCAACCTCTGCATTGGTTTCGTCTGCTAAGCTACGGCTTTGTGCATGCGCCCAACGACCCCTTTCACCTTGTGTTCAACATGGTGACTCTCTATTTTCTGGGGCGCAATGTCGAGGACAAGTACGGCAAATGGGAGTTCTTTCGCTTCTATATGCTGACTCTCTTGCTGTGTGGGATTGGTTGGTGTCTGGTGCACTACAACCAACCGTCGGCGCGGCTGTTGGGTGCCTCGGGGGCCACCACGGCCGTAGCCATGCTGTTTGTGTTTTCATTCCCTCATGCCACCCTGTCGCTCTATGGTGTCTTGCCCATCAAGGCATGGATGCTGGGGCTGATGATTATTCTCATGAATGTGTTTGGCTCACGGCAGCATGTTGCCTACGAAGTCCACTTGATTGGAGCCGGGCTGGCGGCCATTTATTTCTATTTGAATCTGAATTTGGGATTCTTGGGAGACGCCCTGTCCGGTGCCAGCTTGAGAATGCGTCAGTGGCGAAGAGGATTAAGAGTCCACCGTCCTGCAGGCCGTGGTTTCGAAGGCGACAACGACAGTGGTGGGGAATCGCCGCTCAGCAAAGACGAGGCGGAGGCGGACCGCATCCTGGACAAGATTCACCGCGAGGGCAAGGATAGCCTAACTGCCCGCGAGCAAGCCTTTATGGAGAAGTACAGCCGCAAGGTTCGCGAACAACGACGTTAGGCGGTCCCCCCTGTGAGACCCCTCAGGTTGGCTCACCCAGCCAATTCTGTGTTGAAGTGAGCAGCGAGCCGCTCACCGAAGCGGGGCACCAAAGCGGGCGGATTGCCGAGTGTCGGCAGCAGCGGGCGGCCTTGACGAAAGCCAGTCAGCTTTTAGACTTATTCCATCCAATGCCCAGGTGGCGGAATTGGCAGACGCGCAACGTTGAGGTCGTTGTGGAGGCAACTCCTTGCTGGTTCAACTCCAGTCCTGGGCACTGGTGAAACGGATACTTCGGTATCCGTTTCTTTTTACGCTGTAGGCGGGTAGTTCATGCATCCAGCCCAGTTGAGCGAAGCGGAATTGCTTAGCCAGTGCCAGCAGCGCGCCGACCGCCGTGGCGGTCCGGGCGGGCAACATCGCAACAAAGTGCAAACGGCAGTCATCGTCACCCACCTGCCAACCGGCATTTCCGGCGAGGGCAACGAGCGTCGCAGCCAGGTCGACAATCGACGTCAAGCGATTTTCCGGCTGCGTCTGGCGCTGGCAGTGCACTTTCGCTCGCCAGCCTTCGCTACACCAGGCGGAAGGACCACGCAAGCCGCTTCGGCCTTGTGGCAACAGCGTGCGCTGGGCGGGCGTATCCGTTGCTCCCCCAACCACGAGGATTTCCCCAGCCTGCTGGCGGAATTACTGGAACATCTGCATGCGGCTGACTATGACCTCGCTCCCGTAGCAGCCAGCCTGGGGACCACGAATTCCCAGCTGGTTCGATGCTTGCGTGGCTATCCGCCAGCCTTGCTGGCCGTCAATGCAGCCCGAGAGTCTCGGGGTCTGGGGCGACTCAACTAGGCTGCCGCTCATCACCTGTGATTCCTTCGCGCAATCTGGGCCGCTAGAATGCGATCTCTGGGCGGGCATAGTTCGGTCTGTGCCTGGGGTCAAGATGGACAGGGGGAATAGGCGGTTTCTTATTGGGATGGGCGCCAGTCCAGTGCAACTCGCCCTGTCCCGAGCGATGTGATTGTGGCACGCGCTCGCGAACCACATAGACGGCGCACGGATATTGACCAAGACGAAGACCAAGAAGAACAAAACTGAGGTAGCGGCCGACCCGTCCGCGCCGCAGGATGTGCTGCGCATCGTAGGTGCCCGCACGCACAATTTGCGTGACATCTCGTTGGACATCCCACACAATCAACTGACCGTTATCACCGGCGTCAGTGGCAGCGGGAAGAGTTCGCTAGCTTTTGATACGCTGTACGCCGAAGGGCAGCGGCAGTACATGGAAAGCCTGTCGACTTATGCGCGACAGTTCCTGGACCAACTAGAGCGTCCGGATGTGGATGCCATCGAAGGCTTGCAGCCTACCCTGTGCATCGATCAGCGCAGCGGCACTGCCAATCCGCGCAGCACCGTGGCCACCGTCACGGAGATCTATGATTATCTCAGGTTGCTGATGGCACGGGTCGGCACACCCCACTGCTTTGCATGTGGCAAGCCAATTCTGCGTCAGTCGCCCGAGGCCATTGTTGCGGCTCTATTGGATCTGCCCTTGGGTACCAAGCTGGTCTTGATGGCTCCCGTCGTTCGCGGACGCAAGGGGGCCCATCGCGAGGCCTTGGCCCAAATCCAAAAAGCGGGTTTGGTGAAGGTGCGCGTCGACAACCAACTGCTGGATATCGATTCGGTTCCCGAATTGGCGGTCCGTCAAAACCATAGCATCGAAGCCGTAGTCGACAAGATCGTCATACGCCCGGAAAGTGCGCAGCGTCTCTCCGAATCCTTGGACGTGGCGCTCCAGTTGGCGGATGGACTAGCCGCGATCAGCTACTTGACCCCCGCCGCAGCCGCAGCGGAGCAGGCCAACCATTGGGAAGAGCAACTTTTTAGCACACGTTTTGCCTGCCCGGATTGCAATGTGAGCTACGAAGAACTCGAGCCGCGAACCTTTAGTTTCAACAGTCCCTATGGGGCTTGTCCGCAGTGTGAGGGCATTGGAGAACAACTGCTGTTCGATCCGGAGCTGATCGTCCAAGATTGGTCCCGATCGCCCAAAGCCGGCGCCCTGGCTTTGTTGACCACGGCTCCGCCCAACCGCAAGACGAAGCTCCGCAAGGAACTGCAAAAACGTTTAGCCGAGGTCGGACACGATTGGACGCAACCTCTCGACGAATTGGGGAGCGCACAACGTCAGAGGCTATTTTTTGGGTCCGCCACGCGGCCGGGTCTGACGGGTTATCTTGGCGATGTGCTTGCCGACGCCGATGTGCAGGAGCAGGAATGGTTGTCCCGTTTTCGACAGGCAATGCCCTGCGAAAGCTGCCAAGGTGCGCGGCTCAGACAGGAAGCTTTGGCAGTCAAGTTATCCAATCTGTCCATTTTCGACCTGTGTTCGCTGAGTATCACCCAGGCCTTGGATTGGTTCGAAACCTGGAAGGTGAGACCAGAACAACAACAGATTGCCCAGCCGATCCTGAATGGGATGCTGCATCGCTTGCGATTTCTGGTAAAGGTGGGCGTTGGGTATCTGGCTCTGGCGCGCGGTGCGGACACGCTCAGCGGCGGTGAATTGCAACGCGTGCGATTGGCCAGCAGTATCGGTAGCGGCTTGGTGGGTGTGTGCTACATTCTTGACGAACCCTCGATTGGCCTGCACCAGCGCGACAACGATCGATTGATCGACTCTCTGCGCGAGTTACAGCTGCAGGGCAACACGGTGATCGTGGTGGAGCACGACGAGGCCATGATGATGGCGGCCGACATGTTGGTTGACATGGGCCCGGGAGCTGGCAATTTGGGCGGGCAGATCGTCGTCGCCGGGTCCGCGGAGCAGGTTACCCAGGATCCTCACTCGCTGACCGCTGCCTATCTGCGCGGCGAACGCCGTGGTTACACTACCAAACCGCGGCGCTGCTCCTCCGGGCCCTGCATTCGCTTGAGCGGTGCCCGCCTGCACAACCTCAAGAATCTCACTGTCGAACTGCCCCTGGCGCGGCTGGTGGGCGTCACTGGCGTGAGCGGTAGTGGCAAGAGTTCGCTGATCGGTGAGACGTTGATTCCCGCGCTGGCCCGTGAGTTGGGACAGAGCGCTGGACGGATCGGCCCCTACGATACGCTCTCCGGCGTCGAGTCGGTAGACAAGTTGATTGAGATCACCCAGTCGCCCATTGGCCGCTCGTCGCGCAGCACGCCCGCCACCTACTGTGGAGTCTTTGATCTCATTCGCGGAGTGTGGGCGAATACCCGCGAGTCCAAGACGCGTGGCTACACATCCAGTCGCTTCAGTTTCAATGCGGGCGGAGGGCGGTGCGCCGAGTGTCGAGGCCAAGGGCAGGAGAAAATCGAAATGAATTTCCTGGCTGACTTGCATGTGACCTGCTCGGCATGTGGCGGCTCGCGCTTCAACCGGCAGACACTCCAAGTCAAGTACCGGGACAAATCCATCGCCGACGCGTTGAGCATGTCTGTCGACGAAGCCTGCGATTTCTTTGGCAATTTTCATAGAATTCACCAAATGCTGAGCAGCTTGCAGCTGGTAGGGCTGGGCTATTTGCAACTCGGGCAAAGTTCCAGCACGCTCAGCGGAGGAGAAGCACAACGCATTAAACTGGCTACCGAATTAGCCCGCCCCGAGACCGGCCGCACGATCTACTTTTTGGATGAGCCGACGACAGGTTTGCACTTCGACGATGTTAGACGCTTGGTGGATGTACTCGAAGGTCTGGTTGAACGCGGCAATACGGTTATCGTGATTGAGCACAATTTGGACGTCATTCGGGCTTGCGATTGGCTAATCGATATCGGACCCGAGGGAGGAGATGCAGGCGGCGAGATCATCGCCACCGGCACGCCCGAGGAGGTTGCCAAGTCGCCAGAGAGTCTAACGGGCAGGTATTTGTTTCCCGCTGAAGATTGAAGGCAATTTTGTCAAAATTTCCAGTACTAGCCCGTGAGCTTTTTGGCCGATCTAGCGTCATAGAATCAGGACGGATTGAACTTTGCCAGATATCCGCCAAACTAAGCATCGTGCGACAAATAACTGTCGCATCTTTAATGTAGCCACTACGCTCCGTCGTGATGATCGCCGGACAAGCTGGACAGTAACTTATTGAACGATGCTATGCCCTTGCAAGGGTTTTGCCCCGAAACAGCTCTCAGAACCTGGGTGAGCGACGCGGCACTAGCCCCGTTTATTGACTAAACGAGTCGGAAACACGAAGAATACACAAGAGTCGTCTTGAGAATTGGCAATTTGTGAATCAGGAGTTTTGAATAATGGGTCAACATACCATTGAATTTAGCGACGATAATTTCGAGGCTGAGGTACTGAACTCATCCGAGACAGTCTTAGTGGATTTCTGGGCCCCCTGGTGTGGTCCATGCCGCCAGATTGCTCCCTTGATCGACCAACTAGCAGAACAATTCGACGGCACAGTTCGAATCGGCAAGCTCAATATCGACGAAAATCCGACGATTACTGGGCAATATGGCATCCAGAGCATACCCACGCTGCTTCTGTTTAAGAACGGTGAAGTCGTCGAACGCTTTGTGGGCATGCCTCCCAAGGCAAAGCTTGAGCAGGCGTTGGCATCAGCCTAAGGCCTGAACCACCACGATTTGCGACCCAGCGGGGTCAGCCGTAGCAGGCGAGCCCCGCCTATCGCATGGCGTTCAGGTTGGTGAAGCGGCTCACAGGCAGGATTTCCCCTGAAACTTTTGCGTCCCCAGCACAATTGCGATAGACTGCGCTGGTCGGCCGTCAGTCGCGGTCAAGGTGTGGGAACTCCCGGAACAGAGAATAGGGGATCCTGTCATGCGCATTTGCTTTTTGCGTTGCGTTCTTCTTGCGCTGTTTAGCGGCGTATTTTGTGGTTCGAACCATTTCAGCCTGTTGTCGGCTCGGGCTCAATCTGCGTCGGACGGCCCTGCACAGCCGGGCCAAGTCCCACAGGCAAATCCTGCAGAGGGTTCGCCAGGGGTGCTGCCGGGCGGAGCGGCCATGGCCGACTTTGCCACCTTGATGAACCTGATCGAGCAAACCATCGATCCGGATTCATGGCTAAATGCAGGCGGCACCAGTAGCATGATGCCCTACCCGGGCGGCGTCTACATCGACCCCAAAGGGCAGGTGCGTCGATTAAGCAACGCGCAGGTGCGTGTGGATCTTTCGCGCCCGCAGCAGTCTGAGCTTAGACTGCGGCATGCCTGGCTGGAGCCATCGGCTTTGAGAACGGTTTCTTTGAAAGGGCTGGACAAACATCTGGCAGAAACCATGCGTCTGGGGCTGCGGCCCACGCTGGAAGTTCGCAAGTTGGCTGGGCTTTCGCGGATTGAATTTGTCAAAGTCGATATTGCAGCCGAGGACATTCTTATCGCCGGCCCCGCCGGCGCCGGTTCCGGGTTTGAGCTGGAGGACATGGCGGTACTGAGCGCTTTGATTTCTTCAACCACGACGCCGCTAGGCTGCTCCATTGAGCCGAGCGATGCAGGAATCCGCGCCGCCCAACAGCTTCTTACTCGGGGCAACACCCTCGAGCAACTTGCTCGTACTCCCCAACGCGTTATGGATCAGATGCAGCAAGCCATCGGCCCTCATCAGGTTCAAGTTTTCGGTTTGCAAGCGAATACTGGTACAGCCACGGCGCTGGTCGACGCTGATGAGCATATGAAGCGCGTCGGCTTTGGCACGCTGGCAACGCAGCCAGCCGTGAAGAGTTATTTTGATTTCATGGATCTCCAGCCGGTTGTGCCGCAACAAAGCCTGATCCGTTGGTGGTTTTCTTACGCCAACGCGCCGATCGAAGTCAACCCAGCTGGCGATACATTTCGCTTGCCTGAACAATCCCTGTGCGTACTCAGCGAACAGCAATGGGTGACAGATCAAGGACGGGCACCAACGGGACAACAAGATCCCGCCGCAGATGGCTTTGCAGAAGAGTTGACGAATCAACTGCCCGAATTGCGGCTGAGCATGCCCGGCTATTCCCGGCTAGCAGCCATTTTTGAATCCGCCGTGGCATTGCAATTGGGAATTGAGTCGAGCGAGCAACCAACGTTGGCGGCCTGGTTCCCCACTCTGTGCGGCCTTGGGCAAACGGAAACAGACGTGAAGCGAGCCCAAAACGGTCGAGGGCCTGACGACTTGGCACCGCCTGCGTAACGGAACGATTGTTGCCGTGGTTAGCGGCGGCGTCAAAATGGACCCTCGGGCCTTCGCCAACCAAGAGAATTGGCAGGTGTCTGCCCAGCTACGCGCCTCCATACTTCCCGTTCCACCCGAACAGCCCAGTACCGCGCACGACCGTTGGTGGTGGGACGCTGCACATTAG
>CAVPPY010000036.1:0-12739 GCA_963707245.1 Pirellulaceae bacterium
GCAAAGGCCTGGGCTTCTCAGACAGGGTTGCGCAGTTTTTCAAACTGAGCGGATTGGCGATAGCCACCGGTTTTGAAAACACCAAGTGCTAGCGCACTTTCGCTCAGTAAGAGATTGCCTAGTTTGAAGCCCTGGCTTATCAGAAATCTCCTGGTAAACCAGCCCCAGCATGCTTTATTCCGCATAGCGCTCGAGATATGCATCCAATTTGACCTTGCGGGCAGTATTCTCGCTGGTCATGTAGCGGATTTTGCCAAAAATCTGGCGTTCTGGTCCCCAGGCCCGATCGTAGCGACCGAGCACCCAAAAAATGCCACTATAGGAATTGGGATCGCGACCATCCAAGCCGTATTTGTTGTTGAGTTCAATCATGATGTGCAACGCCTGCCGCGGTGAATCGGTCCAGTGCAGGATCTTTTTCCCCCACAGCATCCGCATGTAGTTGTGGATGCGGCCCTCGCGTACCAGTTGCCGTTGGGCGGCATTCCAAATCACATCGTGCGTGCGGGCTTGCTCAAAATCCTGCAACGAATAAATCTTCGGCCGCTGGTCGGCACGATGCTGCTCAAGCGTCTCTTGCGTCCAATCGGGCAGCGACTCAAAGCGATCATAATGGGGCTCCCGCCAACACATATTGAAACCGATTTCACGCCAGGTGCAGAGTTGATCCAGAAAGGCCTCGCTGTTTTCGCTGACTCCCCAAAATCCGTTGACCTTTCCATTCGGCTTTCGCAACTTGCCAGGATGCCAACCCTCGGCGGCCATGACCTCGGCGAACACTTCGTGCGCACTGATGTGACCAAAATGCAGATGCGGCGAGAGTTCGCTCGAGCCCGACAGATTGGGCTGATTTCGATCGTCGGCATAAGTCGCTAGTCTGCTGGTCGTAAAAGATTCCAGCAGGCGTGTGGCTGCGACGCTGCCCCCCACAACCACACTCGGGCCGACGCTGTGGTCGATGGCTAAGCCCGCCAGTCCAGCGGGCTTGAGCAACGTCTCCAGGTCAGCCCTCGGCCAACGCTTTGCTATGCGTTCGGGCAGTTCCTTGAGCTGAGCCAGATTCCCGCAGCGCTCTTAGCCGTCAGGGGATCGGCCTCGGGCATGCTCTGCAAATGTTCGGGCAGTGCCTTCTGCATAAAGCGACGGTAGGAGTGGGCCACGGTAAAGGTGCGTTGCTCGGCGGCCAAGGGCATGAGGCCATTCGAATCGATGGCTTCCAGCCGTGCCGGCAATCGTGCACCCAAGCCGGCAATCAACCGTGGGTGAAAGAAACAGGGATAATCGTCGGTTACTACCAGGCAAGCCTCAGCGGCCAACGCTTCGATCAACCCCGCACCGGCCCCCGACCGTGGCTCGACATAGGGATAGTACACAACCTTACCACCAGCGAGCTGCCGCTGATGATCACGCATGCCCTCAACCACAAAGCGATGAAAGCGATCGCATGCCCAGCGATAGCGGACGCGGAGAGCTTCCAAAATGACCAGCGGCTTGCCAAGTTCCAGGGCCGCATCCCGCGCGCACTGCAAGGCAAAGTTGTAACGCGTGCGTCGAAATGCAGTCATCCAGTACAGCACCCACTTGCGTTCGCCCTGAACAGCACGATCATTTACCAGACGAATACGCAGGCTGGGGACTTCGGATGGGATCATGTTTGTCATGCAGTTCCTAAGTTGGATAGCATCGTTCGAAAAATAACGGTCGCTTGATTAATGTACTCATCACGCTCCGCCGTGATGCCCGACAATAACGTACTCATCACGCTCCGCCGTGATGCCCGCAATAACGTACTCATCACGCTCCGCCGTGATGCCCGACAATAACTTACTCATCACGCTCCGTCGTGATGTTAGCCCGACAAATTGCACGGTAATTTATCGAACGATGCCCCACGCGCAGTAAACTCCCCTGTCCATCATTGTCTTGCTTCAAGCCGCCGCGATGCCTCGCACCAAAAGAAAACACGCGAACTGGCCTTATCGCCTGGCCTGGCTGGGGATTCTGCTGGCCGTGATTGCCTACGTGGCCATCCAAACGCTGGTGGGCGGGTTCAGCCACGGGCGACGTTCCTATGGTATCGATTGGGGGTTGGCCTTCGTGGCCAGTTGTCTGGATGCTACCTTTGCAGCCTGGTTCGTGGCGATGGGAGCCTCGGTCGGCAGTTTTCTGAATGTGGTTGCCTTTCGATTGCCCTTGGGCAGACACATCGGGGGTCATTCGGGATGCTTCTACTGTCAAACGCCGATTCGCGGGGTAGATAATGTTCCCGTTTTGGCTTGGCTGAAATTGTCGCGGCCGTTGCCGAACCTGTCGGCTGCCCATTTCCGTTCAATACCCTTTGGTTGAACTGACCGTCGGCCTGGTTTTTCTATTCGTGTATGTGACTGAGATATCCTCGGCCGGTCAAAATCTGCCTAGCCTGAAGGCATCGCAGTTGGGCGGCGGAGGTCTGCTTGGCACGCGCTTCACCGCCCAGCTGATGATTCGTTCGTTGACTTATCTGTTTGCCTTGTGTGGGCTGATGGCTGCTGGGCTGATTGCCGTTCGTCGTCAGCCGGTGCCGCTCCGCTTGTTTGCCTGGTCGCTCGTGCCCTGGCTGGTGGCCACCCAAATCCGTCCCGAGTGGATTATCCAGCGCTGGCGAGAGGGGCAAGTCGCGGCGGGTGGACTGGCCGCGCGACTGGATGCCTTGGTCAGCATCGTTTGTGGCATGGCGGCCGGCATGGCCGTGGCACGTCTGCTGGCCCCAATCCTGTACGTCCAATTCGATCGCACGCTGATCAGCGGCGACCTGAGGACCCGGCAAGCCAGGCAGTATTTATGTGGCATGGCCGTTGCCGGGGCAATCGTCGGCTGGCAGGCCGTGCTGCCCTTGGCTTGGGTTAGCTTTCTGGCCGCCTGCCTGGCCATTGCCTGCCTGCGTCGCTTTCGCCAGACTGCAGAATTGGGGGACATGCTGGTTTGGCTTTGGCTAGGCCTAATGTTGTTCCGCGCCAATGGAGTTGGCTGGTAGAGCTCCAGTCTTTCTCTGCTCCCGGCAGCACCCAGCGGATTGGCCATGCTGGTCGCCGCCCTATTGCTCGCCCCCTTGGCCTTGCTGGTCCGAAAGCTGGCCGCGCCGACGATCAGTTCCGCGTAGCCGGATTCGCCAGAATTCGGTTTATGACTAGGAGGTCGAGGTGCTGCGATCCCTTCGGGATCAATGCACTGGTTTTCTCCTGAGTTCGGTACAGGGTAGCCGGATTCGCCAGAATTCGGTTCTTTCCTTTCAGGTTCAGGTAGCCGGATTCGCCAGGATTCGGTTCTTTCCTTTCAGATTCCGCGTAGCCGGATTTGCCAGAATTCGGTTCATGACGGATGTCGATGTGCTGCGATCCCTTCGGGATCAATGCTCTCGGTGCTGCGTACCGGTGGTGGCGCTGCGCTTACCACCGGCTAATGGCTGTGATCCCTTCGGGATCAATGCGCTGGATAACCCCTGAGATCGGAAAGGGTAGCCGGATTCGCCAGAGTTCGGTTCTTTCCTTTTCAGATTCAGGGTAGCCGGATTCGCCAGAATTCGGTTCATGACGGATGTCGATGTGCTGCGATCCCTTCGGGATCAATGCTCTCGGTGCTGCGTACCGGTGGTGGCGCTGCACTTACCACCGGCTAATGGCTGTGATCCCTTCGGGATCGATGCGCAGATTCCGCGTAGCCGGATTCGCCAGAATTCGGTTCATGACGGATGTCGATGTGCTGCGATCCCTTCGGGATCAATGCTCTCGTTGCTGCGTACCGGTGGTGGCGCTGCGCTTACCACCGGCTAATGGCTGTGATCCCTTCGGGATCGATGCGCTGGATAACCCCTGAGATCGGTAAAGGGTAGCCGGATTCGCCAGAATTCGGTTCTTCCCTTTCAGATTCAGCGTAGCCGGATTCGCCAGAATTCGGTTTTTCCCATGACTCCCTCGACGTCTGGCGACTCCGGCGACTGCGATAGCTCTAATGCTTCGCCAGCTTTAATTTTCGGGTTGATCAGCGCATCAGCCGCAGGGCCAATTACGGCCTCCCTTGCCACTTAACGACAATTCGTCAGGCCAGTCTCACCCTCTTCAGCTTGTTCGATCGACTAGCGGGTTTTCATCTGCGGTGGTGGTTACCAGCCTTTCGCCACAACGATCGCAGTAATTTGCGTCCGGCAAGTGTCCTTCGCGAAAACAGTGAGAGCAGGTCCTGGTGGTCACCGATCGTTTGTGCTGCGTATTGAGCTCCGCCGACACCACGCTCAAAGGCACGATGATCATGCTGTAGCCGAGCAGAATGAGAGCCGCGGAGATCATCTTGCCGACAACGGTGTGGGGCACGATGTCGCCATATCCGACGGTGGTCATGGTCACGATGGCCCAGTACATCGATTCCGGGATCGATGTGAATTGATTCGTCTCGCCGCCTTTCTCGACGACGTACATCACGGTCCCGCTAATCGTCACCGCTACCAGTACGAATGCCAAAAATACCATGATCTTTTCGCGGCTCTGCCACAGAGCCAACTTGAGCGCATGGGCCTGTTTCAGCATGCGCATCATTTTTAACACGCGGAATACGCGACAGGAGTCGGATGCTGCGGACGATGACCAAGGACTTGGAGTCCAAGCCACTGAACAGCGTCAAATAAAGCGGTAGGCAGGCCAACAAATCCACAATGCCGAAAAAGCTGAATACGTATTTCAGTGGCTTAGGGACGCACAACAGTCGGGCGATGTATTCGGCAGTAAACAGGAGGGTCAGGCCCCATTCCACAGCCTCCAATTGAGGTTTCCAAGGATCCATGGTCGGCGAGACGGTCTCCAAGCTGATCACGACAATGCTCAGCATGATGGCAATCAGCAGCACAATATCAAACAGCTGGCCGGCCCGGGTGTCTGCCTCGAAGATGATCACGTACAGGTCATCCCGCCACTTGGCCCGCGGTGCCGCCGGCATTCTTGCAGTGTCCATGGATTGCGTTGTCTTGCTGGTCATGCTGTTTCTCGCCCGATTCCTCGCGACGCTGGGCCGCATCCGTTTTAGGTTTTAAACCGTATTATGATTCGACCATCAGTTGGCAAGCTGCCTCGGTTTGGCGATACTAGGCATCATTCGATAAATAACTGACGCATCATTAATGTAGCCATCACGCTCCGACGTGATGATGGCGAAAATGTAGCCATCACGCTCCGTCGTGATGATGGTAAAAATGTAGTCATCACGCTCCGACGTGATGATGGTAAAAATGTAGCCATCACGCTCCGTCGTGATGATCGTTGGACAAATTAACATTAATTTATCGAACGTTGCTAAATGAGGGGGCCATGGTGTCAAAGCGAGTGCCTAAACACGCATGGTATGAATAAGCGTGGCGCAGACCCCTTGGTCTTCGAAAATCCTTGCCACTGGCGTTAAAATATTTACCGGAAACTCACAGGATCTCCGATGAAAACTCTGTTTTTTGCCCTGGCCGCGTGCTTCTCGCTGTCCCTCTCGTTGTCCGCTGCCGACCAGCCGCTGGACAAGGCCGGCCCTGAAAAAAAGGCCAACCCGGAAAAGAAGGCTAACGCCGAAAAACTGTCGGGTATCGAGCTCGATCAGGTCAGTAGCACCTTAAAGCCAGGCAGCAATTTCTACGAGTACGCCAACGAAGGCTGGCTACAGAATACAAAAATCCCCGCCGATCAATCCAATTACGGCTCTTTCTCCAAACTGGATGACGGTGCCAAGGAAGCCATTCGCGAGTTGATCGAAGAGGCTGCGGCCGAACAGGCGCCGCAGGGCAGCGAATCACAAAAGGTGGGTGACTTTTTCAAGAGTTACACCAACCTGGCCTTGCGCAATCGGCTGGGTACCCAGCCCATCCAACCGCTGCTGGCCGAAATACAGGCGGCCAGCGACGGCGAAAGCATGGCCAAGGTCGTCGCCAATCTGCTGCGCAAGGGTATTGCCGGTCCGCTGGCCCTGTACGTCAGCCCCGATGCCAAAAACAGCGTGCAGTACACGGTTTATGCCACCCAGGCGGGAACCACCCTGCCCGATCGCGATTACTACCTGGCCGATGACAGTCAGTATGTCGAGGCCCGCCGGGCATTCGAGGAGTATATGGTCGACATGCTGACGGCCTTTGGCGTCGCCGACGCACCCGCGGCTGCCCGCTCCATTCTGGAATTGGAGACCCGGTTGGCCGAGATCCAATGGACGCGCGTCGAGAATCGGGATCCCAATGCGACCTACAACAAACTCTCGCGCTCTGAATTTGTCAGCTTACTCAACAATTTCGAAACCTTGACCTATCTGGATTCGTTGGGTCTGGAAGATCAGAGCGAATTCGTGGTTCGCCAGCCCAGCTATGTGGAAAAACTCAATGCCCTGATTCCCGACGTTCCGCTCTCCACATGGCATCAGTACTACATGTTTCGAGTTATCGATGCCTTTGCGGTAGATTTGACCGAGGAGTTAGAGAAACGGCATTTCGATTTTCATCAAACGGCCTTGAGCGGTATTGAAGAACAATTGCCGTTATGGCGTCGCGGCGTCGAGGCCTCCAATGGCATTCTTGGGCGAGGTGGTTGGCAAGTTGTATGTGGAAAAGCATTTTCCACCCGAAGCCAAGCAGCGGATGGTCGAGATGGTAGATAATCTAAAGAAGGCCTTCGCCAAACGCATCGTCGATTTGGACTGGATGAGCCCAGCCACCAAGAAGCAAGCTCACGAAAAACTGGCCAAGTTCACTACCAAGATCGGCTATCCCGACGAGTGGAAGGACTATTCGAAATTGGTAATCAAGCCCGATGATCTGGTTGGTAATTATTTGCGAGCCGCCGCGGTGGAGTATGAGCGCGAGATTGGCAAACTGGGTGGCCCCATCGACCGCAACGAGTGGTTCATGAATCCTCAGATGGTCAATGCCTACTACAATCCCACCATGAATGAGATCGTCTTCCCCGCCGCTATCTTGCAACCACCCTTTTTCAATCTGAACGCCGATGATGCGGTCAACTACGGCGGGATTGGGGCCGTCATTGGCCACGAAATCAGCCATGGTTTTGATGACAAGGGCAGCCAATTCGACGGCGATGGGAATTTGCGGATGTGGTGGAGCCAGGAGGATCGGGCGGAGTTCGAGCGGCGGGCCGCCAAACTGACCGAGCAGTACAGCGCCTATCAGCCCTTTGAAGACATGCGCGTCAACGGCGAATTGACCCTCGGCGAGAACATCGGCGATCTGGGCGGCATGGCCGTGGCTTACGAGGCTTATCGGATGTCGCTGGATGGCCAGCCCGCACCGGTCATCGATGGACTGACCGGCGATCAACGCTTCTTTCACGGCTGGGCCCAGATCTGGCGGCGTCTATATCGCGAGCCAGAATTGCGCAAGCGACTGGTCGTCGACAACCATTCGCCCAGCGAGTATCGCTGCAACGGGATCCTGTCCAATATGGATGCCTTTTACGATGCCTTTGACATTCAACCCGATAATCCCATGTACATTGCACCCGAGGATCGAGTCCGCATCTGGTAGCTAGAAAACCATGCCCTGCTAACCCGGGGTCACGCTCCCGCGACGTGACTCATTCCCGCCAGTACTCGGTCAAGATGAGATGGTACGAAAGCCGGATTCGCCCAATCCGGCTCTCTTTCCTTAGCATGGCCGAATTCGCTTCTTTTTTCGTTACCGTAGCCGGATTCGCTTCTTCCTTACCGTAGCCGGATTCGCCAGAATTCGGTTCTTTCCTGATTCCTAGGGTCTGGCGACTCCGCCTGCCGCGATCACCCTCCGCTATATTGTTGACAGTTCACGAGAGCGAGATCCAGGTCGGCTCGTCAACGAGAATGTGCTGCCAGATTTGGACAACCCAGATTGGCAATTAGAATGTAGGTTGCCTGCTACACCATTCCAACCGAGACCAGCCGTGGAAGCACTTCCAAATTCAGCCCAAGCCTTTGGCGTAGTCGAAACGACCGGCTGGACGCCCGCCATGGCCGCCTTGGATGCCATGGAGAAATCGGCGGACGTCCAATTGTGGCAGGTTGAATTAAATGATTTTCTCGGTACCTGTATTAAGATTGTAGGCCGCGTGGACTCGGTGCGGTCAGCCGTGGAAGCCGGGCATGCGGTGGCCGAACAGTTGCGGGGCAAGCCGGTCAGTTGTGTGATTCCCAGGCTGAGCAGTGGTGGTCGTCGGGCGATTGCCAGCCCGGTCGAATTCAATCCACTGATTCAACAAAACGTTGTTCATGAACTTTCAACATCGCCAGTTTCCGACAAGGAAAAATCTGTGAGTTCCGAATCTGTTCAAGCGCTAGGATTTATCGAGACCCAAGGATTTACGGCTGTGTTTGAAGCCATCGACACGGCTTGCAAGGCAGCCCAGGTTGAGGTGGTAGGCAAGGAAAAGTTAGGTGGCGGTTACATGACGATTGTCATTCGCGGCGACGTAGCCGCCGTCAGTGCTGCGGTGGACGCCGCCCGTCCCCGCGTCGAGGGGCTAGGCAAATTGATTGCCGCCCACATCATCGCCCGCCCCAGCCAATCCGTGCTCGCCTTGCTCCCAAGTAATCCCATGGCGGATCAGGCTCAGTTTATTGGTAGCACGTCAACTGGTAACGCCCGCCCCGCCGGGTATCGGAGCAGGCGGACTGCCTATGGTGAAATCATTGCAAGTACTTCGGAGTTTCGGTTCGCATCACCGACTCAGGCGGAATGCACTTTGAAACAGTCCGACTCGGGTCAATGGATCGTGTTCGTGACTCCAGTCCGTCAGTCTTCCAGGAGGTTTGGGCCAGGCGCATCGGATTTCCGAATCGGCAATAGCGTCGGAGTGGAAGCGATGCTTGGCACAACCCAAACATGACCCTGATTCGAATTACTCGGGAAAGACATCAACATGCAACGTCTGAACCACGGTGCGATTGTCCAGTACACCGGGGCTGCCGCGTGATGACGCAATGGTGCCACTTCGGTTGACACGTGGAACCACGCTAGAGCTTCGTGTCAACCGGTTGTGCCGACCCGGTGTCCGACCTCCTTGTGCTCGCAGCGCATGTGTAACTCACCAAGTATTTGATTCCAGTGACAACATGCCAGTTCTACGTTGGCCTTACGGGTCGGTGAGATCTGCGCGGGCGGGCGGGGGAACGTCGGTCGATACCCGCAAGTTGGACTATTCGGGAGCAATCGACCCCATCGGCGAACCAGTCGTCGCTGGATGAGCCTGGTCGGCGCCGGATTGATACCATTGGCGAGCCCGCATTCAGGCGTACAAAGGTCGCCCGCGATTATCGTTCACACCTGGAGTTCGACATAGGATCCACTGGAAGGAATCCAGCCTGTTCGTTGGCACCTCACGCGGATCCTAAAGGTCTGCGATGCATCCCGTAGCCGCATCGAGCCGCTCGTCGCATGTGGCTCCGCGGTGACGAAGCAGCCGTCAGGCGCGTAAACCCTGCTGTTTCAAGCCAACTGAAACTGTGCCATAGGCTTCCGGTTCAGGGCTAAGAGCCGTCAGGTGTTGTACGGGTTGCACGGGATGCCGAGGCGCAGAGCTGAGCAAGAGTGCTCAAGCGAGTCGATCCCGTCCATTCGGCGGATTCCTGAAGGATCCAGCCGCGTTCTACTAGCCGCGGTTATCCCGCCGGCCTTCAGCCCGCTTGCCGCGGGCCGAAACGTGTCCTCGAGTGGCGTGGTCAAACCGGACTGCTGGATGCGTGCCTTCTTGGCTCCGGTCTGTGCTGTTCGCTGATCGCCGGGATTCAGATTTAATCGAGTCGCTCGACCGCTAGTCGGCGAACTGCTCGTGGCAGGCTTCTTCTCGGCCGTCTTTTTATTCCCGGCCGGGCGCAGAGCTGACCGAGGTCGCGGGCGAGTCCTTCTTTTTGGCCGCTTTCTTAACAGCCGCTTTCTTTTTGGATACGTTCTTGCGGGGAGTTTTCTTGACCGCTTTCTTCGTGGCGGTCTTCTTAGTGCCCATCTTGCTCTTGCTGGCAGAAGCCTTCTTGGCGACTTTCTTCTTGGTCTTGGTCGTCGTCGTAGTTGTCGTCGTAGTCGCTCGGTTCACTTAGCTTGCTTCGCTGTTCCTCCAGCGATGCGCGAACTTCTGCCCGCTTCTGGCGATGCTCTTTGGAGCGTTTCTGTTTACTTGGGGCTTTGGGTGCCGAAGCCAAAGAGCCCGGGGCAACGGTTCCGCTTGCAGTTTTATCGAGCTGCTGCTGCAGATTTTTCAGTGCCTCGTCGAGAATCTCCATCTTGTCAGCGCTTCGGCTAGCGGCATCAGTGACCCGCGAGCCCTGGCTGCGTTGCACCGCGCGGCGTTGCTGCGTCGATTGATCGCGCGCACTTGTCGCGAGCCTTTCGCGTTAGGGCGATCTGATTCCTCAACTTGGCTTCGGAGAGCTTCGCGAGGGTTGGCTGTCGACTCGACTGGACGAGTTTCAGTTCGGCCGACGTGAGTAGTAGTTTGAGTTGTTCAAGATTCCAATCTGACATAATTCCATCCATTCTTGTTTTAGACGAAAGGCAGTATAGACGGTTCGCTGCACGAATTTCAAGTCGTAGCAAGTGATGCCCAGGGCCAGGCAGTTTCTCAAACTGAGCGGATTGCGTAGCCACCGGTTTTCAAACTCCTAGGCTATGCGACTTCCGCTCAGTAAGAGATTGCCTGGTTTGAATCATTGCGTTGCCCTGAAGTGATGCCCAAAGGCACATGGACACACCGGCGAGCTGGATCGGATCCGGCTAGCGAAGGTGCATGCCAACCAAATCCTCTCGTTTTCCGGTTCTGTCCTTTGCAAAGACGTAACGCAACGGCGATGGCTGGTGATGATCTGGCTTCAATGCGGACGGACTTATTGAGTCCGTGCCCAATGGATACCGCCTGCGGCTTCAAACCTTCAATTTCGGTGTGTCGTCGTACCACCAGCCGTTCGACTGGGCGTCCGATCGTGTGCTCTGAAACGTCCACCGGGAAGTACTTAGCGTCGTCTTTGAGTACAACCCCCGGCTATAATATTGACCAAGCACGAAGCCAAGTGGGCTGTGTGGCTGTAGGTCGAGCGGCAGATGAGTTCCTACCCAATCGTAGTGGACGAGGTAACGAGTCCTTGCCGCAGGGACTCGTTATCTCGTCCACTACAGGTAGATTGTTAACTGCCGCAAGGAGCGAGCGTGGTGATGCAAACCATCGAACTGATGGATGGCGGCATTCTGCTGTATGCCGAGAGGTTCCTGTCCGTTGAGTTGGCTGATCGATGCTTCATCGCCATCAGGGATGAATGCGTTTGGGAACAGATGCCGGGTATCTTCGGCGAGACCCACCCCGGATCGCCGCCTCTTATGCGACGATGGCCTCAGCTATCGTTACTCAGGCACGGTCAACGTCGCCCGGCCATGGACGCCGACGCTACTGAACATCAAGGAGCAGATCGAGGCCGTTCAGGGTCGGTACAATTTCTGTTTGCTGAACCGCTACCGTTCCGGTCAGGACAGCATGGGTATGCACGCGGACAACGAACCCGAAATGGGCCAGGTGATTGGCTCCTTGTCGCTGGGTGCCACGCGAACCTTCCGCATCAAGCACAACAAGACCAAGGAAACCATGAGCTTCGCCGTTGGGAATGGTACGCTCGATCATCATGGCGGGGACGATGCAGCACTTCTGGAAACACTAGATTCCAAAGACGAAGAAGCCAGTCGGCGAGCGCATCAACCTGACATACAGGCAGATCATCCAGGCGTAACCATTAAAAAAAACCAACTTGATCACCGGGCTTCTTGTCCTGGCCGTCGCCGATGAAGAAGGCTGGAAGAGTTTAAACACAGAGGCACAGAGGACACAGAGTCGCCGCGCGTCATTCTCTGTGTGCTCCGTTCCGATCAGATGCAGGGAGGTTGCGTATCCCATGTGGTGTTACCGCCGTTCCTGTCTGGTTCGTCTTTATCGTCGAAGACTCCGTTGGCTGCCATCCAAGCCTGTGCCTACTCCTCAGAAGCAATGGGACCGACAATCGTAAGCGGCTGAGATTTCCAACTCCAGAGTTCTTAATGTCGCTCAACAACATAATCCCGCGGTTCCCCATCATGCGTGTGGGCATCGGCCATTTCAATAACGAATAACTGCCTGCCTTGACTGTCGGTGACGAGCCGACAGGCCCACCGACTGGATATCAACCCCTGAGTCCAGGCATGCTCACCTACCTGAATCTTCAGTGATTGGGATTGTTCCGGCGTGCCAGGGGAAGGCATAGCTAGGCTGATTCGCATACCGCAGCAACTCAAGCTCCAGTCGTCCCGCAGCTCCCGGCGCCAAGCGAACCCTCACACACTTGTTACCGACATTATGAAACTGATGGGGATAGTGGACAATTTGCTTGACGCGTATGATTTCGTGTTCTCCGAATGCTCCACCTTGTATAATCAACTCGCGCGATTGGGTGGGGTGCAAGTTCACGACTTGCAAAGAGACTCCCATGGGCGTGATGTGGTCTACCAAGACGGCTACGTCGGGTGGTAATCCGGGCCTGCCGTTTTGCGGGTCAAAGTGGCGAATGCTGGCTTGCAATAATCCGCCGTGATAGATGTGGTTGGGACAGCCCATTGTTAGTTGCACCAGGCCTTCGAGCACGACTGGATTGAGTTTCTGCCAATGATGGACATCTTGCTCATCAACGCTACTTTGGTCATTGCGAATCTGCTGCAGGCGTGCGAGCATCTCAGCATGGGTCGCCTTCA
>CAVPPY010000037.1:0-19114 GCA_963707245.1 Pirellulaceae bacterium
TTCGCCAGAATTCGGTTCTTCTAGATTACCGTAGTTCATTCAAACCCCCAAATTTATGTTGACCAAGCAGCAGCTTGCATTTCAGGTCGGTTTTGGGCAACAATATAGTCGAAGCATCTGCAGAGGATTCTATTGCCCGCTGCCGGCTGGCTATACTGTCATGGCTTGACACTGTGCTGCTCGGCCATGATTCCGCAGATGCTGAGCACCCCGCCCGATTTACCTACCTACCTCCCGCTCAAGGTAATCCTATGCTGACCATTCATGGTAGGCGCAGTCCGCGTCGTGAGTTCTTGTCGCGTAGCTTTCTGTCCATTGGTGGATTGACATTCGGGGCTGGAACTTTTGGTTTCCCTGGGTTAGGGCTTGCCGAAATCCTGCGCTCGGAAGGCAAGCAAGCCAAGAGCCAGTCGCATAAAGCGGTGATCAATGTTTTTCTGGGCGGTGGGCCTCCCCATCAAGACATGTGGGAAATCAAGTCCGAGGCGCCCTCGGAGATTCGCGGAGAATTTCAGGCGATTCCAACCAAAGTGGCCGGAATTCAAATCTGCGAGGTGTTTCCCAAACTCGCGCAATGGATGGACAAGGCTGCCGTGATACGCTCGGTGGTGGGTTGCAAGGATCGCCATGAATCTTCGCAGTGCCTCAGTGGTTGGTTGCCGACGGACATGAGTAATTTGGGTGGCCGGCCTTGTGTGGGCTCTTCGGTCGCCAAGCTGCACGGCCAAGTGCACCCCTCGGTCCCCGCCTATGTGGGACTGGCCGAACGCACGCAGCATGCTCCTTGGTCCGATGCGGGTAGCGCTGGGTTTCTGGGAACCGCCTACGCGCCCTTTAAGCCGGACGGGCCCGGCATGGAGAATATGAAGCTCAATGATATCTCGCTGGAACGTCTGCAGGATCGCCGACAACTGTTATCCAGCCTGGATAACTTGCGGCGCGACATCGATACCAGCGGGAATATGCAAGGTATGGATGTCTTTGGACAGCAAGCCCTGGACGTCTTAACCAGTAGTCGCTTGTTGGACGCACTCGACCTTTCCAAGGAGGATCCCAAGCTGGTGGAGCGTTATGGCAGCGGCAAGCCTTACAAGTATCAATACGATGGCGCACCAACTTGCAATGAACACTTGCTGATCGCCCGACGTCTGATCGAAGCCGGCGTGCGATGCGTAAGCCTGAGCTACGGTCGTTGGGACAGCCACGGACAGAATTTTGACTTGGTGCGGGATCACGGTGCTAAACTCGATCAGTGTCTCAGTGCGCTGATTGAAGACTTGGATGCCCGGGGAATGCTCGACGATGTAACCGTCATCGCCTGGGGAGAATTCGGACGCACACCCAAGATCAATGCCAACGCCGGACGTGACCATTGGTCCCAAGTCAGTTGCGCCTACATGGCCGGTGGCGGAATTCGTGGCGGGCAGGCCATCGGCGCCACCAATCGCTTGGGCGAATATGCTGCCGAGCGGCCTGTGCAGGTCCAAGAAGTCATCGCCACGCTATATCACAATCTGGGGATCGCACCGGCCACCACCACCCTGGTCGATCCCACCGGCAGGCCTCAATACCTGGTAGAACAAGACCCAATTGCTGAATTAATATGATTCCATTGAGTAATCGCACCACCAGACGATGTCTTAGGCGGATTTGCCTTGAACGGGGGCTGACCCTGTTGAGATGGACCCCTTGGATGTGGCTCGCATGCATCATCACCCTCGGCAGCAGTCCGGTGTGTTTGGCGGATGAGTCGTTGAGCATCAGTCTTCCCGCGGGGACGAGCGGATTGCAATTGCGTGGCAGCGATGCGCGCTTGCAATTGGTGGTCTCTCGCCAATCGCAGGGTGAGTTGCGCGACGTGACGCGCGAGGTGGAACTGCAAGTACAGCCTCCCATTGCCACGCTTGACGCATCGGGCTTCGTAAGACCAGTGTCAGCGGGCCAGGCCAGACTGACCGCGACGCTCGGTGACCTGCAGGCAGAGGTCCCCTTGGAGGTCACAGGCATGGATCATGTCCAGCCGGTGAGTTTCCATCACCAGGTGGTTCCAATCTTTACCAAGCTTGGCTGCAATGGCGGAGGTTGTCATGGCAAGGCCGCTGGACAGGGTGGCTTCAAGCTTTCACTACTGGGTTTTGAGCCGCGTGAGGACTTCGAGCACTTGGTCAACGAATCGCGGGGACGGCGGTTATTTCCGGCCGCTCCCGCGCAAAGCTTGCTGTTGCTCAAGGCGACCAATCGCTCGCCGCACGGCGGAGGCGAGCGCCTGGCGATGGACTCGCACGAGTTTCGCGTCTTGGAGCGATGGATTGCTAGTGGCATGCCCTACGGCAGCGACCAGGACGCGCAGGTGACAGGCATCCAGGTAACTCCGGCACTACGCCGCCTGCCGCAACGAGCCCAACAGCAACTGTCGGTGATAGCCACCTATTCCGATGGTTCGACCGAAGACATCACCAGAACGACCCAATTCGAATCCAACAACAAGGACTTGGCTGAGGTCGATCAGCGCGGTTTGGTTACCCTGGCTGACCAACCCGGCGATGTGGCCATTATGGCACGCTATCAGGGCCAGGTAGCCGTGTTCCGCGCCAGCATTCCCTTGGGCGCAGCTGTCGAAGAATTGCCGCCCACTGAGAACTTGGTGGATCAGCACGTGTTTGCCAAACTGGTGACGCTGGGCATTCCTCCCTCGTCGCTGTGCGATGATGCCAGCTTTATTCGTCGGGTAACACTGGATATCTGCGGACGCTTGCCAACCTCTCTCGAGACTGAGGAATATGTTGCCGACCACAACGACAACAAGCATGTGCAATTGGTCGAGCGTTTGCTGGAGAGCACCGACTATGCCGAGACCTTTGCCAAGAAGTGGAGTGATATTCTGTGCAATCGGCGATCCAGTCCGGGCGAACAGTTTGGGACTGTTGCCTTCCATGATTGGTTGCGGACTGCTTTGCATAAGAATCAACCTTATGACAGTCTGGTGCGAGAGCTGTTGACCGCCTCGGGATCCATTGATATCAATCCGCCTGTCGCATGGTTCCATGAAGTTTCCAGTACCGAGTCTCGTGTGGAGGATGCTGCGCAATTGTTTCTGGGCCAGCGCATTCAGTGCGCCCGCTGCCATCACCATCCCTTTGAAAAGTGGAGCCAAGGCGATTACTTTCACATGGCGGCATTCTTTTCCAAGGTGCAGCGCAAGGAGGGACCAACACCCGACGAACCGGTGTTTGTGTCTCGCGTGGGCGGCGCCGCTGCCCAGCATCCCAAGACCGGCGAGTCCCTGCAACCGGCCGGACTCGATGCGCAGGTCACTCCCTTGAGTGCTACCGATGACCCTCGGCAGGCACTGGTTGATTGGATGGTTGATCCCAGCAATCCGTTCTTCGCTCGGGCTCTGGTCAATCGATATTGGAAGCATTTCTTTGCCACGGCATTGGTCGAACCAGAAGATGATATGCGGGTAACCAACCCGGCCAGCAACCAGGAACTCCTCGACGGCCTGGCCCAGTATTTCATCGATTCGCATTACGATTTGAAATCGCTCATTCGCACGATCTGCACCTCCAGCACCTATCGCTTGAGCTCGGATGCCAACCAGCACAATTTGAGTGATCAGCATAGCTATTCGCGATTCTACGCCAAGCGTTTACCGGCAGAGGTTCTCCTGGATGCTATCGACCAGGTAGCCTTAACGCAGACCAACTTTGGCGGCATGCCTGCGGGAACGCGTGCGATTAGCCTGCCAGATTCGAGCTATGACTCCTACTTCTTGAATGTTTTTGGTCGGCCCGACTCGACCTCCGCTTGCGAATGCGAACGCTCGCGGGAGGCGACGCTCGCCCAGAGCCTGCATTTGTTGAATTCCAAGGAGGTGCAAGCCAAACTTGCTGGCGACGCCAGCCGTCCGGCTGCCATGGCCGCCAGCTCGCAGCCGACTCCCGAGCTCATTCGCGAGCTGTATGTGTCGGCCCTTAGCCGCCAGCCCTCAGCCGAAGAGCTGCACACCGCAGCCACCTATCTTGAAGAACGCGCAGATCGTCGTCGCGAAGCATTCGAGGATCTCGTGTGGGCAATCCTCAACAGCAAGGAATTTCTGTTTAACCATTAGGCAAGCTGCAAGTAGAATAGACCACTTCCTCATAAGATCACGTAGCCGGATTCGCCAGAATTCGGTTCCTTAAGATCACGTAGCCGGATTCGCCAGAATTCGGTTCCTCGCAAGATTCCTCGAAATCTGGCGACTTCGGCTACCGCAATAACCCCAGATTATAATGTTCACAGAGCACTAGCGCCTTGCCGCTGACTGAAGCGCACGGCCTCTCCCCACCCCCTTGCGTCTGCCCTGCCTATGTACGCGTTTCGAACCTTGGTTCAGCAGCCAAGCATGCTGATGATCGTGTGTTACCTGGCCACGACGGCTGCTGCACAATTGCCGACCATTGCCTTGAGTTCATTGTCCCAGCCCGCCATGCAGATCGGCACCAGCGGCGAGTTGCGGCTGACTGGTAGTCATGTAGACGAACTGCAGAGTCTGCGATTTTCGAACCCTCAGCTGAGCGCCCAGCCCCAATTCAGCCCACCGCGATTGTTGCAGGAAGTGGGTGAGCCAAATAATGTTTTCAACGTCAGCGTAGATCCTTCGGCTGCAGCTGGCTTGGTAGATGTCTGGGCATGGGGACGTTTTGGAATTTCCAATCCGCGCCGATTGTTGCTGTGCCAGCAGCCTGTTCAACTAGTCGCCGGCGAGCATGCTGGAACCAGCACGGCCATCGCCATGCTCCCGGGTAAAATCCTGATGGACCGCTGCGTGCCTCAGCAGCGCAATTTCTTCCGCGTCGCCCTGGCTGCAGGACAGCGCTTGCGTTGTTGTGCTTATGCTCGGGCCATCGATTCACAGGCTGCATTGAATATGTTCTTGTTGGATGAGCAAAGCGCGGAACTATCTCGTAGCCGCGCCAAAGGATCGTGGCCCGCCGAGTTCGAATACACCGCACCGCATGCTCAAGAGGTCTTCATCGTTGTTCACGACTTCCTCTTTCGTGGTGGCGAGGAATATTCATTTGTCCTCGAAGCGCAGCTGTCCGATTCCCAGGGCGCGCTGCCCGGCCTGGAACTTGACGACTTGCTGCGACCTCGGCTGGGCGCGGGTAGCCCAACAGCCAGCCCTACACAGCCAGAAGAACTCCAGCCACCCTTTAGCTTCTCCGGTAATCTCAGCCAAGGCATCCAAGAGGTTAAGTTTAGCGCTACCGGCCAGCAACTGCTCAGCATCCAGGTTCAATCCGCCAGCCTGGATCAGTTGACCGACCCCGCTATTGAAATCTACCGAGTGAATCCGGCGGACGCACAAACAACGCAACTGCTAACACTGGATGACGTGCCGACGCTAGGCGGACCGGCAATACGCATGCGGCAATTGGACCCTAGGTTGGTATGGAAGGTGCCAGAAGATGCCACCTATCGCATCGTGCTCCGCGACAATCAGACGGGCCAGCGCCCCGCCGACGCAACGGATTTTCTACTGACGGTGCAACCTGCTGCACCCTCTTTTCGCTTGCTGGCCTACCGGCCGTTCCCGAACAACAACCCTGCAAGCTCGCGTCCGATCGGTGCCAATCTCATGCGCGGCGGCACCGAAGCCATCCATGTCTTGGCTATTCGCGAAGATGATTTTTCCGGCCCCATCGAGCTTAGCATCGACAACCTGCCGGCAGGAGTTTCCTGTGCTCCGGCACAGATTGGCTCGGGTGAGAGCGAGGCCTATCTCATTTTGCGGTGCGCGGACGACGCCCAGTCATGGCAGGGTCCCCTACAGATTGTTGGTCGGGCCGTCGTCGATGAACAGGCCAGGCTGGTTCCCGCCACTGCAGCCACGATCCTCTGGCCAGCCACCGGCAGCCGCAATGCAATCGAGCATCGCAGCTCGAGCGAGTTGCTGGTGGCGATCAATGTGCTCGACGTGGCCCCACTGTTGGTTGAACTGGGCGATGATTCGCTCATTGAAGTTGCCCAAGGCGCAAAGGCCTCGATTCCCATCAAGCTCACCCGACGAGCCGGAGGAAACGTGGAGTGCGTGCTGCGCCCCCAAAGCTTGCCGCCCAAAACGACTCTTGGCGAAATCAAGATTGCGGCGGATGCCAACCAAGGCTCCGCCGAGCTGAATGTGGCTGCCGATGCACCACCAGGCGATTATAGCTTTTGGTTACAGAATGAAATTAAAATCAAAATGCAATTGAATCCCCAATCGCTTGCCCGCGAAGAGGCCTACCTGGGGCGACTCACCGCCGCGGCAGAGTCGGCCAGTGAGGACCAGCGGGCTGCGCTGAACCAGGCAATTGCGGCCGCGACAGCCTTAGTCGAAGAGCTAAAAAAACAAAGTGCTGAACGAGAGTTTAGCGCTTGGCTTCCCAGCACTTCGCAGACCATCCGTATCACACCCAAACCCGAGAGCTAGGCTTTGTCAGGAATAAGAATTGGGTTAGACATGCGTTGGGAAAAAGAGGGCAGACACCAAATGGGAAAAAGGGGTCAGACACCAAAAGTACGCAGCACCCGAAGGGCCGTTCCGGCTTTTGGTGTCTGACCCCTTTTTCTGCGGTAAACTTCGAGAGTCATGGAAACAACCGAATTCTGGCGAATCCGGCTACCCAAACTAAAGGACGAATCTAGGCGTCCGGCTACCCAGCTCGAAACACTGAATTCTGGCGAATCCGGCTACCCAGTTTGAAACAACCGAATTCTGGCGAATCCGGCTACCCATTGGAGTTTTATTTATGCGATTCTTGCCAACACCATTCGACAGTTCATTGCTTGAGCCTCGAGCGCTCGAGCCATTCGGCAGCAGCAGGAACACTGGCGAAATTCTACTGCGTTGCACGGCGTGGTTTTGCTGTGTTGCTTGGTTTGGCTGTGCGGGATGGCTAGGTTGTACGCGGGCGGCGGTGGCCGACGACAGCCCGCAGCCCGACTTCAATCGCCAGTTGGCGCCGATCCTCTCCAAGAATTGCATTGCCTGCCACAACGCCAAGACGGCGGAAGGCGGATTAAACCTGGAGTCGCACGCTAGTCTCATGCAAGGCGGCGACAGCGGAATGGCAATTGAGCCTAGCCGCCCGCAGGATAGTCAACTGCTATTGCGAATGGCCAGCGACGACGACCCCATGCCACCACTGGACAATGCCGTCGGGGCTCGGCGGCTAACGGCTGATGAAATCGAATTGTTTCGCAAGTGGATTTCCGCTGGTGGGCCGGCGCCCGAGTTGGAAAACAAGATGCAGTTTCAGTGGCAAGCGATACCTGATGGACTGCAACCGATCTATGCCATCGCCACCTCTCCCGATGGTAACTACCTGAGTTATGGCCGAGGCAGTTTGGTCACGGTAACCAGGCAAAATGTCCTGACTCCCGACAGTCGCCAGCAGACTCTCATCGATCCATCGCTGAGTCTGCCGCCGCAAGGCTCTGCGAAGGAGAGCGCCCCGACGACGCATTTGGATATCGTTCAGTCGTTGGCTTTCAGCCCGGACAGCCAGCGATTGGCGACTGGCGGCTTTCGCAATGTCAAACTTTGGCGGCGAGCCACAGAGCCGACGCAGCGTCTGGATGGCCTGACCCAGCCGGATGGTGTCCATGCCATTTCTCCCAACGGTCGTTGGATCGCCCACAGTTCCGGAGAGCACGCGCTGGAGATCACCGATGTTGAGAAGCGGCAGTCCCATCGATTTCTGGACACACACACTGCACCGATCGTTTCTCTGGCCTGGCTAGGCACTTCACCACTTTTGCTCAGCTGTGATTCCCAAGGAAAAATGTGGCTGACGGAGGCTCACACCAACGACGCCCAGCCCGTCACCTCCGCCACGCCGCTTATCGCCCAGACCCTGCGGGCGATCGACGAGTCGCGACTGATGGCCATCGACGATCAGGGGCAGCTGCATGAGCTGAGCATATCGACCGAGGATGGAAATTCAGCTCACCGCTGCAGTGCCCGTGCTGTTCCAGGTTGGGATTCGGTGGTTGATCTAGCTCTGGCCTCGGTAGAACCAGCTCAAGCAGTCATGGCCACCAAAGATGGAAAACTACGGTTGGTCGCTGTGGCGGATATGCAAACCCTGCGTGAAATAGATACACAGCAGCCTGTGCGTGCGGTGAGTATCAGCCCGGATGCACAGAGAATTGCCGCCTTGCCACCCACCGGCCCTGCCCTGGTTTGGAATGCAGCCGATGGTGGACTGGCCGCCACGCTTGAACTGGACTATTTGAAATCCCAGCTACTCCGAGTCAGCCAAAGAAACGTGGCCAGGCAAGAGGCACTGGTGGCTCATTGGAACAAGCGATTGCCCGAGCTGCAGAAAGCCGTCGAGCAGGAGGAGCAAGCAAGCCAGAAAGTGCAGCAAGATCGTGACAAGGCAGCTGAGGCGCTGGCCACCAAAGACAAGGAAATTGTCGCGGCAGCTTCCCGAGTCACTGAAGCTGAACAAGAGCTGGCCGATACCCAGAAAGCCCTGGCCGAAATGATGAAGTTGTTGGAAACCAAGACCAGCGAACTGGAAAACCGCAAGAAGGCTGCCGCAGAATTGGAACAGCAGAAGCTGGCCGCCGAAGAGGAGTTAGCCAAACGCGAACAAGCCCTAGCGACCGCCAAGGACAGCACTGCCCGCGCGGCAGCCAGACTGCCTGAGTTGCAAGAAAAGATCAGTGGAGAGCAATCCGAATTGGAAAAGCTGAAGACCACCTACAGCGGTGTTCAAGCCCAGGCGGCAGCTACGGATCAACCTCAGGCTATTGCCTTTACCGGAGACAGCGGCCGCATTGTCGTCGCCCACTCCGACCTGCGCTTGCGCGTGTTCTCGGCCATCGATGGCGCACCAGAATCGACACAGGCCACGGTGGCTCAGGCGCTAACCATCCACGTTACCCCCGACAATCAACTCGTATGCCTGCAACAGAATGGAACGCTCCAGACTTGGAACCTAAATTATCCTTGGGTTCTGGAACGCAGCCTGGGATCGGTTTCGGAAAGCCCCTTTAGCGATCGCATTACCTCGCTGGACTTCAGCCCCGACGGCCAGTTGCTGGCGATTGGCAGCGGCCCGCCCAGTCGCAATGGTGATGTGACCTTGGTCAATGTCGACAGTGGCCAGGTGGTTCTGGCCTTACCCGAAGCGCATAGCGACAGCGTGCTGAGCTTGCGATTTTCCCCGGACGGCAGACAGCTGGCGACCGCGGGTGCGGATAAGCTGTGTCGCCTGTGGCAGGTGCCTTCGGGAGCACCACTGGGCGCACTCGAGGGGCACACCCATCACATTCTGGGCTTGGCTTGGAAAGACGATGGCATGACGTTGGTCACAGCCAGCGCCGATACCTCGCTGAAGGTCTGGGACGTTGCGACCATGACTCAAGTGCGCACCATCGGTGGATTCTCTAAGGAAATTTCGGCGGTTAGCTTTGTTGGTCAAAGCAGCCAGATTGTAGTGGCCGCTGCCGATGGCAGCGCCAAATTGGTCAACGCCGACGATGGCAAGCAGATCCGCAACTTTGCCGGGGCCAACAACGCACTTTACTCGGTCGCCCTGTCAGCTGCCGACCAATGGCTATACTCTGGAGGACAAGCCGGACAACTGTGGAGCTGGAAATTGGATGACGCCAAACTGATGAAGACCTTGCCCTGATGTCTGATCTATTGTTCGCCAAGTCATTGCAGTGGACCTGCTGGGATCCAAGCAACCTGCTGACCGCCATGCTACACAACCTCCTAAGTGAATGGGGACATGCGCGGTCGATTCGCACGCAATTGACGCGTGCGGTGAAACTCAGCGAGATTGAGTTGCTGCTGGCTGTGCGCCGGATCGACTTGGCTGCCTGGGGGCTATGGGAGTCCGAACAATACCCAGCCGTATGTGCTTCGCTGGCCGTGGCCGCCAAACTGCAGAACCCGCCCCTGCGCCTATGCTTTGTGGCTCCAGAGTTGGGCGAACATGTCGGACTGCTGACCGAGGCGGGTGGCCAGGTCGTCACCTGCCAGCTGCACCGGCTGCAATCGCTGCTGCCAAGGATTCTGGGAGCCTGCCGTCTGAGCCATCAAGGCTCGCATCCGTTGACCAGTGGCTTAGTGGATCGCTTGCCATGGGGACACGTGGCGCCAGCGGACCCGGAGGCCGATGTCGTTCGGCCTTGGTAGCTGGATCTATCGTAGCTAAAGTCGCCAGACTATGGGGGAAGCATGGAGGATCGGAAGTCTGGCGAATCCGGCTACCGTTGCCCACCGTAGCTAAAGTCGCCAGACTTTGGGGGAAGCATCAAAGAACCGAAGTCTGGCGAAGCCGGCTACCGGTTACTCGATGATCAGCTGGCAACTACGAAAAAACCGCCAGCGCGGAGCGAACTGCACGCCTTGGATTGTAGCAAGGCATCGCCAGTGGAGTTGATGGCGGTGAACTGAATCCGCCGGAAACCCGCAGCCCAAAGTTCGCGGCGCAATTCACGGCGACTGAAGCTGTGCAAGTACATGGCTGGCAAGCCGCGATAACTGTAGACGCGATCACCGTACTCCCAATCGCGTTGCCACAGGCTCTTCCACCAGCTCGACAGCAACCAGGCTGGTCCATGCGGATCCCATAAACTCTGATAGCGATTATGCGCGTGCAGGATCAACTTGGCAGCCGGTTTGAGAGCGGGGCGCAAACCGCTGAGAAAGCGATGGCGATTCTCGACACCGCGGATCATCCCGATACTGCTGAACAGGCAGACCGCCAAATCCAAACTGTTGGGTTCCAGGAAGCCGAGCTCCACCAGATTGGCTTGAACGCAGTGGTTTAACTGTGGATGCATGGACTGCCGCACGAGTTCGTCCAACATGTGCTGGCTGAGATCGATGTTCAGCAGGCGATACCCCAAGGGTGAGAGAGCCCGCGAAACGCGTCCGGTCCCGCAACCCAGGTCGGCAATCAGCGGTGGCACTTGGTCCTCACCGCGCGGCGGCAATTGTCCGCGAACGAACTGCATATCCAGCTGGAGCAGCGGATGATCGGCAAAATAGTGGTCATAATCAGTGGCGATGTGGCGCGATTGAACATAATCCCATGTACCGCGACTAACGCCGGGAGGCAACTTCCAGGTAGGGGGGCTCATCAACGACCTTATTGGTGCACAATGGTCCACCGCAGGACGCGCCTGTCGGTGGCAAACTCAACCTTGCTGACTGTAAGTTGCAGACTAAGTTTCGTCTAGCCGCGTGGCTGACTGCTTGAGTCAGCCAACTCCGTCGGCATGGGTGGACGGATCGCTATGGTCGTTGCCCGTTTTTGTTCGCAAAAGTATAATTCCCGCCCTGTTAGCCTCACGGCTAGACCGCCAAGCCACGCACGTAGCTCGGCCCCATTCGATTTCGTTCTTTGTCCGCATCGGTCGGCAGCCCCCAGGGAGATTCAGTAGTGGCAATTCGCATTGCAATCAACGGTTTCGGTCGCATTGGTCGACTGACCTTCCGCAACCTCATGGAACGCTCCAACGAATTCGAAGTTGTGGCCATCAACGACCTGACGGACAACAAGATGTTGGCCACCTTGCTTAAATACGACTCCATCCACGGGCGTTATCCGGGAGATGTGAAGTCGACCGACACGCATTTGATCGTCGATGGCAAACAGGTTTTGGCGCTCAGCGAACGCGATCCCTCCAAACTTCCCTGGGGCGAAAACAAGATTGACATCGTGATCGAGAGCACAGGCATCTTTACCGATCGTGCCAGCGGCACCAAAGCCGGATACGATACGCACCTGGCGGCCGGCGCCAAGCGCGTCGTTCTGAGCGCTCCCGCCAAGGACGGTGCCGACCTGACCTGCGTGATTGGCGTCAACGACAACAAGCTCAACCAGGACATGAAGTGCATCTCAAATGCCAGTTGCACGACCAACTGCCTGGCCCCAGTGGCTAAGGTCCTGCATGAGACCTTCGGGATCGAATCGGGCCTGATGACCACCGTACATGCCTATACCAATGACCAAAACGTACAGGACCAGCCGCACAAAGATCCGTACCGCGCCGGGCAGCCGCTCTGAATATCATCCCCACCTCAACCGGAGCCGCCTCGGCGGTAGGCTTGGTCATTCCAGAATTGAAAGGCAAGCTGACCGGCATCGCCTTGCGCGTACCGGTATCGACCGGCAGCGTGGTCGACCTGACAGCCAACCTGGGCAAAGAGGCTACCGCAGAGGACATCAACGCGGCCATGAAGAAGGCGGCGGATGGCCCTCTCAAGGGAATTCTGTGCTACACCGAGGACCCGATTTGCAGCACCGACATTATTGACGATCCGCACAGTTCGATCTTCGCCGCCGACTTCACACAGGTTCTCGGCAACAAGGGCAAGCTGGCCAAGATCGTCAGTTGGTATGACAACGAATGGGGCTACAGCTGCCGCACCGCCGACCTATGCGCGCTCATCGCCAAGTTCCTTTAATGCGCTTGCCATCGGGATAGCTAAACGGCGTAGCGTTTGAGCTACGCCGTAGTGAAAGCATCCAGTCTGGGGAGCGCCGACGTGTTGCACACGTTGTTGCGTCGCATCTTTAATGTAGCCATCACGCTCCGTCGTGATGCTCGCTGGACAAGAATGTAGCCATCACGCTCCGTCGTGATGCTCGCTGGATAAGAATGTAGCCATCACGCTCCGTCGTGATGCTCGCTGGATAAGAATGTAGCCATCACGCTCCGTCGTGATGCTCGCTGGATAAGAATGTAGCCATCACGCTCCGTCGTGATGCTCGCTGGATAAGAATGTAGCCATCACGCTCCGTCGTGATGCTCGCTGGATAAGAATGTAGCCATCACGCTCCGTCGTGATGCTCGCTGGATAAGAATGTAGCCATCACGCTCCGTCGTGATGCTCGCTGGATAAGAATGTAGCCATCACGCTCCGTCGTGATGCTCGCTGGATAAGAATGTAGCCATCACGCTCCTTCGTGATGCTCGCTGGACAAATTAGACAGCAATTTATTCAACGATACCAAGCCGACCGGCGACCTCTTTAGCCGCTGGGAAACTGTCGGCAATACTCGTAAACAGCCATGGTGGTAGCAGTGACCACGTTGTAACTGGCGGGTTGTCCGTAGACGGGGATTTCCACGACCTCATGCAGGCGGTCCAAGACGGCCTGCGATAGCCCCTCGCGTTCCGAGCCGATAACCAGGGCCGTCTTCCGCGAAAAGCGGAAATCATACAGCAAACTTGAATGCGTCGTCTGTTCAAGTCCAACGCAGGCGTAGCCTTCACTTCGCAACTTGTCGATAACGGGCAGCAGGCTGCGGGGTGAGGTCAGCTGAACAAAGTCGGCCGCGTCCCGGGCAATTTCGCGATCGAGTTTTCCGCTTCCACAGTGGATGACCTGCCCAATACCTGCGCAGCCGGCCAAACGCACCATACGGCTGAGATTGACATTGCTTCGCAGCGGCCCACTGACGAGCAACAGTTCGCGTGGCCGTTCGAGTACTGTGGGTGGCTTGTGGCGGACATGTTCAAAACGGCTCATGAATGATCGAAATCTGGATGGGTTGGCAGGGGTAGGACGATATCCAGCAGGCGGCGAGGGTCCACTACAGCCTCATCGCGAAGCCATTGTTCAGCCTGTTTCTGCATGCTTTCTCCCAACGCTGCCTCGGCGTACAGGCTTTGGTGCCACTGCAGGGCTATGGCCGTTAAATGGTGTCCGACAGCATGCAGTTGACCGACCAGATGTTGCCATTGGTGCTGCGGTGCAATGCGTCCCAGTGCGGCATGCAGCACTAATTCTGCGGCTCGGCCATGCAACACGAAAATGCGTTCTTCCAATCGCAGCATGCGCCGCACGGTCCACTTGGCATCGCGCAGCCAGCCTGAATTCTGGGGATCATTGCGGTAGCTAACCAAATCCGCGCACAGTCTAGCCGTCAGGGCGAGCCACAGATAATGATTTGTCCCCAGTACTAGGGAATCGGATAGATTCTTCCAGTCTGCCCTCAATTCCTGTTGGGCGATGCTCCAATTGCCCGCATAGGTCGCGACTTGAATTCGCGACAACCACAGGAAGAAGCGAGGCGATTGAAAGCGCTGGTCGGCGATGGCCTGGCTGGCAATTTCCGTGGCTGCTCGGGCAGCCTCAATCTGATCCAGGGATAGATCAGAGGTGATCGTCGCATTGACGTGCATCCAGAATAAAGACATTGGATCGGATCGATCTCGTGCGCTCTCGCGATAACGCCGCGTCAATTCGTGGAGTTCCAACAGGTGACAGCGTTCCCAATAGCAAGCCAAAATGCCCCAATGCAGGAATTCAATTTCCCAGCGCGAGCTCTGTTTTTCGCTCTCGTAGAATGAAATAGCCCGTTGGCCATAGTGGATGGCGCGTCGCGAGTACCCGCGTTGGGCGTACCATACGAACATACACATATAGACGGCTGCCCGCGCACTGGTCAAATTCGTTTCGCGGGTCATGCGCAGCGAGGCATGCAATCGAGCAATAGCGGCCCGACGCCAACGTTTTCCCCCAAAGGATAGTAGTATGCCCAGTCGCGCGGCGGCCTGCGCGTGGTCGGCATGCGATCCGTGATCGGCGGCTAGTTCATCCAAGACCAAAATCAGGTCGGGGCCAAGCTGGTTATCCAGGAAGGTCAGCGGTGCCGAAATTCGGTTGAGACTGCGTTCCATCATCGTGAAGGATCGCTCAGCCGCAGAGTCGCTGGCGATCCGTTGCGGAACTTTGCGGCGTAGAGCCTGGCGCGTTCGCCACAGTATTCGCCAAGGGGAGAAAACGGATTTCTTCCAGTTGCTGACACCTGCTTCGGTTAAGGCCGTGCGGAGTAGAGCTAGCCCCTTATCCAATTGTCCAGCGCGGATCCATTGTTCACCTGCCAAACAATCCAACATGGTCGCCTGCAAGGGATTCTTGGCCTCAATCCGCAGCTCTTGGAACAGTGTCGCGGCCGCGGCGGAACTGCCGCGACCGGCCAGACAATTGGCTTTGAGAGTCAACGCTTGCTGCTGTTCACTGGCGGTGCGATCGGCTTCGGGATGCATTGCCCGCTGCAGGAAATACAGAGCGTCCTCCAATGCGGAATCCTTGGCTGCTGCCCTGGCTGCCTCGATATAACACGCGGCCGCCTCACGAAATTTTTGGGCCTCCCAATAGTGGTGAGCGATTCGCGGCCAGGGTGGAGGCGTTTCTCCAGATAGGATTCTGGCCATCCGAAAATGCCGGCGTTGCAAGCGCTCTGGCGGCAGGCTACCCAAGAAGAAATCTCGAAAACTCTCGTGAGATATCTCGACCTCCGAATCAAGTTGCATGCCTTCGCGGCGAATCCAGCCTTGGGCTCCGAGATAGCTCAGTGTGCGTTGCAGCTCATGCGGCGCAATTCGAGAAACCATCTGCAACTGATGGAAGCCGATAGGTTGGTCGGCAACCGTCAGGTACTGCATGACATTCTCGGCCTGAATGGACAATTGCTGAAAGCGTCGCAAGGCGTTTTCGTGTGCATCGGTATGGAGCCATTCTTGTTCCGAATAGCCAGGGCTGCTGGCAAAATAAAGAAAGGCCCTGAACAACTCCTGTAATAGAAAGGGGCTGCCACAGGAACGCTCGGTCAAATCCTGCTGAATAGCTTCGCTCAGCTGCTTATCTGACTGCAGGGCCCACTGGACAACCAACTCCCTGAGTACCGACTTGGGCAGCGGCTCGAGATCGATGGTTTGGAAGACGAAATTGGGGGTAGCTTGTAAGCTGGCTGTTGGTAGCTGACTAACGGCCGACACGCTATCGGCGGATTCGACCAGTACCATGAACCCATGAAAGCCTCTGCCGGCCAGTAGTTTAGGGATCGTGCGAATGCTCTCATGATCGGACCACTGCGCGTCATCGACGACGATCACCATCGGCTTTCGCGCGCCTCAGAGCTGCCAATAAACCGGCCAGCGCCTGCTGGCTGGCATCGCGCCGTTCTGCCGACTTGGCCGCATCCAATTCTCCTCTGTTGGAACGCTGATTTTCGCCTCCGACCAATTGTTGGATTTGCGGGAAAGTCTTGGCAATAGTAGCGGCAAACAGCTGGACTGCTTGGCCCCATTGCTCTTCGGGCTGCTCGGCCAATCGGCGCACCAGTTCCTGTACCAACAGATTCAGCAGGCGTAGCGGTGTATGGTCTTGCTGGTAACAGCGTAGGGACAGGACGAAGACTTCCGACGTCGCCAGACTGCGCATCCAAGTTTTGATCAGCGCCGTCTTGCCCATGCCAGCCCGCCCACGAAGGACGACCAAACCCGATGACCCCTCATTGAGCTTGCTGAGCTGTTCGGAAAGTTGGGCCAAGCATGCGTCGCGACCGAGCACTTCCCCCGGAACGAAGGCCTTTACCCCCAAGGGAGTTCCCCCGCCAAGCCGCTGGAGAATGTCCTGGCCCTGGGGCCGATGGCCGGGATTCGGATTCAATAGCTGTTGGCATACCTCGGCTAAATCGCTTGGGACCCAAGCTAACGCCTGGTTCAATGCCTCGTTATCCAAGCTGAATCGCTCATCAGGCTCCGTTGCGGCCAAGTTGATACGAATCGGCGGATAGTCATTAACCAATACCTCGTACATCATCACGCCAAAACTGTACCAGTCACTGGCATAACAAAATGCCTTGCCCGAAATCGCCTCGGGAGCTATGTACTGCAGGGTGCCAATCAATTGCTCGCCATCCAACGACAGTTGGCCTGGCACGCTGTTGCTAGCACGAATGGCCAACCCCAGGTCTAACAGTACGGCCCGCCGCCGAGGCGTGATCATCACATTCGAGCACTTGATATCCCGATGAATCACGCCCTGGGAATGCAAGAAATGAATGGCCGAAGCAAGCTGACACAATACCGATCGTAAACGCTGCCAGTGAATTTGCGCGTGTTCGGTAGTCGCCTGCGTATCGACCGGTGCCGCTTCCTGTTGAGCCAGCAGTACCCTGAACCACTCACGGATGGTTTTGCCTTCAACCAACTCCATGGAAAAATAGCGTAGTTCACCTTCGCTGAATGCATCATAGAGTCGCACCAAGTTCGGGTGGTTTAATTGTGATAGCCAGCTGAACTCCTCAATGAACCGAAATATGCTCCAGGCATCGATCCGCCGCATGACTTTGACAGCTACCTGGGCAGTACTGCGCAAATCAATCGCCGCGTGAACGTATCCCATTCCTCCCCGACCAATCATCCGCACCAGCAGAAAGCAGCCGAGATTATAGGGCAACGGATCCAGGGTTATCGAGAGTGAGGCATCAGACTCTTTGATGGTCGAGTCATCTGTGCTGGGCAAAAGCTTGGCTACCGGCGCATGCCCCGTGCGATGCAATTTACTTTCGGTCAACTCCAGCAAGCGGATCATTCGCTCTTGAGCAGGGATGGGGCACAGCTCCAAGTATGAATCGACATTCGGCGGAACCGCGTCGTACTTGAGCCTGAGCGCGAACTCGAGTACCACCAAGCGAAGAATGAACTCCGGGCTGTTACGCAGGTCGGGAAAGCGGAGCACGAACAATTGGACGCGCGGGGACACGCGCTCGTCGTCATCCTCTTCCTCCGTTTGAGCGCGTCTTCAGCAGGCGGGCGCTGATAAAAAAAATCTAGTTCGGTACTCAGCAACCGCGTCAACAACTCCAAGCGATTTGCGGGCGTCACCCGACTCAAGAAGGATTCGTACCGAGAAACATCGTAGCCCCGCCAGCTCTGACGAAATTCTTGTTCCAACTCTGGCAGGTCTAGTTCTAGCATGTCAGCTCCCTATGCGGCTCAATTTTGATCAGTGTAAACCGTATTGCTGACAAACGTATGTTGCTATTTCGACGATTTCCATTTTCCTGAGCTGCTCTACGACTCCAGTACCCTCAGCAATTCGCGAATTCGCTTGTGCGATACGGGCTGTTTGGTTCCCAACTGTTGGGCGAAGATCGACACACGGAGTTCCTCCAGCATCCACCGCACGTCTTGCAACTTCTGTGCAGCGTCTGCCGAAGTGTGGGGGGTCCCTCTGGCGAGCTGCTGGTAAACCCTCTCTAGCTCCGCGATGGGCGCGGACAACTTGGCGTCTTTGGCCAGGCCTCCGTTCTTGAGTTTCTCCAATCTCAGGCGGACCGCCGACAAATAGCGCGGAAATTCCGGAGCCACGTCCAGGCCGTGTCCCCCATAAAATCCCCAGCAAACATCGCGTCCAACTGCTCGCCTAGCGCAGCGGTGACGTTCTGCCACTGGCCAGGTGCCTGTTCCAGCTGCAAGCGAACCGCTTGCGCCTGTGCGGCCAGCGCAGGCAACCAGGCTGCAACCTGTTGAGCGGCCATCGAAATGTGCTCGGACGCCCCGCGCATTGCGGACGTCGAACTCGGCGCGGGGGGTAATCGGTGGCTGCCCTTCCACCAGCCCAATGCGGGCGATCAAATCCTGCAGTCGACCCTGTATTTGACTTCCCGGTACCAGATGGCTGAGCTGCACGCAGGCCTGCGAGAGCTGGGGAAGGTGAGCAACATCGACTGCGCAACGAACGATGGTGCTGCATGGCCAGCAACCGCGTCAATCCGCGTTGGGTCATTCGTTCCGCTTCCTGAGGTGCATCTGCTAAACGCAGCTCGACCCCCTCTCCCTGTCCCAGGTACTGTAGATCGACCAAGGCGGGAAAGGCAGCCACCAACACGCCGCCACCTGCAGTGTTACCGGTGGTGGCAAGCCGTCAAAGTTGTGGTGAGAAACCGGTTGATTGTGCCAGGCGGGGAGTGAATCGGCAGCCAATTCGGCAGCCGCAGCGTCTACCACAAGAGCCTGACCAAAGCTGACCAAATTCCGCCTGCAGTTTTTGTACACTGCGGCCACGCGCTAGCTCGTGTCCATCGTCATCGATGACACATACCAAAAAATGCAGGTGTTCGGGTAACTCCCCAAGAGCCAAATCGCCGGTTGTAATTTTTTCGCCCGCAAACTGGCTCATCACTCGGGCGAGGGCAATGGCAAATGGTTCATCGCGAGAAAGCTTGGACAATTCACGAACCAGTTTCCGGGCAACATCCGGTGCCGGCACGAGTTCGTCCGCAGCCGTTTGGGCATGGCTTTGATCAGCGCCAAGACC
>CAVPPY010000038.1:0-20114 GCA_963707245.1 Pirellulaceae bacterium
TGGTTTTTGCGTTGATTTGGCCGGCGCAGCGTGAGCGGCCGGGCTAGCCGGTGTGAATTTTTGGCGGTTTGTTTCTGGCATGATTCTCCTGGAGCCCCACGGGCGTTTGGCCTGGCGACGGTACCCAGACCTACTTACCTCGGCTTCACGGCGTGACGGTCACTCCGGCGCAAATTTCAGCCAGCGATTGAATACATGCAGTGATTCATTCCAGCTAAGTAGGCGTACGGTCAAGCGTCGTCCGCTGCGAATAATCTGCGCAGGCAGCCGCACGAACTGCTCGACGAATCGTTTGAACTCCATCCGAATGACGTGACGCCGCTCACGCTGCTGCTTTTCCCGCCAACGTCCGTCGACGGGAACGCTAAGACCGATCCAAGCCTTTAAACTCCAGCTCAGGGCGGTCATCACCATGAAAGCCCAATTGGATTCCAGGTTGTCGACCGGCACGTGCGACGCCCGGCACTGATTCAACTGCGCTAGAACATTTTCTTGTTCGCAACGAGCATTGCTCGCGTAGACAACTTCACTCGTTGAAAGCTGTTTCTTCGATTCGTTCGTGAGGTAGAAGAAGTAGACGTAGTCATCGAATAATCGGCCTTGCTTGGTAACTTCCAGTTCTTTGCACACGATTACCAGACGGTACGTTTGATCGCAATCAGCTGGGCTATACGCAACTTCGGTGACCCATTCAGCGGAAAGGCGTTTATTCTCGTAACCGCGCTCGGCCACAATTTGCTCTTTCACGTTTTCGGGACGCGCACGATCGGGAGTTCGGGCATCATATTTGGGGGGACGAAGTAATTGTTGCCAGTCTTCGATTGCCACTTTTTCCGCAATATTTACCAGTCCTGCGTAGGCTTTCATGCCGAACACAAACTTCACACCTGCCTCGCTCCACCGGTCCAGATGAATGGTCTGTGTGAAGGCCGTGTCGCCTCGTAATACAATTCGACGAAAGCCGGCTTTGCGGCAAAGATCAATCGCACGATCCGCCTCACTGGCAGCGCTTCCTGACTGGGACGGTTGCCGCTGCGGTTGACGATTCGTGGCACTTCGCCAGTCTCCGCTAGTGTCAGCACCAATGGATGATAGCCCCAGATGCCTTTGTAGCTGATATCCATCCCAGCCTTGCACTGACCAGTGGTTTCGACCATGGTGCCATCCATCTCAATCGTGGCTTGCTCAAAGAAGCTGTCGTCTTGTTGCCGCCAAACATCCATGCGAACTTCGTCAAACGCGTCCTGTAAGCGGTTGATATTGTAGGGTGTGAAGCGTCTGCAAAGTCGCCCGCAGTCGTTCGATCGGGGATGCGTCGGCGCCGATAGAGTCCAGGAATAACTCGTCATTGCGTCGTGTCTCGATATCCTGCAAGCAAGTTCCGCCGCACAGTGCGTTGTATGCCAAATTCAAAACGTGATCCGACTCGTGATAAGGCATATGCTTCTTGAACAAATGAAGTTTCTGATCAATACGTTCGGGGAGTTTGAGCTTCCGTGCGAAGGCATGCACAGCCGCTAGGCCGCCGTAGGCTGTCCCGCCTGCTTTTTGTGCAAGTTCATAGCGAGTATTACCGCCCGAAATCATTGGTTCACCACGATCGTATCCGGCTGATTCGTCGAGACGTCGTTGGATGCGTCGTTTGCGTTGTCGAATTAATTGTGCTTTAATTATCTTCACTCGAAATCTCCATCGTAGGTAACGAGCTATTAGTTGGGCCGTCCCAAACAGACCAACAAATGGCGGGCATGTCGAGTTTTTTTATGCGCAAATCCCGTGCCAACAACCCGGCATATACTTATTTAGGGACTAGTGCTTTGCCCAACTTTGATTTTGGGGTACTGTTATTCCACCCTCCCGCGCGCTGCCGTTGCTAAAGCGGTTTGATTTGCTCCGCGGGAGGGTCGCCGGCGAGCCCCAGCGAGCTGGCGGGGAGGGCGAAGAGCTCAGGCGTTTTCCCTCCCCGATGACTCGCTAAAGCTCGCATCGACCCTCCCACGAAATAGTCTTCACGCTGTAGCAGCCCAACTGCGTGGGAGGGTGGAGTATTTTTTCGTCACATCCCAAAATTAAAGTTGGATGAAGCACTAGGGACTAATCCGTAAATAAACTACCCATTGGAAATCAGCCGGAGTGCGTTAGCCGTTAGCACCCGGTTTTGGCGAGAACCGGACGCTAATGCGTTCCGGTAATGCGGTAGGTGAATTGCGGGTGAAGCATTAGGCGGAAATATAGGGACGCATATTCAGAAATAGGCTGAGAGCAAAATAGCCGGCTGTCACGCACAAGATGAGGGAGAGGATCAGAATCACTGTCCAACGCCAACGCAAACGTTTTGCGTGGCGTCCTTGAAATACGTCGCGTACCTTGAGGGCCATGACATCGCTCTGCTGGGCGCGGTTTAACATCAATTGCGAACCATCGCGCGTCCGTGGCCGCGGCACTGGGCAGGGCACAGCTCCCATATAGGTGATCCGCACATCACGGAAATCCAGGTAAGTGCCGGGCTCAAGGCTAATCGGTGGCCTGGGTTGGACCACATCAGGCGATAGCAGTAGGACGCGCAGCCCACCGCTATGCCAGTGCAAGACGAGTTGACTTGCCCCTAGCAGGGTATTCGGAACGCGGACGATGCACGGCGATTTAGCTCCCACCACCGAGACGGCCCGATTGAGCAGAATCTTTGCAAATCGGCTTGCCGAAGCAATCGTCACTACCGGCCAATCCTCCACTAGCTGCTCGGGAGCCCTCATGCCTGGCGAGAAATCGACCGCAAAGCTACTACCCAGGCAATTCATGCTGGCGCCAGGAAGCAGGCAACGGGCGAGCTGCTTGGTCTCATCGACCAAAGGGACAAACTCGACGCATGTCTCCGTCCTGCACAGCAATCCAGCCAACCAGGGTGCAGCCGGCTGCTTCAACCGGATCGTGCAGAAAGGCGCAGCACCGACCAAGAGCAGCGGACCGGGGCATTCGACCGGTCGCTCATGTCCCTCAATGTGGATGCTCCAAGCCGCGTTGGCGGTTGGGTAACAGGCGGATTGTGTACTCAGAACATACTCCCCACAGCCCCACAGAATGTCTTGCAACCCTCCCGAACTCTAAACAGGCGTCTCAAAAAGGGGTCTGAGCCTTTGGCAGCCGTTTCAAACACGCCACATTCAACCGGCTGGAGAGGGTCAGACCCCTTTTTGAGACAGTCTCTAAGTCGCCCTAAGCGGAACTGGGATGATATGCGAAATGAAAACCGAGTTAAAGAGTTAGCGTTGAAGAATTGGTTGCAGTCCATCTAACTAACCTTGAATCCCCATTCTAACTGAAAAAATGAGTACATTTTATTCGGCCCCAGCCCTTACAATCGGCAGGGTTCACACTTTCGACCAGCACCCCCTGCAAAGCTTAGCTGGCCACTCAAATGTGGCGGTTTTCTGGGTTTCAAGCTATTGACCAAGCTTCGCTAGCTGACAACACTTGACTCGCCGATCAGCACCCGCCAAGCAGCCCCACAGGGAGGTAGCCTACCACCCTAGGGAACGAAGTCCGCATGCAGTGTCAACGGGGGCCAGGCTTGGAGATGGTGCGGTGAATAGATGGTGCTTGAGGCGATCCAGGCGACGCAAAAGGCCGTTTTCGCCTGAGTTACTATCATCAGGAACTTTGCTCGGCAGTAGTCATAAATTACAAAAACGTTTGACGAGAAGCGCGATTGCGACCTAGATTTAGTGTTAATTGCGGAATCGCCTTTAGGCTCTGAAACTCCGAACCTCTTGAATTCATAAAGCAATGTCAAAACGCAAGGTTAAGAAGAAGCTTACCCGCGTGGCGTCCTTAGCGTCCGCTGCGGCTGTGGTTTCTGCCGATTCCGAGAAATTGGAACCGCCACCAGAGACACCGCGACCAGTGGTTGCGGGTGAAACCTATACAGCCGCCGGATTATGGTTCGCGGCGATTGGTTTGGGATTGGCCACGATTTGGGCTTATTGGCCGACGATTGTTTGGATGGAAGACAAGTGGCGACACGAGCCGGATTACTCGCATGGCTATCTGGTATTTCCTTTGGCCCTGCTGTTGCTATTTTTTCGCAGATCGAGTTTTCCTGCACACGGCATGCGCGTCGCATGGGGCGGGATCTCTTTGCTCATCTTGGCCATTGGCCTCAGGATTTTGGGGCGGCTGGCTTACATGGACTTTTTGGATGCCTGGTCCCTGATTCCATGGGTAGCTGGCTTGGTATGGCTACTCTTCGGGCGTGCCGTGTTATGGTGGGCGGCACCGGCAATGTTGTTCTTGGTGTTCTTGTCGCCGATGCCTTATCGGGCCGAATCACTGTTGAGCTTTAGGCTCCAGGGCCTGGCCACCACGCTCAGTGCGTCTGCCCTGCAGACCATGGGTTTTGCGGCCATACCGGAGGGAAACACAATTTGGTTGGACGACAACCAATTGATGGTAGAAGAGGCCTGTTCGGGGCTGAGGATTTTTGTGGGCATGATTGCATTGGGTTTCTTTTTTGCTGCCCTCAGTTCACGATCGTGGATAGACCGTGTTGTCATTTTTCTATGCTGTTTTCCGATTGCTATTCTGGTGAACGTGTTGCGCGTGACCTTTACCAGCTTGGCGATTCATTGGTTGCCTCCTGCGCTTGCACATCAAGCCCACGACTTGTTGGGGATACTGATGATTGTCGCTGGTGCAGTCCTGATGCAAGCCGCGAAGACCTTTTGGGAAAATCTCTATCGTCCGCTGAGTATCGAGATGATCCAGCGGCGATTGGCAGTCAACTAGGGTTGGCTGCTGGAAGCCAACGAATGCCTCAAAACCTTAACTAGCCTCAACGCCACGAACCGAGCTACGAATCGAGAGCTTAACTGCATGAACACGTCGTCAGTCCATAAAAAATCGGAAGTCGCCTTTGATCCTTGGCTGGTGTGGGTCGCATTTCGGCGACATTGGGGCTGGTCTTTGCCGCTGGGCTTTCTGCTGGCCACGCTTTCCGCTTTGTATGTTTGGTACCAGTTTGAGCCAGAGTTTCAGGCGACTTGCTTCATGGAAGCAAACCGCGATTTCGTCATCGCCCAGGGCCTTCAAACCCAATCTCGCGATTTGGCGAGAACTGAAAGAACGCTGATCACGCACGCTTTGGTTCTGGACCCTGTGTTGGCAGATCCGAAGTTGAGGGCAGCTCCGAGTCTGTCCAATCCGCAGACGGCCGAAAGGCAGATTCGCGATCGACTTGCGGTTGGAAATGCCGGTACGGACACTCAGCTGACGATTTCATACCGGGATCGGGACAAAGTGATGGCTGCCAAAGTGTGCAATGCGATCGCGGAATCCTACTTGAAGGTGCGTGAGCAATTGGATGAAGATCGCTTCGAGGACGTCGAGAGTTGGTTAGCTCAACCGATCGAACAATGGAAACGTAACGTCGAGAACCTGCGTCTGAATTTGACTCAGCTTTCCAAAGATTCCAATGGAATCGATCCCTTTAAAGAGAACATTGTTTTCGAGTCACAGGGAAGCGAACTCCAAGCACTAGGTGCCAAGTTGAGCGGGCTCAAGGCGGAGGAGGTTGAACTGATGGCCCGCTTGAGCGCCATTCAAGCCAGCCGCGGGAAGCCAAGCCTGACCTACGTGCCCAATCCCATCGAAATCGCAGACTACATCAGTTCGGACCGAGAGGTGATTAAAGTCCGGCAAAAACTTTCCGACTTGGAGAATCGAATTCGCACGATTGAGCTGCGCGAGCAGCAGAACTACTACGCGATTCGTTACGAGGAACTCAAGGCAGAGGTGTTGGAAGTTGAAGCTCAATTGACAGAAACTGAGGACAGTGTCCGGCCACGTGCCATCGAGTATCTGGAGAAATTGCACGTTTTGGAAACCGCCGCCGAGCAGGCCGAAGAGGAAGAGGAGATCAATTTTCGCTTGAAGAATTTGCAGGAAGCCCGTGCAAATTACACCAAAGACTACGAGGCCGAAAAGTCGCGTTTGCAAAACATGGGGGGTGAGACCGCCGAGATTTATTTTGCAAGCCAGGAGTACGAACAAGCTTCAGAGATTTTGACTTTGCTGAATAATCGATTGGCCACATTGAAGACCGAACGCGGGCGTGGCGCCAGCGTTAATACTTTGGCGGCGGCTACGACTCCGGCCTGGCCCATCGAGGAGGTTCCATTCAAGAAGATTCTACTGGCTGGCGGAGCTTCCTTTATGCTTCCGTTCGCGCTCGCGCTGTTGCTGGAGTTTCGTTTCAAACGTCTGACGACCGCCGAGAGCATTGAAAGCAACAACTTGGCGCCGGTCATGGGAGAAATCGCCCGTATTCCTGGCGGAGGCGCAGCTCTCGTGGCCATCGATTGTTCGAGGAAAGCGTGGATGCCTTGCGGGCGAATATGTTGTTCAAGTTGGAAGGCGTGCACACGATCGTTGTGACCAGCGCCATGCCATCCGAAGGCAAGAGTAGCGTTGCTTCGCAACTGGCCATTTCCTTGGCCAAGGCCAGCGAAAGCTCGGTGCTGATCATCGATGCAGACCTTCGCAGCCCGGACCAGCATGAATTGTTCGGCCTGGATTCCACGCCGGGGCTGTGCAATCTGCTAGCTGGCAAAGCCACCTTCGACGAATGCGTGAACACCAGTTTGGGCGACTTGGTGCATGTGCTGCCTGCAGGCAGATTGGATGCCAATCCGCACAACTTGTTAACCAAGAAGAACGTTGAAAAGCTTTTCGCCGAAGCACGGCAAAGGTACCAATACATCGTGGTGGATACCGCTCCGGTATTGCCTGCTGCGGAATCCTTGTCGGTCACGGCCGCCGCCGATGGGACATTGTTGTGCGCGATGCGAGATGTTAGCCGTACCGACCATGTCCGCAGAACGCAGCGCCGCTTGGAAGCGGCCGGTGCGAATGTGCTGGGTACAGTATTCAGCGGCGTCCCCTCCCGTGAATATGCCTATCGCTACGGCGATTATCGTTACGCCCGGGATCGTTCGCAGCGGCAACGTTGAGAAAAGTTGATGAAGCCATGCAGGCTAAGATTTTAGCTCACGCAAGGCGCTGGTAGGTCACGCCTACATGCCTTGACTATGCGCCCCAAGCCTCGAGGGCCTACAAACGACAACCCGCCCCGCCACAACACGCCGTGCGCGAGCAACTTGCTCAGCTAAGCCATATAAGGTGCCACGGCCTAGCTAACGTCCGCAGTGTTCACGCTGGACCTGGCTGGGCCACAGCCCGCGTTTTAGTCAATTAAGAAATCCCCATCGCATTTCGAGTTTTTGACGTGAAAAACCAATCAGTAATTGCCAAGGATCGACTGGAGAGCGTGCGCGAATACGTTGCTCCTTTAAGCGAGGCCAGACCCGACCGGCGAATTGCCTGGGAATGGAACATACCGCTACTGATCAAAGCGGCAGTTTCCGCGTTTGTCGTGGTGTCTGCGCTGACCGCTCTGTACTACTTTCAGTCGTCCAGGATTGTAGATTCGATTATCAAGAAGGCGGACCTGGCCAGGGAGAGCGGGGATGCCGCAGAGGAAATCAAATGGCTGAAACGATATGTAGCCCTGGTACCCAAGGATCAAGACGGTCTGATAAAACTCGCCTTGGTGACGGACGATAGCGTCGCCAGCATGGACGATGTCGATTCCGCAAGACAGCGACTCATGTCGGCCTTGGCATCCTGCGGCGATTCGGTGGCCCAGCTCGAAGTTGCAGCAGACTTACGTCGACGGCTCATTCCGCGACTGCTGCAAAGCGGCAAGTACTGGGCCTCCGAGGCAGAAAATCAAGTCATGCAGCTCAACGCACCCCAAGAGGATCCCGACGCATGCAAGTGGTTGGCTCAAGCCTTGGTTCTTCAACGAGCCGGATCTCAGTACTTGGCATCGCCAGCCCACGGAATACGATGAGGAAAACTGAGTACTGGAGGTGGCTGGCCAACCAACCCACGGGGGAAGTTGTCTATCGGGCCGTCCAGTTCAACCCGACCGATGTCAACGTATTGGCCAGCTTCTTAGCTATAGCCCGCAGCACACCGGAATGGTTTGTTCAACCAGGGCAAGAGGTGCCAGCCTCCGTGTCGTTGCGCGTTGAGACCGTCAAGGAAATGCTCAAGGACATCGAGGACGATGGCCACGCGGCCTATGTGCTCTCCAAGAACCTAAAAGACGCAGATGAAGAGCTCGCGTTTGCTCTGACGAGAAACACCTCGAGCCATGGAACGCATCCGGCGGAATATGCCGAAGGCGACAGTCCAGTCAGAGGGGGACTCTTCCAGCAGCGAAATGCAAACACTTGCTGGCAGTGTGGAGTTGATTGAAGATCCAGCAGAATATCAGCCGCGTTGGGATTGGCAATTGTGCCTGGACGGTGCGGCCTTGATCGCCAGCACCGACCCCATGCTGGCCCGCGAATTTATTAGAAACCTGCTGAAATTTGACGGTCCGCAGGTTCCGCGCGATCAAAGGGAGGCAGTCTACAAGCAATATGGTCTGGGCTTGGCTGCTGAGGGCGATAATGAGGGAGCCATACAAGCCTGGACGGAGGGTTCAGAAGCCGTTGATGGAAGCCTGGAGTTGCTGGCCGCCAAAGCACTGCTACTCGCTTCGCTAGGGGAAATCGAGAGAGGCACACTGGCGGTTCGCGAATACCAAGTTCTTGTCGAGAAATTCAAGCGACGTCTGGATATGTCCGAGACTTAGTTCGAGCGACAAACTGCCATTGCGCGATCGTCTAGCGTATGCCGAGTGGGAGATTTCGTTATTGGATGGGCAACTGGCGGCTGCCTCCACGAAGTTGCTGGAAGCCAGTGCGACATTGGAAAAAGCATTCAACAGCCCCTTGCTGCTGCCCCCCGAGCGGCGAGTGCAAGCAGGGCGACTCTTGGGCGAATGCTACCGCGAGCGGCAATTGTGGGACATGGCTGCCCAGGTTTATGAAAAATGCATTACCTTGACTCCCGATGAGCAGGGACTGCGATGGTTGGCAGCCGAGTGTTGGCGCAATGTAGGCGCCACCGAACGGGCTCTGCAACACTTGTCTTTTGTCAAGAATATGAGCTACGAGACCGCAGTTGAGGCGGCACGGCTGCGGGCTCGAACCGAGGCTGCAAAGCCCGGCGATCGCAAAGATCTGTTTGGCTTGAGCGAGTCCATTCGCGAGGCCAGAGAGCGATTCGATCAAGCTTCCCCGGAGCTGCAAAGCCGCCTGCCGGTGTGGAAGCTGGAACTTCTGGAGCTCAATTTTGAAGCCCTGGAAAAGGGCGGAGCGAAAGACTTTCAAGAGTCCATGTTGGATCGGCTGTCGCAGATTGCTGACGCAAATCCAAGTATTGCTGAGGTCCAGTTGCAGGCCGTGAACCGATTCGCTGCGGCCGGCCGAGTCGAGGCGGCCGAACTGGCCGTTGAACGATCTGCAAACGACAGCCAACGAGTCGGGCTTGCCGGTCGATGCAGCAAATGCGGTTCTGGCAAGGGCCAGCCTGCTCGTTCAGAAAGACGAGTTCGACCAAGCGGTTGAGATTTTAACATCCGCCGCTAAAGAGATTACCCCGCATGCACTGCTGCTCACAAAAGCGGCAAGTGATGTTCTGATTCGCAGTCAACGCTATGACGATGCCTACGGGTTGCTGAGCAGTATACCAGACTCGGAATTTGATACGGCGACGCTCATGAGCATGCACGGACTTTGTCGTGGGCTCAAGTCGACTGGAGCTGGCGGCAGAGATTGGGATGCAGAGATGGCACGCTGGAAGACCAAGTTGCGAGAGATCGAAGGCCAGGATGGGACGCACTGGAGATTTCTCGAAGCCGAGGCCTTGATTGTTGAAGCGGCCAATTCTCCCCAGCAAAGAAAATTGTTGGATGAGGCCGAGCGTCTGCTGGATGAGATTGATCGCCGACGTCCGCGCTGGGGTCGGGCCGGCGCGTTGTCTGCACGTGTTGCCTCGTTAAGGGGCTTTTCGGATGAAGCCGTCAGACTCTATCGGAACGCTATACGCGATGGAGACCAGCAGCCCAGCACCGTATTGGCACTAGTTTCCGAATTGATGTCCCAAAATAAACTGGAACAAGCCCAAGAAGTCCTGCAGGGCATACAGGGGGCCGAGGCCGCAGCTTCGGCGTCGAGCTTGGCAGGCGAGTTTGCCAGGCAAGGCAATACGAACCAAGCCTTGAGCATGGCTCGCGAGTTGGTCGAGGGCAAGCCGAATGACTTTAATAACTGGCTACTGCTGGCGCACATGTTGGTTTTGGCAGAATTCGAAAACGAACAACAAAAGACTGACAGTATCGAGGAAGCATGGCAGGCACTCGAGAAGGCAAATGAATTAGCCGAAGGCAAGGAACCCACGGTTTGGCAGGCAAGGCTCCAACACAAAATGTTGGTCGAGGGCGCATTGCGGGCGGCGGAACAAATTGAACTTAGCTGCGGCATCGCCCATGCCTACCGTGACGCGTTTGCTATTTGTAGGCAGAGCCTATTTGCAGCTCGAAAATTTCGGCAAGGCACGAGAAAACCTGCTTGCCGCTCTGCAAGTCGATCCGAAATCTACCGAGGCGCATTTACTGTTAGCCGATCTCTACCGACGCACTGGCGATGCCGATGCGAGCGTGGTCGAGCTGCGGTTGGCACAACAGTCCGCTCCAGAGAACCAGCAGTTGCGCGAACAATTGGCACTCTACCTGGCTTCGTCAAATAGTGCTCAGAGCCCCGCCGTGTGGGAAGAGATCGACGGCTTGCTCCAGGATGCGGGAGAAACACAGCGCAGCCATTTGTTGGGCGCAATCATTGATATTCAAAAAGGCGACGAAACACGAAAGTCGCGGGCTCTGTCAATTCTGGAACAGTATTCTCAGCTCTCGTCACCGCTGGCAGCCGATGCAAAACGCATGTTGGCCGGCCACTATGTTAACAAATGGGAAAAGTCGACCGACCCGCAAGCAGGACAGCGATTTTTCTTTGAAGCTAGTCGCGCTATACGAAAGCCTGCTGGATGGCCCGACGGTGAATGGAATCGACGCGACTAACCTGACAGTGATGTACCTGTTGTCCAGCCAACGCGAAAGCGAAGCGGGGGACGAAGAGGCAGCCAGCATACGCTTGTCGGATGCCGAACGCGTTGTGCGCCGTCTGGAATCGACCGCAGGCAATACCCTGCTGTCGCTCCAGCTGCGGATTCGTATCGCGGTCGCGCAAGGTAGGCAAGCAGACATCATGAACATCACCCGCGATTGGGAAAAGGGAGTTGCGAATGTACAGGCTATCGGCCAAGAATTAGTTTGGGAACTGACCGGTCGGACCCTCTTTGATTTGGGGTTTACCAAGGAGTCGATCCCCTGGCTTGAGCGGGCTTATAATCTGAATCCACAGAAATACAGGCTCTTTGCCGTGGCCCTGGCAAGCACATCGCAGCTGACCCGCGCCGCAGAAGTTTGCGTTCAAGAATACCAGCGCGAGCCCTCCGCGGAGAGCATTGTTCTGCTGTGCGAAGCGTCGCTCAAGGAAAGTACTCCCAAGCTGCCTGCTGCCGCCGAGGATGTCATTAATGATGCGTTGGTGAGATTCACGGATTCGGCCACCCTGCTGGAAGCGGTAGGCAATCTGAGGCTCATGCAAGCCCGAAATCTGGAGGCCGTCCCAGCTGTTTGAGCGAAGTTTGGCGATCGCGCCAGACAACTATCGCGTACTCAACAATTTGGCGATGGCCCTCTCCCTGCTGCCGGGCAGAAAGCCCGCCGCTTTGACCAGCATACAACGTGCCATTGAAGTACGCAACAAGGAATCGGCCGGCAAAGAAGAACCTGAATTGCTGGATACGCTGGGTATCGTCCAATTGCGTGCCGGCGAGTTGGATGAAGCCCGTAAGAGCCTAGAAAAAGCCATCGCCCTGCGTGCCGATCCCCGCTTCCAGATTCACCTGGCGCAAGTCTTGCTCAAACAGAATGATATGGAGCAGCTCAATAAACTTTGGCCCTCCCTCGCCAATCTGCAATTGGACGAGCTGGCGCTCATGAGCGATGAGCTGGAAGCGGTTGCGGAAATTCGCGCCTCAACTAAATTAGAGTCTCTACCGAAGGTCGCGATCGGCAAATGAAAGTGGCCTGTGCGTGCTCCAGCCGCGCGACGTAGCTGAATGTGATGGATGAAAGAAATATGACGAATCGCTTTACGATTGCTCTCGTGATCGCAGGATTACTGTGTTGCGGCTCCGCCGTTGGGCACGGCTGGCTGGATGGCCGGTGGCTAGCTCAGCCTGACCTCATCAAGCAAGGGGACTTGCTTTCCCAATTGCCTGCAGTGGTCGGAGACTGGGAATTGCTGGAAGATCGCGAACTGACAGAAAATGTGCAGAATATTCTTCGCTGCTACGGTTACAAGCATTCGGTTTATCAGAACCGGGTTACTGGCGAAACGCTTACCATGGCCGTCTTGTATGGACCACGTGGCCCCATCGCCGTGCATACACCCGAGATTTGTTACTCCGGCCAAGGTGTGCAAGCGGACGGAGACCGTCGCAAAGTGGCCCTGGAAATTGACGGAGAGGTACATGAATTCTGGAGTGTCTCCTTTCTTTCCAAGATTGACATGCAGCCGGAACTGGAGGTGTTTTATGCTTGGAGCAACGGGGGCAACTGGCTAGCCGCCGAACAGCCGAGGTTCTGGCTGACCGACGAGTTGTACAAGATCCAGCTGGCAGCACCGCCGGCCATTCCGGCCAACCCTCAGCTGGGGAGAAATTTCTCGAGCAACTCATTCCCCTCCTGCAGCCGTTGCTGACCAAAGTCTAGCGTCCCTGCCTGGCTTCACCCCATCGTCGTCACGTCTGACCTGGGGGACAAGTTCTTCGGCACTCGCGCCATTTATTTGCATGGCTTCATGGTTTGCCAATGTTCTGTCGTCTTTCGCTCCGCGAAAGTTTCACGATCCTTCGTGGTTGGGCTTTCGCGGGAGCGAAAGGCGACTTTGGTAACTTTGCCATGCACGAACCTATGAGTAAGTGCTTCGACCCAAAAACGCCACGGTCAATCGCGACCAAGGCGTTCAGCAGCCTTTCGTCCTTCTCTTGCTAGTGCTTCGTCCAACTTTAAGTTTGGGATTCTCGGTGTCTCACCCGCCCGCGCATGTTGGTTGCTAAAGCAGGTTGTATTGGTTCGCGGGAGGGTCGTCGGCGAGCCCCAGCGAGCTGGCGGGGAGGGCGAAGTGCTCCGTGTTTTCCCTCCCCGATGACTCGCCAAGGCTCGCCTCGACCCTCCCACGAAGTAGTCTGCCAGCTGTCGAAGCTCAACTGCGCGGGAGGGTGGATTGCGAAGCACTCTACCCCTAAATTAAATGTGGTTGCAGCACTAGTGCGGACGGACTTGTAATTTGCCGCCTGGCGGCAAGGCGGTTCACGGGTTAGCTAAATCAAGGTCTGGCGAGGTTGCTTGAAAAAAATTTTGGAAAGCCATTTTTCCAGGGTTTTTGCATCATCCAGCCATATCCCGCGTTTGGGTTTTTCTTCGTGCTGGCGGGACTAAGCTGCCATTTCCTACCTTTACAGTTGAACAGTGCCCCTATAGTCGGCCGTTGCAGAATAACTCCTAGATCCACCCTAGCAGTTAGATCTTTCCCCCCCTTGTCAATATTTTGTCCGACGTAATGCTTGACTTAATGCAGTACGCCATTATTACTATTTTCTTACGCGTTGTTTATTCGCTTGAAAGGCCTTTTAGTGACCTCCGAACTATTAGAAGCCGAGTTGCCGACAACTCTCTCCCCAGAGCAAAAAAACTTGAATCATCCATCCATTTCGGCCTCAGGGCCGATTTTTGACGCTTGGAATATGCATATCGACGGCCGGCGTTGGTATTTCCAACTGAAGTACATTGTTGATCAAGTTATTGGCTTGATCTTGTTAATTCCCTTTGCGCCGTTGATCCTGGCCTTGTGGGTGGCTGTCCGATTCAGCTCGCAGGGACCAGGCTTTTACCGTCAAACGAGGGTTGGACTGGACGGAGAAACGTTCTCGATTGTCAAATTGAGAACCATGTACTGCGATGCCGAAGCTGCAGGGATCAAGTGGTGCACCCATGGCGATCCACGTGTAACTCCTTTGGGGTATTGGCTCCGTAAATTGCATTTGGACGAGTTGCCTCAATTATGGAATGTGGCCTGCGGACATATGTGTTTGGTGGGTCCTCGGCCGGAGCGACCTGAGATTACCAGCTCGCTTGAGAAATTGATTCCGGGTTACCAGCTGCGGCATCGAGTCAAGCCAGGTGTCACGGGACTGGCACAAGTTAATTTGGAACCCGATTCCGATATCAATTTGACGCGCAAGAAACAGATCCTAGACTTGCGTTACATCTCCGTCGCTAACTTCTGGCTGGATGTGCGGTTGCTGTTTGCTACCCTCGCCCGTATGTTTGGCATCCGGGGCGAGCGGGCGATGCGATGGAACCGACTGAAGCAAGATATCAGTGAGCGCGAGCTGGTGGCTATCGGTTATGAATTCAACGTCGATTCAGCCAATTTATGGAACCCCACCAAGGGGCCGCTTTAAACGCGAGCTTGCATTCATTGCCAACGAATCGCGACTCCAGCTAGCGGGCGGCTGACAAGTTCGAAACTCATCAGCAATCGGGGCCTATAAGATTCGCGATCAAGTTCCAAATGCTTTCACCGTGGATGTCGAAGATTATTTTCAGGTCTCGGCGTTCGAGCAGCGTGTCAGTCGTAAGAATTGGGACAAGTATGAGTCTCGGGTGGAGGCCAATACCGACCGATTGTTGGCGCTTTTAGACCAGCACCAGGTTGCCGGCACATTTTTCGTGCTCGGTTGGGTGGCCGACCGCTTTCCCCAATTGGTTCGGCGAATTCAAGCTGGCGGTCACGAACTGGCTTCACATGGTTACTGGCACGAATTGGTATATAGCCAAACTCCGGAAGAGTTTGCGGCAGACATCCGACTCAGCCGTGATGCAATTGGTGCGGCCAGTAGTGTCCATGTTACGGCTTATCGCGCGCCGAGTTTCTCGATTACCCAACGCTCATTGTGGGCCTTGGATATCCTAGCCGAGCAAGGCTACCTGGTTGATTCAAGTATTTTTCCGATCAGCGGTCATGATCGCTATGGTATCGCTGGTGCCCAGCGCGAAATTCACGAGCTCAGTACCCCTCACGGGACGCTGACCGAATTTCCGCCTTCAGCCTGGCACCTGCGCAAGTTCAGCCTGCCGATTGGAGGCGGTTACTTTCGCATTTTTCCCTACTCGCTATCGCGGCGAGCGATTGGTGAAGCCCGCAAAAGGGTTGGGCCAGCCATGTTCTACACGCATCCTTGGGAGATTGACCCGGTTCAACCGCGGATCAAAGGCACAGGGATGAAATCCAGGTTTCGGCATTACACCGGCTTGCGGGGAACCCATGCCCGTTTGGACCGCATGTTGCGACATTGGAACTTCTCCAGCATGGAGAATGTTCTGCAGGCCCATGCTGAGTGCGGAGCCATCTCCAGCGGCCGTGGCTGAGGCATCGCTTGATATTGGCGAAAACGTGGCGCCGTCCCATTAGCTGGTTGCAAACCACCCAACCGTTAATTTCTGTTGAATTGAGATTGTTTCGCAGCTTGCTAAGCCTGTTTCCCCTGCCCTTGCGCAGGATGAAGTTAAGCTCATGGCACACCCTCAAAAAGTTTACTCCTGGATGGACAATGCTCACGCATGCCGCCCACGGGAACGAAGTCCGCACTCATGATCTGCTCACTCCATTTAGGCTGCCAAACGTGTCCACGCTGCCGCGCATTCTCATGCTTACCCAGCGTTTCCCCTATCCGCCCAACCGTGGCGATCGCATTCGGGCTTACCACCTTCTCAAGGTTCTTTCGCAGCATTTCGATGTTTCGCTGGCGTGTACCACCGACGAGCCCATCACGCAGTCACAGCGCGATTTCATTCAGCAATTCGTTCGCGAGCTAGCCGTGGTTCCCACTGGTAGTTTAACGCGAACTCGTCAGGCGGCATTTTCGGCCGCCCTCGGTCATAGCTTGACCGAGGGTTTCTTCCACAGCAGTCGCCTTGCCCGCACCATTCGTGATTGGCATCGTTGCGAGCCATTTCGGGCCTTGCTCATATTCTGCTCCAGCATGTTTTCATATTCCCAGGCTGCAGACCTTGCTCGGATCCCGCAGGTAGTTGATCTGGTCGATGTCGACAGCCAGAAATGGGCTCAACTATCCAAGTCCGCAGGGCTTCCCAAGAAGTGGCTGTACGCACTCGAAGCTCGACGAGTTATGGCTTTGGAAAAGCGTATTGCCAGCCAGGCGGATAGCGTTGTCTTGACCAGCCCTGACGAATGTGAATTGTTTGCTAGAACTGTCGGACACTTCGACAACGTGCATCCGATCAGCAATGGAGTCGACACGGATTACTTTCGCGTGCCTGGAAATCGCAGTCTCCGACGATCGCAACACGTTCAATTGGTCTTTACCGGGTGTCATGGATTACGCTCCCAATGTGGAGGGCATGCTTTGGTTCTGCCGAGAAATCCTGCCCGAGATTCGTCGGCAGGTTGATGTTCAATTAAAGATTGTTGGCCGTCGTCCCACGCCGGCGATTCGCGCTTTAAGTGCGAATCGGTGCGTGGAAGTGGTGGGCGAGGTGCCGGACGTCAGGCCCTATTTGGATGCTGCCGACATCGCTATTTCGCCCTTGCAATTGGCTCGCGGCATTCAGAACAAGGTTCTGGAAGCCATGGCCAGCGGTCTGCCAGTAGTGGCCACGCAGCAATCTGCTGAGGGTATCGATGCGGAGCCCGGCCGGCAGCTGCGGATCGCCCATGATGCTCAAGAGTTTGTGACAGCCGTTGTGCAGCTTGCTCAATCGCCCGAGCAGAGGGCCAGCATGGGAGCCGCCGCGCAGGTGTTTGGTCGAACAGCACTATTCTTGGTCTGCCCGTCTGGCACAATTCAGAATTCTGCTCGATCAGGCTTGCCAGGGGTCGGCCGGAAAGTTGTCTGCAAGTCTGGCAGGGACATGACACCGGAATGCCACTTGGAGCCACGGTTAACTCCTGTGTCGCGACCAGAAATCGCCTCGGCGAGCGAAGAATTACATGGGACTAATATTTACTCTCGTCATGACTTACGGCGGCGCGGTAGTTGGGCTGTTTCGGCCCTACTATGGCTTCCTCACCTATGTCGCCTTTTCGATTCTGAGGCCAGAATCTTTATGGCACTGGTCGGTTCCCGCCAGCAACTACAGTCGGATCATTGCCATTTCCTTTTTATTGGGATGGGCCTTGAATGGCTTCGGCAACTGGAACTTTGGCTCGGCGCGGCGTCCGATGCAGGCTCTGGTCTTCTTCCTGCTTTGGGCGGCTGTGAGCACGGCTACCTGTCAAGATATGGATAAGGGCATCAACTTTCTCGACAATATGAGCAAGATCGTCCTGCCGTGCGTGGCGGGCCTAACGCTGATCAACACCCGTCGTGATATCTATCTCTTAGCCTGGACCATCGTTGGCAGTCTGGGCTATGTGGCCTACGACCTGAATATGTCCTACTTCAGCGGCTTCAACCGCCTACAGGAGGTTGGGTTTGGTGGCATGGACAACAATTCGCTGACTATCGGCTTTGTCGCGGGTGTGGGCTTCGCGTTTTTCTTGGGTCTGAGTGAAACCACGCTCTGGCGGCGGTACCTGGCCTTTGCGGCGGCGGCCTTCATGACCCATTGCGTATTTTTCTCGTTCTCTCGAGGTGGCATGCTGGGCCTGGTTTTTGTGGGAATGGCGACGGCAATCCTGATTCCCAAGACGCCTAAGAACCTGTGGTTGGTCGCCCTGGGAGCCAGCATTGCCCTAATGATGGCCGGTCCTGAGGTAGTCGAGCGATTCAGTACGGTTACCAACACCAGTCTGACAGGTGCCTCCGAAGAATCGGTCGATAGTTCTGCCGAAAGCCGGGTGCAGTTGTGGAGGATTTGTCTGAAGATGACCATGGAGGATCCTGTCTTCGGCAAAGGACCTGACCACTTTCCATTGCTGGTTCAAAACTATCCGGTATCCTCAGGCGGTGGCTCGTTTACCTTCCCGCAAGGCAAGGAAGCCCATACCTTGTGGTTGCAGATCGCTGCCGAGTTGGGTTTGCCAGGTCTGGCCTTCTTGGCGGCCTATTACGTGCTCACCGTGGCGGCACTGTGGAAATACACGCGCTTGGACAAGAGCGATTCCGCTGGTTTGACGCCCGGGGCAGCAGCCCGCATGGTATGTGCCGCTTTGGTTGGATTCATACTTTCGGCTCAATTCGTGTCCCTCGAGGGCTTGGAGCTGCCCTATTACATGACGCTTGTGGGACTGGGCAGCTTGAAACTCGATGTGCTCGAAGAAGCCTTTGCGTCGCCGGAGTCTGCTCCCGAGCCCCAAGTGATGACCGCTAGTCCCGTGATGGCTCGTCAGTACTCGTTAGCGCTCTGCCAACCGCATCTTAGAAAACCAAATTTCATGACTTGCATTCTAGGAATCGCGTCGTCCGAGCCGCGCTGGGACTGCGTGACGAAGTGGAGCGTATGCTGGCGGCAGTGCATACGGAGCCTTGGTACCAATCATCCTGCACGGTCGACACCGAATCTCGGGTTGGCATTGGCCGGCTGGCGCATGGCTACGCGGATTTGGGCAAGGCGGCAGAAACGCAGGCAGATTTATCGTTGACACTCTTTGGCGATGTTTATGCCCTGCCTGGTGATGTGCAGGTACCGATTTTTCAACAGGTTCTGGAGGGCTACGCAAGTCAGGGCGAGAGATTCTTCGGGCACGTACAGGGGCCGTATTCATAGCCGTCCTGTTCGACAGTGCCACGGGCGTATTGCGCGTCTTCAACGACCGCTTTGGACAGCGGCCGCTCTACTATTATCGGCGTGCTGGGCGGCTAAGTTTTTCCACGGCTCTGCCCGCCTTGTTTGCTGCGGGCACTCCACAGCAACTGAATCCCGCGGGCTTGGCCCAGTTCTTTGCTTTCGGGCATTACTTGGGCTGCGACACGCTTTATCAAGACATCTCCGTGCTACCGGCTGGCAGCGTGCTCGAGTTCCAAACGCGCACCGGCGAAGTGCAAGTGCGACCCGTCTTGTCCGACGTCCTCGGTCAGACTTACCCACCACCGACGCAGGCTGGCTGGAAGCAATTTGCGAGGCTACTCACACCGCCGTTCGTCGGGCTTCAGACAACACCGATCACCTGGGCTTGGCGTTATCCGGTGGCTTAGATGCACGGACCATCCTCGGCTTGATCGACCACGAACAAGTCGAAATGAAGACGATTTGCTTGGGCATGCCTGGTAGCCTGGACCTGAGCTGCGCCCAGAAAATGGCGGACATCGTCGGCTGCCAGCATCACAGCCATCTGCTGGACAAGGCGTTTATCCAAAACTTTGAAGCTCACTTGAACCGCATGGTCGACTTGACCGGCGGGCAGTATCTTTCGCAGTGCATTGTGATTCCCACCTTGCCAATCTACCGCGAGCAGGGAATCCATGTCTTGCTGCGTGGCCACGCCGGTGAACTCATGCACATGAATAAGGCTTACGCCTATTCGCTGGATGATGCTGCATTGGCCATCGCTACCCGCGAGCAGGCGAGCCAGTGGCTGTTCAAGCACCTGCAAGCCTATATGCTGGATGGGGTTGAGGGAGATTTATTCCAGGGTGAATTCTCCTCTGCCATGCAGCACGCTCCGAGAGCGGCCTTCGACGCCGCTTTTGATGAGATTCCCGCCTTGGACGATCCACGGCACGCCATCTGGCAATTGTTTGTGAGTTGTCGGCTCCGCCGCGAAACGACGCTCAGCTTGGGCAAGTTCTCCACGGTTTGTAGCGTGCGTGTTCCCTTCCTGGACCCGGATCTGATTCGTCTGCTACTGGCGGCGCCGGTGCATCTAAAACGCGATGAAACCATCCAGCGACATATTCTCCAGCGCTATCGTCCCGAGTTCTTGTCTGTGATCAATGCCAACATTGGCGCTCCGATGACGGCGGGCCCCCTCATGCAGCGCGTGGCGGACTTTAAAATGCGGGCCTTCGCCAAGCTGGGAGTCCCCGGTTACCAGCCCTACGAGCGACTTGGGCTTTGGCTACGGCGGGAGCTGAGC
>CAVPPY010000039.1:0-206281 GCA_963707245.1 Pirellulaceae bacterium
AAAACTTAGATCGACTGCCGCTGTGGAGTACATGTGTCGTGAGGAGCGAATCTCATCGGTGCCACGCCGTGGCTTTAGCTCAGTTGGTAGAGCAATGTATCGCAAACTCTCGAACAAACTTCGTCGATCTATTTTTTACGTTGAGGGCCGTGAATTTCAAACGAAGATGGCATTTCCACAGCGGCCTGCTTGCTGCCTACGGGGCCAAGCCGTTCCGCCTGGCTCAATGCGAGCGCCAATTCACGCAACTCGTCGACCGTCTCCAAGCGGCGTTCAACGGCTGCTTGTGACATGTCACAGCTAATGCCACGCGACTTCGATTTAGTTGGATCCATATCTAATTGCCATCCGAATCAGAGATATTTCGAAGCGATTCGATATCCGCAAGGTCTTGATACCGTCCCGCCAGCTCCTTCATTTTAATCAATGCAGCCTTCGAGACAACTTTGATCTCTGTGTCGTAAGCCCTGACTACTTCACGAGCTTTCCAGACTTCTTCCAGAATCGGTGTCACCATCATCAGGTCGAGTGTGGTCAGTGTGGGGCCATCGGCTCGTGAGACTCTAAAGAGTTGAGTCTCCTTTTCCGTCCCTTGGCCAAACTTGAATATTCCAGCATCGAGGTCATAGCCTATCGGTGCGAGAGCGTTGCGCGCCGCAGACAGAGCATCATGGAGAATGAGAATGTCAATATCCTTTGTTGCCCGAACATAGCCATGCACCGCGACTGCCAGTCCACCGATGAGCCCGTAGTCGATACCGGCTTCATTTAAGCAACGCACGATCTTTAACAGTTCGGTTCTTAAGTGAATCACTTTGACTTTCCATCCATAATTGTCGCGAACATATCTGCCCGGCCCTCGGTCTTATAACGCAAGCAACCAACGATTGAAATAGGGGAAGCAGACGTAGCACTGTGCTTCGATCTGCTTTGCGATTCTCGTTCGACTGCCAGTTGGGATTACATCTTTGCAAAAGATGGCACAGTGTCACGGATACTGGCCTTTCTCAATTACCCTTCGTCGGACAGTTTTTAATGTGGCATAGGCATCCTGCCTGTGATTGCCTTTGGTGGCAGTCGCAGCATGACAAGCTGGAAGCTTATTCCACAAGGAGGAATCCCATGGCCAACAAGTCTCTTTTCGCGAGCAAGACGGCACGACTGCCACGAGCGGACGCAGTCAACCAAGCGGGTGGTCGAGCGTATAAGCTCGAGCCGAAGCATGCGCTGGCTCAAGTCGCCGCGACAGGTACGTTCGGTAACGCGTTCTATTCGACTGCCACAACGCAGCTTGATGAAGTGCTGAAGTTGATCGACGAGGTCAATGACGACCAGTACTTGGCAAAGCTGGCTTTGTACGCACGCGAGAAGGCATTCATGAAGGACATGCCAGCGGCATTGCTCGTTGCCTTGTCGGTTCGCGATACCGAGCTGATGCATCGAGTTTTCGATCGCGTCGTCGACAACGGTCGTATTCTGCGAACTGTGTTCCAGATGATTCGCTCAGGCCAGTTCAAGAGCAAGTCGGGAACCGTGCGAACGGGGCTTTCGAGCTCTCTGCAGCGAGCGTTCCAGCGCTGGTTGAACAATGCGTCGGTTGGAAAGCTGTTAAGCGCATCGATCGGTAACGACCCGAGCTTGCGGGATATCCTGCGAATGGCTCGACCGACTCCGAAGGATAACGCTCGTCGAGCCATGTTCGGTTGGTTGACGGATAAGACGGTCGAAAAGTGGGCACCTGCAACGGAAGCCGACTTGCCGGTCGAAGTTCAGTCGCTGATCGCCTACCGCAACTCGGAAAGCGAAGAGGCACAAGCGTTGATCGCTGGTGGTTTGGAAGGAGTCCGCTGGGACTTGCTTTCGGATGCCGCTAGGGGACCGAAGGTTTGGGCAGCATTGGCTCGCAAGATGGGTCCGCAGGCGCTGCGTATGAACTTGAACACTTTGCTGCGACACGGCGTCTTTGATGTGGCCCCGGCACTCCGTGACGGGGGCGTCGATACCGAGGTCAGTCACGGAGTGACTGGCCCACATGTGGTAGAATACGTCGCCGGCCGGATTTCTGACGAGTCGGAGATTCGACGTTCGAAGCAGTTCCCGTACCAGTACTTTGCTGCGTACTTGAACGCCGACGACATTGTTCCGCAGAAGATCAAGGCGGCGCTGCACAAGGCAGCCGAGATCGCTTGTGGAAACGTACCTGAGTTGCCTGGACCGGTGGTGATTGGTCTGGATACGTCTGGATCGATGAGCTGCGCGGTCACGGGACACCGCGGCCGAGGTGCGACGTCGAAGATGCGGTGCATCGACGTGGCTGCACTGTTCGCCGCAGCGGTCCTACGACGCAACCCGGACAGCGTGGTCATTCCGTTCGATACTCGCGCTTACGATGTGCGGATCGATCCAAACGATTCGATCTTGAGCATCGCCGAGCGACTGAGCAAGTACGGAGGCGGTGGAACCAACTGTGCTCTACCGTTAGAAGCTGCCAATGTGCTGCACCGTGAACGCAAGTTTGCGGGAGTTGTACTGGTCAGCGACAACGAGAGTTGGGTTGGAACGGGCCGTCACGGATCGACCGGTGTCATGACAGCTTGGGAAACTTTCGTCGCCCATCGGCGCAAGCTGGCTGGTAGCGCGGCGGCTCCGAAGCTGGTCTGCATCGACCTCCAGCCGTACCAAACGGTCCAGGCATGTGAGCGAGCTGACATCATGAACGTCGGTGGTTTCAGTGACTCCGTGTTCAACGTCATCAGCGCGTTCCTCGCTGACAGCAACCAGCGCTTCGTCGCCGAAGTTGAAGCGATCGAACTGTAGAAAGTGGGACAGGCAACTTGTCTCTCTCGACAAGCTCAAGCTCAACACTCGCGGGTCGGCCTTCCGATTCGCGGGTGTTTGTTTTTGACAATATTGGTATCGTCCTCTTGAACTAACCAAGTTTTGAAGGATAAGCTTGGTAAGAAACGAATCCTGCTCAACGATGATCAGCGGCGACGATTGGCAGTAAAGGAGACGATTTCTTCCGCTTCGTGTGGATTCCCCGACAGCCAACAGGCAAATCGATAGACATCTTGAGAGTATCGCTTCGGCGCGAAACTCCGGCACAGATTCGGCAGTCGTATCTGCATCAGGGCGTGACATGAGCAAGTTTGCTGAAGTCCCTTCTCCCGCAGCCTTCGAAATTCCGTCAATCGTCAGATTGTCGCGAGCCCAATCAGCGACGCAATCGACTCAGGCTAAACCCCAGCTACAAAGTGACTCGTGTGGGAATGGAGATCCAGCGGAAACTGTCAGATTAAACACAATCAAATTCGACGCGATCTCCGGGTTCGTAAGCAAGGCGTTTGCAATAGTCGTCTGCGGCCCGCCCGCGATGACGATCAGCGGCTTTTCCCTGGACGCCTTCTTCGCTTCAGCGACAATGAGCCGACTGCCTGCTGAAGGGTAAGCAACCGTCTCTTCAATTCGCCCGCTCGCCGGTCTTGTCAACACGCGATCCGAACCCGTTGTGAGATCCGGAATGTTCTTCAATCCCGAATCGTGAGCCAATTGGAGTGCCTTCGCGCCATCATCTAATGACTCCTGGTACGAGTACTGATAGCCTTTCTGCCAGTCCCACATGTCGCGCGAGACAATGTTCCCACGCAAGTAGACCTTGCCCAAGCTGGCTTGCGCCCACAGGTGAGAATGTTGCTGTTGGAGGAGTAACTCACTTCACCACCCATTGTTCTCTGGTTGAACGGATGCCGACGAATCGCACATTCATCGCGTCGGCTTATCTTTCGAGTTTTGTGTAATCGACTCAGCAAACCTTTCGTAAGATAACAGATCGACAGTCCCTTCGACTGTCCGGGCTGAAATCCATGCTTCATCCATTTGATGAAGCCGTCGATCGATGAAGTCGATCTTCCGTGTCTGCCACACGGCGTGCGCCACGCGGATCCCACGGACTAACTCAATCCTAGGCAAAGGTACATTAGGCATCTAGAGTGGTCTCGAGGAACGCAACGGTCAGGTTCCCGACCGATAGTTTCGCACGTAAACCGTGAAGCGAATTGCGGAGGGCAGATTCTCGGCAAAACAAACTGGGGCCGAGTGCAACTATCAAACTCATACAAGATGATTATTTGGCATCTATCTTGTTGAAACGTTTCAGTTCGTCGGCCAAAAAGTCGTGAAGATTTAACTCTGGCATCGAGTCGAGTATTGTCACGCCACTGCGCAGCGAAAGCTGTTTCGCAAGGTGCCGAACACGGTCTCGGCTGGTTTGGCCGTCACTCAAACATTCATCCGCATTCTTCTCGAGAAACCGCAACATTGACTGCACCAACGTTCGCGCACGTCCGTAGCTGCGTTATGGTAGTTGTTGCGTGACATCGAGATTTGACAGAATGATTTTGGTTAGTCGGTAGGCGGCGTCTTTTGCTTGGCGCGATACAAATCACGGAAGACTTTCGTAGCATTCAAGCTTGGTGAAATACAAGCCAAGTTCCTTTGTAGGATTGCCGGTGGTGTTGGTCCAGTTCTGGGCGTATTGGGATAATTGGGAGCGGTAGTAGTTGATCGCAGCGGGGATGTCTGCCACAGTTAGGTCATCGGTTTTGTAATCGACAATCACCCAGCCGTCGGGTTCCTCGAAAATGAGATCGATAACGCCGCGGATGATGGTGTGCTTGCCGCTGTCGTCTCTGGATGAAGTTTCGAAGGGCAGCTCGCTGAAGCAGCGAGTGGCAGCCTGAGCGCGTTTCCAGATTTCAGACTGTGGTGACGGATGTGACAGTGGCGAGTAGTTCTTCGACCCGTTCTGAGCCGAGGTCGTATTCGCGGGCGAGAGTGATGGCAGAAGAACGCAAGTCGGCTTTGGGTGACTTGGTGCAGATCTCAAGCAGTTCGTGAATGGCGGAGCCCCATTTGTAGCCGTAATCGCCGGATGTTTCCCAGCGCGGCCGACTTGTTCCCTTGAGACCAAGCTCTTTGGCGGTCGCGATCGCGTAATTTGGCTGAGCTGCGGTCGTCCATTTGAACTGCAATTTGATCGCTTGAGAGTAACTTGACCTTGGATTTCGGTTTTGACTTGATCTTGCGAGAAGCCTTTTGGAGTTGCTGGTCGCTTGGGATCTCAACCTCGGGGGCGTCGTTCAAGTAGCGGTGAAGTCCACTCCAATTGGAATTGCCCTTGCCAACACTAACGATCATCGCACAGGCGGCACGAGTGGCGGCGACATACAAGCAGCCGATCCGCTTCGGCGTTTAAGTAGCGTTGCTCTTCGTCTTGAAATCCCTGCCAGTTCTCCGGGGTAGCCACATCTTTCGTGGCGTACGGTCCTTTTTCTGCCGTGATACCCATGTATCCCACGGCTTCGCTGCCGGACCGATCGATGTGGCAGAGGACGGGATGCACGTATTTCATCGTCGTATCTGCCAAAAAGACAATCGGAGCTTCTAGGCCCTTGGCCTTGTGCAGGTTCATGACGCGCACGACATTGGCGTCAGGAGGAAGGGCGGTGCAGCCTTCGGTTTCATCAACTTCGAGCAGTTCTTCAAAAAAGCGTAATCAGGTCGGAAGCACTGTCGAAGTCAAAGCTCTGCTGTCGCAACCATTCGATCGCCTTCAACAAGCCGCCAGCGGTCACGTTGCCTTCGCTGCCGGCCGCAGCACTCGCCAACAAGCCTAAGTCTTCGGCCACGCGGCTGACGGCTGCGGTAAAGGGCAATGCTCGCAGCCAGACCTGATATCGCTTGAACCGCTGAGTTGCGTCCTGGAACCGCGATTTCAATTCGTTGTCTAGTTTCTCTGGAACGGGGGAAGTAAATGCAAAACGCCCGCCCGCCTTTTTGAATCGGTACAACTCGCGGTCGCTGAAACCAAACAGACCATCGCGGAGTACGGCCAAGAAGTGAACTGGATTATGCGGATCGTCTATGGCACGCAAACAGTCAATCAGCACGCCCAGCTCTCGGATTTCACTAAAGGCGTTACCACCGGTTACTTCACAGGGAATTCCATGAACCTCTAAGGCGGCACGAAATACTCCAATCCGCTTCTTGCCCCATGGAATGATTAAAAAATCACGGGCTTCGACGGCCTGACTTCGGCCAAGCTCGATTTCTCGTTCCGTGCGTGGGACACTCATGCCGGAATCGATGGCGTGGCGAATAAACCGTGCAATGGAATCGGCCTCTTGCTGTGTGGCTTCGTCAATGTTCGCATCGGTGTCAACACTCAACTTGTGTATCCCGCACAGATGAGAGTCCGACGTCCCAGCACCCTGTGCGTCAACACGCCCCTGCACCATGTTCTCAGCAGCCGGCGTGTACCGATCCGCTTCCGGCAGGAATTTGTTCTGGAAAATTTGGTTGTTCCACTCGCGTAACTCGGTGCGCGAACGAAAGTTCTTGACCAGAGCGAGCACTTCGCCGCCAGACGCCTGGAAGATTTCTTTGACGCGATTGTAGGTTACGATGTCGCCACGACGAAAACGGTAAATCGACTGCTTGGGATCTCCCACCAGGAACAGTGATCCAGGCTTCGGAGCACATTTTTGCCAATCCTTCTGATTCACATTCGCGGAGGTCAGATAGAGGATCATTTCCGCTTGGATGGGATCCGTGTCCTGAAACTCGTCCACCAGCAAGTGCGTGTAGCGGGATTGAAAGTACTTTCGCAGCTCCGGTTGAGACTTGAGTCCTCGTGAGGAAGTCAGCAGCAGATCGTTGAAGTCGAGGCCGCCAGTCGCCAGCTTGAGTCGTTCGTAAACCGAGACGGCTCGGCGCAAGAAGTCGACTACAAACTGATAACGCACGCGACACCAATACTGCATCGCTGGTTTGGCAACTGCGTCTCGGAACTGTTGCCAGCGCTGTGTCTCCGACTTGGCAACGGTCTTGTCGTGCCAAAATTTTTGCGTTCCGCCGTGGGATGTGTCGAATTTCTCGAGCAAGTTGAAGAAATTCCCGAGTCGCGTCCAATCTTTGCCACTCGACCGTACAATGGTTTCGTAACGATCCATCAGCTCGTCGCTACCGCGTGCAGTTGGGAACAACGGAATCAGCCCGCGCATATCATCGATGTAGTCACGCGTCTGCCGTTGGATATCCGCGATATCGATGCCCGGCGGTACGGCATGCGGCCAATTATCGACGTCGCGATGCTCAATGAAACTGTTGAACCGTTTTTTGATCAGATGGCGATCGAGCCCGAGTTCATTTAGCTTGTCGATGAGCGGATCGCCGCTGCCAATCAGGTCGCTGATATTTTCCAGCCAGGCCTGCTCGCGAAGCTGCATATCTTCCTTTTCGTCCAGTTCTCGAAAAGCCGGATCGACGCCGAATTCCACGGGACGTTCGCGAAGGAGAGACGCGCAGAAGCTGTGAATCGTGCCCACAAACGCGCGGCTACTGTTATCGCTGGCGTAAAGTAGACGATCACGGATCACTCGTTCATTCGGCGTTTTCGAGCCGTGCTCAGCTGCGCGTCGCCGCAATTCCACTTGAAATCGTTCCCGCAGTTCCGCCGCCGCTTTACGCGTGAAAGTAACCGCAGCCAGTTGTTCGATTTGGCAAGCTCCGCCCGCGACAAGACTGACCATGCGATTGACAATACTCGTCGTTTTTCCAGTTCCGGCAGCCGCTTCCACCATGAAGTTCTTGTCGAGCTCTTCGCCATATGCGGAGCCGCGTCTCGGCGTCTCTGGCTTCAGCATTTGATTGGTTTAGTTTCTTCACTCCGTAACCTCAGTTGTGTGTCGGATATCACGCTCTAAGTACCAGTTTCAAATTTGGGGTAGCTGGAGTCGCCAGACTTCAGTGCTTTGCAGGAGAACCGAACTCTGGCGAGTCCGGCTACAATTGCGAAAACCCCTCTCCGGCCGCATTACGTCCGACTCTCCCCTCAGGGAGAGTTAAGTAAATCAATCTCTGCATCCAATGACTCTGACACCGCCGTACCTCCTAATTGTCGAGTTCACGGAGCTGCACCCAAGGCTTCATAATCTTCTTGTTGCAAGGCTCCACTGCCTTTTGTAACGCCTCGGCAGCCACGAAATCTGGATACCTACACACCGATAGATAATCACAAAACTTGCAATCAGCCGGGTCGGTCGTGGCAACGAACACTCCATTCTTGATCAGATCGCAGATGTGTCGCAGGATTTCGTCACCACGCTTGAGTTCGCCGCTCGTCCATTGCAATTTGCGTCCCTCGGTTCTCGGAGTCGGAAAGAAGTAGCCAAACGTAGCTACCGAGTCCGGTTTACCACCAGTTGCTGCAATGCGGTGCCGAAGCATGCCGACGTATAAAAACGGCTGAAGCTTGCGGCCCAATTGAAAGGGATCGTCTTGGCTGAATCCAAAGTCAGAGCCCGACTTGTAATCCCAGATGGCGTAGCGTTCGCTGCCATCCACCAGAAGCCGGTCGACGCGATCGATGCGTCCTCCAACTTGGATTACGCGTCCATCGCTGAGGGTCAATCCAATCGGCTCACTGCAATCCAGCTCCGTTTGCGGCTCATCATTCAACCCGAGGGATGCTTCCAAAACCCAAGGACGCGCGTCGTGTACCCGGCAATACTCTTCCTCCTTACGCAGGAATATTTCGCAGACATCCTCCAGTACGTCACATTGCCGCTGGAAAGCATCTTCATTCGGAATTGGAATGTCTGATTTTAATTGCTCGATCTTGTCGAACAGCATGTCGCGCAAGGGTTGTAAATCGCGAGCCAAATTCGGAATCAGTTCGCTCTGAGTATGACCGCGTAAAAAGTCCTCGAACAATTCGTGAACGAGATTGCCGAACTGAAGCGCGTCGAGCCACTTTTCGGGATCCACGTCCCATTCGTCAGGCGGATAAACGCCTAATCCATATTTGAAGAAATACCGCCTGGGACAAGCACCAAACGTTTCTAATCGACTTGGCGATGTTCGCCGCTCGCCAGCGGTTGGATCCAACTCGACACCAGCTTCCGGGACCCAGCCATCGTATTCGCCCAATTGCGATGCTGCCTGCAACTCGGATGCAATTCGGCAACGCTCCATGTGAGAGAATTCAGCCTCCAACAGCTGCCGGCGGTCAAGCTCGTTAGGTTCCAACAGCAACCGCGCTAAATCGACATCACTCACGTCTAAGTGATCGTCTGGATTCTGACTGACAAACGATCCCGCAGGACCAACGTGATTCAGTAGATCATCCATGTGCGCATCGTCATTACCCGACGTAATGCGGTAGACTTCCAGCATCGAGGAACTGGGAAATAACGGCCGATCCTCTGCCAGGTTTCTCGAAGAGTAAGAAAGATGGACTTTCGCATTGGAGTCATCCAGCATGCGGAACAGAGCGCGATGAAGTGCCTGCTGCTGATGCTGTGCTGACTCCTGAGACGTCTGCAGGCAATCCGATAAACGAGTTCGCTCGGCGTCCAGCAAAATCGGGTCGATCACCGCTCGCTTCGGATAGCGACCGTCATCCAGTCCCACCACGAAAAGCTGCCTGCGGCCAGTGTGACCACCTTGAGAGAGCGGCGCCATGTGCATGCAGCCCGGTTGGGGTCCACTGGCCAGGATCCGGCTTTCCAGTGGCAGCTCTTCAAGCCATTGCCACACGTCCAAATCCGCATCTGCGGTCAGCTCAAGCGTGCTTAACATGCTGCTGATATCGTCCAGCAGTTTTCCTCTGGCATAGCGATCGAGCTTATTGTCGGCACGAGCGCACTGGAGCAGGAACTGCCGCGCCTTCTCCAGAACTACCGCCGCCGTGTCATCGGCTTGAGGAGCCAATTGAACCAGCGGCTGTACCATTTCCTGAAGGGTTATCAAGGCGGGCAGACCAAAGTCACGATCTGGTTCATCGGCTGACAATTCAGGTGACTCACGATCGCGTCGCTCCAGGTACTCAGCTTGGCTCTGTATGAGCGTGGGCAATCGCCTCTTCAATCTTTGGCAGATAGCGTTCCAACTTGAAACCTATGGGCAGTTTCCTTAGCGTGCTTGCGATTCGGGCGTAACCGATCTCCGCCGCAGCGTCAGGACGAGCCAATAAGCCTTCACGCAGCAGTTGGACTGCCTTCGATTCCACAAAGTCATGGCGCGCCCAACGCATCCAGCCTCGCAGCGCCCGTCCCGGGCGCGAGTAGACGCAGGCGATGCCCTCAGCGAAAGTAATCGGCAGCGCATCAACCGCAGGCAACGTCTCCCTATCGGCATTGTTCTCAGCGGAAGCGGACCTGGCTAACCAAGTCGACAGCAATTCCAGCAGCAGGGGCACGTACTGATGGTAGTCCGTATGTAGAATCTCCACGTCATCGAAACTGAGTGGACCACCTTGCTTCTGTGACAGAATACGTTGTAGCACACCGCGAATCTCATTGACTTCGCCGTGGCCGGAAAAGTAATCGAAACTAGCTTCGCCTTTCGCGATGTGATTTCCAATTCTCTTTCGAGCCGCTTCGTCCGAGAACGACTCCAGCTGATTTGGACGACAGATCGTCGACCGCTTTTCGATTGTCTCGAGCAGACGTTGCTCAGCCACCGTGAGCTTGAGTTCCTCAGGCACTAGAACCAGTAGGCCTGGAGGCAGCTCGATGGAACCATCCACGAGACCCCCGTTCGCCAGTTCAATGCAACTTGCATAGTCGGCTAGACAGTTATCGGCGAGTCGACTGCAATAGGCTTCGAAGACTCGCTTCACATCTCGAGCTTTGGCCGACGATTCGAAAGCTTTCACCTTCAACGCGTTGGGATTCAGCTCAGCCAAACGCAAATCGCGAATCGACTTGGTCATCAGGTCTGCCAATCCATCGATGCTGTGGACTTGGCTGAAATAATCTAGCTCATCGGACTCCAGCAACTCACTGACAAGGCCATGCACGATCATGCGCATGGCGGAACCGCCAATAAAAGTCAGCTTCTTGGTTGCCAGAACGTTACCGACAAGCGAAACCGCCGAGCGACCGCAATGTTTTTGAATGCAGATTGACCGTTGAGTAACCAGCCAGGCATAGGCGGTCTTTCCATTGCTGGGCAACCCGCAGGTCCTCAGCCAACAGCCATTTCTCAGTCAGCAAATTGTCGTTGCACAGGCTTGCCAGCCATTTCACAGTTGCATTCGTCAAGATGGATCGTCCCGATCGAGTTCATTACAGTTCATTCCGCAAAGGCAGTCCCGGCTGACTGCTAGCATTTGAGGATACCCGGCCTCGTGACACCTTTGGTCACGCCTCATGCTATTTTGGTCTGGACGGTCTCGCCGACGGATTGGCCGGTGAATTCGACTGGGATATCGGGGGGTAACAGAGCTCGCCCCAGTCTGTCGTTAGACCGTGGTCGATCATGACGATCAATAACATAGTGTTCGCTATTCGTTACATGGCGAGTGTCTACTCGGACCGCACTTTCGTGCTATCCCTCAAAGTCTGTATTCGCCTTTTTCAAATCCACTTCTTTGATCCAGATGTTGCGATACAGCACTTCATGGCCTTCGCATTGAAGTTTTAAGCCGCCTGGTGTGTCGGTGATTCCTTTACCTCCATTGTTGCCGCCATCGATACCAGAGTTCGGTCCACCCCAAACTTGGTTGATGGTTTGGTTCTGGTGGACTTTGATGCCATTGAAGAACATGGTGACCATCGCCGGTTCCGATCGCTTACCGTCTTCGAACCTTGCCGCGCGGAAGTTAATGTCATACGAGTTCCACTTACCAATGCCGTTGTAGGCATGGTACGGCGACTCCGTTTCGTTGATGACGGCCCCCATGCCGTGCTTGGTCTTATCGCCGTCAAGGACTTGAATCTCGTAGCGATTCTGAAGATATACGCCGCTGTTGCCGCCTTTGTTGACGATGTAGAATTCCACGTGTAAGCGGAAGTCGCGGTACTTTTTCTTCGTAACCACATCCGCAGTGCCATACTTGCCGCCTGCAGCGACGGGATCATCGGTCATCATGACCGTGCCGTCATCAATAGGATCATCGACGATCTTCCATTTAATTGGCAGCGACGAACTGAAGCGTGGCCCCTCCCAGTAAGTCCATTTTTCGTCTAGCATCTCGCGCGAACCGTCAAAGATGACTTCCGCCCCTTCGATCGGTTTGGCGCCGACACCGACATCGGCGCGAACTGACGATGCCAAGCCTGATAGGGCTGTCACGCAAATTAGAACGAGTCGAGCGACTCGAAACGGAGTTGTAGACATTGTTGTTCCCTTTTTATCTTTGGTAGTTTGCAAGTGAACCAAGCGCAGTGCCGGTCCAGCAGCTAAAGCCTGCCATCGTGCCGGAACGGCGTTTCGCATGGTCTGGTCTGTGAGATTCATCATAACGCACTGGCATGCAGCTTGGATTCCCTGCGAAGATGCATTAGATACACGGATTTTATCTAGCACTCGATGCTCTCGGCTTTCCTATCTCATTCCACTGGATGGCGAATGGGTCGTCGACTTTGCACATCGCGCAGGTCTGCTTCATGCAACACTGACGGGCCATTTTGTGTCCATTTTCGATGCGACCTGAGTCGGACTTCGTCGAGCATTATTTTGAGGCCGAGTAAAGCCACAAGTTGCTGGACATCAAAGCTAGTCGAATTGGTCAATTTGAGAGCTGTTTACCTCCTCCCTGCAATATTGAGGACAGACCTAAGGCAGACATTGTATCGCTAGGGACATGCGAGATGGCATTGCGGCCCACGCTTTCATGAAAGCGGCAGTTGGCGACTTAGTCCCATAGTCCGGTTGCTGGACCGGAAGCGAGCGGAGTAAAACCTGAACCGCTGCTCGCAATGCCGAGCAATACGTGGCATAACCAAGTATCGCTTCGTCTGATGAAGTTCTCAGTAGGCACGTCAAAGAACATTTTGCTTGACAAAACTCGACCATAGAACGCCCTAGTTGCAGGTCGCCGTCGAAGAGCCAGTTCGCTGGCTGCCATTGACGCGGTGGGTTGATCAAGAAGAATGGCAACTGATGTGAATGGCACGAAGTTAGAGAGCCGTGAGCGGTTTTGACGCTAGCCACCGGTGCATTTATTGGACGTTCTCCATGGAAAAACCGGTGGCTAGCGCCATTCCGCTCAGTTCATAACACCTTAACCTCGTGCCATCCGCAGCTGATGTCTGTACTACTGTATGAATACTTGGGTGACACGTGAAAGTGATACTTGCCGAAAAGCCATCCGTGGCCCGTGAGCTGGCTGCCTTCCTCAAGGCAACTGCGCGGCGTGACGGCTACTTTGAAGGCAACGGCTATCAAGTCACCTGGGCTCTGGGGCACCTCGTCGAGCTGAAGGAACCCGCCGACTATGACCCGTCGTTGAAGACTTGGTCGCTGGATACCTTGCCTTTTATCCCCGACGAATTCGAGTTGAAGTTGCGGGACGACAAGGGAACCAAGCAACAATTCGGGATCGTGAAGCGACTGTTTCGCGCGGCGGATGGACTGATTTGTGCTACGGACGCGGGCCGTGAAGGCGAACTGATTTTTCGCTATATCCTTACGCTCACGGGCTGCACTCGCAAGCCAACTCAAAGGCTTTGGCTCAGTTCGCTCACACCTCAGGCCATTGGGTCTGCGTTCCGTTCGCTGCGGCCGTTGGCGGATTACGACAATCTGTATGCCGCCGCCAAATGTCGAAGCGAAGCCGACTGGATCGTCGGTCTGAATGCGACGCGTAACTATACGTTGCGTTATGGGACTGCCGGGATTCTCTGGAGTCTGGGGCGTGTGCAGACTCCCGTGTTAGCCATGATCGTACGTCGCGATGACGAGATTCGGACGTTCAAGCCGCAGCCATTTTGGGAGTTGCTGACGAACTACCGCAAAGTGTGCTTTCGCTTTACGGGTGATCGCTTTGACAAGCAGATAGCGGCACAAGCCTTGCTAAACCGCGTCAGCAAACATCCACTGGTTATCCAGAAGATAGACAGAAAACCAGAGAAGTCGCTGCCACCCCAGTTGTTCGACCTGACGGAATTGCAACGCGATATGAATCGTCGCTTCGGAATATCGGCTGCCAGCACGCTGCAAAGTGCTCAGTCACTTTATGAAGCGAAACTGATTACGTATCCTCGCACCGACTCTCGCTACCTCAGTACGGACATGCAGAAAGAGATCCCAGGAATCTTGCGGCAGCTGCAGTCGGTCAAACCCAACGAAATAGCCAAGCTCGACCTAAAGGCACTCCCGTTTAACGGGCGAATAGTCAACAACCAGAAAGTAAAAGACCACCATGCAATTATCCCGACAGGTGCCGCCCCGGGAGCATTGCGTGACCAAGACCAGAAAGTCTACTCAGCGATCGTGGTGCAATTGATCGCAGCTTTCTATCCGCCGTGTTTGAAGGAAGTGACGACGGTCGACGCTATCGCCAATGACGTCCCATTTCGCGCCCGTGGTGTGCGACTGGTCGAACCCGGCTGGACCGAATTGTTTCCTCGCAAGTCTGCAGAGCCGGGAGCGGAGGACGAGCAGAGCTTGCCGAATTTTACACCGCGTGAGAGCGGACCCCACGAGCCCTTTATTAAGCCGGGGCAAACGACTCCGCCCAAACACTTCAGCGAAAACACTCTGCTGGGCGCGATGGACACCGCAGGTAAGCTCGTCGAGGAAGGCGAGCTGCGGGAAGCGCTCGAGGAGAAGGGACTTGGCACTCCGGCGACTCGTGCGGCCATCATTGAAACTCTGTTGAAGCGCCAATACATTCTGCGAGAGAAGAAGAACCTCGTCGCGCACAGAACTTGGCCGCTACCTGGTGGCCATTGTGCAGGATCATAACCTCAAGTCACCCGAGCTCACCGGAGAATGGGAGTCAAAACTCAATAGGATTGAAGCTGGCCAGGCAGCCCCCGAACGATTCATGCAGGAGATTGCAGAGTATACGCGTGGAATCATTCAGTCCAGCGACAACAAGGCGATCGACGAAACAAAACTTGGTGAATGCCCACAATGCGGACAACCCATCATTGAAGGCAAGCAGGCCTATGGTTGTTCCGCCTGGCGCAAGGGATGCCGTTTTGTACTTCAGCCAACCTACGGCGACAGCCAACTAGACATCAGTCGAATTCGTGAACTACTGCAGCATGGCGTAGTTAGTCAGCCAATCAGGCGCGGCGACGGCCAGCACGTCTTTTTGAGTCTGTTGGACTCCGGCGAGTTAGTCGGGATCTCGGTACCTCAAGGTGACGAACAGAGCGATAGGAAGTCTACAGGCCGGTGGAAGAGATCGACGAGGTCTGGAAGCTCTTCACAGAAGACGCGTGCAGTGGATGGTTCCAGTCGACCCAAAACAGAAAAGTCCTCTGCCGATCTCGGCCCTTGTCCACTCTGCGGGGCGCAAGTTATCGAGCAGCCGAAATCGTTCAGTTGCAGTCACTGGCGAGAAGGTTGCGGCTTGGCGATCTGGAAGTCCATTTCGGGCAAGCGGATTTCTGCTCCCACCGCCAAGACACTTCTACGCGACGGGAAGACAGCGTTGCTGAAGGGGTTCAAATCCAAATCAGGTCAGTCATTCAGTGCACGCCTGCAGCTGATCGATGGAAAAGTCAGCCTAGATTTCGATAATTGACGCTGTAGTCATTTGGGATGAGTACGACGAAGTCGGCCAGTTGCGGTGTCCCGTCCTGCCAAGCGGCGTCAAAGTCTTGATGAGTCTCGACATAAAGCTCTATGTAGACCAATGGGACATATTCCAGAAGTTGTTCCAAGGCCTGTTCAACCGAGGACTACAGTGGTTCACTGCCATCCGCTTTAACTCGGACTCGGGTTAATGGTGCTGCAACGATCCACGTCCTGAGAGCGGTGTATACCACGATGCCGTTCAGGAGATGCCAGAGGAAGTGAGTGCCAATTGGCCAAGGCACGATCCAGTCGACTGATCGTGCAGTGATCGCTAACGCAAAGAAACAGGCAGTGGCTACGAGCAAGTAAGGCTCTACTGCACTTCGTTTGGCCCATAAGGCACCGAATGCCAACATGGCCACTAACGACGGAACGTAGAACAAAGAGCCGTTGAGCGGCTTATGGATGGGCATCAAAGCGAAGGAAGACCCAACAATAGCAATCACGATTCCGGCTGACATCCAACCATTGGCCGACAGCAACTTCTGCGACATAAGCCATAAGAAGAGAATTTGGAACAGAGTGATCGGAATGATGTCGAGCCACATGGTGTGATTGGATGGCACTGTGTGAAACAGGAAGCTACCACAACCTATTATCCCGGCAAGAGAAATCAGAACGAGCGTGTTAGGTCTCAATGCTTTTTGACGAATCGCGAGATCCAGCGCAAATGCGGCCGCAATTACAAATGAAGCGTTGCTCAGGGCATTGAGCGGTTCGGCCCAGAATGCCGGATCACCGCTGCGTTCCCGATAAATGTGTAACAGCGCTTGACTGATTTGAAATACGTTTGACATGTTTTACCTTCAATGAAAGAATCAAAAAACAGGAAGCAGTAGCGCGCAGGGAGTCGGGCCACTGATGACGATGTTTCAGACTCTCGTCATCAATGGCAGAGTTCACGTAACACAAGGAGCCTACTAAGTTGCTCGACCTTTCTTGAAGTGAGCCTTCCCAGGACAGTCACGAAAGGCATTTAAGAGTTGAAGCCACCAACTACCCAACTCGGCAAAGATACTGCCAAGCAAAATTGCATTACCAGCATCGACTGGGTAAGTCTGTGCATGGGAAACCATTCCTTTATGACTACAGGTTTTAGAATCGCTGCGGTCTCCACATTTGTTGCCACCCACCGAGTGCGGATACACAACCGAATGCTGCGAGGCAAAGTATCACGCCAATACAGACCATTCCATTGGCAAAATAGAATCGCGAAGGATCAACAGTAATCGCGCCGCCATATGTCAAAACGCAAACAAAAAGCGCGAAGATAGAGACGAGCATTCCGTAGCGCACGAGTGCAAACAAGAACAAGCCTACTTGCAGCACGATGAAAATCCAAAGTTGTATCGCGACATCATTTATCAGAGAGTGGATCGTTCCGAGGAGTAAACACGTAACAACAACTGCTGGCGTTTGCTTGCGAACGACGATGCGAATGACGACCAATACAAACGTAGCAAAAATCATCATGCCAACAGCCATGTGAGCAAAATAGAAGATTCTTCCGACCGTAAGCGGCATTCCCAGCAGCAGGTGCTTTCCATGCATTGGCAGAAACTGTGCTTCACCGAGCGGAAGCATTAACGCGACTACACACGCACCCACACCGATTGCGATTCCCAAGAGTGTGTCGCGGCCGACAAGAGGGTCGGTGAAACGGCCGCCAAGCAGTCTTGTCCAGGATACAAGCAGGTCTGGCCAATATCGCCTGACCGTTGGCTCGAGAGCCACATAATTGAGCCAAGTGATAGAGGCCATCAAGAGCGCAGATGCCCAACAGTTGAGCAGCACTACGATTTCCCAGTCGGACCAAGAATGATGAGCCCGCAGCACGCAAGCTATCAGATGAGCAATGATGACAAATACGGTCAGTCGCCAAGCCCCGCGACGGTCCCAGCGACGCAGATAAACATTTCTTGCCATGAGAATAATCGCAATGCAGGGCATAATTGCCAAACGGAATATCACATCGAGTGCTAAGCCGGTACGAACTTGGGCGAGGGGTTGCGGCTCATTGGCGCGTTTGTTTGGTTCTGACAAAATTTCGAAATAGACAGGTTTTCCTTCGAAAGCAGCTGCCACGACCAACAATTGATAATCGCTGCCCGGCCACTTCCCGTTCCATGCTTGAAGCTGGTCATAAACAACCGGCGGGACCACCTGCGACTCGGATCGTTCCAGCTGCTCCAATGAGAAGCCAATCATTTCCTCCGTAAACCATGTAGACCAATCCATCGGTTTCGCTTCGCTCGCAGTACCTTTCTCCATCGGTGGAATCGCTTGAAACCAACGCACTAAGCCAGCATTGTCTAATTGAACACCGCGCATGCCTGAAACGGACCAGGCTGGGTACCAAAGATCAACTGCTGCGTTCCCATATCGGGGAATGTCCTGGCCCAATGTATCCGCTCGAAATTCCTGCGGCGACTCACGGTACCAAAAGCCCATGCGGGTCCAATTTTCAAACCCTGGTCTGCGGGCAATCCGATTGTTCAAATCTTGCGTGTCTCCGTGAGCGAACCCGTAACTAAAATCGACCATCGGTACTGAATCACCAAGTTGCTTCAGAACCGTCTGAGCACGATAAGCTAAAACCTCGGGAGGAAGAAAAGGTTCGATTGCATTGAGTTTGTCCAGCTTCTGCCAACCCCATAGGTGAATGAGCAGTCCAACGACGATGCTCGCCAACAAGCCAATCGCCATCTTGGGCGACATCAGCTTTGAATCACCCGACATGGCGACGATATCAGGATGAGGCGTCTCACCGGCCACCATCGCCGCAGCGAGTGGATCGCCACCGGGCAGCGCTGCGGCCAGTTCACTCGCCGTGCGCGGTCGCATGCTTGGATCCGAAGATAGGCATCGCGAGATCGCCCGCTCTACAGCTGGATCCATATCGTCCACCATGTCGGACGGATTGCGGGCACTCGAAGAGTCTTCATGCAATCGCTGCAGCTCGGGTAGCGAACCAGCAACATGCGCGGGTTTACCGGTAAAGACTTCGAACAGAATCAACCCCAACGAATAGATATCCGTCCGGGGGCTTGTCTGTCCACGCAACAATTGCTCGGGGGCCATGTAAGCTGGCGTCCCCGACATGCCAATCACATTTTCACCGTCAGCCGAAACCGCGGCTAAACCAAAGTCGGTGATCCGCACTTGGCCTTGACCATCGATCATGATGTTGGCCGGTTTCAAATCGCGATGCAGTACTCCCTTGGCATGGGCGGCAGCTAAACCCGAGCACAACTGGCGAGCGATTTGAATGCCTTTGTCTTTCTGCAGTCGGCCAATCCGATGGAGCAAGGTCTTCAGATCTTCTCCATCGATGTACTCCATCGACAGGAATTGCTGACCGTCAACTTCGCCAATGTCATACACGCGACAGATATTCGGATGGGCAATCTGTCTAGCCAGCTTGACCTCTCGATGAAAGTATTCGAGTCGTTTCGCATCCTTGGCCAACTCGCGCGGCAAGAACTTGAGAGCCACCGTTTGACCGAGTCGCAAGTCGTCGGCACGATAGACTTCACCCATCCCGCCACGGCCGAGCAGCGACACGATGCGATAGCGATCAGCCAGCTTGGTGCCCGGCAGAAAGCGACCATGATGCGAAGAATCAGATAAACCGCTGCCGTTGTTTTTTCCGAATGCCGTTGTTGTCACATCAAATCGAACGGCAGGCTGATCAAGAAAGCTCTCGGGCTCTTCGGCGGCAGCCAGTAAAGCCAGTAGGTTGCGCTTGAGTCTGCTGTCGTCACCGCATTTGTCGTTAACAAACGCCTCGCGCCGCGCGGGATCTTCGATATCGATCGCTTGCAGAAAAATCTCTTTGGCTTGCATGGCTAATCTTGGGTCTCGGCGTCATTGGAATCGGAAAGTTCGCATTGCAGCCAAGCGCGGGCGAATTTCCAGTGGCGATACGCGTCGGCTCTCGACAGCGAGAGTGCATGCCCAGCTTCTTCGACCGACAGACCCGCAAAGTAACGTAGCTTAACGAGCTCAGCACCGAAGGGGTCTTCTTGGGCGAGTTTCTCCAGCGCATCGTTGATGGCAAGCACCGTTTCGGGTTGGGCTCGCATCTCAACGTCGACATTCGTAAGTTCAACCCGCTGCAGCTCACCACCATTTTTGAGCCGCGACTTGCGTCGTGCGCTCTCCACCAGAATGCGGCGCATCGCTTCGGCCGCGGCAGCAAAGAAATGGCCGCGATTTTGCCAGTTCGGGCCACCGTCACTCCCCACCAACCGCATGTACGCTTCGTGAACCAGTGCAGTGGCGTTGAGCGTGTGGCCTGTTTTCTCATGGGCAACGCGTTTTCGGGCTAATGCCATGAGTTCGTCATAAACCAGTGGAAACAACTCCTGCGTTGCCCGTGGATCGCCATTGGCGGCTGCAGATAGGATGACTGACAAATCTTTCACAGATCTCATCTCCGACAGAGGGGAGGCGGTCACAATCGCTGCCATTTAGCAAGCTCCACTGGCTCGATTCTAAACATTTTCATTGGCGTTATGCCGCCGGTGACGTTTGGACTAACGACCTGCGATGACGCGTGCCACGTCGCCAACGCTGAACTGGAGCTGAGTCTCTGACCATCCCGACAACTGCATCGCTAGCAGGGAGAATGTCGCAACAACCATGATTGTAAAGACGACAATCGTTGACGCTGGCGCGAGCCCATTGAATTCTCTGCCAATTGTGCCGGAACGTTCGAGGGTTTCGATCGCTTTAGCTGATGGATTGCTGTTGCACGCTTTCGCCAGGCGAAACCGTCTGGCATAGCGAATTTCGCGGTGGGGCAAGTTCGCTCGGGAGGGGTTCGCTACTGTGATATAACTTCTGGCAAACATGTCCTGAAATCCCTATGAATCTGAATTCACAAATGGTGCTGGAGGATAGTCGTCACAGAGATATGCGACGTAGGGATCGGAAACGTCTCAGAAATTTTTAGAATCTTTGCTTTCGCCAGCCTGGATTGTCTGCTGTGCACTTTTAAGCCAAGCCCGCGAGAACGCCCAGCGACGGTCGGCGGTACTGGCTGGGATTTCCAGGCAGCGGCCGCTTCATCGGAGGTCATTCCCGCAAAGTAGCGAAGTTTGACCAACGCGGCGTAATCGGGGTACTTTGGCCAACTTGATCTAGAACTTCGTTTACCGCGAGAAGATCGCCGTCTCGAGTTGGCGGACTAGCACATACGAGGTCTGCTGTTTCAGCGACACGGCATGTCGCCGGCCAATAACCACGCTCGCCACACTTACCCGAATGGCGTTGAGAATTCCTTTGGGGTTATCTGGCTAGTTTCGAGCTTGCCGATGAGCTGAGAGACAACATCCAGTTGTCTATTTCCATTAGGTGAGCAAACAGAGGCTGGAAGTTTCTTCCAGCCTCTTTCCTGCGCGGCAACATACCCTAGCCGTCACGCACGACTCCATCGCCGTGTCGGCTCGATCGCGGCACGGTATCTTCTGCATGCGGTGCACCAGTCCTGGTGGGCTCGTCGGACAGATGCCGCTTGGATTCATGGTTCCGCGGCCTGAGTAGTTAGGCGTTCGTGACACCTGTCGAACCGACATTTAGCAGTTAGGAATTCTCAATTACATTCCGCGAACCGCAACAATGGCCGAATTAAGTTGCAATTGACTTGCTCAACCTTTACGATCCGTCAAATGCTTGGCAAATGCTAAATGCTCGGAGGCACTGGCTTGGAAGAACGTGATGGCTCCAGGACTGGATAGCGGAGTGCACAGTCGCTGGTGAACCCAAGTCTTCCAGTGGTCGGCATCGATTTCAGCCAGATGCACATGGTGGCACGGACAGGGAAGGTTTGCGTGAGCGATACTGCGCTAGACGGCTCGCCAGGGCCATTTTGAAAGCGTTGTTTGTGAGATGGGCAAGCCAAAGAGCGAAAGCATGACTCCGGCCGATTTCAGGCGCATTGCACTGAGCCTAGAGGGTGTCGAGGAAGGGTCGCATATGGGTGCCGTCGACTTTCGCGTAGGTGGTCGCATCTTCGCGACGCTTGCTTCCCAATCGCAGGGGTATGGTAACTTGCGCTTGCTCCTGAAGAACAGTCGGCCTTCTGCAAGGAGTTGCCGGACGTGTTTGTACCTATCGCTGGTGGATGGGGGCGAATGGGAATGACTCACGTCGTGCTTGTGAACGCCACTGAGGAACTGTTGCGTGGAGCACTCCAGACAGCCTGGCGTCTGCGTGTCGAAAAGAACACTCGGAAAAAGAATCCAACCATAAAGAAAAAACCCAAACGGTAGGGATGCAGATCTGCGGTATATTGGTCACCGATTCAATCCCAGTTTTCTGCCGCTGGTGGCATCTAATCACTGCCAGCCGCCAGAAGTGAGGGTCTCGGAAGAAGGGTTCGTTCCGGTCACCGGGACGAACCTGGTTGTTAACCCGTTTCGCCCTCAAAACAGAGAATCAGAGAGTCTTGGGCCAAAATCGCCAGAGTGCGGCCCAATCGGAGATCGCACTTTTGCGGTAGAGAACTCTCTGATTGGCGCAGGGTGTCGCAGAACCAATGAAAACAAGGCGGAAAACGCGAAACACCGTGAGGTTTACTCTCGGCGTTCTGTGTTAACTGGTGTGTCGCCGCTATTTCGCGACGAAAATGAGCTCCTCCGGTAGGACTCGAAGGTAGCTAATCCACTTTGGACTTGGGTTGGGCAAACGCCGATTTTGTGTTGATTTCCCTGGATTATACGCGATTTTTCGCATTTCCATAGGGCAGTTGAGTTGGCTCTAAATTGGGCTCAAATTGCCAATTCTGCCCCGTTTTTGCCCCGTAATTTTGGTACTTATGGCGAGAGATACCGGGCGACCAAGTTCTTTGGTTCGGGTTTGAAGTTGCTCGGATTATTGATCTCGAAGGAGCCTTCCATCCCCGAATCTGCTTCTCAAGAAATTCCATGTCCGCAAGCAAAATATCTTCGCGGATTGTGACACCCAGGAAATTTCTACATACGAACTCCGGATCGGAGGTCATAGGCTCAACCGGGCTTTGAACCGTCTGTCACATCGACAGAGAGATAACTCTCGCATCCCCATTCCATCGCATCACATTCCGCTGTGACGATCAGAGAAAAAACGGCCAGTTATTCTCGGCCAATTCTAAGCTGCTGATTCACAATGAATTCCCTGAGGGATTATAGTTACCGCTCATCAAACTCAGGGGGCTGCGAAGAACTCGATCGCCGCTCTCCACACTCCCAAATGCTGGCTCTGGCTATTAGCACATGATATGAAGTTAATCGTGGGCGAACCGCTGCCGGAACTCGGGCTCGTCAGCAAGTTTGCGCAGCAGCAGCTTGGCAGTGTGATAAGCCCATTGACCGACGCCGTGCATTTCCACTGTCTTTTGTAAATGCATCTCGGCTTCTTCAACGTTGTGCTCGTACAAGCATTTCATGCCGATTACATAGTGTGCAACGCCAAGCTCCCCGGTAAAGGGATCTGCTTCCGCGAGCAACTGGTCGGGTTCTATTCTACCAGAGTAGAAGTCGAAAACGTGTTGACTTAGTCGCCAGCCAAAATTGACGCCTTTCCATTTTGAAGTTGCTTGAGAAGTTAATCTTGAGTACATCGCCTCGTCCCCGAGGATGCAGGGAATGTCCATAGCCAACACTAGAAAGACCGGCTCCTGGTTTTGGCTGAGCAAGTCGTTGACGATCGTCTCAATCTCTTGGAGGTCGGTAGGTGCTGAATTGGAACAAGCCAGTGACATCGCAAGGTTAATTTTGGCCTCAATATTTTCTTCCTTTCGCAGCTTGTTTAATCGTTCGTCGTTCTTAGCGTAGGCATAATGCTCAGTTGCCTTGACAATACAGTGGTCTTCGGAAGCCTCGACGAGACGCGTTACAATCGCATCTGCTCGCTCTTGACTGCCGTAGAGATAGTCAAATTTCGCGGCAATTTCCGCACCTGAAGCAATTCGATTCAGATCATCAAATCGCACGGCGAGCAATCTCGCCTTAGTTGTGAGGTCGGTGATATTCTGACCTTCGCTTTCGACAAGTGCGATATAGTCTACCAACAAGCCCAAGCCGATTTTTGCAACCAGCGGGCTACCTGGAATTAGTTGTTCAGCCCTTTCAAAATTATCGATTGCCCGCTCAAAGTCCGCCTTTGATTTTAGCTCCTTGGCGATTTCATGCTGAATTTCCGCGCTAAGTGCATAGGCTATTCCCCAGTACTTATGCCTTTCGATCAGCGACTGAATACTGCGCAGGTTTTCTCTTTTCTGGTCAATAGAGCCATCGAGAAAATGTCCGAGCAAGACAAAGAATTTTTCAAGATCATCTTGTGGCGCAGCTCTGGAATTTAGCAACTTGTGGACGTTGACTTTCTGCTCTGAATGCTTGCCTGGCATGGCCGCGTTATGGTAGGCCCATGACAGAACGGACTGTACCATTAAGTTTTGTGGCTCTGATTCAGCAACCGTTTCCAGCTTGGCAATCGCTTTTTCTGAATCTCCAGCCACCAACAGATTGATGCCCTTTAACGTCTCGCTCAACTCCTGCGGCGCACGTTGATCCAGTCTTTGGATTGCTTTTTCCGCATCTTCTTGATTGCCGCTGAACGCAGCATCGAGAGCTCTCTCCTCAATCACATCCCACAGTTCCGTAACTGTGGCATTTAGCATGGAGTTGCTCCACAAGGTGTTCACCAGCGCGGCCGATAGCACGGCAAAGATCAATGCAACAACAGACAGCGTTACACGGTTACGTCGGACAGCTTTGGCCACTCGATACCCATACGTCGGCGACCTGGCTGCGACTGGCTCATTCAGGAGATAGTTTTCAACGTCCTCGGCAAACCCACTTGCGGACTCGTATCTCCGATTACGGTCCTTTTCCAGAGCCTTCATTACGATCCAGTCGAGATCGCCGCGCACTTGAGCGTCTTCAGCTTTTCGGGCGATACACTTGCGATGCTTGGCGAGGATCGTCAGCTTATCGCCTGAGGTACTCAGCCGCGTACTTGGTCTTGGGTGGTTCTTCCTCGCGAATCAGTCGCTGCATTTCGGCGTAACCGGCAGTGCGCAACTCTCGGCTTCGAGCGGCGTCGTGCCGGTGAGCAGTTCGTAGAGCAATCACGCCCAGCGAGTACACGTCGCTGCGGGTATCGACGTCCAGGCAGCTCATCTCGGCTTGTTCGGGACTCATGTACTGCGGCGTGCCGATCATCTGGCCGTAAGCCGTGAACAGCGTCTTCTCGGTCAACTGCTGATTGGTGGCTTTGGCCACGCCAAAGTCGATCACTTTCGCCACAGGCTTGCCCGTCAGCGAGCGTCACCAGCACGTTGGACGGCTTAAGGTCGCGGTGAATGATTCCCTTTTGGTGGGCATGCTGAACTGCCTGGCAAACGGTCATAAACAGCTTGAGTCGTTCCTCGGTTGGACAGTTCGTTCTTGTCGCAGTACTCGGTGATCGGGACGCCTTTGACCAGTTCCATGACGAAGTAGGGGCGGCCGCTATCGGTCGCGCCACCGTCGAAGCACGCGGGCAATGTTGGGATGGTCCATCATGGCCAGTGCTTGCCGCTCGGCTTCAAAGCGGGCCACGATGGCACTTGGAATCCATGCCGGGCTTGATGACTTTCAACGCCACCTTGCGGCGAACCGGACGTACTTGCTCCGCCATGAACACGACGCCAAAGCCACCTTCGCCGATCTTTTGCAGCAGCTTGTAGCGGCCAATTTCTTGGCCAGGAGCTTCGGTGATCGGCTTCTGGTCGACGGTGGGAGCCACATCAGGCTTGGCTGATTTGAGGAAGCTTTGCTCTTGCTCATGAACAGTCAGCAATGCTTCGACACGTTCACGCAGAGCTTGGTCACCGGCGCAGACTTGATCGAGGTAGTCGGCGCGAATCTCGGCGTCTGGGGATTTCGCGAGCAATGTGAAAAATCCGCTCGTCATCGAGTTGTTGGCTGGCCATGGAAATTGCTCCGGTTAGGCTTTCTTGGTTGAGCTCCTGCATCACTATGCGAAATCCGGTCCTCAACACCCCAACGGGAATTGCAGAAAAATCCTGAGAATTCAGCCGTTCGACTCGCCAGACATCTCCAGCCGCAGCCAGGAGCGGGCGTAAGCCCAATCGTTTTCGGCAGTGGAGGTCGAAACCCCCAGAGTTTGGGCAGCCTGGGCTGTGGTCAGGCCGGCGTAAAACCGGAGCTTGACCAACTCGGCTTTGCGGGGATGCTGCTGCTGAAGTTTTTGCATGGCTTCGTCGAGGCCCAGAATATCGTCACATGCCAGCGGCAAGACGGCGGGTTCAATTTCGGCAAGTTCCACCCGCTCGCGATCGCCCCCGCGCTTCAGACTGGCCCGTTGCCGGGCTCGCTCAATCAAGAATCCTCCGCATCGCCTCGGCCGCCGCCGAAAAGAAGTGCCGCGAATTGTCCCACTGCTGCGGATTCGTTTGATCGACCAATCGCACGTACGCTTCATGCACCAGCGCAGTCGCCTGCAATGTCTGCCCCGGTTTCTCGCCAGCCAGCTTGACTTCGGCCAGTCGACGAAGCTCGGCGTAGACCAATGGCAGCAACTCGTCGGATGCCTGTCCATCACCAGATTCAATGCGTGCGATAATTTGCGTGACGTCGCTCATGAGGCCCTCTTTGATAGGGCTCAATTGTAGCAACCATCATCGGCCATCGGGATGACTACCTGCTGGTCACAAACAAGCTGCAGCATACCGTAGTCCACAAACGCGATGTTGAGTATGGTGGCGATGCAAGCCAATATCGAGTGCATCAGCGTTGAGCATTGGCACCGATTGCTGTTCCAACAGCAGGCTCAATCCACTCTGGCCAGTTTGGATTGTCCTCCATACGAGCTAAATAGGCGTGGGACCAATGATATTCAAAGAAGGTGTGAACCCCAGTATCACGGCAAGCTTCGAAGAGGCGTTTCGAGTCTTCCTTTCTACCTTCGGCCATCGCAAGTAGGCCCAATGCGTAATACGAGGATGTACGCTTAAAGACATCGCTAAATTCAGGAACATCGCGCGAGTTGACGTCGCCGCTCAAGGACCGCATCGCTTCTCGTAGGCCCCACATATCCATAGCAGCACTATCTTGCCGCTCAAGGAATCTGGTTGCTTCTTGTTTCAGCATGTCTGGTCGCCCAGCAAACGCGAGGATTACCATTCCTCCGCGAAATCCTGCTTGCTGGGAAGGCTCCAGCGTTTCCGTCAGCCGACGAAAAAGAGCGAGCAGTTGCTCACGGTACCTTGGGTCAACAGCAAGAAAATGCGCTCGGGAAATGATGAAGTTAGGATTGTCTTTCTCGACCTGCAGATCATCCAGCATATGTAACGCTTTCTCAGGCTCCAATTGGCGTCCAGAGAGTGGCGCGGCGGCGTACTCGATGACAACGGTATCCGCAAAGTTCATGCTATTTATCGTAGCGAAGAACTCTTCATCATTTTCGATCGCGTCCAATGTAGACAGCAAAGCACTTTGCCTGACAAGCCCATCTCGGTAAAGCTTTTCGCCATTATTCGCAATCGCAGTCTTTGTAGCCTCCCAGGCAGTTTGATTGCCATTGATTCGGTAAATTTCGCTCGCCGTTCGTAGTATGAGTTGCTTTACGAATAGCATATGTTGCGTCTCACCGGACAATCGAATAGCAAAATCGAGGTCCGCCAGCGATTCGACCACCAGACGTTCGTCTCGATCGTCGAGCGAGTTCCAGCTTTTCGCACCGGCGAGTATCGCGTTGGAAATTGGATACTTGGCGGTAATGGATTCGTCGGATAGCAATTCGATGACACGGTCATAAGAGCCGAGCCCTTCAGCCATGGCTACGAAGACTATTTCTTCGGGTGTATTTGGTGCCCGTTGATGGATTTGTTGCATACACTCGACACACGCAGCGTCGTTGCCAACATTAGTCTTTGCTTCTGCCAACGCCGAAAGCGCACACAAACGAACTTGGGGATCTGTAGCCGAATGCGTCAAGGCTTCAAGAATCTCAACGGCATCCGCGTAATTCCCTTGCATTTCGTGGTTTAGGCCAACAAGTAAGTCTAGCCATTCCTTGTCCACTGCAACGCCGCGAGCCAAGTCGATGGCGACACGCGCGATCGGAGTTACCTGTCATTGTTTCTGAAATTGCTTGCTGGAGTGTCAATGACCGGACCGCCGAGAGGCTCGCTTGCGCTTCAATTGCATATTGGCTGGCTCTCTGTTCTGCTTCTTTTGCCTTGGCTTCCTGCTGCCTGGCAACGGAAGCGTTTCGCTGCGCATTTACCATTGCAGAATAAAATGCACCGACTCCAACCAAGGAGAGCAGTACGTAGCTGGCTGCCAAGGCGATGGGAACACGATATCTTCGGAGTACCTTTTGAGCACGGTAAGCCACGCTTGGTGGGACGCCATTCACGGGTTCATGCTGGAGATGTCTGGTGACATCTGCGGACAAATCGGCAACGGTTTGATAGCGCCTCGCGCGATCTTTCTCTAGGCAGCACATGACAATCCAGTCGAGTTCGCCTTTGAGCGAGGCGGACAGGCGACTGGGTTCCGTATTTCTCTGCTTGGAAACCGTGGAAATGGTAGCCCCAAGGGTGCTCAGGCGTTTGCTGGGAGTCGGCGGTTCTTCCTCGCGGATAATGCGCTTGATTTCGTCGTAGGCTGCCTTCGAAAAACGCTCGCTGTCGAAGGGGGTCGTGCTCGTCAGCAATTCGTAGAGCAAGACCCCGAGGCTGTAAACGTCGCTGCGAATGTCAACATCGAAGGCATTGATCTCAGCCTGTTCGGGGCTCATATACAGCGGAGTGCCGATCATTTGATTCAGTCGCGTGTAGATCGTCTTTTCGGTCAGCTGCTGGCCCATGGCTTTGGCAATACCAAAGTCGATCACTTTCACCACCGGAATACCATCGTGTGGTGATACTAAGATGTTGTTGGGTTTCAAGTCCCGATGGATCACCCCCTTGGCATGGGCATGTTGCACGGCGCGGCAAACGTCAACAAACAATTTGAGGCGTTCAGTCGTCGAAAGTCCCTGCGAGTCGCAGTATTCGACGATCGGGACGCCCCGAATCAACTCCATCACGAAAAACGGGCGACCCGAGTCGGTGGTACCGGCATCGAGCACTTTGGCAATATTGGGATGGTCCATCAGTGCCAGAGCTTGGCGTTCGGCCTCGAAGCGGGCGATGACTTCTCGAGTGTCCATACCCGGTTTGATGATCTTCAACGCGACTTTTCGGCGAACGGGCCGTTGCTGCTCCGCTACAAAGACGAGCCCAGACCGCCCTCGCCAACCTGCTCCATCAGTCGATAGGGGCCGACAATGGAGCCAGGTCCCTCGGAAATGGGCTGAAATGCCGAAGTAAGGTCTGGCGTGGAGTCCATGGGTACCGCTGGCTTTTCCAGAAAGCTGGCCGCTGTGCCATCCACTCGGAGAAGCGATTCAACGTCCTGCCGTAATTGAGCATCGTCGCCACAAGCACATGTGGGTCAGTCACTCCGTGACTGACCTCGGTATCGACACCCCCGTCACGGAGTGACGGGGCCACATCAAAGGCGCCGTGTCGCAGCAGAGTGTTCAGGTTCATGCGCAGCGTCTGCGGACCCATCTTGCGAGCCAGTGCAGCCCAAACCTTCGGACCCATGGCGTCATCGGACAACAGGTCCCAGCGGACGTTGTCGAGCCCGCCAGCGATCAAGGCCTGTGCTTGTTCGCTCTCCGAGTTGCGATAGGCGATCAGCGACTAAACTTCAACCGGCAAGTCGGCTTCCATTGCCGGTGCCCACTTGTAGATCGACTTATCAGTCAACCAACCGAACATCTCCCGTCGAGCGTTATCCGTCGGCGTCGGTCGAGCCATCAGTCGAGGCACGTCGGCCAAAATAATTGCAGTCTAGCGTGTAGACTAAGGATTAGTCGATGGATTTCTCGTCTAGAAGGTTCACTTGTATGGCTTACAAGCACACTCAGCGGTCACCGCTTTGCATACTTCTGTATGCCTTAGCAGTTCTGTTCATGTTGCTCGGCTGGCTTCTACGTGGCGAACAGCCCTTTCCCTGGCTGTTTCCTGGCATGGGCGTGTTGATGCTGATTCTTGCAGCATCGTTTCACCATCTTACGGTCGAAGACGCAGGGGATCGACTTTCGGTAAGTTTTGGTCCATTACCGCTGTTTCGCAGGTCGATTCGCTATAGGGACCTGGCCACAGTTGAGCGTGGTCGAACCACCCTACTCGATGGCTGGGGAATTCACCTGAGTATTCGAGGCGGCTGGGTGTGGAATATTTGGGGACGCGACTGCGTTGTGCTGCGCTTCCAACGTGGCACATTTAAATTGGGTACCGACGATGCCGAAGCGTTGCTCGCCTTGCTCCAGTCCCGGATAGAGCGATAGTTGGGAGTAGACTGACCAGTAGACTTGGGCTTTAGGCCTTGGACCATACGAAGATGCAGCCTGCGAGATCGTGTTTGAAACTCAGGCTACGCCCTGCGGTTAATGGTGATGAACCCTAAAAAGTACAGTTGGACACAGCGCTGGTCCAGTGCTAGCAGTTCAGCTTAAGGTTTTCGCGGTAGCCGGAGTCGCCAGGCTTCGAGGAATCACGGAATGAACCGAATTCTGACGAATCCGGCTACCCTAAAATCTAATCTGGAAAAAAGAGGACTTGAAAGTCATCGAAGCGTCTAGGCGAGGCTTCTGGTCGCGAATAGAAGAAGCGATAGGAAAAAGATCGCCATGGCAATGCGTCCAGCGAGCTTGGGAATTGCAACTTTCAACAGCTTGAACGCGAATCCAGCAATTGACAATGACCCAAGCGGGGCAGCGATGAACAGAGTCGAGGTTGGATGCTGAAACAACCACTGAACCACATAATTGACCCAATGCGCTTTGCCACGTCGATTGTCAGGAACTGGGTCGACGTTGAATTGACCCTCAAGCCATTGCGTGTTGGAAAACAACACAAGACAAATTACAAAGAGCACCGGCAGCAACCAGTTATCAACGGCGACCTGCTTAAGGGTGCGGTCGGTTGGCTGCACTGCGTCAACTTTGGCTGGATAACGCTTGCCGGCGTAAAGCCAGCTAACCCAAATCGGAGAAAGGTTACTAGCGAGAAGGCCTCGCATGCATCTGGCAACTGTGAAAACGGCCCCGCTTCTTTTCCGATAACTATACCAGGCAAACCAGATGGTAATCGGAAAAACGAAAATTGTGGCGGCTCGAATCGATGCCGCAACCATTGAATCCACTTCGCCGAAATATCGTTTATCGACTTCATAAAGCGCCCAGACGAGCAGAACCGACAACATGATCGCGAGTACCATCCCCACGCTTCTCAAAGTTTCGGCCATGAACATCTGGAGTCTTATAAAATCCGCGCGACTGCGCGTCCTCGATTGATGGATTGATTCCTAAGGCAGCCGCAACGCCTTTTGCTCGACTTTGCAGGAAGATCGTCGTGCCTATACTGAACCCCGCGACAGTCAGGCATAGATACACAATCGCCGCCGATTGAAAAATGAAACCGAAGATGATGCCGCAAAGAATTGCTGCGATGGTCAAGATTCCAAGGCTAAGCGAAGGAAGGGTTAAGGCTGCATTGCTGTTAGGCGTGGCTGGCATTTCTATCCTCGAGCCCTGCGGCAGTTCATGCCAATTGGGAGCTTCTACAATAGCGACAACGCGTGACCGTATTTCCAAGGGCAACTGCAATTGCCACTGGTCGATGTCCCGCGTGCCATTGCCAATTCCTGCTAAAACGCAGTCGTCAAATTCAATGCTCTTGAACATGCGAAGCTCTGAAGGCGTTAGTCTTCGTCGCTAACACGATGGACCAGCTCACTAGGGCACTTGTCCGAAACGCAAACGTGTTACGACGCACAAGTTGAAGAAAATGGGCGAACAAACCAATGAACTGTCCACAATCACAATCTATACAAAGACCGAGGAGAACCGCGGATAGCGCCGAAGCGGCTATATTTTCGGAAAGGTACTAAGCCGCCCGCCGATACGACTTCAAATTTCCATCCAGTTCCGCTCTGCAAATAATATTGCTTTTGATGACTTTTTCCAGAGCGCGTTGGAATTCCAACTCTGACCTTTTGCAGACGAACCAGAATTGCCTGCGTTCTGAAACAAGCCTCTTGCCGAATGAACCGCAATCGTCTAGCGTAGATAGACGATATAAAGTCCATGGCAAGACGGAGCATTAGGAAACCGTGCGACTCGAAAAGGGCGAAGCTGAAAACTCATTCGGCGGCAGAGGTATTCGCAGAGCTGGCTTGGGCCATTGTCCATGCGGTGCGCATCCAAATTGCGCGAACGAGTTGCCATTCCTCGACGAAGTGGAAGCGAAGTTGGCGCAAAGATGTTGCTGACTTAGCCGCAACGCGTTAAAGGATCATTAAACCAAGTAAGGTTAGCCCAAATGACTAAGAAGAATGTTCTGTTTCTGTGCACAGGCAATTCCTGTCGCAGTCAGATGGCTGAAGGCTGGGCACGTCACTTTCACGGTGACGTGATCGAAGCCTATTCGTCGGGGATCGAAGCTCACGGCATGAACCCGAATGCCATGAAAGTGATGAAGGAAGCTGGTGTGGACATCTCTGGACAGTCGTCCAAGCTGGCGAGTTCATTGAAGGGCGTTCCGCTTGATCTGGTAATCACGGTTTGCGGACATGCCGACGAGAACTGCCCAACGTTCCTGACGAAGTCAAGGTTGATTCACGTCGGCTTTGACGATCCACCCAAGCTGGCCAAAGACGCCGCGAATGAGGAAGCTGCGCCTCGATCATTACCGTCGCGTGCGAGACGAGATTCGCGATTTTGTCCGAGATAGACTCGCCGTGTTGGTGTCTGCGGAGGATGCTCAGGAATCCGAGGGTGACGCATGATTCGTGGGGGTGGGGCGGCGAGCAGGCCCACTGGTGCATTCACGTTGTCGACTAGCTCTGCCTCTTCAAGGCAAACTCCCCTCTCGCGTCTGGTGCGCGAAAGGGGAGTGCACTTGTAATTCCCAGGAAATTAGCGCCGTGTTAGCCGGTTTGCCTGGGTGCCTTGACGCACCGAGGCGGGCAGGTCAAAGCGATCGAGGTTCATGACCTTGTTCCAGGCGGCAACGAAATCATGAACGAACTTTTGCTGTGCGTCTTGGCTGGCATAGACCTCCGCGATGGCTCGCAGTTGCGAGTTGGAACCAAACACAAGATCGACGGCGGTAGCTCGCCATTTGACATCGCCGGTTTCACGATCGAGACCCTCGTAGAAGTGCTCGCACTGGGCGGACTTGTTCCACACCGTTCCCATGTCCAGCAGGTTTACGAAAAAGTCATTCGTCAATGTTCCTGGTCGTTGGGTGAATTGCCCCATTTTCAAGCCGTCGGCATTGGTGTCGAGAACGCGCAGACCACCGACGAGCACGGCCATTTCCGGCGCGGTCAAGTTCAGCAGGCTGGCGCGGTCGATCAGCATTTCCTCGGCAGGTCGGTTGAGTTGAGGTCCGAAATAGTTGCGGAAGCCGTCGGTGGTGGGCTCCAGAACGCTAAAGCTTTCCACGTCCGTTTGCTCCTGAGTTGCGTCGGTGCGTCCGGGATAGAAGGGAACGTCCACGGCGTGTCCCGCCTTGCGGGCAGCCTGTTCGATGGCGGCGCATCCACCCAAAACGATAAGGTCTGCCAGTGAGACTCGCTTTCGACCCGATTGAGAGGCATTGAAATCCTTTTGGATCTTCTCCAGTGCGACCAGCACCTTGGCCAATTCGGCGGGCTGATTCACTGGCCAATCCTTTTGAGGTGCCAAGCGAATCCGAGCGCCATTGGCGCCGCCACGTTTGTCGCTGCCGCGAAATGTCGATGCAGAGGCCCAGGCCGTTTCGACCAATTGCGGAATGCTCAGCCCGCTGGTCAGCAGCTTGTTCTTAAGAACAGCAATGTCCTGGGCATCTATGTTCGCAACCCCGCGGGCAGGAATTGGATCTTGCCACAATTGAGGTGGTGCAACCCAGGGTCCCAGGCAGCGCGAGACGGGCCCCATGTCACGATGGGTCAGTTTGTACCAGGCTTTGGCGAAAGCCTGCTCGAACTGCTCGGGGTTCTCATGAAATCGCTGTGAAATAGGTCCGTAAACGGGATCCATTTTGAGCGCTAGATCGGTAGTGAACATCATAGGAGCATGAGATTTTTGGGCGTCGTGAGCATCGGGGACAGTCCCCTGAGCGGTTTGCTCCTTGGGGGTCCACTGCCAAGCGCCGGCAGGGCTCTTCGTCAGTTCCCATTCGTAATCAAACAGGTTGTCAAAGTAGCCATTCGACCAGCGTGTGGGAGTCGAGGTCCAGGCCCCTTCCAAACCGCTGGTAATGGTATCGCCGGCGTTTCCGCTGCCAAAGCTATTCTTCCATCCCAGGCCCTGCTCTTCCAAGCTGGCTGCCTCGGGAGCGGGCCCAACGAAGCGACTTGGATCCGCCGCGCCGTGGGCCTTGCCGAAGGTATGTCCCCCGGCGATCAGGGCTACGGTCTCTTCGTCGTTCATGGCCATGCGTCCAAAAGTCTCACGGATATCGCGGGCGGCTGCCAAAGGATCGGGCTTGCCATTCGGACCCTCAGGATTGACGTAAATCAACCCCATTTGAACGGCAGCCAGCGGATTGTCCAATTGGCGATCTCCCGAGTAGCGCTCATCACCCAGCCATTTGCTCTCAGGACCCCAGTTGATATCTTGCTGCGGCTCCCACACATCTTCGCGTCCGCCAGCAAAGCCAAGGGGCTGGAAACCCATGGATTCCAGGGCGCAGTTGCCGGCCAGGACCATCAGGTCGGCCCACGAGATCTTATTGCCGTATTTTTGCTTGATCGGCCATAGCAAGCGGCGTGCCTTGTCGAGATTGCCGTTGTCTGGCCAGCTGTTCAGGGGTGCAAAACGCTGTGTGCCGTAGCCCGCCCCTCCGCGACCATCGGCCACGCGATAGGTTCCCGCGCTATGCCATGCCATGCGAATGAAGAGTGGACCGTAATGACCATAATCGGCTGGCCACCAGTCCTGGGACGTGGTCATCAGCTTCATGATGTCCTGCTTCAGAGCTGGCAAATCGAGCTTGCCAAATTCTTCGGCGTAATTGAAATCCTGCCCCATTGGATTGCTCTTCAACGAGTTCTGGTGCAGGATCTGCAAATTCAGCTGTTCTGGCCACCAATCGCCATTGTTGTAGGCGCCTGCGGCCGTATGTCTGTCGCTGGCGGCGGCTACAGGCCCCATGACCGGGCACTGGGCAGCTTCCGTTTTTGCGGGCGCCGCGGTTGCTGGGCTTCCGGCAGGGGCCGTGCGGGCAGCGGTCTTCGCCGCATCGGTTCCTTGAGCGGCGGACCATCCGCAGGAGAATACGCCTAGGCTGGCAGCAAACGCCAGGCAGTAGGGCTGGGCAACAGAGCGCAGTCGAAATCTCATGGTTCTTCCTTTCGAGGTCGTGCAGTTTTCAAGTACTTGTAGGGGATGGGGTGGGTAACTTTCTCGTGCTGCGAAGCAGGTTCCTGAGGGGAGTCCAACGCAGCGAAGCCCAAAAGGGTCTCAGACGCTCAGCCGAGCCTCCACACTCGCCTTGCTTGGGACCCTCCCAGGCAGCACTTTTCAACTTGAATGGCAGGAATCCTCATTGTCGCTTTTTCCTTTACCTTCGTCAAATGCATGGTTAGCATAGCTGCTATGCGTGAGATGCATGGCAGAGTGCTCAGCATCAGGGCGGCGAAACGATGGATACTTACTCATGGATATACAGCAACTTGCCAATTTTCAGTGCCTGGCCGAGCTAGGGAACTTTACGCTGGCTGCCAAGAGGCTTGGGATTTCCCAGTCAGCGCTCAGCCGGTCGATCCAGCGATTGGAGGAGGAATTGGGGCCAGTGCTTTTCGACCGCAAGCCGCGTTGGGTTGAATTGACCGACGTTGGACAGCTGTTCCACAAGCGGGTGCAACAGATCTTATTGATTTTGGAGGACACCAAGGCAGAGATTGTTGACGATGGTCAGAGTGGGCGGATCCGCATCGGCGCTATTCCGACGATCGCGCCATTCTTTCTGCCTGAGTTGTTGAGGCAGTTTTCGGATCTGTTCCCGCGAGCCAGTTTGCTGGTGCAAGAAGACACAACCGACAGCCTGATGAAGCGCTGCAGGCAGGGAGACGTCGATGTGGCCATCTTGGCCCTGCCGGTTCCCACGCGTTATGTGGAAGTCGAGAAGCTATTCGATGAAGAGCTGCTGTTGGTGTTGCCGCTCGAGCATCCATTACTCAAGAAAAAGAAAATTCAGCTAGCCGATGTTGAGCATTATCCATTTGTGCTGCTGAATGAAGCGCATTGTTTGTCGGAGAATATTACTTCCTATTGTCGTCAGCGGTCTATTCAGCCTGTATCCGTCGAGCGAACAAGCCAGCTCGTCATGGTGCAGGAATTGGTATCCTTGGGGCATGGTGTTTCCATGATCCCTGCCATGGCCAAGCAAATCGATCGCAGCAGTCGCCGCGTTTATCGCTCGCTTGACGGCACCAGGCCAAAACGCACCATCGCAGCGGTGTGGAATCCGTACCGCTTTCAAAGCCGTCTGCTGCGCGAGTTTCGCGAGGCTCTACACGATTACGCGGGCTGTTTCTGCAAAGAGATGTCCGCGGATTTATCGCACGGCAAGGGTCAGGATTAGCCTGCGTGGACGAGAGTTGTCCGAGAACTCTCCGAGACTGGGCCGTGGTGCGACGCAACTCGCAGAGTCTGCCTCGAGGGGCTCTCAGTACCTGCCATGCCATTGGCCTCTTTTTTCCGTGGAGGCGTTACAGTGTCCAGTCCAGGCCGAGGTCCAAATTGATTGCCGAGTGTGTCAGGGCGCCTACGCTGATGCGTTCGACGCCTGTCTCGGCGATGCCGCGGAGTGTTTCCAGACTGACGCCTCCCGAGGCTTCCAACTGCACTCCTCTACCGGCGTGCGTGGGAGCAGAATTCCGCATGGCAACGGCACTCCGCAGTTGATCATTGGACATGTTATCCAGCAGCACAATGTCGGGGTTGGCCAGCAGCGCGTCGACCAATTGTTCTAAAGAATCGACCTCGATTTCCAGGATCGTATCATCGGGGGTTTCTGCCGAATCCAGGATGAATTGTCGTGCGGCTTGCACGGCCTGTTGCGGGCTGAGCACTTCACCGGTCAGGCGGGCATGGCAGGCCAAGTGATTGTCTTTTATCAATACGGCATCATAGAGTCCGTTTCGATGATTGCGCCCTCCACCGCAGCGCACCGCATATTTTTCCAGCCGCCGCCAGCCGGGAGTAGTCTTGCGCGTGTCATACAGCTTTGTGGGCAAGTCGTGCAGCAGTTTGACGTGCTTTTGCGTCCAGCTGGCGATACCGCACAAGCGTCCGAGGAAATTCAGGATCGTGCGCTCGCAGATTAACACATCTCTCGCATCACCTTGCAGACTGGCTAATGTCGTGCCGCGGTCAAAGGACTGGCCATCGGGCACCAGGACATGCACAGCAATTTGCGCGTTGAGCGTTTCGATAATCCATTCGATCAGATCGACGCCGGCGGCAACGCCTGCCTTCCTGGCAACAATATCTGCAGCGGCAGGCAATCCTTCTGGTACCGTGGCCAAGGTAGTCAGGTCGAAACCTCGCCCAAGATCCTCGCGAATTGCCAATTGAACCAGTTGTTGCAGGTCCTCCCGCAGCCACTCGTCGCGCGTTTGCTGGAAGAAATCACGACCGTTGTCGAGCATTGGAATGGAGGCCTCACCGGGATGGGAAACGTCGGTCAAAAAATGTCCTTGCCTAGCGCGATGCGTAGCAGGGCCACACAGGTTGGACCGTGCGTGATTTCGCTGCGGAGCACCATTCTCACGGCCTCATCCAGTGAAAGTATAACGTGCTCGATGGTTTCCGTGCCTTCGGGTTGTGATGACCCTTGAGACAGATCTTGAGCCAAATACAACTGAACGGGTGAATGAATGGCGGCGGTGAAAGGATCTACTTGTCCTAGTCGCGTCCAGCGTTTAGCCGTTAAGCCCAATTCCTCAGCCAGTTCGCGCTGTGCTGTAGCCTCCGGCGATTCCCCCTCTTCAACGCCGCCACTGACGCCTTCGAGCGTGGTTCGGCCAACCGCATAATGGAATTCTTTTGTAAGATGCACCCTTTGCCTGGCATCCACAGCGATTACGCAGACTCCCGCCTTGAGCGTAACGGTAGTGTAGGTTCCTGGCAGCGTGTCGGGACGAATCACATCATCCAGCTGCACCTGGACCCACGCATCCTGATAAACCGTCTGCTTGCGCAAAATCGTCCAAGGTCCGTGTTCTTGCATAACTCTTCGCCGTTATTCCTAAAAGACCAGCGCATCCGAGGGACCACCTTGAGACCTGCTGATTGGCTAACAGAAAATACCAGGGAACGCACACGATGGATACTGACCTAAGAAAAATTCACTGGCTGCAGTGGTTTGGACTGGTGCTTGGGCCCGTGTCCTGTTGTCTGTGTTTGGCTTGGTTGCCGACAGAGTTCCCGACCCATTCCCAAACGGGTTCAGGGGATGCTGGGGATAGCCAGTTGGGCGTGGTTCCTTTTTTGTGGGCGGGACGAGCCACCTTGTCGGTGATGGTGTGGATGGGCGTGTGGTGGCTCACCGAGGCGATTCACATCAGCGGTACAGCATTACTGCCGATGGTCCTTTTCCCGCTAATGGGAATAGCCAGCATGGATGAGGCGTGTTCGCCTTATGCCGATCCCCTGGTGTATCTGTATTTTGGCGGCTTTGTATTGGCACTATCGATGGAACGTTGGGGATTGGGAAAGCGGATCGCGCTGATGACGTTGAGTATCATTGGCACGTCGGCTACCAGGATGATCGCGGGCTTCACTCTGGTCACTGCGGTCCTCAGCGCATTCGTATCCAACACGGCCACCACGGCCATGATGCTGCCCATTGCCCTCAGTGTTGTAGCTCTGCTCAGCCATCAATTACGGTCGGACGATCCACACAAGACGGGAGAGCAGCAGGCTGAACTGGTCAAGCAGTTTGCTACGTGTTTGTTATTGTCGATTGCCTATTCGGCCTCGATTGGTGGTGTGATGACTATCATCGGTACGCCGACGAATACCTTTTTGATCGGCTTTATCAGAAATGACATTGCCCTGCCCTATCGTCAGGACATAAGTTTCGTGGGCTGGCTACGGATTGGCGTGCCTTTTGCGCTCATCTTTCTACCCATCATGTTCATTGTCTTGACGCGTTTCCTGTTTCCGATTCGCTCTATCGAAATCCAGGGTGGGAAACAGCTGATCAAGCGTGAGTTACAGCAACTGGGCAAGGTGCAAGTCGGCGAATGGAACACCCTGGCCATCTTTGGCACTGTGGTCGGTCTGTGGTTATTTCGTCCACTACTCAATCGATGGCAATTCAGCTGGGCGGACAGCAGCTACTATCCCTTTTCGAATTTGACCGACGCGGGCATCGCCATGACTGGAGCCATGTTGCTATTCCTGATACCTGTTAATTTCTCGCGCCGCGAATTCACCATGGACTGGCAAACCGCGGAGCGAATGCCATGGGGGATTCTACTCTTGTTTGGTGGCGGATTGAGTTTAGCGCGGGCCGTGCAAACCAATGGCGTTGCCGAATTCATTGGCAGCCTTACGGGCGCATTCGGAAATATTTCACCCATGCTGTTGATCTTGATGGTCACCACGGCCATCGTATTCTTGACGGAGTTAACATCCAATGCTGCCACGACAGCGTCGTTGGTACCCGTCTTGGCGGCGCTTGCACCAGGACTCGGCATCCACCCCTACTTGCTGATCGTGCCTGCCACGATTGCCGCTAGTTGTGCGTTTATGTTGCCGGTGGCCACCCCGCCCAATGCCATCGTCTTTGGCTCCGGCGCCATTACCGTACCCCAGATGGTACGCGCCGGATTCACGCTAAATCTAACCGCCATCGCGCTGGTCACCTGTTTGACCATACTACTGATCAAGCCGCTGCTGGGCCTGTAGACTTGACAGCAACAGCCTGTGGCTGATACTGGTCTACAGTCGTTGGCCAGATTGTCTCCCGGGGGTAGCCGGATTCCGTAGAATTCGGTTGCTTCCAAGATTCCTTGAATTCAGGCGGCTCCGGCCATGGCGCCCAATAACCCAAAGTTATTCGATTGGCGTAGCACGGGTCGCATGTCGCGGTGGATGTCCTTTGCCTTTGCGGCAGTACTTACGCCACTTGCGTGGTGGAACTTCCTCGCTGCCTGACCGCTGAATCGCAGGTCCTTGTTTTCATTGCCCCTGTTGCGGAGGGCCGCGGAAGGAAAGCAAGCTTGCAACGTAGCCGCGCACAGCAGACCGCTCAAACCTACCAGACTGAGGCCCACGCCCATGCTGATCAGCATCGACCAGGGGTTACCGCGGGGAGAGAACGCAAATGCAAAGGAAGTGGAGTAAAAAAAGAGACTCAGCAGTGCGGGCATCGTGCCGATAGCGTAGGCCTGAACGACACCACGATGCCAAACGATCATGCACACAAAGAGTCCGGGCAAGAGGACCATCAGTGGCATGAAAATGAAGCCGAAGATACTCTGTCCACCAACTTGATAGAGCAAGAAACCCAAAACCCAAAAAGCACCCACCACGCAAATGTTGATCATCAGCAGAAGAAAAAAAGCTTGGGCGGGTGTCGTCGGCCTGCGCACTGCGGAAGACTGGGATGGAGCGGTTGATGAGTACGCAGACTCCGAGTAGCCAGCTGCCGGAATCGCCCTGGCGGCATCAAATACAGGCGGCTGTGGCCCATCAATCGATTCGGAATTTGACATCGCGGCACTCTGTGTGGGAAATGGTGGGGATAACGGCGGGTGGCATCCCCGGATGGAAACTGTGCCCGAGTTTCTGCAGTTTGGGAATTTGATAGGCCATGAAAATTCCGCCGAAGGCAATCAGCATGAGCACCGTGGCCAAGCGATTGACGACACTCGCGGCGAACTCGAGATCCGAATTGGCAGTAGCCACATTGGCGAGGATTGCCGAAATGAGCACTACCACGCCGGAAATGATCACTCCCAGCAGACTGACCTTGAGCAGCGGCCGATTGAATGGACGCGCAGCACCAGCGGTCTCATCTTCTACCGCATCATCACTAAAAATATGGTCGTCGTTTTCCGGCAAGGATTTAGCTTTCAGTGGTGGAATCAAGCTAGAGCCAGCAAAAGAAGTCGCTCCATGGTGACCGATGCAGCCTCCAGTCGCAAGCATATATATCGAGAGGTTGGCTGAACCAACGACAGAATCTTGACCGCGCGACCAGTTGCGTCACGGGCAACTGTCAAGATGAACGCGGCACGGAGACGGAGCGCAGACCCGCGTTAACGGCGCATGAAGATATTCGGCTTGCTTGGCTGCACAGCTGAGGGAGATGCTGGCGGGGATTGCACCTTCCCGGTCGATTTAGAGGGTTGCTCTCGCGAAGCAGACCAGTTGTCGGACGGAAGATCGGAGAAGCTTCTTTGGACTGCAGCGGGACGCAATGCTGTTCCCCTGTCCGGGTAAGAAGGCTGGGCCTTGTTCCCGACATCGGGGAGAGCTGCGTCGGATTGCTTCAACGCGGTGGCTACGGGACTGGGTTCCGCTCGACTCGCGGCAATCCTCGCTGCAATGGCCGCGAACTCCTGCTGGACCGTGTCATCGACGCGATTCAGCTGCATCGCCAAGCCTTGAGCTGCCGCGGGATTATGGGAGCAAATCTGCGAGATCTGGGACATGAATTTGGCTGTCTCGACGAAATTGTAATCCGCCGTTTTGCCAACGAACGGTCCCAACGTTCTGGTCAGAATGTCGGCGCCAAGATTGTCCAGCTTAAGGAAGACGTCCATGGTGCCGGCGACGCGTTCCGCTCTGCGGATCCTGATTTGCGTGGCGCGTGTGCAATATGCATACGCAGCGACCTCGCATTTTACGCGGCGTCATGCTGCCGTCGTACATGCCATTGCCGTAGTAAATATGCAGATTGCTATCGCCGTATACCAGATCGCAACGAGCTGTGGTGCCTGCTCCGTCATCAGCCAAGAACGAACTGGGGCTCGTCCGCTGTGTCGATACTTGCGTGATGCCCATCAACTGCCAAATATTGACCATCACTTCCGGTCGACGGACCAGAAATGTGAACATTTGCGGATCGCATTCAATTTCTTGGGTTGGCATTCGTCGAAAGAAGCTGGGGTTTTCAACGACTTCGCGAACCAGCTGGGCAGTGTTGCTGTTTAGTCGATGAAAAGGAACGCTCTGCACTGCCTCCAAGCGAATCTCGCGTGAGGAAGCACCTTCGATGACCGTGTCTTCGGCCCGGCAAAAGCGTCCGCTACCGGCACTCGGGAGGCTGACCAGCAGGTGGAATAGGAGCACAACAAGAGCAATCCGCATGTAGAAGCCCACGCTCGCGTAGTCCACTGAGGTATCCCGGCGACCGGCTGCACGGACCGCTCGCTGGGAGGCCATGCAGGTTGGCGCTGCAACGCCAACTCTTCACTTGATCGGTTCGCAGCGTGCTCCCTCCCCACTTTGAATTGCGTGTAGGCAATGGAATGCGATAAACGTCGGAGAAAGCTGGGCCGGTTTGAGCTGCTTGCCTGCTTGCTAAAGATAGCAAAATGGTGAATTGCCCTTGAGACCATTCGGCGGTTCTGCGAGAAGCAGGTTTGCCCTGAGACGCTAGGCCGACTGCCAAGAAAATTTCGAGTTTTATTGAATGCCGGACAATCAACAAAACATCGAACGTTTGGATCTGAGATTCCAAGTGGAACCAGCGCCGGACTCCCATCGCTTTAGCTTGCCGGGTGGTTGGCTAGTGTGGTGCCTGTTGGGGATTGGTCTGGGGCTGGGCTGCTGGTTCGTGGGCCGCGACTCGTTGGCTCGCAGCTTGTCCAGCCAGTTGAGTGCAGCCGAATCGGCGGAGCAGGCCCTGTTAGCACTCGATGGTCTGCTGATGCTGGACGCGAATGCTAGCCTCGAAATTGTGGCTGGGCTAGAGCACGCCGATTCCCGTGTGTCCCGAACAGCCTTCCGTACGCTTGACGCGCAGATCACGCGTTGGCAGAAGCTTGGTGATTCGCAGTCGATGGACAGACTCAGCGAATTGGCCGCCCGCCTCCAGCAAATGCCGGAATCTGCATCGCCGAACACATTGATGTTGGCTAGTGGCTTGGCGTCGCGAATTTATACGGTTTGCATCGATCGCGATGCTCCCGAATTGGCCTCTGTTTTGGCGGCCTGCGAAGCGGTTATCCGCCGCGCGGGAACAGTCCAGGATCCCCATGCACGAGACAACCATTGGGCGGCTACCGATGTTGGACCTGTACCATTCGCCGCTCCGCGGGTCGAGGCAGCCGGCAGTTCCGCGACATTGTCTGATCCCGTGGCTACCACTGCAGCCCGCTCAACCATGCGCCAGGCTGAGGTCCCGTTGGCCCGAGACGAACTTGGGCTGCTGCCAGCCGGGGTGCCGCTGCGCACCATTGAGGAAACCAGTGCGAGCACGAGCATCCACGGTCGGATGACATCCAACCTGCAAAATCGCTCCTCCCATCAACCGTTATTGGCTGAATCTCAACTGCCCTTTTCCGAGACGGTGGACGGTTCTTCATCGCTGGAAGCAACAGCCTTGCATGGGTATGGCATGGCTCCGGTAGAAATGGCTGTGGGCGATCCGCAATCGCCGCAACCGCAGTTCGTGGCGCGTACCGGCTACTCTCTCGCACAGTCCCATTACCAGGCTCGCTGCAGACTGACTCAACCAACTGCCGCGCTGGGAGGTATCGATGAGCTGGAAATTGAACAGTTGGTTCGCTTGTTGGCCAGTGTCCAGCCAAATGTGGTTCAAAGTGCCTGTCTGGCGTTGCGCAAGAAGGGCATGAGTGAAACCCGACTGGCCTTGGCTTGCGAACTGGCGACGTGCTCGGCTGCTCGCCGCTTGCAGTTGCTTGGTCAAATTGCAGCCAACGGAGAAAGCGAGCCAACCCCTTGGCTGCTGTGGATGGCTGAGGACGGTCAACCGGAAGTTCGCAAGTTGGCCGTTTCCCTGTTGAGCTCAATGGTCGATCCCCATGTGGAACGCAGTTTGAGAGTGTTGCTCAACCGCGAGCGCGACGCGGAGGTCGAGCAAACGATACGCCAGACACTCTTGGTTGGCCCCCAACGGCTGCGGTGATCATACCCCACCTCTAGATTAAATTGCCATAGCGGTCCGCAAAACCCAATCTGCAACCGGCGGAACCTTGGGTGCAGATCGGGGCTTGCAAGTTAGGCGGCTTTAGCGATTCTCCCGATGCCGAGTTGTGTTCGATGCGGACATTGGGACGGAGGTTGGAGGTGATGCAGCGTGAAAGGAACTATCGTAGGTTTCAATTAATCCCGCGGCCCCCCGCTGGCTCGCCCAGCCGGAGCCAAAGTTTTTTAGTTAGGGCCGTCGCCCAATTGACACCGCCTGCCTCACCTCCCCGGCCCGCTTGTCCAACCGGGAGGCAAGTATCGAGCCAAGTGCGATTCGAGGTGGGAATGAAACTTCGCTTCCTGCCGGGCAAGCCGGCAAGGGGAGCTGTCTTGAAATGGCTCGTTAGCTAACCTCAAAACTTGCGCTCACGTCGGACGAGCCGACATGGGGCGGAGGCGGTCAGGTTGTGGGGTGTTCCTGGGGGGCTCTGCTCAATTTACCCCACCTCTAGATTAAATTGCCATAGCGGTCCGCAAAACCCAATCTGCAACCGGCGGAACCTTCGTCTGGCACAATTCACCTTGAGCTCGGACCTGCGGCCTGCTAGTAGACAAACTTGGCTGCCATAAGAATTATTTACTGGAGTCACAGCCCTAGCTAGCATCAACGAGAATGGAGGCAGAGGCAAGCGCATGTCCGACATTGAACAATTGAAGGCCGACCTGCAAGCTCCCGAAAGCGCGAGGCGTGAGCAGGCAGCGGAGGCCTTAGCCACTGCAGGCGAGTTGGCTGCTGGCGCGGCAGTCGAGTTGGTGGAGGCCTGTGCGGATGAGGGCGCGCGGGACTGGGCTGTGGAGGCTCTCGAGAACATGGGCTCACCGTCCGTGGAATGCCAAGGGGCATTGATTCGATTGCTGGACAATTCCGAGCCTCTGGTAAGCTATTGGGCGGCGACCTTGCTTGGACGAATGGGCGCGGCAGCCCTTTCAAGCCAGGAGGCGTTGGCCAAGACGCTGGCAGGCAGTACAGACCTGGCCACTCGTCAACGGGCGGCATGGGCGCTAGGCCAAATTGGGTGCCGCAGCGAGTCCGCCAAGCGGGCCCTGCAAGCCGCGGCGGAGGAAGAGGAACCACGATTATCTCGCATTGCTGCCGAGGCATTGTCGCACGGATAGCACCCGCCAGCGTCATTCGAGAAATCACCGTCCCGTTTTTAGGTGAGCATCACGACGGCGTGTGGTGGCACCACGAGAAATGCGACCGTCATTTCTCCTACGATCCATAGCGATCCGCTCAGCAGTAGTCATCAGGCAGGATGTCTGATCGAAAGGCAAGGAAGCCGCAGGTGGCGAAAAAGAAAACTCAATCCAAACAGTCGTGGCGATTGTCCACCGTGCTATGGATGCTGTTGACCAGCCTCTCCAGCGGTAGCATCGGTGCGTACTTTAATCGCGACATTCCATTGCTAGGGTCGCTGCTGGAATATCTCCAGTCGGAGGTGGACCCCAATGCAGTAGGACTACCCGGGGCAGCCTTTCCCGGGACAGCCCTACCGGGAACGGGTGGCCTGGGCGGGCAGCCACCCGCAGCCGGCGGCGCCTCGCCACCCGTTGGCTCTATGGTGTCCACCCAGCTGGCATCTGCCCAGCGCCCCGCCGATCGACTACTGTTGGCGACCTTTAACATCCAAGTCTTCGGTGAAAGCAAGCTGGGCAAACCGGATGTAGTTCAAATCTTGGTACCGATCATCCGGCAGTTCGATATCGTGGCCATTCAGGAAGTGCGCGCCAAAAGCGATGAAATACTGCCTAGATTCCTGGCAGCCATCAATGCCGATGGTAGTCGCTATTCGTACATCATTGGCCCGCGTTTAGGTCGCACGACAAGTACCGAACAATACGCGTTTATCTTTGATACCAATCGCATCGAGCATGATCCGAGTTCGGTAATGACCATTCAAGATCCCAAGGATGTGCTGCACCGCGAACCCTTTATGGCCCGCTTTCGACCACGTACGGCGGCACCCGATCGGGCCTTCACATTCTGGTTGGTCAACATCCACACCGATCCGGACGAAGTGCCCCAAGAGGTCGATGCACTGGCCGACGTATTTCAAGTCATTCAACAGGCTCGACCCGACGAGGACGATGTGATCATTCTCGGCGACCTGAACGCCAGCGCCACGCAGCTCGGGCGACTGGGGAAGGTCCCAGGCATGCAGTGGGTTGTTAATGGCGTGCCAACCAATACCCTGCAATCCAAGTCCTATGACAACATTCTGTTTGGAGCTTCCACTCGTGAATACACGGGCCGCTGGGGAGTGATGGACATCGAACGCATCTTTGGTATTTCCCGCGATCAAGCATTGCGCGTCTCGGATCACTTGCCCGTATGGGCGGAATTCAACATGTGGGAAGCTCCACAAACTGGCACCTTCGCCGATCGCGGTCTGGGAGCCCTGCGTGTAATTACCCGCGTTTAAGTAAGTTACGCGAGATTCAAAATCAGCCGGAGTGCGTTAGCACCCGGTTTTTTGCGGGAACCGGACGCTAATGCGTTGCGGCTGATGCGGTAATCTAATTTCACTCTACTGTCTCGTCACGGCGCGGACTCACATCCGCCGCAGAATTTTTAGGCCTGACGACAAATCAAACACGGTGGGCGTGGTTGGTAATTGCGACCAATCGAGTTTACCAATCAGATCCTGGGGCTGCATCGATTTGCATTGCGGGTTCATGTTCAGCGTCCAGGCCAGAAAGCCGATCAATGCCTCGGGCGGGATGCCCGCGTCACGAAAATAGTTCACGCCGCGTGTCGCCATGCCGTTTGGCAAGCCTTCTACCGTCGGGACCGACCATCAATGGCACATGAAAGTAGCTGGGGGCCGGCCAACCCAAGAAACGCAGAATAGCCAGTTGCCGAAAAGTGCTGGCAATCAGATCGTCACCGCGGACGACCTCAGTGACGCCCATGTCCTGGTCGTCGACTACCACCGCCAGTTGGTAGGCGGGCAGACCGTTGCCGCGTGCAATGACGAAATCGCCTAGTTGCACAAGCGGCTCTGCGGATTGCGGGCCTTGCAGTCCGTCCACCCATGCGAGCCTGCCTGCGTCGAATGCCCAGCGATAGGAGAATTCAACATCGTCGGCCACGGTTGGAGGTGTGACGCGACAACTGCCGGGGTAGATCGGGCCTTCCAAGGGTTCCAAGAGCGATTCATGCGGCGCGCTAGCTGCCTCGGCAACCTCCGAACGCGTGCACGTACAGCGATAGACCTTGCCTCGCGCGATCAGTTGCTGCAAGACTTCAGCGTATCGCGCCAGTCGCTGGGACTGAATCGCGGGCGAACGATCCGTTGGGTCTGAGGTTGTGGGATGGATGTTGGAATGGTCCCAATCCAATCCCAGCCATGTCAAATCGATAAGCGTCGCCTGCGTTGCCCAAGCTTTGATCCGTGGCGAGTCAATATCTTCGATGCGCAGCAGAAACGCGCCCACCAGCTTGTCGTGCCGATAACCAAGCCAGTCAGAAAACTGCGCACGTTGCCTAAATGCAATGCTCCGGTCGGCGAGGGAGCCAAGCGACCGGTAACGATGGTTGAACTCATGCCACTAGATTGCGTTGCCAAACCTGGAATTCGCTGGGCCATTCATCCTGTGGACCGGCCGGTACTGCCTCCGAGGACAACATGTGCCACTCTCGCCAATCCATCTTCGGAAAGTAAACGTCGCCCTCCAGGGTAGTCAACACCCTAGTGAGCCACATGGTCTGGCAATAGGCGATCGCGGAGGCATACAGCATGGCACCACCGACGATCATCACTCGTCGTCCTGACTCTACAGCCGCCGGAACGTGCTCCAAGTCCCTAACGACGCTCACACTGGCGTCGGGAGTCACAAATCCCGGAGCCGGATAGGACAATGGTTTGTCGCCCCGGCAATGGACGTCCAATCGATTCATAGGTTCGGCGGCCCATAACCAGGCAGTTGCCCATGGTCAGGCGTTTAAAACGTTTGAGATCCGTGCGCAGTCTCCATGGGAGTTCAGCCTTGCGGCCAATCAACCCCTGAAGGTCCATGGCGACTACTATTGTCCAGTCCAGTGCTAACGGCAGCTTGTGCTGGGAATCGGTCATCAGGTTCGGGCACTTAGAGCCTATCCGAAAAGGGGTCTGACCCTTTGGAGGCGAGTCGATTTCATTGGTTTTTTGGCCTCGCCGGAGAGGGTCAGACCCCTTTTCGGATAGGCTCTTAACAAGAGGCCGCTGCGATTACACCGCCACCGGGGCAGGAATATGAGGATGCGGCGTATAGTTCAGCAACTCAAAGTCGTCGAATTCAAAATCCAAGATCGACGACGCGGCTGGCGGATCCGAGTGTTGGCAGCGGACGCGGCGTCGAGACAGCTGCAACTCGGCCTGCTCAATGTGATTATTGTACAGGTGCACGTCACCGAAACTGTGTACGAATTCGCCAGGCTCCAAATTGGTCGCATGGGCCATCATCATCGTCAACAACGCGTAGGAGGCAATGTTGAAGGGGACTCCCAAGAACAAGTCTGCACTGCGTTGATACAACTGACAACTCAAACGCCCGTTGATAACGTAGAACTGGAACAAGCAGATGGCAGGGTGGTAGGGCCATATGCTCGACGTCGGCAACGTTCCAAGCGCTGACAATCAAGCGTCGTGAATCGGGGGTTTCGCGAATCGCCTGTTGAACCTGCAAAATCTGGTCAATCGTTTGGCCGTTGGGGCACTCCCAGGAGCGCCACTGCTTGCCATAGACAGGCCCCAGGTTACCATCCTGGTCTGCCCATTCGTCCCAAATGGTGACCCGATGATCCCTCAGGAACTGGATATTCGTGTCCCCTCGCAAGAACCATAACAGCTCGATCAAGATACTGCGTAAATGCAGTTTCTTTGTGGTCAACAGGGGGAATCCCTGACTTAGATCGAAACGCATTTGATAACCAAACAAACTGCGCGTGCCGGTACCCGTTCGATCCTGCTTGGGATGTCCGCTTTCGAGCACTGTTCGCATCAGTTCCAGGTATTGCTGCATGCCCACGATAATATCGCCTGCCCCGCAACTGGGCTAGTGCATCGCTCATCGATAAATCCCTCAGCCGGCCGACGATCGGTGATTCCAGACCCCAAGTCTGAATTGCTCAATGTCCTGATGCCAGGCCACTAATGACTTCGCTGTTTTCTGGGCCAATGATCGCGTGATGACGCTGATAGCGACTAACGCTTGTGCCGAATTCATTTTTACGCTTCCATGGCATGCGATTGATCCTGTGCGCTTTTCACGAAACCAGTTCAGGCCTGAACGAGGGCAAGATCCGATGTGCAGAACGACCGAGGCGCCATCATTTAGCGAAGGGCCAGTACACTGGTTGCGCGGATGCGCAATCGCCGACCGTCCGACTTTGGGCGGAGAGGTTGATGAGCATTGGCCATGTTTGTGGTGCTGGTCGGCTGGGCAAGCCAGAGCACTATTGCCGATGATGACGATGATTTCTTTGAGCGAAAGATTCGCCCGGTGCTGGTCGAGCACTGCTATGCCTGTCACTCGGGCGAGGGTGAGCAAATCGAGGGCGGGCTGCGGCTCGATTCGCGACAGGCCATGCGGCGTGGTGGTGAAAGTGGTCCGGCGATCGCCCCCGAGCGGGCCGAGGATAGTTTGCTCATCGCTGCGCTGCGCTACGAGACGCTGGAAATGCCGCCCGACAAAAAGCTGTCCGATAACATCATTCGCGATTTTGAGCAGTGGATAGCCCAGGGCGCACATGACCCGCGTGAAGAAATTACCCAGCCCCACGAGGCGTTGGAATCGGAGATCGATTACCAGCAGGGTCGCGAATTCTGGAGTTTTCGAGCACCGGTGGCGCAAGATCTGCCAACGCATGGTTTTGGCGATTGGACTCAGCGGCGACTGGATGCCTTCGTGGCAGCCCGACTGGAGCAACAGGGGCTGCGCCCGCCTCCGCTGCCCCGCCCGGCGTGCTAGCGCGGCGATTGGCCTTTGACCTGACAGGTCTGCCTCCCACGCTCGCGCAGCTCAATGCATGGCAGACGGAGCCCAAGGCTCTCAGCACGCAGGCAGCGATCGATGAACTGCTCAGCTCGCCGGCTTTTGGCGAACATTGGGCGCGTCTGTGGTTGGACATCATGCGTTTCGCCGAGGATCAGGCGCATATTGTCGGCAACGACAAATCGCTGTTCTTCCCCAACTCTTTCTTGTATCGCGATTGGGTCATTGAAGCACTCAATGTTGATATGCCCTACGATCAATTCATCAAGCTCCAATTGGCGGCCGACCTGTTGACCCCCGAGGATCCGCAGGATGATGTGGCCTTGGGTTTTATCGGACTAGGTCCCAAGTACTATCGCCGGAGTAGCCCAGAGGTGCAGGCTGAGGAGTGGGAGGATCGCGTCGATGTGCTGACACGCGGTTTACTGGGGCTGACCGTTGCCTGTGCGCGTTGCCATGATCACAAATACGATCCGATTGGAACCGAGGATTACTACGCGTTGGCTGGCGTCTTCGCCAGCACGGAAATGTATAACCGGCCGCTGAAAGAAGACGCAAAACTAAATAAGAAAGGTCAGGTCGAGGATCCCAGCGAAGCTCTGCACATCGTTCGCGACGTCGAGCCACGCGATTTGGCAGTCATGATTCGCGGAGATGTGAATCGCAGTGGACCAGAGGTCGCGCGTGGCTTTTTGACCGTGCTGGGACCGCAGCAGAGACAACGTTTCCAACTGGGAAGTGGCCGTCTCGAATTGGCAGACGCCATTGCATCGCGGCAAAATCCACTGACCGCGCGGGTACTGGTGAATCGTGTTTGGGCGCGATTGATCGGTAGACCACTGGTCGCCACTCCCAGCAACTTTGGTAGTTTGGGGGATCCGCCTTCACACCCCGAGTTGCTCGACGATTTAGCCGTCGGCTTGATGGAGAATCATTGGTCATTGAAATGGCTGTGTCGCGAGATTGTCTCCTCGGCTACTTACCAACAGACTAGCCAAGGCCAAGCCCATGATTTGGATCCGCAGAATCGGTGGCTGTCGCGGATGCATCGCAAGCGGCTGAGTATTGAACAGTGGCGGGATGCAGCTTTGCAGGCCGCCGGACGCTTGGATTCACAACGATATACGGACCGAGTATCGATCCCAGCGATCCGCAGGCTACCCGCAGAAGCGTCTACAGCCATGCCAGTCGCTTGCAGTTGAATGCCATGCTGGCCTTGTTCGATTATCCTGAACCCAACAATCACAGCGAGCAGCGGGCGCAAACCGTTTCGGCCTCGCAGAAATTGTTCATGATGAACAGCCCGTTTATGGTTCAGCAATCCCAGCTGGCAGCAAAACGGCTACTCCAGCCTGAAACCAGTATTCGTGCGTTGTTGGATCGGGCCTACCTTTGTCTGCTGTCGCGTCGGCCGACAGAGCCGGAAATCGTCGCGGCACTTGACTTCCTTACGCTCGATGGCAGCAACTTTGACCAGTATGTGCATGCCTTGATGATGTCGAACGAAGCACTGTACTTGGACTGAATTCCTATGCATCGTTCGTTAGATTATTGTTTCATTTGGTGAGCATCACGACGGAGGGCGATGAGCTACGTTTTTTCCGGTGTGGAGCATCACGGCGGAGCGTGATGAGTACATTAAATCGTAGACAGGCCGCCAAGCTCAGAGGACCGCTATGACATCACCCTATCTTTCGCGACGCCATATGCTGGCGCGGGCCGGTTCCGGCTTTGGAATGCTCTCGCTGGCAGGCTTGCTGCAGCCAGCCGCCCAAGGGCAGGAGCCAAGACCTGCACCACATTTCGCGCCAAAAGCCAAACGCGTCATTTTCTTGTTCATGAATGGCGCATCCGTCGCATGTCGACACCTTTGACCCCAAGCCAAAATTGGCGGAGGTTGAGGGCCAGCAGCCATCCGGCCTGTCGACCAAGGGCGGAGGTTTTATGCCCTCACCCTTCCGCTTTGCTGCACACGGTCAAAGCGGGGTGGTAATGAGCGAGCTGTTCCCGCATTTGTCCGAGCATGCCGACGACCTGTGCGTGCTGCGCTCCATGCACACCGATACACCCAACCATGAACCCGGTTTGTTGTTGATGCATTCGGGCAATCAACAACCCACCCGTCCATGCTTGGGAGCTTGGGCTTCCTACGGATTGGGGACAGAGAATGAGAACTTACCCGCATTCGTAGCCCTATGCCCCGGGATGCCAGTGGTTGGCCCCCAATTGTGGTCCTCTGCCTTTCTACCCGCCAATCATCAAGCCCTGAGTGTCAACACTTCTGATATGTCCGTGGACGCCCTGGTGGCACACCTCGACCACCCGAGCTTGTCGCGCCCAGCACAACGCAAGCAACTGGATTTGGTGCAGCGTTTGAACAGGTTGCACATGCAACAGCGGGCCAATGACCAAGCGTTGGAATCACAGATCAAGAATATGGAACTGGCCTTTCAAATGCAAACTGAGGCCAATGAGGCTTTTGATGTTTCCCGTGAGCCCGGTTGGGTTCACGAGCGCTATGGAGAGTCCACTTTTGCGCAAAGCTGCCTGCTGGGGCGGCGTCTGCTGGAAAGAGGCGTGCGATATGTACAGGTGTACTACGTGGACAAAGGCAAGCAACCGTGGGATACGCATCGAGACAACAACGCCGGCCACCGCAGGTTGTGCGCGGACAGCGATCGAGCTACGGCGGCTTTGCTCAGCGATCTTAAAGAACGTGGCCTGCTGGAGGATACCTTGGTCGTGTGGGGCGGTGAATTTGGTAGGACTCCCTATTCCCAATTGGATAAGGACAGTGACAAGAATAAAGCCGGCCGCGATCATCACGCGACCGGGTTCTCGATGTTCTTGGCTGGTGGTGGCGTGCGAGGTGGGATGATGTATGGCAAGACCGATGAGCTGGGAATGCACGCAGTTGAGGATCGCGTGCATGTTCACGACCTGCATGCCACCATTTTGCACCTGTTGGGAATGGACCACACGCGACTGACCTATCGATATAGCGGTCGCGACTTCCGCTTGACCGATGTTTATGGTCGGGTTGTGCAGGATATCATCACCTAGTTGTACAGTTTCAGGACAATTTATGCTCTGGAAAGCCATATGCCTGCTCGCCTTGATTGCTTGCTGCGCGACGATCGATAGACAATGTGCGGCGGCTGACGATGCGTTCCGTGAGCACATCGCGCCCCTACTGGAGCGGCGTTGCCTGAGTTGCCACAACGATCAGCAACGCAAGGGAGATTTCTCGCTGCAATCGCTCGAAGCGGCGATGGTCGACGGCTACATCCAGCCAGGTAACTCACGGGCAAGCCATTTACTCGACCTAATCACACCGGTGGACGGCAGTGCGGAAATGCCCAAGGATGCAGACCCGCTATCCGACGACCAAATACAACACATACGGAATTGGATTGACAGCGGCGCGCAGTGGCCGCAGGGCTTGCGCCTGCAAGAGGCGGAAGTGGCCGACTTCGATTGGTGGTCGTACCAACCACTCGAGCGTCCTCCTGTCCCGCCGAGCGATGATGCATGGATCCGTAATCCAATCGACAGCTTTGTGCATCAACAACTCATCGACCATGGTTTATCCCACTCCGCGGAGGCAGATCGGCGGACACTGCTGCGACGGCTGAGTTACGATCTGACGGGGCTGCCGCCAACTCCAATGCAGATGGAAGATTTCCTGCAAGATCGCGATCCACGAGCCTACGAAAATCTGGTCGATCGCCTGCTGGAATCGGAACACTATGGCGAACGCTGGGCACGGCACTGGTTGGATGTGGTCAAGTATGCGGATACCTGTGGATACGACAAAGACAAACTGCGGCCGAATGCATGGCCCTACCGCGACTATGTGATTCGCTCCTTCAACGAAGATAAACCCTACGCCCGCTTTGTTCAGGAACAGATTGCTGGAGATGTACTGTTTCCTGGCCAAGCGGATGGCGTACTCGGACTGGGCTTTATCGCCGCCGGACCATGGGATTTTATCGGACATGTCGAAGTGGCCGAATCCAAGATCGATGGCCAAGTGGCGAGAAACCTGGATCGCGACGATATGGTCAGCAATGCCCTCAATACATTTTGCAGCGTGACGATCCAGTGCGCACGGTGCCACAACCACAAATTCGATCCCTTTACGCAACAGCATTACTACGGATTGCAGTCGATCTTTGCCGCGGTCGATCGCGCAGAACGTCCCTATGATCTCGACCCTCAAGTAGAGGTAGAGCGACGCAAGCTCGATGAGCAATGGACCCAGCTGAAGGCCGAATTGCAGTCTCTCGAACAGGAGATTGACCAACAGGGCGGCGAGCGGCTGGCACAACTGCGAGCACAAGTTGCCGAACTAAATAAACAGCAGCAGGTTAGCCAGGATTCCGCCTTTGGCTACCACAGTGGCATTGCGGATTCGCAGGCATCTCCGAAGTGGATCGAGGTCTTGCTCGATCAACCGAGCGATGTGACACGAGTGGTTTTACACCCCTGTCATGATGATTTCGCCGGCATTGGTTCAGGCTTTGGTTTTCCGCTGCGCTTCAAAGTCGAAGTATCAACCGACGCCTCGGCGGAATCCGAATCTTGGACAGTCATCGCGGACCATACGCTGCAGGACTTTCGCAATCCAGGTTTAGTGCCGGTAGCAATCCCTTGCGATGCACGGCAGGTACGCCGCGTCCGCCTGAGTGCGACCAAACTGGCCGAGCGGCGCAATGACTTTATCCTTGCCTTGGCAGAATTGCGAGTTTTCGGATCTCCGTATCGGCAGGCAGCCGATTTGGCATCCGACGCCTCCCAGCCGCAGTCGATGGCCATCGGCATCGAGGCAGTCAGTGCCCTGGATTCGATCGAAGCCCCGCCGCGTTGGCAGAAGTCGAACTTGATCGACGGCAAATGGGCGCAAGGAGCACAGCCGGACATAGATCAACAATTGGCAGAATCCGACGCCGAGTTGAACGCGTTGTTGGCCAAGCTGGAGACTCCCCAGCGGACCCAGCGCCGCGAGTTACTCAAGCAGTCGATCGCAGAAGTTCAGCAGCAGCGACAAAATCTTCCACAGGGCAAGATGGTCTATGCAGCGGCAACACACTTTGCACCCAATGGCAACTTTAAGCCGACTGGCGGGACACCCCGTCCCATCTCTGTGTTGCATCGCGGTGATGTGACCAGCCCTGCCGAGCCGGCACCCCCCAGCGTGCTACCGTTGCAGGCCGACGCAGATTGCAGTTTGGATCCCGCGCTTTCCGAAGCTGAGCGACGTGCGCAATTGGCTAAGTGGCTGACCCGGCCCGAGCATCCGCTGGTATGGCGTTCGATCGTTAATCGAGTTTGGCAATTCCACTTTGGCGATGGCATCGTGGCGACGCCCAACGACTTTGGGCGGATGGGCGCCCAGCCGACCCACCCCGAATTGTTGGATTGGCTGGCCTGTGAATTTCGCGATGGCCGGCAATCATTCAAGGACCTGCATCGGCTGATCGTTACCAGCAGCGTCTATCGGCAGTCCTGCGAACATCATGCAGCCAATGCCGCCATCGACGCCAGCAACCAGTATTTGTGGAGAGCGAACCGTCGAAGGCTGAGCGCCGAGGAAATTCGCGATTCCATTCTCTCTGTCAGTGGGATCCTGGATCGTTCGCCAGGTGGACCAGGTTTTTATCTCTTTGAACTCGAACGTCCCGAGCATTCTCCGCACTATGAGTACCACAAATTCGATCCTGCGGATTCCAGGTCGCACCGGCGCAGCATTTATCGCTTTATCGTTCGTTCGCAACCCAACCCCTGGATGACAACCCTGGACTGCGCCGACTCTTCGCAGAGCACTCCCAAACGCAACGAAACGCTAACCTCCCTGCAGGCCTTGTCGTTGTTAAACAACCGTTTCAATCTTTATGCAGCCGAGCAATTTGCCCAACGACTGCAGCAGCAAGCTCAACGCTTGGACGAACAAGTAGCCCTGGCCGTGCGGCTCACACTTCAGCGGCCAGCTACTGAGCAGGAACAAGTTGAATTTATTGAGTTTTCCGAAGCTCATGGTTTGAATAATTTGTGCCGCTTTTTATTCAACCTCAGCGAATTTGTTTATGTTGATTAACTCCATTGTCTCAAACTGAGTTTAAGCAAGTGATCCAACGACGACAATTTATCACTCAGGCAGGACAGGGTTTCGGCGGCATGGCTCTCGCATCCATGTTGCACCAGGAGGCGTACTCGGGCAGCGGTGGGGTGCTGCAGACCCTGCATCATCCGCCGAAGGCCAAACGCGTAGTGCAACTTTTTATGGCCGGTGCAGCCAGTCACCTCGATTTATGGGATCACAAACCGCTGCTCGAGCGACTGCACGGACAGCCGTCGGATTTCGGCGAACAAGTCGAAACCTTTCAGGATGGTTTGGGTCCATGGATGAAATCACCCTTTAAATTCTCGGCACATGGTCAGTGCGGCAAAATGCTCAGCGAGGTAGTGGCACCCTTGGGTAAGCATGTGGATGACATCGCATTCATTCACAACATGGTGGGCATTACCGGCGTCCACTCCCAAGCCACCTTGTTGCAGGCAACGGGATTCCAACGCCCAGGTTTTCCGGGTTTGGGTGCCTGGGTTAGCTACGCGCTGGGCTCCATCAACGACAATTTACCGACCTTTGTGGTACTGCCAGACCATCGCGGCTTTGCCAGTAACGGTCCGAAGAACTGGAGCTCTGCCTTTCTGCCTGCCAGCTCGCAGGGAACCGCCATTTTTCCGCAGCGCGAGATCCCTATCGAAGACTTACAGCCTCAGGCTGAGTATGCAACGCCTGAAAGCGACGCAGCCGGGCTTGCGATGTTGAACCGAGTCAACTCGCACTATCATCAACAGCGTCCCGGCGATTCGCGACTTGCCGCGCGCGTCCGCTCTTATGAGCTGGCTGCCGCCATGCAATTGAGCGCCCCGAGGCCATGGACATTAGTCAAGAGTCGCAACATTGTTTGCGACTCTATGGGCTTGATCGCGCCGGTGCTACTTATCCGCCTGAGATAAACCCTCCCGAGGAAGCCGAATACTTTGGTCGCAAGTGCCTGATTGCCAGGCGATTGCTCGAGCGCGGCGTCCGCTTCGTACAGATTTGGTCAGGCAACGACAATGGCTTCCCGCGACGCAATTGGGACAGTCACGAGGACATTGCTCGCGACCACGGACCATTGGCTTGGGGGATGGCCGTGGGCTGTGCTGGCCTGATCCAAGATCTCAAGCAGCGCGGGATGCTGGAGGACACCATCATCCTATGGACCACCGAATTCGGGCGCATGCCCAGCAGCCAGGCGGGTAGAGGGCGTGACCACAACCCGTATGTGTTTACGAATTGGTTGTGTGGCGGTGGTATCCAAGGCGGAATCACTTACGGCGAGTCGGATCCGTGGGGATACAAACCTCTGAACCGCAATCGCCCAACGCAAGTCTACGACATCCACGCCACGCTGCTGCATCAATTGGGCATCGATCACACGCGGCTGACCGTCCGCCACGACGGAGTCGATCGTCGCCTGACGGACGTCCATGGGCACGTGCTTACAGACATCCTGCACAACCGAGCACCAAGCTAAGACAGCTCGCTCAAGTTGTCGGGGACTAATTGGACAGTGCCAGACTTAGCTGAAATGTCGCAGAACCAAACGCGACGCGCAAGGGTTGATATTTCAAAACGCGGATGCGAGCGTGTGGCTGGTAGTCGTTTTCTCGCTTGCACTTCGTGCCTGGTGGGCACTTGAAACTGGCGTTGTCCTACGAACAACCTATCCGAAAACCTGGAGCCGCTTCGCCGTTAGTGGTTTTCTTCGATTTTCGGATCGGTTGTAAGGAACTTCACTAAGAATGGGTCAGACCTGGGTCTGACCTTTTGGAGATCATGCTGCTATGCTCGAGCTGGTCCTCACAGCCCATGCATAGTGCCAACCGTTTCCTTGCTCGGGCCAATCTATGCGCTGGGTGGGCCTTGCGGACCTCGAGGACCTTGCCGATTTTGGGGACCTTGCCGATTTTGCGGATCCTTGCCGACCTTGCGGGCCTCGCTGACCTTGTGGGCCTCGCTGGCCTCGTGGGCCCTGCTGGCCTTGCAGGCGTTGCGCAGGCCCGCGCCCATCTGGACCGATGCGCGGCGGTCCGGCTTGGAACATCTTGGAGAGTTCTTCACGGCTTAACTGACCATCCTGGTCTGCATCGAATTCGAAGGCGCGGTTTAGCATGGCTTCGGGAGCTAGTCCGGGCATGCCAGGACCGCCAAAGCCGCGAGGGCCTCCCGGGCCACCAAAGCCGCCAGGCCACCGGGACCCCAGGTCCACCGGGACCACCAGGGCCACCGCGACCCGGTTCACCTGGTCCGCCTCTGCCCTCGGGGGCTGCACCTGGTCCGCGTGGACCTCGTTCTCCCGCACCTGGTCCTCGTGGACCTCGTTCTCCTGCACCTCGTTCTCCTGGACCTCGTTCTCCTGCACCTCGTTCTCCTGGACCAGGTCCGCGTGGGCCTGGCTCGCGATCGCCGGGAGGCCCGCCGGGTCCTTCTCGTCCGCCGGGTCCTGCACCGCCTGGACCTCGACCTGGACGATCACCATTGGGACCTCCAAACCGTGGCCGCAATTCGTCCATGGTCAGCTTGCCGTCCACGTTCTTATCCAGACCCTTTAAAGCCATGATCGACTTCTCAATCTCTTCTGCAGAAATTTCACCATCCCCGTCTGCGTCGAGGGCAGCCATGATGGGTAGCAGCCGCATCATTTCTTCCCCGCCGCGGCCCATTCCTGGAGGAGGGCCGAAACCGCCGGGGCCTCCTGGCCTACCAGGAGGTCCAGAGTCGGGTTGAGCGAAAGCGACACTCGTGCTTCCTGCAAGAAGCAGAGCACAACAAGCAAAAGCAGAAAATGGACGCAGCATGATCGTCTCCATAATGCTGGGGTTAAAGTGGTCACGTTTCGACGCGCAATGCAGTCGATTTGACGGGCTTATGTAACTAGTTGCGATGCGCTACACCAACCGCCACAATTTTTTCGAGATTGCGAGAAATCTCTTCCCATCTAATTCTCGCGGTTTGCTGCGCGAGCCAGGGTCCACCAATTAAGCTTTCTTCAGGTAGAATTCACCGCGTGGACAAGTCTTTGCGAGACATGCACGGTGGCGTGGTGAGTCCCTGCTCGGAGCGTCACGACGGAGCTGACGGCACCATTGATTTTTCTTGCGAGCATTACGGCGGAGCGCCATGAGGACATTAGGATGCGATCGGTACTTATCGAATGTTTCGCTTCGGCCCTACGGATTGCGCCAGCGGGGCCAGAGTTTTGAAGTTGACAAAGCAACCACTTTCACCCGAACCACCTCCCCGGTTGGTTTGTCCAACAGGAGGGAACAGAGCGAAACAAAGCGCAGCATTCTCTTTTCCCTGTGCCTTAGAGCGTTTTCGATTTTTCATATAGCCAACTCGCGGGAAACGGGGTCAGGTACCAATCGCCGGAACGGCCCAAGGGTTGCTTTGCACTATTGGTACCTGACCCGGCGTTTCCCGAACCTACGTCGTTCCTAAAAATGCCTTCGTCTTTGTCTAGATTGGCAGCTGGCAAGATCAGCCTCGATACTCCATCGGCAAGCTTGGAAGTGTTGAAATTGATGAGCAGTCTCAGCGGAGCAAACCAGGGCCTTTATCCCGATGCACGTCGGTGGCGGCGTCCGATCACATCGCTGCGTCATTGCGGAAGATTGGCTATAAAGTGGATGCACGGCAAACTGCTTGATGAACAAAGAGGGCGGAGGTATCAAGGACGGAGCAATGTTCCAGTACAGTTGTTGGGAGCATCACGTCGGAACGTGCTGAGTTCAATCAGCCGCGACGACTGTCCTTTGAAACGCGAGCAATCCGTCTGCATAAAAGAGTTCACCGCGTAGACGCGTCTCTGGAGATTTGCGATGGTGCAACGACGCCTCAGCCTCGGAGAGAGGGACCTAGTCTTGGTTTGACTGCGTGCTTTTCATGGCAAGCGGTTGTCTAACCTCCGCTGCACCCGGTGACTGTAGGGTTCGCCTACCAAATCGTTCCAAATGACAACCTGAGCTGGGGTCAACAGCTCTAGAATACGATCGACAGTCTTTTTGATTGATTGCTCCATGGCGAACTCCATGCCGCGTCCTGCGAGACCGCGGGGCGGAGGACCACGACGCCCACGGTCACCGCCAGCAGCCGGCCCTCGAGGCGGGCCATAACGCGGGCCAAAGTCCAGACGTGGCATTCCATCGCGACCAGGACCGGGACCAGGACCAGGCCCAGGACCGGGACCAGGACCAGGACCAGGACCGGGACCAATGGGCGCCGGACGTTCCTCCTGAATAATTCTGCTGATTTGTTGACGTTGGTCACTACTCAGATGCAAGGCATCGCTCACCTCGGTCGTTAGAAAGGTGAAAGGCAGATTTTGTTGCCGAGAAATTTGCCGTAAACGCCACAATTGCGCAGGTTCAAGTTGTTGACTTACCTGCACAACGAATGCCTGCATGGATTCGGCGATCTCGATGCCCACACCGGCTAGCATCAATCCACCTTCATCGCCCAGTTCCTCGCGTTCCAGCTGTAGGAACTCGATTTGCTCCACCAGCGCATCGCCCACATCGGGTTCGATCTTCAATTCGTCTCGAACCCGTTGGTCGACCAGGAGCAGCAAGGGAGCCACATCGTCCAGCAGTTGAAGATCCTCGACCATCCGCTGCACCTTGGCGGAAGCGGCCTGCAGCTCCTGTGAATCCGACAAGTCACCGGCCCGCTGAGAAATAAAGTCGCGATAAAATGCCAGCGAGGTCTCGAGGATGCGTCGCCGCAAGCTTTGGAATTCCGGTCGATAGGCCAGTTCTGTTTCGCTCAGCTCGCTGAATATATCCACGGCCCGCCGCGCCTGATCAAAGCTGGCTCTTTCCTTCTCAAGAGCGAGTTTGGTTTGCTGTTGTTCGTGCAACACGATCACAGTGGTTGCAAGCAGTCCCAAGGAGGCTGCGACCAGCATCAAGGCAGCCAGGTTGACCAGGCGGTGATTCCGTCTGCGCCACTTGGCAATGCGATCCCAGACCGTAGGAGGCTTGGCAGCAATGGGTTTGTCGTCCAGCCATGCTTGCAAATCTGTGCCGAATGCTGCCGCAGTCGCATAGCGTTGCGAGGGCTCTTTGGCGATCGCCTTGCGAATGATGGTGTCCAGTTCGGTAGGTAGGGATGGGTCGACCAGTTTGGGTGCCAACGGCTCACTTTCGACAACTAAATTGAGCATTTGCCGGTAGTCGCGACCGCGGATGGCAGGCACCAAGGTTAGCATTTCATAAAGCGTCACGCCCAGCGAATAAATATCGGTGCGATGATCTAGAATCAAGCGGTTGCCAGCCGCCTGTTCGGGGCTCATGTAGCGCACCGTACCCAGCGCATCGCCAGACCGAGTCAGTTGATGCTCTGCTTGTTCGATTTGCGCCAACCCGAAGTCGGTAACCCATAGCTTTCCCTGGAGGTCAAGCAGGAGATTGCCCGGTTTGATGTCGCGATGCACGACTCCGCATTGGTGTGCATGTTCCAAGGCCATACATGCTTGAAAGGCTAGCTGCACCATGGATCGATAATGCTTCTTTTTTTCTCCCGTCGTCGATAGCAAGGTCGACGGCGAAGGCTGAAGCTTGTCTGGGCGATAGCGCGAAGACTCGCGCAGCATTGGCTGCAAATCACGGGACTTTCCGCCCTTGTCAGTCATATTGGACTGGCGATCGTCCGCATGATGATTTGCCGTGCGCAGCGAGCTGATCAATTCGGCCAGGGATTGTCCTTCGATCAATTGCATGGCGTAGTACTGAACACCTCGATCGCTGCCCACCGCGTGGACGGGAACAATATTCGCATGATGCAACTGCGCGGCTGCGTGGGCTTCATTGCGAAATCTTTGCAGGCGGCTCGCATCCAGTCCGCTGGCAAAGGGCAAGACCTTCAGGGCAACTCGGCGTCCCAGCGATAATTGGATCGCCTCGTAGACCACGCCCATCCCGCCTCGCCCCAATTCTCCCACGATCTGGAAATCGCCAATGGGTTTTGCGGTGAATTCTGCGTCGGGTATCGCCAGCGTTTTCGGCTTGACCGAGGCACCGTGCAGCATCGCCAGGCCCTCTAATGCAGGACGCAAATGTTCAGCAATCGCAGCATGTTGGCTGAGGTACTGCACTAGATCCGGCGCCCTGCCAGACTCTAGTTGAGCCATAAAACCCTTGACGGCCGCAACAACACGCGGATCATCTTCGTAAGAATCGGTTGGGTCGATGCCAGTGGGCCTAGGCATATTTTTCCTCCTCAGAGTTAACCTAGCCTGCTTCGCAACTTGCCCAGTGCCCTGACCCACAGTTTTTCAACACTATCGACGCTGCGGCCCATTAATCGCGAAACTTCGCCGAAGGGCAAACCATCGACATGCCGCAGCAAGATTACTTGTTGATAATCTTCTGGCAAATCCTCCAGCGCTTCGGCCAACTGCAGGGAAGCCTCATTTCTGGCAAAATGCTGGCTGGGCGAAGTGATATCGGCCGCAAGTCCAGATTGCAAGAATCCGGACGCATCCGCCAGCCGCTGGTCGATTGCCTGCTCAAGCCTTGGATCCCTTTTCCTGGTTCCCAGGAAGTGCCGCACTTGCATGGCAATCACGTTCTTCAGAATCCCGCGCAACCAGCCAGCGAACTCCTCGGGCGACTGACCCTGGAAATCATGAAAGCCCGCGCCCGCCGCCAGGCAGACTTCCTGGGCCATGTCTGACGGGTCTGCCTTGGCTTGCAGATGATGATGCAACTGCGAGCGTGCCAAGAAAATCAAGTACTTACGGTAGCGGTCCAACAATGTTCCCAATGCCTGGCTGTCGCCGCCCCTGGCGGATGCAAGCAGTGTATCGATCTCAATTGGGCTCTGCTCAGATGTCAATGCTCTCTCCATAGTCACCATTTTGGCCACGTCCGTCGTATTGTAATCAAGTTGTCGCAGTCCAACTATGCGACGGATTTGTCTGCACCTTCCACAGTTCGGCCATCTTCCGTATGGATGATGCGGTTGGCGAAGTCCATGACACGATGCCTCGTTTGATGCGCTGATCGACTCCGTGCAACACGCGGACGTTGGCCTGCCCCTTTCCAAAAGTATGCATTAAAAAGTATGCATTAAGCCGTGTGTTTCGACTGCCAGCCTTTCGGGCGTCAGAATAACTCCGCTGGGTCAGCCTGGCGAGGAGCCCAGTGGGGCCAGTGGGGGAAACAATCTGTACAGCCCTATGGTAAAGAACTGTCCCAGGTCGTCGGTAGATTTCCGGCTGTTCATCAGGGGGGAGCTAGATCGGCCGTCGATGCCAGCAGTTTTCTTGATCCAAGGAGTCTGCCGTCATGCTGTCTGGATTTGGGCACGTAGCTTGCTTTGTTTTTGGAGTTTCCTGTACCCACTCCACTCTCGGTGGACAGACCCGTGTCGAGATCGGTATTAGAATGTAAGTCAGGCCCGCAGAGGGGATCTAACCCCTCGCTCGGTCCTCGTAGGCTCCCAAGCGTTCCATTCCAAAGACTCCACGCGCTCTTACGCATGTCCAACCGTGTCTCAGCCCTGTCTTCGATCCTGGATTCTCCCGTACGGATTCTGGGAATCGTGCTGCTGCTGGTTTTTTCCGTCGAGGTGGGCGTCATGTTGCTGCTACCGCGCATCATGCCGCATTTCTTGGGTGATACCGCTACCGCCGTGCTGGATGCGGTGTTACTGACCTTAATCTGCGCCCCGGCCTTGTGGTGGGTTATTATTGCGCCCCTTCGTAAAATCGCGATCCAAGAGCACGGGCGGAGTGAGACGATTGTGGCCCACGCCGGTGAGGGCATTGTGACCTTTGACTCCGCTGGCACCATTCTTTCTTGCAATCGAGCTTGCACGGAACTCCTGGGGCTGGATGCCGCCAGCATCATTGGCCGGAACGCAGGACAGTTCTTCATCCAGTTGCCGATATCCTATGAAGCTTTACCTGTCGATCTGAGATTGCAGGCCAAGCGTCAAGACGGCGCAAGTTTTCCAATCCAAGTAGCGATCAGCGAATACCCCTCGGAATCGACTCCATTGCGCATCGCCATCATTCGCGACTTGACGGCTGCCGAGCAAGCAGAATCCGAACGGCTAACGATGGCCCGCGAGACAGAGGCCTTGCGAGCACAGCAAATGACGACGCTCGCCCAGTTGGCCACGGGCGTAGCCCATGAAATCCGCAACCCGTTAACCTCGATCAAGATGTTGATTCAAGTAAACCGAGGCAAGTTTGCCGAGGAAGGCTTGCCTACCGATGACCTCGAATTGGTGGAACAAGAGATCCGCCGAATGGAACGCAGCGTCAATAGTCTGCTCGAATACGCACGGCCGGAACAAGGCGAACCATCGGTGTTTCCAATTCAAGAAGTGCTGCGGAAGACAGTTCAGCTGATTGAGGGACGCTGCAGGCAACAAGACGTAGAACTGGTAATTGATTGTTCATCAACTCCGATCCAGCTCAAGGGTGACGCTTCTCAGATTCAACAGTTGCTCTTGAACCTCTGTCTGAACGCGCTCGATGCCATGCTCGGCGGGGGCAGCTTGACAATTCGTGCGAGGTCTGTGGATGCCCAACTGCAACTCTCGGTCATCGATACCGGCCATGGCATCCGCTCAGGAAATGCTACCAAGATTGTTCACACCGTTTTCAACCAGCAAAACGACTGGCGTCGGCCTGGGACTGGGAATTTGCCGGCGGATTGCAATATCCCATGGGGGGACGCTGATCGGACAGAACCAGGTTCACCGAGGCGCTGAATTTCGAGTAACGCTTCCGCTGGCCATGCAGTCCGTCTGCTGAAGAGAGTCAAACACCGATTCGCGAGGCGGCATGCAAACCCTGTTAGTCATTGATGACGAAGCCTCGATTTGCAAGGCATTCGAGCGCAGCTTTCACCAGCGACAGTGTTACGGTACTCACCGCCAACGAGGGTGCCACCGGCGAACGGATCTTCAAGCAGGCAAAGCCCGATGTCGTGGTCATCGACCTTAGCCTGCCCGATACCAGACGGCTTGGAGTTGTTCAAGCGCTTGCGGGAAGTCGATGTGCGGGTGCCATTCATCTTCATCACTGGACATGGAACGGTTCAGTCGGCGATCGAGGCGACAAAGCTAGGCGCCTACGACTACCTGTTCAAGCCGCTGGAACTGGACGAGATCCGCGCCTTGCTCGACAAAGCATTCAACCTCAGCCGCATGGTCCGCGTCCAGCCGCTGCTGGCCGAGTCGGATACCGATGAGCCAGGGAGTGATGATGCAATCGTCGGACGATGCAAGGCGATGAAGGAAGTCTACAAAGCCATCGGTCGCGTAGCGTCTCAGAATTTGACCGTGCTACTATTGGGAGAAAGTGGCACTGGCAAGGAGCTGGTGGCCCAGGCAATCTACCATCACAGCGCCCGATCCGCCGGACCATTCCAAGCGATCAACTGCGCTGCGATTCCAGATGCTTTGCTGGAAAGCGAAATTTTTGGCCACGAAAAGGGAGCGTTCACGGACGCGCACCGTCAACGCATCGGAAAGCTAGAACAAGCCGATGGGGGCACGTTGTTCCTCGATGAAGTCGGTGACATGTCGCCCATGACCCAAGCCAAGCTGCTGAGGGTCCTGCAAGACCAAACCTTTGAGCGTGTCGGCGGAAATACACCGATCAAGGCTGACGTGCGAATCATTGCCGCAACCAATCATGATTTAAAACAACTCGTGTCCGAAGGTCTCTTCCGATCGGATCTGTACTTCAGGTTGTCGGTGGTTACGATCCATTTACCACCGCTGCGTGAGCGCGAGGATGACTTGCGTGTGTTGGCGGAGTACTTTGTAAGACGTTACAGCAATGAGTTTGGGAAGCACATTCGTACGCTCGCGCCCGAGGCACTGGCAGTGCTCCAGAGTTATCACTGGCCGGGCAACGTGCGGGAACTCGAAAGCGTGATGAAGCAGTCGCTGCTGACGGCTCGTGGAAATATCTTGCTGCCAGACTTCCTGCCGCCTTTGGGTGATGGTGACCAGCACTTTCTAACAACCGGCGAACATGAATTCCTCTCGGAGCGATTTGTCGCCGAACGACTCGAAGCGGGTACGGACAATCTTTATGCCGAAGCCATCGCCATCGCCGAACGACAGCTTATCCGCCAAGTCTTAGCCCACACCGCCGGCAATCAACTGAAGGCCGCCGCGTTGCTGGGCATCAGCCGGGTAACGCTACGCAGCAAACTAAAACAGCTGGGCATCGAGGCGAGCGATTTCAACTAGCCGACATGAGCAGCTTGATCGTTCTTCTCCCGCTGCCGTCATCAGGCAAGCATCGGATCGTGCTCGTCAACGTGAGTCAGTTCGATGTCTTGTAGACCGCGGGCAAACCAAGGATAGATGGTAGGGACGACCAGTGAAGTCAGCAAGGTCGAGGTAATCAATCCGCCAATCACGACGGTTGCCAATGGCCGTTGCATCTCGGCGCCGTCGCTGGTCGAGAGGGCCATGGGCAAGAATCCCAGGCTAGCCACCAGCGCCGTCATCAAAACCGGTCGCAGTCGAACCAATGCCGTATCACGACTGACCTCCTTGAGCGGCATTCCGGATTTTCGCGAATGTTCAGCCGCGCTGACCCACACCAGACCGTTGAGCACAGCCACACCAAACAGGGCGATGAATCCAACGCCAGCCGAAATGCTGAAGGGCATGCCACGCACGTACAGCGCAATGATGCCGCCGGAAGCTGCCATCGGCACTGCTAAGAAAATCAATAATGCCAATCGCATGGAGCCGAGGCTCGTCTGCAGGAGCAACATGATGATCAGCAACACGATCGGGGCGATGATCGCCAAGCGTCGGCTGGCGGACTGCAGATTCTCAAAATCGCCGCCCCACCGAATTTCGTAGCCCGGTGCAAACTCGACTTTCTCCGCGACCACGGCTTGAGCTTCGGTTACAAAGGATGCCACATCGCGACCGCGTACGTTTGCCGAAATAAAGGTGCGCCGTCGATTGCCCTCGTGCTCAATCGTGGGCGGCGTCTCCTCCAACTGGATGTCGGCGAGTTCCTTCAGCGGAACAGACTGGCCATTCGAATCGGCTACAGGAACTAGCTCGAGCAAAGACAGATTCTCACGCCACGCCTCGGGAACACGGACCATGATGGGATATCGGGCTCGACCCTCAAAGATTTGTCCGACTTGATGACCGCCCAGCGAAGAAACTACATCCAATACCGACTGCGCATCGATGCCGTATTGGGCTAATGCTTGCGGCTTTGTCTTGATAGTCAGGGTTGACAGGTTGGCTTGGTAATCCGCCTTCACATCGACCGCACCAGGGATCGACCGCAAGAGTGATTCGATCTGTTTTCCCTTGGCACCCAGCACCTCCATATCGTCGCCATAGAGTAAGACCGCCACGTCTGCTTTGACACCGGCCACCAACTCATCCACGCGCATTTCGATGGGTTGAGTGAAGCCGAAGGCCACGCCGGGAACGTTGGCAACGAGTTCCTCGGACATCTGCTCAATCAACTCGTCCCTCGTTTTTTCTTCTGGCCAATCATGAACCGGCTTGAGCAATACCCACACATCGGTTTGATGAACGCCCATCACATCGTTGGCAATTTCGGGACGGCCGGTCTTGGAGAATACCGTGCTGACCTCGGGATAATTACTGAGAATGCGTTCGATCTGAGTCGACATCTCGATGGAACCCTCCAGTGTCGCGCTGGGCAATCGCAAGGCTTCGACCAGCAGGTCGCCCTCTTCCAGTCGCGGCATGAACTCGGCGCCTAATCGCCGCGCCATAGGCAGGCTCAATGCGAATACCATCAACGCCGATGCTGATCGTCACCAGCGGGTGTTTGATCGCTCGCGTAACCAGTGGCTCGTAAAAGATTTTGACTATCCGCACCAGGAATACCTCGTCTTCCTTCATCTTCCTGGGCAAGAAAATGGAAGCCATGGCAGGCATAAATGTCAGCGACAGGATCATGGAGCCACCCAAGGCAAACAACACTGTCAAAGCCATCGGACGGAACAGCTTTCCCTCGGTGCCTTCGAGCAACAGGATCGGCAGGAAAACCACCGCGATGATCAGTTCACCAAACATAGTGGGCTTGCGGACTTCGACCGCCGCATCGCGGATCACGTCTGTGTGCCTGGCATCGCCATTGTCATGAGATAATTTGCGGATGCAGTTTTCGACCATGATGACGCTGCTGTCCACGATCAGCCCAAAGTCGATCGCCCCAAGGCTCATCAGGCTGGCCGTAACACCCGTGTAGGCCATGACGTTGGTGGCGAACAGCATGGATAGCGGAATGGCTAGGGCCACGATGACGCCCGCTCGCAGATTGCCGAGCATCAGAAAGAGGACGACGATCACTAGCAAGCCACCTTCGGTCAGGTTCGTCAGCACGGTCTTGAGCGTGCGGCCAATGAGTGCTGCACGGTCGTAGGTTACCTCCAAGCGCACGCCCTCGGGCAAGGTACCTTCGATTTCCTTGAGACGGGCCTTGGCGGCCTCCACCACTTCGCGAGAATTTTCTCCGATCAACATCATCACCAAGCCGGTAACGATCTCACCACGTCCATCGCGTGTTACCGCGCCTTGACGAGTCATCGGCTCAATACTGACTGTGGCGATGTCGCGTAGCAGGATCGGGTTTCCGTCGGTTTCACGACGAATGACCACCGATTCAATATCCGTCTCGTTTTCCAATAGAGAAACGCCACGGATGAAACGCTGCTCACCATGGTGAATGACATAACCGCCGCCGGAAGTGTTGTTGTTGGCCTGCAACCGCTGAAACAGCAATTCCATGGAAATGCCATAGCTGGTCATGCGGTCCGGATCGGGCTGGATTTCGAAGGTCTTGTAGTAGCCGCCGTGCGTATTGATTTCAGTGACGCCGCTGACCTGCCGCAGCTTGGGAGAGATTTCCCATTCGAGCAACGTTCGCAGTTCCATCGGTGAGTGGCGATCGCTACGCACCTCGAATTGCAGGATTTCTCCCAAAGCCGTGGTCAGTGGGCCGACGGTTGGCGTGCCATAGCCCGGAGGAATGTTGGCCGCCGCATCACCCAGGCGTTCCGTGACCAGCTGCCTGGCCCGATAGATGTCGGTGCCTTCCTGGAACACAATGGTTACCACGGAGATGCCGAACTTGGAAACACTGCGGAGTTCTTCCACATTGGGCAAGCCACCCATGGTGTTCTCGACCGGATAGGTGACGTAGCGTTCGACCTCAACCGGCGACAGCGATCCGGCATCGGTGACGACCTGGACCTGTACATTCGTCATATCGGGAACGGCATCGATCGGCAGATTCAGCGCGGAGTACAAGCCGGCCGCAGCCATCAATAGCGTCAAGATGATGACCAGGCCGCGATTGACCAGCGATAGTTCGATGAGCTTGGTGAGCACAAGTAGATCCAGTTGCTATATCAAGAATTCCACGCAGCGTTTTGCCGCCGAATTAGCATGGTGACCGCGGTTGCGGTTGGGGCGACGAGCATTTGAGAATCTGCCGGGCTGCTCATTCACCTTCACCTTGTAGCAGCAATTCGGACTTGAGCAGGAAGGCACCGTTGGTTACCACCAACTGTCCGCCAGCCAGCCCACTGGTGACCTCGACCCAATCGTCGGTAGCCTGACCCAGGGAAACATCGACTCTCTTGAAGGTTCCGCCCTTTAGATCCAAGAAGACAAACTGCTGGTTATCATGCTGAATCACCGATTCTGGCTTGATCGACAATGCCTGCCGCGCGTCGCCAATGGGAACCACAACGCGCACGAACATCCCTGGACGAAGCAAGCCCTCTCGATTCTCAATCTCGGCCACCAATGGCACCGAGTTGGTGTCGGCCTGCACCTCCCGCCCAAAGTAACGAACTCTGGCTGAGAAGCTGCGATCGGAAAGGGCGGGCACCAAGACGGTAACTTCCGTTCCCGTTTGCAGTGCAACCGCCAACCAGTCGCTTTCGCGGATGTTGGCCTCCACCGTCAACCAGTCGGTATTGGCAAGTACAACCAGTGAATCGCCGCGTTGGACACGATCGTTGCTCGCAAAGCCACGCGACTCAATGGTTCCTGCAAAGGGCGCGCGCGGATTTCCAGTCGGGCAACTGCATTCTCGTCAGTTAAGCTTTCTTGTCCTCGATCCGCCCGGCAGCCCAACAGGCTATCGAGAGACAGCCAGGCCAGCTGCAATTGCCGCTCGGCCTCGGCAACATCGGCTGCCGCCTTCAGGCGAGCTTGCTCAGCGGAGAACTTTGCCTGATCCCGCGCGGTGCGGAACAAGGTGTCGGCCAGTTGACGCTCGTTCTCACGTTCGCGAACCGTGCGGCCCGCAACGGCACCCTGTTCAGCCAGCGGACGCACACTTGCGAGCCAGTCATCGGCCAGTTTGCGTCGAGAGTATGCCGAGAGGATCTCCTGGCGATAGGCACCCAGGTCTCGCTCGGCGAAAGCGATCTCGATCGCTTCAGTGGACTGACCTTCATCGAGCATCTCGGACATCTGCTGAAGATTGTTCGCCAACAGGACTTCACGCTCGAGGATCGACTGCGCGATGTCGCGCTGCTGTTGACGCCTGAGAATCTCCGCCCGCGACTGCCCGATGTCAGGACTCTGTAGCACGGCGATTAAGTCGCCCGTCGCCACGTGATCGCCGGGGGTGACCAGGAGCTCGGCCAGTATGCCGTCCAAGGGAGCTTTTACATCAACATGCTTGGTTTGATCGTAACGCAATCGCCCGGGCACCGTATGCACATGCTGAACCATTTTCTGTTGGGCTGGGACGCTCTCGAACTTCCCGGCTTTCAACTTTCCAGATGGCAAGACCAAGGTATCGGCCACCGGCGCAGCCGTCTCTCCCTCGACTGCTTCCTCCTGCGCACTACCACCAGAATTGATGTGGTGCATGACCATCCATCCGCAAGCTATGACCGCCAGCACGATAATCGTCGGAATTCCTTTCAGCAAAGATCGGAAGAGGCTTGGCTTGGAGTCGTTCCGAAAAGGGGGCTGAACCTCTGCAGGCGATTCGATTTTCATTATTTCTTGGCCTCGCCGAAAAGGGGCTGACCCTTCCTCGGATACTTGATTGGCAACGCGCTAGCTACTGCTGGCCGGCTGGCTGGCTGGATTGTGCTGAGAATTTCAGAGCGGCTCGGCATGCATCTAATGCTTTGTCAGGAATAAAAATTGGGTTAGACATGCGTTGGGAAAAAGGGGTCGGACACCAAAAGCCGAAACGGCCCTTCGGGTGCTTCGCACTTTTGGGTGTCCGACCCCTTTTTGCCTTCCATCCCCAAATGAAACTTTGACAACGCACTAGAGTTAGTCGAAGGAAATCCAACCGAGTGCACGAAATGTGCCATATTGCCAGACAGGCTGGGATTTATTCAGATTTGCTGGCCAAAACGCGGCCTGCAGATTTGCTTGCAGGCTTCAAGGCAAGACATTCACCACGCGCTGGACAGAATCTTTCCACAAAAGGATGAACTCGTGACTCGTCAACTTGTGAGGCGGACCGAAGCGATCGTGCGCGAGCGCATGGACGGGCAAGCGGCTGGGCATGGAGTGGATCATGTCCTGCGGGTACTTGCCGCAGCGAGAGCCATTCAGGCTGAGGCCGGCGGGGATTTGACAATTATCGAGTTGGCGGCGTTGCTACATGATGTAGGCGACGCCAAGTTCCATGGCGGTGTAGAGAGAAGTGCCGAGTTTGCGCGAGATTCTGGGCAGCCTGGGGGCAGACACTCATTTGATCGAACAGGTCGCTCACATCGTTGACAATATTTCATTTCGCAAGACGGAGACCGCACAAGCGCTGTCACTCGAGGGTCAGGTTGTGCAGGACGCCGATCGTTTGGACGCTCTCGGAGCGATTGGCATTGTGCGAACGATCGAGTACGGAGCCGCCTTGGGGCAGCCGTTTTATTCCGCCGGTGCCGGGGACGCGAAGACCGGCATTGGGCATTTTCATGAAAAGCTGTTCAAACTCAAGTCTCTCATGAACACGGATCCTGGGCGACGAATGGCAGAGGGACGCGAGGAGTTCATGCGCATGTTTTTGGATCAATTCATGCGTGAGAACGGTCAATAAATTGAAGATCGCCACTTGACTCTCCGATACTTTACATGTAAAGTATATCTAACGAAGACACCTGGCAAACAGTCGTGATCCAATATGACCCTCGCAGATGAACTGAAGAAGCGCGGACCCTTCGATTCGCTGGAACAGGAAGCGACCTTGGCGATCTTGCGGACCAGCGATTTGCTGGAAAACCGATTTGCGCGGCTACTGCGCGAACATGGGCTGACGATGTCTCAGTACAACGTGCTCCGCATATTGCGTGGTGAGGGTGGGCGGATGCCTTGTTTAGAGGTGGCTGAGCGGATGATCCAGGTCGCACCGGCGATCACTCGGGTCGTCGACCAACTGCTCGGGATGGAGATGATCGAAAAGACGCAGTCGGTCCAGGATCGACGGGTGTTCTTTGTGGAAATCAATACCTGTGGAAGACACGCGTTGAAGCGACTCGATCGACCGATCATGGACTTACACGCTTTGCTGCTTCGCCAAGTATCCAAAACGGATATGCAAACCTTAGTCGGCATATTGGAAAAAGTACGTGCCGCAGTGGCCACTTAACTTGTTCGAGTGCATTTTGATTACATGTCACCTATCACGACATGTCACCACCTTGACTCGCAAATCCAATGCTCGCGCTTGGAATCCATCGTATGCCTTTGTCAGAAACCAAGACCATGAATGAAACCCGCCGCCACATGCTTTCTTTGACCGCTGCCGGGCTGATCCAAATCGCAGGCAACCCGCCGACACTGAGTGCGGAAGAAACTCCAGCCCAATCCACGGACAGCGGGTTGTTGCTCCGGCAGGCTGCCGAGCGAGGGCACACCGACATCGGCTGGCTCAAGAGTTTCCACTCGTTTTCGTTCGGTGGATACTACGATCAGCGGCACATGGGATTCCGATCGCTGCGAGTAATCAATGATGACAAGATCGCCGCCCGCCGCGGTTTCCCCACGCACCCGCACCGTGATATGGAGATTATCTCGTACGTGCTTGAGGGATCGCTGCAACACAAGGACAGTACCGGGCATGGCGCGATCATTACGCCTGATGACATTCAAATGATGTCCGCTGGAACTGGTATCAGTCACAGCGAGTACAACCCATCGCACACGGTAGGCAACCATTTCTTACAAATCTGGATTGAACCCGGATTGCGTGGAGTCCAGCCTCGGTATAGCGACAACAGGGTCACGCTTGACCAAAAGCAGAACCTTTGGAAAAAGATCGCCGGACCCGAAGGCTCCCAGGCATCCGTTTCGATTCACCAGGACGCAAACATTTATGCCATCAATTTGCAAGCGGGAAAATCGACGCATTATGTGGTAGAGCGTGGTCGTCACGGTTGGTTGCAAGTCGCTCGTGGGCAGTTGGAGGTTAACGGCACCACGCTACGGAGTGGTGATGCAGTGGCTACCAGCCGTGCCACGGAGCTGTACGTCACCGCCAATCAAACGACCGACGCACTTCTATTTGATCTCGCGTGAATCTGCGTTCAACAATTGTTAGTTTTGCCTCTCGCTAACCTTTAGGGGAATATCGTGTCTAAACTGCTGTACATCGAATCTTCACCACGCAAATCTCGCTCAAAGTCCATAGCCGTGGCCAGGGCATTCATCGAGAAGTACAAGGCCCATCATCCTGGCGATGAAGTGCTGACACTCGACCTGTGGCAGAAGAAGTTGCCCGAATTCGACGGCTACACGATCGACGCCAAGTACCAAGTGCTGCACGGACAAGGCTTCGAAGCAGCGCAAGAAGCTGCCTGGCAAGCGGTCGTCGACGTCTGCGATGAGTTCAAGTCAGCAGACAAGTATGTATTTAGTTTGCCGATGTGGAATTTTGGGATTCCCTACAAGCTGAAACACTACATCGACGTGCTCGCCCAACCAGGCCAAACGTTCAGCTTCGATCCCGCGACCGGCTACAGCGGCTTGGTCACCGGCAAACCGGTTGCCGTCATCTATGCCCGCGGTGGAGCCTATGGTAGCGATGAAGCCAAGGGTATGGACTTACAGAAGGGCTACATGGATCTCTTGCTCGGTTTCATTGGCTTCAGCGAAGTGCATTCGATCATGGTCGAGCCCACACTTGCCGCTGCAGATGAGGTTGCCAAGACCGAAGCTGCAGCGATCGCGCAAGCCGAGAAGATCGCTGCGGGTTTCTAGCTTTCATGGCTGGCCTCCAAGCAAGGCCTGCCCCCCACCTGGCGGCAGGCTGTTTTGGATCACATCGACGTATCCGACGGTCGTTCGTGCAGGCGGTTGGTTTGGTAGGCTTCGATTAATCGCTCCAACATCTCGATGCGGTAGCTAATTCGCTGGCCTCGTTCTGTGTTCCGCGTACGTCGCGGTGAATCAAAGACGCGAATGTCCTGCACCTTAGGAATGATATCAACGCCGTCCCGGAGCGCTGCTTCGACCGAATCAAAATGGGAGTGCTGGGCCAGGACGATGCGATCCGGTTCCAATACCAAGGTATATCCGTGGTCGCCGTACGCCTCGGAAAAAGCTCCGTCAATGGTAATTGCCTTGCCGCTGCGTTTGAGCGGTGATTCGCCAGCTTCAACCTGGACGGGTACATGTCCATTGACAATCAAGCCATTCTTGGTGTCCATCCCAAACTCGGACAGCACTTTGTCGCAGAACACGGCATCGTGGATTAACGCAAAGTATGCATCCTTGGTTTCGCGGTGCGATTGCTTGTCGGTAATGAAGTATCGTTCCAAGGTTGTGATACGATCCTTGCCAAATAGTGGCGACCGAGGGCCGCTCCAGAGGTACCACAAGAAGTCCAGATCGCATGGATCTGATTTAACCACCGCGCGTCGAACAACCGTTTCGATTGCCTCAAACAAGGCTCGCCCCGAAACCAATTTGCCGTCGACCACCAGAGGAAGCAGGTTGCCCTGGGCATCCGCTGGTACGCAGCCATGAAAAATCAGGCACTCGTCGCGCTTCAAATACATCGATCCATGGCCGACCAGAAACCGCATTTGCTCACGCAGCTTTTGGCTGTTCAGGAACGAATGCTTCAAGTACGCAAGGCAATTCGATTCTTCCTCGGTCAGCTGAAAGGGATTCTCAGGATCCACGGTAGGGAAGACCGTATCACGAAGTGCATAGTTTTGACCTTCAATTTGAATACTACCTGAGGCGTGATTGATACGGTGCATCAAACGTCGATGGTCCAAGTCCCATTGCGGATTTCGCTCGATCATCTGGCCTTCTAGTTTGAACTGCATCACCGCCGCGGCTTTCTGCATGCGCGCCACCACGACCTTGGGCCGCATTCCATCACTCTTTGGCATGAAGTACTCAGCCGGGTCTTCGGCGTACACGGTTCGGGCAAGATGCTCCAGCGGAGTCAGCGGGATACTATAACCCTCGTCAAGCTGCCCGATACGCCGATACCGCAGTGACAATCGCAGCACATTGCAAATCAGCGCCTCGTGACCCAGAGATGCACCCAACCACAGGACATCGTGGTTACCCCAGATGAATTCGACGTTTGGTTGGAGGCGCAAGTAGTCCATCACGCGATCACCGCGAGGGCCTCGGTCCCAAAGATCGCCGGCGATAATCAATTCGTCCACCGCAAGATTACGAATCAAGCGACCCAAGAGATGGATCAGGTGCAGTGCTCGACCGCGACGCAGGAGTTCATCCATAATCGCATGGATAAACTCTGGTCCACGCTCGGTAGTAGGAGCATGCATGATCTCCAGCAGCAACTCTCGATACTCCGGCAGGAAATACTTCGGTCGCAAGTCGCAGGCTGAAATTCGAAACCAGATAGCGAAGTAATTCAAGTTGCGGATAAAGCATCCGCAGTGCATACGCTCTGACATCGCTGGCTTGTGACAATGTAGCCCCCACGCGCCCGGTCACCTCCGCTGGGTAAAAAGTCAGCTTGAGAAATTCTTCGCGTTCTGCGTCACTCATGCTGTGCGCGAAAATTTCTTCGACGAGCGGGCGCAGTGTGCCCGAAGCGTTGTTAATAACGTGTTGCAGCTTTTTATCTTCACCGTGAATATCGCTGATGACATGCACAACGCCTTTGGGCAGCGTCTGCACAGCCGCAAGTCGAGCCGATTCGGCAATCGCAGCATCAACATTGGGGAATCGCTGGGCGAGCAACTCCAACATCGACAGATCCGCTTCGGGGCGTTTGAAGGAGAAGCTCGTGGTCCGAGTGTTTTGCACGGTAATTGCAATTCTCTCTGAAAAAGGTCATTGGGTAGGGCTGTTCCCGGTTTATACCTCGTACGTCTTCCGTGGTACGAAGCTCACGCACTTCGGAGTTCGTGCGAAACGATCGATGAACCATACAGCTCTACACTCAACGATTCGAATACCCCTAATTCAGCACGCAAGACACTCCACGCAGAGCCGGCGTGTGATTCCGTTGTTTTCACTTAGTACGAAATAGAGAATCCTAGCGGAGTATTCTACTATTGGGCGGAGAGGCTATCCAGAAACTCATACAGGGCAATCGTAGCGGGGTCTTCGGGCGTGCCTAGATCGTTATTCAAGCGACTGTGGTTGCTGTCAGATTTTCCAAACTTCACAGCCTTGATGCCGGCTTGTTGCAGCACGGATTCCAGCCGACCAGCTTGCGCCGTGGTGTCAGGATTTCCGGAGAAATAGAGGATGAGGAATGGCGGTATGCCTTTCTTGGGGGCGACGTGAGTCACGGCTGAAAAGTCGACATGTTTGTCGGGATCATTTCCGAACTTTTGTCGATGACCAAAGGTGAACATCTTGCCTGCATACAGGGTCTGACGCAGCTCGGCGGTCATGATGATTTTGGGGATGTCATAGGTGTCGCCATCGACTGGCACGCAACCCATGAGCGCATCGAACGAAACGCCTTCACGTTTCAAGTATCGATCGTCGGTGCAGATCAATGCGGCGAGTTGCGCACCCGCAGAATGCCCGCCAACGACAATCCGCCTGGGGTCGCCGCCGTACTTGGCAATGTTTTCATGGACCCAAGCCAGGGATTTGGCCACGTCGCCTGTGAGCGTTTCCATGTCGACCTCGGGTAGAAGTCGGTAGTTTGTGGAGACGAAGATGAATCCTCGATCAGTCAATACTTTGGGCTTGAGTGCAACATCACTCTTGTCACCCACCTGCCAACCACCGCCGTGAATCCAGAATACGACCGGCAGGCCAACCTTGGCCGGCGTTTCCGGTGTGTAGATATCGAGAACTTGCCGTTCATGACCGTTGTCGACGAAGGGTATGTCGACGGATAGTGTCTGTGCATAGACAGTGCTGAAAAAAAGCAGAAGTACGCCCGCAGCTTGCATAAGGTTTTTGTAGTTCATCGTCGTTCCGTTACTCTGTCGATTAAATCCGCAAGTGTTTAGTCCCATGTGTGCACGGGCAGGGCAGCAGCCTGGTGATTTGCAGGAAAGCATGGAAAGCCATGAATTCGGAGCATCTCAAGAAAAAAACATCCTCCCATGCGGATGGATCACTCTCGCTTTTGCAGGTTCTGTGATTTGCACAGCGCGGTTCGACAGGCCAGAGCTAGGAAGCCAGAGCTAAAAAGCCAGGGCTGGGCGTCGTTGCACTTGGGTATGATTAGATTCTAGCGGAAATCCTGGGGACAAGTTGAAGAATCGCCGGCATCCATTCTCGCCCTCGCAGTTTCCGCGCGGTCCGCAGAAGTCAATGGCGCCGCCGAGTGAGTTCGAGTATCGCTATACATTCTTGAACCGATCCGCGAGCAATGATGAAGAAGTTCTTGCGATCGGCTTTGGTGAATCGGCCATTGCCCTCGGCGATGTTGGCGGAGATCGAGAGGGCGGCACGGTTGAGTTGGTCGACCAGAAATCCGTAGCCACGGGTGAACTGTTCGGTGGCCGTACAGACCTCGTCGGCAAAGTCGATGGCCTTTTGGTAGACCAGCAACTTTTCGAATTGGAACGTCACTCTGCTGCTCCAAGAAGAGAGTAGAGAGTAGAACAGTAGACCGAGTAGAGGGAGAGAAAATCGAGCGGCCAGGAACGTCTCAAACCCTGGAGAATCTCCCGGTCTTGAAACGCTCACCTGCTCTACTTTCTCTCCTCTACTCTCTACTGCCGCTTACAGCGGCAGTCGGGCTGAGAGGATTCGAACCTCCGACCTTTTGACCCCCAGTCAAACGCGCTAACCAGGCTGCGCTACAGCCCGCAAACCTGGGAGCTAGTTTAGTCTTTTTTGCGGTTGGCGAAAAGCCGACTACATGTTGGCCCCAGATACAACCGCGATGGCTACGGCCAAGAAGTAAAATCCACCGCACAGGACGCTCATCGCAACACTGGCGATTCCGAGATAGTAGCCAACTTGAACCATACTTTTGTTGGTCGGATCGGCGCGGCCGGCAGCAATATCTTTCAGGGCAGAATGTCCCATGACCCAAGCAATGATGGCGCAGGGACAGAAAAAGAAGCCGATGATGCCCATGGCCAAAATCAACCCGCTCTGGTCGGATTTCGGATAGCGATAGAGCGGGCCCTGCCCACTAGCTCGATAGGGTATCGTATCGGAATATGGATTGGGTCTTGCCGTTCCGCTGGGTGGAGCGTGAGAGGGCTGGAAGAGTTCAGCCACTTGCCAGGGTGCATCGGCGCCTTGACGAATCTTGTAACCAGGCCCAACGCGGCCCTCATAGAACCAACGCTGTAAGCTGGGCTGGTCGACGGGACCATAGATGTTGCCGTCGCTGGCTTGCATCCAGTATTGGTCATTTGCCCGCGAGGGGTTGGGTGGGTACTGGACAGCTGCATTGGGGAATGGGCCGTCCTCCGCTGATGTCGGGCCTGCATAAGGCGAGGCATCCGCAGAGGATGCTTGCTCGGCAGCCTCACTGAAGGGATTGGGAACGGTATAAATTTGCCCACATGCGGGACATCGCGCTTGCTTGCCAGCATGTTCATCGGCCACGGACAAGTTCTTACCACAGCCGCTGCAGGTCGATTCAATGGACATGAGTCTACGCTCCCTGGCGATCTCGATGTAGGTAAATAAAACTCTTGCCAAGCCGGCCACCGTAGTTGCCGGCAGTAATGCGAACCAGACCTGGCGTGCCGAGAGCCGCGTCGATTGCCGCATAGGTGGCATCGGCGACAGACTTCAGGCTACCGCCGTTGATCACAATTTCCATGATGGAGGTAACGCCCTCCGGGACCAAGGATTGTGCTCCGAGTTTGCTACGCAGCGTGGGACAGTACTCCGCATAGGTACTGGCCACCATAAAACGGTAGCGACTGCCGGCCTTGCTGGCGCTGGCTGCCACGCCGCCGGGGAAGGTCAGCACGCAATCCGGGCATGCGTTGACGGCTTGCACGGATCTTTCGGCCGCGTCAATGGCTGACGCCTCGGAGGTCGCCATGTACCATAAATTGCCACCCATTACCCCATCCCGAAAACCGAAGCGACGCGTGAGGTAGAACTCGCCGCCCATGGTGGGAATCACCCAACCCCGGGTATTATAACGCACGTCCCGAAACTGATGCCCATCTCCAAAAAACGCTACCTTGCGGCCGAGCTTGAAATAGGGCACGGTCTCCAGTCGATTAAAGCAGCGGGCTGTCGGGCAGGTCATTACGTTTTGTCCAATCCTTGCCAGCAAGACCTTCTCCAGGTGCCGCTCGCGGTCCTTGCGGAAGCGTGGCACATGTATCTGAATCACGCCACCAATCCTCCCGTCTGGAGTCTCTTGGCCGGGTGAAGTTCCGTCCAGGATCTGCGCCACGCCAGCCTCGGAATCGCACATGATTGTGCTGCTAGCGTGTCCTGTGACTGCATGGCAGCAATGATCGAGCCATGTTCGATCCCGGGCCGTAACCAAGAACTCGGCATATATGCTGCGGAAGCCTTCGGCATAGGTATCTTCGACAACCGCGTAAGGATCTTGGCTCATCGTGCATACATCTCAGAATTTCGAGGTGAAGAAGCAGGAGTCCAATGCCGGAAGGGCCTTCGGTGCTTTGAAAATTTAACTCCTGCCCCCTTTACCTCAACCCCACGATCCGGCTGAGACGGAGAGGTAGCCGGATTCGCCAGAATTCGGCTTGAGATCTTGCTAGCCCCGAAGTCTGGCGAATCCGGCTACTGGGACAATCGGCCCTTTCCGTGGTAGACGGTCAGCTCGGTCACGACTTTGTCCATGTAAATATCGTGATCCTCGCAGGGGATCTCGGGGAACAGTTGGCACTCGAAGGCCAACGCAATCAGCGGTGTGTCGGCCCGAGCGTGCTGTAGCAACTTATCGTAATAGCCCTTGCCATGTCCCGTTCTGCCACCGTGCTTGTCGAAGGCGACACCCGGAACCATGATCAGGTCTAGATCTTGTGCCTGGCAGCGTTTGGAAGCTACGTCGCGCAGCTCTGACTTGGGTTCCAGAATCTTGTACATGCCCAAGGCCAGTTCATCCATCGACTCGAGGTGGAACAGCTCCAATTCGCCATCCACGCAATAGGGCACGATAACGCGTTTGCCGCTAAGAATTGCTGCAGGCAAGGAATGACGAGTACGCACCTCATCGCGAACGTCAATGTAAAACATCACGCTGTCTGCGGCCGCGTACTCGGGAAGCCCCATAAAGCGTTCGACGATGACTTGGCTGATGCCGTCCTTGTCGGTTTGCTGCTTTCGATTTTCGTGGGCCGCCTTGCGAATTTCCTGTTTCTTGGAGAAAGTTTCGGAAGTGGGTTGCGAGGAATTCATAGGGCTCCACACCAGATGGATTGTCAGCGGATAGGTGACGTGTAACGCGTGGCGGATAGTTTAACAGCTCGCCAGGCTTTGGTCACTTGGGGGCCCGCTCGTCCAGGGCAACGCAATGGTTCAAACCAGGCAATCTCTTGGTGAGCGAAAGTGCGCTAGCACTCGGTGTTTTCAAAACCGGTGGCTAGCGCCGAATCTGCTCAGTTTGAGAAACTGCGTGGCCCTGCCCGCTCGTCCTGTGGTGTGTTATCGTAGCGGCTTGGCTGGTAGACGCAGCAGGCTCACCCGGTACTTTTCATCCATCAGTGATTTATTGAGACGCTCCGGGTCGGTCTGACTCCACGTTTCGCGGTACAATTCCGACCAAACGCTGCGCCGCGTTTTGGCATCCCGATCATACCAGCGGACGATGTGAATATCACGGCGATGATCATGGCTTGGCATGCGTTCCAAGTTGTCTTCCACTAGACTCCAAGCGACGACATGGTAGCGCCGATAATCGGGTGACCATTCATAAAAAATGACCTGGTCGTATGCATGCCGTCCCAGGTCATCGAAGAAGTGATTGAGTTCGATCAGGTCGACTCTTTGGCTGAGGCTGTTTCCCACTGATGGAGAGTTGCCCACCGCGAGAATCAGCGGAATCAGCAGGTCCCGCAGAACAGGTGATAAAGCGTTGATTGGCACCATCCATGGTCTCCTTTGGCAGGAGCTCTTGGACCGTGGCAGGCAGCACGAGAAGTTCACTCGATTCTCATGTCAGGTCAAGAGCAACTGCTGAGAACTGCGATTGGCAGACACGGCCCGTCCTTCATAGACCATCAGCCGCATCTCCGGAAGTTTCCATCGTGCTCAGCGATTCTCCCAAACCGGCAAATCTCGCGGTGACCTCATAGATGTTTCCAGGAGAACTCTTTTCAACTAGTAGAAATCGGCCGAACGTGTCAAGATGGTTTAGTCAGAGTTGGGAAACTAACCCAAGGATTTCCATGAAGTTCTCGCTTAAGACTTTGCTGTGGGGCACGCTCGCGACCGCCATGGCTCTGGTTGCCAACTTTACCCTGCGGCCCCGGGCGCTCGAGGTGGAGGCGGTCGGTGCCCAGTTGGGGCCCTTAGTGGTCAGCGTACGCGAGGACGGCAAGACGCGGATCAGGGAAAAATATGTCGTTTCAGCACCCGTCTCCGGGAGGCTATCGCGGATCGAATTGAACGCCGGAGATCGCTGTGACGAACAGACGTTGCTGGCGGTCATCCTGCCCAGTGACCCACAGATGTTGGACGCTCGCGCTCGGGCTCAGGCCGAGGCTCGCGTTTTGGCCGCTGAGGCTGCACTGCAACGCGCCAAGTCCAATGCTGAACAAGCCGAAATCAATCATGACTTGTGTTTGGCAAAGTATGGTAGAGCCCAAGAGTTGTTGCCCGGTCGCATCATTTCACAAGACGACTTTGATATTGCCCATTCGCAACTGCTGGCTAGCGCCCAGGCCATCAAGACGGCTGCCTTCGAAAGCCAAATCGCGCAATTCGAACTTGATCTGGCGCGGGCTGCCGTCAACCAATTCTCACCCGATTCCGTCGAAGCCGCCAGCAAGCCCTTCGAGATCTTTGCGCCCATTGCAGGCCGCGTCCTGCATGTGTTCGAGGAGAGTTCCTTGGTCGTGGCTGTGGGAGCACCGCTGCTGGAAATCGGTGATCCCCAGAATTTGGAGATTGAGATCGATGTGCTCTCCACCGATGCGGTGCAAATCGCGGTTGGCGCTGAGGTGACCATTGAGCATTGGGGCGGCGGATCGCCGCTGCAAGCCAACGTGCGGCTCGTTGAACCCGCAGCATTCACCAAGGTTTCCTCTCTGGGCATTGAAGAACAACGCGTGAACGTCATCGCCGATTTCAATGAGCCGCCGGAGCGTCTGGCCGCGCTGGGAGATGGTTTTCGCGTCGAGGCCAAGATTGAACTGCAGGCCGTTACGCAAGCCTTGCTGATCCCCAATAGCGCCCTATTTCGCCATCGACGAGAATGGCATGTCATGGCCATCGTCGCCGGCATTGCGGAATTGCGCCGCGTGGACATTGGACTGCAGAACGAATCGCACACTCAAATCATCGATGGCCTGGTGGCTGGCGAGTTGGTCGTCATTTACCCCGACGATCAACTTGCGCCCGGCAGACCCGTAAAATTACTGGCCACCGATGCAGTACAGTGAATTGAGTCCTCGCAGGAAGATGACTCCGTCACTGATGGCTGGCGTTGACCAAAACGTGTCGTCCAACTGTCCCGTTCCCAGCAATTGAAAGGTGGGCCCTACCTGCACCACGCAGCTCGTTCCGCCCTCGTCCACGAGCAGCAGTTGCTCGCCCACGATTTGCGGGCTGGAGTTCACCATTTTCATTCCAGGCAAACGCTGTTGGTACAGTCGCTCACCCGAATCGGCCGAATAGCAGCGCAGTATATTTTTCTCCGCCACGTAGATGAATTCTCCCGAGGAGACGGGCGATGCCATGCCAGGGGCCGAACTGGAATTGATCCAAGCGGCATACTCGAATTCTCCGTTTTTCTTCTTGGGGCTGAGGTCCCCCGAGCCACCATAGCCAACCGCGAACAGAGGGCCTGACGAGAAGGGATCACTGCCGCCAAAATAGATTCGCTGCTGATCGGCGCACACCGAACAGGCCGTTGCTGCCTTGACATTCCCCAAGCTCCATAGCCGCTGACCGGTCGCGGGATCAAAGCTTTCCACCCGGCTGCCGCCGGAGACGATCAGTTCTTTCCGCAGCGGGTTCTTCCAGAGAATCGGACTGCTCCAAGAGGTCTCAAAGTTCTCGCGTTGCTCTTGCCAAATCGTTTCACCGGTTCGCGAATCTACGCAGATAATATCTCCACTCTCCTCACTGAAGTTTTGCAAGTAAATGCGGCCTTCATCGATGGCTAACGAGCTACCCGTCCCGAAACTGTTCGATGTCTTGAAGACACCCACGTCTTTGACCCAAAGCAATTCCCCGGAATGAGAAACTCCAGCAAGCTTGCCGGCAGCCCCGAAATAGCTGTATACGCCGAACTCATCAGCGACCGGTGTCTCTGTCGCATAGCTGTTGGAGGGATGCACCGCAAATTTTGGTTTGCCGGATGCTATCCGCTGTTGCCAAATGAGTTGTCCACTTCTCCGGTCCAGGCAGAGTACCGTCCAATCAATTTCAGTATCGGGGGCGCGTCATAAATCCCAAGCCCATGCTCTGTGGCGTCTTCACTCCGCTGGCAAAGTCTTTGGGCTTCAGTTGGCTATCGGCCTCGGTGATGGCACTGGTGATGAACAGCCGATCCCCGACGACAACCGGGGCCGACCAGCCAGAGCCGGCAAGTGGCACTTTCCACAGAATGTTCTTATTCTCCGACCATTCACTGGGAATGGCCTTGCCCGTAGCCACGCCCCAACCCTGACTGCCACGGAACTGTGGCGAATCGGCCAGCGTCCATGGCGGCAAGACAGTCAGCACAGCCAGCGCGAAGGCTGCCAGTCCGAGGGGTTTATGAAGGATAAGCAGAAAATCGCGAGACAAGACCCAGTGATATGCGGCGAACATCATGTTTCCAACGGCGGCGAAAGGATTCAATAAAATGGCTCGAACGACTTAAAGTGCTCGACCAACCGACATTTTAGCAGGTCGTAAAGTGCCCAATGTCGCTGATGACCAGTCCGCTTGTGACAAGGTGAGGGCTCCATTTTTCTGGGCCCATGTGCTAGCCTGAGCCGTCGATACGCGTAAGACCCGAAAAAATCCGACGAAACGAGGTTCGAGTGCCACCCTCCCTACCCCTGTTGGACTTGTCGGTCATTGGGCTCTATCTGTGCGTGATGCTCGGGATCGGTTTTTGGTTTTCGCGTAAAAACGGAAATGTAGCAGAATTTACATCTGCCAACGGTGCTTTGCCTGGCTGGGTCGTGGGGCTCTCTATTTTTGGGACGTATGTCAGCAGTATCAGCTTTCTGGCCAACCCTGGGAAATCCTATGCGGCGAATTGGAATGCATTCGCTTTCTCTTTGTCCTTGCCCATCGCTGCCTTTTTCGCGACGAAGTATTTCATTCCGATGTACCGACGCCAAGGACATCTGTCAGCCTATGAGCATTTGGAAGACGCTTTGGTGCCTGGGCGCGCTACTATGCAGGCTTGTGCTATCTCTTGACGCAGATTGGGCGGATGGCTGCGATCATGTATTTGGTCGCCTTGGCTATCGAGCCGCTCACGGGCTGGGATGTGCGTTGGATCATTATCGGCACGGGGCTTCTGGTCACGCTATACACGCTGCTGGGAGGAATTGAAGCCGTGATCTGGACCGACGCGGTACAGAGCTTGGTGCTCAGTTTGGGGATTTGCATGGCGATCGGCATCATTGTCTGGCAGATGCCCGAGGGTCCCAATCAGATTTTTCACACTGCCCAGATTGATGAAAAATTTTCCTGGGGCAGCTTCGGTCCAGACATGACGCGTCCGACGTTTTGGGTCGTGCTGGTTTATGGCTTGTTCATCAATTTGACAAACTTTGGGATCGATCAATCGTATGTGCAGCGTTACGCCACCGCCAAGAGCGAACGCGATGCGGCCGGCAGCGTGTGGTTGGGTTGCCTGTTGTACATTCCCATTTCAGCGTTGTTATTCTTTGTCGGCACTGCCTTGTATGCTTTCTATCGCGCTCTGCCTGAACGCATACCAGCCGATGTTGCGGCGGATCAGGTTTTTCCGTATTTCATTGTGCATGAATTCCCCGTCGGCATGACTGGTTTGTTGATCGCTAGCATTTTGGCGGCGGCCATGAGCAGTGTTGACTCATCGCTAAACAGTTCAGCCACCTTGATCTACGAGGACTGGTATAAGCGATTCAGGAATAAGCAACCGACCCCCAAGCAATCGATGCGCGTGCTGCATTTTTCCACACTTGCATTTGGATGTGTAGGTACCGTGGCGGCCCTGGCCATGATTGGGGCCAAGAGCGTCTTGGATGTATGGTGGCAGATTGCCGGCATGTTTTCGGGGGGCATGCTTGGCTTGTTCTTGTTGGGAATGCTCGCGCCCAGGGCAACGCGTTCGGCTGCCCTGCCGGCGACCCTGCTGGGCATTCTTCTGATCGTTTGGCTGAGTCTTTCCAAGACCACATTTTGGCCGGAACCGCTGCAATTCCTTGCCAATCCCTTGCATGACTACCTGACGATTGTTGTTGGAACCTGCGCCTTGCTGCTCGTCGGATTTGTGCTGATGCTGCTGAGCGGCAAATCCGGAGCCAACGGGCTGCGATAGCAACACCGTCAAAGGGACCGTTTTTTTGGGGCAACTGCCTGCCTGGGGAATCGGATAAGCATCGCTCGATAAATAACTGTCCAATTTGTCTGGCGATCATCACGACGGAGCGTGATGGCTATATGAAAGATGCGACAGTTATTTATCGAACGATGCTAAGGCCCTTTGCCAGACGATGATGGATTAGCCACAGTCATGCAGTTGTGCGAGTAAATTGGGACGTGCTTGCCAGGCATCTGCGGAGACTTGCCAGAATTCGGAGACATCAAAGTTGCCAGCAGCGAAATCGGCTTGCAGCTGCCTGGCTTGGACCCTGGCATCCTTTTGAATCACGAAGCGAACCTCACCAAAAGCGTTGATGATGATGGTCGCCCCGTGCATAACGGGAAAGGGCCGCCCATCGAGTTCCGTTTCAATTTGTTGGGTAACTTCGACGATTAAATCCGTTTCCAGCTGGCCGTCTGGGCCGACGCGACGACTGACTCTAACCGAATCGAGGCATGGAGTGCCGACCTCGCGGAACAAATGATGGTTTCCGCACGTGGCCTGCAAGCCTAATCGTTTGAGTGCCCCGTCGCGAAACAAGTACTCGGCCAGCCGGTTTGCCCTGGTACGATAGTGCTGGCCAGGCTCGGTCGAACCGTCTTTGAATTCGTTGGTCGAGAATTTGATAATTGGTAGCAAGCGTGGATCGACTTCCACGTGTCTTACTGGCCAAAGGATGGCTTCTTGACTAAAGTTCTCAATGCCTTCGATGGGGATGCCACGCAGCACGAAAGCGTCAACCAGAGCTTCGCGGTAGCCGTAGGGATCGCTGGGAACGAGGTCGTTATCAGCAGTGATCATGGCCCTCAGATAGTCTCCAAAGGTAACCGCCATGGGCGGACAGTAGTCGAGTGCGCGGATGCAGATGGACATGAATTGGGTGGCCAATTCGGCGGCTTCCTTGGCCAGGACCTCGGTTAAAGCCGGGCTGATCGCACCTTGTGGCAAGATTCCCGTTCCCGCGGTCGCGATGTCTATGTAGCGTTTCGCCTTGCGATCGAAGACTTTGGTGAAGGCCTCAAAAACGGCCGATACCAAGACTGATCCCAGTTTGTGAATCTCTAGCCCACGCCCATAGGTCAACTTGATCGAGCACAAACCGTGCTCGTTACATTCGTAGGCATCCACGGCAGTTCGCAAGGCGGCGCGGGTGTCTTTCTGCGTTTGCCCAAACTGTCGGGCAATATCGGTCAACAGATGCGACTCGCTGACCTTGCCTCGCGATCTGCTGATTGCGATCTCCAGCAACTTGCGGTGACTGAAGTGTTGAAAAATGGCGACCAGATCCGCGAAGCCTTCGTGCAGCGCCAGCGTGTCGCGATGGTAGGGCATGAGGAAATGCGGCCGCAGGCCATCCAGGATGGCATGCGAAACCTCATGGACGATGATGTCATGCGACAACGAAGTGAAGACTTTTGACTTGCATAGATTGCGGATCCTCAGGTTGCTAGGATCGGGCGCATCGTCAGCAATTTGTTGGCGACGATCGTCTGACTGGTACCAGCCAAATCGAATCGACTGTGATTCCCGACAGTAATAGGCGTTAATCATTTCCGAGTCGAAGGGAAATAAGCGTAGGCGTGGAGCATTGAAGCCCCAGTGCAATTCGCGTCCGAGAGCCTTGGAGAAAGCCTGGTAGGTTGCCATGGCCACCGCATAGGTCATTTGCATTTGAAATTGTGCGCCAGGGTTGGGTGCCAGGCCTTGGGTACACAGCAGGCGAGGATCATTGAGATCCAAGGGTAATTGGGAAGTATGCCGCTGCGAATCGTAGCCCACGACTTCGAATAGAGCGCCCACGGGCCCTGGAGCCAATTCCTCGTAGGCGACGTTGACCACCACCTGTGCGCCATCCAATTGGGAATCACTGGGATCGGTGGAGTATATTTGCAACGGCCGCCAGACCGGATCGCCGAACTTGCGGCGATAGCGGCTGATAAGACCGGCCCGCTCAACGCTGGGACCAATTTTGAATGCATTTTGCATGCCAGTTCTCAGCCTCCGAGCAGATTGGCGGAACGGCGGCCTGCATCGCACCACAAGCCGGGTGTTTGCTTGGCGGAGGCACCGAATTGCTGCAGCACAGCAAACAGAAACTGTTCGTTGGTGAGATTAGCACCCAGTCGCAGAACGCTCATCGCGTGGCGTGTGAAGTCGCCACTTCCGTTACTCTCCAGAGCAACCTCGTGACTGCGGCAAGCCGCGAATAAGACTTCACGACTGCCCGTGTAGGCGTCTCCCATGGCCCGTGCGCCAACTTTGCGGTTTGCTCGGTCGGCAGCCAACATCTGCGGAGTTGGCGGGAGAAAGCGGCCGCGTTGGTTTGCCTGGTTTTGTTCATCTATTTTCATGAACATCCGCGTATTGGTGCCGCTATGACAGCAGTCCATGAAAAAAGTCACGTCAACTCCAGGCTTGATCCGGCGGCACAATTCGCCCAAGTCATCGTCCAGCACCAGGCCCTTCTGCAGATAATCCACTGGCACCAAGGCCTCATCCTTTCCGGGAGTATCCCCCTGGGCTTCGTCGCCGTTCAAGTCGTCAACTTGCGTCCCGTGCCCCGCAAACTGAATGACCAGTGCATCTCCCGCCCGCGTTTGATCAATCAATCCTTCGATAGCTTGAATAATATTGCTGCGGGTGGCACTGGCATTGATTAAATGCTTCGTCTGAAATCCGCGGCTGTTTAGCCACTGCAGCCAATTCCGGGAATCGTTTACGCAACCACCCAGCGGCGCTTGGGGATAGTCGTCAATGCCAATGCACAGTGCCAATCGTTGCCCTGATTTACTGGCTACATGGACTGCGGTGGACTGCGTCGCGGAGTTGTCGACCGTGCTCGCTGGCGCGGTTGTGGGGCTGGCCAGCTCAGAATCTTCAAAGCCCAACATCCGCGTCGCGCGTTCGACCCTCGGATCCACTGGAAAAGGATGAATGATCTGTGACTTGCGGGCGTTGGTAATGCGCCGCACAACGCTTTCCATCGTGGCCGGATCGTTGTCAAATCCACCGTGCGTTGTGCTTTGACTACGGCTGGCAGGCGGGGCTGTACTCTCGGTCGTTGCCAGGATCAACTCGGTTCGCGAGTTGTTGCGATGACCCGCCAGTCCGAAGAACTTGGCTAATTCGGAATCAGCGAGTAGCGATTTTTCCATGCCCAAAATGGGTGTCTCTACCTGCGGCTCTAGGGCCTTATGAATTAAATACAGCAGCGACTTGTCGTAGGGACCCACCGTGTCACGCAATTCCAATTCATCCGCCATGGTAAACACGGATAGGGAGTCCACGCTGGCCTTGCTGCCGACCAGCGGTTTTAACGTTTCACGAAAGAGTTGGCAGGTAATGGCGGGTGCCAAGAAATGCATGGACTTCATCGAGGGCAAAGCCAGCTCGGAGGCCGCCTGGGCAGCGTAAGTTAAGAAGATGGATCCGGCGCTGTGACCGACCGCATGGATCTCCAGCACCGACTTTTCCTCTGCCGCCAGCTCTTTGAGCAGGTTCAAAACCAAGCGTCCGCCGCCATTTTCGGCGAAGGCTTGTTTGGCGGATTCTTTCATTCCAGCCCAAACGCGAGGGCCGCCCAACTGGCGGGCAGCTATTTCCCATCCCCGATCTTCGAGTTCATCGAGCCAGTCCGAGACAACCCCGCGCATACGATCAAAAGGTAGCTGCCGCCTGCCACTCAGGAAAATCTGCTTCAAGGTCTCGATGAATCCCGTTTCCCACACGAAGAATAATGGGTACACACCATTTTGCTTCCACCATTCCATCTGCAGGGCAGCGGTGTGCAATCCCCAGTCTTCGCTGGTTAAGCCGCCGTGCGCGTAAAGCACAATCCGCAGTGGTTCGTCCCCGTTGGTATTGTTCTCCTGCCAGTGCTTGATGTGCACCCTGAAAATTGTCTCGACATCCTGCGGGCTGGTCGAAAAACTTCCGTCGGTTGACAGTTTGCCGAAACTCAGATTAATGACATGCTTGCGAAGTTCGCGGCGTTGGGCTGGAGAGACCGGTGGCGGGGCATCAAACCATCCACGCGAATTGTCCGATGCGTTCAGTTGTTGATTCATCTTGTTGCTCTCCAGAATGAGTTTGGGGGCGTCGGTGAATTGAGTGAGGGAGAGGGCCTGTGTCTCGGGTGCTGAAATCAACGGTTGCGGGGCAAGCGCCCGGTCGGGCATCCGTGGTTCAGTGCTGGGCGCAGAGTCTAGCGGAATACGGCGCGTACTCAAGAATTTCCTAAACTCGGCGATGACCTGCCTGTCCAGCGCGGATACACCGAAGGGACCCGTTCGAAGCGAATCCAAAGCGGCTTGCATCCGTGCTTCATCATTCGCTTCAGCCAACAGTGACTGAAACTCTGTGGGGTCGATGGGTGGCTTGTCAAACGTGGTCACAGGCGGGCTAGTGCTGTCGAAAATGTGCGGGGCTGCCCATACAACCAGTGGCAGCAGACAATGCTGTGCCGGACTCAAGCTGGACTTGTCGGCCGAGGCTGCACAAGGACTCGCTCGCAGCAGACTGCTTTCCGGCTGCACGATGAGAAGATCGAGAAATTGCTGTGGCTGCTGCTGGCTTTGCGGATGTTCGGGCGTGCGAAAATGAACTTGTAACAGTCCCTGGGGCTCAACGACGATGACAACCTCGGCAAGTGCCTCGCGGACGTCCGCCTTGCCGGCAAACGACAGACGCAAGGTGACGCGGCTAGGACCGGGGCCACCCTGCTCCGCGCCACTTTGCTGAATAGCGTCCTGCTGCCCACCGCAAAGGGCATCGCAGAACTGTAGTGTCGTGAGTTGAAACTGGCGCACATTAGCCTCGCTGTTGTGCGAAGCACGAATCGATTTTTGAGTCGAGGTTGGCATAACTCACAAGGGCAATTGTGATCTTGCAAAGAATCTCTCGGATGAACGCTTGCCCCAACCATTGAGCACTGCCCGCGCCCTGCCCGACAGGAGCTCGGGACTTACCCATACGTGGTATGCTAATCTACCTGCTATTCCGGTGCAAAGGTTTTTTGAGGAGATTCGAGGTTACATTGGATGATCGCTCCATGTAGCCAACGGTCCAGCCGATGCACCGACAACATACCAAGTGACAAATGGCGGAATTGAAAACGATGAATGAGCAAGTAGAGCAACGTCCGCCGCACCAGTTTTCGCGGAACCTGGGCGGGAGGATTTTGAGTGCTTTGTTGGAGGCACCTCAAGTGGCCTGCGTGGGAGGTCGCGCAGGGCTGTGCTGCTTGGCGATCTGGCTGATGCTCGCCCTTGAGTCGCCTGCGCAAGTTACGAATCCCGGGAACAGGCTTTCTTCTGGAGAGGAGTCGAGCCTGTGTGGGGAAGCCATCACGGAGCCCAGGCCGAATATTTTGTGGATCACGATCGAGGATTGGTCTCCCGATTTATCCTGCTATGGTACCAAGGGGATCCATACGCCGCATGTGGACCGATTGGCCGAACAGGGCATGCGCTTTGAGCGCGCCTTTACGACGGCGCCGGTATGCTCCGCATCGCGCTCGGCCATGATGACCGGATTCCATCAAAACTTTATCGCTGCCAACCAGCATCGCGAAAACAACAAGCAGCCACTACCGCATGGCATCCAGCCTATACCTCAGCTTTTGCAGCAGGCAGGCTATTTCACAGCGCTCCTCAGTCAAAAAACGGACTGCAATTTCCTGCCAGACAAACGCGAGGAATTGTTTATGGGTAAAGATTGGAAAGACCGTAAAGCGGGACAACCTTTCTTTGCCCGGATCACGTTTGGTGGAACGCATCGTCCTTGGAAACGCGATGCGCAGCGGCCGATCGACATCGCTGATGTTGAATTACCACCCTACTATGCAGATACCGATTTTATTCGTCGCGATTGGGCAAACGGATTGGAAGCCATGCAAATCGTCGATCGTCAAGTTGGTGCATTATTAGAGCGTCTAGAAAGCGAAGGGCTCAGCCAAAGCACGTTGGTTTTTTTCATTGCCGACCACGGCCAGTGCCACATTCGCGGCAAGCAGTTCCTGTACGACGCTGGCATACACATCCCCATGATTGTACGATGGCCGGGCAAGGTGGACCCGGGACAGGTGAATCGTGATCTGGTTTCGTCCCTGGATATCTGCGCTACGGTCTTGGAAGCGGCCGGTGTGACTCCGCCGGTGCCCTTGCATGGGCTCAGTCTGTTCAGCCCTGACTTGGCCGCGCGTCAATATATCTTTGCCGCTCGCGACAAGATGGATGAGACGCATGATGCCATGCGGGCTGTTCGTTCGCGGGAATTCAAGTTAATTCAGAATCTGATGCCACAGCGCGCGTGGTGTCAATACAATCATTACAAGGAGCATTCCTATCCGGCATTAGCCGAGATGAATGTACTGCACATGCAGGGAAAGCTGACTGCGGAACAGTCTGCCTTTTTCGCGAGTTCCAAGCCACCGGTGGAGCTATTCGACCTGCGTTCAGATCCATTTGAAATGCACAATGTGGCCGAGGATCCCCGGTACGCACACACAAGAGCCGAACTGGAACGCGAGCTGGAGCTGTGGCGAGAAAACGTAATCCATGACCGTGGCGTGTCGTCGGAATTCCGTGGCCTGGACATATTTCCCAATGACTGTCCCACGGAAACCGTGGATGAATGGGTAACGGCCAACGCCGCAGAGTACGATTTCAAGCGGACAGGCTGGCCGGCTTGGTATCCCACGCGGAGCCTCGACGCCTGGCAGGCTGTGCGCGGGGCTTGGACGGACTACGTCTTCCGCAGCCCAGACCAGCCAATGAAACGCCCTGCATTCTAATTGTTCAGCGCCAGTTTCTTCTGAAAGGTCAATACCAGCACGAAGCGCTAGTTTTGATGTTGCGCATAGAGCATTGTCCTATGACTTTCCTAACCCGACAAAGCGAAAGAACTCGTCTTAGCGATCTAGGTACGTATCGCGCGGCAGGCGGAGATTCCAGTAGAGTTTTGCGATCAGCGCGGCCATGCACAATAGAAAGACCAGCATGGCCAGGGCAAACCAAACGGAATTTAAGGGGGCCCCGTCGCGATTGGCGATAAAGGTCAGGTGGTTCAGAGCCATGATGAATGTGGACACCAGTACCGCCATCGAGTTCATGATGAGTGCAACGAATGCAAGTGTGCTGACCCTGCGTTCGGGATGCAACCAATAATCGCGGTGGGGAATGTTGATCATCGAGCTTGGTAACCAGGAGGTGAGAGTGCTTGTGCCCAGCAAGAATAGCGGGAGACCAAGTTGAAAGAAGCACATCATCAGCACGGCGGGTGTCTTGGACATCCACGCGTCCGGCTTTCCATTAAGGTCAAAGTGTGTCGCTACTTGTTCGGGCAATTGCGACCAGTACCATGCGTTTTGTGCAATCCCCACCAACGACAGCATGCCCAAAGCGAACCAGTAGACTTGACGAGCGCTCATTGGTCTAATCTCGATTGGCGAAAAGCAAGAACCAATCCAAAACGGAAGAAGCCCGCGGCCAGCGCCAAAGCGGCTCAGGGGTTGCGGGCAGATTCTAAATTCGCGTGTCTATTGGCTTTATCGTGCGGTGGTGATAGCTACCTTGGAGATGCTTTCTCACCTGGATAGCAATCCTCCTTGGCCAAATTTCTAGTATACAATGAAAGCCCCGTGCAAGATCAGCGGAGGCCTTCGATCGAGGCTTTACTTTCAGCCACTATGGCAAAGAATCCATGAATGAATCGCAACCTGAATCCCAGCCAGAACCCCATTCACCCTCTGGGACGCAAGGTCAGCATCCGCCCGCCCCGGCAGCGCAAAACGCCCAGCCAGGGGATATCGCCCGTTTTGTGACGACCATCAAGAACGTGGAACAGCAGGTGGGAGAGCACGTGATCAAGGCGCTGCAACACGGCGATACGGTGGCAGTGATTACCACGGTCGTCATCGGCCCCGGTGGACAGCAACACATCGTGTCTGCGGCTCTCAACCCTTCGAAGACTGCCGAGGTCAATGCGTTGCTTGAGTCGGCGGCCGAAGAGCGCGAAGAGGAAGTGATGTGTATTGGATTTCATTGCCTGGTCAAGCCCAAGCAAGAGTAAGCCTGCCGTCGGCTGCTCGCGCAATCAGGGGGTGATCGAACAACTGCGTGCCGAATTCGGTAGCCTCCACCACTTTCAGTCGGTGGACGTGGCTGATGATGCCCAGGTCCAGGCCTGGTCGCAAACGGTTCTGGAATCAGTCGGCGTGCCTGAGCTGGTGTTGAATAACGCTGCGATCACGACCCAAGCCAAGCAGACGTGCCGCTGCTCCGATGCCGATTTCGAGCGTGTGCTGGAAGTCAACGTGCGAGGAACAGCCAATGTCGTGCGGCATTTCATCTTACCCATGCTCCGGCCCTCCCTGCGCGCTCACTCGCCTAAGTTCATGGGGCCGGTTAACGTATACGTCCTGGCGGCGATGGCTGCGGCCAGGGACAGGCACGCGATCAGGGCCATGAATATGGCTGGCTTACACAGCAGATGCGGCGGATCGGCGCGGCGACCCACTGCCCATGTCAGCAGGGCAGCCAGGGGTAGGCTGGACATTGCCAACCAACTGAGCGAGTCGGGCAGGCCCGCGTAGGAATTGAACTGCGCATTGGCGACGATCGCGGCGACCGCGAATGTGCTCGGCCCGGTCAGGCAGGCTAAATAATTCGTTCGCTTGGAAAGCAAGGTTCCCAGCCCTGCACAGCCCAGGATGGAGGAAATGGCGAACAGCGGTTCGGTGATCCGCAAGAAACTGGAAGTCAAAAAGGCACAGGCGGCGATGCAAAGAATCCAGGCTAAACCCAGGCAGGCAACTGTTCGGCGCTCCATCCGCTGACCACTCCACTGGCTGAGCAACGGGCCTGCCCACATGAGCGACCACCACAGGGACTTTTTGGGAAGCAAGAAAAGCCACGACTCGCCGGTAGGGATCATCAGATCTGCCGCAATACCGATACAAACAGCGCAAAGAATCCAGCCGACCGCCTTGAGGGGCAAGGGTTTGTTGGCGGTCAAGCAACTGCACCAGCAGCCGAAGCCCGCCAAAGCAAACAAGTGTGGCAGCCTGGTCCAACTGTCTTCAGGCCAGAACGTCCAGCCCACTCGCAAGCCAAAGGCCATCCACAACGCAGCGATGGCGGCCAGCAAAACCAAGCCGGCGGCACGATGCTCCGCATGGCCGACGGGTTCCGCCGCAGCTCGGTCGGCGGAATTTTCCTCGACTGGATTGGTCGGGAGGGGATTGGTCCGGACTGGATTGCTCCGGACTGGATTGCTCCGGTTTGGCCTGTCAGCGAACAGATAGGCCCAGCCAGCTATCGTGGCAGACAGCAATAAGCATGGGACCAATATATTGGAGAGGAAAATTTGCAGTTCGAGCATGACCAGGCGCTAGCGAATTGGGCGCAGGTTGTTGCGTGACTCGGCACTGGCATGCGATACCACCTTGGCCTGTTCAATCATATTGGCGACCATGGGTTCGACCACATCGGCGGGCAGGGCATAGGAGCTGACGCGGCCGGCGCGGGCAATGTTGATTCCAATAACGTGGCCATCCAGATTGACCAAGGGTCCGCCGCATTGATTGGGCTCGAGCACCGTATCATGCATGAACACCCGGTTAAAGCCACTTGCTCGGGCACTGACATTCCCGTTGACTTCCATTTCGGTCTCGTCCAATAATTCTTCCGCCAGGTCCATCAATCGACCTTGTGTTTCGAATTGGCGGCCGCCGCGCAAGACGGACAGCCGAATGACTTGTCCACCCATTCCGCCTTTGACCGCGTCCTGAAAGGAGCGATGGCTGGAGATCTGTTGTCCATCGACGGCGGTGATGATGTCCTCGAGTTGCAGACCGGCTTCGTTGGCCCCGCTGCCTGGCAATACAAGTGCCACAGCGGCTCCCTGCTGCGTATCGTCAAGATGGACTCCCAATACCGCGTTGGACTTGCCAACGCTCTGTACGCCCGCGCTGACCACGCCTACTGCCGAAGGCACGGCCGCGTGGACATCCGTGGTAGCCAGCCAGCGACCGCGTTCGGGGATGTCGGCGGCATTCCAATGCACCACGGGCAGACCCTCGCGGTCGATATGCAAGAGAGCAAGATCGAGTTCGGCCACGCGCGAGACAACCTCAGCGGCTTGCAAACTGCCATCATGCAGGCGGCACATGACCTCTCCGCTTGTGGGAATTTCGCTGGCCTTACTGATAATCCAACCATCGCTGCCAACGATCGCCCCCATGGCCACCTGCTGTCCACTCGAACTGAGCCTGACGGTGCTCTTCCAACTGTCTCCCACTGCATCGTGAAAGGCGCGGAGCATAAAGAAATTGCTGCGTTGATTGGATCGTCTCAGGCCCTGGGAAAAATCGGGCCGAAAGGAGGAGCGACGTGGCGGATCCTGAATGAGGCGCCCCGCTTCGACCTCGCTGGGTTCTGGCTGATCAACGCCTGACGACTCCAACTCATTTTGAACAGCGTTTAACTTGCCAGCTGAGGGAGCGTCGACTGGGCGGCTAATAGCCACGGCTACGAATATGCCCGACAACATCGACCCTGCGATGAGCAGTACGGCTGCGACACTGGATATTTGGTGCTTCACGATGCGCTTTCTGACAGGAGAGCTAGAGAGCCATGCACTGGCCGAGAATTCATGCTTAGCGCGAAGTTCATATTCTAATTAAATTTCGGAACAGATGGTGCAAGCTGCTATCGCCCACCACTCTGGCTAGCCACTCCCACCGTAACGGGGAGTTTGATGATTTGATCCCCGCGTTGAATTTTGAGGATCAAGATATCGCCGGGCATGCTCGCTTGCACGGCAGTTTGGAGGTCGGCGAATGTCTCGATGGCTTGGCCGTCGACGCTCAAGATTCGATCGCCGGCAAGGATGCCCGCTCGGGAGGCAGGTCCGCTGGGCGCAACCCCGGCGATGATGGGGGCCTCTTCGGATGGCAGACCGGACACGCCAATGGCGGGTTGGAAGCCGGGTAATACGCCCCAGACTTCCTTGTCGGCCATGCGGTCCCAACTGCTGGCAAAAACGTCGATGGGGACATGCATGTTGTCAATCACGTCGGTACCAATTCGCGAGTGGATACCGATCAGCTTGCCTTCGAGGGTGAAGAGAGGACCACCGCTGTCTCCGCCAATCAAGGCACAGTCAGTGAACAGGGTATTGGCCTCTTTGTCTTTTTTGTTTTTGCTGATCGAGAGGATGCGCCCCACGCGAATAACAGCCCCGCGCTCGGGTCGCCAGCCGCCGGGATGCCCCGAGGCGATACACCACTGGCCAACCTTTAGTTCGCTGCTCTTTCCCAGAGTGGCATGCGGCCATGGCGTATCGCGTTTTTCAACAATCTTGAGCAAGCCCGCATCCATACTGCGGTTCATGCCCAGGGTTCGCGCCTGTACGCGCGTGCCATCGTTGAGCAGAATATAGGCGTCGCGATCGGCTCCGCCTGCAACGTGGGCGGCGGTCAAAACATATCCATCGCCAGTAATAATAACGCCACTGCCTTGGGCGGCGCCCTGTTGGACATTGACAGTGACCATTTCGATTGCCTTGGCTACCTGAGACTGCTGGAGCTCAAGGGCTCGCAATTCCGAGAGCGTAGACGGCTCTTTGCCGTCGAACACCTCGCGCAGGCCAGCGCCAAGGGCCACAAAGGTTTCGCCACTCGGCCCGGCAGATCGGCTGGGGGTGACGGGCTTGAGCGATTGTCGCGACTCGGTAGACGGGGGATCAACCACCTCAATCTGCTGGGCTGGCAGCGAATGTGCCAGGCACAGGGCCACCGCCAGCATGCTCCAACTGCAGCGGAGTTCCCTCCACAGCGGGCGGCAAGATACATCAGCAACAGGCTGCAAGGCGGTTGTGTGGGCAATAAAATTCCAAAATTTCGACATCAGCGGGTCCTGAATGGTCGCAACTCCTAGTTATCACGCTTGTGGGCCACAACCCATCCTGCGCCGGTCGAATTGATTATTCGTAGTTGGCGGGCAAAATGAAACCCTTTGGCAAATTGAATTTAACCAAACTCTAGGAATTGGCCAAGTTTTCTGGGAAAACATAACGGCTATAACGCCTGCAGCAGCCTCCCCCTTTCAAGGCACACCCGAATTTATGTATACCAACGCAACGAGTCCCATTGAGCGAGTGATTGATTTGATCGATCCGGCCGGCAATATCCTGCTGAATATGAGTTACCAGGAAGCCCATGACCACGTGTTGTCAGGAGAAGCACAGCGCGTGGGGCGCATTGAGGGGCAATTCAGCATTGTGGCTCGCGACGGAAAAAAAGTGCGACTGGCGCGCTCGATTGGTCGGCCGATGCGCTACTTCCTGGCGAAGCGGGCTCAGGGTCCCTGCCTGGTCGTGGCCGAACGCATCGACCAGATTCGGGCTGCCCTGGCCGATGAGGGGCTGCAGGACCAGTTCCATGCCTCCTACACGCGGATGGTGCCAGCCCACCATGTGCTCGAATTGCATTTGATTGGTTGCCCTGACCCCAATCCGAGCTTGACGCGTTACTTTGATCCCCAACGCGAGCAACAACCTGCCGATATCCCGGCGATTGGCAGAAACTATATTTCAGCCCTGGCCGCGCAGTGTGCTGGCTGGCTGGAACAAATCGATGCACGCGAGCCGATTGGAGTCTTGTTCTCAGGCGGCATTGACAGTGGCAGCATTCTGCTGGTGCTGTACCAATTGCTATTGCGACGAGGAGAGAATCCGTCGCGGCTGAAGGCCTTTACCTTGGCCGTAGAGGGCCAAAGCTCCGATGCGGTCCAGGCCCGAGAATTCTTGCAATGCATGGACTTGGAGATGTTGCTAGAGATCGTCGAGGTGCCCGCCACGGCTATCGATTGGCGGGCCAGCGTGCGTGTCATCGAGGATTACAAGCCCTTGGACGTTCAGGCCGCCGCCATGGGGTTGGCGCTGTGTTGCGCCATCCGCAGCCGCTATGCGGAGTGGACCTGGTTGGTCGATGGCGATGGTGGCGACGAGAATCTGAAAGACTATCCGATTGAAGACAACCCCGAGCTCACGATCCGCAGCGTGTTGAACAATCAAATGCTTTATCAGGAGGGATGGGGTGTCTCGGCCATTAAGCATTCGCTGACCTTTAGTGGAGGTCAAAGCCGAGGCCATGTGCGGACATTTGCTCCGGCCAGCACGTGTGGCTTTCGAGGCTTTAGCCCGTATGCCCTGCCGCAGGTCATCGAGGTGGCAGAGGCCATTCCCTTTATCCAACTGACCGATTGGAGCCATCAGCGGTTGTATGCGCTCAAGGGACAGATTGTTTCGGCGGGCATCCGCGAGCTGTTTGGGATCGACATGCCTGTATTTGACAAGCAGCGATTTCAGCAGGGTGCCCTGGGCTCGCCCGAGCTGAATGGACTCTTTCCCAGCACAGAGCAGGAGTACCGCCAAGAGTTTCAGCGGCAATTCGCCTAGCCAAGTGCTTCGTCAACCGCTGTAGCCGCAGTCGCCCGACATCGAGGAATCATGGAAAGAGCCGAATGCTGGCGAATCGGGCTACCCTAGAATCTAATCTGGATAGAGGCCTCACACCTATCGAGAATCTGCAGGATCAATGTAGAACGATTGTCCCGAGGGATGACGCCCAGCTGCAGCCCGGAATTCGTCGCTCAGCTGTTGAGCCCGCCCACGTAGGATCGCCAGTCGCTCGGCTTCCAGCTGCCCCAAATCTCGCTGCTCTGCGGGGTCTGCACGCAGGTCGAATAACCACTCCTTGTTTTGTGGGTCGGCAACGTATTTCCAGTCGCCCTGCCTGAGTGCTAACCAGTTGCCGCGTTCTAGTTGGGGGTGGGCCCCCAACTCCCAGAAAAACTCGCGCGGCTGCTCCAGGCTCCGGCCTTGCAAGACTGGAAAAATATCGCGTCCATCGAACTCGCTGCTGTTCACTTCGGCACCCGCCAGGCGCAGCAGAGTGGGCAGCCAGTCTAATGCCCAAGTTGGTTGATCGGAAACCAGTCCAGGCTGGATCTTCTCCGGCCAACGAACCAAGCAGGGCACGCGTAGCCCGCCCTCAAATAGTGTCGCCTTGCCGTCGCGAAAGGGTTGATTGTCGCCACCGTAATTCGGGTCTCCGCCATGATCGGTCATAAAAATCACCAAGGTGTCTGGGCGCAGTTGGTTGCGATCCAAGGCCTCCAAAACCCGACCAACGCCATCGTCCAGGGCGAGCACCTGAGCGGCATATTTGCGCCGCGTCGGATCGGTGATGAAACGGACCCGATGCAGATCTCGTGGATGCGGTTGCAGGATATTTACCGTTTGGTCCTGGCCGTCGTCCCAAGCCTTGCCGAAATGCGGTGCGTTGTAGGGTAGGAATAGAAAGAACGGACGTTCCGATCCTCGGCTGTCCAGATAATTCACCGCTTCGTCAGTAATCAAATCCGTGGAGTATCCACTCTCGGCCAGCGGTATTCCATTGCGGTACCAGTCGGGTTGATTGCCGTAACTCATATTGAAATAGTCAATGCAACCTGCGGTATGGCCATAGCTATATTCAAATCCGTGCTGGCTGGCAGAGAACTGAGGTTGGCCGTGACCCAGATGCCATTTGCCGATCAATGCCGTGTCATAGCCCGCCTGACCCAACAGCGTAGCTAAGGTTATTTCATCGGCACGGATGCCACGCGTTCGGTCATCCTCGCTGAGAAACATCAGCGCGGACAGCAAGCGATCGTGTGAGCGACTGGGATTGCGACCCGTTAACAGGCCGAATCGCGAGGGTGTGCAAATAGCAGAAGCCGCATAGAACTGAGTCAGTTTCACTCCGTCCCTGGCCAGGCTATCGATGTGCGGCGTTGGAATCTCACTACCATAGCACCCCACATCGTGCATGCCTTGGTCGTCGGTGAAGATGATCAAGATATTGGGGCGTTGGCTGGCTGCTGGCTGTTGACCCCGCGCTATGGGTTGGCCCAGTAGGCTGCACACCGCAAGCCCCAAGCCGCAGAACAGAGTCTGTAGAGTTGCGCAAGCCATGGGGCGAAAGAATTCCATCATCCAGGCCTCAGCAGCGTCTCACGGCTGCAAACACGCCAACTCAGCTCAGCCCGCTCAAAGATACATACCGCTCAAAGATACATACCTACGTAACCACCCGCCTGCTCGTTGGCTTGTTCCAGTTTTTCGAGTCGCTCAACGGTCTTCGACAGGTCGCCTTGCTGAATATATCGATTGAATTCGAACAATACAGCCCGCCGAACCGTTTCGGCGAACCAATCGACGATGCTCTGGTCAACCCAGCTGCATGTCTCCTGTTGCAATTCTACCTGCAGATCGCAGCGCTGCGCATCCAAATCCTGGGCATCGGTTAGCACGACTCCCTCAAAGCCAAAGCGCAGTAGACCCTGTACAGGATCGTTGGTGAGATGAAAGCTACAACTGGCGTTGTGCAAGTAGTAGCTGTTTAGCCTGCCATGTTTGTCCATGGCCTGCTGGACGCTGCAACATTTTTGCTGCAAGCTTCGGCGATGCATCCAAGGGCACATCCACACGTGCTACCGAGCGTAGTGGCAGGCAGTCAAAAGCGATTTCAACCCAGCGTCCACTGCTAGATGGTGTTGGCGAATTCTGCATAGTGCGACCAATTATCAATGGCTGTCGTTTCTCAACCTGGTTTTTGGATAGGGCCGACAATCTCGACCGCCTTCTTGCCCTTGAAGGCTCCGGGTTTTCCTTCGAATTTGCCGATGCCCGCCACCGTGATTTCGATTGCCGAACGCGAGTCGGTCTCGGTGGTTACGATATCACCTACCTGCAGGTTCAACAAATCAACAGCCCGGATTTTCGAGTGGGCCAAATTCGCAACCATCTCGACCTGCGACTCGCCCAACAGATCTTGCATCAGATTGCGGGCTGCTTGACTGCTTTTGCTCGAGGTGTATCCAACCCAGCTATTATTGGTCAGCCTGCTACCCATCCGTTCGATGGTGTTAAATGGAATGCATAAGTTCATCATGCCCCGCGACTTGCCCATAAGCAATTCGAAACTCACCAAAACAACGACTTCGTTGGGAGGCACAATCTGTACCAATTGTGGATTGCTCTCGACGCGTTCGAGCTCGCACTCGAGCGCCATGGTATTCTGCCAGGCAGTCTTTAGTTCGCGCAGAAAGGTAGTGGTGATACGGCTGGTCAGACGCAACTCAATTTCGCTCAACGGTCGCTTGAGCATACTCTCCGCCGTGGGTTTGCCACCCAACATGCGATCGATGATAGGGTACAAAATTGACGGGCTGATATCCAGAATCCAATTCCCCTCCAGCGGCTGTGGACGCAGCAGGTTGAAGCACGTCGGGATTTCCAGACTGTAAACGAATTCGCTATAGGTCAGCTGATCAACGCTGATCAATTTTGATTCCACGATGGTGCGTAGCAACGCGGACAGGGAGGCCCCGAAATTGCGGGCAAAGCCTTCGTGCAGAGACTGCAGGGCGCGCATCTGTTCCTTGCCCACACGCTCGGGGCGTTTAAAGTCGTAGGCCACCACGCGTTGTCTGGGCGCGGATGGTTTGGAACCAGTTCTCATGGCCCCATCGCTCGACTGGGTCTCAGGCGAGCCCTCGACGCCTGCTTGGGTCGCCTGAGGGCTGCCGGGATCCATGGACTTCAACAGTTCTTCGACTTCATTTCGAGTGAGTTGTTCGTTGGACATCGGTGCCTTCCTGGCGATAAACAAGGTGATAAACGATGCGATCAACAAGACCAGCTGGCAGGCGGTCTTTCAGCTCGCTTGCTATGTTCAAGAGCGGATCTGCCCCCGCCCTGTCACCAGATATTTGTAGGTCGTCAGCTCTTTCAGGCCACAAGGGCCGCGGGCATGCAGTTTGTCGGTACTGATTCCAATTTCGGCCCCCAAGCCGAATTCGCCTCCATCATTAAACCGGGTGCTGGCGTTGACCATCACCGCTGCAGAATCAACGCCAGCTTGAAAGTCCTGCGCTGCGGCCAATGACTGCGTGACGATCGCGTCTGTATGGTGGGAACCATAGCGATTGATGTGCGCGATGGCCTGCTGCACATCGGCCACGACGCGACAACTGAGCGTGGGTCCCAAATACTCCATGCTCCAGTCCTGTTCGCTGGCGGGTTCGGCCGCGGGCCATAGCTCACATACCGTGGCGTCACCGCGAATGAGAATGCCACGTTCGTTCAACGCCTGCAGAATCTGCGGCAGATGGCTGGTGACCACATCGCGGTGTATGAGCAAGCTCTCGCAAGCATTGCAGACACCCATGCGTTGGCATTTCGAATTCACCACTATGTCTGTGGCCATGGTGCGGTCGGCCGATGCATCAACATAGACGTGGCAATTGCCATCGAAATGCTTGATGACTGGCATACGCGCTTGCGAGGTAACGCGTTCGATCAGCCCCTTGCCACCGCGTGGAATGGCCACATCGATGTACTCAGACAAAGCCAGAAATTTCCCAACGGCCTCGCGATCCAGAGTTTCCACCAATTGCACTGCATGCGTCGGCAGTCCAGTCTGCGCTGCGGATTCTTGCATCAGGGTTGACAAGGCCAGCGAGGAGTGAAAAGCCTCCTTGCCGCCCCGAAGAATAACGGCATTCCCGCTCTTGACGCAGATGGCAGCAGCGTCGACGGTTACATTGGGCCGCGACTCATACACGAAGAATACGGTTCCCAGCGGTACGCGGACCTTGCGAATCTCCAGTCCGTTGGGCCGCACGCGACCCTCGATGGTCTCGCCAACGGGATCCGGCAGGGTAGCGATTTGGCGTAGCGAAGCGGACAAACTGGCGATTCGTGGTCGGTCCAAACGAAGGCGGTCTATAGAGGCTTCGTTCAAACCGTAGTCCGCTGCGGCATGTAGGTCACGCTGATTGGCCTCCATGATCGCATCCGTGGATGCCAACAGCCGATCGGAACTATCCAACAACCATGCGTCCTTGCATTGGGATGATAGAATCGCCAGAGCCTGCGATGCCTGGTGGGCCCGTTGGGCAACCATCTGGCAATACGCGGCAAGTTGATCTTCAGTCTGAAAGTCAGTCAGGACAGTCAAGCGACGAGAACTCGAAATAGAATGACGTGTTGAAAAGCGAGGGAAAACTCGCAGAGGTTGCCGGCAAAGCCCAGCGGTGAGGACCTGGTAGCAGAGTATGGCTCATGAGCGGGGTTGCGGTCAACGTCAGGCCAATCGGGCTAAACTCGGGTTACCGCAGGCGGCAGGTCTTTTAATGAAGCCAGTCGAGCAGGATCAGCCAAGCGATGGTTGCCACCCGCGAAATCGCGCCAGCAAATGCGATCGCCAGAATAGGTAGCCATGCGTCCCATAATTGCTGTCATTGTACTCTCGGCTGCACAGACTCCTTCCGAAAACAGGCCGCCAGCAATGATGTGTGCAAGAAAAGCATCTAATGAAGCCTGACAGCCGTCCGCAGCCGGTTCGGCCTGCCACACCAGTTGACGATTCCCATCGTAAATGCGGCAGTTGCCCAGGTCGCATGCTCCCTGACTACCGTGTATCCACTCACTGCATTCGCTCCTGCCAGCATCCGACCAAGCGTTCATGCTCATCAACCGTACGTCATTACGGTAGGTAAACTGCAGCGAGTGGTGGTCAAACACCGCACTCGGACCGCTGTCGCGCGGGGGCGAATTTTTCCAGCCGCCGACCCCTTGCGCTTCCAGGGGATGCCCATCCAAAACCCAGTTCATCAGGTCCAGGCTGTGCACCTGTTGCTCGACGATACTATCCCCGGACAGCCAATTGAAATGCTGCCAATTGCGGATTTGGTATTCCAATTCAGACTGTCCTGCCTGCCGTGGACGATTCCGTGGAGTGGGTCTGATTGACAAACTGCGGGCGTAATGGATGTCACCGATGGCGCCGGCGCGGACGCGGGCGACGGTTTCCAGGTACCCAGGTGCATGCCGGCGCTGAAAGCCGGCAGCCACGGACAATCCGCGCTCCGCAGCCAAGCGACAGGACTCCAAGACAATCTGGACGCCGGACAAATCGACGGCAACCGGCTTTTCAGCAAACACGTGCTTTCCCGCCTCAATGGCCTCGCGAAAATGGCTGGGCCGAAAGCTGGGAGGTGTAGCCAAGATCACCAGGTCAATTCCGGAATTCAACAAGCGTCGGCAAGCGTCTAAGCCGGCGAAGCGGTGCGTCCCCTCGACCGAGAAATGTTCTGGCGAATTGCCTTTCAGCGTGCGGCAGGCTTGCTGGATGCGATCTTCAAACACATCGGCGACGGTGCACAGCCGGACATTCGCCGCAGCCGATCGCATGGCCTGCGCGGCAAGGGCGATACCGCGGAATCCGCAGCCCACCAGCCCCAGCCTGAGTTCGCCTTGCGGTTGCGGCGGAAGGGGAGCAGGGTGGGGGGAAGCGACCAAGCCCACTGGAACGGCCCCGGCCAACAACCACGATGACTCGCGAATGAAACCGCGGCGGTTTTCTGCATGGCCAGGTTCTCGCGACGGATGCATCATAAACGCACTACAGGCAGAGCCCGCTCAGACTCGGGAGGCGAAAGAAAAAAGGGACGCACAAAGTAGATTATTGCCGAATGGAGGGCATTCGGCAAATTGATGAGTGATTTATGCCTGGCAGAAATCAACTTTGTGCGCCGGTAGGCGGGGGAGGATTGGTAGCGGTGTCTTTACTAAAGGTCAAAAAGCTTGGAGCAAACAAGAATCAGGTCGGGGTCGACTCGGCAGGGCGGCTACCACTCGCCCAATACCGGGTAAGCCCGCGACCTAATGTTTGCGAAGGCGACCTTAGTCTGCCAACACCGGACATTATGATACCCGTGTGCGGCGATTATGCAACCCTCGGCAGGAAAAATGTCCAATTGGGTGCTAGGGGAGCGCATGGCCGGCCAGGATTTCGGCGATGTGCATCGTTCGCAATGGCAGTTTGCGGCGAGCGATCAAACCTTGCATGTGCATGAGACAACTGGCATCGGTGGCGGTCATGACCTCGGCGCCTGCCTGGATATGATCTTGGATCCGATCGACACCCATCATCACCGAGACTCCCTCTTCGGCCACGGCAAAGGTGCCACCGAAACCGCAGCACTCGTCGCTGCGCTGTAAGTCGACTAGCTCGATTTGGGGCACCATCTGCAGCAGTCGACGCACCTTGGAGGCTTGTTCGCCGCGCCGCTCCGAGCAGGCATCCAATCGCAACTCGCGCAATCCGTGGCAGCTGCTGTGCAAGCCCACGCGATGCGGGAATGGCCGCGAAAGGCTCTCGACCTGCATCACATCCAGCAAAAACTCGCACAATTCCCAAACGTGGCTTTGCAGTCGGTTGTAGCGCGCATCCTGGTGAAAATAGCCCTGGTAATGATTGCGGACCATCGAAACGCAGCTGCCCGAAGGACAGACGACGTGGTCATAGTCGGCAAACAACTGCACGAAGTGCTCAGCCAGTGGCCGCGTGTCATCCAAGCAACCCGTATTGGCCATGGGCTGGCCGCAGCAGGTTTGGGCTTCGGGATAATCCACCTCGACATCCGGAAAAGCGGACAGTAGCTCCAACGTCGCCATGCCAATCTGCGGGAAGAACTGGTCGACATAGCACGGAATGAATAGTCCAATTCGCATCGCCAGCTTTCTAAGCCGTGGGTTCACTGGGTGACTGCATCACAATTGCGGCACCGGCAATCGTCATGGGTATGAGCATGATCAGGAAAGCCAGGTTGTACCACAATGGCAGATCGTTCCAAGCGCTCAGCTGGACGGGGATGCCGGTTCCCAGCAAACACAGCGCTAGTAGCCAAATACAGACAATTTTCCGTGTGGCGGCCACTTTTGCCGTAACGAAACCAGCAAAGATCGAAGCCACGAAGCTCAAACCCAGATACATCATCAAGGTCAAAAATCGCTGGTGAAACCACGGTCGTCAAACACATCGGAGCGCAATTCTTGATCCCCACAGAGCCACCCAAGAAGATGACGGTCCACACGGCGTATCCCAGAATGACGGATAAGACATTGCGTACGAGGGTCATGCGTTTCTCCGGTGCCTATCAACCAGCGAGACCCCTTCACGGACGGCATGGCCATAAGCAATAGTTTGAAATAAGAGAGGGTGCGTGGGGCGGAATCAGCGGTCTTCGGGTTGGCTGGAGGAACCAGGCTTCCAATTCTCGTCGCGCTCGAAAAACATCAAGTGCTGCCAGGGCAAGCCGTCGAATTGTTTGGCCAAGCGAAAGCCATTAGCGCTGTATTCACGCAGAATCTGTCGCTTACTCATCTTGTGAAGCGGCTTGATCGGCACGGTGCGGTCCTCCTCGCGGTATTCCAGCAGCGCTACCAGTCCATCTGGCTTGAGTGAATCCCGAATGCCCGCCAACATCTGCTGGGGGTGCGAGAATTCGTGATACACATCGACCATGATCAATAAGTCCACGACTCCCTTGGGCAATTTGGGATCGACGACGGTACTCAGGATGGGCTCAATATTCTGAACCTCGCGTTCTTCGCTCCGCAGTTGCAACAGATGCAACATTTCTTGTTGGATGTCCACGGCCAATACCTTGCCGCCGGGCTTGACGGCTTCAGCCATCATGAGTGAGTAGTAGCCATTGCCGCAGCCCATATCGCACACCACCATCCCTGGCTTGAGCCCCAGTTGCTTGAGCACCTCGCTGGGCCGCTCTTCACTCTCCCGCGTCTGGCGAATCAGCCAGTCGGCACCACCGTAGCCCATGGTTTGGGCGATGCGACGCCCGAGATAGCTCGTCCGTGGCGGAGGGATGAGCTCCTCTTGCTGTTCCGGCAAGATTCGAGGCGGCGTCTCCGTCTGCGTTTCTTGCGCGGACAGGGGATAAGGGATCACGCAAGAGCAGCAAATAACAACCATCCAAGACCCTTGGATGAATCGATGCATCAATCTAGGCATTATTCGACCCTTGTTTTCTTTAATGGCCGCGTTTTCTCTAACGTCCGGGTTTTCTTTAATGGCCGACTTTGCGGACAGGCTCTTCATGTCTCGGGGCCGACTGAGTCAATTGGCTAGACCGGTTTGCGGACTAGCTCATGAAACGCCTTGCTCAACTGCATGGTCATTGGGCCGACTTTGCCCTCGCCAATGAGTCGATCATCCAGCTTAATGACGGGAATTACCTCCGCCGCACTGCCCGTCAGGAAGCACTCGTCGGCAACGTAGATATCGTGCCGTGTGAGAGCGATCTGCCGCACGCTAATCTGGCTGTGTTGGGCCAATTCGATGATTGCATCCCGTGTAATCCCTTGCAGAATACCCGCATCAATTGGCGGTGTCAGCAGTTCCCCGTCGCGCACGATGAAGATATTGTCGCCCGTGCATTCAGCTACCTCGCCTCGATGATTGAGCATCAGAGCTTCCGAGCAACCAGCCAGTTTGCCCTCGATCTTGGCCATGATGTTATTCAAGTAATTCAGCGATTTGACCCGCGCGCTCATGGCCGCTGGATGATTGCGCATGGTCGAGGCCGTGATGATGGCCATTCCCTGCTCATACATCTCTTTGGGGTACAGCACGATGTGGTCCGCAATGATGATCACCTGCGGATCGGAAGTCTTGGCCGGATCCAAGCCCAGTGAGCCTGCACCGCGGGTAACGACCAGCCGAATATAGGCATCGGACAATTGATTATGGGCTAGAGTCTGGCGAACGGCCTGAGCCAAATCCTCGAGGGACATGGGAATCGCCAACATGATTGCTCGCGCGGATTCATACAGACGCTGCAGGTGTTCGTGGAGACGAAACACATTGCCCGAATAAGCCCGCATCCCCTCGAACACGCCGTCACCATACAGCAGGCCGTGATCGTAGACGCTGATCTTGGCATCTGCCTGGGAGTAGTATTTTCCATTGATATAGATTTCAACAGGCGACATATCCAGGCTCTGACTATCTAAACGCTGTGTGAATTAAGGGAGGCGGGCCGGAAGGCTCAGGCACCCAGCTTATGAGGCATGCGGGCGGCATTCAAGATAACCGAGCGGGCGGCTATTGGCGAGCCACGGCTGCGATTGGGCAGGGCTAATCAGAGTTTCCATTTGAGAAGTGAGCCGCGACGCGTAAGCGGCCGGGTTTGCAGGCCCACCCGAGGCCTCACGGGCATGCGGCTCACGGATCCGAGAACCTAACTTGAAACTCTGATTTGCCCTGTGCGCACGGGGACGACAAACCACTTGCTGTCCGCATGGACCCTATTCGCAACCTGCCGCTCGTCGCTGTCGATCGCGAAGCGCAGTGCCCAGTCCGCTTGGAGGAGCCCATTGCAGCAGGATGACATCCGCCGACAACCGATCGGCCTCGCGCAGGAATTCGTAGAAGCCATGTGCGTACTCCGCCGTATTGACGAAGGCTCGGAACAGAATCGGAGTATCGGGTTTCCAAGGGTGCTGCTCAGATTCTCCGACTGTGGCGACCGCCAATCTGCACCCCGCGAAATCCGTCAGCCCCGAGAGTTCTGCGCTGGATTCAAATAAATGCACCTGCGCCCGAGGTTGATAGTGTGCATGCCGCACACCCGGAGAAGGAATGTGCGGCGGCTGTTGCTCGCCTGCCGAATCACCTGCCTGGCCAGCCAGAAGATAGGTTGAGGGAATCAGTGACTGCAATTCCGCTATCGATACACCGCCGGGCCGCAGCACAACAGGGACGCTGCCGCGACAGTCGACCACCGTCGACTCGATTCCCAGCTGGCTCGTCTCGCCTCGGAGGACAGCGTCGATGCGACCAGCCTGATCTTCCATCACCGCCTGCCAGGTCGTGCAACTCGGCCGACCAGAGCGATTCGCCGAAGGGGCGGCAATTGGCCTGGCTGCCAGGGCCAGCATTTCAAGTGTGGCAGGGCACCGGGGAATCCGAATCCCCACACTATCCAGTCCCGCCGTAACGGCCGAGCAGATCGCCGCTTGCTTGGGCAATACAACAGTGATGGGGCCCGGCGCAAAGGCATTTAAGAACACGCGAGCCGATTCGGTCAAGTTGCGTGCGGCAAGCGGCCAGGCATCGACGGCGTGCAAGTGGACGATCAACGGGTTGTCGCTCGGTCGCCCCTTGGCGGCAAAGATGCGTTGCACGGCAGCCGGATTGGTCGCATCAGCCCCCAGGCCATACACGGTTTCCGTTGGGAAGGCCACCAGTTTGCCGGCCCGTAAGCACTCGGCCGCGCTAGCGCTGGAATCCAGCAGCAAGGTCTGGAGTTCGGAATGGCTCGAGGCGCTATTCATGGTTGGCTGACCGGTTTGCAATGCATGGACTGCCGAGTGGCAATTGCGTCGTCAGCCAGCTCTCTCGGCGGGGGCAGCCGAGCGGTTGTAATTGGCCCAACGTAACTTGTAATTGGCCCAACGTAACTGGCCCGAGTTGGAGTATCAAACGACCAGTTTACCAACACCAAAGCCGCTGGCACACGCCAAGTTGCCCATGGCGTTACCTCGATGGACGGGTGTGGGCTGTCGAAACCCCACTGAGCACGAGCACGAGCGCTAATCGCCAGAACGCGCTACTCAATGCCGGCTCGTCAGCTGAGGTGTGGGCAGCATGCCTGCCGCGGCCGCACCTTGACGCCCAGCAAGCTGACTGTTCAATGGAGCGAACTAGACACTGATTTCAACTGACTGAAGCATGAATTCCGAAACCTCCCCACTGCCTGCCCTGCCGGCTGAACGGCTGCTGATCTCGCACCTTCCCCACTTCGATTGCCAATCGGCATTGGTGATTTCACCAGGTCGAGCACAAATGGCCGAGCACCTTCTGCGCGTTTGGGGACTGCCACGCGTGACCGCTTGGTATCTGGATTTGCATGCCGCCACGGGGGCTCAAAACGCCTGCGAATCGAAGGTTGAATTTGTCTGCTCTGCAGATCTTCCTGCGGAAACGGTCGAGCTGGTCTGCATGCCTGTATTGAAGGCCGGCGAAGCGGAATTAACGCGGGAGCTGATGCAGCAGGCGCATCAGCGGCTGGCGGATGGGGGCTACCTCGCAACCGCAGTAAATAATCCCAAGGACCGCTGGCTGCATGAACAAATGCAAGCACTGTTTGACAAAGTCAGCTGCGTGCGCGAGGGGGATGGCTGCATCTACTGGGCACGAAAGACCGGCCCCTTGAAACGCGTCCGGAATTTCGAATGCTGTTTCTCATTCAAGGATGGGTCGCGGGTAATCCAAGCGATCAGTCGCCCAGGTGTCTTCTCGCACCGCAAGCTCGACCAGGGCGCCAAGCAACTGATGCTCTCCGCCGAGATCGCTGCTACCGATCGCGTCTTAGACATGGGCTGCGGGGCGGGTAGCGTAGCCCTAGCGTCGGCCTTCAAGACCTCGGCTGAAGTCCTGGGGGTGGACTCCAATGCGCGCGCCGTCGAATGCACGGCGCGGGGAGCTGAACGGAATGCTCTGTCCCATGTGCGAGTCCTGCACAACGCCGACGGGCAATTGGGCTTGCAGACCCCTGTGGATCTGGCCTTGGCCAACCCACCCTATTTTGGAAATGACCAGATTTCAGCTCACTTTGTCGACACCTGTCTACATGCCCTGCGCTCGGGTGGAGCGTTGCTGGTGGTGACAAAGCAGCCAAAATGGTACGCCGCATACTTTGAACGCATCCTGGAGGATATTGTGGTTTTCGAATCATCCCAGTACTTTGTGGCCTGTGGTCGCAAACCGTAAAACCCAGTGCTCCCCAGTCTGAGGGATTTAGCCTAGAATCTCGGGTTTCAAAGACCGCCAACATCCAGGCTTAGGGAACAAGGACAGCCGCGTGGAGTCGATCGAAGAAAAACTGCAACACAGTTTGGCACAAAAGTTTGGTACCCTTCCGGAATTGCATGATGGTCTGGCCTACATCGGTGTGGACTCGATTGGGATGGCCGAGTTGACCGTAGACATAGAACGCGATTTTGGCATCAAAGTAGGGGACGATATTGTCGGTGTTGACACGGTACAAGATTTGGCGGATTACATTCGCCAACGCATGAACGCTGAGCAACTGAGCCCATACAACTGAGCCCATACAACTGGGTATTGAAAGCTGAGCCTACAGACTGCGGCTTGAAACCACGAGATTCATCCAACTAAAGCAAGAAAACTATGATTTCATTCGCAGGCAAAAAAGGACTTGTCCTTGGGGTGGCTAACGAGAACTCAATCGCTTGGGCCATTTCCAAATTAATTCTCGAAATGGGCGGCGAGATTGGTTTTACGCATTTGCCTGATCGACCTGACGATGAGCGCAAGAAAAACCGATTGCGTGTCAGCAAGTTGACTGATCCATTCGAAAACTCCAAGTTCTTGATCCCGCTGGACGTCCAAGATGACGGCAACATTCGCCAGGTAATGGATACTGCCAAGCAAGAGTTGGGTGGACTCGATTTTCTCCTGCACTCGATTGCCTTTGCGGACCGCGATGACCTCTCCCGCGATACGATCGAGACGAGTCGGGCTGGATTCAAATTGGCCATGGACGTGAGCGTCTACAGTCTGATCAGTGTTTGCAATGCGGCCAGCGATATACTGAACCCCGGCGCGGCAATTGCCGCCATGACCTATTTTGGCGGCGAGAAATGCGTGCCAGGCTATAACGTCATGGGCATTTGCAAGGCCGCCCTAGAGGCCTCGGTGCGATACTTGGCCTACGATTTGGGCCCTCGGGGAATTCGCGTCAATGCGCTCAGTGCGGGTCCGCTGCGGACCTTGGCGGGGCGAGCTGCCGGCGTGGATGACATGCTCAAGCTGTATCAATACATGGCTCCGCTGGGACGGAATGTAACCCACGAAGAAGTCGGCCGCACCGGCGCCTTTCTCTTGAATGCGGCCAGCGACGGCATCACGGGCGAAGTGCTGCATGTTGACGGAGGTTACAACATGATGGGCAGTCCCGGCCGACTGCTCGATAAAGTCGTAGATTGATAGCGATTCGAGATCAATTTCATACAGACTTGACAAACGATGCGATACGCTCGGCCGTTGAATTAGATATGCCGCGTTCACCGCGCCAGCGGGTTGTGGCGTACTCACGTAATTCGCGTTGATCAATGCCAGATGACATGGCATCAAAGAAGAATCCGGCAAATGCCTTGGAGTCGAGATCGATTTTTGATTCATGCCCCTGGGGGTACAAGAGATTCAGAATCTGGCTGAACTCGAGTAAAATCGATTCTTTGCTACGTTTCATAGAAAATTCTCCTTATTCTCCCTGCTAACACGCGGCCACGCCGGAAGTTTTGTGCCAAAGCAGGATAAATTGGAATTTCTTGAAATATCCCCCCTACTCCCCCTGTATTCTCACCCCCTAGGCTTCGTGCTGCGGAATTTGCCCCGGTTTTCGAAGGCGTTGTTTCACGTACAAACCGTTTTCCAACCGCAGCTCAGAGGTTGACATAGCAACCACCGCCAACTTGCCACCAGAAAACGGAAGGTTCCCTGGTGGAACGAGCTTTTAGGCCAGCGCTTATCCTGCTGTTAGCTTGAAAAAACGTCGCCACCGCGAATCGCCTGACACTGCCCAACTGCAATATTTAAATTTGGAGAAGCACTAGCGGGGCGTTACGGGCAAATTGGAGCTGGCAACGCGATCAAAGGACAGATTGTCAATCTTGTGCACATCCAACTCACGTTGGAAATGTTCGCCGGCCATTAGATAGAGAGGATGACCAGCGTCGACTTGCTCGGTCGTTAGACCGTAGTGCCGCGTCAATTCCAGAGTTGCCAGGAACATGGCTACGAGCGCGCTCTTGTGCATGCCCTGCGTGAAAAGGCTGGTCAATTCAACGCGTCCCTGGCTGTTCACCAGTCCATGAATTCGTTCCATGTAAATGTGGATTGGAGTTTCGTCGTATACCACATTGGCCGTGGTTGGCGGCTGCCGTTCGCGCAGAATGCGTCCAAAAGCGCTCACCAAATCCCAAACCTCAATCGGCTCCAGTGGCTGGTCACCCAACTCGGTGCGACGCGTGGGCAGGTCATTGGCCAGCCGCGTGTAACGCAGTTGCCAGCGATGCGCCTGGTCATCCAAAATACTGGCAGCGTCGCGGATGCGCTTGTATTCGACCAAGCGTTGCACCAGATCGTCCGAAACATCGTTGCCCAGGAATGCTTCGTCCTCGGCGGCGGTGTCGGAGTTGGCTGGTACCGCTTGCTTGGCCTTCATCTCGATCAGCAGGCTGGCAATCTCAAGAAAGTCGCCAACATCATCCACTGATAATTCGACCAGCACCTCCAGGTAATCCAAATACTGCTGCGTAATGCTCGCCAGCGGTATGTCGCTTAAGGGCAGTTCCTCGCGGCGGACGATATGCAGCAGCAGTTCAAGGGGACCGCAGTATTGGCTGATATCAACTTGGAATGCCATATCGTCTTGATTCACAGGGTTCTAGATGGACAACTCCGCCGCGGATCCAATGCTGGGATACTAAATTGCCGCGGTGCCCGCAATCCAGACCTGTGAGGAAGGTCAATGGCTAGCATTGGCCACCGCGCGATTGGGCTGCCATTTGAAAGGGTTTGCCGGGATCGTGGCGGAGTCTAAGAGGATCACAAATAAGGCGAAAGGTGGCAGCCTTGCCGCAGCCTGTTGTTTGAACAGGAGAGAACAGAGGAAACAAAGCCAGCAATTTCCTCAGTTTTCTCCGTTAACTCCTGTTCAATCAACCCGCGCACGTCTGTCCTTTGAAACGCGAGAATCCGCCTGCATAAAAGAGTTTCCGCGTAGGTGAAATTTGTGTGGTACAACGAGCGGAGTACCGGCGGGAGAAGGGAGCCAGATCAAAAAAGGTGGCGTTTAGTAACTCAACCCCGCCCCCGATTTTTTGGAGCCAAAGAAAAATAACTCCCCCTCGCCCAGTACTCGGCTGCGGGCGGGGAGAGTCACCGGGCCGTTTGCTCAGGTCCGCCTAATTCTCCGGCGAAGCATCCGGCTGGGGGTCGACATGAATCTGTCGCGGCGGTCTCAAGGGATGTCGCAAGCCGGCCCCCACGGGGGCAATAGGTCCGGCCAGCGGCCTCTCGACGCGTGGGGCATCGATATGCAATCGTAGCGGTCCGTAGCAGTGATTGAACTGTTGGATGAATTCCAGCAGATCTTCCTCGGGTAGGCAAATGGCCCCCACAACTTTGGCGTCTCGGCGAATAAGGCCTGACAATGGTTCGCGGCTGGGGCTAGATGACATGAGAGGGCTCAGGGCGTGTGGTGCAACGAAGGTCGAAGTGTAGGCCTGATTCTAGCGTTGCCTTGGCAACCGGGCTATGCAACGCAACGTGGCCCACGGGAATTTCGATGGGTTGCTGCAGGCACCTCGTTTTAAGCCCAATATCTTGCCCATGGGGCGGGGGTTGCCCAGACCTCAGCCTCTGCTATCCGCGAGAATGCACATCTTCTTCCGTCGGAAAAGAGGCAACTTGCTTCGGCACTTCAGCACCCGGAGAGTTAGCGCTGTATTCCTTAAGCGGTTGGCATTGTCTGATCAACTGCACCCAATCGCGCAAACGGTCGGCGCACAGGTCAGCGGTGCGAGGACCGCTGCAGACTGCACCACGGACGGCGATGGCGGCCGGGGCCGGCGCTAGGGCGAGTAGGCCGGTCACATCCGCACGGCTGAGACTGCCTGCCAGCACGATCTGTATTCCCACCCCTGCGGCTAGTGACACAAACTGTTGCAGCTGAGCATGCGTCAGCCAATCTCCCAGTCGACGCCCGTCCTTGTAAAAGGTATCGATCAGCAGAAAGGGCGCAGCCGCACGCCGAGCGATTTCTAGTACTGACATCATTCCCGGTGCAGCGCACTGTTCATGGTCGGCATACAATACCGGCACCAGTTTGGCAGGCAGCGAATGGGCCAGCTCCGTAAAGCTTTCCTCCAGATCGGCTTGGCGAGCGCAGCCTGCTAAGCCCAGTTTGGCGAAGGGGTACAGGCTGGACAATTCGATAGCCTGTGCAAGATTCAAGTCCTGCCACTCGCCGAGGGCCACACTGCGCTGTGTGGTGTTGCCCAGGACCGCAGCCACCTTCCGGGCGGTGTCCGGTGTCGGGGCACCCAGGGCGCCGGCTGAGGGATTCTTCAGGTCGATCCAATCCACTCCACAGTCCAGTGCTAGCTGCGCCTCGCTGACCGACTGGACGCTAACCAGCAACTGCGTCCGTTTGGGCGCAGTTCCGCTGGCTGAGCTGTCCGCAGCGGAGGCTCGGGCTGAAACCGCGGAATGCCCTTGGGTGAGGTCGCTTGCGTCGGTGAGTGGCAAGGCGCTAGCCATCGGTTGTTGAGGGTTGCAAGAACCACCCGAGGCTGTCGCCTTGTCGCTTGCTTCGACAGGGGATTTGCCTAAGGAGCACAGCGGACGAGCTCCGGAAAAGTGCTTGCTGGACATGGTCGGTGAGAGCTTTCGGAAAAGCGGATGCACGAGCCGCCGGGGATTGGCCTGATTATCCATGGAAATAGCGGCAAATCGTGACATCCGTCTTGGCAAACGTGATGCCTGGTAGTTTAATGCAAGGCCACTGGCGAGTCTGTTTTCTCGTCAGCAAAGTGGACTCTAGCTGCCTGGATTTTGGTGGCATCCACTGAATCCTCAAATTTTCGCAGCATGGCCCGACCGGCGAGTGGATTATACGCTTGTTAATTCGAATGATCAGCTGCCCGAGCTGATTCGGAGGATTGGGGCCGCCGACTTGATTGGCATGGACACCGAGTTTGTCGCGGAGGATTGCTACCAACCGGATTTGTGCTTGCTGCAGATCTCGACCCGCGACGAGGTCTTCATTCTTGATCCCAAGGGACTGTCCGATATGGCGGCGGTCTGGGAATTGATCGTGGCACCCCAGCGAACCGTGATTGTTCACGCTGGTCGCGAAGAGATCTTATTTGCATATCGTGCGACGGGTAAATCCATTCCCAGGTTGTTCGATATTCAATTGGCCGCCGGTCTGCTGGGCGGCGAATATCCTGCATCCTACGGCAAGCTCATTCAGCGCTTGCTGGGGGATATTGTCCCCAAGGGCGAGACAAGGACCGATTGGCGCAGTCGCCCCCTGACCACAGCCCAACTCGATTATGCGGCCATTGATGTGCTGCACTTGCCACTGGCCTTCGATATGCTAACCAATCAGCTCAAAGCGGCCGGGCGATTGCAATGGTTGGAGGATGAGCTGGTTCGCAAGCAGTTGGAGCTGATCGACTACGAACAACAAGAGAGTTGGTGCCGCATGTCGGGCATCCAGTCGCTGCACGGCAAGCAATTGGGCGTCGTTCGTGCTCTGTGGAGCTGGCGCGATGAGCGGGCGAGAGCCAAGGACATGCCCGCCAGACGCGTGCTGCGCGACGATTTGATTATTGAGTTGGCTCGGCGCGGTTCGACCGATCCCAAGAAAATTTCCCATATTCGCGGTCTTCACCATTCCGGGTTCCAGCGTTTTCTACCTGAGATTACCCAAGTGCGTGGCGGCGGGTCTGGCCGCGGCACCGCCCGAAACACCTTGGAATGGTCGCTCCAATCGCCCGCGACCGCCCGCGCTACTGCAACAGTTCTTGACGGCGGCCATGGCATTCTTGTGCCGCAGCAATCGTATCTCGCCGGCGATTGTCGGTACCTCGGATGACGTCGGCAAGCTGGCGTCGTTCTGGTTGAGCGGTGGCGATGTTCCCGAAACCGATGCGGAATACCCCAACCTGCTGAGGGGCTGGCGGGCCGAATTGGTAGGCATTCCACTTTATGAAATCTATGCAGGCAAACGGGCTCTGCGCGTGCAAGAGCCTGGAGACGAAATGCCGCTGGGCTTATGCAATGTCGATCCGGACTGTTAGTGCTTTGTCAGGAATAAAAATTGGGTTAGACATGCGTTGGGAAAAAGGGGTCGGACACCAAAAGTGCGAAGCACCCGAAGGGCCGTTCCGGCTTTGGTGTCCGACCCCTTTTTCGCTTCGTACTGAAGACACGTGCAACGCCCTAGGGAAATGGAGAGCAGCTATGTCGACTGGTTTCGGGATCATCGGTTGTGGCATGATTGCTGGATTTCACGCACGGGCGATTGCCGATCTCCCCGATGCCCACTTGGTTGCCTGCTACAACCGCACCGCCTGCCAAAGCGGAGAAATTGGCAGCTGAGTATGGAGCGAGGGCCTATACCGACTTGGCAGCCATGCTGGCGCTGGACGAAGTGCAGGTGGTGACGATTTGTTCTCCCAGCGGAGCGCACATGGAGCCGTGTGTGGCGGCTGCTCAGGCTGGCAAGCACGTTATTGTCGAGAAGCCCTTGGATGTAACGCTGGAGCGTTGCGATGCAATGATTGCGGCCTGCCAGGAAGCGGGAGTCAAGTTAGCCACCATCTTTCCGTCGCGCTTTCACCAGTCGAGTCAACTGATGAAGCAAGCTGTTGAGGCGGGGCGTTTTGGCCAGCTGGCATTGGGCGATGCCTATGTCAAATGGTTCCGCACGCAACAGTATTACGATAGCGGAGCCTGGCGTGGTACGTGGGATCTGGATGGTGGCGGTGCACTGATGAACCAGGCGATTCATAGCGTGGATCTGCTGCTGTGGCTCATGGGACCGGTGGTGGAGGTCATGGGGCACACCGCCACTCTGGCTCACGAGCGCATTGAGGTCGAGGATGTGGCTACAGCTTCGCTGCGATTCGCAAATGGCGCTCTGGGCGTTATCGAAGCCACCACCGCTGGCTTTCCGGGTTCGCTGAAGAAGATCGAACTGACGGGCTCGCAGGGGACGGCTATACTCGAAGAGGAGGACATCATTAAGTGGGAGTTTGCGGAATCATTGGCGAGCGATGACCAGCTGCGAAAGACTATGGCTGGCCGAAACAAGACGGGTGGCGGAGCTGCGGACCCGGCTGCCATCGGTCACCATGCACATACCGCTCTATTTCAAGATTTTCTGGACGCCATCCGCGACGATCGCCCACCGGCCATTGATGGCTGGCAAGGGCGGCTGAGCGTCGAATTGATTTTAGCCATCTACCAAAGCGCACGCAGCGGCAAGAAAATAACGCTCGCCTAGCTGGCACCGTCAGTGACCAATCGAGACCCAAAGAGAACCGCAACCGCGGCCTAGCGCCCAGGCGGCTCATGGTTCTGGGATGGGTTCTAAAGTGGCGCCGTCCAACTCAGTCTCCAAGCGAATGAGTTCTCATGAGCGACTCCAATCCTGTGGAAAGCGCGCAGTCAACGCAATTCATGCGTTTGGAGAGTATTCAGGATTTGGCACAAGAACTGCCGGATTATTCGGTTCGTATCATCGAGGGAACTCGCCCCAAGTTCTCCAGCGAGACGGCCAGCTTACTCCGCAGCCGACTGCAGATCGCGGCTTTCGTCTTTTCCGTCATCGCCACGTTGGCCTTCATCAGCAACATCCTTAGCGGAAACACGCTGCTCGCCGGGGTCCGCGCAGGCATTCTACTGGCGTTGATCGGAGGTTGTGTGCTACTCCGCAGCAAAGTCCAGCTGAATCTTTTTCAATTGCATTGCCTGGAAGTGGGGTTCGTCGCCATCCTCGCGCTGCAATTACTGTTCATGACGGGGCTGCAGATCGTCGACTTTGCCAACGCACAGGATGCAACTTCAGCAGTTTCCGCCAAACGCTTGTGCCTGGCTGCCTTTGCCTTTCTCATTCTGACCTATGGATCGCTGATGCCCAACACCTGGCAGCGGGCTCTGTGCGTGCTGCTGCCGGTAGCCTGCCTGCCCCATGCATTGCTCAGTTGGTTGCCCTGGCAGCATCCACCAGTAGCCGCGGCACTGGCCATGGACAATATGGTTATCTACCTGTCGCTGCCTTTGCTGGCCGTGCTCGTCGCCTGCATGGGTAGTTACTATATCAACGATATTCGACATGCGGCCTTTGAGGCCCAGCAATTGGGACAGTATTTGCTCAAGCGGAAACTGGGTGAGGGTGGCATGGGCGAGGTGTACGAAGCCGAACATTTGCTTCTCAAACGTCCGTGTGCCATCAAGTTGATCCACCCCAGCAAATCACACGATGCGAAAGTGCTGGAACGCTTCGAGCGCGAGGTTCAAGCGACAGCCAAACTAAGTCATTGGCATACCGTCGAAGTCTTCGACTATGGGCACACAACCGACGGTACCTTTTATTACGTCATGGAGTTGTTGCCTGGGCTCAGCTTGGATGAATTGGTCAAGAGGCATGGTCCGTTGTTGCCGCAACGCGCCGTACACTTCTTAAGTGAGGCTTGCCAAGCGCTGCAAGAGGCGCATGCCAAAGGCCTGATCCATCGCGACATCAAACCGGCCAATCTGTTTTCTGCCGAACGTGGTGGCATGCTCGACGTCACTAAATTGTTGGACTTTGGTTTGGTGCGGGTCGAGCTTAGTCCGCAGCAAGTCACGCCCGAGGGCGAACGGGCCTTTAGCGGCTCGCCTTCCTACATGTGTCCCGAGCAGGCGAAGTCCTACGACAGCCTGGACTGTCGTAGTGACATTTATTCTTTGGGAGCCGTCGCCTATTTCCTGGTTACGGGCCAGCCGCCCTTCGTCCGCGACAGCATTCGCGATTATGTCCGCGCACACGCCCGCGAACCAGTCGTTGCGCCGAGCCAGCTAAATGCTAAGGTGCCACAGGACCTGGAACTGGTCATTCTGCGGTGTTTAGAAAAACAACCCGGAGCGCGTTATCAGAGCGCTGCATCTCTCGAACGGGCATTGGACGCCTGCCAGTGCAAGGGTCAGTGGACGCAGGCCGATGCCCGAGCGTGGTGGTTGAGCCACAGCCAAGGCCACAACTAGCGCTCTTGTTCCCATCCAGTTAAAGGGTTGCCTAAAGGTGGCGAAAGCTTCCAGCTTGCGGTTTTTCCGGCCATAATCGTTGGCAAGCAAGGATGCTTACCCCACTTTTCAATGGGAACAAAGTACTACAGCCATCTACCTATTTTTCCCATTTTGAGCTAGCAAATTCCTCGACGAATTGCAAGACCCTTACTACAATGCGGTTCTACTTGAGCAAATCATCTGTGAGTTCTCTATTCATCCATGTGTTTCTTGTCTTACAAGACGCGGCGGGCCTTCGTTTTCGCGTGGCTCGCTCTCGCTTGCTGCGCAGCCACTGCGCAGGCCGGTGCTATATTCACGTTTGCCTCGTCGACTGAGCAACATCCTGCGCTTGCGGACGTCAAGTCGCCTGTCACTCCCCAAAGGATTGAACTGGGGGATGAATCGGTGGTCCGGCAGACACTTGCGGCCAGTTCTCAGGTCGCCGAGTTTGGCGTCGTCTCCCCTTGCGAGCCGTTCTTTGGACTAGGTCCGCCAGCTTATGCGGTGGCTCTCTACATTCGCCGCTCGGGCGAAGCCCATCCCCTGTTGATTCTTCGCCCGGCCTAGGTTTTGTCCCAACCAGGGCTCTAGCCCTACGACATGCGATTAAAGAATTGTCACTGCTTTTAGTCTGACCGACACGGTCGACTCCATTTAGCTAAAGCCAGCGTGGTTTTCGAATTGGGGCAGTTCATCACGAAATACATCTGGAATTTACAAGTCTTAAACTATGAAGAAGATACTATTTACATGCACATTGTTGGCTGTCATCACATTGAGCAGCCTATCTCAGGTTCAAGCTGGCGTTATTCGCAGCGCGGTTGGCGCGGTCATTAATGCGGGCGGAGGTGGCTTTGGATCCATCAACGATACCTTCAACCAAAATGGATTGTCGTCAAATTACGTCAGTGGTGTCGATGATTTTGACATCTTCATGCTGAGCGGCGGTGGGGGGGAGGGCTGATCAGTCCTCCTAGCCACACGCTCGTCTTTGCGGGCAATGAGTGGTTTAGCGACGTAGGCGTTTATACCGCGAGTAATCCGGTCATAGTCACCTATGATTTGGGACTCGGAATCATGATCGATGCCATCGCCTTGTGGAATGAGGAATCCTCGGGCATTGAGACCATGGCCATTGCAACATCCGTGGACGGAGTCAATTTCAGTTCGGTCGCTAGCGGAATCACGCCGGTCAACAATCAGAGTGACTGGATTACTTCGCGCAGACCTTCGCCTTCGCTAGCACGCGCAGCCCGGTACGTGCGATTGACCCTCACGGGTCCTCAGAACGAGGCTACCTTTACAGCGGTTTCCATTGGCGAGGTTGCCTTCCGACAATCGGGGGTGATTCAACCGCCAAGTGGGTACGGTTCCCGAGCCAACGTCGCTCGCCGTGTGGGGACTGGGTGTCGCCTGCATGGGGCTAGGCGTTCGCCGTCGTCGCAGCGTGTGAGCTGACCGGTCTTGTTAATCAAGTCCATTCGTTCAACATCAGCGGGCGATCTCGTGCAGATCGTCCGCTGGCTGTTTAGGTGAGCGGCAGGTGAGTTCCTACCCATTCGTAGTGGACGAGGTAACAAGTCCTTGCGGCAGGGACTCGTAACCTCGTCCACTACAGGTAGATTCTTATCAGCCGATCGCCTTACATGGACTATGCATGCGTGTTGGATGAGTTGTCGGCGGAATCGGTGTTCAGCCAGTGCCGCAAGCGTTGTGCTGGGGCACAGAGTGCGATGGGCTCGTGCTGGTCGACCCAACGCCAATCTCCTCCAAGCCCTTCGAGCGACTCATCGGCCATGCGGGCATAAAAACAATGCAGTGCAATCCGGTAACGCGTAACACTGTGGTGAATGGTTTTGGCGTGCGCCCATGGTTCGCATTCCAATGCATGGGCCCGGCGCATGGCATATCGCGTCAGTCGCAAGTTGGCCCGGCTGGCCGGATCGCGTGGATCAAACTCGCTGTTCGAAGCGTCGTCGTCGAGTGTAGCTTTGGGGAAAGTCCCATAGCCCCTGCCACCACTCGCCCGCCTGATTGCGCCGCATCAGCAGCTGGCCGCCGCGCTCGATGAGCACGGTTACCTGGGAGGTGGGTGTTATCAATTTCTTGGGGCTGGCCGCTGGAATTTGCGATATCAGACCGGCATTAAAGGTAGGGCACAGCGAGCGCAAGGGGCACTCTTGGCAGTTGGGAGTCAACGGTCGACAAATCTGGCTACCCAGTTCCATAGTCGCCTGATTCAGGCGGCCTGAGCCGCTGCGTTTAGGCAGGATGGCTTGGGCGAATTCCCACAGAGTCTGTTGCGCCGCGCGACTCGTCAGCGGTTCGCGGAGCGCTAGCAGACGGCTGTATAGTCGAGCGGTATTGGCTTCGACGATTGGCGCTCGGGCGTCGAAGGCAATCGACATGATGGCTCCCGCGGTGTATCGCCCAATTCCGGGTAGGCTGAGCACGTCCTCGAAACGGTCCGGAAATTCTCCTGCGAAGCGCTCGGAGATCTCGCCGGCGGCCGCATGCAGTTGTCGAGCACGGCGGTAATAGCCCAGGCCCGCCCACAGCTCTAGGACCTCGTCCTCCTGGGCTTGGGCAAGAGCTGTGGCGGTGGGGAAACGTTGCATGAAACGCTGGTAGTAATCCACCACGGTTGCCACCTGCGTCTGCTGCAACATGGTCTCGCTAATCCAGATCGCATAGGCATCCGATGTCTGGCGCCATGGCAGGTCGCGTCGATGGAGGTCATACCACCTGCAGATTCTGCGGCGGAACTGGTTGATCCAGACTGGGAAAGGTAGCGTACCGCCATGGATCAATTCTGGTCTTCGCCCAGCGTGGGATGTGACGACGAATTCAACCGACATGCGTTTGATGCGCAGGGCAATGCTATCGCCCACGCTGTGCTTGCCCAATTCCTTTCGCAGGTCATCGAAATTGGCGATGGGAACGTCATTTACATCCATCAGTCGATCGTTGATACGGATTCCCGCATCATCGGCTCCTGATCCGGGCACTACCGACGTCACCAGCGTCGTTCCGTTGGCAGTTCCCACTCCCAGAAAGCCACCATTGCCGCGATAGATTTCCAGACCGTCCAACTGCTTGTTCAATTCAAGCTCACCGGCCGCGGAGATCTTGGTGCCGTACAATCGCAGCGAACGGCTCATTGGCAGCTCCAGAATCGCGCTAATGTCGTCATCGTCGACATCTACATAATTCAGTCCCATATGTTCCAGGGCCATCAAATTCCGAAACAATCGCAGTTCTTCAGCCGAAATTTCAACATGTTTCAGCTTGATGGCTCTCAATCGCGTCAATTCCGCCAGGGCCGCATAGTAGTTCGAGTCGATTTTGGGACCGATCAAATAGACGGCTTCGACCGACTTCAGGAATCGAATCCACTGTACGATTTCGGGGCCACCATCAAACCGATCGTCGATCTTCAACCCCAGCGTTCGCATATCTGGGATGGCTTGTCCATTGATCGTGAAGAGGTTGTAGTCAATTTGGGCACCATGGAAGCGCAAGACTTCCATAGCTTTTTGCTCCTGCAGATCGGCAATGGCATTCAGAGTATTGCTGGCCAGCCTGCCGACCGACGAAGGTTTATCGGCCAGCCGACGTAACAATTGCTTGGATCGTAGACTGGTCTGCACATCCGCATGCATGGCAAAGGCACTGAGCAAATCGATTAATTGCGCAGCCGAATTGTGATCCACCGAGTGGATGGAGTTCTCAATCTGAGCGATGCTACGACTGGGAGTTTGCTCCAGCCGCCAACGGGCCAATTCGCGTGTGCGATAGCTGGGACTACTCAACTCTTGAATCTGAATTTGAAGATTGGCATCCAAGGGGATTGGACTGCCGACTGCTGCCTCAGGGACGCTGGTTTCATCCTGGGCTTGGGCGGTTCCCAGGGTGCTCCAGCACAACAGGCTGAGCCCAATAACCAGCCGGGCAATGAACCCGCGGGGCGGCCGGGCGAATTGCAATTGGGCTGCCGAGGCGAAGCCCTTTGCCAGTTTATTCATGAATCTACCTGCATCAAAAAAAATGGCTTGTCAGCCATCACTCCGGCAAGAACGGGTAGCTAGTCTGAAGCATACTTCTTGAGTTTTCGGTCCAGTGTCGAGCGTTCAATTCCCAACAATTGTGCGGCTTTGGATTTATTGCCCTCGGCATATTCTAGCATTTTGCCAATGTGTTGCTGTTCTAATTCCGCGATGGATATCGGTTGAAAGGCGAGCTGCGGGATCGATGTGCTCGAGGCTTTTTGTGCCGGCTGCAGTCCCAGTGGGGAGAGGCTAAGATCTTCGATTCCAATGGTGGAATCAATACCCAGGACGACGGCGCGTTCGATGACGTTCTTCAGCTCGCGAACATTGCCTGGCCATTGATGACGGCACAGGATCTCCAGGGCTTGGGGTTCGACGCCGGAGATACGTCGCCCGGCGTGCAGCTTGAGCAGATTCAGGAAGTGCTCGACCAATTGCGGGATATCTTCCAATCGTTGCGCGAGGGGGGACATGGATTTCGATGACACGCAATCGGAAGTACAGGTCGGAGCGGAATTGTTTAGCTTCGACGGCTGCTTCCAAATCGCGATTGGTGGCCGCAATCACCCGCACATCTGTGGAGATCGGGCGGCTGCCGCCCAAGCGTTCAAAGGCTTGACCTTCGAGCACGCGCAGGAATTTTGCTTGCAACTCGGGCACCATCTCTCCAATTTCGTCCAGCAGCAGGGTCCCACCGTCGGCGGCTTCAAACTTACCGATCTTGCGTTCCGTAGCGCCGGTGAAAGCTCCTTTTTCGTGCCCGAAGAGTTCGCTTTCCAGCAACGAGGGCGCAGCGCGGCGCAGTTCAGACATACCAGCGGCCCGGCTGCCCGCTGACTGCCACGATGGATAGCCCGCGCCACCAACTCCTTGCCAACCCCACTCTCACCGCGAATCAATACGGTGGCCGAGGTGGGCGCGGCCCGCCTAACCGATTGTTGCACCTGGGCCATGGATCGGCTGTGGCCGATCATTTCGCTGCTCTGTTCCAACTCTTGTTCCAGCAGGTCCAAGTCGCCGCCGGGTGGTATCCAGCGCCTTGGCCAGTTGTGCGTTGGTCTGTTGCCTGCCAATGGCAATCGCCAAATTGTCGGCAACACCCACGGCCAACTCCAGGTCGGATTCGCCGAGCATTCTTTCGGAACCGGCGGTGTAGACATGCAACAATCCCAGCACTCTGCCATCACCATCCGCGCCCGTTCTTAAAGGAGCGACAATGATGCTGCGCGTTACGTGGTTTCCGGATTGACGAGCCAGCGAGAGTTGGCCATCGTCCTGGACGTTACGCGCCAGAACGGCCTGGCGGTCGCGAACAACATTGGCTACCAGGAAATCACTCACCCGGTGATAGCTTGCCCCGGGGCCTGCCTGGCCGACAAGACAGCCAATCGCGGCGCAGACAAGGGAGGCGTTGAGGAGGCCTGGCGCCAAGCTCATCATCCTCGATCGTGACTACCCCGCCCGACGAGAGTTGCAATTCGCCCAGCAGTCGGTCGAGGGCCACTTGGGCCGCCTGCTCCGGAGATTGGCAGGCCACCAGGTCAAATACCAGGCGGTAGAAAAAATTCCATTTTTCATCCGCCCGCGGTGCTGCGGACGGGTGGCTGACCCCCAAGGCATCGGCCACATGCTTGGCGTCCAGGCCATCAGAAGACCATTGCGATGACGATAAACGCTTGACGATCGTTGCCGCACCCTCGGACTCGCTATCGGTTAGGGCTACAGTCGCCTGGGGGTCGGCAGCATTGTCGGCCTGTGGCCCGAAACGCGATCGATTCGAAAATCCGCTGGAGAGTGAGGTGGTAAAAGTCATTTGGCAACCGCCAACCCCAATCGTTTCCCCCTCCTGCAAGCGATGCGGTCCGGCGATCGAGCGCCCGTCGACCTGTGTTCCATTGCGCGAGCCCAAGTCGCGCACGACCCACCCCCCATCGTTGGCGACTTCGGCATGTTTGCGGCTGACACGCTCGTCCCGAACGACGACCTGGCACTCCGAGGATCGACCGATGTAGACCGATTGCCCGGGTTGTAACCGTAGGATGTCGGTCCAGCGATTGCCCAGCCGAATGATAAGATAGGCAGAATAATTAGTTTGTTGCATTGGCCAACGATGGCAAGTAATCTAGGGACTAGCTATTCCAAACAACTTGCTTGTTCAGGGTTTCAGGTTAATCTTAGGGTTAGGCGGAGTGCCTACCGGCTATTGGGTCGGTAATTGGGCACTGACGCATGACAGGCGATGGCTTTATCCTCGAGCATTACTGAAGTGCGTACAGCCTCAATCTTAGCCGAGTCGGCTTCAGCGCGGGCTTGGTTAAGTAGAAATCTTCTCTGGAGTCTGAGATGATCAGTGGACAAACGAAAAACTCTGTCGATTGGATCGTTCGCCGTGCGGTAGCCGGCGTGGCCTTGATGTGCTGCATGGCGGGTGGCCAGACTGCATTTGCCCAATTCGGTTTTGGCTTTGGTAATGGCTTTGGCGTGGTGGGCGGCATCAGTATCGATGCCGATGGCACGGTGCGGAATGCCAGTGTAGAAGAGCGTTCCGGCTGGTTGCAGGAGATGCGCCGCGCGGCGGCTCTACCTGCGGCAGACATGGCGGCTGGTTGCGAATTACGCATGGTCTCGTTGTCCAAGTTGCAAGCTGAACTGCAAAAAGCCATCGATCAGGATCGCCCAATTGCCGAGGAGATGCAGTATTTAGCTGGCTTGCAGCGGGTCGAATACATTTTTGTGTACCCCGAATCGCAAGACATCGTGCTGGCAGGACCGGCCGAAGGTTGGATCGTGCGTGAGGACGCCAGTGTGGTCGGCAAGACCAGCGGCCGCCCCGTTTTGCAACTGGAAGATCTGTTGACTGCACTCCGCACTTCGCGTGCATCTCAAAAGCAGCCTATCTCAGTTTCCATCGATCCAACGCCCGAGGGTGAATTGCGATTGAATCGCTTATTGAGCCAGATTCGCCCGGGACGCTGGTTTTAATCCTGCCAGTATCGAAGCGGCGATGAAGGAAGCCTTCGGACCACAGCAGGTCAAATTGACGACCGTTCCCACAGATTCGCGAATGGCTCAAACCCTGGTTGCGGCCGATTACGGCATGAAGCGTTTGGCCATGAATCTAGAAGATTCGCCCGTGCCAGGTCTTCCGAGTTATATGGAAATGATCCGCAACAGCGGAGCCCCGCAAGGCACACAACCGCGTTGGTGGATGGCATGTGACTACGATGCCATTCTGCACAGCGAAGATCGGCTGGCTTGGAAGCTGACCGGAACTGGCATCAAGGCCATGACCGAGGATGAAATTGTGGCTGCCACGGGAACTCGATCTGGAACTGGCAAGGCCAACAAGCAAGCCGAGCGATGGGCAACTTTGTTTACAGAAAAATACTCTGAACTGTGCACGACACACGCAGCCTTCGGCGACCTCCGCAACGTCATGGACCTGAATATCATCGCGACGGTGATTGATGGACATGAATTGGAGCGCGTCGCAGGCTGCGACTTCGGATTACTGCGTGGCGAAAACGGTAGCCTGCCCCTGCCTAAATGGCGGACACCGGCCACCCTTTCCCCGGAATGCAGTTTTGTTCGTGGCCAACGTGGCTGGACGGTTTCCGCCAGTGGCGGCGTCGAGATTAATCCTTGGCAGGTGGTTAGCCAGCAGTCCAAGGCAGATGCTTCGGTAAAATCTGTGTACCACAAGGCGGTTGCCGATCAATCTGCCCGCTGGTGGTGGAACTAACACCACACCATCTGCGAGTGATAAATCTGCTCATCGGGAGGGCAGCCCTTGGTGGCTGCTCTCCAATTAGCCTGGGTTTCTTGCCAAGCTGACTGTCGTGCGGATTTTCGTCTACGGGACCGCCCCCTGGAAACTACCGAAGTCAGATCAGCCGCAGGCCGTTAGGCCCGGTTTCTTGGCTAACTTTACGCGTGGCGACGTTCCGGCTTTACGCGTGCGCGTTCCAGCTAGAAGGGTGAATTATCTGTCAAGGTTCGCTTGGGAGGCTGGTGCCTTGAGCGAATTGGCGGCTGAAAGTATCATGCTGCATTCAGAAAGGAGTCTGTTGGCGGCTGGGGCCTGTAAAGTAGGTCACTGGTTTCGCCTGTCAGGCTTCCCCCGAGTCCCTTTGGCGGCTTCTGTTTGGAAAATCTGATGCGGCATGTTCTCTCAGCACTCGTCCAAAACGTTCCTGGCGTGCTATCGCACGTTTCGGGAATGCTCGCTTCACGCGGCTACAACATCGACTCCCTGGCAGTCGGCGAGACGGAGAATCCGGCTTTGTCTCGCATGACCTTTGTGGTGGTAGGCGATGACCGAGTACTGGACCAGGTCCGCAAGCAGCTCGAAAAACTGGTAACGGTAGTCGAGGTTGAGGATATCAGCTCGCAAGATTTCGTCGAACGCGATCTGATGTTGATCAAGGTCAGGGCTTCCAACGGCAAAGAGCGCAGTGACATTCGTGAACTGGTCGAGATCTTCCGTGGCAAGATCGTTGATGTCGGAGCTGATGTCATCATGATTGAGATTTCGGGCCGCGAAAACAAGCTAGAAGCCTTCATCGAACGCATGCGACCCTATGGCATTCAGCAGTTGGTGCGCACCGGACGCATTGCCCTGGTGCGCGGCGGTCGCACCCCTGCACCATGCGCCTTCGGACGTTGCCGCTGCGGTGTCCGAATAATCAACCGGACAACGCCCTGAGGGCTTCCCCCTATCCCCACGCATGAAAAGGGCTGAGATTGGCCCGTTTCTATACTGTCCGCGCTCCCCAGGCGCATTGAAATTTTAACCGAAAGTATTCCATGTCAGCAAAAATCTATTACGACAACGATGCCGATTTGTCGCATCTGAAAGGCAAGACAATCGCCATCCTTGGGTATGGATCACAGGGCCACGCGCAAGCCCAGAACCTGCGTGATAGCGGCTGCAAGGTGATCATCGGCCAGCGCGAGGGTGGTGCGAATTACGACCTGGCAGTCAGTCACAATTTCCAGCCGATGTCGGCCGCTGACGCAGTCAAGGCTGCGGATATCATCAATATCCTGCTGCCGGACGAGGTACAGGGCGATGTATTCAAGTCAGATATCAAGCCGAATTTGAAGCCTGGCAACGTGCTCATGTGTTCCCATGGTTTCAATATTCATTTTGGACAGGTTGAACCTCCCAAGGGCGTCGACGCCTTGTTGGTTGCTCCTAAGGGGCCTGGGCATCTGGTGCGCAGCGAATACGTCAAGGGCGGCGGAGTGCCTGGTCTGATTGCCGTCGGTGAAGGTACCTCCGATACCACCTTTCAAATTGGTTTGGCATATGCCAAGGGAATTGGGGCTACGCGCGGCGGCGTTATTCACACGACCTTTGCTGAGGAAACGGAAACCGATTTGTTTGGCGAACAGGTCGTGCTTTGCGGTGGGGTGAGCGCCTTGGTCAAGGCGGGTTTTGAAACGCTGGTCGAAGCCGGCTATCAGCCTGAGATGGCTTACTTTGAGTGCATGCACGAACTCAAGCTGATCGTGGATCTGTTTTACCAGGGTGGCCTGAATTACATGCGCTATAGCGTTTCCAATACGGCCGAGTATGGCGACTACACGCGCGGCCCACGGATCATCACCGAGGAAACCAAGCTAGTCATGAAGCAGATATTGAAGGAGATTCAGAATGGTGAATTCGCCCGCGACTGGATTCTAGAGAATCGAGCTGGTGCGGCATCCTTCAAGGCAACGCGACGCCGTGAGCGAAATCACGAGCTCGAGCGCGTTGGACTTCGCTTGCGTAAATTGATGAGCTGGATTGATTCGAAAGAAGTCTAAGACAACCCGGGCTACGCGAACAGCTGCCGGCAAATGCGGAGAATCGCAGTATTCAACTGCGTGGTGTTCGCGTCCACAATTTGAAAAATGTGGATCGTCGATATCCCACGTGGTGCGCTGGTAGCTGTTTGCGGGGTTTCTGGTTCCGGCAAGACGTCGTTAGCCCTGGATACACTCTACGCCGAGGGGCAACGGCGATACATCGAGAGTTTTTCAGCCTATACGCGACAGTTCCTGCAGCGTCTGGATAAGCCTGACTACGATTCGATCGATGGATTGCCGCCGGCATTGGCGGTCTCGCGAGGAGCGGCCGCGCGTGGCAATCGTAGTACGGTGGGTACTGCCAGCGAGACACTGGATTATCTGAGACTGCTATATAGCAAGATCGCCCAACTCTATTGTTACGGCTGTGGCCAACGCAGTCGTCTCCCACTCGCCGCAGAGTGTCGCGGGACTCATTGAAGCCTGGCCCTCCAGTGTCAGGATCATGGTGGCTTTCACAGCGCACTGGGAGGAGGTCGCCGAGCGGGCAAGCGTGCTGGCCGATCTCCAGTCCCAAGGGTTCGTGCGTTTGCTGGCCCAAGGCGAGTTGCTGAATTTGGGGCAATCGCCGCGCGAACAGTTGGCGGAACAACTACCTCGCCAGGGTAGTGTGCTGGTGATCGTCGACCGCCTGCGCGGGGGCGATGCGCGCTGGCACGGACCACCGAGAGCATCGAAGCCGCCTTTGCCGCAGGTGCCGACGAGATTCAATTGCTGCTGGACAGCTCCGACCCATTAGCCGTCTGGAAAGTGGGTTGTCCGCGTCAAGCTTCGCGGCAGGCCAGCTGCGGCGCAGGTGCGTCGCTGGTGATCGATCAGGAAACCTGGTACAGCCATCGCTTTTCACGCCAACTCCGCTGCCTATCCTGCGAAATCGACTTCCCGACACCTCAGCCGCGTTTATTTAGTTTCAACAGCCCACTGGGCGCCTGCCCAAAATGCGAAGGCTTTGGCGATACGATCGACATGGACATGGACTTGATCGTACCTGATGGTCGGAAGTCCATTCGCGAAGGCGCGATCGCGCCATGGACGACGCCGGCCTACAGCTACCATCTCGACGATTTACTGCAGGTCGCAGACGAGCTGCGGATACCTGTCGATATTCCTTTTAGCCAGCTCACCGCAGAAGCAAGTCGAAGGGCTGCGGGCAGGCGATGCAAGTCTGGGTTTTCATGGGTTCGTCGGTTTCTTTAACCTGCTCGAGCGCAAGAAATACAAAATGCATGTTCGCGTCTTCCTGTCGCGATGGCGTTCCTACAATCGCTGTTCGGCCTGCAATGGAGTGCGCGCTTGAATCCACTGGCCTTGTCCTTTCGGGTAGGCGGATCCAATCTCGCAGAGTTGTGCGAGTTGCAAGTCGACCAGCTGGTCGAGGTCCTGTCGAAGGCTGGAGTTGAACGAGCGAGATCAAGCCATCGCCAGCATACCCCAGCAGCAGGCCCTGTCTCGGCTGAATTACTTGCAAGCTGTAGGCTTGGGCTATCTGACGCTGGGAAGAACCCTGCGGACGCTCAGCGGAGGTGAAGCGCAGCGTACCGCCTTGACTGCCGCACTGGGTTCGAGCTTGGTGAATATGCTGTATGTGCTCGACGAGCCCTCGGTGGGCCTGCATCCGCACGATGTCGAGCAATTGGCAGGGGCGATCATGCGCCTGAGAGGTCGCGGCAATACGGTGGTCATGATCGAGCATGAGGAGGCGTTGCTCGACCGTGCGCAATGGTTGATCGAAATTGGCCCAGGGGCCGGTTCCGCAGGTGGCGAGATCGTGTTTAGTGGACCGCGTTCAGCCACTGGCGGGAACTTCCAGCCTGACCGGTGCTTACCTGAGCGGCCAACGCAGTGTGCCGCGCCCGGCAACGAGACGACAACCGAGCGGATTCATTACATTGAATCGCTGCACGGGAAATAATTTGCAGGCGATCAACGTCCAATTTCCCTTGGGTGTATCTATGCCTGGTTACCGGTGTCAGCGGCAGCGGCAAGAGTTCGCTGGTACAGGATACGCTGTGCGCGGCCTTGGGCAATCGGCTTTCCAGTTCCAAGCAAGCCACCTTGGCCTTTGAGAGCATTCTCGGTACGGGACAGATTGACGACTTATGTTTTGGTCGATCAATCGCCGGTCAGTCGCTCGCCGCGTAGCAATCCCGTGACCTATGTTAAGGCTTTTGATGAAATTCGATCGGTGTTTGCCGAGACGATCGACGCCAAAATGCATAATTACACCGCCAGTCATTTCAGCTTTAACAGCGAACTTGGGGCGTTGTCCCCAGTGCAAGGGTGATGGCGTTCTGCAAATCGACATGCAGTTCCTGGCGGACATCGTTATGACCTGTCCGGATTGCCGCGGCAAACGCTATCGGCCTGAGATATTGAGGGTTCAGTATCGCCATCAAAGTATCGCCGATGTTTTGGCCATGACCATTCGCGAAGCCCAGAGTTTCTTTCGAGGGGCAGCCAAGGTTCAGCAGAAGCTGAAGGTATTGGGCGACGTCGGCCTGGAGTACTTGCAACTGGGGCAATCGGCCACCACGCTCAGTTCCGGTGAAGCGCAGCGGCTCAAGCTGGCAGCCTATTTGAGCTCAGGCCTCGCGGAAGAAGACTCTGTTCGTGCTCGACGAGCCCACGACGGGATTGCATACCAACGACATCGTGCAACTCTTGGACTGTTTCGATGCATTGCTCGAGGCAGGCAATTCGCTGATTGTCGTGGAGCATAATCTGCATTTAATGGCAGCCGCCGACTATATCATCGACTTGGGGCCCGGTCCCGCCGCCGCCGGCGGTCGCATCGTGGCAAGTGGCACCCCCGAGCAGATTTGTCAGGTATCCGAGTCCTTGACCGGCAGGCATCTGGCGCCACTGCTGGCAGATCGTCGAAAGTTGGGCTGACAGGCAAAGGGTCTACCTTTCGTTTCCAGCAAACTGGCCTTATGCTTTAACTGGTTCAGCATCGATTCCTTGAAGGCACTCAAAAACCAAATGTCTGCACGCATACTCGATGGAAAGAATACGGCGCTGAGCTTGAACGAAGAGCTTGCGGTGGAAGTACGTGATTGGATCGAATCCGGTCACCCAGTGCCTCGTCTGGCGGCAGTCCTCGTCGGCGAGGATCCGGCCAGCGGAGTCTATGTGCGCAACAAGGAACGCGCCTGCGAGCGGGTGGGCATGCACAGCCAGGTATTTCGCAAGCCGGCCAGTACCAACACGGCTGAGCTGCTGGAACTGCTGCTGGCACTCAATGCAGACAAATCGGTGCATGGTATTTTGGTACAGCTGCCATTGCCTTCCGCCGTGGATACCCAACGCGTGCTGGATGCAGTCTCGCCACATAAAGACGTCGACGCGTTCGCCCCGGAGAATGTCGGACTGCTCGTACAGGGTCGTCCCCGCTTTCTGCCCTGCACACCCCACGGCGTTATGCAGATCTTGGCTCGCCATGAATGTCCGCTGGCCGGCAAGCATGTGGTGGTTTTGGGACGCAGCGATATCGTCGGCAAGCCGATGGCCAATATGCTTGTGCAACGCGACATCGGTTTTGGCAGCCAGTTTGCCAATGCAACGGTTACCATTTGCCATTCGCAGAGTAAAGACCTAGCCGCGATCACCCGGTCGGCCGATGTGCTGATCGCTGCGGTGGGAAAGCCGCGATTGGTCAAGGCTGATATGGTCAAAGCCGGGGCGGTGGTGATTGACGTGGGCATCAACCGCGAGGAAGGCGGACTTGTGGGCGACGTTGATTTTGATGCTGTCCGCGAGGTGGCCTCGGCAATTACTCCGGTACCGGGTGGTATCGGCCCGCTGACGATCGCCATGCTGCTCCGCAATACGTTCAATGCCTGCAAGCAGCAGAACTCGTAGATAAACGCTGGTGGTACCCGTTCATGGTGAATCGCTCGACACTCAACATTTCAAGTTCGAAGGCCTGGACGGAGAAACACTCTTCGGCGCCGGCGGAGCCCCTGGCTATTAGGCCGCTGCAAATTGGGACACTGACGGTGGATCCGCCCATTCTGCAGGCTCCCATGGCTGGTTTCACCAACTACGCCTTTCGACAAATCGTGCGCGACTACGGTGGCGTAGGACTGCAGGCCACCGAAATGGTCAATGCTCGAGGATTTGTGTGGTTGGATGAGCATGAGGCGGAACATCCCGATCGACTATGGGGCGTTCGCGATGAGCCGCGGCCATTGGCCGTTCAAATCTGGGACAACGATCCGCAGACGATGGCTAAAGTCGGCCGACGGCTGGTGGAAGATTACCAGGTGAGCGTGGTGGACATCAATTTCGGCTGCCCAGTCAAGCAGGTTACCCAGCGGGCGCACAGTGGTTCCTACTTGCTGAAGGATCCCCTGCGAATGTCAGCCATTATCAGCCGACTGGTGCAGGCCTGCGCGCGAACACCGGTGACCGCCAAAATACGCTTGGGCTGTACTCGTAAGTCAGCCAACGCGGCCGAAGTGGTGCGCGTTGTCGAAGAGGCGGGGGCCGCTGCACTGACGGTCCACGGGCGGACCGCTGAAGACTATTTCAAGGGATCGGCTGACTGGGAACAGATTGCTGATCTCAAGCAGCACCTACACAGCATCCCGCTGATCGGCAATGGCGACCTAGACAGCCCCGAAAAAGTTGTCCATGCCTTCCAGCATTATCAGGTGGACGGCGTCATGATCGCTCGCGCCGCCCTGGGTAGACCCTGGCTGTTCGCGCAAGCCGCCGCCGCCCTGCAGGGAAGCCCCATTCCACCAGAGCCAAGTCTAGCCGAACAGCGGGATTGCATGCTGCGGCATTACGACTTGGTCGTGCAGCGTTTTGGAGTCCAAAAGGGCACGCAGCTGATGTGCAAATTTGCCTGCTGCTACGCCCAAGGCAAGCGCGGAGCCCGCCTGTTTCGAACGCAAGTGGCCCATGTCGAGTCCCCCGAGGCCTTTTACCAGGTCGTCGAGCACAGCTTTCCCAGGGACGAAGCCGCCCTAGAAAATTTCTAACGGGACAGATGGCCAGTGCCCCGAAGTGCCGCTCCGGAGTGCTGGGAGTTTGCTGAGTGCTGGGAGTGCTGTGCCCCCAAAGCTGGGATGCCCCCAAAGCTGGGATATGGGCTGACGATCGGCAAAGCATCAAGAAAAAAGCTTGGTCGGAGTTGAGTTCCCAAAGACCAGCTTTATCGATCTTGCCCCTCACCCCCCATCCCCGAGTACAGGCTCGTTGTACCACACAAATTCCACCTACGCGGAAACTCTTTTATGCAGGCGGATTCTCGCGTTTCAAAGGACAGTCGTGCGCGGGTTGATTGAACAGGAGTTAACGGAGAAAACTGAGGAAATTGCTGTCCTTGTTACCTCCGCTCTCTTTGTTCATAAGGAGTCTGCCGTGCATCCACTTTATAGCCAATCTTCCGCAATGACGAGCGATGTGATCGGAGCCGCCATCGACGTGCACCGGGATAAAGGCCCTGGTTTGCTCGAATCGATCTATGAATGGTGCTTAACCATGGAATTGGAGCTGCGGAGGGCGATCATGTGCAAACGCAAAAGAAAGTCACCGTTCGGTATAAGCAGTTCTCTCGCGAAGAACCGCTCTTGGATTCGACTTGCTATATGAAAACTGACAAATGCTCTAAGGCACAGGGAAAAGAGAATGCTGGCTTTGTTTCCTCTGTTCTCTCCTGTTCAAACAACATGATTCTGCGGTGCCGAATGACTACCCCGCTGCCGCAATCGTAGGCAAGCGAAACGGAAAGTCCAATCGATCCAATATCCTGATGGGGCCGAGAACATGAATGCAATGAAGAACTTGTGTGGTACAACGAGCAAAAAAAAATTTTTTTGATCTGGCTCCCCTCCGCCGGTACTCCGGGGAGAAGGGTTGGGGATGAGGGGGCTGATAGAGTCGGCCATTCGAGTGAAGGCATGTTTGATAGGCATGCTCCAATTTCAACGCTTCCCTCGCCATCTTGCCCTCTCACTCCCCATCCCCCGCTCCCCGAGACCAGGGCGAGGGGGAGCTATTTTTCTTTTGCCCGGTGGCTGGAAGGGAGTGCCATTTTCCAACTCAGAAACTCTCCCCTGCGGGCATGTGTCCCCTCCGTTTCGTCAAACCAGTGCAGCACTCCAAGGCTGCAGAGGGCTCGCCGGCTCCAAGTGCTGTGCAGCATCAGCTTCGGGGGCACAGCACTCCGGGGGCGTGGGGCTCAACCGCTCAGCTTCGGGGGAACCGCCAGCTTCGGGGGCACAGCACTCCGGGGGCGTGTGGGCTCAACCGCTCGATCACACCTTCATCCGCTTATCCGGATGGACGGATGGAGGCGTTGCGGAAAGATTGGGGGCTCGGCGACTTCTTTAGGTTAACCGAGGTCGGATTGTAAGGCTAACAATGGGATAATTGTGAGTTTTGGGTGGACTGGTAGCGGTGCTGAATCGTTGTGTCAGCGGTAGCTTTGGTTTAGTATCTCAGCAAGTCGTACATCTGGGGAGAAGTATCTATGATTCGCGTTGCGTTCTTTTTACTCGCCATTCTGGCGATCACAGTGCCTGCACCATGTTTTGCCGGCCCCATTTTATCTCTGACCTCCATCGATGATCTAGGTAACTTGACAGTCGGTGAAACGGTCACCATTGATGTCGAATTGTCGGGCTTGAATCCGGGGGACGAATTGGACTTCCTTTTCGCCGCCATTCAAATGCCGGCTGGCATATTCGGTAATATCACCACGCCCGTGGCTGGCGCTATTGTGCCCCCGGGAGGCTTTTTTGCCGCCTTCAACACTCCGGATGCGTTGTATCTCAACTTGTCACTGCTCCCTGCGGACAATATTGTGACCAATGGAGTCTTCTTTTCCTTTACGGCGGATGTGATTGGGACGGGTAGCCGCTGAGATTGACTTTGAGCCTGGGATTCCTCCGTCTTATGCGGGGACGATCGACGGGAATTTTATTATCATCGGCGATGCTGACGTAGGGGATCCGTTGCCGGTCATGGCTTCCGGTGGAGGACCGGGCACTGTCCCCGAACCCGGCGGAGTCGCAGTCTGGTCGTTGCTGATGGGATTGGCTTTCCTGAAACGCCGCCGTCTCAGCCCAGCCTGACCGCCTGATCGCCCATTGCGAAAGGCCGATCGCGGAAAGGTGGCTGGCGACAGTATGATGACTCGAACAGAGTTGTTCGAAATCAGAAAGGATGACGGGAATGTCCGATCAAAAGAGCACGATTGATGAGTTGATGAGCAAGCTTCGCCAGGAGCGAGACGAATTGCGTTTACAAATGCACTTGGCCAGCATGGAGGCCAGGGACGAATACGATCGACTGTCGGAGAAGTACGATCAGATGACCGACCACTTCGCTCCGGTTCAAGATGTGGTTGAAGAGACTGCAAGCAACGTCTATTCCGCCTTTGGCCTACTTGCCGACGAACTTTATTTAGGATTCAACCGACTCAGAAAAACCATGAGCGGAAAGTAGTTCGTGGTTCCGCCTGCAGGTCGTCCGGTGCAGTGCGGGGAAACGGCGGTTTAGACGCCCTTGTATGTGAAGCGGCTCCAGGAAATTAGCGACTAGTGCTTCGCACATGTTAACTTTGGGGTGTAGCCGCACGGCGTTAGCCGCGAGTTCCGCTCTGCATGAAACCGGGGCTAACGCCCATCGGCTGAATTCTGACTAACCCAAATTCTTAAGTTGGACGAAGCACTAGTGCTTGGTCAACACTATGCAGCTTAGAGATTGCCGCGGTGTGGCCGGAGATGACCAGACTTCGCGGAACGGCATGAGGAAGAGAACCGAATTCTGGCGAATCCGGCTACGCGAGGCTGAAGGAGAACCGAATTCTGGCGAATCTGGCTACGCGAATCTGTATTTTTCTTTTGTGGGCTTCATGCCTTTCGCGGGCGACAGCAGAATCTCCATCGGCAGAAGTTGTTGTCTATGGTGCGACGCCAGCGGGGATTGCGGCCGCCATTTCAGCGGCGGATGCGGGGCATCCCGTGTTGCTTGTCGAGCCCACTTCGCGTATCGGCGGCTTGTTGACCAACGGGCTGTCCCATTCGGATTTTCGCTCGCTGGAATCGTTGAGCGGCTTCTTCCTGGACTTCTCAAAGCTTGTTGAGTCCCACTACCGCGAGGCGTACGGCGAAGACTCTGAACAGTTCAAGCATTGCTTCCACGGTGTCCACGGTGAGCCATCTGTTAACTTGAAAGTCCTGCAGGCGATGCTTGCCGAGCGATCGAGCATTCGAGTGTTGAAGCAGTCCTCGCTTGCGTCTGTACGATTGGTGCGCGTTTGAACGCGGAGTTCGGAGGATTATATCTGTAACACTATCACCCGCTCTCGAGGTGTCGGCAAAGCAGTTCATCGACGCCAGCTACGAGGGCGATCTTATGGCAATGGCGGACGAAAATTTTCATGTCGGCCGTGAATCCAGCGCACAGTACGGCGAGTCGATGGCGGGTAACGTCGACGGACAAGCTGATGGACAGGTCCAGGGTTACAACTTTCGGCTGATCATGACTCAGGTCGAAACGAACAAGTTGATGCCTCCCAAGCCCCAAGGCTACGACCGCAGCCGATTTCGTCGCCGTACTCTCGAGCTTTGAGTCGAAGAAGCTGACAAAAGTTTTTTCCGACGGTCACGATGGCATCTATCGTGCGCATCTACCTCTATTGCCCAATGGCAAGGCGGACGTCAACGATACACCCAAGGCGCCTGTTCGCCTCTCCATGCCGGACATCAATGACGCATATCCAAGCGGCGATGCACAGATGCGTGCCGAGATCGTACGTCAGCATTTCTACTACAACGTAGGTTTGCTTTACTTCTTGCAGAATGACGCAGCGGTGCCGAAGGCGATTCAAGCGGATGCAAAAAGCTGGGGCTTCTGCAAAGATGAATTTGAATCAACCGGCGGCATGCCCGAACAACTCTACATTCGCGAAGCGCGACGGTTGGTCGGCCAACATGTATTTACTGAGAACGACACGCGGCAATTGTCTGGCGATGCACGTTCGAAACTGCAAAGCGACAGCATTGCTTGCGGCGACTATGTCCACAACTGTCATGGTACCGGTCGCACGGGAACGCGTTTCGACGGACAGCACCAAGGCGAGTTTTACAAACCGGTTCCACCGTACCAGATTCCCTACGGCGTCATCGTCCCGACCAAGACGGCGAATTTGCTCATCCCGGTTGCCTGTTCAGCGAGTCACTTCGGATTTGGTGCGTTGCGACTCGAACCGATCTGGTGCTCTCTCGGACAGGCAGCTGGTGAAGCGGCAGCTCTGGCGATCGAGACTAGCACCAGCGTGCAAGCGGTCGATCGTTCCAAAGCTACAGTCTCGGCTACATGCGAACCGTTTAGCGACCATCTACGTGAGTGACGTTCCGCCTGATTCACTCGACTTTCCGGCCGTACAGTGGTTCGGAACACGGGGCGGTCTGCACGCCATCGCCGGCGAGAATCAACCCAAAGCCGAATCGCTCGGCGGGCAATACACCAAGGCCCATCCTGGCCATGCCATCAATCTGGAGCAAAAGCTGGATCGCGAAACCTACGATCGTTGGTACAATCTCGCCAGCTTGCCTGCATTCAACGAGAATCTGAGCCGCCACAACGTCATTGTTCAGGCTTACCAATCACGTCATCAGCGGCAGAAGTGAGCGGCGAGGTGCCGTTTGTTGGATCTTCACGAAACAACGGTGGTAACGGCGTTAAGAAACCTAAGTGCAATGAAGTGTTCTAGTGGGATTAACATGGACGGGTTTGGCAGCGGCTTAGATGGAGCTGCGGGCAAGCCCAGCTGGTACGAGCCATAGGCGAGCGATAGATTAAGTCCCGGAGACGGTCAATCGAGACCAGATGCACACCACTGGGAATTGCCCCACCGTAGAATCTGCGTTCAACTTCAAACGTGGCCGTCCCGATCAGCCTCCAGTGACCAACCACTTCTCGAAAGTAGATCATATCCATGTCCGACCCCATTTGCCGCATCGGAATACTGGGTACCGCAGGCATTGCCCGCAAGAACTGGAAGGCCATCCGCCTGAGCGGCAAGGCGCTGGTGGGCGGCGTGGCCAGTCGCAGCCTGGCATCCGCAGAGCGTTTCATCGACGAATGTTCCGCACAGGTGCCCTGCGCAAATCGACCCCAGGCCTTTGGTTCCTACCAAGCCCTACTGGACTGTCCGGATATCGATGCGGTGTACATTCCTCTCCCCACCTCGATGCGCCACGAGTGGGTCATGCGAGCGGCTCGTGCGGGCAAGCATGTACTGGGCGAAAAACCCGCAGCCTCGAGCGTCCAGCAAGTCGAGGAGATGTTGGAGGCCTGTCGCCAAAACTCGGTCCAGTACATGGATGGAGTGATGTTTATGCACAGCCAACGTCTAGCCATGGTCCGCGGCTTGTTGGACGATCCCCAGCAATTGGGGACACTCCGCCGCTTGGACAGCCATTTCTCATTTGCTGGCGACGATGAGTTCCTACGGAGCAATATTCGCGTCAACAGTGACTTGGAGCCCTTTGGTTGCCTGGGCGACCTGGGCTGGTACTGCATTCGGGCGTTCTTGTGGATCATGAATGGACAACTGCCGCGCGAGGTGCGAGGCAGAACGTTGACTGCGGTCCAAGGCGAGAGTAGCCCCGAGGCTGTGCCGGCCGAGTTCAGCGGCGAACTGATTTTTGACCAGGGCGTTTCAGCGGCATTCTACTGCTCGTTTATCACCCAGAATCACCAGCGACTGATTGCAAGTGGCTCAAAGGGCTACTTGCGGATTTTCGATTTCGTACTGCCTTTCCACGGCAGCGAGGTGGCGGCCGAGATCGGCCAGGATGTATTTCACGTTGACAACTGTGTGTTTCATATGGAAAACCATATCCAGCGGTACGCGGTTCGCGAGCATGATGCGGGTAGCTTCCTGGCACAAGAGGTATCGATGATTCGCCACTTCGCGGACTTGGTGCACTCTGCAAGGCCTAGCCCGGTCTGGCCAGAGTGGACGCTCAAGACGCAGAAGGTACTGGACGCCTGTTTGGCATCGTCACGCCAGGCTGGAGTATCGGTAGCTGTCGTATGATACTGGCCTGTTTTGCATAGATCGAAACATTCACGAGTTTAGGCTTCCACCTTGGCAGACCTCCCAGAGCTAGTGCTGTTGATATCCGCCGAGTCGGAGATCGAGTCTGGCTTGGCGCTGTCCGAGCGGATTGCGATTCGCAATGACTATCAGGTGTGCGTGCTGGTGCTCTCTAGCCTGCCAACACCGCTGGTGGAACATGCGAAATCACGCATTGAGCAGAACACTCGCATTGCTGGCCTGTGCCGAGTTGAATCGGCAAAGATTGACATCGATGCCCTGTTGCTTCGCTTCAACCATGCTGATCGCTTGCGACTGCTGCTGATCCCCGGCTTGGATCACTTAAATGACAATCGCCGGCAATTGCTCAAGAATGTACAAGCGGCGGTGGTGTGCTTTGAGGCGCACATGGGACTGCTGGCCAATCCAAGCAGCCTGAGTATCGTGGGTGAGGAAAGGGACACAGCGGCCGTCTGGTTTGCGGACAAATTGCTGGCGGATTCACGCCTGCGGGCAGTGACGGTAGAGGAGCTGCAGGCTTGCGCACGTCGCCAGTCTCCGAAGCTCCCGAAACCAGCCTTCCCGAAACCAGCGTTCCTAGTGCCAGCGACTGGGTATTGTTGACCTGTAGTCGCAAGTCAACCGACGCGGCGGCCAAGCGTGTACGGGCAGCGATTGCGGCGGCAAGTGGCCCCGTACTACTCATTCGCGGCGGCGACTCCACGCTCGATTGGCTGGGGAAACGCTATGCGCGGCTGGTTGCCAAGTACGCTCCGCAGATGACTCGCGAGCGGCGGCAAGCGCTGGCGGAAGATTTGACAACTTACTCCCGACTAGATTTTGACTTTATCGCATTGATCTGTTCGGCAACTTTCTTGGCGTCCTTTGGCTTGGTTCAAGATTCCGCTGCGGTTATCATTGGCGCCATGTTGGTAGCTCCGTTGATGACGCCGATCCTGGGCGCTGGGCTCTCGCTCGCTCAAGGCAATCGGCCTTTGTTCGTAAGCAGTTTGAAGACGATTGCAATTGGCTTCTTGGCGGCCCTGCTGACCAGCATGATGTTCGGGATTTTGATCCGTGTCCTACCCAATGCAATTCTGCAGCGCACGGATGAAGGAATTGTGCTAACACGCGAAATGTGGTCGCGGACATCGCCCACCATTATCGATTTCCTGGTTGGCTTGGTGGGTGGTTCGGCGGCTGCCTATGCTCGTACGCGACACCACCTGTCTGCTGCTCTGGCTGGTGCGGCCATTGCCGCCGCTTTGGTTCCTCCGATCGCCACCGCGGGCCTGCAATTGTCACTGATTTTTCAATCCGTTGCTCCGCCGAGCGATAGAGCGAATGCGGGACACCTGATCTATGGCCCCATCCTGCTGTTCCTGGCAAATATGTTAATGATCATGATCGGCTCCTCGTTTGTGTTGTGGGCCTGCGGGGTGAGGAGTGATCGTGCGATTTCCATCAAGGATCGTTGGACTACACGCATGATCATGCTGCTCCTGCTCTTGACCGTTGTCGTGGCCGTCTGGATTATGGAATTCCCCTAGAAGCTTGTGACGTGGGGACACTTTGCAAGCTACGATAGTTCATGCTCATTCATTCCCAAAACCGTATTGGCCGGCATCGTGTGGTATAGCCTGATTGCGCTCATCGTGCTTGCCCTGACTGCTCTGCCAGCCATTTTGGTTCGTCGGAACCTGTCGGTCTTTCAAAACGCCCGATCGGCCTCGGCCTCCACAGGTTGTAGCGTATCTCTGCTGATTCCGGCCCGGAACGAGCAGGCCGGAATTGCAACTGCGGTTGAATCGGCATTGGGCGAATATCCGGGCGCATTGGAAATCATCGTTATGGACGATCACTCCGAGGATCGGACTCGCGATATCGTACAGAAATTGGCAATGCATGACCCGCGCATCCGCTTAGAGCTGGCGCCGGAGTTACCTCAGGGGTGGAACGGTAAGCAGCATGCGTGTTGGCAACTGGCGGCAGTTGCCCGGCATGAGCTGTTCATCTTCATGGACGCCGATGTGCGATTGCAACCAGACTCCCTTTCGCGAATGGTAGGTCAATGGGAGGACTGCGGCGCAGCCCTGTTGAGTGGTTTTCCCCGTCAGGAAATGGGCAGCCTCAGCGAGCAATTACTGATCCCGATGATGTATGTGGTGCTGTTGGGTTACCTGCCCTTTGACCAAATGCGCAGTTCGACTAAACCCGAATTTGGCGCAGGCTGCGGTCAATTGTTCATTACGCGACGGCAAGATTACTTCCATAGCGACGGACACCGGGCTATCCGTGACTCGCGACATGATGGTTTGCAACTGCCACGGGCATACCGTCGGGCGGGTTTATCCTCGGATGTGTTTGATGCCAGCGATGTGGCGCGAGTGAGGATGTACCATGGTTGGCGCGAAGTTGTCCGTGGGCTTCTAAAGAATGCGACGGAGGGTATTGCCAATAGCAAACTGATCGTGCTCTTCAGCTTGTTGTTACTGGGTGCTGCGGTATTGCCTGTTTTATTGCTATTGTTGGCCTTGGTTCAAGGTTGGCCTCCCCTCTCCTGCGGCATCCTGGGCTTGGCAACCGCGCTCAGCTTTGCACCGCGTTGGTGGATTGCCCGGCGACTACAGCATCCGTTGATTGGCGTCTGGCTGCATCCATTGTCGGTGGGACTGTTCGTGACCTTGCAGTGGATCGCCTATCTCCGCCAGTTGCTAGGCCTGCGCGGTGTCGCCTGGCGCGGTCGCATCTAAGAAATCGCATGTAAATTCAATGGTTGAATGCGTTGCGGACTCGAGGTGAGGGCTTCGAGCAATTCGTTTTGCCGGATTTCTTGGTTGCCGGAGATCGTGTTGATGTAGGCCATGGAGCCCACCTGCAGGCTTCCAAAGTCTCGGTGGCATCCGAGCGCGCGGGCTGCCTGGCTGGTAATGGCGGACAGTGCGGTGCTTGGATCTAAATCGGCGTGTTGGCTCCGCGCATGGAGCATTTCACTCCACAGGTTTAAATCGGGATTGCTAGCCCGCGAATCGGTGCCCAGGACAACGCGGATGCCACGCCGCCGCAATGCAGACCAGGGGTAAGCCGCATGTTCAAAATAATGGTGGGTTCTCGGACAATAAACGACCGAGATATTTCCGTTTGCAGCGACGTCGTCCATTTCTGTTGTTGTCAGGTAATTCCCATGAATCAAGAGCGAACGGTGTTGTCGCCCTAACATCTGTATGGCCTGAGCTATCTGCAGTCGCTCACTCGGGCAAGCAATTCCCAGTCGCTCAAAGGCTGATCGAAAGGGTCCGCTTCCAAACTCTGCCCACTGCCTTTCGTCCAGACTCTCAGCCAAGTGCATGGCCATCGTCGTCCTTCGTCTGAATCGATTCATCTGCTCTTCAATACTGGGATAGTGCAGTGAATAGGGAGCATGGGGCGAGACTCCTAATTTATAAAAGTCGGCTGGCCTATGGTTGGCTGAGAAATTGTCGAGTAGGCTCGTAGCCCAAGTTGCCGTGTCGCACAGTCGTTGTGCTGAAAGCCCGACGATCTCGGGAAAGGCGAATATTTTGGGCGTGGAGCAGTCGGCCAGGTGTAGCAACCAATCCTCCGTCGAAATGTCCCTCCGCATGCGGGGCTTAGCCATTCCCGTACCCGTAGTCGTTCTTGTATCTGTACCAGTATCCGTACTCGTACCCGTTGGGTTTGGCAGCTCTTGGTTTGCAACCCTCGCACTATCCGCGGTGCTGGGTTGGGTTAAAATATCCGCGATCAAAGCCGTTCCGGATTGAAAGCACTCTGCGGCTCCGCGAGCTAAAGCGGTAGAATGCAGGGCGAGGCTTGCTGGAGACTGCTGCAGTGAATGGCGATAGCCGACAACTGCAGCGATCCACTCGGGGAAATGGGATCCAGCTGGCAGCGGATGTTGCAGTTCACTAAATTCCAGGTGCGTGTGCGGATTGACCAATCCAGGTAGGATGATCGTATTCTCCAAGATCAAGTCGGCCGCTGGCAGCGTGTGCTGGCTCACTTCCACGATGCGACCGAGACGCACAACAACTTGTCCCGGACATAGAATGCGTTCCGGAGAAACCACCACGCAATCGGCTTGAATTCGTATCGATTCCATGGGACAGTCGCTCGATTCCAGATTCTACTCGGGAACTCCTCAACAAGTTGCAAGACGCCTGCTGGGAAGCCTATTGGTCCGCACGCTCGAGGACGGTTCGCGGCTCAGCGGAATTGTAGTCGAGGTAGAAGCCTATCTTTCCAGCGGCGACACGGCCAGCCATAGTTTTCTGGGAATGACGCCAAGGAATCGCTCGATGTTCGCCTGCGCGGGCACCCTCTACGTGTATTCTATCCACTCCCGACATTGCTTGAATGTGGTTACGGAGCGTCCTGGCCTAGGCAGTGCAATCTTGATCCGCGCCGTCGAACCCTATGAAGGCCTCGAGCGGATGGCGCAATTGCGGTGCCTGTCCACTCAACGGCAGACGCGATTGTCTTGGCTGCGAGGCTTGGCAACTGGTCCGGGTCGGCTATGTCAGGCGATAGCCGTCGATCGCAGCCTGGATGGTTGCGATCTAACACACTCCAGTCAGATACATTTGGAACGAGCTCCGGAATGTGTCCAATCCCAGGCGTGGCGGGTGGCCAGCGGTGTAAGAATTGGGATTTCACAAGCCGAGCAGCGACGATTGCGATGGTTCTTGGATGGCCATCAGTTAGTCAGCGGATGTGCGAGAGACCACGCACGCGGTCGCACATGGAGATTTCAAGCGTGATAAAATAATCCTCCCATCCAGCCACACCGAGGATTCTAGAATTGGAGACCGTTCATGTCCCGAATCATGCAAGCTTGGCTCCTACCTTGTATTTTGGCAACATTGGTACACACGGCGTTGGGCCAGCAGCTGCGCGTAGGTACGTTTGACATCGACGCGTCGCCGCCGGTGGGCAGTCCCTTGGCCTATGATCCGACTCGCGAGATTACCGAGCCGCTCAGCTGCCGAGGGCTAGTCATCATCTTTGACGCACAGCCGGTGGTCTTGTGTGCTATTGATTGGTTGGGGGTGGCCAACGAGGCCAATCTTGCGTTTCGCCAGGCGATAGCAGAGTCGGTTGGCACGACGCCAGACAGGGTTGTGGTGCATGCTCTGCACCAGCACGACGCACCTCGCTGTGATTTTTCGGCTGCCGAGATCTTAGCCGGTTGGGGTCAGGCGGAAGCCCACTACGATCTGCCTTTCGCTCACAGCGTCATCGCCCGTGCCAGCCAGGCCGCTCGGCGAGCCAAGGAGACGGCGGCCGAATGCACGAGCATCTCGTTCGGTCAGGCACAGGTGCAGGATGTAGCCTCGAATCGTCGGATGCTTGGGCCGGACGGAATGGTTCACACGACGCGTTACACGGCATGCGCTGATCCAGCCATACGCGCCTTGCCAACGGGAGTCATCGATCCGTTGTTGAAATTGTTGACCTTTAATTCCCAGGATGGCCCGCTGGCCGCCCTGACATTTTACGCGACGCATCCGCAAAGCTATTATCGAACCGGAGGTGCCAATCCCGACTTTCCGGGAATGGCGCGGAATCAGCGGCAGCTGGAGACGGGCGTGTTTCATTTGCATTTCAATGGTGCCGGAGGAAACATCGGCGCTGGAAAATTCAACGACGGTTCGCATGAGAACCGTATGATACTGGCCCAGCGCGTGGCATCGGCCATGCAATTAGCCTGGAACGGAAGGCAGCCTCTGACGGCTGCCGAGGTGAGTTGGTCACAGGCCGAGGCCCTGGTGCCCGTGGCCGATCACCTCAATGAAGCGGCGTTGATGGAGCAACTGCAAGATCCCTCGACCACATTTGCCGCGCACTGTAACGCTGCTGAGCAATTGGCTTTCCTGCGTCGCTCGAACGATGCGCGGCAAGTACGTATGTCACTCTCAACTCTGCGGCTGGGTGAGGCACAGCTGCTGTTTATGCCTGGTGAGTTGTTTGTCGAATATCAGCTGGCCGCACAAGCCATGAAGCCGGAATTGAAGGTCATGCTTGCTGCTTATGGAGACTATGGGACCGCTTACATTGGTACGCGAGCCGCATATGCGCAAGGTGGCTACGAGGTTAGCCAGCGAGCCACAAACGTTTCTCCCGATGTGGAACAATCTCTTGTCCAGGCGATGCGCGTGCTCTTGCAACCCACCGACGCCCGCGTCCTGCCCAGCGATTTCACCGACCGCAGCGGCAGCTTACCCTAAACGCCGCGCGTCAGCCAGAAGACTGATTCCAAGCTATCCGGCGCGAATGAAAAGGGATTCAAGCACACTCTGAACACGTATAGCTTGGATGCGTTAGCGGCCCAAGCCAGAAACGTTTTGCAAGATACGCGTCGTGGCATGCGAGCGATTCAACACGTAAAAATGGATGCCGGGTACGCCTGCATCCAACAGAGCTTGGGTTTGGGCGACGGCGTGTTCAACCCCGACCTGGAATTGCCAATCTGCATCATCGCTTTGCTGTAATTTGCTCACGAACTTGGCAGGCAAACGCGCCTTGCACATCGATGCGATGCGTTGGACCTGGTTGAGTCCCAATACAGGCAGCAGCCCGGGCACGATGGGTACTCGTATTCCAGAGGCCACACAACGATCGCGAAAACGGAAGAAATCGTCATTGTCGTAGAACAACTGGGTGACAACCACGTCGGCACCCGCAGCTACCTTCCTGGCGAGATTGGCTAAATCCGTGTCGGCGTCGGGTGCTTCTTGATGTGTTTCCGGATAGCCGGCGACCAGTATACCGAACTCAGGAAACTCCTCGCGAATCATCGCTACCAACTCATTGGCATAGCGCAGGCCGCCCTCGACTGCCTGGAACGTGGTCTCTCCCTTGGGCGGATCGCCACGCAGGGCGACGATGTAGTCGACCTTGCGATCGCGGGCCGACGATAGGTAGGCTCGCAATTGGTCTTTGGTCGAGCCGACGCAGGTTAAATGCGATGCAACCGGCCGATCGAGCTGCGCTCTTACGTCCGCCGCGATGGACAGGGTTCGGTCGCGGGTCGAGCCACCGGCGCCATAGGTGCAGGTATAGAAATCGGGCTGGTGGGAGTCCAGTTCGTTAACCGTCCTCATCAAATCCGCCATGCCCGAGTCAGACTTGGGTGGAAAGACCTCGAACGAGAGCACGCAGCGACCGGTGCTAAATGCTTTTGAAAGGCTCATCGATTCAGAAGGTCTCTTTGGTTAGGAAGCGGGAGCATAGTGCCCAAACAAGTGAATATTCTAGTCAATGCCTCGAGGATCGAAACCCGAAAAGCCTGGCGTATGCCCGAACAGCAGTTGCCATTCCCACCAGCCAATGCGTTGCAGATCGTTCAGCCAAGACTCTTGTCCATCAGATAACGCCTGCTCCACAAGATCAACATAGGCGGCTGGAAATGTACTCGCTCGCGACAGAGCATTGGTGGGGAAGGGAAACAGATCCGCCCTGCCCTGCAGTCCCACAATTTGCCGTGTTAAAGCCTGATAAACCGGGTGCGTTCCGACTGCGCCGAAACCAATACTTTGCGTTCCAGTAATCCCCCTCTCGACGGTGCATGATTCCATGCCAAAACGAGCCGTCGGCGCTATCGTGCGCTTGACTAACTGAGTGCGATTTGTCGAGCTCTCCTGCCAACAGCCACAAGCCCGCCTCCTGCAGCGAACCGTGCAAGTTGAATTGCTCGATGACTGTAGCTATCCGCTGCGCACAATCCGAGGAACTAGGTCCACTATGCAAGCCTGGCATCGGGGCCAATTCGATGCACTCCCGCAAGACGGGAGCCAAGGTGTTTTCAGGGAGCAAGTCGATAGCAGGCATCGGGCTACACTGTAAAAGGGGGGGCAGGGGAGTGCAACCATTGCAACGGGTTTCTCAGCTGGTGACACAGGCAGGCCGAGAGCTAGGAGCTAGATCAGCATATCCTTTTTTCTGCACCCCTGAACGATTGGCAGTCGAGTTTTCGAGTGCGGGAGTTACGCGGCTGTGGAAATCGAGCAAGGCAGGCGCAAGTCATTATACGGTAGTAACTTGCGATAGTCAGAATTCCGTCAGATTGCGGCCCGTTGGCCCAGGCAAATGGCTAGTTTTCTGATACAATTCTGGCCTGCTGGTGAGGGTGATTTGGCAGCAAATCATGGATTAATTATTTGCCATTTTGGCCGGGTTGGCCCGTCACGGCTACCCGAGACTCTCTCGTGAATTTTATCAAGGAAACCGAGCGACAGCCCGGAAGCAATGCATGACCGACGAAAGACTACCTGAGGATCCGATTCCAAGTCCCACCACTCCCGAGACTGTGCCCGAGCAGCCCAGCCCGGATGCGTTGGGGACGCCATCCATTTCCGAGACGGACGTTGTAGACAGCCGTGGGGGCTATGACTCGGCGGACCTGAAGCACCTGAGCGATATGGAGCACGTTCGCGCTCGACCGGGTATGTACATCGGCGATACGACGCTCAAGGGCTTGCACCATTTGGTTTACGAAGTCGTCGACAATTCGATCGACGAAGTCATGGCCGGTTATGCCAAGGCGGTATCCGTCATCGTCAATTCCGACGGCTCGGTTACCGTCGAAGATGATGGTCGCGGTATTCCCGTCTCCAAACATGAGCAGTTGAGTCTGGAGATGGAGCGCGAGGTCAGTACGCTCGAAGGCGTGATGACGGTCCTTAAGTTTGGTGGCAAGTTCGAGAAGAAGGCCTACGAGACATCGGGTGGTCTACACGGAGTCGGCGTGACCGTCGTCAATTTTCTTTCGCAGTGGTGCGAAGTCGAAGTCAGTCGCGAGGGCCATGTTTGGACGCAAAGCTACGAACGTGGCTTGGCTACCGGCCCGGTTGCCAAAGGGCATACGACCAGCAAACGCGGTACGAAGACAACCTTCAAGCCCGATGCCACTATTTTCCCGAATACCAAATTCAACTTTGATACGCTCTACAAACGTTTGCAGGAACTGGCCTTTCTCAACAGCGGCGTGCGCATCAAATTCCTCGACGAACGGATTGACGAGGGCGATGAATTCTATTACGAGCGCGGGATTATCGAATTCGTCGAACACCTGAATCGGGCCAGTGACGCCGTTCATCCCGATGTGCTGCTGATCGAGGACTCGCGCGAGGGCGTGCGGTGCGAGGTCGCCTTGCAGTATTCGACCGAGTACACCGAAAACGTCCAGTCCTACGTCAATAACATCCATACCATCGAAGGTGGCACACACGTCTCTGGCTTCCGGTCCGCACTGACCAGAACGCTCAATAATTACGGCAAGAAAGAAAACCTGTTCAAGGATCAGACACCGACGGGCGATGACTTTCGCGAGGGACTGACCGCGGTGATCAGCATTCGCGTGCCGCACCCGCAGTTCGAAGGCCAAACCAAAACCAAGCTTGGCAATAGCGAGGTCGAGGGTATCGTGAATGGTGCGGTGGGCGAAGCACTGGCAAAGTATCTGGAAGAGAACCCGAAAGAAGCCAAGGCGATCATCAAGAAGGGCCTGATCGCCTGCGAAGCCCGCGAGGCGGCTCGCAAGGCCAAGGACCTGCTGCGCAAGCGCAAGGATGCACTCAGCGGCGGTGGCTTGCCCGGCAAGCTCCGCGATTGCATCAGCAACAAGATGGAAGAATGCGAAGTCTATCTGGTCGAAGGCGATTCGGCTGGCGGTAGCGCCGAAGGCGGACGATTTCCGAGATTATCAGGCAATCCTGCCGCTTCGCGGAAAGATCATCAACGCCTACAAGAGCCGCGAAGACAAAGTGCTGGCCAATGAAGAAGTGCAGAGCATGATCCAAGCCATCGGCTGTGGCATTGGTGCGGATCAAGACGTCAGCCAAACGTCGTTACAACAAGATCATTATCATGACCGACGCCGATGTCGACGGCTCGCACATTCGCACGTTGCTGCTCTGTTTCTTCTATCGGCAAATGTATCACTTGGTGGCTGGCGGGCATGTCTACCTGGCTCAACCCCCGTTGTTCCGCGTCGTGCAAGGCAAGTCCACGCGTTACTACGTGCAGACCGAAGAAGAAATGAAGACGCAATTGCTCGAACGCGGCCTGTCCGACTGCTGGCTGGAAATGGAGGATGGCCGCCGAGTCGAGGGCGACAGAATGCGCAACCTGTGCGAGTCGTTGGCCTCGATGGAAGATGCGTTGATCGCCCTCGAACGCCGCGGGATTGCCTTGCGCGATCATGCCACACGCATGGAAGCGGAGAGCCTGCGTCTGCCGGTCTTTCTGCTATCGGTCGGCAATGATTTGCATTGGTTCTATACCCGCGACGCCTTGGAGAATTTCATCGAGGACGAGAATCTGACGCTCGAGGCCAAACAGAGCTGCCGGCTGAAACAGGGTACCCAGTGAGACCGATGCCAGCGAGCTCGATGCAACCGAGACATCGGAGACCAGCGGGCAACCCCAACGGCTGTTGGCACACTATGTGGAAATGCATGAAGTCAAGACGATCAATGCTGGTCTGAAAGATCTTGCGCCATTCGGTTTCACGATTCAAGATTTGATTCCGGAAGAACGGACGGGTACCACGGAATCGAAATTTCATTTGAATCGCGAAGACAATCGCATCGGCATCGAGGATCTGCGGGCGCTGTTGCCCGCAGTGCGTTCAGCCGGTGAAAAGGGAATGCAAGTCACTCGCTTTAAGGGCTTGGGGGAAATGAACCCTGAAGAGCTGCGCGAAACGACGCTCGATCGCAGCAATCGGACGCTTGGTTAAAGTCACCCTGACCGATGCCGCCGCAGCCGACGAGATGTTTCGTGTGCTTGATGGGCGACAAGGTCGAACCACGCCGACAATTCATCGAGAAGCATGCACTCGAGGTTCGCAATTTGGACGTCTAGCGCGAGGAGAGGGGATTGGACGATTCGCAGGCTGATTCCGCCGCTGCTCCCTTTAATACAGGTGCTGGTCGTTGACGACAGTAGCGTCATGCGGACGCTACTTACTTCCCAGCTGAATATGTGGGGCTGGGATGTTGTCGGAGCCGAAGATGGCATCCAGGCCCTGGAACTGTTCAAACAGCATGATTTCTCACTGGTGTTGACCGACTGGATCATGCCCAATATGGACGGCATTGAATTGATTCAGCGGATTCGCGAGCTGGCTGTCGGACACTACGTTTATATTATCCTGCTAACCGCCAAGACCCAGAAGGAAGACTTGATTCTGGCCATGGACGCCGGGGCCGATGACTTCCTGATCAAGCCTTGCGACCATCAGGAACTGCGCGTGCGTCTACGAGAGGGCGTGCGCATCCTGCGACTTGAGCAACGCTTGGCGGATCAAAACTTGGCTATTCGCCAGGCCCAAGCCTCGCTGGTCCAAAACGAAAAATTGGTCAGCCTGGGACAATTGGCCGCGGGGATGGCTCATGAAATCAATAATCCGATCTCGTATATCAGCAACAACCTGAGCGTTTTGAAACGCGAATTGTCCGGCGTGCTTCAGATTCTAAGTGCCTATCGGGAGCTACGCCAGGATTTACGAAGCTGTCAATCCCGAAGCGGCGGAGAACATCGAGCAGTTGGAAGAAGAGCTGGATCTGCCATGGATTACCGAAAATACTCCTGGCCTTTTGCAATCCTCCACAGACGGTCTGAAACGCATTCGCGATATCGTCACCAACTTACGTGATTTTGCGCGACTGGATGAAGCTGAGCTTGATAAGCTGGTCGTCGCCGACTCGATCAAGAGCACGCTGGCCATTCTCAATCACTTGCTCGAAGAAAAGCAACTGAGCGTAGAGATCAGAAATCCCGATAATCCGCAGATTACCTGCCGCCCGGTGCTGATTCATCAAGTTTGGCACAATGTATTGATGAATGCGATCCAGGCCAGTAACCGGGGGGGACGGATCGAGATCGACTATCTCCGAGCAAGCCGATTCCGTGACGGTCCGTTTCAGCGACGCAGGTACGGGCATCGAGGAGAGCGTACTGGCCAAGATCTTCGAGCCATTCTTTACGACGCGAGCTGTCGGTCAGGGAACCGGACTGGGGCTGTCGATGTGTTACGGGGTCATCCAACAGCATGGAGGGGAAATTTCCGCAAGCAGTCAGCCTGGACAAGGCACAACAATTCAGATTCGACTTCCGAAAGTTCCGCCCCAACAAGCACCGAACGGGTAGAATAAACTGTATGCAATCCATCACCCACAAAGCGAATCTTCTGGTGGTCGATGACGAACTGGAGATCTTGTCGTCATTGCGGGGGCTGCTGCGTCGAGAATTCAACCTGTTTACCGCTCAATCGGGCAAAGAAGCGTTGGCCATTCTGCGGCAGGAAGACATTCATGTGATCATGACCGATCAGCGGATGCCCGAAATGACCGGGGCGGAATTATTGAGCGAGGCTCAGGTCCATTCTGCCGACGCTCGTACGCTTGATCTTTACGGGGTACGCCGATATCAAGGCGGTTGTTGAAGCTGTCAACAATGGAAAACTGTTCCGATACATCACCAAGCCCTGGGATCCCGACGACCTGGTCGAAGTGTTGCACCAAGCGGCAGATGAGTACGCTAGAAAGCAACGTCAAGCCGCCTTGTTTGCAGACCTGCAAAGCAGTTTTGAACAGTGGATCCAACAGGCTGAACAGTCGCCAGCCAACCACACCGCCTTTGATGTGGCCGAGGCAAAATTACTCAGCGCCCGACTTGCTCAAGAAATCCAAGCCGCTGGGCGGGGACAAGCGGCACCAGTCAAATCGGTCTGAAAATGTCCGCTGAAAATCAGCCTCACGGAGAAGAAAACTCCGAAGATCTTGGTGATCACCGTCAAAACCGAGACTCTGCAGTGGTTTGTCGCGGGTGTCGACTTGCAGGGCCAGGTCGATACGTTGGTGCGATCAGAGCCCGGGGATCTAGCGGCCTATCAAGACCGAATTCCCGACGAGCAGTTGTCCTTTCTGCGGCACCGGCTGAGCGGCGCCATGCAAAAAGGTTGTGATCGGCTGTGGCAGCAGCAAGCAAAGGCAGCCTGTATCGTGCTGATTGCCGACGACCACCTGCCCCCGAGTGAAACGAATCTCCTCTCGCAACTCGCCGAACATCTGTCGACCTGGATGACGCGGCCGCCGGTGTGCTGCTTCCGGGCTTCAGCCCCCAACGAGCTGCAGCAATTCTCCCGCTACCAGCGACTGGCAGGACAACTCGATGCCCAACAAACCCAGGCCCTCGAGCAGGCAATTCCGCAGTTGGTCAGTTCGCTTGACGATCCTAACGCATGGGAACTGCTACCGAAGGCTAAAGCCTAGACTGTCCATGGTTTTCCACCTATTGCCAGGCCGTTTTTAGGCCTCGAGCAACCATTGCCGCGCGGCATGCTTCCTGGCCAGCCTCAAAGTACTTGACCGTCGACATGGTGAAGGGCTTGCATACCGTGGCCATCCATTTTTCCCAAGTGCTTTCGCCCACCATGGCGATCTTTTCGATATCACGGCAATGTTTCGTGGCGAACTTGGTATCTTCCCAAATTGCACCCATGTCCCAGCCATGAAAATCATGCATGACGAAGAGAATTTTTAGCTTGCCATAGGAATCTACCAAGCCGGTCACGCTAGGCTCGAAATCTTCATAGTCCTCCTTGCTCAGTTTTCCGCTCGCGCGAACTTCCAAGATGCCGGACTCTTTGTCGGACGTCAGTTGAATAGTCATTTTTGCTACCCTTCAAGTTGGAGCTAATGTTTGGCGAATAGTTAGGACTCATCCCTAAATCAACTAGCGAATTCACAAGTGAAAAGGGTCAAGACTCGGGACTGCATCTTAAGCTAGCGATGGCATGCTCCGGCAGGTTGTATTTCTCGACGAAGGTCTCCGCCTGAACTCTTGAGTGAGGGAAAGGATTGCAAAAGTGCGGGCTGTCACCAAAGCTGACATTCATAGCCCGGGCGGCTTGCACTGCGGAACCATTCGGATCGACCGTCGATAACTGCTTGATAGCTTCGTAGATGAGGTACATTGGTGATATGCGGTGGATCGAAACATACCATCTGGCCGAAATTACCTTCTTCGATCAAGCGCACAGCATGGGCGCCATATTGTGTCGACAGGCAGCGATCGAAGTAGGTTGGATGACCACCACGCTGCAGGTGCCCCAAGACCACGCAGCGCGTCTCCGTGCCCAGCCGGCATTGCAGTTCATCGGCAATCACTTGACCGATGCCCCCCAGTCGTGTTTGTCGGTGCTGGCTGTCGGACTCTTGCGTAACCAGCGTTCCGCCTGGTAGTTGAGCACCCTCAGCAACCACGATCAGTGTATAGGCCTTGCCCATTTGCTTGCGTTGCAGGACCTTGGCGCAGATATTTTCAAATCGCCAATCGATTTCCGGGATAAGGATCACGTCGCCGCCGCCGGCTAATCCAGCGTGCAGGGCGATCCAACCGGCGTGGCGACCCATGACTTCCAAGACCATGATCCGCTCGTGGCTGGCCGCGGTGGTATGCAGTCGATCGAGGGCATTGGCCGCGCAAGCCACTGCGCTATCAAATCCAAAGGTAAAGGCAGTGCAACTCAAGTCGTTGTCAATGGTCTTGGGAACACCAACGGCTGGCACTCCGGCTTCGAACAGTTGCTGGGCGATGGACAGCGATCCGTCACCGCCAATGCAGATCAATCCGTCGACATGTAGGTTCTCCAGATTGCGTTTGACCATGGAGATCAAATCGGGATCGAGTCTTCGCGTATTGTCGATGCCAACCTTGGCTGTAAAACGACCTTTGTTGGTAGATCCCAGAATCGTACCACCTTGTGCCAAAATATTGGCGGTGTTCTCCAAGTTTAGGGGCATGGTTTCCACGGGGTCTGCGATACCCTCAAACCCCTTGCGGATGCCCAGCACATCGTAGCCCAAATGAATGGCCGACTTGGTGGCTGCCCGTATTACTGCATTCAGACCAGGGCAATCACCACCACCGGTCAGAATTCCAATCTTGCGTCGCTCTTGTTTCACCACTACCTCAAAATATCAAAGGTTCTTGCGTCAGGCCGATAATCTCGTGGCACTGAAATTCTAACGAGTTTGCTCGCCGCACGCGTTGCAGTGCAGCACATTTCTACTATGTTCAAGCTAGTGCTTTGTCCAGATTATAACTATAGGGCTGCTGCGGTAGCTAAGCGCAACCTAGGTGGGGACCTAAGACAACTAGGTGGGGACATGAACAAGTTGAATTCAAAGCGAGCGCATCGAATTGGTCATGAAGCTCATGGCCGTCCCCGGTAAGAGTTGCGAGGAGTCCGGGATAGCCCAGGCGGTGGTGCAAGAGCTCAAGGAGGCAGGGGTCGAAGACTCCGCAATTGCATTCGACACCGCCAACCGGCGCACTCCCATGCGCGGTGAGGTTGGGAATTTAATAGTCAAATTGCCTGGAAATTCCAAAAAGCCGCGTATCATGTTGTCCGCTCACCTGGACACGGTTCCCATCTGTGTCGGCTGTCAACCCAAAAGATATGGGCAAACGATACGCTCGGCCAATGCGGCCACTGGACTGGGAGCCGACGATCGGGCGGGAGTCGCGGCGGTATTGATCGCTGCCATCGAGGTCCTAGAGAAGGCAGAACTAGACGTCTCCTCCCGTGTGCCGCTGACCTTGTGCTTTTTCGTGCAGGAAGAGATTGGCCTCCAAGGGAGCCGAAATCTGACGGTCAGCAAGTTGGGGAATCCGCAATTGGCGTTCAATTTCGACGGTGGCGATCCCTGCAAAATGACGATTGGGGCTACTGGCGGAGAGCGTTTACGGATTGTTTTGCATGGCCTGGCTGCCCACGCGGGCCTGGCTCCCGAAGCCGGGGCCAGCGCCATCAATGCGGCTGGACTGGCTATCGCGGCCCTTCACAAGGACGGCTGGTTAGGTGCGGTCCGCAAGCGGGGACGCACGGGAACCAGTAACCTGGGCGTAATTCATGGCGGGGTGGCCACCAATGTGGTGGCAGATCGAGTCGAAATCGCCGCCGAGGCACGCAGCCACGACAGCGAGTTTCGCCAGGAGATAGCCTCGGCCATCGAACAGGCTTTTGTCCGAGCAGCCAGCAAGGTTTGCAGCAGCAGTGGTGTCGCCGTCAACGCCCAAGTTGAACGCCGTGTGGACTATGATTCCTTCCGACTCGAGCCTACCAGTCCGCCAGTCCAATTAGCAGACCAGGCGATCCGCAAGCTTGGGAAAAGTACCTCTGTCCGCAGTCTCCAATGGTGGTGTGGATGCGAATTGGTTGGTGAAACACGGGATACCGACCGTGACGCTTGGTTGCGGGCAGCGCGACGTGCACACCATCAAAGAGACGTTGGATATTCCTGACTTTCTGACGGCCTGTGAGCTGTCCAGGAGCGTAATTCTCGATGCTTCCCGATGATGAGCTGTGCTTGTGTTTTCATGTCAGTTGGCGGAAGGTCATCAATTACATACGCATTCATCAGATTCGAATGCCAAGCCAGCTTGCCGAGTGCCAGAGTGCCGGCACGGGCTGTGGTTGGTGCCGTGCAGCCATGCGACGGTTGGTCGATCGCATGCGCGATTCGGCACCGAATGCGGATGAGTTGGAGGCTTGGTTAAGGGATGTCTATCCAAACTGCAATGAATATGCAGATGGACGCAGGCAACATATTGCCGAAGGGAAAGGCAAACCTCCCGTGTGCTAGCCATTTACCGGTCGAGTCGCATTTCGTGGGCCAAGTCACGGATGATGTCAGCCAGCGTCTTGGATGGTGCCCAGCCGATCAAACGTCCCGCCTTCTCAATTGAGGGAACGCGTCGCTGCATATCCTCAAAATCTCCGCCAAATACCGCTTCGTAGGGTACCAGTTCGATGGCTGACGCGCTATCCGCTTCAGCAATCACGCGCATGGCCAACTGATGAATCGAGACCTCCTCAGTCGAGCCCAGATTGACGACTTGCCCGCAGGCTGCGGGGCACTGCAACAGCGCGATCAAGCCGCGAACCACATCGGAGACGTGGCAAAAGCAGCGTGACTGCGAGCCATCCCCAAAAACCTGGAGGGGCAACCCGGCCTTGGCCTGCCTGACAAAATTGGGAATCACCATCCCGTATTGGCCGGTCTGTCTGGGGCCGACGGTATTGAATAAACGCGTGACCACCACGGGAAGACTGGTCGTCTTCCAATAAGCGATGGCCAGGAATTCATCCAGGGCCTTGGCGCAGGCGTACGCCCAACGATGCTTGGTGGTTGGCCCCTCTAATCGATCCCCGTCTTCGACGAAGGGCACTGCCGATGATTTGCCGTAGACCTCGGAGGTCGAGGTTAGCAAAACGGGCTTGCGATAACGATTGGCCAGCTTAAATACCACCTGCGCGCCGGTAACGATGGTATCGATCGTCTCGATGGGCTTCTCCATGATCAGTCGAACCCCGACCGCCGACGCCAAGTGGAAAATCTTGTCGCACTGCTTGACCGCCTCGTGCACCAGCGCTTCGTCGGTAACGCTACCAATCAATACTTCGAATCGTTCATGTCCCTCCAAGGACTGGATATTCGAGATCTTACCGGTCGACAAATCGTCGAGCACGATTACTCGATGTCCATCGGCTACCAGCGCTTCGGCCAAGTGCGAGCCGATGAATCCGCAGCCACCGGTAATGAGATAGCGCATCGAGTCTCCTTGGAAAATTTAGTATCTGATTGAATCGCGAGAGAGCTCTGCAGTTGCGCTGCAGTTAGTCCGCAGCGCTCGACGGCTTGCTGACGCCTGCAACTCCCTACATGGCCAAAGCTTGGGCTATGCCGCTGGACAGCCTTTCCACATTGCTCGGCGCGATGCCCGCCACGTTGATGCGCCCACTATTGACGATATAGATGCCCTTGTTTTTTCGCAGCCAGTCGACTTGCAGGGCGGTCAAGCCGGTGTAGGAGAACATGCCGCGTTGAGCAAGCAAGAAAGAAAAGTCGGTTGCGCACCCGGTCGCCTGCATGGCTTGAACAAACTCGAGACCGAGCCATTTTAATTCTCGCCCGCATGGCATCCAGCTCCATGGTCCACAAGGATCGCAGTTCGGCATCTGCTAGGATGTTGGCTACGACCGCAGCACCATGCTTTGGGCGGATTCGAGTAATTCGTGCGCACGACTTGCTTGAGGTTGCTGCTCACGGCCGACGTGTGTTTGGGGCTCGGGCAAACCGCCAACAAGGCTCCCACGCGTTCGCTGTACAAGCCAAAATTCTTGGAAAAGGATGTGCACACGAGCATTTCCTGGTGCTGCTTGGCCAACGCCTGCAGTCCGACGCGATCTGGCTCAAGTCCATCGCCAAAGCCGTGGTAGGCAAAGTCAACCAGGGGCAGAAGCCCGCGCTGTGCACTCAGCTCGGCGATATCGGACCATTGTTGCGGGCTGGGATCAATTCCCGTCGGATTGTGGCAGCAGGCGTGTAAGCAAATGATGTCGCCAACTCGGGCCTCGCGCTCCAGCAGGTCCAGCATGGCAACACTGTCAAAGGTGCGGCGATCACCGGCCAAGTAGGGATAAACCTTGGTCTGCAAGCCCGCCGATTCAAAGATGGCATTATGGTTTGGCCAGGTGGGCGAACTAAACCAAATGCGCGAGCCACGGAAATTCTTGTTTAGGAAGTCTGCCGCAGACGCGGAGCGCACCGGTGCCCCCCGGCGTTTGGAGGGCTACAACCCGTTCACTCTCCACCAACCCACCGAGAGACAATTCAGCGGTCAATTTCCGAAATTCAGGCAATGCCATCGATGCCCAAGTAGCCCTTGCTAGACTCCATTTCCAGCAGACGCTGTTCGGCCCGTTTGACGCATTCCAATATGGGTGTGCTCCCCGCCTCATCGCGGTAAACACCAATCGTCAAATTAATTTTCTCTGGCCGTTCGTCGTTCTGGAACGATTCGGAAAGACCCAGAATGGGGTCAGGCGGTGCGGAAGCGACGGAGTCTAGCATTGTTCAGGACGCGGTGAGTGAATGGAATCCCAGCGTCGCCCGCTGCGACTTCGGCCTCAGCTGGACTCGCTCGTGCAAGGGTGATGTCACGAAACAGCAGGTAACTGCCCTCTTACGCACTACAGCTCTAAGCATGTCTTGAAGCTGGCAGGCAGTCCAGAGGGCATGTGGCGCGATCCTGTGTTGGACTCCCCCTGCAATCGCCTGGGAAATTCCTCCCCCGCCCAATTCCTCGCATCCCCAACCAGGGTTTACCAGCTGTCGAACGAAGACGCTTCAGGCAAGCCTAAAATGTCAGAGCCTGGCCTGTCGCTGCGCCTGAGTCCCGAAGCCTGGGCCAGGAAAGCCTGGCCAATAAATTTGTGGAATAAGAGGAATAATCTGTAGCCGTTGGGGGTCATTGAAATAGCCTGGTTTCGGCGTAAAATCATAGAGATTCAACGTTCTTAACGATTCCGTGGTGCTGACGACTGTTTACGTACGGTCGTTGCGACCTTTTTCCTGCTTAGTCGATGCATTTGGAGAGAATTATGCGTTTGTTCGCTTTGTCATTGATGGCTGTTTGTGCCCTGGCACTTGGCTGTAACAAGCCAGTGGAGACCATTCCCAGCGTGGCTCCCGCTACCAGCGCAGTTACCGATGGCGACCATGAGGGTCATTCCCACGCCGAGGGCGAGGGACATGATGATGACTCGGCTGCGCTATCTTCGGGCAGCGAGATTCGTTTTGTGGCCGACAAGAGCCTCAGCGTGCCTGATATGCAGTGCCCTTACTCCTGCTATCCCGCAGTAAAGGAAGCCTTGGCCGCTGTACCTGGGGTTGAAGGCGTACAACTTGCCGAACAACCGGCTGGTACCCCCGAAGGGAAGATTGACGTCAAGGTTGTCGAGCTGAAATTGGCTGATGGCTTTGACCCCAATGCCGCCATCGCAGCCCTCAAGGCTGCCAACTACGACAGCCAAGTTGTGAACTGAGTTCGACTTACGCTTTGAACAAAAGTTAACCCAATGCGTGGCGACTGCGGCGCATTGGGTTTTTTCTTGACGCGATCGCGCCCAGCCATGTGGGCTTTGACGCACAGCCATGTGCCGCATCTCACTCGCCGTAGTGCGGTTCTTGCGGCAGATTGCTGGGCCGATAGCTTCCGTCCAGCCTCAGTTTTTCTCTGACTGAGGAGTGTAGGATGGCATCTTCGGGAATCGCCCGCCTGCGATAAAGATTGGGCATGAACCACCGCATGCCGCTCGGGATTGGCAGCATGGTCCCATTGCTTGCGGGGCAAGAATTCGAGCAGGTGCCACAGACCCACACAGGATTCGTGGGCTCGCGCACTTAAGTCCAGAGCATGCTCTGGACCGGCGTCCATGCCCAGGAACTGCTGCTGGCGCTGCTCGACGAATCGACACCCCAGAGACTCAGATTCACCAAACATCCAATCCAGCGCAATCTTGGACAATCCATTGTCGCCCTCTGGATAACCCCCACCGACATCGGCATGGGAACCGGCAAACCAGAGTTGTTTGTAAGATTCGTGTTGCTGCCTCGGATTTGGGGCGAAAGCGATTCGGCTGGAAACAGGCGCGATGTTCGTCGATGGAAAGGGCATGCCGAATGTGCGCGATCGACGGATTGTTGGCGGAAAAGGGTACCGTCCGCAGATTCCAAATAAAGCCAAAGGTACTCACGGTATCCCACACTCCCACAAAGTGGATTCGGGGAGACTGTTCGATGCCAAATGCCTTGCGAAATCGATTGCCGGCTTCAAAGCGGCGGCCGACCGCTAGGCTTTGATCGTCATTGGCATAGATATTCCAGGCCAAGCGGTCGAGGTTTTCCAGCTCGGGCCTGACCAGCCCCAAGAAATGGACCATGCCCGCCAAGGCGCGTACCGTGTAAGCTCCGCGACTGAAGCCAAATAGAAACACGCGATCTTCCGCCCGGTAGTGTTCGCAAAGAAAACGGTAGCACCTGCAAGCGTTCTCGCGAACGCTGAGACCAATTCCCATGTCCAGCTTGCGGCTGAATTGCTTGCCAAACCAAGTCAGCTTGGTCGGGTCCGCAACGGTGCCAACTCCCGCATCATAATAGGCGAGTTGCTGATCGCTGCGTTCCAAGCATCTGTACAGTCGCAGTACATTTGTGGAGTCGCTGCTAACGTCATTGCTTGTGCCGTCGCAGCAAATGACCAGGTTCTTTGCCATCGCTCCCAGGCTGTATGGGTCGGGGTCCGCATTCCAATTCGCCGCAGGACCTCAGTGTATCCGATCAAGCTGGCTGGTTGCAGCTGCTGGCCAATCATCGCGAGCGGCTGCGATATTTCTTGGGCAGTGTCTTGCGTTTGGGCAGCGTGGCGACCGCTGTCGCTGGCCCCCGATGTTCGACAGAGTGCGAGGTTGTGGACTGCATGGGAGCTGCGGGCTGTTGGCCCTGATCCAGCCTTGCCCGCTGCACTTGGGTGGTGCCTGCTGTCCGCGACCGCTGCTTGTTGGATTGCCCTGAGCGCCTGGGCTTGTCTAATCGCTCGGTTGAGTTGGACGCCAGCCTGGCTGATCTTGATGATAACTCGGGTCGCGGGCTGCCATTTCCAATGAGTACTGCAGAGGGCTTGCTAGGTCGACTGGTTCGATTGGCCGAGACTCGGCGCTCAGTCGTAGGCTGGGGATTGCTAACCCTGTCGCTCGTTGCGGCGAGTGGAGGTTTCTCGCCGCTCATGAGTAACCGCAGTCAAATCGACATTCGGCTGACACACGGTAATACGTTGACCGATCAACTGCTCGATGGCTCGCAGTTCCCCGCGTTCGGCGGAGGAGCAGAACGAGATAGCAGTTCCGCCTGCCCCGGCACGTCCTGTGCGGCCAATGCGGTGCACGTAGCATTCTGGTTCCATTGGCAGGTCGTAATTGAAGACGTGGGTAACGCCGTCGATATCAATTCCACGTGCAGCAATGTCGGTCGCAACCAGCACGCTCACATCTCGGCGTCGGAATGCCTCCAAGGCTTTCTGCCGTGCGGCTTGCGACTTGTTTCCATGTATGGCGGTCGCATGGACTCCGGATCTGGAAAGTTTCTCGGCCAGTACATTCGCACCGCGTTTTGTTCTGGTAAACACGATGGCGCGTTGCACTTCGTCAGCAGCCACCAACTGACGCATGACGGTCAACTTGTTGGCCCGCTCGACAAAGATCACCTGCTGTTCGATGCGTTCGACGCTGGTCGACTTGGGAGTCACGTTGACGTTGACCGGATCGCACAGCAGTTTGCCGGCCAGGCTGCGGATGCTATCGGGCAAGGTTGCTGAGAAGAACAACGATTGACGCTGCTCGGGCAATTCGCTGATGATTCGCTTTAGTGCCGGTAAGAATCCCATGTCCAGCATGCGATCCGCTTCGTCGAGTACGAAAACACTCAGTTCGCTAAGATCGACGTAGCCCTGTTCCATGAGATCGAGCAATCGTCCTGGCGTCGCTACCAGAATATGTGTGCCGCGATTCAGCGAACGCACTTGCTGTGTCTGACTCACGCCGCCGTAAACCAATACCTGGTGGACATGCAGATGGCGGCCATAGGTATCGAAGCTATCGCCAATCTGAATGGCCAATTCGCGGGTTGGTGCCAGCACCAACACCTGCGGGCAATTGGGACGCGGCTTGCGCAGACCGCGACTCAAACGCGACAGGATCGGCAGGGCAAAAGCGGCTGTTTTTCCTGTGCCCGTTTGGGCGCAGCCCAAAATGTCCCGTCCCTCCAGGGCCGCAGGTATGGTCTGGGCCTGGATGGGAGTGGGGCTTGTGTAGTTTTCCTCGGCCAACGCGCGTTGCACGGGTGCGATGAGGGCTAGTTCATGAAAGCTGTTCAATTTGTTTTTCGCTTTATTCGTAAGATCGTTTTATTTTGTTTTCAGGCAGCCTGGGAGAGGGTCTGGCCGCACACAAGAGACCGCCCTGCAAACCGTCCAAGCCAGTTGCAGAGCCAATGGTAGCTAGCGATTCACCAGCATGCTGAATCCATGGTTAGATCGCTGGAGACCATACCGAAGGATGGGCGCACCACAAATCAAACCATCGTTAGAATCGCCTGAGCAATCGACAATGCACAACAATCAAATTTGCGGCGCAATTAATTTGCTCAGCCATCCATCACCATCCATGTCCGTTCCAGGCAAACAAGAAAGCCGTAGAACCGAGCGTCCACCACGACGCAAGCTGAATAATCGTAATCAACGTAATTATCGATCAAGCCTGTTTGGTGTCGTTGACACCAAGTATAGCGGATAGCAGTCAATCCGAATCTGCATTATTTCCGCCAGGTTGGAAAACGCTTTCCAATACGGACGCGTTACTCGTTTCATCCAACCCCGAAGAGACCGGCTCCAAACAGGACGCCCGTCACGGGTGGCCCTCTTTCCAGAGGCCCAACGTGATGAAAGTATAGGCCGCAGCTGATGGACTGGCAAGTGGAAATCGGCCACATCCACCATGGACAATTAAAAACTGGGTGAAATGTTGCGGATGTTCCTCAGCGTCCGTTATTCGACTCCAAACAGACCAGCCGGGGGAATTAGCTCGCCGCCCAACTGTCCGAGGCGAGAGGTAGGCAAGAATCTGGGCTCGATATTAAAGTTTAACGAGACATTGTCGCGACCATGGTCTACATCCAGGCCTAAACGCACGAGGGCAGTTTCACCGATCCGCGTCAAATTAAACGACTGTCCAATGTTCCCTGCTTCGGCAAAGTCAAAAGTGGCGCCGCTAGTGAGGATCCACTTTTCGTTCATGCGATAGTTCACAAAGCTTTGCAGAACGTTCGCGCTAACCGGCCCCTCAATGGAGAGCATACCCAGGTAAGCGTCGCCGCGACCAGGTCGGCTGATCTGCGCTCCGGCGGAAATGGTACTCAGACCGTCGGAAAATGTATCAAAATAGCCGTCGGACAGCAGCGTCAGCCTGTCTCCCACATGGTAGCGAAAGTCATAGTTGATGCCCCCAAAGTCTTCCCCGAAATTGTCGCGTTCGGCCTTGGGGAAATAGATGAAGTCAACGTCGAGGGCGACCAGATCGACGATGCGCTCCCTGCCTGGTAGACCGCGTTTTGTCTGCCAGCGCTGGCTGATGCCCGTGCGGAATTGCGTCTGATCCTCAACCACCTCAGCACTGCCAGCGGTGATCCAACGCTGCATGCCGCTGCGTACGGCATAATTTCGTTCATCGAATTGTGGGGGCAACACACCGCCAAAAGTATTGTCGACAAATCTCCGCCGAAAATGCTCCTGCGAGTTGTCGTCCAAGGGATCATACAGCGGAAAAAGCGACAAGTCCTTATTCGTGTCGGCGTAGAACAATTCAGACTCCCAGGTAACCTTATGGGCAATCCCGCGCAGGTCGAACAATCGACTTTCGATGTTGGGATATAAACGCCAGAAAGGTAACGCGGCCCGCACGCCAGCCTGACCAGTCAGTCGCGACTGGTCGTCTTGATTGACATCCTCGTGCCAGTAACCAGCCTCGCCGGAAAGAAAGGGGATGATTTTCCAGGCGCCCAAGTCCAGCGGCAAGCTCAGCTCCTGTCGCGTCAAGGCGCGTAGGCCCTCGCTATCGGTCTCCCAAGGCTGCAGCACAAATTTGGCTGCGTCTGCGGGATTCGTGGGGGTGGTCGCTACTTGCTGATGTCCATATCCCACACTGGTTTGTGCACTCCAGGTAAATCGCTGCGAAAACAGATCTTGCCCGAGCCAGTAGTAGTCAAAGCGCGGTAGCCAGGCGGTTTCGGTAAAGAAATCATTAACCCGAATCTGTCCATAGAGATCGCTCATGCGTACGCCATCGTACTTGCGCAAGCGAATCGCGCTGGTGTGGTCCTTTTCTTGCTCCCACTCGTTCTCGAAGTATTGTTCCAGGAAATTACGGTCGCTGATGTAGCCCGATTCGGCCATCAACTCGACATTCGGAGACAGGAACAGTCGATTCCTACCCAGCAGTCGGCCGCGAATGGGAGAGGTTTCGGGTTCCAAATCGACTCGATCGCTGCCCAAGGTATCCAAGCCACTGTCGCTGATAAACCACGCATCCGAAAAACCAACGCCGGGTATTCCAAACAAGCAAGTGTTGCCATTGTAATCGTAGCGCGAGCCCAACGCGGGGCCGCGTTCAGATAGGTAGTCGGTGGATAGAATCCAGCGTGCTCCCGGTCGTTGATTGAGTCCCAGCAATTGCATAATGTCCCAGTCGGCAAACAGCTGGGAACCGAAAATGGAATCGTTCTTGATCTTTACGCTCTGCAAATAGAAATTCGGTTCCGCTAGATTCGTGTTGAATTTTGGCCAGTAGCCAATGGGCATTCCTCCCAGGTACACAAAGTTGTTGTTGGCGGTAGCCAGCATGTTGGTCGGCCGCAGGGCGTCGGTGGGTGCAAACACAGACAGGTCGGTCTCTTGGCGTAGGTCCTCAAACAACACTTCATCGGATTGCAGCCAGTAGCGTGGGATGCCCATGCGGCTGCTGGTCACGGCCGCCCCGTATGCGCGAAAATGCTGAGCATCCTGCTGTTGCAGCACGTCGGCCTTCAAACGCAACAAACCTTGATACTGGGGCACCGGAGTGAGGACTTCCGCGGATAGAATCATCCCGTACTCACTGGACACGTTGTAATACATGCGATCTGCATAGATCACACGATTGCCCTGAGAGAAAACGATGTTGCCATCCAGGTACAGCTCCACCGGTTGCTCTGGCGTCGAAGTGACCCCCTGCAACATATCCTGTACATTCCCCCGCAGCCAAGCCACGGCGTTGTCGGCCTCCAACGATACTTCACCGACATCCAGCAGCGTTCCATCGGACTGGGCGATTCTCGCGCCACTGATGACCAGACGGAATCCTCCCCGAATCTGTGCAATGCTCTCTGCCCGATCCTGACTGGGAGCAAAGGTAATTTGAGTCGTCTTGGGGTTGCGAGCGAAAAACTGTACCGACTTCGCAGCAAATGGTTGCGGGTTTGGTATCTGCAAAGCCACCTGTGGCGAGGAGCTCAAGGGGTCGGGCGGTGGTCCTGGAAAGGCCTGAAATCCTTGGCTGCCGGCGGCGGGATAGGGTTGTCCACCGTCGCTGGGAATCACTAGACCACCCTGAGGTATCAAGTCGCTTTGGCCGGTGTTTCCCGAGGGCGTCCATGGCACCGCCCCCTGCATGGCGGGCACGCCCAATGCGGCTCGTGGCGGCGGTAGATTGGCCGCGTTGAAGCTGGCATTGGGAGGCAGCGACGAGGATGTCGATGGGCTCCCCAGCAGCGGTGGGGCTACCAACTCGGCGCCTGAGTTGCCCGCCGCAACGCCCATCTGTTGCTGGAACTGAGCCAGTTGCACCGAACTGTTGGCTTCGAGCGACCAATCCAGATTTGGGATATCGTAGCGTTTCACCTGGCGCTGCCACTTGGGTTCAACGGGGTACAAACTGAATAAGCGTCCCATCCAACGTTGGTCAGATAGCTGGCGGTCATTTCCCCACTTTGCTCGAGCGTCACCATTCAAGTAGCAAATGACCTTGCCGGGCTGATCCACGCCGTCACCTCGACTGGATTCGATCCACAGAATGATCTCCTGGGCTGTGGCCTCGAAATCCCCTTGACTGATGCGACACTTGCCAGAAAAAGCCAGTATCTGGTAAGAACCGCGCTGTTCGCGAGCCATCTCAATACCCTCGACGCGTATCACGTACTGGGCATCGATAGTGGGCAGCATGATGTCGGCCGCATCGCCGCGCAGAGAGCACAACCACATCAGAGCAACCACCAAACAGCGCAGCAGCGATCCCAAACATCGGGTATGCTTGGAGCACGAGTTTCATTCTGGTGTCATGGCAAGGGCCAATCACCACGGCGCTTTCTGAAGACTAAGGATGGATGCCCTGAAACGATGGCGATACGAACGCTGATGGATCTAAAGAAATTCCTGAGTTGTGGAGCATAAGGCTGTAGGAATGTCCGCAAGCCCGGAATTCTTATAGGTCAGCGGAGCGGGTGGGGCCAAGGGCAATCCCAGCACTACTGTGGGAAGCAAGAGTCACCAGACTGCCCAATTCGCCAGAGAGAATCCGGAGCTCTTCACAACCAGCCTCGAGGCCCTTGAGCCTTGCCTCGAGTCAGGTGACAATTGCTCTGGATGTGGCAGGTGCCAATACTCATCAACAGAATACCCAAGCACCCCAGAATGCGCATGACAACAACCTATGACCGCGACCGGCTGATTGAATTGATGAAGCAGCACGCGCTGCAATTTGGTACTTTTACGTTGGCGAGTGGCAAACAAGCCAGTTTCTATTTGGACTGTCGCAAATTGACCTTGCATCCCCAGGGGGCGAACCAGATTGCCGCGGGCATGCTGGAGTTGTTGGGGGATGCACAGCCCAACGCTATTGGCGGGATGGCTATCGGGGCTGACCCCATTTCGGCAGCCACCATTACCTTGGCAGGCCAGCGCGGCGACGATTTATTGGGTTTTATCGTGCGTAAGGAAGCCAAGACGCACGGTACGGGACGGCAGGTCGAAGGCCCCGTTGCTCCTGGGATGAGCGCGGTGATTGTCGAAGATGTGGTGACCAGCGGCGGCAGTGCTCTCAAAGCGGTCGAGGCCGCACGAGAGTTTGGATTGAAAGTTGACAAGGTACTGGCGGTCGTCGATCGTCTGGAGGGCGGTCGACAGGCTATGGAAGCCGCCGGACTGGAGCTGCAGACCTCTGCTCACCATCCGCGATTTAGGCATCCCCAGCCAGTAAAGAGCCCGGCCAGTAAAGCAGACCTCAGTAGATTGCGGCCCAGTAATGCAGCCATTCACCTCCGGCCCATCAAGATTCGGCCAGTTGCCACCTGGCCAGTGTAGTACGGAAAAAACGCAGTGACACAGCTAGTATTGATTCGCCATGCTCAGTCTGCAAACAACGCACTGCCCGAACATCAACGCGTGTGTGACCCGGGGCTAACGCAATTGGGTATCCAACAGGCTTTGTTGACTGCCACCGCGCTACGCGATACTCCGCTAACTCACCTGTATTGCAGCCCCTTTCTGCGGTCGCTCGAAACGGCTCGTCCCCTGGCCGAGGCCTTGCGATTGCCGGTCGCTATTCGGGCGGATTTGTTTGAACAGGGCGGCTGCTATTCAGGTCATGAATCGGGTAAAGAACGCGGTGAGGCGGGAATGTCGCGTGGAGAATTGGCAATGAAATATCCGCATTGGGACGTGGATCAGCGCATCGGTGAAGCCGGCTGGTGGGGTAGGGCTTATGAAAGCTTGGACCAGACCAGGCAGCGTGCCCAAAAAGTCGTCGACTGGATTCAGCGCGATATTGTGCCACAACGTGGCGTGCATGCGATGATCGTGCATGCGGACTTCAAACGCATCCTGCTATCTGTCTTTTTTTCTGCTCAAGCTCGAGCACTGATTCCCATCTTGGGGCCATTGCACAATGTAGGCATAACGCGACTGGAATGGGTCGACCCGGGCTGGCGATTGCTATCTTTGAACGCTACCAGCCATCTGCCCGCAGCCTACGTTACCTAGTTGGACAGCGTCAGTTTCCACTGAAAGCTGGAAAAACCAGTGCGAAGCGCAAGCGATTAGCCAACTTGCGGCGATACACTCGCTTGCGATTTTTGATGTTGCGCTTTTTTTCCTAACCCGACGCCTAGGCGAGGAATTCTTACAATGATTTTTTTCCTCGCTCTCGGGGCTGTTGATTTAATAGTTTAACCCGCAGCCAACGGCGAGGTTCGCACCCTTTATCCTCGCCTACGGCTGCGGGTTAAACAACGAGCAGGCATCCTACCACTAAATCAACAAGCCCTCTCGCTTCGGGTTATGAAAGTCCTGAAAAGTGCTCAATGCGAACATCAAAACTGGCGATTCGTGCTTGGTGGACACTTGAAACTGGCGCTGTCCAACTAAGCGGGAAGCTCTCGTTAGCGTCCGGCTCTCGCAATGAACGGGTGCTCATGCACTCCGGCTGATTTCAAACCGGTTAGTTTATTTATGGGCAGTTTATTTATGGATGAGTCCTAACGCTGGAACCAAAAGCAGCCACAAGCGTAACGCTGCTTCAATGCCAATTCGCGTGAGGGGTTATCCAATAGCCCCAGGCTATAGTCGTCTGGTAACATCGCCCACTCCTTGAGCCGCAGCTGTGGTAGGAAATCCTCAATCATTTGCGGATCGTAAATGCGATGTGCATTGAATTGAATGCGTGGCTTGCCCACGGGCACGACGATCAGCAGTGAACCGTTGGGAGCGACGACGCGCTCTAATTCCGCTAGCGCTTGTTTGTCCCCGTTGGGATCGATGGGATCACCATAACGCCCGAGTCCAACATGTTCGATCGTATGCATGCAAGAAATGCTTTGAACACTTCGGTCGGCGAACTGCAGATTACATAGGTCAGCCGCGCCGCACATCAGGTTCGACAAAGTAATTTCCGCCGGTCGATAGTCGTAAAACTCGACGGGCACAAAGGCGGATATCAGCGTAGAAAAATAGGTGTAGGAGCTGATATCGATATGCTTGCTAGGTCGCAAGCGTGCCACCACGCGCACGGCCCAGGCTGTGTGATACACGTAGTGGGCATCAAAGGGTAGGTGTCCGGTTTGGTCATCGAGCCGCGCCCAGCGATCGGTCCAGTCGGTGGAGAACTCCGGTCGCTGCTGGCGATTGAGACTGGCAAAGTGTCGATACTGGGAACGAAAGCCGATGCGCCGTTTGGCCTTGCTTATCAGGTTCATGGCAGATCCTCCTTGCTTGGGCCGCCGGTCTCATTCCACAGTCGGCGTCCGTGATCTCTGACTGGTCTACTATCTCTCAAAATGGGCTGGATCGATGCACCGAGGCGGACCAGGGCAGATCCCTCTCAAGGCACAACCCCCATGCGACCTTGCTCAGTATCCTCTCAGTCGAATAAATACCCAACGCCAGTTTCTGGCGACCGGCAATTTTTCCAGCCTTGCTGGCTTTATGCTGCCGCTGGACCTCTAGAAACAAGCCTTTACAAAAAAGCCGGCATCCAGCCCCCGCTGTTGCGGATCCAACAACTGCAGTCGGCCACTTTCCACCGCACAGGCACTAGCTTGCTCAGCAATCCAGGAGCATATTTGTTCGGGCGAAGGGGTTTCGCTGTGACCGGTAATCAATAAGCTCGCTGGGCCATCGACGGATAGTAGAGCCACCGCCGCAGACAGGAGATCAGGAAGATCGCTGGCTATCGACCAAGCTTTGCCGGAGGGACCATGTCCGTAGCTTGGCGGGTCCATGACAACCAGGTCATATCGCTTGCCACGTCGCAACTCGCGGGCGACGAATTTGCGTGCATCCTCCGTGATCCAGCGAATAGGCTTGTCCGCCAGGCCGCTGGATTCTGCATTGCGCCTGGCCCACGCGACGGCGGGCATCGATGCATCGACGTGAACCACACTTGCCCCGGCCGCTGCCAAAGCTAGCGTCGTTCCACCGGTGTAGCCGAATAAGTTGAGGGCCATGGGAGGCCGTTTGGGCTGATGCTGGCAAATTCCGACCACCCGCTGAGACAGCCAATTCCAATTGCTCCATTGCTCTGGAAAAAGTCCTACGTGACCATAGGGTGTCAGCTTGAGGTTAAACACAATATCGCCAAAACCGACCTGCCATGGCTCGTGGTCGATGGGCTGCGATGGTGAAGGTCCGTGCACTTCTTGGTTGGACCTCGAGACATGCATTTTCTCGCCTGTATGGAGTACGTTTCCGCTCGCACCCAGAACGACGTGGGCTCTGCTCCAGCTGGCCGCTCGCGTTTTGGGGGCACGCGTGGCGGCAGGCGAGGGACGATCGAGAACGAGGCGACCAAATCTTTCGAGCTTGCGTCCCTCTCCAAAGTCAAGCAACTGATATTGCTCCGTTTCCCACTTCCCTTCTTCGCCCAGGTGCTTGGATTTCACAACAAAGTTTTCCTGCAGTGTGTTGTGCGGTGCGCTCAATTGCTGTAGCTGGAGTGGCCAGACTTTGGGGAATCATGAAAAAGAACCGAATTCTGGTGACTACGGCTAGCGCCGAAGCGGATCATGATTTTCGGATAGTTTCAAAGCGGCTGTGTCGCATTAGGCAGACGCGCGTCTCGCTTGGCTACCCCCCATTGTACAGAAATGGTAGGGATTTCCCTGGACGTCCTCCGTTGTCATTTGTTACTACTGCCAGCCGTGCTCCGACCCATCCTAATAACTAGAGGTGCTTTCATGGAACCCAGCAATGCAGCGTGGATCGTAGGGCTGTTCATCCTGCACTCCCCCCTTGCTCAAGCTCAAGTTGGTTCGGCCAATGCCGGAGATCGACCCGTGCAGTCGATCCTCGAGCGCAGCCAGCCATTAAAACTGCCGGCCCCTGCACAGGAACCACAGGAACTGGTGCTGGCAGATGCAGCTCCGGCGAAGGGCGATAGTCTACAGCTCGAACATACTGAACATGCGGAACATACCGAACATGCCGAACTGATTCGGCAGCGTTCTGCCAGTGGGCTGATCAGCGTTGAACGTTGGGTAGCAGAAGATCGCACTGGAAATTTGGTTAATCATGGGACCTATGTGGCCTACGATTCCAAAGGTGCCCGGGCCCTGACGGGCACCTATCGCTGGGGCCAGCGCGAGGGCGAATGGCGCAAACGCATTTCTCTGGAGCAGGCCAAGCTATTGCACGTGACGCTTGATCCGGGTTTTGCTAGCCCTTTTGTATCCAGAGCCACTTTTCGCGATGGACTGCTGCATGGCGAATGGACGGTTACCGATGCTGAGCAACGCCCTGTGCTGAGCTGGAGTTTTGCCGGCGGAAAACGAAACGGAGTTTCCAAGTTCTTTGATAGCTCGGGGGCGGTTATGCGCTCGTTGAACTACGTGAGTGATTTGGTGGATGGTTCCGTTGAACTGAATAACGCAGACCAGCCTGAGCAGTTTTCGATGGGCAAGGTGCGACGCCTGGTCGAGACCTGGTACGCGGCCGATCCAGCCAATGCAAACGCTCGACAGCTGAAATCGCAAGAGTGGGTGCTCGAGCCTGCAACGCTGAACCTGGCCTCCAGCGACTGGGACACATGTCGCGTCGAGTACCTCAAGCCGGAAGCTACCCAACCCGTGCGGCACGGTCGCTCCGTAACTTTTCATCGCAATGGTCAGATGGAATCCGAGGGCAACTATGAATTTGGAAAACGAAGTGGCAAGTTTGCGTGGTGGTACGTCAACGGGCAACCCAAAACTGAAGGCGAGTACCATAATGACCAGGAACACAATCAGTGGAACTGGTGGCACGAAAACGGCATGAAAGAAGCAACCGGTAGCTACATCCACGGAAACAAAGTTGACGAATGGTCGGTGTGGAAGCCCGATGGCAAACTGGTCAGTCGGACCGTCCAATCCGGGCAGCAAGTTGCCGAACGCGTTGATTCGTCGGTACGCTAATTTGCGTCAACGAGAAACCTCAGCTGCCGCGATTGATTGAACATTTGCTTCCAGCCAGGCCGATAGCTAGAGTGGCCTAAAACTCAAAGGTCTTACATCTGCCCCGCCACGTCTTTCCGATGCTTGGCTTCGGACCCCTAAGACTAGTTGGGGATTTCCAATCGGCCACGGAGTTTTGCGACTCCCTGGCCGATTGCATTTACCGTCGCATCGCTCAGCCAAATTTCTGCCTCATGCGCGGCTTCTCCCAGCTTCGGGCAAGGAATTGTCAAGCTGTTCAGTGATTCTTCAACCAACTCGAGCTGCCGAAGTGCCGCCCGGCGATTGCCTGAATAGTACTGGGCAATAGCCAAAAACAGGCGATTGGACAGCTGCTGATCACCATCGGCGATGGCCTTCTGCAATCCAACAGTGGCCAACTGATGATCTCCGCACAGGCTGGCCAACCACAAAGTGGGTAACTCATTCTTGTACCGCAGTCGCAGTTCTTCCAGGGCTATACTCCGTTGTTGCGGCGAGGCAGCCATGGCCCATCGCGTAAACTGCAATTGAGCAAACGGATCTTGAATCAAATCGAGTTGCTGAAAGCGAGCACTTGCATCCAACAAACTCGCGGTCGTGCCCTGTTCGAGCAGCAGCCCAATGGCCAGCTGTTGCAGGGCCGGCTCGCGCGTCCCCTGCTCATCTACCAACGCGATAGCAGACTCCAAGTCCGCGACGGCGATGAAACGCGAGACTGATTCCATATTCAGTATTGGAGTTGGATCTAATTCTGGAGCTGGCGGGGAGTCTGGAGGTGGAACTTCTTCCGCAGGCTGGGGCTCCCGTTTGGAGGCCAACAAAACCGAATTGTCTCCAGGCTCGAGCGTCTCGCCACTCGCGGAGTCCGCATTCGAGTTGGCGACTTCTTCAGCAGCGATGTTGAGCGCTTTCGACGGAGTTGGCTGAGAGAAACTCTGGGGCAAAGGGTGGTCCTGACTAGGTATCACCCAAGCGGCGGTGGCAAGGCTCAGCACGGCAAGGCTAAGCGCTACAAAGCTCCGCCACCCCATCCAGCCTGCCGTTAAACTGCGAGCCATATCGTCGATGTAGTACAAATGAGCTAGAAAAATGCCCGGATCGGGAACCTCATCGCTAGGCTCAACCAATATTTCCTCGGCGAATTCTGATGCGGGTACAGCAACCTGAGATTGAAAATGCTGAGCTTGCTGCTGCTCCAAGGCCCGTCGCCTAGATCTGGCTCGCATTTGGCTGGTCAGACACACATGCGCCGACGGAAATTGCTCCAAGACGGCCTTTTCAGCTGCCTCGTCGACGGCTGCCAATGCATCGCAAAGCGAAGGATACTCCCCGGTCAGATACAGTTCAGTAGCCGCACGCAGACATTCGGCATCGATCTGGCACTCCTGGAAGGCCGTCAATGCAGCAAGGAATTCAACATCGCATTGCGGTGGTTCTGGCCGGCGACTAGGTGAGTCCATATCAACTCGTAAACGCGATGGGGATCGGAATGTCTACAAGTGTATATCATGTTCAACAACCTGGTTGCCTCCATGGCCCCCTTTTTTTCAGTCAGGCGTGAGTCGCAAAGAGCAGGAAATAAAGCAGTCCAAGCTGAAAAACGGCCAGCGCAAAGGCTACAACGCCTGCAATCGCCAGTTTCCAGCGGACGAGGAACTCAATAACCGTTAGGGCTGCGAAGTTGCCAGCAAATTTGGACGCTATGAATCCAGCGATTTGGCTCAAATGGCAATCGGGCCCCTCATCGAGGGCCATCAGCCAGCGGCCGATGGGGTTCAATTCGAAAGTGGGAAGCGATTCAAAATACTTGATCGTCAAATAGATATCGAAAGCTGATACCAGCCCAATGGTGGCTTTGCACGCCAGAAGTGCCCAAGGATTCGATATAAACTCAGCAAACAAACGCGCTTGACGGGTCGGCGAGACAACTCTCGGCCTTAGGCTGCGGTAAGCTGTTCGGCTGTACGCAACACGCTGTACCCAGGTCATCAACCTACAGCGAATTACCATTGGCAAGCTCATGAAATGCCCCACATATAACTAGTCTCCGCCTCAACCAAGGAGTATGCCCCTGTACAGGCGGTCGAACGAAAAACCTGACTAACGCTTTGGGCCATGGAGTAGAAGCCATTTTTGAGGCAAAACGATGTCTCTAAATGGAGTCCCTAGTGGCCGGCCAGCAACCTCAGCAGGCTAATGCAATGGGCGTGCCATTTTACATTAATAGCGCTTAATGGTTATTAGTGGGGCTGATAGCTCCTTTATTCGTTGCTGACGCAGCCTCATGGCTTATTGAGTACAAGACGCGAAAACCCGATTTTTTTGAACCTGCCCTGTAAAATGCAGCCCTGCCTAGGCTATTGGCACGCAGACTGCAGTGCAGATCGACTAATAACACCAGACTCTGCGGAGAAGGCTCCTTGTCAAAATTGGAAGAAGGTCGGGTTTCCGGCAAGCATTTGACGGTGGGAGTAATCATCAGTCTGTTTGCTATCCTGGCGTTACTGCTGTACAGCCTGTCCGCATACAGTCGGCTAGATCAAGCGCACGATGCGTCCGCCGAATGCTGGCGTGAGGTGGCCAGTGGGCTGGATGGGCGCTATCGTCAAGCAGAAAAGCTGGTTGCAGAGGCCATCGACACGCAACGCGTTAAAATTGAGTTTGGGGAGCGTTTTCGACTGGCAATCGATGGCTTTCGGACCACCTCGCAACCCAACCTTCAGCAGGCAAACGCCCTGGAACTGGAGAACCTGCTCGCCGGTCAGTCCGGCCTGTCGACTCTCGCCTGGCCGCCCGAATTAGTTGCCCGTATCGATGCCTACAATGCTGCTCTTGCGGAGGTCGCAGGCATCCAATCCAGTCTCGGCGGCAGATTGCTTAATATTTTCCTGGGGTTGGAAGTTCCTGAGCCTTTTGAAATACGAGCCATGCCGAACGACTGACAGTTCTTCCACAAGCTCAGCGGCATTTGTGGGGCATTGGCGCAAGAATTCCGAGATTGGCTCGAATCCGTAAACTTTATGCAGGCCGCAACTTGCTCAAATGTTGACCTCATTATTGGTTGAATGCCGCCTGGATGTTGGGCCTGGTCCTTTGAGTTCAGGCTGGGGATCGCTAACCTGCTAGCAGCTATTCAAACCACCCATTCCCGCTTGTGCTGCATCGAACCTAATCACCTGAACTCAGGCCTTTAGTCGTAGTCGACCGGAATTGCGCGGCTCGCCCGCGCGAAACTCTCGTCGAGTTCGGCTGGCCCATTTTGAGGGATGTTTCATTGGGGATCGACGAAGCACGAGCAGCCTGTCGCCCGAGGTTCGTTGTGCAAAATCGTATCGAGAACTCCCTTCAACCCAGCCAGGATCACGCTAACCACTCCTCGGACGAGGATTGGACAGATCCCAAAAGCACTGAGCTTTCCGCAGAGTTCGTAGGGCGGTGGTCGCAGTTGATCAGTACCACGAATTGGGAGAAGGGGAGAATCATCCAGGAATGGCGACAGGCATTGATCGAATCCACGGCCTCGGCAGCAACCTACTCCGACGAGGCTTGGAGTCGTCGTGTGGGAGGTGTCACCCCCCAGCACATTGGTCGTTTGCGACGGGTCTACGAGCGTTTTGGGGATGCCTATGCTTCCTACCATGGACTCTACTGGAGTCATTTTCTGGCTGCCATCGACTGGGAGGATGCCGAAATGTGGCTGGAGGGAGCCGCCCAGAGTCAATGGAGCGTTTCGCGCATGGCGAAATGCGATGGGAAGCCAATGGCAGCGATCCCAACCTGGATCCTAGCCTTTCGGCTTTACCCAGCGCACCCAATGAAGATGAAGACGAATCGCTAGCTGCCGATGCGCAAGACGCACTGAGTGGTGCTCGCGATCAGCCAAGCGATGTGCCGCAGGGACCGCGCTACGATGATCCCGATTTCGGAGATGCCGACGCATCCACCATCGGCTCGGACAGTGGCGACGAGTCATGGGACGACGTTCCCTTGCAGGTCGACGGCGAATCTCCTTTCGCCAACCTACCTAAATTGCCCTCCGATGTTGCGGAAGCCTTTGACGCATTCAAATTGTGCATTATTCGCCATCGTGCCGACGCCTGGGTCGAGGTCTCGCAATCCGACGTAATCCAGGCTTTGCAGGCTTTGCAGGCATTTGCCAGGCAGTGATCCGCTGCAATGCCGGCTGGGCAGCTGAAGCGGATTCACCGTTCTAAGCAGCCTGGGAGCCTGCACGATCTGAGCCAGCGAATTAGCGCATCCGCTACGCTCAAGCTCTGGGCAGCCATCCAGGATGGTTGTGTGCAGTTGATAAATCGCGGATTAGCCGCTCTGCTTTTGGCGTTGCCTTGGCTTTCGACCGCGCGGTTTGGAGTGGGTTGCAGGTATCATCTTGGGATCAAGCAATTGCAGCATGCGGCTGATGCACAGGCGGTTGACGCTGATATTCAATCTGCCCGCTTCGTCGCACATTGCTTCGTGTAGGCTCTTGGGCAGGCGGACCGTGATCATGCGTTGAGGATCGTTGGGATCGTTCTCGGGAAGATCGCGGCTGCGGAGCGCTGTCAACATCAGCTGGATTTGATGATACTGCTCGGTCCTCAGGAAGCGGCCAAAATCGTCGTGGTTGTCAAAGAGAATGGGTATGATTCCCCGCCCTCCCATCAACTCGCGATAGAAGCATACCCAGGTTGGCGCATTTCCAAACAGGTCATTCGCCAGGTTAAAAGCCTGCTGGCACCGCTGCTCGAAATTTGGCTCAGGCGTTAACCCACTCCTCAATGTCTCCGCTACCTGATTGAAGCGACTCAGTTCGAGGGCAAGCTTGGCGTTGGGCTCCGGCAATGCGGCCTTCGGCGTAGTCGCGACCTCAGCTTGATCTACGCTTGTCGTTCGTCCCGGATAAACCATCGAGCCATTTCCGCTTCCATTCCCCATGGCAGGCTGGGTGTAATTCGAATTCGGCGACATCGTGTGTGGGCTGCTAGTTGGTCCGGCTGCATTGGGTCCGTATGAATTGCTGTTCATCTCATCCTCTATGTTCTGCGAGAGAAATCCCTTCTGTGCTCGACCTCCGTCGTTCGAGCCTCGCAGCAATCTTCCACTGCATGCAAATGCATTGCTCTAAGTCTTTATTTTGCTAGCAGTTATGGCATTTGACTTGGTTGTGCCTAAACATTGGGCAGGGACGCCTCGGGCCGGACATGAAGCGAGGTGCCCGCTTTCTAAGCAGGTCTCGCGTGACCGGAAACCAGGTGTCCAGTTAGCGAGCTAGCAAAAAATGCCCAAAGTTTTGCTATTATTACCCCGAAATCCACGATTCGGGCCGCTGCGGGGTGCCGGCGGGCGGTGAAAGCTCGCGCTTAATCATTTTGATGTTTGATGTCGTATGGAATTCATTTATGTGCCTCCTTTGGTGGATTTTTCATGGGTTGCGCCGGCATCTTTCGCGGTTTATGTCATTTTTGTCGGTATTTGCAGGGTCTGACGCATCGGGTCGAAGTGACATCGCGTATCGTTTTGGTGTGGGTGGCCGGCTGGGTGTGCTTGCATGGCTGGAGCAAGTTGTTTGTCACTATGGGCTTAGCGGCTTCCCGCCGGCCCTCAGCGGGACCCTCATCCCGAACCCTCTCCCCCGGGGTACAGCGGGGTACCGGCAGGGGAGGGGAGCCAGATCGACAAAAAGGCAGCAACGATATCAATGGCGCTCAAAACCGATTCGTCCGGCCCGGCGGGGGGTACGGGAGCAGCAACTGGTCGCGGAGTGGCCCTCGCAAATCACCCTGCGAAAGAAGTTTGACCTTGATTCCAAAGCAAGCCGGCGACCGCCGTTCCGATGTACGCGCCGGCGCGGCGAGGCTCATCATGCGGCGCAGCGATCGTCGCTAAGTAAAATCATTCCCGGCCAGTCGCAAGTCTGTGGAGTCTCGCCCAGCGTTCCGGTTCCAATTCACAGAACCAACGATTCACCCCTAAATCAAGCAAGGCCTTCGTCGCGAAATCAAGCGAACGCCCAGGGACAAGTTCAGCCAGTTCTTCATACACAACGCCGCGTGCCATGCCGACCAGTTCTGTCGGCAGCGAGCCTTCGCGCTGGATGGCGTCGTACTCTTTAAGTAGTTGTTGCTGGATCAACAGAGCCTCGGTGCTACCGGAGAGCGAACGCTTCGCGCGGGCAATGCCCCAGCGGGCACCCCGATCGAGAATCGAATTCCCTTGTTGGACTGCCAGGCAGTGGCACCTCTCGAAAGCGGCGAGAGCGTCGGTGAATTGATGGGCCGCAATGTAGGCCTGCCCGATGTTGTTGTGAAGCACGACTTGCCAGGCTGAGGCTTTTTCGTCAGTTGTTGATTCCGCGATTTCGAGCGCAATGAGATTCCAGTGGATTTTGGCTTCTGTGTCCTTCACCACGATGGCAAGCATGTGAGCCGCATTGATCGCATGATAATCCAAACCATGCGCTCGGCTCTGCTCGTAAGACGCAAACATCCACGGTAGTGCCTCGCTCATCCGACGAGCCTGGTGAAAAACCCGCCCCCGTTCAAGGAGGATCCGCACGCGAGCGATCGGCACCTCCGAGCCGGGGAGCTGCTCGGCGCGATCGAGCGTGGCAAATGCCTGGTCCCAATGCTGCTGCATCGCCTGTGCGAGTGCGATCTGCGAGTCAATCTGAGGCGCAAGCGACGAGTCCGGATGGACTAAAGCCAACGGTCGAAGTGCCGAAAGTCGTTGTTCGATGTCCGCAGGTTCTCCCTGGAAGAGTTCATCAAATCGTTCGACAGATATTTCCGGGACGGCATGCATTGCTGATGTCCATATGAATCGTCGCAGAACCACAGCTGCCCTAGCCGCTCGCCAAACCCGGCTGGTACCAGAAGTCAGTGTACCCGGTGGTACCCGGTGCCGAAGGCGTGGAGTGTCCCCGAGCAATCTCCCCCTCGCATGGCGTTGGGGGGCCCCTTGGGGGCAGTGCACTCGCCGGGCGGGGCACCCGGGGGCAGTGCATTCGCATGGGGCGGTTCCTTCAGCAGATGGCGTGGAGTGTCCCCGGCAATCCGCATCGAGCAATCCCCAGCATGTGGAGTGTCCCCGGGCTTGCGATCTCCCAGAAAATGTGGAGTGTCCCCGGGCATGTTTGGCCGCGTTGGCGACTACGGGGCTGGAGAGCTGGGCGACCCCGGGGGGCAGTGCACTCGCATGGGGCGGTATCCCGGAGATGGCAGTGCACTCGCCACTGCCGGGAGCGACCCGGGGCAGTGCACTCGCATGGGGCGGTTCCTTCAGCAGATGGCGTGGAGTGTCCCCGAGCAATCCGAGCAGTCCCGAGCTCCCGAGCAATCCCCCCCAGAAATTGTGGAGTGTCCCCGGGCAGTTGTTTCCCCAGAAAATGTGGAGTGTCCCCGGCAATTGTTCCCGGGCAATTGTTTGGCCGCTGTTGGCGACTACGGGGCTGGCAGCATGCTGGCTGTCAAAGGACGCAAACGAGTTCCAAAGCGATCCGCCCGTGAGGCAAGCTCAGAAGGGCGATTGGAGAGGGAGCACGGTGGATGGAACCTTCGAGGTGTGCTACTTAGAGCCAGAATAGCCGCGTCGACCCCGAAAACAGGGCCGTGCTTGGCCGGAAAATGTAGCTGAAGCGATAGTGTCAGGGTATCATGAAACTTCTTATGACGATGACCTGGGTGTAGACCCGGGAAATGCCGTTGCTAACCCCTACAATCCCAAAAATTGTAATGAATTCGGAACTTGCAGTAATCGGAGTTCATCAGAGTCTTAATTCGATTCGTTGACACTTGAAGTGGCGGAATTAGAATCGAGGCTGTCTTTTACCTAGACTGCCCGTCTTATCTAGTTCGTCGCGTGCACACAGGTGATGTGGCTAAAAGGTGGTCTCCCTGGACACCGCCAATAATTTCCCCGGAATTTCGACGGTAATGGATCCTTCTCTCATTGGCCGTTCGACCCAGCAGAGGACTAAAACGTGAAGTCTCGCAAGTTTGGATTCTTTGGCAAGCGACGCGATGATCGTCGTGGCTCGAAACCTCAAGACAAATCCGTTCTGAGGAAGAGCTTGGTCGAATCGCTTGAAAAGCGAGAATTACTCGCTGCGGATTGGAACCCAGGGCTGGTTGCGAACACGGGTTTCTTCACCGATGCTGCGGCTCGCCAAGCAGTAATTCAATATGTGTCCTCTCAGGGCGGAAAAGTAGGCGGCGGTCAAACGGGTGGTGGATCTGCCCTGCCAGAAGGCGGGGCCAACGATATTATTGCGGTGGCCGAGGTAGAGCCCAACAATACACAGCTGACTGCCCAGTTGGTGCCCCTGGCTGGCAATTTGGGGGTCAACATCACGGGTACCAACGGCTCCATCAGCAATGTGTTTGATGTGGACTGGTATTCCTTTGATTTGCAGGCGGGTGATATCCTCGATGCCCGCCTGATCAGCGGTGGTTCCACGCATATCGCAACATTCCCCTGGTATCGATTTACGATGCCGGACGCCGCGAACTTGTAAGCAGCACTATTGTCCCCGGCTCGATGCCGCCCACGACCCCGCTAACTGGCAGTCTTTCTGCTCCCGGCAACGTTGGCGATGTCGCCGCGCATGTGATCGTGCCCACGGCAGGCCGCTACTTCGTGCGATTGAGCGACATACTTTCGAGCTATACGCTACAGCTTCGCCGTTATCGCCCGACCATCGAGGCGGAGCCGGTCGGCAGCAAGCAGATTTTGTATCTTGATTTCGAAGGTGGCATTGTCAGCCGCAACCTGTTCGGTTTTGGGCCCGGTAGTGCACGGCTCTCGCCGACGCGCACCTACCTGCCAGACTATGGGCTTTCCGCCGCTGACGAAACTCGGTTTATCGATGAGGTGGTTGCTCGCGTCAAAAGCAAGTTTAATCAGCTGGGCATCGATACCACCAATCCGAATTACGGAATTGAAATCCGTAACAGCAAGGATCACGCAGACCCATGGGGGCTGCCTAATGTCAGCCGCGTGGTCGTGGGAGGTACCTGGCAGGAGTTCGTCGGTGATCCTACGGAGCCCAGTAGTGGTATCCTAGGTATTGCCCAGTCCATTGATCCAGGCAATTTTGATCGCCAAGAGCAAGCCATTGTGATGAACGATGTGCTCATCCTGCTGCAAGATGCAGCCCCCATTTCGGGTTCGATCACTAAGTTGCAAGTGATTGCCGAGCAGATGTCGATGGTCATCACGCACGAAGCTGGGCACTTCTTGGGTGGCTGGCACCAGGATCCGAATAACAGCGTTTATCCGGTGATGGACCAATTCTACGATCCCGCGATTTCGGGAGGCGCTGGTCCGGACGGCATTATTGGCACCGCGGACGACCAGCAGCAAATTTTTGGTGGGGATCGCTTTGCCAATCCGGGCGGGCCCTTCGAACTGGGTGGCTACAATGACACGGTGGCCTGGATCGGTTGGGGCTTGAGCCAGGGTCTCAGCGGTGGATTCGTTACTGGCAAGACCTTTGCGGACCGCAACGTCAGTCGTAGCTTGGACCTACCGGATACGCCGTTGCCAGGAATGGTGGTTTACTCCGATGCCAACAATGACGGCAGATTGACTCCGGGAGAGTTCTTTGCCACCAGCGATGCCAATGGTGATTATCGCCTGCTGGTCCCTGCGGGCAGCCACGTGATTCGTCAGGTCGTGCCAGCCGGGAATGTGATCACCACGCCAACCAACAACTCCTACGCGTTGACCGTGGCCTTGGGGCAAACGGTGGCCAACCGCCATTTCGGTAACGAGCTGGTGAACCAGAACATCACAGGCGTGAAGTGGAGTGATGTCAACGGTAATGGCTTGCGAGATCCTGGAGAACCCGGCATCGCGGGTGTTTGGATCTATCTCGATCTCGATGGTGACAACCGTATCGACCTCGGTGAGCCCTCGACGCAGACCAAGACTGATGGTTCTTACAAGTTGGTATTCCCGGGACCTGGCCGCTATCAGATTCGCGAAGTGGTCGATCCGGGGTATGTGCAAACATTCCCGGGTGTTTCCAACGATGGCGATCCGCTGAATGATTATGAGCACGACATCATCCTGACGGGAGACCCTGTGATCGATGGTCCGCGACTCGCTGGATTGAACTTTGGCAACCGACTGACTGTGGATTTCGGTGACGCCCCGCAGAGCTATGGCATTGCCTCGCATGGATTTGTTGAGGGCTTGCGCTTGGGAACGCAATGGGATTCCGAGCAATCCAGCCAATTCTCGGTAGGAGCCACGGGTGATGATGTGAACGGTCCCATCGGACCTGGCGGAGTTGTGGTCGATGACGAGGATGGAGCCATTCTGAGTCGCCCGCTTGTGGCCGGCAGCACGAATAACCGCTTTACGATAACAGCCACCAACACCACTGGGCTGACGTCCTATTTGCAAGGCTGGGTTGACTTCAATCAAGACGGCGACTTTCTTGACGCTGGCGAGCGGATTATCAACAACCGAGCACTCGGCGGTGGGACTACCGATGTGACCTTCTCCGCACCTGCCAATGCCCTTTTGGGCAACACTTTGGTTCGCCTGCGTTATAGCACTGAGCAGAATCTTGGACCAACGGGTGCATCCAACACTGGCGAAGTCGAAGATTATATGGTCAGTGTGGTCGATACCCTGAGCCTGGCAGTTGATGATCGCTTCAGTGCTTCTCGAAATTCGACGCTGAACACGTTGGATGTTCTGGCCAATGATTTCAAGCTTCCTGGAGAGCAATTAATAATTACGGGTGTTAGTGCGACCTCGGCAGGTAGCATTGTGCAAGTCGCTAACAACAACACCATCCTGTACACACCCAGGAGTGGCTTTATTGGCCAGGATGTATTCACCTACAGTATGGAGAACTCCAGTGGTGAGGCCGATTCAGCGACCGTGGTCGTGGATGTCAGCCTGTTTTTTGCTAATCCGATAGCCATCGACGACAGTTTCGAACTGGCCACCAATTCCATTGATTTCCCGCTGAATGTTCTCGCCAATGATATCGAAGGCCAGAACGGATCCCTGTCGATCATTTCCGTGACTCAACCCGACAAGGGAGGTCAGGTGAATATCGCCACGGGCGGCAAATCGCTGCGTTACACGCCTCCTCGCGGTTTGGGGGATACCGAGTTCTTTACCTATACGGTGGCCGATGCTGGCGGCAATCAGTCCACGGCCCGAGTAACCCTGCATACCTTGCCAGGGGCTCAAGAAGATGATGATGTGCAGATTCGCTTGCAAGCAACTGATTTGAACGGTGTGCCCATCACGGCCATTGCACAGGGCAGCCAGTTCAAGATTGATGTGTATGTCGACGATTTGCGTTACTCGTCTTCTAACCCCGGGGTTGCCGCCGGAGTCTTCGCCGCTTATTCGGACATTCTGTACAATTTGCAGTTGGTTTCGACGGAATCCGGTGATGCCGGTGGCCGCTTTGATTTTGATGTCGACTTCTTCAATGACTTCACGGTTTTCCAAACGGGCACCGCGACGATTCCTGGAATCATTGACGAGTTCGGAGCGACCATCGATCGCCAGGTCATCAACAATCCTGACCCGGTACGCATGGCATCGATTACCTTCTCGGCTCGTTCACCGGGTGTCGCGCGCTTCATGGCGGATCCCTCGGATGAGCAGCCCGATGGCGATACCCTGCTGTTTGATACGCCCGGCAATGCGGTGCCTTACGAAAAAATCCGTTATACGGGCACCTCGATTGAGATTGTCGGCGATGGTGTTGAGTTTCCGGTAGCAGTTGACGATTCGGTTCCCCAAGCGATACCGGCTGGTTCCGTTCGCTTCCCCATCAACGTTCTGGCCAATGATCGTCCCGGTTCGACCGGTGTGATTTCGATCTTTGCAGCCTCGGATGGCTTGAACGGAACGACGACCATTGACACTCGGGGAACATCCAATCCCGCCGATGACCGCATATTGTATACACCCAATGGCGGCTTCAATGGAGCTGATCAGTTCACCTACACGATCCAGGATTCTCGCGGCATTCAAAGCGTTGCCACGGTGACGGTACGCGTAGGCTCGGCGGATAACGATGACATTGTCGCCCTGCGGCTGTCAGCTACCGATCTGAGCGGCCAGCCTATCGATCAGGTTTCTGTAGGCAGCCAGTTCCAATTGCGTGGCTATGTGGATGACCTGCGCGTCAGCGGCATTGACCTGGGTGTCTTTGCGGCTTACCAAGACGTGCTGTACTCGTCGAATGTGGTCAGCCCAATACCCAGCAGCACCAATGATCCCGATTTGGGATTCAGAATTCAGTTTGGTGCGAATTACCAGCGTGTTCTCGAGGGTGATATACGCACCGTCGGATTGATCAATGAAGTGGGAGCGGTATCGACTGGCGATACCGCGTTGGGTCCAAACGAGCAATTGCTGTTCATCATCACCATGACCGCCAATGCCGTTGGACAAGCCAGCTTTATCGGGGATCCAGCCGATATCATTCCGCTGCATGATACTCTGACCTATGAGCCACCGGCTCCGGTCAGCTTCCAACGCATTCGCTATGGTTTTGACACACTGAATGTTGTGAGCGGATCGGGGAATTCCGGTAGTGGCGAGTTCACTAACTGGAATAACCCGCTGGACGTCAACAATGATGGGTTCGTGTCGCCAATTGATGTGTTAGGCGTGGTCAACGCCTTGAATTCGGGCGGTGCCGGACCATTGACCAGCGGAGGTGGCGAAGGCGAGACGAAGATGTTCGTCGATACGAGTGCCGACGGCGTGTTGAGTCCCCTTGATGCCTTGCTGGTGATCAATTGGCTGAACAAAAACGCTGGTTCAGGCGAGGGCGAGTACTCCTTGGCTTCGCTGCTGAGCATGCCAGCCATTGAATCCGCGCTGCCGACAGCGGTAGAAGCTCAGAACCCAGTCGGAGAAGGGCAGACAGTCGTTGCTAGAGGAAGCATTGGCGTCAGGGACACCGGACGCTCTTATGGTCCGGCACAGGCAATATCTGCTCTAGATAGTGTATTTGCCATGGAGGAAGACTCCGAGGATGAACTGGAGTTGCTGCTCAGCCAACTTTCTCCCGAGATTGAAGAGACTTGGAAGAAGGACTGGTTTGCCTAGGAAGCCAATCAACGGAAAGCAAATGAAACGAACGGCCGCGAAACTGGGTTTCGCGGCCGTTGTTGTTATGCGCGGAACGCTTACTGAAAACTGAAGGATTGCTTGCCTACGCTCAAGCAAAACCTAGAAGTTGTAGAGAGCGCCTACCGTCAGTCCGTGCAAGATGAGCGCGTCGTTGCTATTCACCAGCAACTGGTCGCGAACCAATCCTCCAGGTCGACGGAGATTGCCAACACCCGTTGCCACACCGCTGGCAATCAGAGCCTGATAGCCGACTGTGGCGGTCCACTTCTGGGTAACACGCACGCCGACGCCAGCTCCCAATTCGCTAATAAAAGCGACTTGATCATGGTCCTCGTCGACCAAATAACTGGTGGCTGGGAAATTGGCGTCGTAGGCCGTTGAAATACTGTTGCCGACCACCGTGTTCAGATTGGCAAAGTTATTGTACACACCGACTTTGCCTAGGCCGTACAGATTGATTTTCTTGGTGACGCAATAGTCACCGCGGCCACCGATCTGAAAGCCCACCAGGTCATTGGTGGTTTCGATGTTGTAGTACATGTCGTCCAGCCCACCGTCGAGGGCATCATTGTTCAGGCTGGCCGCATAGCACAATTGATCTTCGAAGCGGAAGTAGCGAAAGCCGGCGAGCCAACTCAGGTTGAGGCGACTGCCACATTGCGGTCCAACATAACCGCAAGGGCCCGTGGCATAACGCGAACTGCAGGCGCTGCAGCCGGCATCACCACATTGGCGGCAGCCCGCGTGGCCGCTAAACAAGCTGCCTTCGGTGCAACGATTGAAGCTCCGCGCCGCTCCGCCCACACCGAAGCCTAGCAGGTTGACTTCCAGGTTGTGAAATTGACTGGTTCTGCACACGCGGTGGATGGCGGCGTCGCCAAACCAAGTATAGACATCCGTGGGAACGAAATTGCCCAAGGGGTCGACGGGTGACATGACATCGCCGGGGTTAAACATCGCCGGCGTGAACTGGCCGCCAGGTCCGTGTACGAAAACCTCGCGTTTGTCTGGGAAAATCCCCCAGTAGCTCGCCTGAATCGCGTTTCTTCCGCAATTGAAGTAACGCCCTGCCATGACTTGAAATCCGGAGGCGGCATTCATCTGCGCGTCGCCGGTGGATAGCACATCCTCCAGATCGGAATCACGCCACAACAGCTTCACGTCTTGATCATCAATACGATTCATGATCATGTAGCCGCCACCAAAAAACCAGGGTTTGGCGCCCTCGGGCAGGCCGCATAGATTCGCCAAATGGCTTCCGTGGCGACGCCAGCCGTGACTTTCACCGTCGAAGATACTGGGCGTACTGTAGACGTTCGGACCACAGTTATTGCATTCGGGTGCCGCAGCCATCGTGCTGCCAACGGCGTAACCATAGTTCCCCAGGGTTGAGGCTGGTTGAGCAACCGCAGCCTGCATAGAAGGCTGATAGGATTGCGGTGACGGATAGGGAGGCGCCGCCAGATTGCTGACACTGGGTTGCGGCAAAGCATCGCTGTAGCCGTTACCTAACTGCTCCTGTGAGCCGACGAACTGAAACGTCGGTTGATAGTTGGAAGGTACCTGGGGCAAGTTCAATTGCATGCCGGATGGCGAGTTGTTTTGAGCTTGCTGGTACGGCTGGACCTGCTGCTGATAAGGCTGTGGCTGATACGGCTGTGGCTGATAAGGTTGCTGCTGATAGGGCTGCCCCTGTTGCTGCTGGTACGGCTGTCCCGGTTGTGCGTAGCGTTGGGCTTGTTGGGCCGGTTGATACTGGGCTGGTGGAGCCGTTGGATTCCACGCGGCTTGCCCGGTCGCCTGATTGGCAATGGGGAACGAACTCGGGCCGACGTTATTGGGTGGATATTGTGCCCAAGCACTGGTGCCACCCAACAAAACAAGGCCAAGTGCGATTTGCTGAGGCCATAATTTCTTCACTGCAATCCTCCTTGATTCGCGACCTTTGGTTGATCGCGGCAGTTGTTTGAATTTTTGGACCTGCGGTCCAAAGCGTAGGTTGATTCGGAGCAGGGCAGAGGCAATCATTGCAGCCGCGCTCCAGAGCATGAATCGACGCTCGGACTCAGTGAAATCGCCCAATTGGCAATTGTGGTCCGCGATTTTCTCGACGGCCGGGGAATAACCTGAACAGCAGACAGTGATTCGCTAGCCCGTACAACCTGGTTGATGGCTGCATCTTCCCCAACCGTTAGACTCCATAGCGGTTAGCAAGGAAGACGAAGGCATCCGCCCATGAGGCGGATGCTTGTTCAACGCCGTTGCAATCCCGTTTAGCGGATGGCTGCCTGAATTTCGGACACAGGCTGTGTCGACTGCGTTTCGATGGTGTAATCCAGATTAATTCGCAGAGGTTCATCCATCATGTCCGTCTTGAGCAGTACATGACCCTTGACATCTCCTTCGCGGCCGCGGGCTTGGGGTGCGAGGATAATGTTGATCAAGTGAGCTCGCTTGGATTTTTCGTCGTTATCGAAACGAATCTCCGCATCTTCCGAGCTGATTTCCAGGATGCGGAAAGCCTCTTTGCCGCGTAAAACGAGACGTTGTTCCACCGGTTCGCCCGGCTTAACCTTACCCAAGGCTAGTCCCTGCGGAGAGACTTGCAGGGGAGGTTCGATCGTCGCCGACAAACCGATAGGTAGCGAGGTCAGGCGTCGATCGTTGGTATGCAAAATCAGCTGATTCTGGAGCATTCCCGCAGGGGCATTCTCCAGCAAGTCAACTCGTAATGTGTAGCTCACCCGCCCATTTTCTCGCGAGCGCTCTTCCAGGCTGGTTGTCAGGAATTCGAATGGGCTGACCACTCGGGTAATCTCCCAATCGCTGCGGCCTGCGTAGTTCAGGGCAAATTCCATGGTCCTTGGCTCTCCTTCGGGAATATTTCCGAAGGCAGCCTCGCTCGGCGTCAGGACGATATCGCTACGAATATAGCCCTTAACATTCAATTGGATTTCCGTAAAGAATGGTTGGTCGATCGAGACAGTTAGCGTGGCTGCCTTTTGACCGGTAAAGGTACCGGTATTGAATCGGGCGAGGATGGTACCCGATTGGCCCGCGGAAATGTTCTCGGTTTCCACGATCGGTGTGGTGCACCCGCAGCTGGCTCGTACGGAGCGGATGTGCAGGTTGGTCTTGAAGGGATTTTGGATCACAAAGCGATGTTCGGTTTTGGCGGCTCGAGCCACGGCACCAAAGTCATGGATCCGCTGTTCGGCAGGGATTATCTGGTCACTGGACTGAGCGTGGCAATACGCAAAGGACTGCGCCAAAATGGCGCAGCAAAGAAAGGTAGAACGCATGTTCAATCTCCACGATGGAAGGGATTGTCTGCTTCGAGATGGTTTGCCAGGCGAAAAGTTTGGAGCGGATCGCGACGGCATGCGAAGGCAGCTGAGTGGACGGAAACTCAACTTTCTCTATCGTATGCAAGTTCCGTGAAAGATTCAAAGATCTGCTAAAGATCCTGGGTTCCGATGCCAGCTCACGGGGAATTGTAGAAAGTCCGGCAAATGCAAAAAAAACGGTCAGTATTGCCTCCATGACAAACTGACCGTCTTTGCTTAACTCCACCAGATCATCATCCGGACGGGTGGAAGGTATTTTACCGGTAAGGCCGACTTCAGCTCATTTGCTCCTTCGTGGCTTTGCATGTCCCAGTTTGTGCGTTAGACAATCTGGACGGTAAAGGATCTGTTCCCCAGTCCGAATTGGCTCCGCTGAGTCACCTTGGAGAGGCGAGCCCAGCGGGCCAATAGTCGAATTGGAGGGTTCGAACTAGCAGCCGCAGCTGTCGCAACCGCTGTCGCAACCACGCTTGGCTCCGCAGCCGTGGCCACCGAACAAGCGTCCGAGGATGCCACCGCGACCGTTGCCAGCACCGCTGCCGTTGCCGCAATCGCAGCCACAGCCGCATCCGCTGCAAACTTCAACGGGAACTTGCTTCGCAAACGTACAGTTGGGACGCAAACGGTTACTTCGTAAGGAACGCAAACCGGAACTCGCTTGCAAACTTGGATCGTCTTTTGCTCGCAAACCGGTACGCAGACCGTGTAAGGAACTTGCTTGCAAACTGTTCTCACAGGTGTAGCTGCAGACGGTGTAGGTCTGAGTCTTGCACTCTGGAACCATCTTGCAAGTTGTGTAGCAGACGTCCTTGGTTCGCTGTTCGCAAACCCAATTGCAGGTCGTGTAGTTGACGGTCTTGGTGCGGCACTCTGGCACCATCTTGCAGGTGGTGTAGCAGACCGTTCGCTGACGGCACTCTGGCACCATCTTGCAGGTGGTGTAGTTGACCGTTCGCTGACGGCATTCTGGCACCATCTTGCAAGTTTGTGTAAGTGACCGTGCGGCTACGTGGCTCGCAGACAGTGCTGCAAACGGTGTAGTTTACGGTCTTGCTGATGGCACTCTGGGACCATCTTGCAGGTGGTGTAGCAGACCGTCTTGCTGCGGCACTCGGGAACCATCTTGCAGACCGTGTAAGGAACGCGTCTCCGTTACGCAGCTTCGCTCGTAACGAACACAGTTGATTTCCTTGGTCTCGCAGGTTGGAACCCAGACCTTCTTGCAAATCGTCTTGGGTGGGCACTGAATGCACTCAACTCGGCATTCGCCTGGGCAGTAGACGCACTTGCATTGGCAAGGATCCCATGTCCATGTGCCAGGCTCGCGAATAACGCGGCGCTGAACCGGACCAGGAACTTCTTCAGTGATCGTATCCCAATGACCACCCTTGACTTCAATCGTCTTGGTGTAGTTTACGGGATTCGTTACTGAACGAACTACTTCACGAGTACGAGTCTCTTGCTGAGGAACCATGACCGTGTAGTTGACGACCTTGCTGTGCTCTTCACGTACAGGCTTCATCACTGTGTAGTTGATAACTCGCTGACGAGTTTCTGTCACAGGTCGACGAACGGTGTAGTTGATCACCTTCTCGTGAGTCTCGTAAACCGGGTTGTGAACCGTGTAGTTGATGACCTTGGTGTGGGTCTCTTGTACCGGCTTCATGACCGTGTAGTTGATCACCTTGCTGTGCGTTTCATGCACGGGCTTCATTACGGTGTAGTTGACTTCCTTGCTATGTGTCTCATAGACAGGACGACGAACGTTGTACGTAATTTGGCGAGTGTGGGTTTCTTGAACTGGCTTCATAACCGTGTAGTTACGAGTCCGAGTTTCGTAGACTGGCTTGCGAATGGTCTCGTTGACCGTTCGATAGCGAGTTTCTTGGTGTCATGCGAGTCGTATTGATTACCTTGTCTTCGGTAACCGTTTGGTACTCGGTGCGCATGCGTTGTTCGGTTTTTTGCTCGTAAACCGTACGACGCACTGTTTTCATGACGGTGTGTGGTTGCTGGCACTTCGCAACAATTGACCACACTTCCGCCGACGTCTTGGTAGCTGATCGCTCCACTGTACGCGGCGTTAGCTTTGCCGGAAGCCGCGGCCAGTAAAGCCACAACGCACCGGGACGACAAACAGCCTTCTCATTTCCCGTTCTCCTTAGAAAACTTTCTAAAACTATGCTGGGTGAATCTCTGGTGGGCGCCAGTTCGCCCGTGGTGTTAAGCAGGCATCTCCAATGCACGCTGCCCACACTTGCTGTCATGACAAATGAGCTTCGACCAGCTGACCTCCGCGTTCCTCCCGAAGTTGGCGATCAGATAGGAGCTACCGACCAAGCAAGCTAGACAAAACGCCCAGGGTCTGCTCTTAGCACCTGATTCATCGACAAACAAACAAACATGGAACAGGGGTTTTGGGGAATCTTGGAAAACTGGACGGCTTACGGTGAGTTGTCGAGCAGATCGTTATGCTTTGACCAACGTTGACGATTCTTCGCGTTATACTGCCAACATGGAACAACCCCACGAAGCCAAGAAATCCACGAACGCACCGCATGTGCCAACCGTTCGGTCTGGCGCGATTCCGCCGGCGACGGCCAATCGTCTGGGGTTGTATCTGCGCGAGCTGCAGCATTTTCTGCGGGCAGGCACGGAGACCATCAAGAGCAATGCCCTGGGGCATCGATTGGGATTGAGCGATTCTCAGATCCGCCGCGATCTGGCACTTTTCGGCGAGTTCGGAAAACGGGGGGTTGGCTATAACGTGGCCGGCTTGGTGGATGCACTTCGCAAAGCCCTGGGAACCGATGGACAGTGGAATACCATCTTGATTGGGCTGGGAAATCTGGGAAACGCCCTCGTCCGCTATCGTGGCTTCCAGCAACAGGGCTTCGTCCTGCAAGCCATCTTTGATAGCGAGCCAAGTAAAATTGGCAGCGACGTTGGGGGGGTTCCGGTTTACGACGTGGCTAGACTCGAAGACGTGCTGGCCACCCTGCACGTGCAAATGGCCATCCTGGCGGTTCCCGCCTCTGCAGCGGGTAGCCTGGCATCCCGGCTTGCCGATCTCGGGATTTCTGGAATACTGAACTTTGCGCCAGTCAGCCTTGTCGAGTATTCCAGGCGTGGCCACCGTCGACGTCGACTTGGCAGTCGAACTGCAAAGATTGGCTTTCGCGGTTGTCAATTCGGATCGATCAAGCTAAATTTACGGCTCTGAGCAGCGTGGGCTGGCATTCCGCACAGAGCACAGCGGATACCCCTCCCATTGCAGACTCTCGCATCGCAATTGCCCGGTGGTGTAATGGTAACACTGCTGATTTTGGTTCAGCCATTCATGGTTCGAGTCCATGCCGGGTAGTTTCAAACTCAAGAACCCTGGTTTTTCCAGGGTTTTTTTGTACTCCTTTCGCGCCATCCTGGCTGTTTCTCGGCTTTCCTCGCCCAGGCTGCATCGCATTCCGCAAATGCGCCCAGCAGCCCATCCATCGGTTCATCCGGATGGACGGATATCCTCCTATTCTGCATCTTTCGCAAGGCGACGAAGGGTGCTTTGCGGTAGCTTGCCACTGGGGAAACGTTGCGCCAAGTGCATTGCACGAACATTCCGGTTTGCGGCGATTCCAGCAGCCGAGTTGTTGGGATGGCTAGCGAATAACGTGATGAGACCTGGTGTGATACACGCGGGCGAGCCGTGCTGTTAGGCTAACGCTGTCTTGGTTTCGCGGGCTATGTGCGCATGCAAGCGATTTGCGTTTGCAGACTATCTGTACATGCAGACTATTTGCAAATGTTGACCTGGGCATTCATGTTATCTTCGTTCCCGGCCCGTGCGGTCTTGGGATGGGTGATGCTCTCCTGAGGAAAGGAATACAAAATGAAATGGCTAGTCCTTGTACTGGCGCTGGCGATTGGGCAGTCAGTGGTCGCTGCTGAGCCGTGTCGGGTGCTGTCCTACAACATTCGTTTCATGAATAGCTCGGACGGCGAAGACATATGGGCAAATCGAGCGTCTTCGGTGGTTGAAGTGATTCGTGGGGCGGATCTGTGCGGATTGCAAGAAGTGGTTGCACAGCAGTTCGCCGAGATCCGCGCCGCCACGCCGGAAATGGAATGGTATGGAGTTGGCCGGGACGACGGTCAACAAAAAGGGGAGATGACGCCAATTGGTTGGAAGAGCAAGGAATTCGACCTGCTCGACAAGGGCACCTTCTGGCTGAGTGAATCGCCCGAGCGTGTTGGTGAAAAGAGCTGGGATGCGGCTCTACCGCGTATTGCAAGTTGGGTGCGGCTCTCGCGAAAACGAGATCGTACACAACTGTTATTGGTCAACACTCACTTTGATCACGTGGGACAACAAGCTCGTCTGAAGTCGGCTGAGCTCATTCGGAACTGGATTGCCGAGCAGCGCGGGGACACCGCCGCAATTTTGATTGGAGATCTGAATGCGGAATTGCAGTCGCCACCCTTGATGGCCCTGTTGCAACCACCACCTGGCAAAGCCAAACCCAGCTTGAGCGACGCGCTGGCTACCACGCAGTCACCGGCTGTGGGACCCGACAGTACCTGGAATGGTTTTCGCGAGATCGTCGTAGGTAGAAGGATTGACCACGCGTTGGTGAGTGAGGGTATCCGCGTCTTGCAGTTTGCAACGCTCGACCCACGCACCGAGTCCGGCCGCTTTGCCAGCGATCATCTGCCGATTCAAGTAACCATCAACTTTTAATGTCCAACCCAAAAGGGATTCTGAGTCTCATCGGTCAGGCCAGCAAGCACTGAAAATCGGCTAGCCCCCCCAAAAAGGATTAGGCAGCTTTTCGATAAGGCTCTTGGTCGATTGGCCTGGCAACCCTGGTTCTATGCGACCGCGCTAAGACACGAACTGGCTGACTAGCGAGCCACAGATGACTGAACCGCTCTGTCGATGCCAGTTTACATGCCGCGTAATCCAAGCCTGTGAAGCGCAGGTGTCGGGGCCCAAGAGTAGGTAGCAGCTGTCGCACAGCCGGCCAATCGTCCGGCTGGGTACCAAGTGCATGGGACCTAGGTCGAGTAGAAGCAAACCAAAACGCTGCTTCCACTTGGGCAGCCAACGCGGTAGCTGTATCAGGGTTGCTGGCGCTGTGTGGCTAATCGGCATGACAACTTCTAACTCGCGCCATCGACCGAGGGGCGAGTCCATATCGCGGGGTTCTGGTGGCGGGCTTTGCTGATCGTTGTCGTGACCATTTTGGGGACTGCACAACCGCAGTCTGACGACCAGCATTCTTGGATCTAGATCTGTATCGCGCAGCGCACAGGCCAGGGATTTGGCTAGTCGGTCGACCACGCGACGATCGCTGGCATCCCGACTGGCCGACATCAAACCGACGGTAATGCAACTGGCCGTTCTGGCTTGGTCGACAACACACTTAGTCCACGAGTCCAGAGCGACATCGCTAGGGGAATGTTTGTTGTCGAGCTTATCTGCCGATGCGACAATCAACGCCATGTGGTCTCCTTCCGATTACTTGCGAAGTTTTGCAAACAGCTGGCTGTAGGGAGCTGTTCGGGCAGGTGTCGCCGGTGCGGGTACAGAGTCGCTGGCTCGCGCGCTAAGCGGCAAGTCTTCCTCGATGATGAGCAGATCGCGATCGTCATCGACGTTGCTTGGCGTGTTGGCAAAGATGGATTGGCTTTCGTTCTCTTGAGCTCGATGCAACATGTAGATTTCAGTGTTGTCGCCCATGCGAATCGAATCGACGGGTATCTCTGACTGGCGGACGGCATCCAAGGAAATCTGCTCTACGCTGTAGGGCTCGATGGCAAAGGCCGAGAAATTCAATTGCGAAACGATGTCTTCGATATCCTGAGCGATTTCCAGCTCGCTCCGCGCATCGAACGCGGCGGTGCTGAGTTCCCAAGACTGTAGATTCGCGTCTCCAGCGGCAGCAGTATCGCCAGAATCGCAGGCGGCAAGAATCTCGTCGACCTGCAGCGAGTCTTGGTTCTGGCGGGCGATAGATTCTGCATAGTCTTGGATGCGCGCAACATAGTCGGATATTTCCACGGCCCTCTGTTGTTCGAGTCGGTTGGCTTGTGATTCACCAAACTCCCTTTCGGCAGCTGGCCTGGGCTGCAGCTCGCTGGCCAGCATCCGCGAGGATGGAATAGGTGTCTCGTCCTCAAAATCACTTCCGAACAGTTCAATAAACTCAGACGAGTGGCTGGCAATGATATTGCCTGCGTCGATTGTGGTCTGAGCTCCATCGGGGCTAGCCTGGCGCAGCGTTTGATTCGTTGGGTCTAGGTCGACATGTTCTTCAACCTGGTGAAGATCCACAAGTTGGTTGGCCTGCAGCGGCGGATCGTTTTCCCAGACGCCCATGGCATCGTATTGCGCTTGTTCGTCTTCCAGGGCCAGTAGCTCTTCATCGGTAGGTTTATTGGCAAAATAGCTCGCCTTCCGAGAGGTCTGCAAAGAGAAAGGCTGGGGCAGCATGCCCTCGCTTGCGTCGCACTCGGCGTTGGAATCTGCGCACTGCCTGGGTACCTCGCTGGATGCTTCCTCTTTCCGTTCCGGCTGGACTGCCAGCGGACATGATTGGCTCGCCGCGTTGTCCAGCTCTGTCGCTTCGACTGTGTGTGGTGCGTCGACTGGCTCTGAGTTGCTGTCTATCTCCGTCGGGTTGTCTTGCTCCGGGGCGTATGCACTGTAGGCGACAGGCGTATCCTCTTCTTCGATGGTGTCTTCGGCTTCATCCAAGCTACCAAATTCGATGATGGAACCTTGTGCTCCGGAGGCTGGTGCTTCGGTCGCATGCCAAGGTGCGGGCAGTTGTTGCAAGTCGGCCCATGCCTCTTGAATCAAGGCGGCTGAAATTGGGCACTGGTTATTGGTGATTGCCAGTATAATTGCGTGGTCCATCAACTGGTTGGCTAGTCGTGGAACACCTTCGCTGGCCAGGTAGATAGCGTCCAGCCCGTCGTTGGTAATGATCGTCGTGGGTGCGAGCCCCGCCACGCTCAATTGGTGTTGGATGAATGCGTAGGTGTCTCGGCGATTCATTGGCTGCAGGTAGCATCGCGCCGCCAATCGCTGATTAAATGACTCCATTTGCGGGTCGGTAAAGGTGTCTTCTAGACGCATATTGCCCAGGAGCACCAGCCTGGTTCGAGGTTGATGATTGCGGTTGAAATTATTGATCAAGCGCAATTCATCCAGCAATTTTGCGGGCAGGGTGTGCGCTTCGTCAACCAGCAGCAAGACCCCGTCAGGAGCATTCGACTGCGAAGGCTCGAGTCGGTCGAGGATTGATAGCCGCAGTTCGCCTTCGGAGAGTCCACGGTAGGGCATCTGCAATTCGAACAGAATGCTCTGCAACAGCGCGCGACGGCTACACAATCTAGCTGCATGCAGCCGCACGATGTCAAAGCGCGACCCCAGCTCGCCAGCGATGACTTCGCCCAGCAGGCTCTTTCCCAGACCAGCACCACCCAAGACGACCACGGGGCCTTCGGCACGCAACATGGCACGCACCACGGTCTGCCGAGCTTGCTCGATGCTCTCGTGGCCGAAATAGAAGCGGGCATCGGGAGTTGCGCGGAAGGGACGATTGGGCGATTGAAGGATTTCTCTATTCATGGCTATCTATATCGAGTGGAGTGTATTTCAGTGAAACATGGCAGGCGGATGAAAATTCAGCACTCAAGGCATACCCGCTAGCAACCTCCCATAGGCGGCCAGGGGACTATCAACCAAAACCAATCGCCACAAGGGATCGATCAGCATGCGGACAACGATCAGCGTGCACCAAAATCCAAGCAGCGCCTCACTGAGACGCGTCAAATGCCGTGCGGTTTGACGACCGGCGTAACCCGCATGATGACTCGTCATGCCCACCCAATCCTTAGCGTCGGCAAGACCGCTTGCCAATCCCAGTGTGCCCGCCAGAGGAATGCCTTGTCGCTCTAATTGCTGTGCGACCTGCAACGGATCATGCACTCCGCCGGATTGCAGCCGATGCTGTACCCATCCGGCTGTGGATCCGCTGGCCAGACCAAGGATCAACACGCTGATGGCCATCCAAAAGGGAATGGTTCCCAAGTGTGGAATGACTGTGGGCGTTCCGGTAATTCGCAGAGCGCCCGATGATTGCTCAATTTGCTGCTTCCATGCAAGTTCAGTTTCGGCCAGTTTTCGCTGGGCAGCCTCAATCCCGGCATCTTGACTGCTCAGCTTCGCTTTCGAGCGAGGGAAGGCTATCCTGGGGCGCGTGAGATGCTAGCGACGCAGACAGGCGCCGTCCGGAGGGTTGTTTCCCATTCGCGGCACTGCGCCAATGAAAGGGCATCACTCTGCCCTTCCCTCGCGTCCGCAGCATGACGCTGGTTATGCTTCGCGTAATGCTTGGCAATGGACAATTCCCAACGGGCTAGAGCGCAGCTCTTTGGCCGCCACCGTCTCGGTCATCCGTCCACTTCCCGCAACCGGCAGACTGTCCAGCCAGCCTGCATAACTGGCCTCTGAACAGCGCTCGCTCCAGGCCGACTCGATCTCTACGAGAATCAGTTCCTGTTTTTGAAGTGAACCCGTGCTCAGGTGCTGGTCGTCGCTGCGATCAAGCACCTTGATACCACGAATGTTAGCCGAATTCGTGGCCGACGAGTTAGCCAGTTGGTTTTGCTGATCGACGAGAGCTTGCAGACTATCCAATCGCGCTTGATTGACGACTGCATTGGCTACTACCTTATAACGTATGCTGACCGGCGGAACCAGGTTCAGGGCCGTCAGCAAAACAGCCAGCGAAGATACGATGCCACACCAGGTTGCCTGCCGGAGCATGAATTGCGATCCAGTTGCCGACTCAGCACCCATGGATTCTGCGGCTTGTTGGTAGTTTGCCCGATGAATTGGTTCAGTCACTCAGCAGCCCTCCTTGGCATCGTGAGGAGATTCGGTGACGATAGCAAAACACAATCGACAAAGACTCGCTGTTCGGTATCGTCCGAATAATCGGCAAAGTTGACAAAAAAGAGAACAAATTGATTTTGAGATGCATGCTATGACTCCGCCGGTCCCGCGAATCAAGGTCTGTGGCGTGACGCGACTGAGCGATGTGGAAATGCTCGTCGCTGCTGGCGTCGACGCCATAGGAATAAACTGGGTGCCTAGCAGTCCACGCTATGTGTCGCCAGCCCAAGCCAAGGTACTTTGCGAATTAGCAGGCCAACTCGGCTTGCTCCGCGTGGCGGTGTTGATGGATCCGACGCCCCGAGAATTGCAATCGGTGGTCGAGCAAGGGCAGTACGAGTTCCTTCAATTTCATGGCATGGAAACACCAGACTTATTACTCGGGCTGCAGATTCCTAGGTCGACGGTTTCGGTGAGCAGTAAGGGGCAAGCCGTGGTTGGTCCTTTGAACCTCCAAGAACCTGGCGATAGCCTCATGCCGCTTGCTTCAACAAAGGATTTGCCGGGTGAACAAGCTGGACAGACTCCTCGCGCGTGTCTACAGCCTGGAATCATCAAGGCGATTGCTTGGAGCGGTAGAACGGAAGAAGCCCAGTTGGCAGCGGCCTGGCAGGCATATCTCCACGCTCCGCCCCTGGCCAATGCATACCCTCTTCGAGCATTCTTGGTTGACGCCTATGCGCCGGGGCAGGGTGGCGGTAGCGGCAAAACGGTCCATTGGGGGCTGCTCCAACCGCGGCCCCCACAGCTCGTGGGCGTGCCCTTGATTTTGGCGGGTGGCCTCAAGCCGAGCAACCTGGCTGAGGCAATTGTCGCCGCACGGCCCGACGGCGTGGATACAGCCAGCGGTGTCGAGGAATCACCGGGCATAAAATCCACCGGCTTGGTCGAGCAGTTTGCCGGTGTCGCCCGCGCAAATTTGCCACCTCAGTCATGGACATCCGGGGAATGAGCGAGCTGCCCAGATGAGAAATTGCAGCCCTGCAAGGGTGACTACGAACTACCCAATTCGAAATCAGCCGCAGGCCGTTAGACGCCGGTTCTGAGGTAACCGGACGCTAACGCGTTCCGGCTAATTGGGTAACATAATTGCGGACGAGTCCTTAACAGGCTTCCGTCAAGCCAGCGGGTGCCCCCTGCAACAACTCCGGCTTGCACCCTAGAATTTGGAAGCTCTACGGTTAGCACTTGACGTGCATCGGCGGTGGATCTGCGTGTCCTGACAACCCAACAGCGAACATTCCAACCCAAGCTATTGAGCATGCCCAAAATCACTCCATTTCGTGGTCTTCGCTACAATCTCGCCCGTGTCGGTTCACTCAGCAAGGTTATTGCGCCTCCCTATGACGTGGTGGACGCCGCCTTGCAGCAGCAATTGTACGATAATTCACCGTACAATTTCATTCGCCTGGAGCTGACCAAGCCTGATCCAACGGAGCCAGACCCGCATGCCGTCTATGCGCGTGCGGGTGCCTTATTCCGCCAATGGGTGCGGGACGGTGTCTTGCAGTTCGAACCAGACCCGGCGATCTATGTGTACCACCAGGTCTTCGACCACCTGGGCCGGACGTACACTCGCCGCGGATTTATGGCTCGCGTCGCGTTGGTTCGCTTTGGCGAGGGGAATATCTATCCACATGAGCAAACGCATGCCAAGGCGAAGGATGATCGACTGCGGCTGACGCGGGCCTGCGAAGCCAATATGAGTCAGATCTTTGGTTTGTATCCCGATCCTACCAACGAAGCCCAGAACTTGTTGGAGGCCCACATCGCTGGAAAGGCAGGACTGGAGGCGGTTGATCATCTAGGAGTTCGGCACTGCTTATGGCCAGTCAGTGATCAAGGCTTGATATCCAAAGTCGCGAGCCTGATTGAGGACAAGCCCATGTTTGTTGCCGATGGGCACCATCGCTATGAGACCGCCTGCAACTATCGCGATGAGTTGGCCATGGCGGCGGGCGGCACACTGCCAGGCGAGCACCCAGCAAATGGTGTGCTGACGATGGTTATGAGCATGGATGATCCGGGATTGATCGTGCTGCCCACACACCGGCTCTTTCATGGTGTGCAGGAGCTGGACGCACAGACCCTGCGGAGCAAAATAGGAAATGCCTTTGATACGGAGATCGTTGGCCAAGGTCCCGAGGCGGCGGCTCAGGTTTGGCAACAAATCGAGGATTTGTCGGACCAGGGCGCCATAGGCTTGTACACCGCCAAGGACCAACAATGGACGCTGCTAACAGCCAACCAGAATACCGCAGCCAGCATGCAATCGGTTGCCAAGTCGCATAGCCCAGATTGGCAGAGCCTGGGAGTCGCCATGCTGCACAGCTTGGTTGTTGATGAGCTGCTGGGTATGAAGGATCATCCCAAGCCGACCTATGTGCACTTGGTTCAAGAGGTCGTCGATGGTCTGCAGGGCAAACTTGAGGGCCAATTGCACTACGCATTGGCTGCATTGGTCATGCCTGCCACCGTCGAGGATATTCGTAAGGTCAGCCTCCACAACGAACGCATGCCGGCCAAGAGCACCTACTTCTACCCGAAACTACTCAGTGGTCTGGTGGTCAATCCGCTGGACAGCAACTGAGCTGCCCTGCCTGGCCACAGAGTCTGTTTCCCGTGGAACCATCGCTACGTTCGTGAGGGTTTCTCATGAAACATATCATTGCCCCTGATTCTTTTCTGCTCGACCTGCATGGCGGTCGACTTGGGCAGAGCTCGACAAGAACAGCAGGACGGGCAGTGTCAGCAGCGAGACGACGCTCATGCTCAGCATGGCCGCGGAATATCCAAAGTGTGCAATGATCAGTCCAGATGCAAAACTGGACCAAGCTTCGCATCCATTGGTTGATCCCATAAAGGCACTGAACTGCGTGGCGGCAATCCTTGGTTGTGAAATATCCATGAATAGGGTGTACAGGGCTGCTGTAAAAAATCCGATGCCGACTGCCGCCAAGCCGAGCAAGGGAAAAGCAAACCAGGCGATTGGGGCGAGAGCGGATGAATCGGCGGCGGCCAGGGTCATGATGCACATCGCAAGAAAAACCAGTCCAAGCGTAACGCACTGCTTTGCGCCGACGCGATCCGCCAACCGCCCGCCCAGCATCGATCCCATGATCATCATGCCAATCATAGGGCCCATCGAAAACCAACCTATGGCGTCTTGCGAAACTCCTCGATCGATCAGGTAGGGCCCATAGAAAACCTCCAAGGATTTAAATGCCGCTCCCGCCGTAGCCCCGAACAGCAAGCCGACCCAGGTGTTGCGATGAGTAATGGCGATCCACAACGAGCGGCCAATCTGACGCAGGCGATCTTGATGACTGGCTTCTTCCGATTGAATGGGAGTCTGTGGTATCCAGACCACCAGCAGCAGTGAGAACATGGTAAGCGCGATGAGTAATCCGATTACGAATCGGTCACCCAGGTAGGTTGACATAACCAGCGCTCCGCCGCCCATCATGCCACGGCCGAGCAGCATGCCTGTCTGCATCCAGCCATTGTAGGCGCCGCGTTCGCCAGGAGCAGTCGTGGAAATGCAGTACGCATCGATGGCAACGTCCTGCGTGGCGGCAGCCAGGGCGTGAACCAAGAGGATGGTTGCGATCAGGTTGAAGCTGGCGACGGGATCCAGCCAAAGCAATGGCAACAGCGAGAATCCCATCACGATCTGTGCGCTCACGATCCAATGCCGCAGCGACCAATGCGGGCCGCGAAGCGTATCGAGCAAAGGCGCCCACAAGAATTTGAAGGTCCAGGGGAGGACCAGCATGGCAGTTAGCCAAGTGATTTGCTCGATGGGTACGTCGCGCACTCTCAGACGCGTTGGCAGTGCCAGCCAGATGAAGCCGATGGGAGCACCTTCGCTGAGATAGAGGCTCGCAAACAGCAGCTTCTTTGCTATTTCGCTTTGCCGCCACGGGGGATTGGCAATCGAATTAAGCAGTGGCTGATCCCCAGGTTGGTGCTTGTCGCTTTCCAGTTAGCATCGCTTGATAACGAACATGTTGCATTTATACCCCTAGCCATCATGCTCCGTCGTGATGATCGCCCGAAAAAGGGAATGTACTTGTTCGTTTGATGCTCAGTACTCGTGGCTGTGTTCCAAGGATTCGGGCTCCGGTACGGCTGCTTCACGCTTGACAACCTGACGAATAGTCTTGTTCTTGACCTCATCCAGCAGTTTTTCGAGGGCACTGGTGAAGGGCATCGCACCCAAGTCTCCATCTATGCGATCTCGCAAGGCAATGGCACCCGCTTCTGCTTCCTTGGGGCCAACCACTGCCATGTAGGGAATTAATTCCAGTTGTGCGTCGCGAATCTTGGCCTGGACTTTCGCTCCGCGCAGATCGGTGCTGACACGCAATCCGGCAGCAGTCATCTGTCTTTCGAGATCGAGTGCATAGGCATTGGTCTTTTCACTCAATGGCAGCAAGCGAACTTGCTCGGGTGCTAACCACAAGGGAAAGGCCCCGGCAAAATGCTCAATCAGCATGCCCACAAATCGCTCCATCGATCCGAAGGGAGCGCGATGGATCATGACCGGGCGGTGCATGGCGTTGTCAGATCCCACGTATTCCAACTTGAAACGTTCGGGCAGATTGTAGTCGAGCTGTACGGTACCGAGTTGCCACTGGCGACCGATGCAATCTCGCACCATAAAGTCAGCCTTGGGACCATAGAACGCGGCTTCACCCTCGGCGGCCTGATAATTCAAACCGCTCTCGTCCAGCACTTGCCGCAGCGCCGCTTCTGCCTTGATCCAGTTCTCCTCGCTACCGACATATTTGTCGCTGGCCGGATCCCGTAGCGACAGCTGAACGCGATAGTCCGTCAGGCCTACGCTTTCCAACACAAATCGCGTCAGCTCTATGGTGTTACGGAATTCCTCCTCGACCTGTTCGGCGGTGCAGAAAATGTGAGCATCATCTTGGGTCAAGCCGCGCACGCGGAGCATGCCGTTAAGCTCTCCAGTCTGTTCGTGCCTGTAGACGGTACCAAATTCCATCAGGCGAAGTGGCAGCTGTTTGTAGGAACGCGGTTGTGCTTTGAAGATTTGCGCGTGGTGCGGGCAATTCATGGGCTTTACCAGGTACCGCTCGTGCTGCCGCTGCCAAGCGTTGAGTACCGCGACTCGCTCTTCGACACTGGCGACCAAGTTGTACTCCGGCAACTCGACACCCAGGACTTCGGCCGCGTCGCTCAGTTGGCTTTCCTGCTCGGGCGTTAGGCCGGGTTGAGATTGCAAGCGATTGATCCAGGCGTCAATCAATCCACCCGCCTGCTCGACGAATAAGGGAGGGAATTGGCTGTCGCGGTAATATGGAAAGTGACCGCTGGTTTCGTAGAGTTCGACACGTCCAATATGCGGGCTGTAGACGGGTTCATAACCGCGCCGCAGAAGTTCCTGCCGCAGGAAATCCTCCAGCAGAACGCGCACCCGAGCCCCCTTGGGCAGCCACAGACATAATCCTTGGCCAACCTCCGGACTGATCTGAAATAGTCCCATCTTTTTGCCTAGTACGCGATGGTCGCGGCGCTTGGCTTCTTCCACCTGCTCGAGATACGCTGCCTGGTCTTTGGGACTAAACCAGGCCGTGCCATATAGACGCTGGAGTTGCTTGCCCTTGGCGTCGCCCTTCCAATATGCGCCTGCCACCGTCAGCAGCTTGAATGCTTTCAGTTTGCTAGCATCAGGAATGTGCGGTCCTCGGCACAGGTCGACGAACTCGCCCTGACGGTAAAACCCCAGTTGCTCATGGGCTGCCAAGCCGGTTTCAATGTGCTCCACTTTCAGCGACTGCTTGAGGTCGCGGCACAGCTGCAAGGCTTCGTCCCTCGAAAGCGAGAATTGCTCAAAAGGCTCGGCTTCCTTGACGATCTTGGCCATCTCGCCTTCAATCGCTTCGAAATCGTCTTCACTCAACTTATGCGGCAGATCAAAGTCATAGTAAAATCCATTGTTGATGGTGGGGCCGAAAGCCAAGGACACCCCCTCATAGAGTCGCATTACCGCCCGGGCCATGATGTGTGCGCTAGAATGCCGCAGAACGTCGAGCGCCTCGGGGTCGCGCTCGGTCAATAGAGTCAGGGGGACAGGCGACTGTTCACACAGTTCGCGAAGGGGGCGGACCGCATCGACAATCCGCTCGCCTATTTTTGCGGCCACCACGGCCTTGGCTAAACGCGAGCCGATTTTCTCAGCAACGTCCATGGCGGTCGCGTCTGCCGGATGCTCGACAATAGTTCCGTCTGGCAATTGGACTTGCAACATCGCAATCTTCTCCTGGGCCGCCACGAAATCCCTACAAAAGAATCCGTGCGGGCGAATGGATACCGGTGAACTGGAATCAGTTCCAGTGCACTGGAACTGAGCCGTCTGACAAACGACGGCATGCAGCTAGAACTTGGCTTAGGATGGCGCCTTTGCCGCGAATTGGCAAGACCGGTTGTCCAGCTACGGCAAAGGGAGGTCGGGGAGGTAGTACATCAGCCTGAGTTGTGTAGTTACTACCGCCGGTACTCCGGGGGAGAAGGGTTGGGGGGCTGAAACAGTCGGCCATCCGAATGAAGGCATGATTCATCGAAATGCTCGAAGTTCAACGCTTTCGGCGCGATCTTGCCCCTCA
>CAVPPY010000040.1:0-12677 GCA_963707245.1 Pirellulaceae bacterium
AAAAAAATGAAAAATAACAATCAAACGATCGATGCATAGGAATTCAGTCCAAGTACAGTGCTTCATTCGACATCATCAAGGCATGCACATACTGGTCAAAGTTGCTGCCATCGAGCGTAAGGAAGTCAAGTGCCGCGACGATTTCCGGCTCCGTCGGCCGACGCGACAGCAGACAAAGGTAGGCCCGATCCAACAACGCACGAATACTGGTTTCAGGCTGGAGTAGCCGTTTTGCTGCCAGCTGGGATTGCTGGACCATAAAAGGGCTGTTCATCATGAACAATTTCTGCGAGGCGGAAACGGTTTGCGCCCGCTGCTCGCTGTGATTGTTGGGTTCAGGATAATCGAATAAGGCCAGCATGGCGTTCAACTGCAAGCGACTGGCATGGCTGTAGACGCTTCTGCGGGTAGCCTGTGGATCGCTGGGATCGATACTCGGTCCATATCGTTGTGAATCCAGACGCCCGGCGGCCTGCAAAGCTGCATCCCGCCACTGTTCAATACTCAGCCGCTTGCGATGCATCCGCGACAGCCACTGATTCTGCGGATCCAAATCAAGGGCTTGGCCTTGGCTGGTCTGTTGGTAAGTAGCCGAGGAGACAATCTCGCGACACAGCCATTTCAATGACCAATGGTTCTCCATCAAGCCGACGGCTAAATCGTCGAGCAACTCGGGGTGTGAAGGCGGATCCCCCAAACTACCAAAATTGCTTGGAGTGGCGACCAGTGGTCTACCGATCAATCGCGCCCAAACACGATTCACCAGTACCCGCGCGGTCAGTGGATTTTGCCGGGATGCAATGGCCTCTGACAATTCGAGACGGCCACTTCCCAGTTGGAAACGTTGTCTCTGCTGCGGGCCCAGCACGGTCAAAAAGCCACGCGACTTCTGGTCCACTGCGATTCACATCTCCACGAATCATGACTGCCAAATCGCGTGGCTCGACGTCGCGAACGATGTGCAGAGCTTCGCTGGGATCCTCGACCTGACCTTTCTTATTTAGTTTTGCGTCTTCTTTAAGCGGCCGGTTATACATTTCCGTGCTGGCGAAGACGCCAGCCAGCGCGTAGTAATCCTCGGTTCCAATCGGATCGTATTTGTGATCATGGCAACGCGCACAGGCAACGGTCAGCCCCAGGAGACCGCGTGTCAGCACATCCACGCGATCCTCCCACTCCTCAGCCTGCACCTCCGGGCTACTCCGGCGATAGTACTTGGGACCTAGTCCGATAAAACCCAAGGCCACATCATCCTGCGGATCCTCGGGGGTCAACAGGTCGGCCGCCAATTGGAGCTTGATGAATTGATCGTAGGGCATATCAACATTGAGCGCTTCAATGACCCAATCGCGATACAAGAAAGAGTTGGGGAAGAACAGCGATTTGTCGTTGCCGACTATATGCGCCTGATCCTCGGCAAAACGCATGATGTCCAACCACAGACGCGCCCAATGTTCGCCAAAAGCCGGCGAGCTGAGTAGCTCATCGATGGCTGCCTGCGTGCTGAGAACATTGGGCTCAGCCTGCCATGCATTGAGCTGCGCGAGCGTGGGAGGCAGACCTGTCAGGTCAAAGGCCAATCGCCGCGCTAGCACGCCGGGCGGGGCAGCCGAGGCGGGCGTCAGCCCCTGTTGCTCCAGTCGGGCTGCCACGAAGGCATCCAGTCGCCGCTGAGTCCAATCGCCAAAACCATGCGTTGGCAGATCTTGTGCCACGGGTGCGCGAAAACTCCAGAATTCGCGTCCCTGCTGGTAATCGATCTCCGATTCCAACGCCTCGTGGGGCTGGGTCATTTCTTCACGCGGGTCATGCGCGCCCTGGGCTATCCACTGCTCAAAATCGCGAATGATGTTATCGGACAGCTTTTTGTCGGGCGGCATCTCCAGCGTCTCGTAGCGCAACGCAGCGATGAGCAAACTATCCTGGGCCCGTTCGGGGGCGATCGCCGGACCACTTTCACCACCACGCCGCATGGCCTGTCGCGAGTCAAGCCGCAGACCGCCCTCGATTTGCTCACCCTCTCCCGAGTGACAGGCATAGCAGTGTTCGACCAACACCGGGCGAATCTTTCGCTCAAAGAAATCATCATCCTCATCGGCAATAGTGCTCTGGCTTGCCCAGCCGACCAGCACCACAAACATGGCCATGCTCATCAAGCTTACCGCCCACGGTCGGGACGGCCGGCGATTGCGGTCCGCGCAACCAGTGTCTGGCCCTTTGCTGAATGATGGCGACTCGGCCGTTCTGCACATCGGATCTTGCCCTCGTTCAGGCCTGAACTGGTTTCGTTAAAAGCGCACAGGTTCAGCGCATGCCATGCAAGCGTAAAACGCTGCGGCACGATGGTGTTCTAGTCTTTGTCAAAGTTTCATTTGGGGATGGAAGGGAAAAAGGGGTCCGACACCAAAAGCCGGAACGGCCCTTCGGGTGCTTCGCACTTTTGGTGTCGGACCCCTTTTTCCAAACGCAATCTTTATTCCTACAAAGACCTAGTATACCACTAGCCTGAAGTCGTAGCGGCAGGCATCAGGACATTTAGCAATTCAGACTTGGAGGTTCGGAATCACCGAGCATCCGCCGGCTGAGGGATTTATCGATGAGCGATGCACTAGCCCAGTTGCAGGGCAGGCGATATTATCTTGGGCATGCAGCAATACCTGGAACTCATGCGAACAGTGCTCGAAAGCGGACATCCCAAGCAGGATCGGACGGGGACCGGCACGCGCAGTTTGTTTGGTTATCAAATGCGTTTCGATCTGAGTCAGGGATTCCCCCTGTTGACCACTAAGAAATTGCATTTACGCAGTATCTTGATCGAGCTGTTATGGTTCTTGCGTGGGGACACGAATATCCAGTTCCTGAGGGATCATCGGGTCACCATTTGGGACGAGTGGGCAGACCAGGAGGGTAACTTGGGGCCTGTATATGGCAAGCAGTGGCGCTCCTGGGAGTGCCCCAACGGCCAAACGATTGACCAGATTTTGCAGGTTCAGCAGGCGATTCGCGATACCCCCGATTCACGCCGCTTGATCGTCAGCGCTTGGAACGTTGCCGACGTCGAGCATATGGCCCTACCACCCTGCCATTTGCTGTTCCAGTTCTACGTTATCAATGGGCGTTTGAGTTGTCAGTTGTATCAACGTAGCGCAGACTTGTTCTTGGGAGTCCCCTTCAACATTGCCTCCTACGCGTTGTTGACGATGATGATGGCCCATGCGACCAATTTGAAGCCTGGCGAATTCATACACAGTTTCGGTGACGTGCACCTGTACAATAATCACCTTGAGCAGGCCGAGCTGCAGCTGTCCCGCGCCGCGTCCACTGCCAACACTACGGATCCGCCAGCCGCGTTCGTCGATCTTGGATTTTGAATTCGACGACTTTGAGTTGCTGAACTATACGCCGCATCCTCATATTCCAGCCCCGGTGGCGGTGTAATCGCAGCGGCCTCTTGTTAAGAGCCTATCCGAAAAGGGGTCTGACCCTCTCCGGCGAGGCCAAGAAACCAATGAAATCGACTCGCATCCAAAGGGTCAGACCCCTTTTCGGATAGGCTCTAAGTGCCCGAACCTGATGACCGATTCCCAGCACAAGCTGCCCTTAGCACTGGACTGGACAATAGTAGTTGCCATGGACCTTCAGGGCTTGATTGGCCGCAAGGCTGAACTCCCATGGAGACTGAGCACGGATCTCAAACGTTTTAAACGCCTGACCATGGGTAACTGCCTGGTTATGGGCCGCCGGACCTATGAATCGATTGGACGTCCATTGCCGGGGCGACAAACCATTGTGCTATCTGGCTCGGGATTTGTAACTCCCGAGGCCAATGTGAGCGTCGTTAGGGACTTGGAGCACATTCCAGCGGCCGTAGAGTCAGGACGGCGAGTGATGATCGTCGGTGGTGCCATGCTGTATGCCTCCGCGATCGCCTACTGCCAGACGATGTGGCTCACTAGGGTGCTGACTACCCTGGAAGGCGACGTTTACTTTCCGAAGATGGATTGGCGAGAGTGGCACATGTTGTCTACGGAGGCAGTAGCGGCCGGTCCCCAGGATGAATGGCCCAGCGAATTCCAGGTTTGGCAACGCAATCTAGTGGCATGAGTTCAACCATCGTTACCGGTCGCCTGGCTCCCTCGCCGACCGGAGCATTGCATTTAGGCAACGTGCGCAGTTTCCTACTGGCTTGGTTATCGGCACGACAAGCTGGTGGGCGCGTTTCTGCTGCGCATCGAAGATATTGACTCGCCGCGGATCAAAGCTTGGGCAACTCAGGCAACACTCACCGATTTGACCTGGCTGGGATTGGATTGGGACTATTCCGACATCCATCCGGCTGCGGCAGACACAGCCGATCGTTCGCCCGTGATTCAGTCCCAGCGACTGCCGCGTTACGCTGAAGTTCTGCAGCAATTGATCGCGGGTGGCAAGGTCTATCGCTGTACCTGCACGCGTTCGGAGGTTGCCGAGGCAGCCAGCGCGCCGCATGAATCGCTCTTGAAACCATTGGAAGGCCCGATCTATCCCGGCAGTTGTCGTGCCACACCTCCAACCGTGACCGACGATGTTGAATTCTCCTATCGCTGGGCATTCGACGAAGGCAGGCTCGCATGGGTGGATGGACTGCGCGGCCCGCAATCCGCAGATCCGCTTTTGCAATTAGGCGATTTCGTCATTGCACGCGGCAACGGTCTGCCCGCCTACCAACTGGCGGTGGTTGTGGACGACCAGGACATGGGCGTCACGGAGGTCGTCCGCGGTGACGATTTGATAGCCAGCACTTTTCGGCAATTGGCTATCCTGCGTTTCTTAGGTTGGCCCGCCCCCAGCTACTTTCATGTGCCATTGATGGTCGGCCCCGACGGTAGAAGGCTTGCCAAACGGCATGGGGACACGCGTGTGAACTATTTTCGTGACGCGGGCATCCCACCCGAGGCGTTGATCGGCTTTCTGGCATGGACGCTGAACATGAACCCCCACTGCAAATCGATGCAGCCCCAGGATCTGATCGGTAAACTCGATTGGTCGCAATTACCAACCACGCCCACCGTGTTTGATTTGTCGTCAGGCATGAAAATTCTGCATGGGATGTGAGTCCGCGCCGTGATGCTTTTCCTGGGAGAATCCAGTAGCTACGCTCGCCAGAGCGTGGGTAAACACACCCACCGTCTGCCGACGGTAGCTACGCTCGCCAGAGCGTGGGCAAACACACCCACCGTCTGCCGACGGTAGCTACGCTCGCCAGAGCGTGGAAATACACCCACCGTCTGCCGACGGTAGCTACGCTCGCCAGAGCGTGGGCAAACACACCCACCGTCTGCCGACGGTAGCTACGCTCGCCAGAGCGTGGGCAAACACACCCACCGTCTGCCGACGGTAGCTACGCTCGCCAGAGCGTGGGTAAACACACCCACCGTCTGGCGACGGTAGCTACGCTCGCCAGAGCGTGGGCAAACACACCCACCGTCTGCGACGGTAGCTACGCTCGCCAGAGCGTGGGCAAATACACCCACCGTCTGCCGACGGTAGCTACGCTCGCCAGAGCGTGGGCAAACACACCCACCGTCTGCCGACGGTAGCTACGCTCGCCAGAGCGTGGGCAAACACACCCACCGTCTGGCGACGGTAGCTACGCTCGCCAGAGCGTGGGCAAACACACCCACCGTCTGGCGACGGTAGCTACGCTCGCCAGAGCGTGGGCAAACACACCCACCGTCTGCCGACGGTAGCTACGCTCGCCAGAGCGTGGGCAAACACACCCACCGTCTGCCGACGGTAGCTACGCTCGCCAGAGCGTGGGCAAATACACCCACCGTCTGGCCGACGGTAGCTACGCTCGCCAGAGCGTGGGCAAACACACCCACCGTCTGCCGACGGTAGCTACGCTCGCCAGAGCGTGGGCAAATACACCCACCGTCTGGCGACGGTAGCTACGCTCGCCAGAGCGTGGGCAAACACACCCACCGTCTGCCGACGGTAGCTACGCTCGCCAGAGCGTGGGCAAACACACCCACCGTCTGGCGACGGTAGCTACGCTCGCCAGAGCGTGGGCAAATACACCCACCGTCTGGCGACGGTAGCTACGCATGGGGTTACGAATCCGTCGCCTAGCGCAGGGCTCCCAGGCCGCGATCGGCGAAGGAGCCGGTTTGTGGAGCTTCCCACATGTTGAATTCTGCCCATACGGGCAAGTGATCCGAGACGCGAAGAGCTTGATCGCGGGAGATACCAAAGATACGTTCCATGTCCATCACTCCCCAGCGGCCCGTGTATTCCCGAGTGGAAGCTCCGAAGAGAATGTTGTCATAGGCCTTGGTCTGCAGGGTGTTGGTTGGCACGCCATTGACAACCCACTGCATGCCTGGGACCTTCCCCAGTCGCCCGAGCTGCGCGGCGTTGGCGTTCAGGTCGCCGAGAATGATCACATCGTCTTCGTCGGGTCGAGCCTGTTGTATGACTTGGAATACGTCGGCTAGCGCATCGACCTCTTGGGGCACTTCGTCCGGGTCGGTATGGATGTTGACCAACCAGAATGTGAATGCCCGATCGGGTGCCGCCGTGCGTGGTCGGAAACGGGCCATAAAGGGTTCGCGGTGCAACACATCCTTGGGATCTTGAATGGTCATCACCGAACTCGGATCATGCTCGATGCGATTGGTATCAAAGATAAACGCGTATTGCTCGGTGCTTGTCGTGCGACCTAAACGCGGGCCAATGATGTACGAATAGCGACTACCATCGGCGTTGATGGCTGCCAGGAATCTAGGCAGTATTTCATCGCTTTTGGTGCGCACCTCTTGAATGGCCACGATATCGAACTGGCGGATGATCGGTACCAAGATTTGAACTACATCCGGCTTGCCCAGCTTGCTTTCACCGAAGACTTGGATGTTAAAGGTCGCCAACAGTAGTCGATCGGCGGGTGCTGGGCAGATGCCAGCTGGGTGGACACCATGGAGCCAACCGGTGGCGAGGCGCCGCCGGCTGCGGGTGTCTGCGCGCCCAGGCCACCCGCTCCCGGTAGGGCTGTCCCGGGAAAGGCTTCACCTGGTAATGCTACTGCATTGGGGTCCACCTCAGACTGGAGATATTCCAGCAGTGACCCTAGCAAAGGAATGTCGCGATTAAAGTAGGCACCGATGCTACCGCTGGAGAGGCTGGTCAACAGCATCCATAGCACGGTCGACAGTCGCCACGACTGTTTCGATTGAGTTTTCTTTTTCGCCACCTGCGGCTTCCTTGCCTTTCGATCAGACATCCTGCCTGATGACTACTGCTGGGCTGATCGCTATGGATCGCAGGAGAAATGACGGTCGCATTTCTCCTGGTGCCACCACGCGCCGTCGTGATGATCACCCTTAAACAGGACGGTGATTTCTCGAATGATGCTGGCGGTTGCTATCAGTGCGACAATGCCTCTGCAGCTATTCGAGATAATCGTGGTTCCTTTTCCTCGGCGGCGGCTTGCAGGGCCCGCTTGGCGGACTCGCTGCGGCACCCAATTTGGCCCAGCGCCCATGCCGCCCGTTGACGAGTGGCCAGGTCTGAACTGCCTGCCAGCGTTTTTGCCAGCGCATCCTCGCTTGAAAGGGCTGCCGCGCCCATTCGCCCAAGCAAGGTAGCCGCCCAATAGCTAACCAGAGGCTCGGAATTTTCCAGCAATCGAATCAATTCCGGTTGGCATTCCACGGACGGTGAGCCCATGTTTTCGAGAGCCTCCACGGCCCAGTCCCGCGCGCCCTCATCCGCACAGGCCTGCACCAACTCGACTGCCGCTCCAGCAGCCAACTCGCCAGCAGTAGCTAAGGCCTCCGCTGCCTGCTCACGTGTCTGCGCTTTCGCGAGCCTGCAGGTCGGCCTTCCATTGTTCGATGTCGGACATGCGTTTGCCTTTGCCTCCACTCTCGCTGATGCTAGCCAGGGCTGCGTCTCCATTAAATAAATCTGATGGCAGCCAAGCATGTCTACTAGCAGGCCGAAGGCCCGAGCTCAAGGTGAATTGTGCCGGACGAAGGTTCCGGGTGCAGATTGGGGTTTGCGGACTGCTATCGCAATTTAATCTAGAGGTGGGGTAAATTGAGCAGAGCCCCCCAGGAACACCCCACAACCTGACCGCCTCCGCCCCATGTCGGCTCGTCCGACGTGAGCGCAAGTTTTGAGGTTAGCTAACGAGCCATTTCAAGACAGCTCCCCTTGCCGGCTTGCCCGGCAGGAAGCGAAGTTTCATTCCCACCTCGAATCGCACTTGGCTCGATACTTGCCTCCCGGTTGGACAAGCGGGCCGGGGAGGTGAGGCAGGCGGTGTCAATTGGGCGACGGCCCTAACTAAAAAACTTTGGCTCCGGCTGGGCGAGCCAGCGGGGGGCCGCGGGATTAATTGAAACCTACGATAGTTCCTTTCACGCTGCATCACCTCCAACCTCCGTCACCATGTCCGCATCGAACACAACTCGGCATCGGGAGAATCGCAAAAGCCGCCTAAATTGCAAACCCCGATCTGCACCCAAGGTTCCGCCGGTTGCAGATTGGGTTTTGCGGACCGCTATGCCAATTTAATCTAGAGGCGGGGTATGATCAGCGCAGCCTTTGGGGGCCAACTAAGAGTGTTTGGCGGATCGTTTGCTCAACCTCCGCGTCGCGCTCGCGGTTGAGCAACACTCTCAAACTGCGTTCCACATGGGGATCGACCATGGAGCTCAACAGGGAAACGGCCAGCTTGCGAACTTCCGGTTGGCCGTCCTCAGCCATCCACAGCAGCCAAGGGGTTGGCTCGCTTTCTCCGTTGGCTGCAATTTGACCAAGCAACTGCAAGCGGCGAGCTGCCGAGCAAGTCGCCAGTTCGCAAGCCAAGGCCAGTCTGGTTTCACTCATTCCCTTCTTGCGCAACGCCAGACAGGCACTTTGAACCACATTCGGCTGGACACTGGCCAACAAGCGAACCAACTGTTCAATTTCCAGCTCATCCATACCTCCCAGCGCGGGAGTTGGTTGACCAGTCGCAGCGAGCTTGGTAATGGGACTGTGCGAGAGCGTGGCAGGCACGCGCACGAACTGCGGTTGCGGCGATTGCGGATCGCCCGCAGTCATTTCCACCGGAGCCATGCCATACCCATGCAAGGTTGTTGCTTCCTGCGATGGAGAACCGTCCACCGTCTCGTAAGCGGGCAGGTGAGATTCAGCCAAAAACGGTTGATGGGAGGAGCGATTCTGCACGGTGGGTGTCATCTGACTGTGGATGCTCGTGCTCGCACTGGTTTCCTCAATGGTGCGCACCGGCACTCCGGCTGGCAGCAGCCCAAGTTGGTCTTGGGCAAACGGGACTTCAGCCTGGCGCGTGGTTGAGGGGGCTGCCGTGGTAGCCACGGGATCAGACAATCTTGCGGAGCTGCCTGCTGCCTCGACCTGCGGATCGGCGAAGGGTGCAAGTCCAACATCGGTAGCCGCCCAGTGGTTATCTCGTTCTTGAGGAGCGTGGACTGTTCCCGCGCGGCGAATAACCGTTTCGCAGGCCGCCAAAACAGAGGCCAATTCGGGATCATCGCGATCAATGCAGACCGTATAAATTCGCGACGCCAAGCCACTAGCCAACATCAATGTGTTCGGCGATGCAGATTCCGGCATTTGTTGGAGGCGGGCGGCCAATTCGCTGAGTCTGTCCATCGACTGCGAATCACCAAGCTTCTGCCAACGGGTGATCTGCGTGTCAAGCGTACGGAAGGCGGTTCGGGACACACGGGAGTCGGCGTGCTCGAGTCCAGCCACAATTTCGAGGCTAGCATTCGCGTCCAGCATCAGCAGACCATCGAGTGCTAACAGGGCCTGCTCCGCCGATTCGGCTGCACTCAACTGGCTGGACAGGCTGCGAGCCAACGAGTCGCGGCCCACGAACCAGCAGGCTAGCCCCAGGCCAATCCCGAACAGGCACCATACTAGCCAACCACCCGGCAAGCTAAAGCGATGGGAGTCCGGCGCTGGTTCCACTTGGAATCTCAGATCCAAACGTTCGATGTTTTGTTGATTGTCCGGCATTCAATAAAACTCGAAATTTTCTTGGCAGTCGGCTTAGCGTCTCAGGGCAAACCTGCTTCTCGCAGAACCGCCGAATGGCCTCAAGGGCAATTCGCCATTTTGCTATCTTTAGCAAGCAAGCAACCAGCTCAAACCGCCCCAGATTTCTGCGACGTTTATCGCATTCCATTGCCAACACGCAATTCAAAGTGGGGAGGGAGCACGCTGCGAACCGATCAAATGAAGAGTTGGCGTTGCAGCGCCACCTGCATGGCCAGCAGCGAGCGGACCGTGCAGCCGGTCGCCGGGATACCTCAGTGGACTACGCGAGCGTGGGCTTCTACATGCGGATTGCTCTTGTTGTGCTCCTATTCCACCTGCTGGTTAGCATCCCCAGTGCCGGTAGTGGACGCTTTTGCCGGGCCGAAGACACGGTCATCGAAGGTGCTTCCTCACGCGAGATTCGCTTGGAGGCAGTGCAGAGCGTTCCTTTTCATCGACTGAACAGCAACACTGCCCAGCTGGTTCGTGAAGTCGTTGAAAACCCCAGCTTCTTTCGACGAATGCCAACCCAAGAAATTGAATGCGATCCGCAGATGTTCACATTTCTGGTCCGTCGGCCGGAAGTCATGGTCAATATTTGGCAGTTGATGGGCATCACGCAAGTATCGACACAGCGGACGAGCCCCAGTTCGTTCTTGGCTGATGACGGAGCAGGCACCACAGCTCGTTGCGATCTGGTATACGGCGATAGCAATCTGCATATTTACTACGGAAATGGCATGTACGACGGCAGCATGACGCCGCGTAAAATGCGAGGTCGCTGCGTATGCATATTGCACACACGCCACGCAAATCAGGATCCACAGACGGAACGCGTCGCTGGCACGATGGACGTCTTTCTCAAGCTGGACAATCTTCGGCGCGGACATTCTGACCAGAACGTTGGGACCGTTCGTTGGCAAAACGGCGGATTACAATTTCGTCGAGACAGCCAAATTCATGTCCCAGATCTCGCAAATTTGCTCCCATAATCCCGCGGCAGCTCAAGGCTTGGCGATGCAGCTGAATCGCGTCGATGACACGGTCCAGCAGGAGTTCGCGGCCATTGCAGCGAGGATTGCCGCGAGTCGAGCAGAACCCAGTCCTGTAGCCACCGCGTTGAAGCGATCCGATGCAGCTCTCCCCGATGTCGGGAACAAGGCACAGCCTTCTTACCCGGACAGGGGAACAGCATTGCGTCCCGCTGCAGTCCAAAGAAGCTTCTCCGATCTTCCGTCCGACAACTGGTCTGCTTCGCGAGAGCAACCCTCTAAATCTACTGTGGAAGGTGCAATCCCCGCCACATCTCCCTCAGCTGTGCAGCCAAGCAAGCCGAATATCTTCATGCGCCGCTAAAGCGGGTCTGCGCCCCACACTCCGTGCCGCGTTCATCTTGACAGTTGCCCGTGACGCAACTGGTCGCGCGGTCAAGATTCTGTCGTTGGTTCAGCCAAACTCTCGATATATATGCTTGCGACTGGAGGCTACATCGGTCACCATGGAGCGACTTCTTTTGCTGGCTCTAGCTTGATTCCACCACTGAAAGCTAAATCCTTGCCGGAAAACGACGACCATATTTTTAGTGATGATGCGGTAGAAGATGAGACCGCTGGTGCTGCGCGTCCATTCAATCGGCCGCTGCTCAAGGTCAGTCTGCTGGGAGTGATCATTTCCGGCGTGGTAGTGCTCATTTCGGCAATCCTCGCCAATGTGGCTACTGCCAATTCGGATGTCGAGTTCGCCGCGAGTGTCGTCAATCGCTTGGCCACGGTGTTCATGCTGATTGCCTTCGGCGGAATTTTCATGGCCTATCAAATTCCCAAACTGCAGAAACTCGGGCACAGTTTCCATCCGGGGATGCCACCCGCCGTTATCCCCCCATTTCCCACACAGAGTGCCGCGATGTCAAATTCCGAATCGATTGATGGGCCACAGCCGCCAGTATTTGATGCCGCCAGGGCGCTTCCGCCAGCTGGCTACTCGGAGTCTGCGTACTCATCAACCGCTCCATCGCAGTCGTCCGCAGTGCGCAGGCCGACGACACCCGCCCAAGCTTTTTTTCTTCTGCTGATGATCAACATTTGCGTGGTGGGTGCTTTTTGGGTTTTGGGTTTCTTGCTCTATCAAGTTGGTGGACAGAGTATCTTCGGCTTCATTTTCATGCCACTGATGGTCCTCTTGCCCGGACTCTTTGTGTGCATGATCGTTTGGCATCGTGGTGTCGTTCAGGCCTACGCTATCGGCACGATGCCCGCACTGCTGAGTCTCTTTTTTTACTCCACTTCCTTTGCATTTGCGTTCTCTCCCCGCGGTAACCCCTGGTCGATGCTGATCAGCATGGGCGTGGGCCTCAGTCTGGTAGGTTTGAGCGGTCTGCTGTGCGCGCGGCTACGTTGCAAGCTTGCTTTCCTTCCGCGGCCCTCCGCAACAGGGGCAATGAGTGGCGTAAGTACGCCGCAGTGAAGGACATCCACCGCGACATGCGACCCGTGCTACGCCAATCGAATAACTTTGGGTTATTGGGCGATGGCCGGAGCCGCCTGAATTCAAGGAATCTTGCAAGCAACCGAATTCTACGGAATCCGGCTACCCCTGGGAGCCAATCTGGCCAAAGAGCCATGTAGAAG
>CAVPPY010000041.1:0-21796 GCA_963707245.1 Pirellulaceae bacterium
AGTGACACAATCATTCATCGCCGCGGGGAATGGATGTTCCGGAGCAAGTCGATACTTGACGCAGTAGACCTGCAATCCAGTCAGATTCGCTAGCGGAGCGCAAACGCAGTACGTGCTCTGCGGGGACATTACGCAGAATCCGCCGCCGTGGATGTGCATGATTGCCTTATCTGCATCCTGCTCGCTCAGCTTTGCTGGCGTCATGCGTTGTACTTCCACGACGTGGCCGTCATTGCCCTGGAAGGAAAGAACCTCTGCTTCCCCGTCATACTTGTAGCTGCTCGCTTCGTATAACGATGTCCCTAACGCCTCCATTTCCTTTCGTTTCTCGTGCCAATCCTCGAGGGTCTGCGGATTGTCTTCTGCTATCGGTGTCCCTTGCGTTGGAATTTGCCGAGCCTGGTCACTGATCGTATTCGGGATAAAGTCAGAGGGTTTTTTCGTTGGTGGTTCCTCTGACATTGCGGGAACAATCAGAAAGCTCGTCAAGACAGTGAAAAAGATCGTCGGTTTCATGGTTTGAGTTCTCTCCATCGATGTCTGACTATTCACATGCTACCGGCCTGCTGGCGGACCGTTCGCCAAAACGAAAAACATTCGAATGATCGACCGCGGCGACGCACTACAAACCAAGAGAGCTTTCTGGTGAACATGCCCGAGACGTAGCTGGCTTGGCGCCTGTCTTCGAGTGGTAGCGGACGCCTTTACGGCGGCTCACGGCTGCTACCCATCTGCTCGTTATACTCGGGCCGGATCGGTTCATGGTAACGAATTGAGAAGTCTGGCAAGGGAACTGCGAGCGAACTTCTCATTTGAATTCAGTAAATCAAGAAAATGACGAAGTCGTCGCCCCTGGAGTCTGAAATCCACAAACTGATCGCAAGCCGCTATTGGTTTGCTACAATTGAGCCCTAATCAAAGAGGGGCTCATGAGCGACGTTACGCAAATCATCGCACGCATCGAATCTGGTGATGGACAGGCATCCGAAGAGCTGCTGCCGTTGGTTTACGCCGAGCTTCGTCGGCTGGCCGAAATCAAGCTGGCTGGCGAGAAGCCGGGACAGACGTTGCAGGCGACGGCGCTGGTGCATGAAGCCTACGTGCGACTGATCGACCAAACGAATCCGCAGCAGTGGGATAACTCGCGACATTTCTTTTCGGCCGCCGCCGAGGCCATGCGAAGAATCTTGATTGAGCGAGCCCGGCAGCGGGCCAGTCTCAAGCGGGGTGGCGATCGCGAGCGGGTTGAACTGGCCGAAATTGAACCAGCCGTTTTGCCTCTGGCATGCGACGACATTCTGGGACTCGACGAGGCGCTCGCAAAAACTCCAGCAGCAGCATCCCCGCAAAGCCGAGCTGGTCAAGCTCCGGTTTTACGCCGGCCTGACCACCGCCCAGGCTGCCCAGACTCTTGGGATTTCGACCATCAACTGCCGAGAACGACTGGACCTACGCCCGCTCCTGGCTGCGGCTGGAGATGTCCGGCGAGGCAAAATCCTGAATTTTGAGTATTTTCGAGAATTCCGTTGGGGTGCTGAGAGCTGGATTTCGCATAGTGATGCAGGAGCCAACAGCAAAACAGAACCGGAGCCAAAGAAATGGCGAGCCAACAACTCGATGACGAGCGGATTTTTCACATCGCGCAAGTGAATTCCCGACTCGGAGATGCGAGCAGACTATCTCGACCAGATCTGCGCCGGCGACCAGGCTCTCCGGGAACGCGTCGAAGCGTTGCTGGCCGTCCACGAACAGGAGCAGAGTTTTCTGAAGTCAGCTGATTCCGAACCCGCTCCCACGGTCGACCAGCAAGCCTATTACCGAAGCGGCCGGCCAGGAAATCGGTCGCTACAAGCTGCTGCAGAAAATCGGCGAAGGTGGCTTCGGCGTGGTGTTCATGGCGGAACAAGTCCGACCTGTCCGGCGGAAGGTTGCCCTGAAAGTCATCAAGCCGGGCATGGACTCCAGTGCCGTCGTCGCTCGCTTCGAAGCCGAACGGCAGGCTCTGGCCATGATGGATCATCCCAATATCGCCCGCGTGCTCGATGGCGGCACAACAGACACCGGCCGCCCGTACTTCGTCATGGAATTGGTAAAGGGTGTCCCGATCACCGAGTACTGTGACAAGAACCAACTCTCATACCGATGAGCGATTGAAGCTGTTCACAACCGTTTGTCAGAGCCATTCAGCACGCTCACCAGAAGGGCATCATTCACCGCGATCTCAAGCCATCGAATGTGCTGGTAACGCTTCGCCGACGGACAACCCGTTGCCAAGGTCATCGACTTTGGCGTCGCCAAGGCGATCAATCAGCAGCTAACCGAAAAGACTCTGTTCACAGCTTATCGGCCAGATGGTTGGCACGCCGCAATACATGAGTCCTGAGCAAGCGGAGATGAGCTGGCCTGGATGTCGATACGCGCAGCGACATCTACTCGCTGGGCGTGATTCTGTACGAGTTGCTGACGGGCACCACTCCGCTCGAGGCTGAGACGCCTGCGCACCGCCGGCTATGCCGAAATGCAGCGTCTGATTCGCGAAGAGGAACCGCCCAAGCCGAGCACTCGGCTTGAGTGGATCTGGGGAGCGACTCACTGTCATTGCCAATCACCGTAGTCTCTCGCCGGAACAGTTACAGAAATCTGTGCGTGGCGACTTGGACTGGATTGTGATGAAGTCGCTCGAGAAGGATCGTGCGCGACGCTATGATACTCCATCTGTCCTTGCCGATGAGGTGGGAAGGTATCTGGGTAATGAACCAGTCCAGGCGTGCCCTCCATCTGCTGGTTATCGGTTACGCAAGTACTTTTATAGAAATCGGATGCTTGTCACATCACAGCATGGTACGATTCTGTGGGCACCTCATCAGCGTATCGCTTGCCGCTAAAGATCGCAAGCATAATGCTCGCGGAAGCCCGCAAAGCCAAGGCAAACGAACGGGAAACGTTGCGCAGATGCGCAAAGCAGCATTATCGAACGCGCTGATTGACCGTGCGGTCTTCAGATGATGAAAGCCGTTGATCGCTAAGAGACGCACATATAACCCGACCGTATCGCAGGAGTCCTGCTGCCAATCTCTCGGGCAGATACGATCCACGAAGCTAATCGAATTGGAAGCGGAAACCATGGGAAAATTCAAATGAAGCGCGCGAGGGCGGTCTCGATTCTGGCGTAGCCAATTCGGGAGGCAATCGCGAACGCAATTCAAATTGAACAATACGTTGCGGCGACGACACTCGTGGCACGAGCTAGGAGTTCCCATGCGGATGGAAAGAGCAAGCGGAACCGGTGTCGAGACGATATTAAAGTCTTCACGGATTGCAAGAGCATCGTACTTCAATGCGATTGATGCTGAAGTGATCGGATCGCATCTGACTCGGGCTAGCGACGACCGATACTGGGTCAAGGCTTCAACACTGTATGGACGGAGTAAGCTTATGCGAACCGAAAATGATTCTGAAGTCAGCTGGGGATTCATCTCGAGCTTACGCTGACCTTGAAGAGGCAGAATCAGATGCTTCTCGCAGTGTCATCGCACAAGATGCCTTTGATAAAGTTTATTCAGGTTCAGAGTATTGGCTTCAGGATCATCTTCTGGCACTTGAGGTTTTCCGTAGCTGGTGATTTAGACGGCTTGAAGAAGAACGCCAGCCAGCTGAGTCGATACTCACGGAGGAGATTGGAGCATTTTCGCGATAAAGCTATACGCCAACCCAAGCATTAGAAACGTTGAAAAGTACCTCTCTTTAGTCATTCCCGGCACGGAAGAAGCATGCTAGCGTACCACGCGGCAGGATTGATTGCCTTTGCGAACGGCGAGTCAGGTTTGACGGCTAGAGAGCGTTTCAAGAAATCAACGAAACAGGCAAGTTTGACTGGTGGTCGCATGTTTGGTCGGAGGCCTTCTTAAACCGCCTCGCTCCCGGCGGTTCCTGGGGATCATGGACGTTGAAGCAAGTCCCTTAGCTGCTCTAGCTGTTACGAACGCGCTCTTCAGGACGGATGTAAAAATGATGAACCAAACTCGCGATGAAGAGGTTGTTTTTCAAATCGCTCGTGAATTGAGTGATTCAGCTAAGCGGGCCATGTACCTCGACCAGGTCTGCGCCGGCGAATAGGCGAAGGTGGCTTTGGCGTGGTGTTCATGGCGGAACAGGTGCGACCGGTTCGCCGTAAGGTTGCCCTGAAAGTCATCAAGCCGGGTATGGACTCCAATGCCGTCGTGGCACGCTTCGAAGCCGAGCGGCAAGCACTGGCCATGATGGATCATCCCAATATTGCCCGTGTGCTCGACGGTGGCACAACCGAAAGCGGCCGTCCCTATTTCGTCATGGAATTGGTAAAGGGAGTGCCGATCACCGAGTACTGCGACAAGAACCAGCTCTCGACCGAGGAACGACTGAAGCTGTTCATGACCGTTTGTCAGGCTGTTCAACATGCTCACCAGAAAGGCATCATCCATCGAGACCAAGCCATCAAATGTACTCGTAACTTTGGCCGACGGACAACCGGTCGCGAAGGTGATCGATTTTGGCGTGGCTAAGGCGACCAATCAGCAACTGACCGAGAAGACGCTGTTCACGGCCTACGGCCAGATGATTGGCACGCCGCAGTACATGAGTCCGGAACAGGCGGAGATGAGTTGCCTGGATGTCGACACTCGCAGCGACGTGTATTCACTGGGTGTTATTCTGTATGAGCTACTGACCGGCACGACACCATTGGAATCTGAAAAGCTGCGCACGGCCGGCTATGCCGAAATGCAGCGTCTAATTCGCGAGCAAGAGCCGCTCAAGCCAAGTACGCGACTCAGTACGTCAGGCGAAAAACTGACGGTGGTGGCTAAACACCGGAGTGTGTCGCCGGAAAAGTTGAAGAGCCAAGTTCGCGGTGATTTGGACTGGATCGTGATGAAAGCTTCTTCAGAATGACTTGGATAAGGCGAAATACCAACTGACAATTGCTGAAGACCTTGGTGCTGACGAGGGCTGGTGCACGTTTCGCGAGGCGCAGATCGAGTTCCATGCAGGGAGATGGAAAGAGGCTAGAAGCAAGATTCGAGAAGCCAAGTCCCTGCTTCCAACCAATACGGCGGTATTCTCACTTGGACTAATCTGTGACTTGGTGAATAGGTATGAGCACGCATACTTGTTCTACACCTAGTTAGGAGTCTCTTTTTCGAGCAACATGGTACGGTCGAGCAACATCGAGCTGAATTGTTCTCGAGGCTAAAACAAGGCGAAACAATGGAAGAGGGCGATGCGGAAATTGCTCTCAGACAATGTTTGTTTCACGTTGACTGCCAAGACTACGCTAGTGCGCGGAAAGCATAACCTAGCCCTCCTTATCCATTACCGTTTTCAGCCAGGCCCGTGCGAAAGCTCCGCTTCGCGGGCCGTGAGAGGGACGGCTACGCCATTTCGAATAATGCGTTAGATCGTTCCGAAGAGTGCACTCAGGTCGAGGGTGGCAGTCGGCAGAATTTGCGGGGATATTTTGTCGGACGCTCCAAAAGTTGATATCTCGCCGTAACGTTCGTGCTTGGGTTGCCGGTGTACACGTACCTCTTTCGCACTCACGTCGACTATCCAATACTCTGGGATGACGGCTTTGGCGTACAAGTCTGCCTTCGTGGACCAGATCGAATCCAGGGCTACTGTCGGAGACCTCGATCAGCAGCAACACGTGTTCGGCTCGCGGGTGACCGTCCACATAACGGCCGGCTTTCACCCACGCAATGTCTGGTTCGGGACGGCTATCAAATTCCGATAAATCCAATCCAGACTGGACCCTGACACCCACCGATTTCTCATCCGTATTTCTAGTTGACCATCGAGTCAGAAACTCGATGATGTCGTCGTGAACGGGGCCGGCTGGGTTCATGGATACTATTGCGCCGTTGATGAGCTCAATTTTTTGCCTCAGTTCGTCGAAGGCACCCTTCGCCACCATCCGCTCATACTCGGCCGCTGTAAGTTTCAGATCAGTGCTCATAGTTCCTGCGTCGACACGTGGGATTTTGCTTCGACTTTGACTATCATATTCGATTTGGCGTCAAGCACGCCAAGCTTGAATAGATCAAAGCGGAAATGTCGAGACCAGAATGCCAGATGGATAGGGGGCAGAGGGGTCAGGAGGGACCCTGGGGGGCTCCTTCCCACTTTTTCAGACCGACAATTTCTTGCCTGTGTCAAACATCAAGTCGACAGAGAACACGGGGCAACCTCGGCAACGTGACTAAACATTGAAGTCTCAGTCATTCATTTCCGTTTTCAGCCAAGCCCGGGCAAAGGCCCAGTGGCGATCGGCGGTGGCGGAGGAGATGCCGAGGGCGGAGGCGGCTTGGGCGTTGGTGAGGCCGGCAAAAAATCGCAGTTTGACAAGCTGAGCTTTCTGGGGGTCGGAGGCTTCCAGTTTGGTCAGGGCCTCGTCTAGATCCAGTAGTCTTCTCCGGTTTTTTGGCCGCTGGATGCTCCAGTTCCTCGAATTCAACGCGTTGCAAATCACCGCCACGCTTTTGAGCCGCTTTGGCACGAGCTCGATCGATCAGAATCCGCCGCATGGCTTCGGCCGCCGCACCGAAGAAATGACCCGTGCTATTCCATTTGGCATCGCCGCCATTCGTTTCATCGACCAGCCGACGGTAGGCCTCGTGAACCAACTCCGTCGCCTGCAGTGTCTGGCCAGGATTCTCCGAAGCCAAACGTGACTTCGCCAGCCGGCGAAGTTCATCATAGACCAGCGGCAGCAACTCGGCGGCCGCCTGTTGGTCGCCGGACTCAATGGCTTGCAAGTATCTGCGTTACGTTGGACATTCGAGCTGGTTACTCCGATACGTTCTACATCCACCGGTGCCAGTCATTATGATCGGTGAGAAGTAACTCGCTCAAGAAATAGACGGTGAACATGAATTCTTAGCCATCGCGTCTGTGCCGGGCAGACTGTCCGATTGGCGATAAGCTGCCAGCATGGCTCCAAGACTCATTTTTTGCACCAGTAGTATGCTTCACTTTCACAGCTAAGCCGCTCCACCATGGCATGGCTAAACGCGTATGTGTAGAAAATGGGGAAGCCCTTGTTTGCACATTCCTTAAAATATTTCGCGGCCTCAATCGCTGGTTTTCCCTTTGAGAGCATGTCAATTCCAATCACAAAGTAGGCGACCGAAAGTCGACGGCGCGAGTGTTTGCTTCGCTCTAGCACTTGGTCGGGTCCGTAGACTTCGATATCGAGCATGGGTTGGTAGATATCCGCGATGTAGGTTCCTTCAAATTCTTGTATGCACTGGCGCACCTTATCAAGGTTCCGTCTGACGAGGCTTCCCGATTTATCGCCCAGATTCTCCTCGCCTTCCAAGAGCTTGGCTACAGCCCATGAGAACTCGAGCGTGTCAAATTCTTCTCGAGCAAGCCGTGCCTTGAGGTTGTTTTCGAATATCTTGTAGATTTCCTCTCGCACTTGGCGAGGTACTCCTATTGCGAGCAGAACGATTTGTTTAACTGGCTCGCGAAACTCGCGGTGGTACACAAAGCTGTCGAAATCTTCTTCAACTGTTGCGATGTCGCCTCCGTGAATTTCAGTGAACATGCGGTAGATTCGCAAGTAATCGACCAACTGATTTCCCTTCAGTCCACGTACAAACTCCAACGCCTCCTCCTTATCGCTGGTTTCCAAAAGGAACTGATATAGCACGCTATTGTTGCTTGCAACGTCAAGGGAAAGATCGCCTCTAAGCTCGCGAGCACGCTTTTCGAACTTCTCGCTGCGATTGTCTTCGATTCGTCGATATATAAACGCATAATTTGAATTTGCCGCGAATTCACGATGTATAGCGAATTGATTCTCTGGCATGTCGTCTCGAGCGTGCACCGCGTTTTTTAGAGCCTCTTCAGCATACTCCTGGGCTTGTTCCTCCGCCGCCGAGTCCAGCGACGCATTGGCGTACGCGTGAGTGCGAAGCAATCGAATTAAAGCTCCGTTGATCTTGGCGTTTTCGGCCTGATCTAAGTAATCGATCGCAGCGTATGGTTCGGCCCACATCAGCGCCATGCCGAGATATAGACAGTCGGTTCCGCTCAGTTTCTTGTCCTTAACGAGCTTCTTAAGTTCGACGATGGCTTGAACTTGCTCCGATTCAAGCCCGTCGTACAGATTTGCGATGGCCTTGAAGACACAACGCCGGAAGCCTAGTCTCTTCCGTTGAGGTGTGTTGTCCAATGATGCTTCCAACCTGCCTGAAATCGCTTTCGAATAGCCGCGCTGCGCCTCCATGAAGGCAAGCCATTCCTTACTCGCCTGAATTTCGAGCCGCCTCGATCGCGTCGTTAGTTTTGTCGAACTCGCCTCGAAGCGAGTACTCCATGGCCAACTGTTTTGCGGATTCAAGTTTAACAATTCGCTGACTTTGGTAATTCCATACAAGAGAAGCTGCCAGCATTAAAACTGCCAAAGTTAAACCTGCCCAGCTTGGGTTGCGTCTTACCCACCGCAGGCCTTTGGCTATTGGCCCAATTCTCCTTGCGGTAATCGCGTGACGCAAAGTATAGGCCCGAAGATCATTCGAAAGTTGCCCTGCTGTCTGATATCTGCGATCCGGATCCTTGTCGATGGCTTTCATGCAGATTGTTTCGAGGTCGAGCGGGAACTTCGGCGATTGAGTCGCCGTGGCGGCACTGGTTCTTTGTGCAAGATCTGTGAGAGCACTTGGTCGCGCGTCTCGCCTGGAAACGGTGGTTGGAGCGTGAGTAGTTCGTAGAGCGTTGCACCGAGCGAATAGATATCGGTGCGATGATCGATGGCGACTCGGCCGGCGGTGATTTGTTCGGGCGACATGTAGAGCGGCGAACCCACAAACTCGCCGCTGATCGTCATGCCGGGTTGCTCGAGCATGCGAGCCAAGCCGAAGTCGTTGATGCTCAGTCGGCCATCGGGACCCAGCAGCAGATTCGACGGTTTCACGTCGCGATGAATCACTCCATGCTCATGAGCGTGATCCAACGCATCGGCCACGTCGGCAATCATCGAGGCAATGGTGTCGAAGTAACTGGCACCGCGCAAGTGGTCGAGCTGGATTGCAGTTTCTGAGAGCTAGCTGCGAACTGAGCTGAGGCCGATGGAGTCTCAATGTCTGGTGGTTGAAAGTCGCCGTTCGCTCCGCGAACGTTGTTTGTGCTGGCCCGCCGCGATCGCGGAGCGATCGGCGACTCTGGATCGTACAAGGCCGTTTCGCGGACCCAGGCCGGCAATTCGGCTGAGTCGAATGGCTTGGGTGGCAGCCGTTCGCGCATCTGTGCGACCGCAGATCCTGAATCACTGCATCGAGCGACGGACCGTCGATCAGCTCCATGGCATAGTAGTGAATGCCGCGATCTTCGCCGGTGGTGTAGATCGGCACGATATTGGTGTGGTGCAATTTGCCGGCGGCTTCCGCTTCACGACGAAAACGCAGAATAGCCTTGCTGCTGAGTCCCAGCCCACTGGAAAGGACCTTCAAGGCGACTTTGCGCTTCAAGGACTTTTGCCGAGCTTCGTAAACCACCCCCATTCCGCCGCGGCCGAGTTCGCGCAGGATCTCGAAGTCGCCAATTTGTTGTGGCAGATTCTGGCGTTCCTTCCGCCTTGGTTTCACCGGCCATCGCGTCTGTGTCGAGCAGACTGTCCGATTGACGATGAGCTGCGAGTAATGCTTCAACGCGTTCTCGTTGTTCTGGGCTAGTGCGGCATGCCTCGTTCAAATAATGGGAGCGCTCGACAGGAGTTAGCTTTAGTGCCTTATGGAACACCTGTTCGTCAGTCATTTTGCCGACTCCGAGAACTCGCGCTCGAGGATCGTCTTTGCGAATTGATACTGCGGCATCCAAAACTGGCCGGCGAGGCAATCTTCAAAGTATCTCCTACACTCCGTGAGGCCCTGAGCGCGGTAGGTCAGGCCTATGAGGTAGTTCGCATAGCACTTCCCATAGTTAGAACCTCCAATCCGCTGCAAAAATTCCGTCTCATCGATCTCTCTGGAAAGATATCGAAGACGCAACTCAAAAATCCAAAATGGTGGATCGAAAAAGTCCTTGCCTTCATTGGAGACTTGCTTGAGCAGCTGCCTCGCGTCGCGTTGTGTGAGTGCAGTGTCTTTAAGGAGCAGCGGAATTTCGAGGGAGTTGAGTCTTACAGGCCATGACGGGAGACCAGATACTCTCTCATAGGTTGTCATCGCGTGAAGGCTGTCTCCCGTAAGCGCGTGCGCACTTGCTTCGCCGATCGCACGAAGTGGAAATCCGTCAAATTCTTTGCCTGTGGAGTCGAGGAATTCTTGCAGATGGCCCCCTCGCATCAGAACCGCAGCACGACTTGCGAACCACCAGTCATTTCGTATTGTTTTATATGCATCGCGCGTATTGTTGCTACTCCCTTCGACGATCTCGAGAAATCCTGCGCGAATTTCCGACGACGCCCAACCGTTTGGGTATCGTTCGAGCTTTTCAACCAGCCTCCGTCCTTCAGCCGTGATTTCGTTGATATCTGTATTTCGATCCGGGAACATCAATGCCGTACATCGACAAAGCACTCCAATGAACATCACGAAAGGATTGTCTTGCAGTTGCGACTCGACTTCGCGAATCATATTCACTGCTTGCATTGCTTGTCGCGTGTCGCCAGTATCCAATGCCTCGGATGTCACTGCCATTGCAAATACGGCTTGACCAAATGGCCATGGCCGTTGACGCGGCTTTAGCACCCCATCGAGAGTGGCGACGGCAGCGGTGGGGTCTTCGTAAACTTGTGACCAACCTCGAAGGATGAGGTCATATTGTCCGTACTCTTCTGAAGGCTTCAATTGGCCTAAACGACCCAATAGCGACACGACTCCTTCAGCGACCTCATCTTCGGAATCCAAGTTGACAAACATGCCTGTATTGCCCACCCGGCTCATAACCAAAGCGGAAGCAATGGCCAGGCTATTTGGGTTTGCTTCAAAGGCCTGAGATAATCGTTGCGTCGCCAGGCCCATCTCGCCGGAAAACTGAAAGGCTAGTGCTTCGATCAGGAATATCCATTCCTTCGGTGCTTCCGCATCTCTTGCTTCCGCAACTATCTCTTGCGTAGTTTGAAGATCCCCACGGAAAGCGGATTCGAGGCCGCGTTCGATAAGTGCAAAATGCCACTTCGCGATTGCCTCCTCTTTCTCCGCCAAGTGCATTTCAGCTAGGTCACGCTGTTGAGCAACGACCGTCCATTGCCAGTATGAAAAGACGAAAGCAACGGACAAGACGACCAGGATCGCGCATGCGCTTGCCGCAAGTTGTTTGTGCTGCCCCCAGAACTTCTGCAAGCGATAAGATGTGGACGGGGGCCTCGCGTCAACCACATCGCCGCTAAGATAACAATTGAGATCCTCGGCCAATCGACTCGCAGAGTCATACCTTCGCCTCCGATCCTTCTCGAGCGCCTTCATCACGACCCAGTCAAGGTCGCCTCGAAGCGCTCGAGACAAGGTTGATTGGTCTGTGTGTCGGTAAGCGGCAGTCTGAGCCGCGGCTTGCCCTTGACTGCTTAGTCGCAAGCTCGGTCTGGCTGGTTCTTGCTCGCGAATCGCGAGAAGTATTTGATCGAGTCCCTGGCTTCGAAGCTTCTTGCCATCCAACGGTGTGTTTCCAACCAGCAACTCATAAAGAACCACTCCTAGCGAATAAACGTCGGTTCGAGTGTCAACGTCGAGTTGATTGAGCACTGCCTGTTCAGGACTCATATACTCGAGCGTGCCAACGATCTGACCTAGTTGAGTGTACAGCGTCTTTTCCGTCAGCTTCTGATGAGTAGCTTTGGCGACCCCAAAGTCGATGACTTTCGGAACGGGGCGATCGTCATATTGTGCGACCAGGATGTTCGATGGTTTCAGGTCACGGTGGATGATGCCTTTCTGGTGGGCGTGCTGGACCGCGCCGCAGATGTCGACCATCAGTTTGACTCGCTGTTCGGTCGATAGGCGATTTGTGTCGCAATACTCGGTAACCGGCAAGCCCTTCACCAGCTCCATTACGAAATAGGGCTCGCCCCGTACCGTAGCGCCAGCGTCCAGTACCTTGGCGATGTTCGGATGATCCATCATTGCCAAGGATTGTCGCTCGGCCTCAAAACGTGCAATGACTTGTTTGCTGTCCAAACCGGCTTTTACAACTTTGAAAGCCACGATCCGTTTGACCGGTCGCAGTTGCTCCGCCATGTAGACGCTGCCCATGCCGCCTTCGCCAATCTTTTGCAGCAGCTTGTAGTTGCCAATCTGCTCGAGCGATTCCGGAATCGCGGGCACATGCGATTCGGTCGAGTCTTGGTCCGCGATATCCAGCAGGCTGTCACTCTGCTGGTGAGCGGCGAGCATCGCTTCCATTTGGGCTCGGTCTTGAGGTCGCTCGTGAAATGCATCGTCCAGGAAGGCCGATTGCTGGTCCGCCGGGAGCTCGATGGCTTTGGCAAAGATTTCTTCTGTGGTCATGGTTCGATACCACCGTTTTCTCGACGGCCGAGTTTCGGCAAATCCGCTCTACTAGATAGTGCGGATTCTGCGCTCGGATTACCTCACTAGCATAAGAAATTACGGCGATTTCCGCTGGTCGCCGGAGAATAGAAGTATGCGAACCCAGCCCCAATCGCTTTCTTCCATGAACTGAGTCCAACCACACAACGCACGAGCGCAATAAACCTGAACCAGCAACACTCTCACTGCCTGTCCCCACTCTTTTCGGGTAATTCGTGGCCTGCGAGGCTTTATCTCCTGAGGTGATCGATTTAGTTGCATGGCTACCGAGGTTTCCCCCCAAGCGATGAGTATTCGGCGGTCTAACAAAAAGCATTTACTATGATGATGTAATTCGAGGCTGGAGTACGCACTGTAATTGTAGGGACAAACTTTGGGTGAATTGCGGGCAAAGCTATGACAGACGAGCAACTGTTTCACAACGCGATCGCCTTGGGCCGGGAAAAGCAATCCACCTATTTGGAAAAGGCGTGCTCCGACGACGATCAAAAGCTACGGGTGCAAACGCTGCTGGCAGCGCATTGTGCCAAAGACAGTCTGCTCGATACAGCATCCACGCACGAGCGCGTTAAGCGAGACAACAACTGAGTCGACCTTGCCGAGATCGATCGGTGACTTCCAGATTCTGCGTGAGCTGGGTCGCGGTGGGATGGGGGTCGTTTACGAGGCGCGACAGAAGTCGTTAAAACGCAAAGTCGCACTGAAGGTGCTGTCGAGTGGCCTTGGGCTTAGTAGCAAAGCCATCCTTCGTTTCCGCCGCGAAGCCGAGGCGGCTGGCAAGCTGCATCATACGAACATCGTGCCGATCTATACCACGGGTGAAGACAAGGGTATTCACTACTACGCCATGGAGTTGGTCGACGGGCCATCCCTTGATCAGGTGATCAAGGATTTGAAACGTCAGGAACGTTCTTCGCCAACCGGTTCCGACTGCCCTGCAGATTACTGCAACTCATGCGGCAGATCGGCGTACAGAAGATCGGCAGGCTGCAACCAGCAGTGATGATCCCAATGAAAACCAGATATGGCATGTGGAGAAAGGTCAGACGGGCGAAGCCAGTCGAGCGTCTTCAAACACTTCGTCCTCCATCTCGACAGCCTCAGGCTCCAGCTACTTTGATCAAGTTGCGACCATGATGGCGGAAGTCGCGGATGCACTCGATCATGCACACGAACATGGAGTGATCCATCGCGATGTCAAACCATCGAATCTATTGCTGGGTCCCGATGGTCGCCTGAGCATCAACGACTTCGGCTTGGCTCGTATGCTCGAACAACCTGGCATGACGGTCAGCGGGGAATTCGTCGGTTCGCCACTCTACATGTCGCCGGAACAAATCACCGCGGGCCGAGTCGCCTTGGACCACCGCACTGATATTTATTCGCTAGGGGCAACGCTCTACGAACTGCTCACCCTCCAACCACCGTTCCCTGGTCAAAGTCGCGATCAGGTACTCAGCCAGATCCTGCACAAGGAAGCACTCCGTCGACGCAAGCTCAATCGCAAGGTACCCATCGACCTCGACACCATCTGCATGAAAGCCATCGATAAAGATCCCGACAAACGATACCAAACTGCAGGGAAACTGGCTGAAGACTTGCGGATGTATGTGAATCGGTATGCGATCAGCGCCAAGCGAACAAGTCCCGTAGGCCATGTCATCAAACTTGTACGGCGGAACAGGACTGCCTCGCTGCTGGTGCTAGCTCTCATCGTCGTGATATCTGGTTTTTCCGTCTTTATGGTGCGCGAATCGATGCGAAGGAGAGCCGAGCTATTGGACCAAGCGATCCAGGACATCTACGCCAGCTTTTTTCATGGAGAGACGAACCTGGCTGAAGTAGTCGAAAGAGCCAGCGATCAGGGTGCTACCGAAAACCAAATGACCTTCTTTCATGGACTTGAGGAGGTGGCCCGTGACGACCATCGAGGCGCTCAAATTCTGTTTGCCAGAATTTCCGACAGCATCGCTGCGCAAGCCTTGGCAGCGAGTGAACTGATGTACACGGGATCGGAGGTGGGCTATATGAATGCCCTGGCGAAGATTGACGATGAAGCTGCCGAGACCTACGAAGACAAGCTGTTTCTTGGCGTTGCGAACCTGTGGGGCAACCCGGCTAAGGCCTATGACCTGTTAAGCGAAGCGAGCAACCGCAGGCCGAGTCTCGATTTCATTGAAACGCAGCTCGCCGAGGCCGCACGAGCGCTTGCCACGAGCGTGGTCACTGACCTGAATCGCGCCGAGGAATTACTGGATGAAGCGAACCGGTTAACCGCCCGCCGATCGAAGTCTCCCAACTTGGATACCGTCTTCACGCGTTCAACTTTGTTAGTCGATCAAGCCAAACTTTACGAACGCAAGATCGCGAGCGGCGGCGGATTGGAACATGTCGACTACGGAACGCAGCTGGCCGCGAAGCAAGTTGAAATTGAACAGTTCTTAAGCAATGTTATTTCCGCTTACGACAGGAGGACTGAAAAGGCCGCTTGGCCGATTTGCCACGTCATGATCTACCTGGAGCGGGACGACGATCTTCAGCAGCTTGCAAACGAATGGTATTCCAGTGGCGCGGAGTTGAATTCGTTCGCGACACATTTGCTGGCTACCTACTTCGCAAGACTCGGGCAGTATGAAAAAGCTCGCTTTTGGTTCCATCTCGTCCGTAGTGGCGACCAATACGCGGCCTCGCAATACATTCTCGCCTTAATCGATATTTTGGATTCGCAGTCTGGACGTTCGCTTGATGAGATCAGAGAGCACTTGCGCAGCGAGTGTGTTCGGAAATGCGGAAGTAGCGAAGCGTCAGCAGCCCTGTTCTATGACGCCTTGTTCCTCTACCTGCTCGGGGACGATGCCTACCTAGATGCAATAGGAAACGATGCGCTCTTGACCAAGATCAATGCTGATGGAGGTTTTGAACCCATTGTTCGATACTTCAAGATGGAAAATCGCACTGAGGAAGATGCCGAGCAACTGCTAGCGGCATGCGGGAATACGGATGCTCCCAACTTTTCTGTGATGCATGCTCGTTTTGCACTAGGTGTCGAAGCGATTGTGAACGATCGTGGCACGCAGGCCAGGGAACATTTCCAGGCCTGTTTAGACGGCCGGCAATACATGTGGTTTGCCTATCGCTTTAGCGAGATTTTCCTCAAGCACGAGGAATTGTGGAAAAGCTTAACTGCCTCGCGAGCTGAAATCGCGGCTGAGCCCCTGAAGTAGTGCATTTCCAGGCGGAGCCTGGGAACGAGAGCTTTCGGTGCGTTGAGCAAAAAGTGTTGGAAATCCATCGCAAAAACTTTTTTTACTGAATTTGGCGGGGATTGCCTTCTTTCTACGCACTGCTCATTGAACAAGCCAAAATGTGCGGTGAAACAGTGCCTGAGGGAGTAACACCTATGTCCGAGCGACACGAATCAGCCAAGTCGATTTTTCTGTCTGCCTTAGAGATAGCCTCCGCTCCCGCGCGACAGGCATACCTTGCTGCTGCCTGTGGCGAGAACCGACCGCTTTTTGAAGAGGTTCAAGAGTTGCTCGATCATCAGGCCCAAGCCGACTCATTCTTGGAGTCCCCAGCAGCTGGCGATGCGCTAGCGGCAACCGTGGATCGGCCGGACGAAAAACAATTAGGCCGTCAGATCGGAGCCTACAAAATTCGGGAATTGATCGGCGAAGGGGGCATGGGGGCGGTCTATCTGGCGGAGCAAGAGCGACCGCTGCGGCGGAAGGTCGCCCTGAAAGTTATCAAGCCTGGCATGGACTCGAAAGCCGTGCTGGGGCGCTTCGAGGCGGAACGCAACGCGCTGGCCCTCATGAACCATCCCAACATCGCCAAAGTGCTCGATGCTGGCAGCACCCAAGAGGGACACCCTTACTTCGTCATGGAATTGGTCAATGGAATTCCCATCACCGAATACTGCGATGATCAAAAGTTACCCATCCGCGAACGCTTGCGGCTGTTTGTGGACGTATGCTCGGCGATTCAGCATGCGCATCAGAAAGGCATTATTCACCGTGACATCAAGCCATCGAATGTGCTTGTCACGGAACTTGACGGCAAGCCCATTGCCAAAGTGATTGACTTTGGAGTCGCCAAGGCGCTCAACCAATCGTTGACGGAGCATTCGGTGTACACGGCTTTTCAAACTGTGATTGGCACACCACTCTACATGAGTCCGGAACAAGCCAGCTTCAGCGCGGTGGACGTCGACACGCGGAGCGACGTCTATTCGCTCGGCGTCTTGCTGTACGAGCTATTAACTGGCACGACTCCATTCACCAGTGAAGACCTGAAGAAAGTCGCCCAAGAAGAAGTTTTTAAGATGATTCGCGAGAACGAGCCGCCGCGGCCCAGCAATCGCATTAGCAGCCTCGGCCAGACCGCCACCCGCATTTCGCAGCTCCGCCGCACTGTGCCCGATGAACTTGGCCGCACCGTCAGCGGCGACCTAGATTGGATCGTGATGAAAGCGCTCAGCAAAGAACGTGGACGTCGGTACGATTCCGCAACACGCTTTTCCGAAGACGTCCAACGGTACCTCACCAATGACATGGTAGAAGCAAGACCCCCGTCCATAGGCTATCAGTTGAAGAAATTTTATCAACGGAATCGATCGCTCGCCGTCAGTGCTCTCATTGCATTCATCCTACTATCCTCATGTTTGATCGTCGTAACAGCCATTGGATTTCAACTGGCGAAAAAGACCAAAGAGCTGCAGCAAAAAAATGAGCAGTTGCTATTACAACAGCATCAACTGGAGCTAGCAAGAGAGGAAGCCGATCAACGCGCCATCCTGCTCCAAGGCACCTTGTCACAGCTATGGGAGGTACTGGCAGACAATGCGATGAATGCGGCGTTCAGCGGTGACATTGAAATTGGACAAAAGGCTATCGATCAGGCTGAGAGCGCGGGTGCACCAGCGGATCTCACGGGCTCATTACGAGGCATTTCACTGCTGGTCGCGGGTCAGCCTGAGGAGGCAATTCGCCAGCTTCAGGCGGTCCTAGAGGAAAGCCCGGAGAGTTCCACAGCGAATGCCGTACTGTGCTGGGCCTACATTCAAACTGCCAGATACGGCCTACACGAAATTTACCAGGACAAGGTGCAGCAACTGTTGCGAACCGGTTCGCCGCGTAACGACTATGAGAGATTTTTTGTCGTACTTTCTCAATTCATCGATGGCGATCTAGCTCAACTGAACGATACCCTTGTGGATATTGACGAAATGATCTCTCAGCGACGCAATTGGGGCGTGTTATATCTGTTGCGCAGTAGAGTCGCATGCGAGTTAGCGATGGAAGAGCGCTCGTTAAAACGATTCGAGGATGCTATTGAAAGTTTTGAAAAGAGTTACGATCTCCTGCAGGGCAGCAGCTTCGCACTGAACGAGTGCCTTCATGTTCTTGGAAGTGCGATTGACTTGGCCAAGGATCAAAAAGCAGACTCTACGAGATGGGCCGAGCGGATGAAAGAACTTGTCGCGGACCTGCCCCACGCCGCTGACCAATCTTTTGCTTGGGGAATCGCAGCGGCTTATTACGCACGCCATGGTGATCCAGAGCATGCACAAGAACTGGAGCAGCAGCTCATATCAAGATTGGATGATGGGAGGTTTCCGAAAGTAGCTGAGGAGCTTGCCTATAGAAAAGAACTTATTCCGCGAGAATGGTATAGCCATTTAGATGACACCGAAAAGCAAATGTGCGTTGCATTGGCTATTGCCTGCTCGTCGCCAACCAAACAGGAACAAGCTGAAATACGTGCGATTGGTCGGACAGGATTTATTCCATTGATCAACCTCAGGCATACTACGCAGTCTTCCTCGACTTGCCTTGCATCTTGGGGGACGAGGAAATGTTGAAGCAGATTTGCCAGAAGGCCAAGGCTGGTGCAACCTTCGGAAAAGACAATCGCTGGTGGACTCGCTATATCAGTCACATGAGCGAAACAAATCCTAACGACGAGGAACTGCTAGAACTGGCTAAACCCTTTGAACAACATCTGGGGATGCTATCATCGCGATCGCGCTCCGCATTGCTTATTCGAGACATTCCCAAGGCCAAGCAATATTTTGGCCTAGCGGCTCAGACAGGACGTGTAACAACTTGGTACTATCACAATGCCAAAGCGTTCAAAAAGAAATTGGACGAAGGCTGGCTTAAGGATGAAGACCTATCAGGAGAGCTGGCAGGCACGAAAGAATCACAATGAAGCTAATGCTTGGTCGATCCGAAGTCATATTGGCTACTGTATGACTAATATTACCCAGCTCCTATCTCGAATCGAGTCCGGTGATCCTGAGGCGGCGGAGGCGTTGATGCCGTTCGTGTATGACGAGCTTCGCAGACTTGCAAAACTGCGATTGAGTAGCGAACAACCAGGCCAAACTTTGCAGGCGACGGCATTGGTACATGAGGCTTACCTGCGACTGGTTGGCGAAAAACCCAACAGTGATACCGAAGAGAAGTGGAATGGTCGCGGCCACTTTTTGGCGCTGCCGCGGAAGCTATGCGGCGGCATTCTGGTTGAAAACGCACGACGCAAGAATGCGGCTAAACGCGGTGGCCAGCGAGCAAAGGTGACTTTGGACGAGGGCGATGCGGTCCTGAACACCAACGACGACTTGCTGGCCCTGGACGAAGCGCCCTGGAGCAATTTGAAAAACACGATGCATTGGCTGCTCAGCTCGTCAAACTCCGCTACTTCGCCGGACTCACCATGCCCCAAGCCGCCGAGGCGCTGGGCATGCCCCTGCGGACCGCCGAACGCAATTGGACCTACGCCAAATCTTGGTTGCACGCCCGCCTGGCTGAAGATTGATTCCACCTCTGAGGATGTACGACAAGCTATCAAGAATGTTAGGGCCACGCAGTCCTTGCAGCTTCGTTGGTCTAACCTGAGCGAGGATGCACTAGCACTCGGTGTTTACCATTACCGGTGGCCAGCGGGCTGTTGCTTAATCGTTTAACCCCAATACCGTTCAATGTTATCGTGGCGTAAGCATCCTGCTTGCGGACTTTACCATTTAGTTGTGCAAGCATTTCGTTGAAGCCACTACCGGTTGGCAAGCTGGAAGCTTACCCCACCTTTATTGAACGGTATTGGGGTTAAACGCAGCGATTGGGATAACGTGTCGAAAAGCCGGTTCGGTGGGTGCCTCGGCTGGCTCGAGAGCCGATCCTGCGGCTACAATAGCATGGTAACGACACTAGTCGAGTGAGATACCATGAGCTACCGAATTAAACGCGGCGAAAAAGCTGCAGCATGCGGTCCGTCGCATCGCGGTCGAGCAGATCAATCGTGGGCTGAAGGAGATTGACGATCACACGCTTGATCGGCAGGTCGTGGTGCATCAGCTTCGCAAGCGTTGCAAGAAATTGAGAGGCCTGCTGGCCTTCGTCCAAACGGACTTGCAGGCAAGCGCTGCGCGAGAGCATGCTGCGTTTCGCGACGCAGCGCGGCAATTGTCGGTCGTCCGCGACGCAGGCGCGCAGCCTGGCAACCTACCACCAGCTGATCGAACCGTTGCATGCTCAAATTGCTCGGCGAGCCTTTGCGGTTAATTGGTCAAGCGCTCACTCAGCAATTAAGAGCCGTCGAAGAGGACGAGTTGCATGCGCGACTGGCTGACTTTCGCCAGCAGATGACGCAGGCGAGGGCCCGGGTCAAGCACTGGAAGCTGGCCAAGAAGGGCTGCAAGTCGCTCCCCAGGGGCCTGCACAAGACGCACGCCAGGGCACGTGATTGCCTGGCCATCGCCCTCGAAGATCCAACTCCCGAAGCCCTACATGAACTGCGCAAGCAACTGAAGGCTCATTGGTATCATGTGCGTCTGCTCCAGAATCTCTGGAAACCCGTGTTCGCTGACCTATGCCAGGCAGATACGGGAAGCTGCCGAGACGCTTGGCGACGATCATGACCTGGCGATATTGAGAGCTCGCTTACTCAGTTTGCCGCTAGCTTCCCCGACCGAGTCGCACTCGATGCCGTCGTTTCCGCCTTGGACCGACAGCGGGCTCATTTGCAGCGTCGCGGACTGACTCAGGCCCGCTATGTGCTCGCTGAATCAACGCATGCCTTGGGAAAGCGTTTTGAAGAGTGATTGGTCTCTTTGGCACGCCCAAAAGGGTGTTCAACCCGAATGGCAAGTACATCAGTGAAAGTGCCCGACATGAGCCAGAGTTTTGAGGTTAGAAGCCAACTCCAAGCAACACAGGCTCCCCTGCCGGCTTGCCTGGCAGCAAGCAAGCTGCAGGACAAAACTTCCCCGCCGGTTGGGCAAGCCAACCGGGGAGGCGGTGATGGGGTGAATAGTGGCTGCTTTGCTAACTGCAAAACTTTGGCTCCGGCTGGTCAAGGGGGCTGTTGATTTAGTGAGCCGAGTCGCGTGAGCGGCCGGGCGGGTTCGCTTGCCCATGGCCTTACGGCCATCACACTCCGTGTGATGCTAGCCAAGAACGTATTCATCACACTCCGTGTGATGCTAGCCAAGAACGTATTCATCACACTCCGTGTGATGCTGCCCGAGAATCATCTGTGATGCAAAACAAACCCCATTTCCAGACTGTCTTCCCATGAATTGAAAAACCAACCAACTCGATCGCACAAGAGACCTCCCAGGCATCACACGGAGTGTGATGAGTACATTCTTTATCGACGCTGAGTGGCACTGGGATTACAACTCCTTGCACCATTGAATGCTTACACCGGACGTCAATTTGGCTGTGGAGGGATCTGTTCAATGGGGTCACGCAGATACTCAAGTTTCCTGTGCGTGCGGACTAGATGGTTTAAGGCAAATCGCTGTCGTTGCTAACGTTAAAAAATATGGCTCCTACTGGACGAGCTAGCAGCGGACATGATTGCCGCCCCTTGTCGGCTTAACTGAAGAACTATGGCTCCTGGGGGCAGTGCACTTCAATCAGATGGAATAGCTCCCTCTGCCGGGCTGCAGCGCCCCCGTCTGCGAGGTCTGTTGCTCAGCATGGCTGTGCGTTTTAGCAAAATGGGGAGGTTAACAGGCCCCTACGCTGTGCACAGCCCCCGTTCAGCCCCCGTTGGCGCGGTGCGACGTCCCGCGATGCGCGACCCATTCTCCAGCGGGTGGGCTTGCCATCCACTGTCTGGCTTGGTCCGGCAAGCAACTTTGGCAAGCTCTTTCACAACGTGGCAGGTAAGCCTCATGAAATCGCCAGCGGCGGCTTGCGCCGCCGTAGATCCCGCTTCCGTGTCCGCACTAAAGTAGTGGACACCTTTCGCTGGCCGAT
>CAVPPY010000042.1:0-84382 GCA_963707245.1 Pirellulaceae bacterium
TCATGCCCGCTGCTAGCTCATCCAGCAGGAGCGATATTTTTACCGTTAGCAACGACAGTGATTTGCCTTAAACCAACTAGTCCGCACGCAGAGGAAACTTGAGTATCTGCGTGACACCATTGAACAGATCCCTCCACAGCCAAATTGACGTCCGGTGTAAGCATTCAATGGTGCAAGGAGTTGTAATCCCAGTGCCACTCAGCGTCGATAAAGAATGTACTCATCACACTCCGTGTGATGCCTGGGAGGTCTCTTGTGCGATCGAGTTGGTTGGTTTTCAATTTATTGATTTTCAATTCATTGGAAGACAGTCTGGAAATGGGGTTTGTTTTGCATCACAGATGATTCTCGGGCAGCATCACACGGAGTGTGATGAGTACGTTCTTGGCTAGCATCACACGGAGTGTGATGAGTACGTTCTTGGCTGAGCATCACACGGAGTGTGATGAGTACGTTCTTGGCTGGACATCACACGGAGTGTGATGAGTACGTTCTTGGCTAGCATCACACGGAGTGTGATGAGTACGTTTTGGCTAGCATCACACGGAGTGTGATGGCCGTAAGGCCATGGGCAAGCGAACCCGCCCGGCCGCTCACGCGACTCGGCTCACTAAATCAACAACCCCCTTGACCAGCCGGAGCCAAAGTTTTGCAGTTAGCAAAGCAGCCACTATTTACCCCATCACCGCCCCCCCGGTTGGCTTGCCCAACCGGCAGGGAAGTTTGTCCTGCAGCGTCGCTTGCTGCCAGGCAAGCCGGCAGGGGAGCCTGTGTTGCTTGGAGTTGGCTTCTAACCTCAAAACTCTGGCTCATGTCGGGCACTTTCACTGATGTACTTGCCATTCGGGTTGAACACCCTTTGGGGCGTGCCAAAGTGACCAATACTTTTCAAAACGCCTTCCCAAGGCATGCGTTGATTCAGCGAGCACATAGCGGGCCTGAGTCAGTCCGCGACGCTGCAAATGAGCCCGCTGTCGGTCCAGTGCAGCAACGATGGCATCAAGCTGCGACTCGGTCGAAGAAGCTAGCGGCAAACTGAGTAAGCGAGCTCTCAATATCGCCAGGTCATGATCGTCGCCAAGCGTCTCGGCAGCCTCCCGTATCTGCCTGGCATAGGTAGCGAACACGGGTTTCCAGAGATTCTGCAGCAGACGCACGTGATACCAATGAGCCTTCAGCTGCTTGCGCAGTTCATGTAGGGCTTCGGGAGTTGGATCTTCGAGGGCGATGGCCAGGCAAGCACGTGCCTTGGCGTGCGTCTTATACACGCCTCGGGGGAGCGACTTGCAGCCCTTCTTGGCCAGCTTCCAGTGCTCGGCCCGGGCCCTCGCCTGCGTCATCTGTTGGCGAAAGTCAGCCAGCCGCGCATGCAACTCGCCCTCTTCGACGGCTCTTAATTGCTGGGTGAGAGCTTGACCAATCGACCGCAAAGGCTCGCGAGCAAGTTGAGCATCCAACGGCTCGATCAGCTGCTGGTAGGTTGCCAGGCTGGCGCCTGCATCGCGGACGACTGACAGTTGCCGCGCTGCGTCGCGAAACGCAGCATGCTCTCGCGCAGCGTTTGCCTGCAAGTCCGTTTGGACGAAGGCCAGCAGGCCTCTCAATTTTTTGCAACGCTTGCGAAGCTGATGCACCACGGCCTGCCGATCGAGCGTGTGATCGTCAATCTCGTGCAGCCCACGATTGATTTGCTCGACCGCGATGCGACGGACTGCATGCTGCAGTTTTTCGCCGCGTTTGATTCGGTAGCTCATGGTTTCTCACTCGACCAGTATCGTGACCATGCTATTGTAGCCGCAGAGATCGGCTTGCGTCATCAAGAAGCGAGCACTGCGACCACTGAGGGTCCTGCTTCGAAATATCTCACGAGGTTTCAATCCGCGGTTCGGTCAAAGCTGATTGAAGCGGACAGGCCGGCGCGACCTCGCCTCCAAGTCGATACTGAGCAAGTAGTTGCTTGGAACGCTGAGCGAGCAGGCGGCGAACTTCACGCCGCTTGCCTCGAACTCGCGGAATGGACATGGAATCGTAAGCGGTTGTCTGATGCCGCATCCAGGCGATAACGGCAGCTTCGGCGCGTTGTTCAATGGGGATACGCTTCGTGCGGGCCACGGTTCCACTGCCAACCGGCGTGGCATGTTCGGTGACAGCTCGCGCCACTCGATGCGCCAGCTGATGGTGCGCAGGGTGAAAGTCAAGAAACTTTACAACCGCCCCAGCAAAGTCCTCGACGTACTCGCCTTGTAGCTTTTCCCGACGGACGTTCGCCGCCTTCATCCGTTTCGCGTAGGACTCCGTGGCTCGTTCGGCTTCGAGTTCGGACCGGATGCGATGAATCGTTTCCGCTGGAGCCCAAATCCCTCGCGAGAAAGTTCGTCTACCCTTCTTCTCTTGCACGACCCAGTGATCTCCCGCTGCCTTGACTCGACGAGTCAGGCCAGCATCGCCGGGTAGAAGCAGGCTCCAGCCGTTGGGCACCCGGCGCAGCTCACCGTCCGCACCGCGGACCATGTCTTCTGCCGGCCCGGGTTCAAAAATCCTAGGACTCATTTCCTGCTCAACAATTCGATACGTTTACGCGAGCCTTTAAGAACACAGCCAACTGCACGGCATCGTCAGACTCTCAGGATACCGTTTCGGAGCCTCAGTACTAGACAGCGTCTTGGCCGGTCATGTCGATCCGTGAGTCTCTTCGCTGGTTGATGCGGGCAGCTTGAGGTAATGGCAACATCATGCAACTGATTTACGTAGAGAATTTGAGCACGAATTGACTTCTTGCTCTGCTCGCTTCCGCTCGCTTCCGCTCGCTTCCGCTCGCTTCCGCACGGTCCCGAGCGTCAAGATCTTCCCCGACTCCTTATCGGCATGTGCGATGGTCTGGCCCGCGGTGAGAAACTCGACACCAAAATCCTCGAGTCGCTGAAGAATACGTGGTCTTGGCGACTCCTTTCCAAAACAGGCATAGTTCTTCTTGCCGACGCGAAGAGAGAATAGCGGTTCTGCGATGATCTCTCCGCTTTCGCTTATCAACGGTTCTTGCGAAAGCATGTGACGATTCCAGAGATCAATCAGCCAATTACGGTGTTCGTAACCTATACGGTCGAGAATTTCGACCAGATCGTCTTGAGGACTGATTTCCGACTCTACGTCGGGATACCCTTCCAGATTGGCGAGGCATTGCTCCAAGACTTTGTAGAGTAACTGTGCATCGCTGTTGTTCATCTTTTGGGCGAATAGCGTGAGAATCGACTGTGCGCGCGTCATGGCAACGTACAGACTGTTCGCCAAAACTCCCTTCTCTTTGGCGGTGAATTGATCCACGGCAGGGACAACAACAACGTGCTCATCGCCGGAAAAAACGGCGGCTTCCAAAGCACAGATCACCAGGGCAAGACACTCAACCTCCAGGTCATCCACAATACCATTATCAACACTGGCCACGCTTTCGCCGGCGGTTCATGGAATGGACGCGAGGGCATGATTCTCGCCAACAACGTTCTCTACTCGCACGATGCCAACGCTGTGCATTTCGCCAACGGTAATGCCGGTGTGACCAGCACAGGCAACGTGGTCTTCGGCGATGGCCCCAAAGACGGATGCACCAAAGGTCGTGGTCTCGAAGACTTCCGAAATCTCACTTGGGATGCCTCCGCACATGACGCCACGCCGACTGCAGATGCGCCATTGGAGAATGCTGACTTGAAATTTCTCCTCGAAACCGATTTCAACCACAACGCCCGTAAAGGCATGAAGACGAGCGGTGCCGTCGCACGCCAGTCGTTATGATAAACCGCTACCGCAAGGACTAGGCTTTGTCCCAAAAGGGGGCTGGCCCTCTCCGGCGAGGCCAAGAACAGGTGTAAATTCGTCTCGCCTCCAAAGGGTCAGGCCCGGGTCAGACCCCTTTTGGGACAAAGCCTAACATTATTGCCTCAGATTCATCGACTTCGTAAACGGACCTGGCCTTTGGGACGCGTGCCGCAAGCTATCGAAAATGCCGGCACATCGAACACAGAGTTCGTCATTTGGCGTGATGGTAAGATTGCCGAATTCACGCTTTATGAAGCGACTCTGGTATCTGCCATAAACTTAGGACGGGCAGACTCGAAAGGATAACCATGGAACAAGTTAGGACCATTGAAGGTGTCGACGTTCCCTCGTTTCTGTACGGCACAGCTTGGAAAGAAGCTGCGACTCAGGAGCTTACCGAACTAGCCATCGCTCAGGGATTTCGCGGGATTGACACTGCCAATCAACGCAAACACTACGATGAGGCGGCAGTCGGACGCGGAATTACAGCAGCGATGGCTGGTGGCCAGATTGCTCGCGATGACTTGTTTCTGCAGACCAAATATACCTTTCGGCGGGGACAAGATCATCGGCTGCCATACAATCCGGCAGCGCCGATCCCGACTCAAGTGGAGGAGTCGTTTGCTAGTTCACTGGAGCACCTGGGCGTCGATCGAATCGACTCGTATCTCCTGCATGGCCCTAGTCGTGTCCGCGGGACTCGGCGTAGAAGACTGGGCGGCTTGGCAGGCAATGGAGAAGATCCATGAAAGCGGTCGCGCGCGGCTGCTTGGGGTGAGCAATGTTTCCCTCGATCAACTTGAGATTCTGTGCAAGGACGCCAAGGTCAAACCGCATTTTGTACAGAATCGGTGCTTCGCCGTGAGCGGCTGGGATCGTGCTGTCCGCGCGTTTTGCAAAGCCAACGGTATTGTCTATCAGGGATTCTCGCTGTTGACGGCCAACCGCGGCGCGATGGCCAGCCAGCAGTTGGCGACTCTCGCGCAGCGCCACGACTGCTCACCTGCACAGCTCATTTTCCGATTTGCCATCGACGTGGGGATGATCCCGCTGACCGGTACCACGGACGCACAGCATATGCAGCAGGACCTAGAGATATTCGACATGCGATTGCAGCCGGAAGAAATTGAGTCCATCGAGAGTATTGCAGGCTAAGACCGTCAGCATCTCACGCCCATAATCGACTGCGGTCAGTAGCAGTAGCCGTGATGCCACGACCAGCATAGACCCCCATCATGGTTGCCAACGAGTGAGCTAAAGTAAAATGCGAAAAACGAAACCGCGAATGGCAAGAGCTGATGAGGTAATAATTTCGCGCGACGGTGAAGAGGCAATCATTGAGTTCCTGAAAAAGGAGATTGCTGCGGCTCACTTGCGAATCGGCCCCGAGATCCAGGGCATGTCCGATGAGGAGAGCTTATCGGTCTACAACCAGACGATTGCTGCCCAGATCCGCCGCCGAGATGAACTTGGCGAATATGTGGTAGTCAAAGTTCCTGCCGGAAGCCCGCAGATAGTACATCGTCCAGACACAGCAAATGGCTGGACACCTAATGCTGCACTGCATCTTTTGAGGAGAGGACTTTCTTGAATTCCTCATTCTGCTGCAGAGCTTCAAAGTTGGGATCGTCCTTGATGTTCTCTGTGTCGTTAAATCCTGATTCAATGGCTTGTTTCAAGTAATCGATCGATTCTCGCGTAAACGCTGCCGCATTCTCTGGCGTCAGCCCAGTAGTCTGCTCCTGGGACAACCGAGTCAGCAAGGCCAGATTGGATGCCAAGTCAAACATTGTGCTGGGCGAGAGTGAATCCATAGCTTTCCGCACTTTGACGGCTTCTTGCAAACTCTTGATCGACTCGGCAATTTCACTCAAGCGCCACTCACAGCGTCCCAAGCCACTCAGGCTGAAGGCGAGTCCGTTAGTGTAGTCGTATTGGTCAGGAAACTGGTCGACGAGTTGCCGATGAATATCTCGAGACCGGCGATAGTGCGTAACCGCCTCATTGTAGTTCTCGCTGTCATACAGATTGTTGGCGAGTGTCGTCAGACTGCGTGCGAACTCGCGTGACAGATTATGATCCGAGGGGGCTTCGTCTAGCAATTCTTCTTGAATCCTAATCGCTCGCTTGATTTCGCGTGTGGCACCCTCGTATTCCTTCTTGACGTTGTAAATTACGGCGACGTTCTGAAGTATTTTGGCTAGCTCGGCGCTATAGCTAATTCGGGATGGGTCTTCGATTCGAAGCTGCTCAAAGACGCCAATCGCCTTGGCGTAGTGCACAAGCGCTTTGTCGTTTTCGCCGTTGAATCGAAAAGCAATTCCGACATTCTGATAGCTTTGAGCCAGATCGCTACGATACTTCGTCAGCGCTGGAAAACGTCTGACTATCTCCTCCTGGACTTCCGCAGCATGCTGAAAAATCCTGTGCGGCGGCAGCCATCGTTGTTCAAAGCGGCTCCCAAATTGTTGTGCAACACGGCGAGCTTTCCTCGAAACGCTACAACCTCAGGGTTTTGCTCAACCGCCTGTTCTTGAAGCTTGATGGCGTTGGAATACGATGCATTGGCTTCGGCAAGCTTGCCTTGCGACAAGTAGGCGTATCCGAAATCGTCATAGCAGCCGACCAGATCCGGCTCAAATTCCGTGACCGCAGGGTGTTCATCAACCAACGATTGCCGAAGACCCAGGGCGATCGCTGCAGTTTGCTTCTGCTCCTCCCCGCTGCCATTCATGGTTCTGATATAGACGATGTTCTGATAGCTCAACGCCAAGTCTTGCTTCAAGCGGAGATCATTGGGAGCTTCTTCCGACGGCACTTTCGAATCTTCAATGCCGCAGTGTGCTCTTGCATCGCCTCGTCCAGTCGTCCTTGGTTTGTCAGCGTAGTGGCGTTATTGTTTTGCGCCATCGCCAGATTGCGACGAGCGTCCAACGAGTCAGGTTGGCTGGTTGCTGCAAGTGAGAAAGCCTCCTTGGCTTGACGATTCCAATCCAGCGATGCATCGATCTTACCAGAGCTGCTCTTCAATCTGCCCATCTCGAGCATCAGACTTCCTAGTCCATTGAGCAAGTCGGGCGCGTCTGGGTTCGCAGCTTGCAGCGTTTGGCCAATCTGAATCCCTTCTTGAAACGAGTGTTCCGCTTCGGCAAGTTTTCCGAATTGATATTGGAGTTGCCCAACGAAGTACAATCGACGCATGACGTCTTGTGAATAGTCTGGTTCACTAACATTCTGAATTTGCAGTTCTGCGCGATGGCCAGTCCCTTTTGATGGATTTCCAGTGCTTTCTGCTTGTCGCCGATCTTGTCCGTCAGTTGCCCGAGATCCAAGTAGGCTCGTCCCAAGGCAACCTGCGATTCGTGATCGGACTGTGACTTGAGAAGCGTTTCAAGCTCGCCATAAAACCGGGCGGCGCTTTTCCAGCAAGCGTTGCGCAGGTCTTCAAACTTGCTTTCCTTCAACAATAAATCCTGGCTAACCTCACCGTGAAACATTCCGATCGCTTGGCGTGCGAGTTCAAATCGAGCCGCCTCACGAGCGATCGATTCCTGCAATTGTCGGTTAGCACGTTCCGTTTTTTCCCGCGCGTCGTTGGCCGAAATTGCACTTGCCGTGGCCCGAACTTCTGCCTTACGGGCTCGAAACATTCCGACTGATGTACCGACAACTCCCGCCATTAACGCAAGCAGAACTGCGACTGCGGCGGAAACTAAGGCCATGTTGCGTCGCAGGAACTTGCCGAGGCGATAACCGGGACTGGGCGGACGAGCCTCCACCGGTTCGTCACGCAAAAATCGCTTGATGTCTTTTGCTAGGCCGCTAGCCGTTTCATAGCGACGTTCGCGACTCTTCTCAAGGCACTTCAGGATTACCCAGTCCAATTCGCCTTTCAGCAGCAGCATCAATTTGCGGGTTCCATTTGCCGGGCCGCAGCCAACGATGGCAAAGACAGGTCCGTGGACAGTCGCGTCGACGGCTTGGAGGGCACCTCTTCCTGAATGATGCGAATCATCTCGTGCAGAGCAGCGTTCTTCAGCCGGCTCGAATCGTACGGCCGCAATCCAGTCAACAGCTCGTAGAGCACCACGCCCAGCGAGTAGATATCAGCTCGCGTGTCAATATCATCACCGGATAAACCCGCTTGTTCGGGTGACATGTACTCCAGAGTTCCAACCACTGCACCGAACTGGGTGGCCAGGGTATGGTCGGTGAGTTTTCCACCAGTCGCTTTGGCTATACCAAAATCGATTACCTTTGGAAACGGGCTGTCCATCAACCGTCGTCACCAAAATGTTCGCTGGCTTGAGATCGCGGTGCACGATCCCCTTTTGATGAGCATGTTGAACCGCGTTGCAGATTGGCACGAACAACTCCAACCGCGCGGGGCGACAATTTCAACTGGTCACAATACGCGGTTAATGGCTGCCCCTTGATCAACTCCATTACAAAGAACGGCAGGCCACTATCAGTCAGACCAGCGTCTAGCACTTTGGCGATGTGGGGATGGTCCATCATCGCCAGAGCTTGACGCTCCTGTTCAAATCGCTGTAACACGCCCTGCGAATCGAAACCTGCTTTAATCAACTTGAGTGCGACAGTTCGCTTAACTGGTTGCGATTGCTGGGCGATCCAGACTTCGCCCATTCCGCCCTCGCCAATTTTCTTTTGCAAGACGTATCGGCTGTTGATAGCCACTCCAGGTCGAAGGCTGGGTTGGTATGCGGCAGTATTCTCTTGACCAAGCGAACGTTTGGAGTCCAAAGTAGGCTGGAGCAAAAACTGGGAATCAGGGCTACGCACGTCAACAGACTCGGCTGTTTCCCGTAGATCGACGGACATCTCTTGCGACTTAAGTGCATCTTGTCGCTCGGCCCAAAGTACATCGACGCGCTGCCGTAGCTCCACATTCCCCCGACACTGATCTGCCAAAAAACTTTTCTCTCTCCCGACTCAGATAATTCAAGCAGCCTATTCACGACGTTTTCGACCTGATGCGGATCGTCTGAGCATTCTGAACTCCTTGGGAAGATCGCCTTCTCGTTTGTCCGCACGCGAATTGAGATTGATTGAAATTCGGCAAGAAAACGGTGTTCGTGGTGGTTGTTTTTCTTCGGGGTTCGCTAGCAGGAAGCAGAGTAGCAATCCCGTACCTTATGAAAGCTCATGAGTTGTTGAACTGTCGACTCTGGGCGGCAAGCGGGGGAGCTCCCCATTTCCAAAAAATGGAGCCCGGGGAGATTTCTTCGGGTGCATGGCTGATATAACATCATTGGGCCGCGTTCCAGTGGTGTTACGAGGCGATAGCGGCGGGGCTAACGGCGGTCGTGTTTCGATCTTTGGGGGGAGACACATGTTTCGATTAGCTATTATGTCGCCGAACTCTGGCACAACAATCCTGTAAGCACGAACTTGCCAGACTCAAACGGACCGGAGAACTTGCTCAGTGTCCAAGTTCAAGTTGATTGCGAGCATCGAGAAAATCCGACGATTTCCTGTGGGGCAAGAATTGCTTGAGCTCGGTCGGATTTTCTCGACGTGCTCCTCCGGGGACGCCGGTCACGACATCGCCGTCAGCGACGCCAGCATTCGCAGCGTACCGGCAACTGCGTATCCCGCCACCGACGAAGAACGGTGATCTGTCATCACTTGAACTATTTCGTTTCCGAAGCGGGGTCGAAAGTCATGACAGTCGTCGATTGCAACACACTTTTCAGGACACAGAGATTACCATGGGTACGACAAACAACAAACCGGTCATCTTTTCCTGGCCTTCGCCAACGACCGCGACGACACGGTCGGCTATCTGCGGAATCTGCCCGACGAAGCGCGGCGCTGCGGGATGTGCTGAGCCGGCCGAGCAGGCCGGGTTGTGCGAGGTGGAAGTACGGTCGAACAGCACGGCTGGCGACATTTTCAAGGTGTTTCAGGATCCGAAGTACCGCAACCGCATCGCGATCTTCCACTACGGCGGGCACGCCAACGGCTATCAGTTGCTGCTGGAATCGGCCGCGGGACAGCGGCAGCCGCCGATGCCGGCGGATTGGCCGCGTTTCTGGCACAGCAGCAAGGACTGCAACTGGTGTTTCTGAACGGCTGTTCGACGCAGCAGCAGACGCAAGGACTTGCTCGACGCGAACATCTCGGCGGTCGATCTCGACGTCGCGGTCGATCGACGACCAGGTGGCCACGGACTTTGCCTGCCAGTTCTATCAAGGACTGGCGGGCGGAGCGACGATTCGCACGGCCTACAACGAAGCCGAAGCCGTCGGTCGCAAACGTCCAAAGGAGGCGACACGCGAGGCTTTGTACTTCGGCCAACCAAGGACGATTCGCAAAGCCAGCCGGAGGCGGACCGCTGGCCCTGGAATCTGTACCTGCGTGAAGGCTCCGAGACGCGCCGATCAATGGAACCTGCCCGAGGCGGTCAACGATCCGTTGTTCGGCCTGCCGCCGCTGCCCGAACAGGATCTGCCGGAAAGTCCCTATCGGCATCTGAACTGGTTCACCCGCAAAGACGCCGAGGTGTTTTTCGGGCGGGGCCATCAAATCCGCGAGCTGTACGACCGGCTGACGCTCCCCGCGCCGGCACCGATCATCTGTTCTACGGCCAGTCGGGCGTGGGCAAATCGTCCATCCTGGATGCCGGGCTGATTCCCGATTGGAGCGGGACTATGAAGTCCGCTATTTGCGACGCACCGAAGGCGGGCTGCTGGACACGCTGCAATTGGCGTTCTTACCCGGAAGCCTCCGACGTGCCCATCGAAACGGCCTGGCGGGTGAAAGAGGAGCAAACGGGCAAGCCGCTGATTGTGTTCCTGGACCAGGTCGAAGAACTTTACACGCGTCCGATCGCGGACATTGCCCGACGAGTTGGACCGACTTGCTGAAAGTGGTGCAGGCCACGTTTGCAGCGATCCGAATCAGCCGGCCCCAAGGCAAATTGGTGCTCGGCTTCCGCAAGGAGTGGCTGGCCGAACTGGAATCGCACCTGGTCAAGTACGAATTGCCTCGAACCAAGGTGTTTCTCGAACGACTGGACCGCCGCGGCATTATCGAGGTCGTGCTGGGACCGACTCGATCCGAGCGGCTTCGCGAGCGTTACGGGCTGACGGTCGAAGACGGGCTGGCCGAAATCATCGCCGACGATCTGCTTGGAGGATCGCGGCTCGGCGATATCGCACCGACGTTGCAGATCCTGTTGACCAAGATGTGGACCAAGGCGACCGAGGCGAACTACGAACATCCGAGGTTCAGCCACGATCTGTACCACGACCTGAAGCGCGAGGGCATTCTGCTGCGCGATTTTCTGAACCAGCAGATCAAGGCGTTTCGCGCGCGACTCCGGAGGCGGTGGATTCAGGACTGCTGCTGGACATCGTCGGCGCAACACACCACGCCGCTGGGCACGGCCAATCAGTGCACCGCGCGACCACTTAGCGGCAGCAGTACGCCCATGGGAGCGACGTCCTGCCGGAGTTGCTGCAGCAGTGCCAGGATTTGTATCTGTTAACTGTAGCGGCCAGCACTCAGAAAGAGAGCACAAAACTACGCGGTTGGCACACGATACGCTGGCGCCGCTGGTGCGCGAACAGTTCGACGTATCGGACAAGCCGGGGCAGCGTGCCCGTCGGATTCTCGACGCCCGCATATCGGAATGGAAAGCAGCAGCGCACGGGAACTGTACTGGACGACGCGGACCTGAAAATTGTGGAGGACGGTACGCACGGCACACGTGCCTGGGATGCAGATGAGACCCGGCTGGTGCAGGCCAGCCGTGAGGCTCGCCAGCAGCGGCTACGCGGCCGCAAGACCTTGAGACGGATACGTGCGGTGTTGGTGACCGCCGTGGCCGTGTTTGCCGCCTCGTCGTTCCTATTGTTTCTCGTGGCGAAGACGGTGCGTCAACGAGCCAAAACGGCGGAGCTGGAAAGGTCAATAGGCCAGGTGGACGCAATACTGAATGCCGACACGTCCGCTGTCGCCGCCCTGCTGCAGAATCTGGAGTCGGTTCGCGAAGACGTCCTGTTTCGCCTTCGCGAACTGGATGCTTCTGACCTTCCAGAACAGCAGCGTGCGGCGCATTGACTTGGCAATGCTGCCGGACGATCCCTCAAGGCTCGACACACTGAGACAACGGCTGCTGGAATCGGAACCGAAAGAATTCCGATGATTTCGCAGACCGCCACTCCACGGTTCTTCGACCGAACTTGCCGACGACCTGTGGCGGATTGCTAACGATGCTCAATCCCCAGACACTCGGCGATTTCGGCGGCATGTGCTTTGGCAGCGTTCGATCCCAACCAGCGTCAATGGTCCGATATTTCGGACTTTATAGTCGACAAACTGCTTGGGCAGCCGGAATTGCTTATCCCGCTCTGGTGGGAATCACTAGAGCCAGTGAAGCACCGGCTGCTAGAACCGCTGCTACAGCGACATCGCAACAACTCACGTTCCCTTGGCAGCGTCGCCCTGACCAGTTTGCTGGCCGATTTGCTGGCTGGCGACGAAGAACAAGTCGTAGAACTCATCCGAAGGGGCAGACGCAATGCAGTTGGCGTCCCTGTTCCGATTTTGCAGCAACATCGTAAAAGGGTTATTCTCCTGTTGCAGGAGTTGGCGGGGGAAACCGTCTCCGCAGAATGGCCTACTACGGATGTCGCTGTGAGCAGTTCACGGCGGGATTCCGACGTCACGGACACGCTCCTCAATGCTAAAGGTTTGCTGACACAACATTTCGCTCTCGTGCAAGCGTTACCGCTGGCAAAGTTGAAGGAACTCACGGACAAACTGGCCACATCCGGTTACCGGCTGAGACGAGTCCGACCCTACGGCCCAGTATCGAATGTGATGGTCGCAGCCATCTGGGACGCGACGGCCGTAGCGATGAACGTGACTGATCGGTCTGACCAAGAGATGCCACAGAAGAGCAAATAGATCGCTGGTACGAAAACGGGATCACCGTGTACGACACGGCCGGTTATCTGGTTCAGGGCGACGACGGGGAATTGTCTGGACGTTCGTCTGGTAGCAGGAAAGCCAGGTTTGGAGGCTCCGGTTCCTTCCCAGGACGAGGTTTTAATTGGAGTTCCTGCAGACGAACTGAAGAACCGTCTGAGCCAGCTTGGTACGTATCCGTTGCGTTTCAGCCTTTTGACACTGCAGGCATACATTGACCCCGACGGCCATCCTTGCTATTCGGCCGTCATCCGGAAAACCAAAGGCCCGCCGTGGAATTACAGCCTGACAATGAACGAAGCGTCTCTTGCGGCGCAGCTGACTGCAAGTTATCAACTGACTGACATCTGCGTGTTTCCGGCCCCCAGGCTACGAGACGATTTCAACCACTATGCGACCACTGTTGAGGAGATGGAACGTTCGGCGAATGTCACGCCGGAACTGTTGAAGACACTAAAGCCAATTTTGACAGCCCTGTAGATGCAGACATTCTATGGCGAGGGCCGATATCAGGAAGTGATTTCCAGTCTAGCGCCGGTAGATGATGCTCTGCGGCTATTTAAATCGGCGGGCACGACCTTAAGGCGATTTCGCACGCGCGGCTGGGAGAGTTTAAAAAGGCCCGCGAGTCCGTGTCACTGCTTCGTGGGCAGACGAGAATGTTACAGTCTCAGTTGACATTGAACGTGCGTGCGACCGGTCGGGTACAACTGGCTTTCGTTGATGCGCTGGTCGAAGTTCTGGCTGGCGAGACCGCAGACGAAGAGTTGGCAACTCTCGGACAGTGCAGCCGATGTGCTGCGCAATGATCCGGACGGGTTCTTCATTGCCGCTCGGCACTACGCACTGCTTTCAGACGCATTGCGAAACCGGCGGCATTCGCAAGATGACAACGAAAAGGCTGAAGGCCTTGCCGAGAAGGCGGTGCAGTTCATTGGCCAGGCGATGGATTGCGGATTCGCCAATTCCCAGAGAGAAGTTGAAAGCCATCCGGATCTTGACTCACTCCGAACGCGGCAAGATTTCCAGAAACTGCTCGGTCAACTACATCTGGGACGCATATATTGCGCCGTCTGGCACCAGGGAGAAGGTGACTACGAACTCGCCCGCCCACTCTACGGGTCTTCACCTGACGAGCATCTGGCGGCGTGCCGCGAGCTGATGGCTGCAGGATTCCGGCCGCAGTCTGTTTCTGTGCTGAATTCCGGCAATGCCCGCACGCAGATCGCAGCCTCCGTCTGGCTCCGACCGCTCGTTCCTAGCAAGAAGAAGATCGAATCCATGGAATCCCGCAAATGCGATTCTAGCTCTGCTGCGACTCGGGGAAGAAGCTGCCGCCCGGGACCACTTTCAGGATTCCACCGATCCCACGCTGCAAACAGAATTGATCCACCGCGCGATGTCCGCCGGGATCGATGCCAGCGTGCTGATTCAATGGCTTTCCAACTCCACTGATGCTGGCGAGCAACTTGCCGGCTGATGCTGACACTCGGAGAGTATCGGAAAGTACTGTCCGCTGATGAACTTCAGTCGTTGTCGACTTGTCTCGCCAGACTCTATAGCCGAGACGACCGACGCAGACGCCCGTTCAACAGCCGAATGGACTGCGTTGCAACTTGGACAGATACCGGCCTGCTCTCGAATCCAGATCCCGCGATGAGGCCGGAGGAGAATACGCGATCGTGGTTTATAAGCACGACAGGACAACACATGGCCGTCGTCCGCGGACCTGTTGACTTCGTGATGGGATCACCGCGAAACGAACCGGGCCGAGAAAGCCCGAGTACTATCAGAACGAACCACAGCACCGCAAACGAATTTTGCGCCTCGTTTGCGATCGCCATCAAGGAAACCACCGTTGCTGACTTTCGGAAGTTCGACGCTCGACCTGATTCTTCAACCGGAGACAGTCTTGATAGCCTTTGTCCAATCGTAGGCGTCACGTGGTACGACGCGGCCAAGTACTGCCGTTGGCTGAGTGAACAGGAGAGGGCGTCCGTGGAAGATCAGATGTGTTTTCCTGCCGATCGATGAGATCGGATCGGACATGATCGTGCCACCGGATTTTCTGCAGCGAACCGGGTACCGGCTCCCTACGGAAGCCGAATGGGAATACGCCTGTCGAGCCGGCACCACAAGCACGTACTTTTTGGCGAGAACTCGAACCGCATTGCCGAGTTTGGCTGGTATGCAACGATAGACACGAACGATCCCCGCGATCGAGTAGGCCAGTTGAAACCGAACCGACTGGGGTTGTTTGATGTTGCGGGAAACGTTGGCGAGTGGTGCTGGGATTACACTTGGAATTACAGTTGGTATGCGGGTGTGACGCCAGTGGACGATAATCCCTGGCCCGATCCGGGAGGCCACGCATTGTGCGTGGTGGCAGTATCTTGTCACCTGCGCGTGGCGTCCGTTCTGCAAAACGCTATTCCCTGCGGGCGGACAACACCGCCAATGACGTTGGCTTCCGCGTGGCGCGGACTCTTCCGCGCTGACATGTATCTCGGGAGCGTCAGCAATACACGAACGCTGCGGACGGTGCGCTCGAGCCTGCTGCCGTTCAAGGTGTTGCCGACGGCAGGCGGAAGCCTTTTGATCGACGACCATCAACTTAGTTACGTCACCACAGGCCGCGACGTCCTGCGTTTCGGACGTGCGCGATGAGCTCGTGCTTTGTCAAAGTTTCATTTGGGGATGGAAAGGGAATAGGGGGCAGACACCAAAAGACGGAACGGCCCTTCGGGTGCTTCGCACTTTTGGTGTCGGACCCGTGTCGGACCCCTTTTCGGAACAGACGGCGATTTCCAGAAAACTCGGCGTGCTCGACGAGTTGGGGTTGGGCTATCTGCGCCTCGGGCATCCATCAACGATTCTCTCGGGCGGCGAAGTTCAACGAATCAAGTTGGCAGGCGAGTTAGGAAAGCTCAAACGAGGCAAATATAACTTCTACATTCTCGACGAACCGACCAGCGGGCTTCACTTTGCCGACATCGACCGCTTGCTGCACAGCTTGAACCAACTTGTCGACAATGGGCATTCGGTTGTTGTAATCGAACAAAATCTGGATTTGATCAAGACTGCCGATCACATTATCGACCTCGGGCCCGAAGGAGGTCACAAAGGTGGCCATCTCATCGCCACCGGAAGTCCTCAACAAATCGCCAAATCAAAAAGGTCTGCCACGGGCAAGGTTCTGGCTGCCGTACTCGGAAAATGAACAGTTTGTGGTAATAGCCCGAATTGCATAATGAGGACCTGTCCTTATGCAGTTGCCGATGACAATCATTAGGTGCTTTCTTGCCTAGTGCGAGTCTTCGACCGCTGCGCCGTTGAGGTAACGCTCGCAATGTAAGGCCACGACGTCGGTGCCAGATGAGTACATCTAATACCGCGGTAAAATTTCTTGGGAAACAACGCCATGCAATTTGCAGCCATGTCCCGAAAAGGTAACTCGGGCGTGTCCTCGGTGGTGCGAACAGCATGTCCCCAAATTGTCCCCAAAAACGTGGTGGAGACGAAAAAAGGACTTAGAGCGTGTTGCTCTAAGTCCTTTGTCTGTCGTGAGATAGGGCTGACAGGAATCGAACCTGCACCTCTTGCGAGACTAGAACCTAAATCTAGCGCGTCTGCCAGTTCCGCCACAGCCCCGGAGTGAGTTTGCCTGTCGAAAAATGGATGTTCTAGTTGGCCGTGGGGACTACCCAGACCTTCAGATCGCATTCGATCTCTTGGTGCAGGTGTACCTTGACGGTGTAGAGACCGAGCTCCTTGAGCGGACCCTGAAGGCGCACTTGATCGTCGGTGACGACAATCTGATTGGCCTTGAGTGCAGCCACAATCTCAGGGGCACCGACACTGCCGTATAGGTGGCCTTCGTCGTTGGCATTGGCTTCAATGGTTATCGACTGCTGAGCAATCGTGTCCGCCAATGATTGAAGTCCGCCAAGACGCTTCTTCTCAATTTCCTTGAGCTTGGACTTGTGCTTCTCTACCATCCGCTTGTGGTGCTCGGTAGCGACAATCGCCAGTCCCTGAGGCAGCAGAAAATTATTGGCGTGCCCAGGACGGACTTCGACCACGTCGCCTTGGCGACCTACATTGTCGACGTTCTGGATCAGCAACAATTCAATTCCACCATGAGCGCCCTTGGGCAATCGCTTAAAGGCCTGGCGTCGGGCACGCGTTTTGGCAGCAACCATCGTTCAACTCGTTATGTAATGCAATGAAGTTTGTGAAAATCCCCGGGCAGCCGTTGGCTCAGCCCAGGGAGGATTGATCTCTCAATGCTCGGTTCATTAGGAAGCTAAATTCATCGCAGCTCCTAAAAGGGAATCTCGTCGCCACCGGTGTGGTGTGCATGATCCGATTCAGAGCTGCCCATGCCACCCATTTCGCTGGGGGCGTAATCGTCATTTTCGCGGTGCGCGGTGGAGGCGTGTCGAGCCCCGCCGCCGCTGTCTCTGCCGCCGAGCATTTGCATGCGATCGCAAACCACGCGGAGCTTGTAGTTTTTTTGGCCATCCTTTTCCCAGGTATCGAGTTTCAGGCGTCCCTCTATAAATACCGGAGAGCCCTTGCTCAAGTATTCAGCAGCCACCTCGGCAGTTCGACCCCAAAAAGTGACATCGACGAAAGTTGTTTCATCGATCCATTCTCCGTTTTGACCTTTGCGTCGATCGTTAACGGCCAGCCCAATCTCAGTCACAGGAGTACCACTGGGCGTGTAACGCAGTTGCACATCCCGCGTCAAATTGCCCATCAAAATCACACGGTTGTAGCTTGCCATTGCAGGGTTTCTCCTCGTTTTACGTCTGGGTATCCAGGCCAAGCTGATTCAGCATGCAGTCGGTGCCAAATCACCTGTGGAAGCGACCCTGGCACAGCAAATTTCTCTTTGCAGTTCTGCTGGGCGCCCCATCTTACTAGGCGCATCGACCTGGAACTGACAAGCTTGGCGTATTGCGTAAAATATAGAGGATTGTCGAAGTCAAGTACAACCAGTTTAGGCGTCGTCGTCGCTTTCGTCCAAGTCGCCATCGTGGTCGGCACCGACGGCAACGGCTTCGTCGTCCTCTTCCTGCTTGGCAGGCGTCTTACCTAGAGCGTGTGCCACCAGGGGTTCTACCAAACGCGGATCTACCTTCGTAACCAAGTGCCTGAGGATGTTTTCGTCCAATTGGCATGCCCGGTTAAATTCGGGCAACCTGGATGTTTCCATGTTGAAATAGGTAATCCAGTAAGTGCCTTTGGAGTGCCCATTGATGGGATAAGCCAGCTTGCGTTCTTCCCACAGGCGACTGGCAAGTATTTCCCCTGAATGGCCTTCGATGGTCTTATGCAGGGCGGCGGCAACGCCACCGGGATCGCGATTGTACTTGTTGCTGTCGAACAGGAAGAAACAGTCGTAACATTGAGTAGCCAAGTTCCCGAACTCCCGAGCAGAATGAGCTATGTGTGGTTGGATTGTCGTGTAGGATCAGTTGATGCGATTCATGCAGTAGGCGATATCGTGTTTGCACCAATCGAGGATGGTGGAGCCGGCGTTCGCTACTGCTTCATCGACCAGGGGTCGTTCGTCTTTTCGAAAACGCCCCAGGACATAATCCGCTGCGTCCCACTGGGGAGGCGGCGGGTCGATGCCTATCCGCAACCGGGCGATTTGCTGGCTGCCGAAGGCTCGTAAAATATCGTTCAAGCCCTTTTGTCCACCGGCTGACCCTTTGCTGCGCATCCGCAACTTGCCAATGGGTAGACTCAGGTCATCGCAAACGACCAGCACGTCCTGCTCGACGTTCACTTTGTAAAAACTGGCCGTTGCTTTGACGCAGCGTCCACTGTTGTTCATGTAAGTCAAAGGCCACAACAAAACCAAAGTTACGTCGTGTACTTGAATCGTTGTCAACTGCCCTTCAAATTTTGCGCGTGGCGTACTGGCCGCGTGCGTTGCGGCCAGAACATTCAGGACTTCAAAGCCGATATTGTGGCGCGTCCCATCGTATTTGGCCCCTGGATTGCCGAGGCCAACCACCAGGCGAGTTTTGGAGTCGGTGTCGTGCACCGCGAGTTTAGTCCTCCCCGCCCTCTTCCTTGGCCTTGCGAATCAATTCCGGTTCAACGGATTCTTCCGCTGCATCCAAGGCGTCATCGCCAGAGGCCTTGTTGATTTGCACGACGACCTGCAGGTCGGGCGTCACCATTTCCGCACCACTGGGCAATTCCACTTCATTGGCGTGGATCGAATCACCCACGTGCAGTTTGGAAATATTTACTTCCAAGTGTTCCGGAATACTGCCTGCAGGGCAGCGAATCGTCAACTCGTGGGCGGCGAAGACCAGCATACCGCCCTCGCTGGAACCAGGAGCCTCGCCGTGCAAGTGCACTGGCAGCGTGACTTCGACCGATTCCGCTTGCGATACGCGGGTGAAATCGACATGCAGGATATCCACGCCAAAGGTGTCCCACTGAACTTCCCGGAGGATGGCCGTATCGTTGATGGCCCCGGTTAGGGCGACCAGCTTTGTGCCGTGCTTGATGATATTGCCCAATTCATCCGCACTGACCGCCAAATTCAGGTTGGCTTCGCCGTGCCCATACAGATTGGCGGGCACGTGGCCAGTCTGCCGGAGCTTTCTGGAAGCGTTGGAACCAAGCCCATCGCGTGTTTTGACTTTTAATGTTTCGCTGCTCATCGCATAACCTGGCGGCTACCTAGGAACTGGGGACTACGGACTATCTATACAATAGTCATGCCAACTCTCCAACAACGGTGAGCCGGGTTTCTGACTGGAACGGAGTCGATTTTGGAAGCTGGCAAGTATCTCAAAACATTTGTTTCTTTCAAGGGCAACCTGCCACCTGAAAGCCCAAGACTTTCGCCAAAGTGGTCGAGAGGGACGACGCCGGCAGCCTATCGCCCAGTCGACTCGCGTTTGGCAGCTGGCCCGGCTGCCACGGGGTAGCTCTGGTGGGTGGCTGGATGGCTGGCGGCTGTGCTGGATCAGCTGGCATCAGTCTCGTAGGGCTCGGTCTGCGAGGGGCGTCACCTAGCCGTCCGAATCAGCATGAAAGCGAGAAAGTGCGGAGCGGATCCTTCGAAGTCCCACTGGCTTTCCGGTGGTGCAGCTGTTGCGAGCACGGGCTAATGGCTATGATGCCTTTCAGCATCGAGGAAAGAGTTAAGGTGTTTCCTCACCGATGCATCCTCAAGCATGGCTGCACCTTGATGGTACCTGAATGGTGGTACCTGAATTCCACGTGATCAAAGTATTCGCGAAGATGGCAAAGAAAAAAGCAACCCTACAAATCATCGAGCCAATTGGTGCCCGCGTATTGGTGCTCAAGGACGAGCCGAAGCGGGAGACCAAAGGGGGCATTGCCCTGCCCGATGCTGCCGAAATCCCAACGATTACCGGGCGCATCGTGACCATTAGCAAGTTGGTAGCGCACGATGATGACGTTCCCCTGCGGCAGTATGACAAGGTCCTGTTTCATCCCAAGAATGCCATTCCAGTGGATTTCGAATCCGATAATCAACTGTTCGTGGTACCGGTAGAAGATATTGTGGCGGTATTCCGCAATTCTCAGGCAAGTCAAGACTGAGTTATTCGGCCTCGGGTGGTCGGAACAGTTCGCTGATGGACTTGTGGTGATGAATCCGGCGAATGGCTTCTGCCAGCAGTGGAGCAACGGACAGCACGTGGATGCGATCGAGTTTCTTCTCGGGTTGCAGTGGGATCGTGTTGGTAATGCACAGTGAATGGATGGGAGCTTGGCGGAGTTTTTCGATGGCGTCTCCGCACAGTACGCCGTGCGTGGCGGCCAAGTGGATTTCCCGCGCACCGGCTTGGTGAACCAGTTTGGCGGCCCCACAAATTGAGCCTGCGGTGCTGATCATATCGTCGAACATCAGGCAAATTTTGCCTTCGACGGGGCCACCGATAATATTCTTTTGCGTTGTTTCCATGGCGTTTGAGCGCCGTTTGTCGACGATGGCTAGTCGCCCGCCCAATCGTTTGGAATGGCCGATGGCGCGTTTGATGCTGCCTTCGTCGGGGCTGACCACCACGATTTCCTCGGGCGAATAGCCCATGGCTTCAAAGTAGTTGTTGAGGACCGGTGCGGCATAGAGGTGGTCGACGGGGACATCAAAAAAACCCTGGATTTGCGGGGCGTGCAAGTCCATGGTGAGCACACGGTCGGCACCGGCCCGGGCAATCATATTGGCTACCAATTTGGCCGTAATGGGCACGCGTCCCTCGTCCTTTCGGTCCTGGCGTGCGTAACCGTAGTACGGAATGACGGCCGTCACCCGCGCCGCGCTCGCGCGTTTGCAACTGTCGATCATGATCAACAGTTCGAGCAGGTTGTCGTTGACTGGAGGGCTGGTGGGCTGCACCAGGAACACATCGCGGCCACGGACATCGTCGTTGATCTTGCAGTAATTCTCCCCGTCGGGGAATTTTCCAAGCGCGATTGAGCCCAAATTCAGGTGAAGGTGCAAGCAAATGTCCTGAGCCAGTTCCGGATTGGCCCTGCCACTCAGGATTTTTAATTCACGCATACGAGGCTCATCAAAGAGAGAAAGCTTGGTTATTCGTAGCCCATTTCAGTCATCTTGGCTTCGACCAATTGTAGTTCGTCCACGGTGTTGATGCTGAGCGCTTCGCAAGGCTGCAGGACGGCTACGGCGTCCACCTCACGGCCCGCTTTGCGGAGGATCTCGGGGCAGTCGGTCAGATAGAATTCGCGCTGCGAGTTGGAGTCCTCGAGTTGCTCGAGGGCCCACAGCAGCTGGGGGCCATCAAACAAGTAGGTACTCATGTTGACTTCCGTGATTTCCAGCTGGGCGGGCGTGGCGTCTTTGTGCTCGACAATCTTCTCAAAGCGTCCGTCGGAGCCGCGCACGATCCTTCCCAGGCCGCTGGGATCTGGCTTGTTGAGCGTCCCGAGCAGGCATGCATAATGCCCCGATTGGAATTTGGCGAGCAGTTTGGCAATCGAATCGGGCTGAATCATGGGGGAATCGCCGGCTACAACCAGCACCGGCCCTTGGTGATCGGCCAACTGCGGGCGGCACATTTCGACCGCATGCCCCGTCCCCAATTGTTGGCTTTGCAGGGCGAATCCAATGCCCGGGCGGCTGGACATCGCCCGCTGCACGTCGTCGGCGCGATAGCCAACCACTACGATGGTTCTTTCAATCCCCGCCTTGGCCAGGGCTTCGATAACCCAGTGAATCATGGGTCGGCCCAACACAGGAAACAGCACCTTGGGCAACTCGCTTTTCATGCGGGTCCCCTTGCCGGCAGCCAAGACCACGGCAATCGCTTCGCTCTTCACGGATTTCGCAGCCTGACTCTCTACGAGATAATGAACCTTGCAGCATCGGGACGCCTATCTTGTCAGAGGGCAGCTAGAATTTCCAGGTCTGTTTGCAGGATTGAGCACAATGCACGCTAGTGCTTTGTTCCAATTGCCAGCTGGGGTAAGCGATCCTTGCTTGGGCAGTTGGTCGATTTGTAGGCTTAGGGCTTAGCAGGTCAAGGCGGCGGCCGAGACGGCGAATTGGGCTTCGACGAGACATTGACCAAGCTGTTTGCGGATACTAGGCTTAGGGCTCACATCGAGTTTCAACTATACCGCCACCTTGATCGAGGAATTATGGGTACTGAAAGAACACGCGAATTGCGCCGCCGCCGCCACCGTACCAAGCAGGTTGGTAAGCTGTTAGCCCGGGCTGCCAAGGCCAGTCCAGCCGACAAGGCCATGATTGTTGACAAGTTGCGCAAACTGACTCCGGGCGCGTCGACGATTATCGCAGATCACGGACTCGATCAGTAGCGATGTGCACCGGGTCGGTGCGGGGCACATGGTTTTCACGCATTGCGAATTGCCATGGTTTGTGCTTTGCGGGCTACCCGTGGATGTTCGGCTCGAGGTCGTTCGGTGCCTGCCCCAGGGACGTTTGCAGAATGCTTACGACCTTGCGTAAGGGTTCCTGCCGAGATTGCTGAAAATTCAGAATTTGCTCGGCAAGCGGGCTGATGACATAGACGAGGTGTCGTATGCGGCCTTCCACCCTGCTCCGTCGATGTTCTGGCTGGTGGATGTTGCTGGCGTGTATCCCGTGGGGAGTGTTCAGCCCAGCCCAAGAGGCGTTGCGGACATGGACCAGTCAGGACGGGAAATTCAGCGTTGAGGCCAAATTTGTTCAGCTGGCCGGTGAGACAGCTTTGTTGGAAAAGAGCGATGGCAGCCGCATTCCGGTGCCGCTTTCAAAGCTGAGCAATGCGGACGTGGAGTACGTCCGCCAAAGGGATTCAAAGCCAAACGCGGGCAGAGCGTCCAAGGGTGATGTGGTGCGGGCCTCCGAGGCAGACCATTGGGAATATGTTCCCAGTGGATGGAAGGCACCGGCCCAAACCGTCTCCCGGGTCGAACTGCCGCCCGAAGCGCACAATTTGCGAGGCGTGCAGCAGCTGATTTCACCGGATCGTAGCAGCATGGCTCTGGTTTCATCCCAGCCCCTGAGTTCTCAGGGAGGAGGTGGGCGGACTTCTGGCAAGGCCTATCTTACGTTGTTTGATCTCCAGTCAGGTCAGGGGCCCACGCAAATCGCACTGCCAGCCTGTCTGCCGATCGGTATGAGCCCCAGTAAGCGGTCGATCTTGGCGCTGAATCAGCCAAGACATGGGGATTTTCCCACGACCATGTTCGTGGTCGATATCGAACCCAGCGTCAAGTTGCGGGCCGAGTTGAACCCCTATGGCCAGCCCGTGCCCCTGTATGCGGCATTCTTTATTGACGACGATCACGCGTTATTCACGAACTACAACGGAGAATTGGGGTTGGTGCACATCGATTCGGGAAAGCTGGTATGGCGTCTGAGGACATGGCCGGGAGTTGTTCCGGCGGTTTCAGCCGACGGGCAGCATGTGGCTGTGCTCACCGCGGACAAGCTGTTGGTTCTCGAATCTGCGACGGGTAAGATCGTGGGCCAAGCAGTCGCTGATCCCGTTGGCGCGGGATTCCTAAGTATGAATGACGAAGGCGACCAATTGGCTTCGGTTAGCCGAGGCGTGGTGCGTGTTTGGGATCTGCAAGATGGCCGAGAGAGCAAGAATTTTGGTGTCTCCTCAATCTTACTCGACCCCCAAAATGTCTTGTGGATCGATGATTCGCAATTGTTAGTCAAGAGTCGCAGCATGGTCTACGAGTTGGTGGATTTGCGTTTGGAGCATTCCGTTTGTGGCTACATCGAGGAGGCGAGCTTGGCTTGGGGCATGAACACGAATGTTTGGATGCATGGCTTCGCCGCCGTCCCCTCGGCAGCTCAGGTTTTCTCGACAGCACAGTTTCCGCCACCGAATGTCGATGCAAGCAGCGGCGCGATGGCAGTGGACATTGCCGCCGGTGATGCGGTGTCGATATCCCTGGAGGCAGCTGCCGACTATGACCGCTCCAAGGAATTGGCAGAGTTGGGGGCGCTAATTGAGAAGGCGGGTTATCGCGTAGTAGAAAGTGGTGGCAAGGCGGTGTTTCATGCCAAGTTGCGGCCCAAGAAAGGCAAGTACGATATGGATCTGGAGGATCTGCCTGATGCGGCCTTTGAGCGTCGGGTGGAATTGGCCATTCGCGATGGCGATAAAATTATTTGGGTGGCCAGTCGTGACCGCATGCTGATCAACAAAGCCAACGATTGGTCAGCCTTTGTGCTTCCTAAAGTGCTGAAAATACCCAGCGAGCCCTTGGCGGCATGGAAGCAAATGGCAACTGGAGAGTATTTGCCTGGAAGGCTGGAGCGAGACTACTCCAAAGGTTACAGAGAGCAAGCGGGTTTTGCATTCAACAGTCGCCCAGGCAGCGGCCCTGGAGGACCTGGTCCCAATCCTGGGCCACGTGGTCCCGGTCCGGTGCCACCCTCCCGGCCCCGACCGTAAGGACTGAATCTTTGACTCAGATTCCGCCGGGGGTTTGAAAGGAAGAATAGTTATCAAATTCGCTGTGGCGTTCCGGGGCGCGGTCGTAGAACCGCGTGTATTCTTTTTCCCAGGTCAACTCGATTTCGCCCACAGGTCCATTCCGTTGTTTGGCAATGATGATCTCTGCCTGGCCGGCGTATTGGGCCGCGCTATCGCCACGGTGATAGTATTCCTCGCGGTGGACGAACATGACCACGTCGGCATCCTGTTCAATGGCCCCCGACTCTCGCAAATGGCTCATGCGTGGGCGATGGTCCTTGCCTTCCTCGGCTTGGCGATTGAGCTGCGATAGGCACATCACGGGCACGGACTGTTCTCGCGCCAAGCCCTTTAAGCGGCGAGCGATCTTGGCGACCTGTTCTTGTCGGGGGTCGCGTGAATTGTCGGGTTCGATCAATTGCAAATAGTCGATCACGATCAAGCCGAGTGCTTTTTCTCTTTGCCGGATGCGTCTGGCCACTGCGGCAATCTCGCTGACCGTGCGGCTTGGGGAATCGTCGACGAACAGGGGAGCATTACTGACTTCGATGGCTTTGCCAACCAGCCGCTTGCGATCTTCCTGGCTGATGCTGCCATTGCGCAGTTTATGACCGTTGACTTTGGCGAGTGAGCACAGCAATCGGTCGGCTAATTCCACGCCGGACATTTCCAGGCTGACGAAGAGAACGGGAGCTCGGCCCAAGATGGCCACATTTTCGGCGACGTTGAGGGCGAAGGCAGTTTTGCCCATGGAGGGACGGGCGGCCAGGATGACCAATTCGCCGTTGTGTAAGCCCCCGCATTGCGTGTCATAGGATTCAAAATGCGTATCGACTCCGCCAACGGCATGCGTGCCTTTCATGCGGGCGTCGATGCGTTCCATGGCCTGCGAAAGCAGGTCACCGATTGAGTCGGCCTGTTGACTGCTCCGCTCGTCTTGAATGCTGAACACGCGCTGCTCGGCCTGGCTCAGCAATTCTTTGGGCTCGATCGTTTCGTCGTAGGCATCGCGCAGGATACTGGTGCTGGCTTCGATCAGCTTGCGCAGCGTGGCCTTGCTGCGGACGATATCGGCGTAGTACACCGCATGAGCCGCGTTGGGTACGCTGTTCGCCAAGCGGGCGAGATACGCACTCCCACCGATCGCTTCGTAGTCATCGCTGGTTTTCAGTCGATTGACCAAGAGTGTCACATCGATCTTCTGGCCCAATTCGACCATTTGGATCATGTGATGATAGAGTTTGCGATGCGCGTCTTCGTAGAAATCGTCTGGCTTGACGACCAATACCAAATCGTCGCAGATGTCTGGCATCAAGATAATGCTGCCCAGCACGGCGATTTCTGCGGAAATATCACACGGGGGCGTGCGATCCAAAATGGGCTGGGCAGGTCGAGGATCGTCCTTGCGCCAATTCTTCTTCGATTTTCCTTCAGCGGTAGCCATCCGGGATTGCGCTTTCAGCGGGTAACGAGTTGCGTTTGATGAGGAATTCTAGTTGGACAGCGCCGCCCCGCGGCCAGCGCCATCGGCTCACGAAATCAGCAGACTGTCACGCGTGGATTTATGAAAAAACGTTGCTTCCGATAACAGTGGGGTTATCTAACGAGAGCGAACGATCCGTTGAGCGTGCAGCAGGCGATAACGGAAGACGTGATTTTAGCTGTTGCTGCGGCCGGGCCGAGATGACTGCTAGATTTTGTGCTTGAGCCGATTTGTTCACCACTAGAATTAGCGTTTGCTTTTTTTGCCGAGATGAGATAGCCGACTTTGCTCGATGGGAAAGCCGATTCTGCTCAGGGCGCAACCTGCAGGGTAACGGGGATACCAGCGATGATGCTGCCGTCGGCGAGTTCGGCTTTGGCCTGCAGTCGGACCGGCCCCATGCCGAGCGAATCCAGGGCGATATCGAATTCGGCTTGGGTGCCGCTGGCTACCGCTATTTGCTCCATGTCGTGCCACAAGCTAAGCCGCTCGACAGTCGCCTCGGCTGCCGGTTGGGACTCGACGCGGACTGCTAGTTTGCCGGATTTCAGCGAGACTTGCCGGCTCTGCTGTTGATTGGGAAACAGCAGACGCACTTGATCGCGCTGGCCAATCCACACGGGGATAATCGTATCGGAGCGTTGGGCGAGTGGGTCGTCGGCTACGAAACGCAAGCAAAACTCATGGTAACCCGGCGTTTGTCCCTTCAGGGGTATATCGATTTTCGGTTTGATGATGCCTCCTTGCGGGGACTTGTTATCGAACAGCACGCCCACTGCCAGCGGTGCGAGTCGGTTTGTGCGTTTGGCGCGAGGCACTTCGGAATCGTTCCAATCCAAGAAGTTGGCGGCTGATAAATCGGGGTTCACCTGCAAAACCGATCCCTCGTCAAGGAATTGCAGTTCTGTGGGAATGTTGGGTTGTGGTGCATTGGAAAAAGGCTGGCATAGCGGGTCCCCGACAATCAGCAATTGGTACGGTCCGGTCACGCTCAGGTAGAAGGCTTCTGCCAGGCTGGCGCCACGCGCGTAATGCACGTAGAGTTGAGGGTTCGGGAATTTTTGTTGCATCGAGTAGGGCTCGATGACCGTGCCGCTGCTGCCGGCGGCTCCTGCCTTGATCAGTTCGGTGAGTCGTGTTTGCGGTGAGGGGTTGGTCATGACGCCGCCCAGGCTGGTTAGATTTTCGGCGATCGCACCAGGCACGAATTGGCTGCGGCAAGAGGGCCAGTCGAAAGCTGGCGCTCCGAGTTGAACTCCCAGCACAGCGGGCTTTTTCATGGGCAGGGTGGTATCGACGATTTCCGCTTCGAATCCCATAGCTTGCAGATCGGCCACCGCTTGTTCAAAGCCAGGGGAGCGGGTGGTGGTGCGGACATCTTTGGTCAAGCAAAAATAGAATCCGCCTTGGGGGTGCGTTGCGTCGGCAGCGGCGGACCGCTGAAGAGCCTGGATGGCCTCGGCCAGCGTGGTACCACCGCCCCGAGTAACACCCAGGACGGTGCTCAGCAAATACCTGAGTCCCAGTTTGGGGTCTTTGACTGGAATGCCGTTTGGGGTCCAGGCTGCGCGGGCGTCAAAGCCGATCGAGGGTTGGAGCTGGTGGGTGGCGGAATCGACGGAGAATTCGAGAATCTGGAAATCGGCTTCGTCGCGCAGTGAATCAAAGCGTGTGTCCTTGGCCATGTAGCCGCCTGCGTTCCAGCCGGCGCCAATAGCCGCCTGCAGCAAGCCGATGGAACGGGGCGAGTTACCTGCCAGGGCGGCCTCGGCTGCGGCCAGGTAGGCAAGCGGGAATTGTTCGGGGTGGGATTTGAAGAGACTCTCCAAAATATCGGAGGCTTCGGCATGTTTCCCATCGGCGATGAGTTCTTGGGCAGTTTGCCAGTCCACTTGCGACGGCCCAGACACGGGATTGCTAAAATATCCCTCGATAGGTCGGCGGGCATAGAAATTGATTTCCAGATTTGCGTAAGTCGACGCATCGAGGGCCAGCACGCGGCTGTACAAGAAAGTCAAAGCATTGATAGACGCTCTGCCGGTATAGAATGCGGGCAAATCACCCAAGGGTTTGAGTTCCTCGCGAATATCAATGGCGGTAGGGAAATCGGCGGAATAGGTCACGCACTGGATATGTGTCGACAGTTGACGTCTTTCGACCTCGGCCAGCAGGGGCTTCAGGATCTGTTCACGGAAAGTCTCGACATCGACCACTTCCGAATTCGGGACATTCTCCAGCACAATCACATTCGCGGCTGGAATATTTCGCAGGCTGACGTAGTGATTGGCGAGAGTCCTTGAATTCAGCGAATTGCCGTTGACCACCACCACCACATCGGACGCCGCCAGTCCCGCCTGGGCATGGGAGCTCGGCAACAGCAGTGACACCAAGCACAGCGTCCAGCCAAGTGTCGTTCGGCTCAGATGTCCGCTGGTGCCAGCTTGCTCGGAACGCGTTTGGGCCCAGGTTAAGGCAAATATCGTCATTAAATTCCTCAGATTGCCTGATAAGTGGTGCAGGCTAGCCAAGATCATGTCTTGCAAGCCGGGAAGCGGACTCTATAATCTGCCCTCACCGAAGCGAGTGCAAATTATGCTTTGGGTTCGGATCTCGACAGAGGGCCGAATGCGAATGACAGGTTGATATTCTAGCAAAACCGTATCTTAGCAAATGCGGGCGTAGCTCAGTTGGTAGAGCACAACGTTGCCAACGTTGTTGTCGTGGGTTCGAATCCCATCGCCCGCTCTTTATCAGTACACGACACCTTGCCCCCCTGGTCCTCGTTTGGGCTCAGCCGGAGTATTTCGAAATGGCCACCACGGATATGGAATCTGACACCCCGGACGCAGTAAACTCGGCAGCGAATCCGGATGCTGCGGCAAAGCAGCCGCTCCAAATCGACGTCAAGGTTGACGAACAATCGACCTGTGAGCGTCATGTGGTCATCATGATTCCGGGGGCTGAGGTCGAGCGATATCGACGCGAAGCTTTTGACGAGGTCTCTCCCAAGGCTGAATTGCCTGGATTCCGGGCGGGCAAGGCGCCACGGAAATTGGTCGAGTCTCGTTTTCGCGAACAGATCAACGAGCAGGTCAAGAGTTCGTTGGTGATGGACAGTTTGCAGCAGGTTACCGACGGCGATTATTTTTCGGCGATCAGCGAACCCAACTTTGATTACGAAGCGGTCGAGTTGCCCGAAGAGGGTGATTTTCGCTATGAGTTCACCATCGAAGTGCGACCCGATTTTGAGACTCCCAAATGGGAGGGCCTGGTCCTCGAACGTCCCGTTTGCACGCTCACCGACAAGCACGTCGACGAACATCTTTCGCGGACACTGACTCGGTTTATGTCAGGTGAGCCCGTGGATGGTCCTTGCGAACTTGGCGATTTGGTAACCCTCAACGCCCGCTTTAGCGTCGACAAAAAGGAAATTGCCAGTTTCGAGCAGGAGTCCACCAAGGTCTGCAAGGAGCTGAGCTTCGGGGATGCGGTCATTAAGAATTTCGGCGAGCTCATCGTCGGCAAGCAGGAGGGAGATTCGTTCACCTGCACGACGGTCTTGTCTGAATCGGCTGCCAACGAGGAGCTTAGCGGCAAGGAAGTTGTTATCGAGTTTGAGCTGGTCGAGGTCAAGCGGATCGTCGTCGACGAAATCAGCCCCAGCATGTTGAGCGATTTGGGCTTTGACGATACCGAAGAGCTGCGAAGTTTTGTGCGCTCTGAGCTCACGCGTCAATTCGAGTACCATCAGCAGCAAGCCCTCCGCAAGCAGGTGGTCAGCCAATTGACGAAAGGGGCTAACTGGCAGTTGCCCGAATCCTTGGTGCGTCGACAGACCAACCGAGAATTGCAACGCATGGTTCTGGAATTGCAACGCAGCGGCTTTAACCCCGAGCAGACCAAGAGTTATCTGAATGCAGCCCGCATGGATGCTCGCCAATCCACCATCCATGCTTTGCGCGAGCATTTTGTACTGGAGAAGATTGCCGAAGATTTAAAGATCGAGGCGGAGCCGCAGGACTACGAGAGCGAAATTCAGTTGATTGCCGACCAAAGCGACAGCTCTCCGCGAAGTGTTCGGGCTCGACTGGAGAAGACAGGGCAGATGGATGCCATTCGCAATCAGATCATCGAACGGCAGGTTATCCAAAGGATTACCGAGGCGGGCAAGATTACCGATAAGGAAGAGTTGAACTTTCTGAAGTCGGATCTCGATTCCAGTAGCATTGACTTCACCATTGCTGGCGATTTTGATGATATCCCCGACGCCAAGCATGATAACGAGCCCCAAGCCCTACCCGGCGCGGCCAAGTTGCCAGAAAAGCCCAAGGAAGATTAGGCTTTGTCCCCAAAGGGGTCTGACCCGGGTCTGACCCTCGCCGGCGAGGCCACAAACAGCTGTAGAATTCGACTCGCCTCCAAAGGTTCAGCCCCCTTTGGGGACAAAGCCTAGTCGGACAGCGCCTGCCTTGGCCTATCTTGAGCCGGTCCGCAAGTTCTGAAGTTGCGCGTCCAGCGTGCGCGAGTAAAGCCCAATGGGAACCCCTCGTACCGTGTGGGTTGGGATTGGACGCGGCGAGATGCTTTTCTTGGGAGAATCTAGTAGCTACGCTCGCCAGAGCGTGGGAAACACTCCCACCGTCTGGCGACGGTAGCTACCACCGTCTGGCGACGGTAGCTCCGACCGTCTGGCGACGGTAGCTACGACCGTCTGGCGACGGTAGCTACGCGTGGGAGTATTGACGTTGCACACTTGAGCATTTTCTTAGGGTTTTTCATAACCCGAAGCGTGCGCGAGTAAAGCCCAATGGGAACCCCTCGTACCGTGTGGGTTGGGATTGGACGCGGCGAGATGCTTTTCTTGGGAGAATCCAGTAGCTACGCTCGCCAGAGCGTGGGAAACACTCCCACCGTCTGCGACGGACCTACCGTCTGGCGACGGTAGCTACGACCGTCTGGCGCGGTGGCGACGGTAGCTCCCACCGTCTGGCGACGGTAGCTACGACCGTCTGGCGACGGTAGCTACGCCACCGTCTGGCGACGGTAGCTACGCGTGGGAGTATTGACGTTGCACACTTGAGCATTTTCTTAGGGTTTTTCATAACCCGAAGCGTAAGCGAGGGCGTATTCGAATGCAGGATTTCCTCGCTGACGCGTCGGGTTGTGAAGAAAGCGGAACTTGTAGACAGTCGCGTCGGGTTGTGAAGACGTCCGCCCAAATAGCAAGCAAGGCACATTGGGCGAAGACTACCGCTTTATCAGCAGAAAACTCGCTTCAACTGGCAATTTGATCGCCGTGGAGCACTCCAGCTTGGGCCAAGCCGCACTTTTCGTTTGAGGAAATGCAGGTCAAGTTGGATAACTGACCTTGCCAAAACTCGCCTCAATGCAAACATTGTCTTATTGATCAGCGAGACACGCAAACGCCAAGCGGGCGAGCAACCTTTGAAGGAGTACAAGTTGAATTCTGCTCATCACCTCGATACCATTTCGGGCTCTTATGCGGCACAGAGCTATCAGCGACAGCGGCAATTGACGCTGGGAGACTTGCTTCTGGAGAATCGAATCGTCTTCCTGCAAGGCGAGATTCACACGGGCAATGCGAATGAAGTCGTTATGAAATTGCTGTACTTGCAAAGCGAGAATCGCCGCAAGGACATTCATTTCTACCTCAATAGCCCGGGCGGCGACGTGATCGCCACGCTGGCGATCTACGACACAATGAAAATTCTTTCCTGTCCGGTGGCGACCTATTGCGTGGGCCAGGCGGCCAGCGGTGCGGCCGTCTTGTTAGCCGGTGGCACCAGGGGTAAGCGCTATTGCTTGCCTCACAGTCGCGTCATGATTCACCAGCCCGCTGGTGGTGTTCAAGGGCAGATCTCCGACATTGAGATCCAAGCCAATGAGATCCTGCGCTACCGCTCTCTGTTTAATCAAATTCTGGGTGAGGCAACGGGCAAGACGGCGGAGCAGATTGGCAAAGACTGCGACCGCGATTTCTTTCTCACGGCCGAAGGTGCGAAAGAGTATGGTGTCGTCGACGAAATTCTCTCCAAGCCGGACATGGATGTCGGCAGCGACGACAACAACAGCTGAGCGATCGATCTTTAGCGGCCAGCTGTGCCGGCCGGAAGATGCTTCTGCCTGCTGACCGCCCGATTCAACCTGAACCGATAACAACTACGTGGAAAAAGCTTATGCCTACGATTCCCTATGTGATTGAGAAGAGCGGTCGTGAAGAGCGGGTGTACGACGTCTACAGCCGTTTGTTAAAAGACCGTATCATCTTTCTTGGATCGCAAGTCAACGATGAAGTCGCCAATGCGCTGGTCGCGCAGATGTTGTTCTTGCAGTCGGACGATCCCAAGTCTGACATCCATCTGTACATCAATTCGCCAGGCGGCAGCGTTTCGGCCGGCTTGGCCATTTATGACACGATGCAATTCGTCTCCTGTGATGTGGCTACCTATTGCATTGGTCAAGCCGCATCTATGGGGGCAGTGCTCTTGGCCGCCGGCACGCATGGAAAGCGATATGCATTGCCTAATGCGCGCATCATGATTCACCAGCCATTGGCCGGCATGCAGGGTACCGCCGAAGAGATCTTGATTCACGCGGAAGAGTTCAAGCGCATCAAGCACAAGCTGAACGAGATCCTGTTGAAGCACTCGGGGCAGACGATGGAAGCCATCGAACGCGACACGGATCGCGACCGCTTCATGTCTGCTGAAGAGGGTGTGGCCTATGGCTTGATCGACAAACGCATCGAATCCATGCCTAAGCCCAACGAGAAATCCGAGTGATGTCTGATTCGCAGGGCGGCTGGATCATTAGCCCGCGAGCGGACGGGCGGGTTATTGCGGTCTTGCAGCGGCGGCATAGAGCTCTTCGTACTTGGCTAGCTGTTTCTCCAAATCGAAAAATGTTTGGACTCTAGCCAAGTTATGAACCCCGCACTGGGTTCGCAGCTCGGGGTTCTCGGCAAAATCCTGAATGGCCGCAATAAAGCCAGCGTGATCTCCGGCTGGAATGATCTGCTGGCCAGCCAGCGGATCATCGCCGAGTAGCTCACCGATGCCGTCGACGTCGAAAGCTACGACCGGCTTGCCAAGCGACATGCCCTCCAGCAGCACATTGGGCATGCCTTCGTAGACCGCGGGCAGCAGCAATTGCTCGCAGTGCTCCATCCACTGCAACGGATTGGGTTGCCAACCTAGCAGGTGGATTCGCGACGCGGCAGGCGATTTGTCTCGCGCCTTTTGCAGTTCCCCACGTAAAGGGCCATCCCCCAGGATCACCAGCTGATGTTCAGGCAGTTTATCCAGCAGGCTGGCGGAGTGTTCTAGCAAGTGCCGGACCCCCTTTTGTGCTGCCAGCCGACCAACGAACAGCAGCAGCGGAGCAGTGCGAGGCAGGCCGTGGAGTGCCAAGTCGATGGTCGCGGATCGGTCGGGAGAACGACTTCCCAGGCGAATCCCATTGGGGATGACCGTCAGTTTATGTGGTGGAATATGTTCTCGAGATTCGCAGTGGGCTTGCACGCTGTGGCTAACGCACACCAGTTTCTCCATGTGTTTGGCTGCCCAGCGTTGCGCCAGTTGGCGGAATCGTTCCGGCTGACTGACGCGGGCTCCGCCAAACAGTCGCCAGGGCTGGCGGCGCGAGGCCAGGGCCGCCGCCAGGTTGGCGTGGAAGAGGAAGGCTTGAACGATTTCTGGATTGAATTTTTGCAGCTCGCGTTTCAGCCAGCCGGAAAGCCGGGGGAAATCCCAGGCGCGGGTGGCGCCTGCACTGCGCCAGGGTATTTGGTATCGGTCCAGTTGATCGCAGAGTTGCCGTTTCTCCGGTGGTGGAGCTGGCCACAGTTCCCATACCGCAACCTGGTGTCCCCTCTGCTGTAGGTAGCATGCTAGATTGACAAAGCACCTTTCAGCGCCGCCCGGATGCAACTCAGTAATGATCATTCCAATGCGCATGGCGGATGCAGGTACGGTAGATTGTGGCTCGGTCTTGTCGGCGGAGTGGATGGGCAGCAACCATTCCGTGGCTGCGGGTCGTTTCGCATTCTAGCGTGTGTGGGTATCCTGTTGGTCAGGACAAAGGGTCAAACGGAGTAACTCCATGAAACAAGTTGACGTCGACCAGGACACGCTCGAGGCTTACGACTATGTGCTACCGCGCGAGTTGATTGCTCAGCATCCGATGGAGCATCGCATTGACTCGCGATTGATGCTGATTGATCGCAAGTCGGGCAGGATCGAACATTATTACGTACGCGACCTGCCGGATTTGTTGCAGCCGGGCGATGCCCTGGTACTGAATAATTCTAAGGTCATCCCAGCCCGATTGACGGGCTCGCGGACATCGACCGGTGGTCGATGGGAGGGCCTTTTTCTGCGCGCCCAGGCCTCCGGCATCTGGGAGATACTGAGCAAGACGCGTGGTAGTTTGACGGTGGGTGAGACCATTTCCTTGCGCGATCGCGACGGGCGGGATATTCCCAGTCTCATTGTGCTGGCGCGACTTGATGGTGGGCAGTTAGCGGTGCGGCCGATAGAAGATGCTCCCTTCGAAGAGCTGCTCAATCGCTTTGGTCGTGTGCCGCTGCCGCCCTATATTCGCGACGGCCAGATGATTGACCGAGATGTGGAGACCTACCAAACGGTGTATGCCAAAGAGCCGGGTTCGGTGGCGGCGCCGACGGCGGGCTTGCATTTCACCAGCGACCTGATTCGCCATCTTCAAAAGCGCGGAACGCTGACGGCGGCCGTCACCTTGCATGTTGGGCTTGGCACCTTTCGCCCGGTATCCGCCAAGCGTTTGAGTGAACACCAGATGCACAGCGAATGGGCCGAGTTGTCCGAGTCCTCGGCGGAAAAGCTGCGCCACTGCCGCGAGGGCGGAGGCCGCGTGATCGCTGTCGGCACAACCTCGACACGCGTTTTGGAGGCGGCTGCCCAGCAGGTGGGGCAAGCCTTTCAGGCGTGGAGCGGACAGACCGACATATTCATTCGCCCGCCATATGAATTCATGGCGATCGACGGCTTGATGACCAATTTTCACTTGCCCAAAAGTACGCTGTTGGCCTTGGTGTGCGCATTTGCCGGACGGGAGTTGGTGCTCCGCGCCTATCACGAGGCTATCGAGCAACGCTATCGGTTCTATAGCTACGGCGACTGCATGTTGATGGTCTAACGCGGCCACCCTATTCACTACTGCGGAGCTACATCGTGTCGGAAGAGCATGTGCTGGTTATTCCTGAAAGTCGCCTGCAGGAGCTGGGAGCCTTTTCGGGATTTCGGGAATTCTGCCCGCAGGCTTTCCAGGCTCTGCTGAATCCACAGTTCATGCAGTTTCGCCCCAGGAGTACGGTGGAAGAGGACCCTACTTTCAAGCAGTTGATTCCCTACGCAATCCTCGAGGCAGATATTGACGGCAGTACTAGCGTTTTTCAGTATTGCCGCGGCCAGGGACAGGGTGAAAAGCGGTTGCATGCCAAGCGGAGTATTGGTGTGGGAGGACATATCTCACAGGAGGATGCCGAGGGTGATGATCTCTATCGTTCCGGCATGCTCCGCGAATTGTCCGAGGAGATGGTGCTCGAAGCCGACTATCAGGAGGAGCTGGTCGGGTTCATTTTTGACGACTCCTCCCCGGTGGGTAGAGTGCACCTGGGCGTGGTGCATCGATTAAGGTTGCAGGCACCTCGCGCGCGTGCGCGCGAAGCGGAATTGATCGACAGTGGCTTTGTGGCCGTCAGCGAACTGAAACACTCTTTGGCGGAATTCGAAACCTGGTCGCAATTGTGTCTGGAGAATCTATATTAGCGTGATCTACCTCGATCATCATGCCACGACGCCGCTGGATCCCGTTGCGCTGCAGGCCATGCTCCCCTTTTTGCAAGAACGCTTTGCAAATGCTGGCAGTATTACGCACCAAGCCGGCCGCGATGTTGCCCAGGCAGTCGGGCTAGCGGTAGCGAGCATAGCCCACGATCTAGGTGCAGCCGATGACGAGCTGGTGATAACTAGTGGTGCGACGGAGAGTAACAATCTGGCTATTTTTGGCACGTGTTTGCATCCTCGGCAGCACCGACGCAGGGTGATTAGTGTCTCCAGCGAGCACAAGGCGATTCTCGATCCGCTGGCACGCTTGGCGCAATCCGCCTTCGAAATCGTCACCCTGCCGGTAGCCGACAATGCGAGCGACTGCCCCGGGCAGATCGACCTGCAACAATTAGAAGACGCAGTCGACGACAATACGGCGCTCGTCACCGTCATGTTGGCCAACAACGAAATCGGTGTGATTCAGCCGCTGGCAGAGATTGCCCGTATCTGTCGCCGTGTGAATTGTCTGTTGCACACGGATGCCACGCAGGCTGTGGGCAGGATGCCGGTCGATGTCGACCAGCTCGACGTGGACCTGCTGAGTTTTTCTGCGCATAAGTTCTATGGTCCCAAGGGCGTGGGAGGCTTGTTCGTTCGCCGCCGAGGCCGCCGCGTCAAGCTGCAGGGGCAAATTGTGGGAGGCGGACAACAGCATCATTTTCGCTCGGGAACGCTGAACACGGCCGGTATCGTGGGCATGCAAGCCGCATTGACTAGCAGCCTGGCTACACTGGCCGTCGACCAATCGCGAATTGTCGAGCTGCGCCATCGACTCTTTCAGCGTCTGCAGGCCGCACTGCCATTCGTTTCCTTGAACGGCCCCAGCATAGGACACGAGCCGTCGCCGAGGCGATTGAACGGTAATCTGAATTGCTCATTCTTTCCACTCGAGGGTCAGAGTCTGATGCTGGCCGCGCCCGATTTGGCGGTCAGCAGCGGCAGTGCTTGCACCAGCGCCGAGCCAACGACCAGTCATGTGTTGCGGGCGATTGGCTTGAGCGAGGAGCAGGCGCGCAGCAGTCTGCGATTTGGAATAGGGCGTTTCAATACCGCGGCAGAGATCGAGCAAGCTGCGGAGTGGATCATCGCCGCTGCCGGGCAATTGCAGCAGTATCTCTAGCTACCTTGAAAGGCTATCATGTTGGCCTTGAGCGGTTCGGCGGGCAACTCGTTTCCACAGGTGGCGCATGTTCTGGACAATTTTCTCTTTCATTTTCTTTACTGCGCTGGTGGGCCTGCTCACCTGGCTGCTGACGCGACATGATGATCATGCCAGTAGCCAGGGCTATTTCCTGGCCGGACGCACGCTGAGCTTTCCCTTGATCGCTGGTTCACTACTGCTGACCAATCTGTCAACCGAGCAGATCGTTGGGCTCAATGGCGACGCCTATGCGGACGGCTTGTGCGTGATGGTCTGGGAGGTAGTCGCCGTAATCGCTTTGGTCTTCATGGCTTGGTTCTTTCTGCCCAGATTCTTGAAGAGCGGTGTCGCCACGGTGCCCGAATATCTAGCGCTGCGTTTTGATGATCAGACGCAGTTCATCGCCAACCTGATCTTTCTGTTCGCCTACGTCGTGGTGTTGCTGCCCATTATTCTGTATACGGGTGCGACGGGCATGATCGGTATTCTGGATCTCGAGAATATGTTAGACATCCAGTCGCGGACTGCACTGCTATGGACGATCGTTATCGCCGTGGGCGTCATCGGCTCGATTTATGCGCTGTTTGGAGGCCTGCGGACGGTAGCCGTCTCGGACACGCTCAATGGAATTGGCCTGCTGATTGGCGGTCTGTGTGTGACTTATTTTGCATTCAGGTTTCTGGGGGGCGAGGGTGGCGTTTCCGCCGGCATCGAACGCCTGGCGATGGAGCAGAAGGAACGTTTGAATTCGATTGGTACCAAGCAGACGACGGTGCCCTTTGGCACGATATTTTCCGGTATTTTCCTGTTGAATCTATTTTACTGGACGACAAATCAGCAGATCATCCAGCGGACCTTCGGGGCGAGCAGCTTGGCCGAGGGACAAAAGGGCGTGTTGCTGACCGGCGCCCTGAAACTGTTGGGACCTCTGTACCTGGTATTGCCTGGCATGATCGCCTTTTCCATGTTCGCCGATGGTGACCCGAAGACCGGCGAGGCCGTGCGCACGGTAGACGCCTATGGCAAATTGGTGCAGCAAGTGCTCCCCAGCTATTTGAATGGATTCTTCGCTGCGGCCATCTTGGGAGCCATCTTGTCCAGCTTTAATTCTGCATTGAATAGCTCCTGTACGCTGTTTAGTCTTGGCCTGTATGGCAAGATCCTGAAACCCCATGCCAGCGAGGCGGATTTGGTACGGGCAGGTAAGGTTTTTGGCTGGATGGTAGCCGCCGCGGCGATGGCCATCGCACCGCTACTGGATGGTCAGACCAGCATTTTTGGCTATTTACAAAAGATGAACGGCATGTATTTCATTCCGCTGTTCGCAGTCGTGCTGGTGGGCATGTTGACCCGTCGCACATCGGCTTTGGCAGCCAAGGTGGGACTGCTGGTGGGTGTCACGCTGATAGGCATCGGCTACTTTGTTCCGCCGTTCAGTTATGTGGTCGATTCGATGCACACCTATTTCTTTCTGGGAACGCTGTTTTGTTGGCTGATCGTATTGATGCTGGTGATCGGCGAACTGCGTCCTCGGGAAACGGAATTCGTGCAACAGGATGTTAAAGCGGTAGATATGACGCCCTGGTCCTTGGCACCGGTGGTGGGCATGCTTTTGATTGGCGCCGTTATTTCAATTTATGTCTATTTTGCTGATTGGTCAGTCATCAAGCCGCCAGGTCCTAACGCACCGCCGACCGCTGCGGCGGGACTCGAGTTGCAGCCTGAGGTGTTGCCATGAGTCTCAGACCTTCGGTATGTATCGATGCCGTGCTGGCGGGAAAACCGCTGCGTGAAGCACTGGCCACTGTGGCCGCCTGCGGATACAAGGCCTTTGAATTCTGGTGCTGGTGGGAGAAGGATTTGGACGAACTGTGCGGCTGTCGCGACGAATTGGGTTTAAAGGTGGCCGCCTGCTGTACCAAGTTTGTCAGCCTGGTCGATCCCGAGATGCGAGAAGAGTACTTGCAAGGCTTGCATGATTCGATCGCCGCAGCTCAACGCCTGGACTGTAAAGTCCTCATCTCACAGGTGGGAGATTGTCGCGAGGGGGTCTCGCGGGAAAAGCAGCGAGACATTCTTGTCGAGGGCTTGCGAGATTCGGCGAAGTTACTTGAAGGCAGTGGCATAACCCTGGCCATTGAACCTCTGAACGAAACGGTCGATCACCCCGGCTACTATTTAATTCGCAGTGATGAAGCCTTTGAGATCGTCGAACAAGTGGGCAGTCCGTATGTCCAACTGACCTTTGATATTTATCATCAGCAGATCAGCGAGGGCAATCTGATCACCAACATTCTGGCGAACATTGATAAGATCGCGCATTTTCATGCTGCTGGAAATCCTGGGCGTCACGAATTGGATCGCGGCGAGATCAACTATCCACAGATTTTTGAAGCCATACGAAGCACTGGTTTTGATGGCTATGTGGGATTGGAGTACTGGCCCGTCGACTCTCCTGACATTGGATTGAAGCAGGCAAGGCATTGGTTCTGAGCTAATGCCAGCGAGAGGGCTATCCAGGAGCGTCTTGTCGATTGGTTTGCGTGCTGAAAGTACTCTCGAATATCTTGTCAGCATTGCCGGCTTCAAAGCCATCGCGTCGGTGGCATCGCCGGATATCGGCTGGCGGCAAGTGTGCAAATTCGGGCAACACCCGCCTTTCGGCAAATTCCACGTAGGAACCTGAGATTCGGTGGACTTCCACGCCGCCCTGTCCATCGTCAAATTCGGCCTCGACCATTTGGGCCACGGTTGAGCTCTGAATCAGCAGCCCATCGGGACTGATCTTGGCTTTGCCGCCAGCATCATTCAGCTTGATCCCCGCCGACTCCAGGAACTCGTTGAAGCGAGCGACCGTGTTGTAGGCTGCTGGCAAGTTGTGCACGCTGATGGTGAAATGATTGAGATAGTAGCGATTGTAAATCACCCAGGCTGCATACTCGCTTTCTTGGCTCAATCGTTGGTAGTCGCTCCACGTGGGACGCCGCCACAAAGCCTGGTGCAGAAAGGCATCCACCTGCTGGCCCTGATCCAAGTCGAGTTGATCTACAGGGTCGCTGGCAACCTGGTCGGTATAGGAACGAATGATCTGCTGGGCTTGCGGGCTGAGGTCCGGGACGCGCAGTTCACTGATAAAGATACGTGGATAATGCTCCCGGGGAGGGGCGTACCAAAAGGCATCCAGTTTCTTAGCTGAGAAATGATAGGCATCGCGTTTTTCGTAACCGCAGTGCAGGAATATTTTCTCAAAGGACTGGATCCCCAGCTGCGGAACGCCCATCGTACGAAAAGCGATGTGATCGTTCTCGATATCCTGCTCGGAAGAGATTAGTTTTTCGGCAATCATGTGTTCCAGCACACGACCCACATCGGGTACGCGCTGTCGATAGCGTCGCATCAGGCCAGCCAGAATGATGTCCAGCGTGTGTGTTCGATCATTTTGCATGGGCAGGGAGCCTTTTAAATTCAGACGTGGATTGGGAAAAGGGGTCCAACACCAAAAGCCGGAACGGCCCTTTGGGTGCTTCGCACTTTTGGTGTCGGACCCCTTTTCCCAACGCTCCGACCCCTTTTTGCCTTCCATCCCCAAATGAAACTTTGACAAGGCACTAGCTTGTAACGTTTGATCTTCAGTCATAGACAACATGAACGCGTTGGCAGTCAGGGTCGGCTGGCGTTTCCTCGCCGACTTGGTCAATCGGATGGTTGTACAGATATCGCCACACAGGCTCAAACAGCTTTTCCCCCTGCTCATTTTCCGGAGAGGACTTGCCAGGCGTGACACTGGAGTGGGCGCGGTTAGCATCTTTTCCAACATCGGCGTTGGTGATTAAACGTCGAGTGTTGTCATAGGGCGGGGCAGCCTGATCGATGTTGACGATCGGGCCAAATCGATTCAATCCCAGCAGCTCCCACGAGCGACAGTAATGGTCGCCGGTCCAACCGCCATCGAGCACATGAGTGAACCCAAAGAATCGCTTGGCCGGAGTAGCTGAGGGTAGGCTCTGCCAGTCTTGGTCCTGGTCGCGCGGGCCGCACAACATGACGACGCGATCAACGCGTTGGTGCAGGGCAAAACGAGCTGCGGTCGTACTGCCGTGCGATGACCCGCTGAGGATGATCTTGTCCCAACGAACGCGAGATCCATTGTCGGCCAAAAACTGTTCCCACTTACCTTGCGGATTCTCCTTGCTCAACCAAATGAGCAACTGCCGCGTTCGCTCGGCAGCCCCGTCCGGAGGCTGCAGTTCCAGCTCGTCGCTGAAGTCCAGTCCTGTGGCGGCCTCCAGTCGCACACGGCCCCGGGCGTAGGCATCGCCCGGGCTCGGTTGGCACAGTTTGCCAAACCAGCCACGGGCATAATGCACTCCTATGGCATGGATGCCATAGGCATTGAGTCTTTCGAACAGCCCCTGATTGTGGCCCATCAGCCAGATCACCAGCTTGCCCTGAGGGGCGACTCGCGTGTCCACCGCTGCATATTCCACATCCGCCGGTTTGTCATCCGTTCCCAAGACAAAGCCAATCTCGGGATACTCGCGCACGCGGTCATCGATGTGGCTGGCGCGAACTTCCAGCGTGTAGCGTTGTGGCTGCGGATCGTTAAAGCTGGGACGCGCATCGGGGAGAACGCCGCGCACGACATCGCCACCCTGTTGGACAGCTTGATGGGCGATGGACTGTAAATGGACTGCAAATGCGGGAGCAAGTCCCTGCGGCACAAAGCTATTCCCGACGGGGCTTTCGCCGAACAGGCATTCGAACCAGACGCAGGCTCCCAAGTATTGACCGGCCAGATTCGCGTGATGCCCGTCCATCCGCAAACCCTGAGTACCCTCCTGCTCGACCCAACGGAGACCAACATGCAGCGAATGAGATTGATCTGGCAAATTTGGATATTCGACAGGTGTCGCGTTCCCATTCTCAGTGGCGTTATAGCCATATTGGGGGTCGTTGTCGGCCAGCCAGAATGCATCGCCAACGGGAATACGACGGGCCGATAGATCGACGGTGATCTGTCGGTAGGCATCGCTCAGCCCGCGATACATGGCTTGCTGCGTTTGGGGTTCGCTGGCAGTCTTGGTAGAGCCTGTAGATTTGGTCGAGCTAGCAAAGCGAGGGTCGTCGCGACGATAAGCCCAAGTCTGATGCACCAGCAGGTTAGCTTGCGGAGCGTAGCGATGGATGATGTCGGCTAATTGTTCGGCGTAGGGGTGATAGCTAGCGATATCGTGACTCTGGATACTCCGCTGTTGAATGGTCACGAAATTCCAGGCTTCGCTCTGCAGGGCTTGCTGCAAGCTCTCACCGGTTGGGTAGCGGGCAGTCACGTCCTCTGGATTCTTCTCGAAGGCCGCTGCCTTGCTGGCATGCAGTTGTAGGGAGGCGCCACCGATGCTCAGCTGGCGGTGGGTCAGTCGGTGCCCCGCAGCTTGCACAAGCCCATCCAAATGCAGCGTTGCATTTTGCGAAAAGCTGTTGCCCACACTCAAAATGCGGACGTGTTTTTGAGGAGCCTCGGATTTTTCCGAAGGTGCCTCAGCGTAGGTCACCGGGCACGGCCCGAGAATGATGCAGGTGCTAATCAGCATGAACCATCGCGAGTTAAACATGGTAGGCATGGTCGTCTAGGCGGAATGAGGGGTGGTAAGTCAGGAAGAGGCTGGCCCTGCGGCGCAAGTCCAGGCGTGAACTTTCTTGTGCGGATTCGCCTTGCATTATCCCAAGTCGAAAGTGTATCCGTAACAACCAGTAGAAAAACTTTGGCATTTTATCGGTTCCGAGAGAGGCACAGCAATCGGTGGCGGAGGTGCATTTGTTTTTCCGATCGGCGAAAGCACTTTCGATTTCCCAGCCAAAAACCCACCTGCAGAGACACCACCGTTGGCAATATCGCCAGCCCCAGGCCACATGCCAGCCCCAATGGAATTGAATTTCATTGGGCATGCGTTCGCGCCAGGGGTCCTGCCTGATTTCAACCTATTGGCTGTAATTGCCACCAAAACCATGCGACTTGCTAGCGTCCACGATAATTGGGTTGCCGAAAAACATGCGGAACAACGCGTGGTTCGGTCGTGGATTCGCGGATGTCTAAAGCGTATTACATTCCCATGTGACCTGTTTTGCACGAGTTCAGCCATAATTTCCATGGGTCGCGCAGGCCATTTGCCCGTGCGGCTCGCACTAGCGTGTCTGCTGTTCATTCTCTGCCTGAACATTTGTGGCTGCGGCACGACGAAGAGTTTTACAGCTACGGAACAATTGCTGTTGAGCGATGCGGTGGACACTACCGTTGCCAAACTCGATTTCTCACCCCTCACCGGACAGCAGGTCTATTTGGATGTGACCTATATCAAGACGCTCAAGTCGCCATTGCTGATCGATTCTGATTATGTGATCAGTTCCTTGCGACAGAAGATGGTGGGCGCGGGAGTCCTGTTAGTTGAGAACCGCGAAGAGGCCGATATCGTAGCCGAGGCGCGACTGGGCGCCCTGGGGATGAATGGCCATGACGTGGTTTATGGAGTTCCCGCTAGCAGTGCGTTGTCGAGTGCGTCGGCGGTTATTGGCGGTACTCCGCTATTACCGTCGATTCCGGAGATTTCCTTTGCTCGCCGCGAGGGACGCGAGGGCGCGGCCAAGATCGCCGTGTTTGCCTATCATCGCGAAACGCGGCAACCCTATTGGCAATCGGGTATTGCCCGCTCGAATAGTTCGGCCAAGGATCTGTGGCTATTCGGCATCGGACCCTTTCAAAAGGGCAGCATTCGCGAAGGTACGCGTTTCGCCGGCTCACGCGTGCTGGGCGATCTGTACGAGGAGAAAGACAAGATTCGCAGTAGCCCGGAATACAACGAGTATGCAAAACCGAGGCGGTTCTCCAACTTGGATGAGGGGCAATTAGCCAGCGCAGACAATGCGACTGCGGACGGTGTCGCCACAGACAGTGCTACTGCCGACAATGCTACCGCGGCCATCTTGACCTCCAGTGCTGAAACGCCGATCGCGGGCGAGAGCAGCCAGGTTGGCGGTGCGACGACGCCTTGAGCCTGGTGTGACGAATCGGCGTAAGGCGAGCGGCAGATGAGTTCCTATCCAATCGTCGTGGACGAGGTAACGAGTCCTTTCCGCAGGGACTCGTTACCTCGTCCACTACAGACGTGGCTGGACTCGATAAAGTAGATTATCCGTCCATCCGGATGAATGGATGTGTCATAGAAAAGTTGACGTCCTAGTCTGCTTCGCAGTTCAGCGGGCGCTGCGAGCCAATTAGAGGGCCTTTCAAAAAGGGGGCAGAACCTTTGGAAGTCGCTTCAAACACGCCACATTCAACCGGCTAGAGAGGGTCAGACCCCTTTTGGAAACAGTCTTTTAGAAAGGCGAGGCTTGTGAAAGCCAGGCGCGCCAGGTCCAGTGAGGAGGTTTGACCAGAGGGATTGCCGTCCACCAAGGCAGGTCGGCGATATCGATCGGTTCCGCGGCGTGAGCCAGGGAAGACAACGCATTGGGTTCGGGAAAGGCCCAGCCCGCCAGTGGCACGGGTATCCCGTGTGCCTGATGGTAGAGTCGATGTTTTTGATCCAGCCAGAATAGCGTCTCGTGTGGCAAACGATGGCTGAATGGTCCCCTGGCCAACATCAACTCGCGTTTCGCGGCGGCGAAGTCCTCGCGTGCCGCGTGGGCGAGGGCTAGATTATGGTGGGCTGAGGAATTGAAAGCATGCCTGTCCGCAGCGGTTTGCCAATCGACCTGTGCCTGCTGCCAATTGCCCTGCTGGGCCGTGCGCACGCCACGGCGGACCAGTCCTGCCCCAGGCTCGACCCAGGGCATCGCCAGCCGCACCTTTTCTTTAGAAACGACCGGAGCCACTTCGGTCCATGTTTCGCGGCGCTGGCCGCGATCAACAGGGCGGCTGGTTCCTGATGGCTGGCAACCAAGTCAGGATAGACCTTCACCGCTTGATCACTGTACAAAGTAAAGGACTTGGAGCCTACGTTCCTGGCTGATTGCACATCAATAAATCTCCAGGACAACATTAATCGACGCGTTTTTGTCGGCTGCTTTTTACCCAGTCGTTGCAAGAAGACATCGTTCATATTGACGTGTTCTTCTGCGGTAGCTTGACTTTCGATCGGCAAGAAATCAGCAGGCACTATATCCGAAGACAGTATTTCACCCTGCAGCAGAAGGTCTGCACCAGCAGCCCGAGCCGCCTGGATGGCTAATGAATCATTGTTGAGTGGAGCGGTTGATGCGAGTCGAATGGGCGAGCTTTCGACCAGTTGTTCCGCGGTAAAGACAGCAATATCGGCGGCTGAGGAGGGACGTTCCGCCAGCATGGCTGCTCCCAGTCTGCGGGCCAACTCCGGCTCGCCGGCAATCGGGGCCAAAGCAATTTGTGTAGCTGGAGGGGTGTCAATTTGCGGTGGATGCCAAACATGGATCGGAGCGACAGCATGACAACCAGATAGCAACGCAAGCCCCAGCGCCAGGCGAGCCAGGCATGTTTTGAGAGGGAGCAGGAATCGGTATGCACGCATCAAGACATGGGGGGTTGGCAGGCAGACACACACCATCTTGGCTTGTTTAGCAAATCGTCCGTTGCAGGGAAAGGGGCAATAAAATGCGCTTTGTCTAGACTCCTTTATGGAAATTCTTGCGCCAAATGCTAGTGCCTTTAATTTGCAGTCAATGACAACGTAGCCATCTAAGCCCGCCAAGCAAGCCAGAGAGGGTCAGCCCCCTTTTGGGATGAAGCTTAGTATTTACGGCAAAGCATGCGACTCTCGCAAGTGCAGTGCCCGGACACAGCACTTGACGACACAACGGGGACACACTGGGGTGCCCCCGGCTGGACCGTGCTCGGTTGGCCATAGCGTGAGGATGAACAGCCTCATGCTTCGCGTCGAACTACGCATTCAATCCGTCTGGGCGAGATCAAGAAAGACGATGCTGGACGGATTGCCAACCGGGGTGTAATGCCCAGTGAAATGCAGGCCGCCGGTCTTGCGGTCTACGCGAAAGACGGCAATGTTGTCACCGCGCTGGTTGCAACAATAGAGGAACTGGCCCGTTGGGTCGAAGTTGAAGCTCCGAGGATAATTGCCTCGTGTCCATTCTTCTCCCAAGAATGTCAGCTCGCCGTTGGCGGCCACGGAAAAGATGCCGATGCTGTCGTGCAGACGATTGCCCGCATAGACAAATTTCCCGTCGCTCGATACCAGAATTTCGGAGCAGAAATTACTGCCGGCAAATCCGGGCGGCAGCGTCGAGATGGTCTGGCGAGCGGACAACCGACCTGCTGCTGGGTCGTAGTCAAAGAAAGCGATTGTCGAACCTTCCTCTTGGATGCAGTAGAACCAACGACCATTCGGATGAAAGTGGAAATGTCGCGGTCCGTCGCCCGCTGGCAGTGAAGTCGTCGGTGGCTCGTTGGGAGTTAATACACCTGATTGCTCGTCGAATTTCCAGACGAAGATCTGATCCAAGCCCAGGTCCACATGCAGCACGAAGCGACCCGATGGATCGGCCTGAATCATGTGGCGCGTGAGTGCGATCATGGCCACTGAATGCCAAGCTGCCCGGAGGAGCGTTGCTCGCGCGAGTCGGGCCAAGCTGGCCTGCATCTATCTTGACGTCCGTGGCGTTGCCCAACCGTCCGTCTAGCAGGATTGGCAGTACCGCAACTGAGCCGCCAAAATAATTTGCAACCAGCAGAAACCTGCCAGAGGGGTGAATACTGACGTAAGTCGGCCCGGCGCCGCCACTGGGGACGGTACCCAGCAAGGCCAGATGTCCATCGGATCGATCGATCGAGAAGGCGCTGACCGTGCCTTCGTTGTTTTCCCCGACGCGATCGGTCTCATTGGCCGAATACAAGCAAGTCCCGGTCGCATTCAATGCCAGGCTACTGGGGCTTGTTCCCATCTCGTGAATACCGGCGGGCGTCATCTCCCCATTCGCGCGATTCACTCCAAACAGGTGGATGCCACGACCATTGCCCGGCGGCAGATCCACCTGTGTCGGCAGCATATCGCGAAGCGGCGAGCTGAAAGTGCCGACGTAAGCAATCAGTGGGCCGGTTTCATTCGATTGCGCCTGCAGCCAAGTGCTGATCAGGGGCGTCGTCCCAGCAAGCATGAGCGAAGTTTTCAGCAGCGAACGCCGGGAAGGCTCAAATAGAATCATGGCGAATCACGGTCTCGATCTTCAATGGGAAGTACGAACACATTTTGTCATGCAGATGATCGCGCGTTCCTCTAATTGCGAGGATATTGGTGAAGCTGCGACCAACGCCTCGGTTGTTGAGAGCGGAATTGCTCAAGTCGCCGATACAATTCATCCTGCTTGCCATCCGGCAACGAGACCAAATAGCTAAGAAGCGTGCCACAAGAAATGGCGTGATCGAGACCCTCTTTCATGCTAGCTAACCAACTGATTCGCTGGTTTTCGCTCATTTCGGAAGCACTCTGCAGCTCGGTAAGGGCCTTCATCATCTTCGAATGCTCATCGTAAAGTTTGGCGGTGTAGCCTTCGCCGCGATTCTCGGCTACCGCAGGGTACAAGCAGCTCTCCTCAAACTCAATATGCGGACCGGCAACTTTGTCCAATTCGTCGGCCAGTGTACGTGCGGTCGGCAGATCTCCTTTCTCGAGTGCGGCGACCGCGTCGCGAAAGCCGCGCGTCAATTTGCGATGGTCTTCTGCAAAGGCCTCTTTCAGTCGATTTTGCTGGTCTGTCACTTTTTCGCTCCTCAGGCGTCGAGCGCGCCGACTAGCCATTTCGCAGTAAACACTCTCTTGCAAGCTACGACGCAAGTTGTGTACCGATTACATGGAATGAAATCTGCAAGTAGGCAGGGAGGATGCGCATTGGAGAAGTCATGTGTAGACTGTATGTTTTCAAGGCGAATGAGCTAACCAAGGTGGAGTGTTCGCTTGTCTATGCGCAAAACTCGTTGCTGATACAAAGCCAAGGCGATGCATTAGGGCGAAAGCACTCGGATGGTTGGGGCATCGGTTACTTCGCCAACGGTCGGCCCCACTTGGAGAAGAATGTTGCCGCCGCTTACTCGTGTTTGCACTTCAGCAGTGCAGCTGAGAGCGTATATGCACACACGGTCGTAGCACATGTGCGATTGGCAACGATCGGTGTCAGTAGCGTTACCAATTGTCATCCGTTTCAATGGGGCGATTGGGTTTTTGCTCATAATGGCACAGTTCAGGGTGTTGACCAGTTGCGGCCAGGTATGCTGGCTGAGATGGGGCCGGAACAAGCAAGCCAATTGCTGGGCAGTACGGACAGCGAGTTGCTGTTTCATTGGATCATCGCTCGCCTGCAGCAGGAGCGGTTGATAACCAGCGATGGCTTCAGCAATTTCGATCAGTTTACAGCGGTCTTTTCCAAAGCCCTCCTCGAAATTGACCGGCTGCGCGACCACTTCAGCAAAGTTGGCCAAACTCAATGTGGTCATGACCAATGGCCGGATAGTGTTAGCTGCGCGGTTGCGAAATTCGCTGTACTGGTTGAAGCGAGTGGGAGTACACGATTGTGAAATCTGCGGGATTCCCCACGTAGTGCACGATCCAGCAATCCCTTATCAGGCTGTCATCGTTGCTTCCGAGCCGATTTCCTCAGAGGCTTGGCAAATCGTTCCAGACGATTCCATTCTTGCGGTTGAGCCGGACATGACGACGCAGCTTGCGACGCTTGAAGACGCGGCCCATTGAGTGTTTGTGGAACCAAGACAATGAGTTTACCTCCCATTGTTCCTCTTAGGCTGTCACGGCTGTCACGGCTGTCGGAGGCCGACAAGCTGATTACCCAACGAGTGGCGGAGGACTTGCGCCGGCAGTTTCCGCAATTGATGGTTCCCGCTTTGTTCGCGGACCTTGTGACGGAGCATATCGATGCACGTCCGAGTTTGCATTGTGATGATTTGACGGAGATCATGCGAACGCCCTCCAGTGGAGATATCTCTTTCTTCCAGGAGCGCGCTCGTTTTCGCGCCATGAACGGCGATTACGTGGCTGCAGCATTTCCAATCGACGAGTCCTTTGAACAATATTGCTCGACCAGGTTAGGGCTTGGTCGTGTAAATTGGCTTGCGCCAGAATGCGGTGATGATCCAACTCGTTTAGCGGAAGCATGCTGGAAGGATCGCGCCGTCCGTCGGGAGTTGATCCACGCGGTGCGTCGCCATGGCTTGCGTTACATTCACCCGCATTACGGCACGCAAGCTATTTGGGAATTGGCATTAATGCTCAAAGAGGCCAGCCACTTGCCCATCAGTGTGATTGGCGCGCGCACCCTGGTTTAGCTCGTTTCGTAAACGACAAAGGGCAGTTCGCCGCCGTGGTAGAACAGTTATTCGGGCCATGCGCCTTGCCTCCCACCGAAGTGGTGTGGAACGGGGCACTGGCCGCGGAGCAATTGCGCCTGCTGGGACGCGACTGCTCGCGTGTGTCTGTGAAGTTGCCAAGCTCCGCAGGCGGATTCGGTAACCTGGTTTTTACTACTGCGAGCCTTCAATCCAAGAGTCTCAGCGAAATTCGTCAACTGTTGAAGCGCGCTTTGCCTGCCATCGGCTATCAATCTGGCGACGAATTGGTGGTGAGCGTTTGGGAGGATGAAGTACTGGCGTCACAGTCAGCTCAGCTGTGGATTCCTCCGCGAGCTGAAGGCGGTCCCGTGTTGGAGGGGTTTTTCGAGCAATTTGTCTCTGCGGAAACTGGTGAATTCACTGGTTGTGCGCCGACCAACCTGATTGAAGAACTAGCTGCAAATGTCGAACGACGCTGCCTGATGCTGGGAGCCATTTTTCAGGATCTGGGTTATGTGGGGCGTTGCTCGTTCGACTTGCTAATGGTCGGCCAGTCGCTAGAAACCGCCACCAGCCAATTTATCGAATGCAATGGCCGTTGGGGTGGGGCTTCACTGCCGATGACTTTGGTGAACCGGCTGTTGGGTAGCTCGCCGCCACATTGCTTTGCGGTAAGCACTTGCAAAATCGAAGGCTTAGGCGGGCTTCCTTTCTCAGACTTGCTAAGAGGATTGGGGACCCGCGCTTTCGACATAAAGACGCGCAGAGGCGAATTCGTACTTGCTTGCCGGCGACTCACCCAACAGCGCGACCATATCACCACGATCGCTTTGGCTGGCGATCAAGATACTGCGAAACAGTTGGTTCTCGAGGAGTTTCCGGCTTTAGCAAAAAGACTCATGAACTCCAGCGCGGAAGAACGAGCCAACCCATAGTAGATTCAGCAAGCGGAGTGGTGTTTTGTCACGCTGTCGCCGAGCGCTATCTTGCCATCCAGAACAGCCAGTCCCAGCGCTGCAGATCCAAACGACTTCGTGGTGGACTTCAGGTCGTAACGTTGCTGCACATCGCCCCATGACATCACCAGCTTGCCGCCGCGCGTGATGTAGCCCGAGCCGCTGCCAGTCAAGGCGTAGTCGCGAGCTAAGTTCAGTTGCGCCGCATCGAGTTCCGCCTCGGCGGGAGATGCTCGCGACCATTGCTGGCCGGGAAACTCTTGTGCAGAAAGGATGAGGCAATCCAACAGGCGACGACCAGCATTAGCAGCGTAGACGAAACGGAGGCTGGTTCATGGAGTCACCTGGACAACCAGTCGGCGGTATCGCGAGAGCGGCGGCGTACCGTCATCGGTAACTTGCAGGACCACGTGGATTGTCTTACCGGCCGCGTCGGCGGGGATGGTCAATTCTGCTTGATTGGAGTTCGCATCGCGCATACGTCACGTGGCCGTGGTAGGTGCCAGGTTCGGGGTAAACAAACCAACGGTAACTCAAATCATCATCGGTCGGGATCCAGTGTGCCGGTGGCATCGAGCGTCAAGCTGCTGCCGCTCGACAACTCGATGTGCAACACTTGCTGCGCGCCGTCGCCCTGGCAGTGGACGACAGGCGCATGATTAGCGTCTGCGAATTGCTCCGCAACGCACCAGTCCAACCGCCCACGAAAGTCGTTCTGTAATTGCACGGCCCAGCGAGACGCAGTGTTGTCGCGATTCGTTCTGCCGTCCATCGTGTCTTGTTGATTCGCCCAGAAGTACTGCGAGCCATGCGGGCCATTCTTGTTGAGTGGATCTCCATCGCGAGGCCCGTAACGACCAGCCCAGCCGCCCCACGTTGGCTGGTTCGGATCGCTCAGGCCCGTCGGAATCAGATACACGAAAGGTCCAACTGTCGCCCTCTTTCGGCGTGGTGTAAACAGCGCCGAGCGGCCCGTGGCTTCTCCTGCACGTCACGACGGACGTCGAAGCCGCCGGCCCGCTCGGTCAACGGGCGGAAACGATGGTACCAACGGCCGCCGATGTCGGGATAGCCGGTTTCGATGTGCAACGCGATGCGATCCTCGTGTCCTTGTCTCGTACGACCGGCACCGTCGAGCGTGCAGATTCGAAATTTCTTCACGAAGGCCGCGTACTCGGCGGCCGAACGCTCTGTTCTTCACCCGGTCGAATGCCCGCCGCAGATTGCTGTCGGCGCCGCTGTTGCTGCCCCAGTTGCCGTACCAGATCGGCCGCGGGTCGTCGCGATCGGCGGCCGCAATCAACAGCTTCACGCCGGCGTCCGTCTTGTTCCAACCGGCACGGTGACTTGCCGCAATCGCTCCGGGTCGGAAATCCGTCAGCGTGGCGCCGGAGATTGCCGTACACCTTGGCATAAGCGTCAAGGTACGCAAGCGCGAGTTCGTAACCATTGAAGGCCTTGTATTCCTTTGTGATTCGCGCGGATCGGCGTTGAAGCTTTCGCTGCGCGATCCGCAATGATTCCTTCGACATCCCATTCGTTCGAGTAGAGCAGAAAGCGGACCAGCGACGCTTGATCGTCAGCGTCACCGCCGATGTCGGTCTCGACAATCACTCGCCGTCGCTGATCTGCCGCCCCTTGGTGAACGCCCAGTAGAGCTAGAAAAAATGCTATGCACCAGAGACGTCTAGTATGGATCAGTTTTGCCATGCGTTACCAGCCGCGCCCTTTCGAGTACACCTGAAGTTTTCCCGCCGACGTCCGCGTGTGCCCGGTCATGCCGCAGCAATTGAGGGCTGTCTTTGCCGCGGGGCGGGCTTACATTAGATCCCACGATAACGACCCTAGCCAACAAAAATGCTATCCTAACAAGCAGATGCAGATGCACTGGTCAATAATCCCCTTATTTCTTCAGCAGGCCCCAAATAAAGTAAACTACGCCTTCACGCCCCGAAGTCTATCCACGCCGGGACGCGGGCGAGGTTGCCTTGCCGCCCGATGCCACGTGACTCTTGGCGCCTCTCAATTTCCAGAAACGCTCGTGTGTAGTTGAGACCGTTTTGAAAGATTCGCTCGTTGGACAGTCATTATCGGAGAACGGCTCGATGCAAGGGATGAATCCAGGTGACGATGAAGCAGGTCGCAATTTTGGAATCGTTGCGGTGTTGTATGTCCTGTTGATGTGTGGGTACGCGATTCCGGCGGCCGCTCAAGACAGCCTGACAAAAGGCGTGGTTGCTGGCTACTATCCAGGGAAATGGGGTGACTGGGAAGCTCGGACACCAGAGGCGGTGGGCATGGACGCGTCGCTGTTGGATGCGGCTGTCGAATTCGCGAAACAGGCCGAGAACCCGGCGTCAAGAAACCTGTCCGAGGTCGTAGCGCTTTCGTTTGCGAATGAACCGTTCGACAAAATCGTTGGACCCGTCAAGGCACGTGGTGGCGCGAATGGGATGGTTGTCCGAAATGGATACATCGTTGCCGAATGGGGCGATACAAAACGTGTGGACATGACGTTCAGTTGCACCAAGAGTTACCTGTCCACAATCGCAGGTTTGGCCGTGGATGACGGATTGATTCGGAGCCTGAACGACCGATTGCAGGACTACATACGGGATGGCAAGTTCGATTCCGAGCACAATGCAAAGATAACCTGGGAACATCTGCTGCAGCAGACATCTGATTGGTCGGGGGCGATGTGGGACAAGCCGGATTGGGCTGACCGCCCTCAGGGAGCTGACCGCACGCAGTGGGCTAATCGCGACCTTCACGAGCCGGGTTCGTTCTTCAAATACAACGACGTGCGCGTGAACTTACTGGCGGATTCGCTGTTGAACGTTTACCGCAGGCCGCTGCCGCTGGTTCTGCGCGAGCGCATCATGGATCCCATCAGCGCTTCGCCGACATGGCGCTGGCACGGTTATGAAAATTCGTGGGTGACACTCGACGGGCAGCAGATGCAGTCGGTGAGTGGTGGTGGTCATTGGGGCGGCGGCATGTTTATCTGTACCCGAGATCATGCGAGATTTGGATACCTCTTCTTGCGAAACGGCAAGTGGCGAGACAGGCAGTTGATCTCGAAGGAATGGGTCGATGCAGTGCGGGTTCCGTCCACAGCGAATCCAGAGTACGGTTACATGTGGTGGCTCAACACGAACAAGTCGCAGATTCCATCTGCGCCCGCATCAAGCTTCTATGCCTCGGGATTCGGCGGAAATTACGTGTACGTCGATCAGGAGAACGACTTGTTAATTGTGCTGCGTTGGACGCCGGATCTTTCCGGCGTTGTTGAGAAAGTTCTGGCGGCCATCAAGTAGTTGCCAGGGCAGTACCACAAATTTTCGATCCAACCTAGATTTTGTGTAGCCGGATTCGCCAGACGGTGGGAGTGTTTCCCACTCCCACGCGTAGCTACCGTCGCCAGACGGTGGGAGTGTTTCCCACGCTCTGGCGAGCGTAGCTACCGTCGCCAGACGGTGGGAGTGTTTCCCACGCTCTGGCGAGCGTAGCTACCGTCGCCAGCGGTGGAGTGTTTCCCACGCTCTGCGAGCGTAGCTGCCCTCGCCAGACGGTGGAGTGTTCCCACGCTCTGGCGAGCGTAGCTACCGTCGCCAGACGGTGGGAGTGTTTCCCACGCTCTGGCGAGCGTAGCTACCGTCGCCAGACGGTGGGAGTGTTTCCCACGCTCTGGCGAGCGTAGCTACCGTCGCCAGACGGTGGGAGTATTTCCCACGCTCTGGCGAGCGTAGCTACCGTCGCCAGACGGTAGGAGTGTTTCCCACGTTCTGGCGAGCGTAGCTATGCCGGATTCGCCAGAATTCGGTTCTTGCCAAGATTCCTCGAATTCGCCCCGATCATCACCAGCACGAGCATGAGCACGTCCACCCAAGCACGCGCACGGATATTTCTTCCACGGTGACCTCACCGCGGGCGCTGGTGGCGTCCGCCGAGATGATGTTGACAGAGCACTCCTTGAGTTTTCATGGTGTAGATGAGTCAGCCATTCGAACGATCACGCGACCGCTAATGCCACCGGCCTTGATTCGTTCAACGTAAGCCGGCAAGTCTTCCAGGGTGGTTTCGACTAGATAATCTTCCAGCGTGTTGGGCTTCCAGTCGCCTGCCAGCAGATCCCAGATTCGCAGTCGCTGCTCGCGTGGGCAATCGGCAGAGGCAATACCGCAAAGTGTAATGCCGCGAAGCAAGAAAGGATAAACGGTCATCGCCAGTTCGTCGCCAGCCACCAAGCCGCAGCAGGTGACACAGCCTCCGTAGCGCGTTGCGCGTAGCAAGCTGTTCAAGTAGCGGCCACCTACGGTATCGACGCCGCCTGACCAGCGGGCGGATAGCATGGGACGATTGGAATCGTCCAGTATGCTCTCACGATCCACGACGCGCGTGGCTCCCAGCTTGAGCAACGCCACATGTTGCTCTGGTTTACCCGTAACGGCTACGGTCTGGTAGCCGAGTTTGCTGAGAATCTGGATGGCCAGGCTGGCAACGCCACCGCTGGCTCCCGTTACCAATAGTTCACCGCAGTGTGGCTGGATTTCGTTGCGACGCAGGGCCCACACGCACTGGGCGGCGGTGAAGCCAGCCGTGCCCAGAGCCATGGCTTCGCGCAGGCTGAGCCCGCTCGGCAACGGCACGATCCATTCGGCTGGCAACCGTGCCACTTGCGACCAGCCACCCCAATGTCCCTGGCCAAAATCGTAGCCGGTGACAAGCACTTTGTCTCCTGGCTGGAAGTCTGCCGACTGGCTTTCCAAGACGGTCCCAGCGGCATCAATCCCTGGAATATGCGGAAAGCGTTTAACAACGCCGGGGTGTCCCGCGCAGGCCAAAGCGTCCTTGTAGTTCAGCGACGAGAATTCGACGGCCAGCGTCACCTCACCTTGCGGCAACCTGTCCATAGGCAATGTGCTAATATGAGTCGTGGCTTGGCCATCGAGTTTATCGACGATCAAGCATTGGAATTCTCCGGTAATCATAGTGTGTTCTCATGCTTGAAAATGACGTGTTTCATTCACACTCGCCCAGCCATCATCGTGCAGCGATGTCGTTAGCACAGTTTGGGCTGTTCGAATTGTTCTTCGTTACCACCTGGTGCGCTGTCTTGATTGGCGTTTACATTTACATCAGTCCCGTGATTGTGTTTGTGGCGGGTGGATGGCTGATTAGCATTGGCGTACTGCATGTCCTACGGCCTCAGAACCTGCTGACGGGCGGCTTGCTAGGTTTTGCCATAGCCGGTAGTGTGGCAGCATTCATCTTGTGGACGCTGAACTTTGATCTTAACGCAATTCCCATTGCGGTCCTATTTCCCACAGCGGGATACTTCTACGGGGCCTGCAAAGCGGAATGGCGCGACGATTGTATTTAGTGGAAACCTCCCTCCAGCAGCCTCTCGCCTTCACCTCTTACTCCACCCTAACTCCACCCTAACTAACCCACCCTTACTCCTTACTCCTTACTCCTTACTCCTTACCTCTAATGCCTGTTGCCGTGGTTACTGGAAGCTCGTCTGGCATTGGTCGGCAGACGGCTATTGAGTTTGCCGGTTTGGGTTATGCCGTCGTTCTGCATGCGCGTCACAACCTACGGGGCTTGCAACACGTGGCCGACGAGCTGCGGAGTTTGGGCGTGGCGGATGTGCGGTGCATCACGGCGGACATTAGTAGTCCAGCTGCCAGTCGCGATTTGGTTTCGGCAGCATTTGCCTGGCAGGGAGTGGTTGATGTGTGGGTCAATAATGCCGGCGCCGACGTATTGACCAAGCGCGCCAGCCGGTGGAGCTTTGATGAGAAATTGCAGCAGTTGCTCATGACCGATGTGGCGGGCACCATCCGCATCAGTCGCGACGTTGTAGCGCGTATGCAGGCTTACTCGCAATCCGATCTCACTGCCCTACCCTCCATTATCAATATGGGTTGGGATCAGGCTTGGCTCGGAATGGAGGGCACTCCAGGGCAACTGTTCTGCAGCAGCAAGGCGGCTGTGATGGCCTTCAGCCAGGCGTTGGGACTCAGCTGCGGACCTCGTGTGCGGGTGAATTGCGTGGCACCGGGATGGATCAAGACGGCTTGGGGTGAACAGGCTGCCAGCGAGTACTGGGAGCGTCGCGCACGCGAGGAATGCACCTTGGGGCGTTGGGGAAATCCGGTGGATGTCGCCCGAGCGATCGTGTGGTTGGCGGGTCCGGCTTCGGAATTCGTCAACGGACAGATCATTTCGGTCAATGGTGGCCGACGTTTTTGGGCTGATCCCAGTTGAGCGCGCTTAAATCACGGTAGCCGGAGTCGCCAGACTTCGGGGAATCACATTCATCACGGTAGCCGGAGTCGCCAGACTTCGGGGATCACCAAAAGAACCGAATTCTGGCGAATCCAGCTACGGGAAATCTGAAAGAACCGAATTCTGGCGAATCCAGCTACGGGAAATCTGAAAGAACCGAATTCTGGCGAATCCGGCTACAGGAAATCTGAAAGTCCGAATTCTGGCGACTCCGGCTACTTCGGAAAAGTATTATTCGCGCCGTAGCGAGAAGGACATGTAATGCAGCCCAGTCTCCTCTTCTACCAGAAAACCTCCCCCGGGCGCCAAGTACTTGGCAATTACCGAGAAAGGCGGCAACTCATGCTTTTCGAAGGTTGTGAGCAGGGCTTTGAAGAAGCCGTTGTTATCCGAGACTTGCTGCAGTCGCTCTCGATTCTTGGGGTCGCGAGCGAGCTCATAGAATAATTGCAGCGACTCCTCAGGTCGGGCAAAGGTGATGGGGCCGAGCATTCCTTGTCCTGCAGTTGGGCTGTGATGCGGTCGAAGATCAACTGATACTCGAGCGACTCTTTGAGTGGGCTGGTCGTTCCGTTGAGTACAGTCGGCAATTTGACGCATCATGTATTCGCTATCCGCCAGGACAACGTAGTCATCGATCAGGGTCACGCAGATCTCGGGCTGACGGATCGGAGCATCGATTTCGCGTTGTGGGCGGCCTGGTTCGAACACCTGAACGTGCAGTTTTCCGAAGCTCTTATCCACGACCTCCGTTCGATTTTCGACTTGCGCGATCAACTTCGGCAACACATTATTCTTAAAGGCCTCGGGATTCTTGAGCCGCAGGGCGTACACGTTGGAACCACTGTTGACGCGGACCGGGCGGACGAAACCTTGAATGATGGTGATGCGGCCTTCGAGGTTGTCCAGAATGTCTTTGCGGACGTCCAGGTCCAGAGCCTTGTTAGCGTTTTCGAAGACTTCGGTCTCCAAGGCATCGTCGCCACGAAATTGATTGTACAGGTGTTCGACACCGCAACGTCGAAGCCAGGTCCCAATTGATCGTGGCGTAGCAAGCCACCGAGTCGGGTATCCATTCCTCGGGCGCGGTAGAACCCGACTTCGGCCGAAGCAGACTCAGCACCGCCCGTCGCGGACTCTTGAGCGGCAGGTGCATGTGCGTGATTGAGTCAAAATCCGGCGGAGAGACGATCCAACTGCCGCCCACCGCCTCGATACCGTCGATACCCAAGGCGGGTAACATGGCCATGACCATGGTCGAGCCAGCGTTCCGCGGGATCAGCTGCCGAGCGATATCCAATGGGTCCGCAAAAAAGGACACCTGCGGTCGTTCGCCTTCGGTACCCACGCAGCGGGACATGATGGAGGTGAACTTGCGGTTGTCAGCCAGGGTCTTGCGGCTGGTGCTGGCCTGACCTAGCCAGCGTTTCGCCAGTTCCTCGATGTAATTTGCGTCGGAACAACCGACCATCACACCGTCGTCAATAAAGTAGGCGAACTGCTCGCGCTGGCGCTGGGGATTGCTGTAGACATGCAACGTCAAGCGATCGATCGATTTTTCCAAATGCTCCATGCGGTCCGCGCTGGCAGCTTCCACGCGTTGCAAGAGGATTTGAACGCTGGAGATCTCGCTGCCCGCGTCGAGCAGCATGGCGATGGCCGGACGTCCGGATTGCCTTTCACCCTCTTCATCCTCCTTGTTGTGCAGAACCCCGGTCCGGCGGCAAGAGGGCGACTGCTAATTCGCCACTCGGAATCGACAGCAATTCATCCAAATTCAGCCCAACGGCATCCTCCAACTCCTGTGTGTTGCGGACCAGCGATCCGTAAAACTCGGAAAAGATTGGCTTGAGCTTTTCGTCGTTGCCGAGTTTGCCCAGCGAGCTCCGATCCAGTGCTTGTTTGAGCTGGGTAACATCATCGACGCGGATGTAGGCCAGCGTATTCTCGGGAAACAGTCGCGGTGCCGTTAACCGCGTTTCTGTCTCTACCTCCTGGGCCTGGCCCATGACAGCGACGAGGAAATTACAAGTCAGGGCCAGCAGAAGCGTCAAGTGCGGGAGGGTTGGCATGGGGTTTCTCGGGATTGGCAATGGCTGAAAACGGGAAAGCAATCGCGTGGCTAAGGTACCAAGGCAAGTGTATTGTAATAAAAGTTACGGACATTCATCGGAGGCATGCAAGCCGCCTGTGTCATGCGGTTTGATTTCGAATGCTATTTCTAGAAAAGGCATTGAAATCCACAAGACTTGCCGAGTCGTGCTGACCTTCACGCAGACGGAAATGCTGTCGAAACCTGGGCTATCTTGACGAATTGCGCCCGGAGGATCTCACCTGGGATTCGCCAGAGTTGTTAGAATATTAGAAGTAAAACGATTTATTGGCAGCGAAACAGGTTGCCGACGTGCGGGTTTACAGATAATCCACAGAGAGTAAGAAAATTCGGGAGGATTCCAGCCGTGCGCATATTCTACGCAACTCTTATTGCCGGCCTGTTGAGCAGTACCGCATCGGGTCAATCGTCGCGGTTTGAACAATCCGCGGCCAGCACTGGGGCGACACCTTCGGCTGGCATAGCCGAGGGAACGACTAGTGCCTTTGGGACCAGCAGCCCGTTTGGGACCTTGGCCTTAGACCCTTCCTTTGGGGCGAGCAGTCTAGGTGCCAACGCGGCAGCCTCGACGATTCTCGGGGGAAACCGGCTTGGGCTGGGAGGCATTGGAGGGCTTGGTGGCCTGGGTGGCTTCGGAGGCTTTGGCGGTGGTTTTGGTGGAGGTTTTGGTCGGAATAACCAATTCAACAACAACAACCAAAATCAAAACAAGGTCCGAGCCACGGTCAAGGTTGGCTTTGATTATGCCGCACCCTCGCCGGCTCAAAAAACGATTCAAGTTAATTCTCGCCTAGCCCGCATTCCGCTGCCGGCAAAGTACTCTGGTGTGCAGATTGCAATGCAAGGGTGCACGGCGGTCATCGTCGGCCAAGTCGCCTCGGAGTCGGATGGAGAATTGATCGAGCGTCTGCTATCTCTCGAGCCTGGCATCGATGCCGTGGAAAATGAGCTCGTCTACAGTACGGCCCCCGAATTGGTGCCAGCCCCGGCGACGTTTGATTCTCGGGAAGTCGTTCCGCAGCCACCCCAGACGCCCGTTCCTGAAGTACCCGTTCCTCAGGTACCCGCCCCTCCGGTGCCCGTTCCTCCGATCCTATCCAACAATCCGTTCCCTTAGGAAAGATTGCTATCTACACAACTCAAATGGAATTCTTACTAACCTTCCCTCAGGGCCCTCTGGGCAGGTGGGGACAGGCGCAGCGGGTCGGCGAGCCGCAAGGAGTTCGTCCTCGATTTTTTGGGGCGATAGCGATGGTCACTGCTTCCGCATCCCCCAATACATCTGCTTAGGCACCGTGCTCACTCACCTTGGCTTTTTCCATCGAGGTCTCGGGCCGGGCGTGGGCTTTGTTGCTGGGTTATTGCTTCTCCTGGAACGAGGCGGGCTGAACGCCAGTGCGACGGCGAGTCCATTCGGGATCACTGGGCGGTGGCAGAGGGCTGACTTTCGGATAGCTGCGCATCGGCTCGGGGAGGCGGAGTTAGTCGTTGAACATCGATGCCCTTGGGATTGCTGCCGGGTGAAATGGTGCGCTGCAGCCTGTCCAGTTGGTCCAACTGGTGCTCTGGAGACGCAGCGTCATTCTCGAGTCGGCCGGCTGATCCCCCTGTCGAGACACCAGTGCGAGCTTCGGACTGAGGCGAGTTGTTGGCCGCTGCCGAAGTCAGCGTCGAGGTGTTATTGCCGCCGAGCACGAACGAGGCTTGGCGACGAGGTTTGGCGATACTCGCATTGGGCGGTACGTTGATCGTGGTGGTCCGCATGGTTTTGACGGGTTCCTCCAAGTTGTCCATGCCCGGGTTGGTGAGCGTCGATTTCTGGGTGTAAGAGACGGTTTGCATGGGAGACCGGGGCTCTTCGTCGGCTTCCGTACTCTTGCCGGGCAGATTGACCTTGGCTGGCGCGCCCTGGACGATCGTTCCGTCTTTGCCCTTGTAGGTTGGGATCAGGGTAATTTCTTGGCGCAGGCCATCGGTCTCATCCCAGGGAATCCAGACGCTGTACGAGGCGCCCATTTCGGAAGGACTGAAATGACTGGACATTTGCTCGGCGGTGAAGCCAAAGGTCTTGTCGGCAACAACCTGCTCGGACTCTCCCCTGCGCGCATGCTTAATGTAACCATGCACCATCAATTCGCCGTCGACGGGAATCGCCTGAGACTTTTGGTTGTAGAAGTAGAGCCGTCCTCCAAACCCGCGCGACGCAGGTCGTCCGGGGACCATGAGCACGTCGGGTGCCCAGATGGCAGCAACCGACTGGGGTTGCTGGTATTCCTTCTTCCACAGCTTGCTAATGGACCAAGGTTCGTCTTTCCTGGTGCTTTGATTCCAGCTGCTGCAGCCTGACAAGGCTGCTAGGGCAATCGCTACCAGAGTAGGATTCAGTCGATTCAACATTTTTTGATTCCTTTCGACGATCGCTTATCGGCGTTATCAGCATCCGCAAGTTGGGTCGGGTACGAATGGCGCATACATGGATCGGCCAGTGGCATTCACGATGTCACCGGATGGTTGGCTTTCATGCAAGCTATCACGTAGTCGAGTCTCTCCGAGACTCGCGCAATTAAGCTATCACGTAGTCGAGTCTCTCCGAGACTCGCGCAATTAAGCTATCACGTAGTCGAGTCTCTCCGAGACTCGCGCAATTAAGCTATTACGTAGGCGAGTCTCTCCGAGACTCGCGCAATTAAGGACCCCAGTTTGCAGTATCTGACTCCCTCTTTGCCGTTCATGCATTGGTTCATCGATAGGCGCCCTGCTGTGTCTGACCGGAGCTAGACTGCCCAGACTGCGCCGGTTGTGGATTTGCAAAGCTGACGGTGCGATAAGCAGAAGCTGGTTGTTGCTTATTGGCCGAGCTATCCAGTTGCGGTGCGGTGGCTGGCTCGCCGATCAAATTGTTGTCCTGCAACGGCTGTGGTTCGGTATTCTGCAATTGAAGTGTTTCGCCGAACTGCGATCGCAGCGGTTGAGTATTCAGCGGCGGGTACTCACCATTTTCCGTTGGGTACTCACCCTCAATCAGCAGCGGTGAGTAGTGCCCGGCGCGAGGCTGGTACCGTAGGGACGCGTGCGATCTTCGATGTACGGAATTTGCATATCGGGATAGATAACCGCCGACTTGGGAGGTCCCCACAATCCATTGCCGCCCGACAGTCCGACGTCGCCGTGCATCTTGAGCACATCGGCCAGACACCAACTCATGCGCGAGCTCTCTACCTGCTTGATCGTTTCGTAGTCTTCATCCGTTTGAATGATCCGCGGGGTCAGGACGACCAGCAGTTCCTGACGCTGCTCGGTTTCAACATCGAAGCGGAATGCGGCACCAATCCAAGGAATGCTACCCAGAATGGGGATCTGTGTTCGGTCGCTGCTGCGTGTCTTGCTAATCAATCCAGCGAATACCACCGTTTGGCCCGAGTAGGCGGAGACGGTCGTCAGGGCTTGGTTGGATTGAATGATGGGGGAAACGATGGGTTCACCATTGATACCGAAGCCGATGGGGATACCCGCATTGAGATCCGGAATACTGGAATTTTCAAGGCGCACCTGCATCAGAATTAGTCCGTCTTGGTTGACTCGCGGCAGGACGTTCAGCTGCAAGCCCACCTCGACATCCTCCGTCAAGATCTGTTGCGGCGCAAGGCCGGTAGCGGCAGAAATGCCGGTGACGCGAGGCACGAGTGAGCCAACCAGTGTTTGGGCCTCGCGCGAATCGAGAGTGGTGATATGTGGCCGACTGAGAACCTGCAAGCGGTTGGCTGTTTGCAGGGCTCGCACCAGTACGGATACCGCCTCACTGGAGGCTGAAAGCACCAGTCCGCCCTGTCCAGTGGCATTGGTCCTGCCGACGCCAAGACTAGACACCGCCTGACCGGCGACATTTTGCCCTTGGCCAAGGGCACGCGATGGCCCGGTAAAGGGATTTAAGATGTTGAAGGGAGGACTGGAAAGCGTACCGCCGGTCGCGCTCAGACGGTCGAACAGCAATCCATCCTGGATGCCCCATTCGGCCCCTAACTCAAAGTTGTCATCCAATTGGATGTTGGCAATCATGACCTGAATGGAGACCAGCGGCGGTCGACGGTCGAGCCTTTCGATCAGTTCAATGGCGGTTTGGAAGTATTCCGGCGTAGCGCTCAGCAACAGGCTGTTGGTCGTCGGCTCGGGAACAATGAATACCTGACGCGCCACCAACTGCGATTGGCTCAAGATTTGATTGATACCGTTGGCCAGCTGTTGATTGGCTTGGGCCTGTTGTTGGAAATACGTGGTCAGGGCGGCCGCGACTTCTTCGGCGGCGGCATTTCTCAACCAGATCACTTCGACCCGCCGAGAATCGCGCACCGATTCATCCAAACGCAGCAGCAGTGCTTCAAAAACCGCGAGATCGCTGGCCCCGCCGCTGACAATGATGCTGTTCGTACGCGCGTCGGAAGCGATGGTCAATTGCACCAGTGAACTTTCGCCACCAGTGGTCAGTGATGACTGAGTTAGATTATTGAGGAAGGCATTGCCCGCCCCCTGCCCTGCGGTCACCGGCAGCCCAAACAGGCTCTGCAGTGTTTGAGCCAGGCTGGTTGCATCGCCGTTCTCCAGTTGAAAGACCTTGATGCGGGCTTCGGCGCTGGGCAGTTGATCGAGTTGTAGGATTAGCTCTTGGATGAGCGACATACTTTGCGTCGGTGCGCGAACCACCAGGGCATTGACCGATGGATCCGAGGTGATGACTACACCGGCGAGAATGCCTGATTCGACTTTGACACCGTTGACAATCGTTCCGTTGACAACGCGTTCAATGGTCAGCTTGCCGCTCGGCGGCGTAGCCGCTTGTGTGTCGACACCTTGGGCCTGTCCAGTAATCACTTCTTGAATGACGGCCGCCAGATCATCCGAAAGGGTATTCTTCAGCCGGAATACGCGCACTTCGTTGGTGGCTTCCGTGCCCTCGACATCCAGCTCGCCGATCAGCTTTTCGACCTCCACCATTTCACGCGGAGCTGCTTGGATGATCAGGGAGTTCGTGCGGTAGTCGGCCAGGATCTTGACTCGTGTTCCCAGGGCCACGCGGTTATCTTCGGCGGAGCCAGGAGTCTCCACGAAGAATTCCCGAATACGGGCTTCAACGTCCGTGGCCGATGCATTGATCAGATGAATGACCTTCAATTGATTCTGGTCATCGAGCGGCTGATCGATCTTACTTACCAATTGCTTGACGGATTCGACTACTTCCTTGCGGCCGATCAACAGCAAAGAGTTGGGTTGTCCCAAAGCTGTGATGCTGACCGAACCCTGCCGCGGTTCGAAAATGTTCGCGTACAGATCGGTTACCAGTTCTGCGACAGCCTGCATTGGCATGTTGCAGGGGGTAGACATCCACTTCGGGTTGCGTTTCCTTGGCCGAGGCCTTGATCTTCTCGATAACCTCAAGAACTCGCTGCACATCGCGTTTGCTGCCGCGGATAATTACCAGTCCAATGTCATCGACGAATTCTATTTGCACATCGCCAAACAGGCCGCTCTGGGCGGAGAGGTCATCCAGGGTTCCGATAGCCGCGGCGGGTTCGTCACCGTCGAGGGGTATGTGCGCCTCGGCTTGATCTGTGCCCGCGTCCTGAATGGTGGCGTTTACCAGTTGGATAGCGCGTCGCACGCGGCGTGGTTCTGCGGGAGCGACAGGTACCACATGGGTCATGACGCTCGCGTCCGCCTGACCCTGATCGAGGCTGTACACGACTTGCGTCCAACCGACGACCGATGGACCCGTGCCGAGGAGGGTGACTTGATTCAACCGGCGATCGACTTGCAGGACATCTTCGAAACCCGCAGCATTGGGCATTCTAAAGATGGCTAGTTCGCCGTTCCGCTCGAGAGTAACGGTCAGCTGGGGGCCTGCCAGACGATGCAAGGCATCCTCCAGTTCACGCCAACTGAGATTGCGCAATGCGTAGGCTTGCTCGCGATCGGAGGCGACGCGCATGCCGCGATCGCCCGGCTGGATATTGTTCTGTTGCATAAAAGCCGTCACGGCCGCACCAATCTGTTGATGGACGGCCTCGGGAGCCAAGACCAGCAATTGCCCGGTCTTGGGGTCGGTAGTGACCTGCACATTCCCCTGGTCGTGGTATTGGATCTGGAGTTGGGCTCCGATGCTCCCGATGTACTCCGAGGGCACGCTGTAGACTTGCAGTCGCCCCGTTGCCGGCGTCGTCGTCGGGCTATTGGCTACCGCTGTCTGCGGATAACTGGGAGGCGATGGCAGAGTTGGTAATTGCGCGTTGGCTGTCGCGGCAAATAAAGCACCCAGGATTCCACTGCCCAGGGCAGAGCGAACAAAGAGATGTTTGCCCAAGGAATTGTGGTTTGTGGCTTGCGGCATTGCGGACCTCTGTCAATCACATGTTGAGAGCAATAGGTAACCGGCGCGACGGGTACGCGCCGTATGACAGGTTTGTTCGGCACAATCGCTACAAAGCTTCCTAAAAAAGGGGCTAGGTAACGAACGTGTAATCAAATCCATCGCGCAACTCGACCTAGATCTCCTGAATCGCCACGCCATATGCTGCTTGCGGGCGGCGTGAAGCGCATGAGAGTGCTTGAAGCGGCTTTGAATAGGAAAAACAGCTCCAGTCGATATGGATAGCAGCTCGGCAAGCTGCTACATGAAGGGGTAGACGGCAGTCAGTGCGGTTGCGTTGCAGGCAATCGCCACGTCAACCATAGGTTTTTCCATGCAAGCCAAGTCTGCAGCCTCGCCGTGCGCAGCTGCCTCAGCGGATGGATTCCAGGAGACCAGACAGATAATGAACACGCATAGAATTCACAGGGCGATTGCCAGCGGACTGCTGGCATTGCTAGCACTGAGCTGTAGCACATCTTGGGCGGATCCACCGAGCATCTTTGGAATGTTTCGCAAGAAGCAACCTATTACGAACGATGCATTGGAATTGAAAGCCGAGCATGGACCTTGGATGATCCTGGCCACTACTTTTGCGGGCGAGGATGCGCACGATGACGCCACGGCGTTGGCCAACGAGATTCGCACGACCATGCAACTTCCCTGTTACATTATGGAAAAAACCATTGGCAGCAATCAGCCGCTGGTGACGCGGGAGATCGAAAAGACAGATGAGTTTGGTAATCAGAAACGCTATCAACTGGAAATGAAGTATGCCAATGGCTCACCCACCAGGGCTTTTGCGGTTCTAGTCGGCGAATTCACCTCCACGGAGGATCCGCGGATAGCCGGGACGTTGGAGAGCTTGCGGGTCGCCCAGCCGGTATGCATGCAGGATGAGGGCAAGGATGATGCGAGCAAGGTTGATGATTCGAACTGGTTGGTGCAGAAATATCGTTCGGCCTTCTGGTCACGCACGGACCGCAACCATGAAAACGGGCCATTGGGTGCCGCTTTCGTGACGCGAAATCCAATGTTACCGGACGACTTCTTTCAAGCACCCCGCGTCGACAGTTTTGTGGAGTCTTTGAATCGTGAGAAGTTCATCAACTATTCCCTACTGGATTGCCCAGGCAGCTTTACCGTGCGGGTGGCCTCCTTTCGCGGCCAAGAGGCGACCGACTTTGGCAATGGAACGCAGGTCAGCAAATTGTCGGAGAAGCCCGACTCACTCGACAAAGCGGGCATGCAAGCTCATACCATGACGGAATCGCTGCGCAAACGCGGCGTAGAAGCCTACGAGTTTCACGATCGCTTTGGCAGCTATGTGATGATCGGCAGTTTCGATCGCTTGGGGCAGCAAATGGAATCGGGCCAATTCGAATACAACCCGGCCATGCTGGCAATTCTGAAAGAGTACTGCGGCTATCGGGTGATTGATACCAAGGACCCGCGGACCGGTGCCGTGGCCCAGCGGACATCGCTTAAGTCCGAGGCCAAGATTCCCTTTGACATCGAGGGCAAGCCCATGGTGGTCCCCCGGCCGGAAACTTCCAAGCTGTACAGCAATTCCCTGCTCGGCAGTCGCTGAGCCAAACGCTGTTACGCGAAAAATCTTGCAAGCCCAAGACTCGTGCGTGCACAGGCAAAGCCTGGCACGCACACGTTGAATTTGCACTTTCTTTCCGAACCCGACTCGGCAGCGAGGGAAAATTGTATTCAAAACTCCGCGACGCGTAGCTACCGTCGCCAGACGGTGGGAGTGCTTCCCACGCTCTGGCGAGCGTAGCTACTACCGTCGCCAGACGGCGGGAGTGTTTCCACGCTCTGGCGAGCGTAGCTACCGTCGCCAGACGGCGGAGTGTTGCGGGGAGTGTTTCCCACGCTCTGGCGAGCGTAGCTACCGTCGCCAGACGGTGGGAGTGCTTCCCACGCTCTGGCGAGCGTAGCTACCGTCGCCAGACGGTGGGAGTGTTTCCACGCTCTGGCGAGCGTAGCTACCGTCGCCAGACGGTGGGAGTGTTTCCACGCTCTGGCGAGCGTAGCTACCGTCGCCAGACGGTCTCTGGCGAGCGTAGCTACCGTCGCGAAGGTGGGAGGCCACGCTCTGGCGAGCGTAGCTACCGTCGCCAGACGGTGGGAGTGTTTCCACGCTCTGGCGAGCGTAGCTACCGTCGCCAGACGGTGGGAGTGTTTCCCACGCTCTGGCGAGCGTAGCTACCGTCGCCAGACGGCGGGAGTGTTTCCACGCTCTGGCGAGCGTAGCTACTACCGTCGCCAGACGGCGGGAGTGTTTCCCACGCTCTGGCGAGCGTAGCTACCGTCGCCAGACGGTGGGAGTGTTTCCACGCTCTGGCGAGCGTAGCTACCGTCGCCAGACGGTGGGAGTGTTTCCACGCTCTGGCGAGCGTAGCTACTACCGTCGCCAGACGGCGGGAGTGCTTCCACGCTCTGGCGAGCGTAGCTACCGTCGCCAGACGGTGGGAGTGTTTCCACGCTCTGGCGAGCGTAGCTACCGTCGCCAGACGGTGGGAGTGCTTCCACGCTCTGGCGAGCGTAGCTACCGTCGCCAGACGGTGGGAGTGTTTCCACGCTCTGGCGAGCGTAGCTACCGTCGCCAGACGGTGGGAGTGTTTCCACGCTCTGGCGAGCGTAGCTACCGTCGCCAGACGGTGGGATGCTTCCACGCTCTGGCGAGCGTAGCTACCGTCGCCAGACGGTGGGAGTGTTTCCACGCTCTGGCGAGCGTAGCTACCGTCGCCAGACGGTGGGAGTGTTTCCCACGCTCTGGCGAGCGTAGCTACCGTCGCCAGACGGTGGGAGTGTTTCCACGCTCTGGCGAGCGTAGCTACCGTCGCCAGACGGCGGGAGTGTTTCCCACGCTCTGGCGAGCGTAGCTACTGGATTCTCGCCGGGAATAGCATCTCGCCGCGCGCGTAGCTCGGTGAAGCCGGCCCGGAAAGCCTCATACAGAGTCGACAGAGGTTCTCGCCTTGGTGGCGATCAAGCTGTCGGACGGGTTCTGGCATGGGCGGCGGCCGAATGCTATCCTGCGGGCATGAATGACAACACGCCCCCCACCCTTGCCGAGACATCGACAACGCACAATGTGCCCCCTGAGGGGCGGACTCCTTGCAGCACAGAGTCTAGCGCTTGGCCGTCGATGGACAACAGCAACCGGCCAGCTTATTTAGTGCTGGGCACCCATAACCACAAGAAATGTGGCGAACTGCGATTGTTGCTGGAACCTTTGGGGATACAACTGCGTTCTTTGGACCAGATTGAGAATGCGCTCGTCGTCGAAGAAACGGGCAGCACATTTATCGAGAATGCTCGCTTGAAGGCGACGCAGCAAGCCGTGCATCTTGGGCAGTGGACCATCGGCGAAGACAGTGGGTTGTGCGTCCCCGCCCTGAAGCATGGCCCTGGAATCTATTCGGCGCGTTATTCGGATCCTGGAGCCACCGATGCGCACAACAACGAAAAATTATTGCGTGAGCTAGGCGGCATGGATGGTGAACTGCGTCGGGCCTATTACGTCAGCACCATCGCGCTCAGCAATCCTGCCGGTCACATCGTGCTGGAGGCCGAGGGGCGTTGTTGGGGCCGGATTCTCGACCAGCCTCGCGGGCAGGGTGGCTTTGGCTACGATCCCTTGTTCGAAATCCCCGAGTACCACCAGACCTTTGCCGAGTTGGGCTCGACAGTCAAATCGGTGTTGAGCCATCGCGCTCGGGCCCTGCAGCGATTTGCGGCAGGCATGTCGCGCCTCCTGTCGGATGGGGGGGCCGATGGTGGAGGCATGCAAACACCGCCCGTGGCCTAGGGTAGTTCATGGGTGGCCAGTCTCAGATTGAACTTGTCTGCCGCCGAACGCGGAATGCAATAACCAAGGCCAATTGCCATGTGTGCGATCCGGTAAACCACGGGCCCCCAGGACTTTCATAACTCGACGCGTCAGCGAGGACGTAGATCAACGTAAGAATTCCTCGCTGACGCGTCGGGTTAGGATCATGGCGCAACTTCAAAGCGCACCCAACTTAGCCAGCCGCAAGCGTGTAAACACTTACGGCGGCTCATACCGCTTTATGTTGCAGTGTCCCGGTTCCAGGCACAGTATCCCGGTTCCACGCATACCGCATCGTCGATCTTCGCCTGGACGAAGCAGGAAAGCCAAAGCACTTGGCCTAGAATGCAAAAACCCTGGATGACCCAGGGTTTTCAGCGGAGAGGACAGGATTCGAACCTGCGGTTCAGTTTGACCCGAACGCTTCATTAGCAATGAAGTGCTTTCGACCACTCAGCCACCTCTCCAGATGGAATGACTGGCCAACCAGTCACGGTCGCTTGGGGACGGTTAAATGCTTCCGCCTTAGCGCCTAATATCTAACCAATTCTGCAGAACTTTTGCAACATGGCCTGGCAGATTTTCCGGGGACCTGGTTGGCCTGGCGAAACGGCAGTCCAGCCGTTTTTCACTACTTGTAAGAAGACGTCTAAATTACGCTCGCTCCCCTTGCTGGGTCGAAAGTTCGTTCCGCATATTTTTTCGTGATGCGCTTCGCGACGACTGGCCAATGGCCATGATGCCTTCCGCATCGAGGACTGAGGCCTCTAAAGCCTGACAAAACGGTAATTAGGGCTGGTGGGAGCAAGTGGGGGCGACGAGTGAGCTTAGCGAATTCGCTGGGCAGGCCAGCCCTCGCCCGCCCCGCCGCTGTCGGATTGGGCCTATGATATAGGCAGCGATGGATTCCGTCGCTTTGGCTCAGGGCTTTGTCAGGAATAAGAATTGGTTTAGACATGCGTTGGGAAAAAGGGGTCGGACACCAAAAGTGCGAAGCACCCGAAGGGCCGTTCCGGCTTTTGGTGTCCGACCCCTTTTTCCCTTCCATCACCGAATGAACTTTCACAAAGCACTAGGGTTCGTCAATCAAGCCTGAAATGGGATGGGGGCAACGTGGTTTCGAATATCGTGTGCGCGATGGTCTGGCTGGCCTTTGGGCAGGTGCAGGTCAGCCCGACCTCAACGCCGCCCTTTGCGGCTGAATTGCAATCGATTGTAGGGGACGTGTTGAATCTGTCCGTGGATGGGCAGGTGCGTTCGGTGCCTCTGAATGACATGCGGACGCTGAAATTTCCCTTTTCTCCCGTGGGTGCCAGTCCCCTGTCGATTTCGCTGCGCGATGGCACCCAGTTGGCCGCGGAAAGCATGATTAGCGATGGAAGCTCGGCGACGATTCGTCTGGCAGGAGGTTTTGAGTTCCAAGCCGACACCGCGTTCGTGGGCGACGTGCAATTGGGGCAGCTGACGCCGTCACAACTCAAGCAATGGCAGGCCATATGCCAGTCGCGGATTGAGGCGGATATGCTGGTGTTGATTCGTTCCCCGGATTCGCTCGACAAAATCGAGGGACTGATTCAATCCATGAACGCTGAAGCGGTAGACTTCGAATTCAGTGGGCAGAGCGTTCCCGCCCCGCTTACAAAACTGGCGGGATTACGTTTCTTTGCTGCAACCGAACCCAAGACTGCTAAAGTGCAGGCTGTTGTGCTCGATCGCCACGGTGGCAGATGGAATGCGGCTCAACTGAGGTACCAGGCTGAAGGTCCGCTGAGTTTGACCTTAAGCGTTGGACTGCAGCTGGACTTGCCACTTCAGGAAGTTGCGGAGATCGATTTCTCGGTAGGTAGTATGAAGTACTTGGCCGAGCTGGAATCGATCGAGCGTTCGGCGGCCAGCCGTTTTGAGCTGGGAGTGGATATTCCAGGTGCAGGGCAGCTATTTGGAGCTCGGCCGGTAGCCGGTAAGCGCTTGCCCCCAAGTATCGAATTCTTGGGTAGTGGCACTTCGACCTACCGCGTGCCGGCGGATTTTACGCGGCTATTGGGCACGGTGGAACTGGCCCCGCGGGGTAACAAACTGACCGCCTGCGTGGTGCAGGTATTGCTTGAGAAGAAAGTGGTTTGGGAAAAACGATTGTCAGAACCAGAGGATGCTCAGCCGTTGGATATCACGGTGGTTGGAGACCAGCGTCTGCAATTGGTTGTACAAGCGGAGTCGAAGATTCCTGTAGGGGACGTGGTGTTGTTTCGTGAAGTCCGTTTCCTCAAGTAAGTTTAGGTGAGTCAGTATTCATGCGTCGGTATCTGTTTCTATTGGCTGTCATGCTGGGACTGGCAGCTGCCGGTGGTTTTTCTGCATGCTGAGGAGCGGCTGGAACTAGATCCCTTGGTGGTCCAGGCTCAGCAACAGCGGATTGAGGTCATGCGCCAGGCTTCGGCGGCTACCATTGCCATCTTCGGGCTCGATGGTGGCGGGGGCGGCAGTGGGGTGATCATTACTGCGGACGGCTATGCACTGACCAATTACCACGTGTCGAGTGCCTGTGGCGACCACATGCGATGTGGCTTGAATGATGGCACTTTGGTTGATGCCGTGATTGTGGGCATCGATGCGACCGGCGATGTTTCGTTGATCAAGTTATTGGGGCGAGATTCCTTCCCCACTGCTAGCTTGGCCGATAGCCAGCAGATTCGCGTGGGCCAGTGGTGCTTTGCAGCTGGAAATCCATTTGTCTTGGCAACGAATCTACAGCCCTCGATCAGTTTGGGGATTGTCAGCGGCATTGAACGCTACCAATACCCGGCTGGCACATTGCTCGAATACACCGACTGCATACAAACAGACGCGGCGGTTAACCCAGGTAATTCGGGCGGACCCTTGTTCGACTTGGCTGGCCAGGTGATGGGGATTAATGGCCGCTGCTCCTTTGAGAAACGCGGTCGAGTGAACGTGGGAGTAGGCTATGCGATCAGCGCCAACCAAATCAAGTATTTCCTGGGCAGCTTGCGCAGTGGGCGGTTGGTCGACCATGCGACCCTGGGTGCTACGGTCTCAACCGATGCCGCGGGCAAGGTCACTGTTAGCAACATCTTAAGCACTAGTGATGCCTATCGTCGCGGCCTGCGATACGGTGATGAGATCGTGCGTTTAGCGGATCGCGAAGTCAAAACCACCAATACCTTCAAGAATATTCTGGGAACACTGCCCAAGGATTGGCGGGTGCCCTTGACCATACGTCGTGACAATCAATTGCAAACCCTGCTCGTACGTTTGGATGGAGTGCATACCGAAAAGCAGTTGATCGATTTAGTAGCGGGTGGCTTGGATGGCGGGGCGCAGCGGCCGGAACCGCCGCCGGAGCCCGATGTGCCCAATGAAAAAGATTCGCAGGACAGCCCGGGAGATCAGCCGAGCGGCCAGGGGAGCGCCGAGCCGGCTGGCAACGAAGGCCTGGCCGAGGGGCCAGACAAGGCCTTGGTTGCATCGCTATTCGAGAAGCGGGCCGGATTCGCCAATTACTATTTCAATCGCTTGAAACGCAACGAGATCTGGCAGGGCTTGCAGGAGCTTGGTCCCTACGTCGATACGCAAGACAGCTGGATTCTTCGCGGCAAACTTGCTGGGGAAACCACTGAGGTCAGCTTGAGTGTGTCCCCGTCCAGTGGCAGTATTCAGCTAGGTTCGCGGTCGATGTCGGTTAACCTGGAAGAGTCTTTGGCGGATGTGGTGGCCAAGCGCCGCGAGGCGGGACTGATTCTGGGGCTGCGGGCCATGCAGGAGCTGCTGCGGCTGGGGCCCGAGAAAATGGGGGCCTCGACCTACATGGGGACCTTTCCAGTTTATCGCACAGGCTCGACCGAGTTGGAAGCGCAGCCGTTGGATGATGTGCTTGCAGACCCTGTGGTTTGACGCCCAAGTACGCTTTTCCATCGATCCTAAGGATGGGCGACCGACAGCCATCGAAGTGTTTGGCGACGCCGGGCAAGATCCGGTCGAGCTGCTGGTCGACGAGTACCGCGACTTTGCTTTCGCTGGCGGGCAACTGCAATTTCCCAGTCGCCTGCGACTGCAATATGGCGCAGAGCCCATGCTACTGATGGAAGTAGAGCACATCGAGTTTGATCCAAGCGGCGCTGCCACTGCATCATCCAAGGAGAAACCATGATCCACGCGGTTTACCGATGGTGCTGGATGAGCTGTGGCAAGGTCGCCTGCCTGGCCACTGTGTGCGGCTTGTCTTTCGGGGTGGCCATTCCATCCCGCTTGGCCGCCGAGGATACCGGCCTAGGTTCGTTGAATCGGACAGCCATCGCCACCGAACTGAAGACGGTCAAACTGTATGGTGTCGGCGGGTCTGGTCTGGACGCATATCAGAGCGGTTTCTTTATTTCCGGCGAGGGTCACCTGCTGACGGTATGGAGTACGGTGCTGGATGTCGATGAGGTGATCGTCGTGACCAGTGATGGTGGAAGATTTATCGCGACCGTGGTTGGCATCGATCCGAACCTGGAGATCGCTGTCCTGAAAACAAAGGAGGCTCCTACTGCCTTCTTTGACATTCAGCAGGCCGAGGAAGCCCAGGTGGGGCAGCGCGTGATGGCATTGAGCAATCTGTATGGCATTGCCACCGGTAGCGAAATGTCCAGCGTGCAGAAGGGCGTCATTATGGCTCGCACCGCGCTCAAAGCCCGCCGCGGTAGTTTCCAATCCGTGTACCAAGGCAATGTGCTGGTTATTGATGCCATGACCAACAACCCCGGAGCGGCCGGCGGTGCGCTGGTGGGTCTGGATGGTAGCCTGCTGGGCATGTTGGGCAAAGAATTGCGTGATGCTGATGCGAATACTTGGTTAAATTATGCGATACCCATCAGTGAAATGCGGAGTTCGGTGGAGGGCATTCTGGCCGGCAAACCGCTCGAGCGCAACGCCTCGCAGCGCCGCACCGCCGATCGCCCCATAGCGCTTGATGAACTGGGTGTCGTGCTGGTACCCAACGTGCTCGCCAAGACTCCAGCCTACGTCGACCTGGTCGAAGCCGGCTCGCCAGCCCATCAAGCCGGGTTGCAGAGCGATGATCTCATTTTGTTTGTCAACTCCGAGCGTGTTTCTTCGCAATCCGCCCTGCTGGCGGAATTGAAATTCATTGACCGGGCTGACAAGGTTGTGCTGCTCATCCAGCGTGGCAATGAACTAAAGGAAGTTTTGCTGTCGAAATGAATGATTTTCAAGTTCATCGTCCGCCAGGGTTTCGAGGCCGTAGATCCCCGGTGCATTGGCTAGTGCTTGGCTGGCTGTGCTGCGGCAGGTTTGTTGGTGGCTGCCGCCAGTGCCTGCGCAGGAGCCAGCCACTTCCGCGGTTGCTTCGCCCTCCTTGTTGGATCGCGAGGAGCTAGCCTTCCGCTCGGCGGTAGACTTGGCAAACGCCTGCGTTGTCCAGATTGAGACCTTTGGTGGATTGGAGAGGTTGGATCAGGAATTGGTAGCCGAGGGTCCTACGACCGGGACCATTCTGAGCGCTGATGGTTGGATCATTTCTTCGCTTTTCAGCTTTCGTCAGCAGCCTGCTTCGATCTTGGTGACCCTCCCCGATGGCAAACGGGCGGCCGCACGCATGGTGGCGCGGGATTTCAGCCGCGAGTTGGCATTGCTCAAGGTAGATACCGACCAGCCGTTGCCGAGCGCTGTGCCAGCCGAAACATTGGCGGCAGTTGGCAGTTGGGCCATAGCCTTGGGCAAGACTTATGATTCGGCCCAAGTCTCCCAGTCTGTGGGCATCATCAGCGCGCTCGGTCGGGCCTACGGCAAGGCCATTCAAACCGATGCCAAGGTGTCGCCAGTCAATTATGGAGGTCCATTAATTGACCTGCGTGGACAAGTGCTGGGTATTCTGTCTCCCATCTCGCCGGGAACCTTTTTTGAAGGCGACAGTTCAGAGTTGTATGATTCGGGCATTGGATTTGCCATTCCGCTGAGGGACATCCTGGATCGCTTGCCGCGCATGCAAAAAGGTGAGGATATTCAGCCTGGTAAGCTGGGGATTGTCTCCTCGAATCAAAATGAGTTGGCTGGGCCGGTGCGTTTAACGGGCGCCGCTCCAGGTTCGCCCGCCGCCAAGGCCGGATTTCAACCCGGGGATGTAATCGTCGAAGCCGGTGGGCAGCCGATCCAATTGCTGACTGAGTTGCGGCATGCTCTGGCTCAGGTCGATGCCGGTCAGAGCCAACGATTCGTGGTTCGCCGCGGAGAGCAGCGAGTTGAACTGGAGTGTGAGTTGGTAGCCGAGATTCCCATTTATCGTCGGCGTTATCTTGGTCTACGCTTGGAGGAGGATCAGCCGGGTCTGCTGATCAGCGGTGTCGAAGCCGGCTCACCCGCAGCACAGGCGGGGTTGGTCGTTGGCGAGAAAATTCTCAGCTGCAATGGCGCCGAGTTGTCCGCCACTCAGCAGCTGGCAAGTGTCCTGGGCGTGGCGGAGTTGGATGTGGCCTTGAATCTCGAGGTACAGGACCCGTCGGGGGCTAAGCGAGCGATTAGCCTGTTGGCGACAACCTGGCCCACCAAATTGCCAAGCGAGTTGCCCGCTGTCACCAAAACGCTGGAGCCGAATGCAGCCATCACGGTCATCGATGTCAGGCTGGGCGACGTACCCAATCAAGTCTATGCGCTCGTACCGCCGGATGCGGCCACGCGATCTCAGGGATTACTGATGCTTTTTCCAGAGCCAGGCGAATTGGACCGCGAAAAAACAAAGGCCTTTTGGTCAGACTTCTGCCTTCAACATGGCTGGATTGTTGCGGTCATTCAATCCGCCAATCCGCGAGCCTGGTCGATGGAGGAGGTTGAATTGGCGGCTCGCGTGTTGGGCCGCATGGATCAGGCTTATCGACTGGACATATCGCGTTGTGTGATGGGTGGTATCGGAGTTGGCGGGCGACTGGCCCTGGTGTCGGCAAGCATGGAGCGGGAACGCGTTGCCGGCGTGCTGACCCTGGGGACCCAACTCGGCAAAATGGACCTCAAGCAGCGAAATGCTCCCATGCAATCCTTGGATTTTTTGTTGGTCGGTGAGCCGGAAAAGCTAATCGCGGCGGCTGAGGCCTTGAGCGAAAGTGGCTACGCGGCCAATGTCTTGGCCGCACCCGGAATGAAGGGCAATACTTGGGAGTCGACGCCACGCGAACCGATCACGTATTGGCTGGAAGGCCTTGGGCGGTTGTAGTTGGATGCCAGGCAATAGCAAACAGAATCCGTCCTCAGGCAATGTTAGGATCCAGCGGGTGTTGCTGGGTGGCAGCTGCCTTCTGTTTTTGGGGGCTGGACTCATCTTGCGCGCATGCCCTGGTTGCAGGACAGCAGCAGTGATTTCGCTGCCGGCACGCTGCTCAAAGTCGGTTTGGTATTGGGGATTGCCTGGCTGGCGGCGCCTCAGTTGGAACGCATGGGCTGGCAGAGGCTGCGTGGCGGCCTGCTGTTGGGGTTGCTGGTGATACTCGCCCTATTCGCGATTCGTCCCAGGATTGGGGCGATAGCCGGTGGCCTGTTCGTGGCCGTGTCCATTCTCTTCAGTCTGATCGGCTGGTTCCGCAATTTGACCCGCCCTCCCCGATAGCAGGTGCTGAAAAGGAGCCCAGCAGGCATGGCCGGCTGGCGAGCGAACTGCGAGTGAGCCGCGTTTCTACATCTTTGCGCGTCAAACTCTGCCTGAATTGCCTGCTGTAAACATGTCGCAAGTTGGATGTGGTCGCACTCACTGTTTTTTAAGGATAGACCGGCAAAATTGGAAAAAACCCTACCAGTCTTCTCTCGGCCATGCCGAAAACTATCAGCGGATGAACTTCCGCTTGGGTGGTCCAATGCGTCAACGACGTGCAATTTTCCTACCCGGGTTAGGCGAACATCCAACTGCGTACAAAGGGGGGCAATCTTTTGTCGCAAATGACACGTAGACCGTGCCGGTAGACAGCATGCCACCTCGCACATACTGGCTGTGGCAGCTCAGCGTACATTTCGTCTGGGGAAACCCTGCGACGCAGTTTATCGAATTTGACTTACTTCTCCCTGAACTATGCGGATCACATGTCGGTGTGTCGATCGCATGTTTTAGGGTAACCACAGTCTCCCGTAGTTCTCCCGATCGGATCGAGCAATTCAAGCGAGATCGTGAGTGGGAGGCTAGATTGTGGACACTCGACAGTGATTCGTAGGAGGGTTTCCAATGCGACGATTTCTGTTTGGCGTGGTAATCGCTTCGGTCACCGCCGCAATGCCTGCTTGGGCGTTCGGTGGCGATCGTGAAATTGCCAAAACTGTTATGGCCGAGCTGCAGCAGCATAAAGCCGCCGGCAACCTGAAAGGCTTCGATATCGATCTCAAAGTTGAAGAAGGTATCGTCTACTTGACTGGAGAGGTGGCCACACGAACTCAGCGGGCACTTGGTTGCCGAACGCTGCCGCTAACGAAGCCGTTGCGAGGCAACCATTGTCAACCAACTGTCAGTCAAGGGCGAATCGACGGCTCGAAGCCTGTGCTGACTCAGCAGCTGCAAGTTCAGCCTGCATCGACAAGCGATAGCGAGCAACTCAGCCGATCGCGAATGACGTGCGATCACCGATGCCGTCATCGCCAAGTTACAGCAGTCCAAGTCTGCTGGCAGGCTGCGTGGTTTTGAGCTGGACGTGAGCACGGTCAACGGCGACGTGTGGGTCAAAGGCAGCGTTAGCGAACCAGGCTCAAAAAGACCTGGTGCTCGATATCGCTCGCACGCACCCGCGGTGTTGCCCGGGTTATTGACGATGTCACGTGTTGGCGAGAACCTTGGTTCGTCAGGTTTCACCGGAAGTTGCGACCATGGCTCCAACGCCAGTTCCGCAAGGCTCGAGCATGCCCGATCGCTGTGTCAATGCACGGTCGCCGCGCCTCAAGCCTTCGCACCTTCGGGTTTGGTCAAGCATGCCAGCACGGGCGGAGCTCCTGTACCCATGCAAGGCAGGCGGTGCCAAGTACGGTGCCGGAGCACCACGCTACGACCAGCCCAACATGCCATCGTATGCCTGGCCAAGCTACGCAGCTTACCCAAACTACGCGGCGGTAACCTATCCCAAGCAGTACAGCCCATCGGCATGGCCCTACATCGGACCCTTCTATCCCTATCCACAAGTTCCACTGGGATGGCGAAAGGTCACGTTGGAATGGGATGATGGCCTGTGGTACTTGGACTTCACCAGCAAGCATAGCTCGGGTTCAAGTCGCAGCCAGCTCGTTGACTGCGAAGCAACTGAGTTGGCAGGAATCAGCGTGGTCTGACCCTCCACGATTGAAGTGTCACCGATAAGGCCTGAGCAGCGAAAGCTGCTCAGGCCTTTTTGCGTTGAACTGCGTAGCGCTGATTGGCGCCAAGCCAACGCCAGCTGCCCTGCATGGCAGCCTGTCGCGCGAAGCGATTGCATGACAGGCTGACGTCGATCCGGCGTGTGCCGACTCTCGCTGGGCGGTCGTGCATGCTCTGGCGCGTCTACATGCCAGTGTTGCGTGAGCCGCGTGTTCATGAAGCTCTTGCATGCGGCCCTCATCGCCAGGATGAAACTGCGCAAGCACTGAGAAAAGATGTTGAACATCAAGCCGCACAAGTTACCGAGTGCTAGCTAAAATCATTGGCTTCAATCGGTATTCCGGGCTTAAAACACGAAAAACCCGCAAGTTCTGCCCACCTTAACAACGATAAACCATGTAGATCGGAGACGAGCTGCCCTAGAGATTCATCTTCGTAGCAGGATTGCGTTTTGCGACCGGAGCGATGGAGATCGAACAGCATGGAAAGCCGGGTGGGCAATAGGGCCAGCTTAGTCTCTAACAACCCAAATCGATACGAGGGATCGTTCGATGTCACGACAACATCAGCAAGTCATTACTGGGCCTGTTCTTTCTGCGGGTCTGCTCGCAACCACCGGTTGCATCGGCATTACTTACGGACCCAACTTGGGACCTTTCGCGATTCCGATTCCGGTCAGTCCCTACTTCCAGGACCAAGGAAGAACTGGAATTCCACATCCACGAGCGTTACGAACGGGTGCCGATCATCGGACCGATCACCGCCGGTGGTCCGGCCGTCGCCCTGGATCCACCCAGTGACGACGAAGTCATGCAGGCCCTGGAGAAGGCTCGTCCGGTTCGCGGTGGCATTCCATTGCTCTTCGAGCGTCAGCGCAACAATGTGCAGATCGTCAAAGAGAAGATCGCGGACTACGTCGATCCACCGCGATTCATTCCCACTGATCGGCATGGCCAGTCTGCACCACGCTCACTACAAGTGCACGATCTACTTCACCGAGCGAACGATCAACGGTTGGCCAGTACCTTACACGCTTGGAAGACAAAGAAGCGGCTGAGGTCGTCTACATCGACCACAACCACTTCCACATGTGCGGCAACCCAGACACCGGTGCCAGCAGCATCTACTAGTTAGGGTTTGCAAGCCCACATCTGATTGCCACACCCGGCACGTCAGTAGAAAAAGCCGCGGAGGTTCTCTCCGCGGCTTTTTGTCGGAGCACTGGGGATTAGCGTCCAATGGCACTCTACGCCGTTAACCCTTTTTTCGAGCGAAAACAATTCTTATGTGACAACGAGGTTCTGTCAGTATTGGCAACAACAAGCGGGGACACTCCAAGCCGGTGTTCTACCACGCATGGCGGCTAGCCAAAGTGCACTGCCCCCGAGCCTCTGCCCCACCCGAGCCTCGCTGCTAAACTTTGCGGAAGTAGTCAAGCAAGCTGGTCGATCGAGGCTAGATCGAGATTTTCTTTTCCGAGCAAAGGCCCCATGCCAGCTTGCCTGGCGTGTGCCGAGTTCTTTTCAGTAAGAGCATAACGCAAATCTGCGACCTTCCCCATCCGCTCGCCGCCGACGGCGGCGAGCGGATGGGTGGCACTTGCCCAGCCAGTGGGCTTTCAGGATTGGCAGCTTGTACGCTCAGAGTTCAGGGGGTTTTGTCGAAGCGGTGCTCGTCGCTCGCTCAAGGCCCATAGCTTCGAGTGGCGTTTCTTGGCTGGGTTAGTGCAAGCTGCTATCGAAGGACAACACGGGCAAGCCCGTGCCACACAAGGTCGCGTTGCTCAACAACAACCAGGGAACAACAACCAGGGGCACTCCACTCCAGTGTCTACCACGCTCGGCGCCTGGCCAAAGTGCCCCGCCCCCAAGCCTCGCCCCCAAGCCTCGCCCCCAAGCCTCGCCCCCAAGCCATCGCCCCCAAGCCTCGACCCCAAGCCTCGCCCCCAAGCCTCGCCCCCAAGCCTCGCCCCCAAGCCTCGCCCCCAAGCCTCGCCCCCTCATCCCCAACCCTTCTCCCCCGGAGTACCGGCGGGAGAAGGGAGCCAGATCGATAAAAGTGGTGTTTGGCAACTCAACCCCGACCACGATTTTCTTAGTTCTTGACACCGTTTCGTCAGGCCAGGTGAACCAGGAAATGGCCACCCCAATTCCAGCCCAACAATAAACCGGGAAAATAAACCGGGAATAAACCGGGGACACTCCACGCCGGTGTCTACTACGCTCGGCGCCTGGCCAAAGTGCACTGCCCCCGAGCCTCGCCCCCTGCCCCCGAGCCTCGCCCCCTGCCCCCGAGCCTCGCCCCCGGGCCTCGAGCCTCTGCCCCCACCCGAGCCTCGCCCCCTCATCCCCAACCCTTCTCCCCCGGAGTACCGGCGGGAGAAGGGAGCCAGATCGATAAAAGTGGTGTTCGGCAACTCAACCCCGACCACGATTTTCTTAGTTCTTGACACCGTTTCGTCAGGCCAGGTGAACCAGGAAATGGCCACCCCAATTCCAGCCCAACAATAAACCGGGGAAAACAACCAGGGACACTAAGCCGGGGAAAATAAACCGGGGACACTCCACGCCGGTGTCTACTACGCATGGCGCCCAGCCAAAGTGCTCTGCCCCCAAGCCTCCCGCTGCCCCCAAGCCTCCCGAGCCTGGCTGCTCTCTCGCTCAAGGCCTGTGGCTTCGAGTGGCGTTTCTTGGTTGGTTAGTGCAAGCTGCTATCGAAGGACAACACGGGCAAGCCCGTGCCACAACTGGCACTCACTTGGTCAGCGGAGTTGCCCGTGCACGTAGGCGAGACTCTCCGAGACGTAGCCTATATCTGCAAGAGTCGCCGAGTCTGCCTCGGAGAGGCGGACAGCCTAATGTTGACTGGGTAGTGTTACTCATGATGGGGCAGTGTGGCGGCCGTATCGACCCATACTTGATCTCCGCGGATCTCGACCGGGAAACAATCTAGCAAGTGTTTGCCGGTTAGTAGATGTCTACCGTCGCGAAGATCATATTGCCAGCCGTGCCAAGGACAAGTTACGCAGTTCGCATCCAAGTGGCCGCGGGCAATGGGTCCGCCTTGATGGGCGCACATGCCATCCACGGCATAAATCCGTTGCCCGGCGCGGAACAGGGCAATCGACTCGACCGGCCACCATTGCCTCATATCCTGGCCCATCGACTTGCAATTCAGTCAGTCCACAGACTTTTTCAAAAGCCATTGCCCTACTCTGCCAGGCTGGCGCGCACGAGGCGTTCATCGTTGCGTGCGAAGATGCTCTTTTCCGCAAAGGCGGGGTGCGACCAGCACACCCCATTGCGTTGGTTTAGCTGTTCTCGAGTGGGAGCCAGCAATGCACAGCGATCGATGATGTTCAGACCCTGTGGGCTGAGGGTTGCAATGAGTAGTTCGCCGCGTTCATTGAACATCCATACGCGGTCCTGCTGCTGGACCATGTGAATGGTCGCCCAGCGCGCCCGCGGAACCGCAGACTGGTCCTCCCAGATTCGCTTGCCTGTCTCTGCCTCGAGGCAACGAAACTCTCCGTAGCTGTCAACGCCATAAACGTAGCCATCGCGGAGAATGCTGGTGCCAATCATGGCGTGCAGGGATTCGGTGTGCTGTTCGTCGGGTCCCACAGCTCGCCACACAAGACTGCTGGTCAACGCTTGCTGATCGAGGCGGATCATCATCGAGCCATCGTAGAAGCTGGAGACGAAGATGAGGTCGCCATCCAGCACGGGCGTGCCAATTCCAATGGGCATCCGCGAGGCCGGCATGGCGTGCCGCCAGTACACTTTTCCGTTTCGTGGATCGAGGCCAGACAGACTTTCTCCGGTCCAGCAGACCAACACATCCTGACCGGCCTGACGAATGATAATTGGCGAGGAATAACTGGCCGCTTCATCTAAGGCTCGCCACACTTCCTTGCCAGTAGATTTTTCAAAGGCCACCATACAGGCTTGGCTGCCTGCAACCTGTTGAATAACGGTATCGCCATAGATCAGGGGTGATGCGGCGATACCCCAAATGGGCATTTCGGCATCATAGTCTTGTGCCACATCTCGCTGCCAGAGGACCTGGCCGGTGGCAGCATCCAGGCAATGAAAATGCCCCATGGCCCCTACGGCGTAGGCACGCGGACCATCGATCGTCACGCTGGCGCGGGGGCCGGCCGTATAGCTAATGCTGTACTCGGCTGGATACTCATGCTTCCACAGCAAACTACCGTTTGCAGAATCAAAGCACAGAATCCGCTCCGTTTCCTGACTAGCGGTTTGTCGATCCATGACGAACACGCGACCTTGGGCAACCGTTGGCCCACAGTAACCCGGTCCAATTTCTACCGACCAGTCGAGAGCGCAGCTGGCCCTCGGGAAGGCTTTCGACCAGACCATCCACCTGCCATACACCTGCTCGACCTTCTCCACGCCATTGTGTCCAGTCCTCCGCAACGCAGCGACAGGGCAGAATCGAGGTCAGCAACAGTATCAGCGGGCGGATAGGCATGGGGAACTCCACTCGAATTGGGTTATTGAGCGCCCCTTTGCGACCGGGGCGATAGCCTTTGGTCTGTCGTTGCCGGCGTTCTTTCTTGCCGCCTTGGGTGCCGGCTGGAATCGTATGCACATATTCGCCCCGGAAGCCCTTGTTGGCCTCCGATCTGCGGCGCATGAGGGCTTCTCTGGGAGGCTGAGAGGGGATTAAGGCATCGCAGCCTTCACCGATCAGATCGGTTCGCCCGGCTGCGCGATCGCCTCGCGGACCTCGAAGTAATTCTCTGGCTTGAAGAACTGCATCAGGGCCCGCTGCGTCCTGCGATCGCGCAATTTGCGGGCGATGACCACTGGCTTCTTGGTAAAGGGGTCGACCCCGGTGTAGTACATGCAGGTGGCGATATCCAAGGGTGCAGGGATGAAATCCTGTACCTGGTCAGGTTTGTAGCCATTCTGTTTTAGGAACACGGCCAGATGGATCATGGCCTCATTGTCGCTGCCGGGATGACTGGCTATGAAGTAGGGCACCAAGTACTGTTTCTTGCCGGCCGCACGCGATTCGTCTGGAAAACTTGGGTGAAAAACGCGAAAATCATCGTTGGCTGGCTTGGCATCTTGAAGAGCACATCCGGATCTACGTGCTCGGGCGCAACCTTCAGATGTCCACCCACATGGTGTTTCGAATTCGCGGATGTATTCTGGGCTTTGGCGAGCCAAGTCCATGCGAATGCCGCTGGCCACCAATACTTTCTTGACGCCGTCAACCTGCCGCCTCGGCGCATCAGTTGGATGACCGGCTGGTGGTCGACACCTAGCAACTTGCAGATCTTGGGGTGCACACAGGATTGCCTGCGGCAGCGGGCTTCGACATCCGGCTTGGTGCACTTCATTTGGTACATATTGGCGGTTGGACCGCCGATATCGCTGACCGTTCCTTTGAAGTTCTTGTCCTGTGCCATTTGCTGGATTTCGCCCAGGATGCTCTGTTTGCTTCGGGACTGAATGGCTCGTCCCTGGTGCGCCGTGATCGAACAGAATGTGCACCCACCGAAGCACCCGCGCATGATCGTCACGGAGTCCTTGATCATCTCGAAGGCCGGGATCGGCTCGCGATCGCTGGGTGTGCGCGGCGCGTGTACGGCAGACCGTAGATGCGGTCCATCGCCTGTTCGGAGATCGGAAACTGGGGAGGGTTGCACACTACGGCTGGCGGGCGTGCCGCTGGGTGAGGCGCTGGGCGTTCTAGGGGTTGGTCTCGTTGTGGATCCTGCGGGTGGCTTCGGCGAACTGTGCTTGTCGTCGCGTACTTGTTCATAGCTGGGTAAGGTCAGGGCATCCTGCGGTGGTGTTTCCAAAGCGCCGGAGAGCGTAGGCCACGCCGCGCATATCGCGGAGTTGCTTG
>CAVPPY010000043.1:0-154986 GCA_963707245.1 Pirellulaceae bacterium
GATCAATCCCAGCAGAAACAGGATCAGTCGGGGAAGCAAGAACAGGATCAGTCGGGGAAGCAAGAACAGGATCAGTCGGGGAAGCAAGATTCTCAGTCCGGGCAGCAGCCTCCCCAGCAGGACGTTCCATCGCAGAGCGAACAGCAGCAGGAGAACCAGCAGCAGGAGAACCAAGAGCAGCAGAGCCAGCAGCAGGACAGCGGCGGGCAGCCTGGCCAGCAAGAAAACAACGAAGAGTCGCAGGGCGAGGAGCAGAAGGCGGGTCAGTCACCAGGCACCGACGGAGATTCTCCGCAGCCATCTCGCGACGATGCAGCGGCGGATGAGGCAACCGATCAGTCATCGCCGTCGAGCGAGGAGCCGTCGAGCCAGGAGCCGGCAAGCCAGGAGCTGAGCAAGCCAGAATGCTTCGGCCAAGGATCGTCCTCAGGATTCTCAGGCACAGGCTGCGGATACGGAGCCCATGCAGCCCGAACAGACGCCTGAGGACGCGTCGAAATCCGCCAGTGGACAATTGGCGGCAGCCGACCCACACGAGAATCAAGATGCGGCGGCGAATTCCCAAACGTTACGGGAAATATCAGCCGACGAGAGCGTGATGAGTCACGAAGAAGCCATGAAAATGCTGCAAGCAATCCGCGACCGCGACATGCTACGTCGCTTCCAGTTGCGACAACGCGATTCGACACGACAGGTACCCGTAGATCGAGATTGGTGAATTTAGCGAGTGACTTCCATGCATCAGACTACTCAAATTTTCTTCGTTTGTCTTTCCTCGCTGGCTGGGACTATGCGCGGGTGATTGGCTTGTCGCCGCCGATGTGGAAGTACGTCTGTCTCAACGCGAGGCCTATGTGGGCTCAACGCTCAAGCTGGAGATTGAGATCATCAATGCTGAGGACTATGCATTGCCCGAATTGCCGCAGGTGGACGGCTTGGAAATCCGAGAGCTTGGAGGCGCCCATGCGAAGTTCTCAAACGACCATTATCAACGGCCGTCGTAGCTCCAAGCAAAGCGTGTTGATTGTCCTACTCGATCAAGGTACTGCGCGCGGGTAGCTTTGAGATCCCTCCTCTAAAGTTCTCGGTGGACGGCCAGCACTTGGAAAGGCAGATCCCCAGCTTTATTGCCAGCAACAGTGAAACCGGTGATCTACTATTCGCTGAATTGGAAGGTCAGAAGGACCGTGTGTTTGTCGGTCAACCGCTTGATATGACCCTCAAGATTTACATCAAGCCCTATCGTGATCGGGAAAATAACGTCACTCTCTCCGAGGGCAACATGTGGCAGTTGCTGTCCGATGATACCGAGTGGGGCAGCTTCTCCGAGCGGATGCGCAAATTGGACGAGAACAATCAACGCCCGGGGGGCCGCGAGGTGCTGCGCAATGATCTGCAGGGCCATCGAGGAGCCTACTACATGTACGAGATCGACGCCAAAATCTACCCCAAGCGAGCTGGCAAGATCGATGCTGATGACGTGAAAATTGTGGTCAATTATCCTACCGCGCTGGGTAAGCCTCGCGATCCAATCCAAAGTCTGTTCGGAGATCGAGCCTTCGGTGGATCGCTTGTTCTCGCCGATGATGCGCGACGAATTCTTTGAGTCCGCTTTTGGACCGCCAGCTGGTCGTTTCGGCCGTTCGGCCGGTGGTTACTGAGGTCAGCGTGGACAATACCCAGGTCCTGCCCGTACCATCCGAAGGCAGGCCCGCGGATTACCGGGGGGCGGTCGGACAATACAAAATCGTGGTCGATGCATCGCCCACGGATGTCAGGGTAGGCGACTCGATTAATCTGAACTTGGGTATTGTGGGGACTGGCCCCATGGAATTGGTGCAAGCCCCGCCGCTGTCTGAATTGCCATCGCTTGCCGATTTCAAGATCTCCAATGATCCACTGGCGGGATTTGTGCAAGATGATGCCAAGGTCTTCTCGGTCAAACTGCGCCCCAAGCATGCGAACATTCGCGAGATACCCCCGGTGGCATTCAGTTTCTTCAACCCCGAAACCGAGAAATTTGAAACCGTCTATAGCCAGTCGATTCCTATTCAAGTTCAGCAGGCCGATACGTTGGCGCTCGATTCCATTGTCGCCGCACAGACTCAGCGAAACAGCGACCAGCAACCTGCGACGAGCATGACGACTCCAGCGGCTACCAACTTTATCAACGATTCTTCGCCAGCAGTTCTCGTGTCTCGGTCGACTTCAGCTCGTCCCTGGTGGCTTGTGTGGGTGATTGCACCCCACTGGTGTGGCTGGTGACTCTCGTCGGACGGCATTGGGGCTGGCTGCGGAGCCGGCTGCCAAGTTTCCGCTCGCCGCGGCAGATTTTCCTGCGGGAACTTGACCAGCGCAGTCGCCTGAGGACATCAGGCTGGCCCTGCAGAAATTCATCCATCGCAACCTCACAGGCGGTAATCGGTTGCACGACGAGTGGACCACAACGCTTGGCAGCTTGCGGACACTCGGACATTATCCGCTGGCCGCAGATTTGGAAGCCTTCGCCGCACGGCTGGAGCGCACTCCTTTTGTGGACAGCAACGATGCAGCCGTGGTCGAAGTGCGGCAGGCTGCCCGCAGCCTGATCGATGGATTGGAGTCGCAATTGCGAGACACGCGACGCCCAGCAGGCTCTCGCTCGTCGCAACGCACCAGCCTAGGAGCTCGGAATTCCTTTTCCAAGTTCGGCGGGCGTGTTAGCATGCTTCTGTTTGGTTGCTTATCCGTGTCCACCGTCCACGCGGCCGATGCGTCGCTTTCACAGCACCAGCGCGAGAGTCTGTTATCCGAAGCCCACGCCGTTTATGAGCAAGCCTGCAAGCTAGTGGACAGCGATTCCCTGCAATCCAAAGAGGACTTTCAAGCCGCCGCAGCCAAATATCAACTGTTGGTCGACGCCGGGATCCAGAACGCCGGGCTGTACGTCAACCTGGGTAATGCCAACTTGCGCAGCGGCCAGGTGGGGTGCGCGATTGTCGCTTACCGCCGCGCGCTGAAGATCGACCCACTCAACCAGCAGGCCGGTTTAAATCTGTCCTTCGCGGAATCGCTCTTGGAGCAATCGTCTGCCACGACTCCCGGCAACGAAGCCGGCTTCGTTGGCGTATTGGGTGAAACAAACGCTGGATTTCAACTCGCTTCTTGTGCGGCGAGTGGGCCTGGCCAACTTGCGAGCGATCATCATTGCTTCATCCATTGCTTTTTGGGGATTGCTCATCGCCCGACCCCAGTTTGCGCGGCTGGCGGGTTGGCGGGCTGGCACTCTTGCCTATGCTGATTCTGATCGCTGCAGGTGTTGCCTACGCTTTGCCACAGTTTGCGGTGCCAGCTCCGCAGGCAGTGATGGTTGCCGACCAGGTTTCGCTACGAACCGGCGACGGCGAGCAATTCGATAAAGTGCTCGATATTCCCACCGCCGACGGACAACCGGCCGAGATCCTTGCCGAACGCAGTGGGTGGGTCAAGGTCCGCACGGCAACCGGACAAGAGGGTTGGCTGCCTGCCGACCAAGTCTTGCGCATCTAGGATCTATTTGAAAGTTGATCATGGATTATGCCAAACGCCGCGGACGCTTGCGAGCGATGCTCAAACGCGATGGCTCGCCGGCTATGCTGGTTACGAATGTCAAGAATGTACGCTACCTGACTGGGTTTACCGGTGATGATAGCTACCTGATCGTATCGCAGGAGGATGATCTATTGCTCAGCGATCCGCGATACGAGCAACAGATCGGCGAAGAGTGTGGGCAGCTACCAACCTTCATTCGACAGCCCGGCGAGTTGATTCTGGAGGTGACTGCGCGAGAGCTCAGCAAAAGAGCCTTCGACAGTTTGGTTATCGAAGCGGACTCGTTGCCGGTTACCGCTTACGATATGTTGCAGCGGAATGCCAAGGTGGGCGAATTGAAAAAGGCGAGTGTCCAAGTCGAGACACTGCGCGAAATCAAAGATCCTCACGAGATCGCCATCCTCAAGAAAGCGGTGGAGGTGGCCGAGCGTGTATTCATTAGCATTCGTGCGCAGCTGCGGGGGCTCGCAAACCGAACGCGAGATTGCCAACGAAATAGAGAGGCAGGTCCGCGCATTGGGAGGCAGTGGTTGCAGCTTTAATCCGATTGTGGCAGTCGGGCCGCGAGCGCGCGTTAGCGCATGCGACGCCTGGAAACAGCCAAATTGGCTCAGCCGCCTTTGTACTCATCGATTGGGGGGCCACGCTGGAGGGCTATCGCAGCGACTTGACGCGTGTACTTTTGACTAGTAAAATCCCCCCCAAATTTGTCAGGGTTTATGAGACCGTGTTGGCTGCTCAAACAGCGGCCATTGCGGCCATGCGGCCGGGAGTCATGGTCAGCGAGATCGATCGTGTTGCTCGCGAGGTTGTGGCCGATGCCGGTATGGGCAAACGCTTCAATCATGGACTTGGGCATGGAATCGGACTCGATATTCACGAAGCACCCCGATTGGGCAAGAACCATGATCGACCCCTGCAGGCGGGGATGGTGGTTACCGTCGAACCGGGAGTCTATTACCCTGGCTGGGGCGGCGTGCGAATCGAAGATGACATATTGATAACGCCTACCGGATGTGAAATCCTGAGTAGCCTGCCGCGAGATCTCGAGGGAAATCGCGTGTCGCTGCTCGACTGATCCGGTTGGACGGTGCTGGCAGCTGGTTGATTTAGCTTCTCATTGATTTAGGAATTCCCGATGGCCAAAGCGGCGGGTGGACCGGCAGGTTCAAAAGACGTGTTCAGTCTCGAACGTATTCGAGACTTGATCAGTTTAATGAAGGAGCACGACCTGAACGAAGTTGATTTGAAGCAATTCGATCAGCAGATTCGCTTGGTCCGTGGTGGCCAGGCAGTGCAATCTGCCAGCCATGTTGGCGCCACTGCCGGTGCAGACGCCTGTTGCCCAGCCCGTGGCTGGCGGTGCCTCTGGAGCTGCCGCAGTGGAGCCCCCGTCGGCCAGCGAGGACGGGCCGCATATTGCCATCATCAAGTCGCCGATTGTGGGTACCTTCTATGGGAAACCCAGTCCCAAGGCGGATGACTTTGTAAAGGTGGGTTCGAAGGTTGACGTGGATACGGTGGTCTGCACGGTTGAGGCCATGAAGGTTTTTAATGAGATTCCAGCTGAAATCAGCGGAACCATTGTGGCTGTGTTGGTGAAGAACGAAGATGCGGTTGATTTCGGCCGTCCCCTGTTCAAGGTGGATACTCGCGGGTAATCTCCGAGCCTATGTATAACCGAATATTGGTGGCAAACCGTGGCGAAATTGCATTGCGCGTGATTCGCGCTTGCAAGGAAATGGGGATCCAGTCCGTAGCCGTGTTTAGCGAGGCGGACAGGGATTCGGCTCACGTGCGCTATGCCGACCAGGCGATCTGCATCGGTCCGCCGCGATCCAGTGAAAGTTATCTGCGCATCGAGCAGATCATCAGCGCGGCCGAAATCAGCGGTGCCGAGGCGATTCACCCGGGTTACGGATTTCTAGCCGAGAACGCGCACTTCAACGAGGTTTGTCGCAGTAGCGAATTTGATTTCATCGGACCTATCGCCCGAGGCCATGCAACAGCTGGGCGACAAGAACTCCGCGCGGGCGGTTGCCATTTCCGCCAAAGTGCCGGTGGTGCCGGGCAGCGACGGCTTGCTGGTTGACGAAGAGCATGCGGTGCAGTTCCGCCCGGGAGATTGGCTACCCGGTGTTGATCAAGGCTACCGCTGGTGGTGGTGGCAAAGGCATGCGGGTGGCCCTCAACGAGCAGAGTTTGCGGACGTCGATGCAGCAAGCTCAAGCCGAAGCCCAGGCCGCGTTTGGAAATGCAGGCGTGTACCTGGAAAAATTCGTCGACAAGCCGCGGCACGTCGAGGTGCAAGTGATCGCCGACCGGCATGGCAACGTCTGCCATCTGTTCGAACGCGACTGCTCTGTTCAGCGGCGACACCAGAAGCTGATCGAAGAAAGTCCCTCGCCGCTGTTGAGCGAAAGGACGCGGATCGCGATTTGCGAAGCCGCAGTGCGTATGGTGCAGCAAGTCAATTATGAAAATGCCGGCACCGTTGAGTTCATCGTTGACGCTCAAGATAATTTCTACTTCATCGAGGTCAATGCGCGGATTCAGGTCGAACATCCGGTGACGGAAATGGTCACGGGCGTTGACCTCATTCAATCGCAAATTCGTGTGGCGGCCGGTGAACCCTTGCCATTCAAACAAAGCGATATTCGACTCAATGGGGCTGCCATCGAATGCCGCATCAATGCGGAAGATCCATCGAAGAATTTTCAGCCCTGCCCCGGCAATATCAAATCGATGTTTGTCCCAGGTGGATTAGGCGTGCGATTCGATTCGCATGCCCAAGCAGGCTATACCGTGCCGCCCTTCTACGACTCGATGATCGGCAAATTGATCGTCCATAAGCCGACGCGCGAGGAGGCGATTGCCTGTATGCTCCGCAGCCTGGAAGAATTGCGGGTCGAAGGCATCGCCACCACGGCAGCTTTTCAGATGCGCGTTCTGCGGCATCCTACGTTTATGGCCGGCAAGGTCGATACAAAGTGGGTGGAACGCGAACTGCTGGGCTAGGAGTCTATGCTTTGTCCCCAAAGGGGTCTGACCCTTTGGAGGCGAGTCGAATTTTCACTTGTTTTTGGCCTCGCCGGAGAGGGTCAGACCCCTTTGGGGACAAAGCCTAGTAGAGTTTGTTTCCAATGCGTGTTCTCCTGCGTGGCTCGCCCCTGGCGCATCGTCTTGCATACTCAACATACAGTACCTTGTTAGGATAAACCAATGACTGAAATCAAGAGAGTGGCCATGTTGTTTGCCGGTGGGCCAGCCCCTGGTGCCAACGCGGTAATTGGAACTGCTGCTTTTGCCTTTCTAAATTCTGGCATTGATGTGTTGGGCATCATGCATGGCTATTCCAACCTGATTGACTTTGACGCTTCTCGACCGCTGGCGGAAGGCAAAGACTACATCAAAATCACACACGCTGATCTGGCTCACCGACGCACTTCCCAAGGCATTATGATTGGTACCGCGCGGGCCAACCCGGGCAAGAACGTAACCGCTCCCGAACATCTTTCCGACTCTAGCAGCGCGGCTCCGCTGGCGCGGGTTTACCAGGGCTTGCTATCGCTGGGCGTCGACGCGCTGATTTCGATCGGTGGGGATGATACGCTCAAAACCGCCAACAAAATGAAGCTTTATCAGGACACACTGCCGACCGGCGCCAAGAAAATCTCGGTCGTCCACTTACCCAAGACTATCGACAACGATTACATGGGTATCGATTTCACATTTGGCTATTTTACGGCCGCCGAATTCCTGGCAACCGAAATGCGGAATCTGAATTACGATGCGGCAGCCGGGCAAGCCTATTTCGTTTGCGAGGCCATGGGGCGCAGCGCAGGTTGGCTGGCCTATGGCGCAGCCATCGCCGGCGAAGCCTGTGTGATCATGAGTGTCGAGGATATCGTCGACTCCATGGCCGGGACCGAAGAGATCGTCGATGAGCAGGGAAATAAGAAGGTCCGCAAGATCATGCACATCGAAAAAATTGTGGATCGCATCGTCAAGATGATGCTCATTCGCGAGGAGCAAGGTCGCGCCTATGGAGTGATTGTCGTCGCCGAAGGGATGGCCGAATACCTGCCCATCAAGTACCTGGAGGGAATACCACGCGATGATCATGGCCACATTGCCATCGCTTCGATCAATCTGGGAAAGATGTTAGCCGAGATGATTGCCAAAGCCTACAAGGCAAAGACGGGGAAGTCGCGGAAGGTCAACGGACTGCAGTTGGGATATGAGAGTCGCTGTGCTCTGCCGCACGCATTTGACATTATGTTGGGTTCTCAGATTGGTGTGGGAGCCTTCCGCGCGTTGATCGAAAAGCAGCTGAACGGAGTCATGATTTCCGTCGGCGGACAATTAAACCTTCACTATGTGCCCTTTGAAGAGTTGGTTGACCCGGTGACCTTGGTTACCAAAGTCCGCTATATCGAGCAGGGTAGCGATTTTCATCGACTCGCACGCTTCATCGAATCCTATAACGACGACTAACGTCCCAGGGGACTTCATCCCTATTTTCCCAGCGATTTTCCGGCATGGGAATTCTGAGCATGGGTCTCAACACATCGCTTGATAGCGCTGAACGGATCTACCTGGAGGTCCTTCAGTTTTCAAGCTGTGAGAGTGAGCGACTCTGCGGATTGTAGGCCTGGCGCCGCCTGTGAGGGTCGTGCCACCTATGGCGAATCCTCTCATTGCTTCGTTTGCAAGGGTCGATGGATGAACAGACAGGCTCTTGGCTTGACATACAAGACGAATGACTCTGGGATGGAATCCGGCTATGCGAATCTCACGAGCTGCCCTGTCGGCAGCCTTATTGTTCGGCAATGCATGCAATTCTTGCCAAGGGCAGCTGATTGAAAGCACTGGGACTGAGGTTTCTCTTCCCTCAGCAGGCGGCTTGGTTTCCGAAAGCCGGGCTATTGACCTTTCCCAGGTTTCCAGGACAAATCGGGATGTCGCGCCGCCCGCACTTCTGCCCGACAATAACCCGGGCAATCCAGCGAGTATTCCAGGGCCTCAGAATTCTGTTGCAACACAGTCTCGGGTCCCCGAGCTAAGCGTGCTGACAGTCGATGAGTTGCAAGCGATGGCATTGGCCAGTAACCCTTCGATCCGCAGTGCAGCCGCGCTCGTGCAGGCCGCGCGTGGAAGGGCCTACCAAGTTGGCTTGCAAGCCAATCCGGATGTGGGGATCGACTTCCAGCAGTTGGCCAGTGACGGTCGAGCCGAACAATACGGGGTAACGTTGGGGCAACGCTGGGTTCGACGCGAAAAGCTGGAACTCAATCGCGCGACGCAATCACATGAGGTTCAGCGACTAACTCAAGAACTGTACGTAATGCGCATGCGCGTCGCGACCGATGTCAATCTGGCATATGTCCGTGCGTTGCGAGCGCAGCGGCAGATCGATGTATCCCGCGAACTACTGTCGATTGGGCAGAAATCGTTGTTGGTCGCCCAGCAGCTTTTTGCGGCCATGGAGGTTTCGCGGACGGATGTGCTGCGGGCTGAAGTTGAAGTGGAAAATGCGGAAGTTGCCCTGCGGGATGCTGAGTTGAGTCACATGGCGGCTTGGCGGGAACTGCAAGCCGTTACAGCGCAAGCCTACTTACCTACGGCGACGCTGGCGGGAGACTTGTTTGCTGAACCTCGGAACTTTGACTACGATTCCATCCTGGCGAATTTGCAGGCCAATAGTCCTGAGATTGCTGCCTTGCTAGCCACTATCGAAAGGCAACGCTGCAATCTCCGACGGCAGCAGATTGAACCCAGGCCCGACGTGGACGTGGGAGGGTTGGTCAACTGGCGCGACAATGGAGTCGACGGTGATGCCAATGGGGCCTTGATCGTTGCGATTCCGCTACCCGTTTGGGACAAGAATCGCGGAGCCATTCAGGAGGCGCGCTATCAACTCGTGTCTGCATCCGAGGAATTGCAGCGACTCCAGTTAGGGCTGCAGTCTCGACTGGTACCCGTGTTTGAGAGGCTGAGTTCTGCTCAGCAGCGCGTACTGAGCTATCAGTCGCGGATCATTCCCAAGGCGCAGGAAACGGTTGAGCTGGTCCGCCAGACCTATGAATTGGGCGAGGTTAATTTCGATACACTGCTACAGACCCAGCGGACCTACGCACAAACGCGACTGGCATATATTGACGCCGCCGAACAGTTGCGACTTGCTGAAGCCGAGATTGACGGTCTGTTGCTCAGCGGCAGCCTGAAGTAACGCTGGTTTTCTGAGGGCGGGCGTTAGGCACGTCCGCAAATAAAGTACCGAATTCGCTATCAGCCGGAGTGCGTTAGCACCCGGTTATTGCGGGAACCGGACGCTAACGCGTTCCGGCTAATGGGGGTAGTTCATTGCGGACGAGGCCTTACTGTAGCTCGGTGCCCAAGGCGCGTTCGATGATGGCTAGCAGAACGTTGGGATCGTAGGGTTTGCCAATGAAGAAGCAGCCGCCGGCGGCTCGTGTTTGCCTGACCAGATTGGCCTCGCTGATGCTACTGAGAACAATCGTAGGCAGACCAGCCAATTGCGGATCGGCGTCGATCTCCTGACAGAGTTCTAGCCCAGAACCGTCCGGTAGATGAATATCCAAGATAGCCAGTTGCACGCGCTGATCGCGCAGCAGGCTCGCCGCCTCTTTCACACTGGTAGCGGGCAGCACCTCCAGTTCGAGTGCTTGCAGATGCCGTGTCAGCAACTCCAGTTGAACTTCGTCATCCTCTAGTACCAAAGCCTTGAGCCTCGGTGGACAACAAGCGATGGGTGCAGGCTGAGGGTCGTGCTCATAGCCCTGGTCATTTTGAATGGCTGGCATGTTCGTACCTGAAAATGCACGCGGCGGGCACCGTCCAAGAGGAACGGGGCCCGTCGACATGCCTGTCTAATTGCAACGAAGTTCTGTTTACTGCATGCTGGTTGAGTAACACTCGGCGCAGTGCTGCCCATTCTTGCCAAAATGGCCACGGTGTCCATGCAGTCCATTTCCTAGACGGTGCGAGCCCGACCCAAGGCCGCCGCCCGCTCCCTCCACGCAAGCTTTCGCACCAACACCACCGTCATAGGCACCACCCCAGGGAGCACGCACGGAGTACACGCCGAATTGATCGGTGTGGCTAGGCCAAATCGGTGTGCCCAGGAATGGTCCGCCCCGCGATGGCGAAGCCGCATAACCGTATTGGTGATAAAGTGGTGTCATCGTGTTTTGGGATACACCCCAAGAGTAATTCTGTTGCATGGCAGCATTGGGTGGTACGACCAAAGCGGTTGGCTGACCATACTGCAGATAGTAGTACTGGCCGTGCCAAGGCTGACTGGATGCATAGTGTTGCGCCCACACATCGCCTTTGGTGGCCATGCTGTGGTTGAATAAGGCTTGCTGCGCATAGCCGGTTGAGTGGCTCGCCGCGGCGACGGCGCAAAATGCGACGCCCAGCAGGAGCGGCTTTACCGTGATCTTGGTCATCAGTGGTTGGTCCTCAGTTTATTCCTTGATGCGCAAAGTCACGCATGCAAGTAGTTGGAGAGTGTCAGTTTAGGGACGGGCGATCGACAGGGTATTCCACACGCCGTGGACGGCTGTACGAACGGGTGGAACGTAATAGCTTACTGTCGTTGAGTTCAAACCCCGGCCATTATCGTAGTAGTTGTGATACCGATTCTTGTGCAGGTACATCATTTCGTGCGGATAAAGCGGCTCGTAGGTGTAATAGGTGTGACCAACCCAGGGTGGCACCGGTACCGGAGCGATGTACATCTGAGCGGTAGCACGATTGGCGTTACCTTGAGTGTATTGATTCGCGAACAGCGTTTGCTGGCGGTATTCCTGCCCCTGGGCCTGACTGGCAAACCCCAATAGCGAGGCGAAAGCAACGATAGACAGGAGAGTGGGTGCGAATTTCATGAGATTGCCCTTCCGTGGGAAACTGCGGTCCATTGATGGCGTGTGTGACTGGCAAGTGCAGTAGCGCGTCATTGCCCGTGGAATGATGCAATCCCGGAACATTCGCTCATGGCACTAGGCTGATTTTTTAGCCATCTTCGAAATCGGACGATGGCATCATCTCTTTCCAGTTTCCTTGCCTGGGGTCATACAACCGGCGAAGGGCGCATATTCTGCACTGGCCGACTTCCCACCTTGTGTGGCACGGGCTTGCCCGTGTGGCTGCTGCATGCCAGCTTGCACTCCCCCCCACCAAGCAATGCCACTCGAAGCCACAGGCCTTGAGCTTGCGACAAGCACCTCTTCGACCGATACCCCCTATACCTGGAACGGTCAAGCTGCCAACCCTGAAAACCCACTGGCTGGGCCAGATGCTATAGAACGAACCCGTGAACGGTAGTTTTTTTGCCTTGCCAGCGACAGTTCAGACCTCTATTCGGAAAGTTCCTAGCGCCGGCCCATGCTCATATAGCCGCTATTCCCTAGCCGGGATCGGCGAGTTGACGTATCTTACCGGCCTTGACTGATCGCACGTTTGCGGGAAAGCTATTCCCGCGGGACGTCTCTGTGTTCAGCAGCACAGACTGGGCAAGGGACAGGCGATTCAGCAGCGGGTTCAAGGAGGTTGGTAGACACATGGCCAAAAGGCGAGGCGCAGGGGATTCAGACGGCGACGATACGGCGGCAGGCGGTCGCAAGCGTCGCGGTTCGGGAGCAGGCGGTGACCTATTCGATCAGGCCGAGGAAGTCCAGCAGATCGACGCTATTTCGCTGCGCGAAGCCGCCCAAGAGCGCTATCTAAATTACTCGCTTTCGGTAATTACCAGCCGCGCATTGCCGGATGTTCGCGATGGACTCAAGCCGGTGCAACGCCGGATTCTATACGCCATGGACCAGTTGGGGATTGGTGCCGAATCCAAGCCCCGCAAATGCGCCTTCGTCTGTGGAAATGTGACGGGTAATTTTCACCCGCATGGTGAAACCTCCGTCTACGATGCCTTGGTGCGGCTGGCCCAACCCTGGGCCTTGCGCGAGACGCTGGTCGATGGCATTGGCAATTTCGGTTCTATCGATGGCGACAATGCCGCCGCCATGCGCTATACCGAATGCCGTTTGACGCCCATTGCCGTGGAGATCCTGCGCGACTTGGGAACCCGTATCGTTCCCTACAAGCCCAACTACGACGGCACTCGGCAAGAACCCGTCGTCCTGCCCAGTCGCATGCCCAATATGTTGGTCAACGGTGCTACGGGAATTGCAGTGGGGATGGCCACCAATATTCCTCCGCACAATTTGGGTGAAGTCTGTCGTGCCCTGCTCAAATTATTGAAAGATCCTGAGATCAAGGATTATCAATTGGTGGCTAATGACGCGGTTCAAGGGCCGGATTTTCCCACCGGTGGCCAGTTGATTAACACCAAAGACGAGCTGCGCGAGATCTATCGAACCGGCCAAGGAAGCCTCAAATTGCGCGGCACCACGCAGATGGGGACGCCCACCAAGAGTGGTAGCAAGTTGATGCACATCACCTCCATTCCTTACGGAGTCAACAAGTCGGTGCTGGTAGAGCGCATCGCGGAAATCGTACTCAGCAGCAAAATGCCGCTGATCGAAGATGTGCGCGATGTGTCTACCGAAGAGATTCGCATCGATTTGCAGCTCCGCAAAGATGCGGACGAAGCCAAGGTACTGGCCTATTTGTTCAAGCAAACGCCGCTGCAGACGAATTTTAATGTCAATCTGACTTGCCTGGTGCCAACCGAGAATCCGGAGGTTGGCCGACCCGAACGCCTTGGATTAAAAGAGGTGCTGTGGCACTTCTTGCATTTCCGACTGCATGTCGTCACCGCACGCTTGCAAACCGAACTCGATGGACTGCAGCGGCGCATGCACATTCTGCAAGGCTTCGTGCTGATCTTCGACGCGCTGGATGAAATCATTCGCATTATCCGTGCCTCGGAGGGTAAAGCCGATGCGGCACAGCGAATCATGAAACGCTTTCCACAGGCCAAGGGCGGCCTGGACGAAGAGCAGACCGACGCCATCCTGGAACTCAAGCTTTATCGTCTGGCCAAGTTGGAAATCAATCTGATCCAGGATGAACTCAAGGAAAAATCCAAGCGTGCGCACGAGATTCAAAAGCTACTTAAGGAAAATACCGACGATACGAATTCGTCAGGACGTTGGGCGATCGTGCGCCAGGAAATCGAAGGTCTGATCGAAGCCTATGGCAAGCAAAAAAACAGCAACAGACGGACACAGATTATCACCGTTGAAGAGGAGTCAGAATATACGCGCCGAGGATTTCATTGTTGCCGAGGATTGCCACGTGCTGCTGACTGTCGATGGCTGGGTGAAACGGCAGAAGCAGATTGTCGACCCCTCCAAGAGTCGCCTGCGCGAAGGGGATCGGGTGCTGGCCTGCGTGGCCGGTTCCACCCGGGCGACGCTGGCCCTGTTTTCCTCCTTTGGAGTTTGCTACACCGCCCGCTTCATCGATATTCCCGCCTCGACAGGACACGGCGAGCCCATCCAAAAGCTGTTCAAAATGAGAGACGGCGAGAAAATCGTGGCCGCCATTTCCTTGGATCCGCGGGTCATCGGCAATATCGCCGAAGATCCCAAGCATCCCGATTACTGTCCCGAAGTGCATGCTTTTGCGGCGACCAGCAATGGTTTTGCCCTGCGTTTTGGATTGCAACAGTTTGTCGAACCCTCGACCCGCTCCGGTAGGCGTTACGCACGAGTGGCCGTTGGCTCGGATGTGGTCGGTGTAGAAGCCATCACCGGATCGGAGAAAGTCTTGGCCATTTCTGCCGATTGCCGAGCCATGGTATGCGCTATTGACGAAATTAATTATCTGTCCGGCCCCGGAAAGGGCGTAACTCTCATCAAACTGGCCAAGACCGATCGCTTGGTCGGTTTCAAAGCTTCAACCGGGGACCGCGATCTGCTGTTGGTCGAAACCAATCGCGGCGCTCAAAAGACCGTCTCCACCGCCAAGTACCGCGTTACCTCCCGCGGTGGGCGTGGTACGGAAATACAAAAGAATGGAAAGATCGCCTCGGTTGTTTTCCAGCCACCTAGCGCTCCGGTGACATTGCCGGAGCAGTAATGCCAACTAAAGATCCAACGAAACCAAATGTCAACCCAAAGCAAAGCCTACAACGCCGACGATATCGTTGCCCTCGAGGGTTTAGAGCCCGTCCGCAAACGCCCAGGCATGTACATCGGTGGCGTGGGCAGCGCTGGCCTGCATCACCTGGTGTGGGAGATACTGGATAACTCTGTCGATGAAGCCATGAATGGCTATGCTTCCGAGATCACCGTCATCCTGCACAAGGATGGGCGGACAGTAAGCGTTGCCGATGATGGGCGTGGCATTCCAGTCGACAAGCACTCCAAGTCAAACAAGAGTGCCCTGGAAGTCGTGTTAACGGTATTGCATGCCGGTGGAAAATTCGAAGGTAAGAATTACAAGACCTCCGGTGGCCTGCACGGCGTCGGGGCATCGGCCGTGAATGCCCTGTCCAAACATCTGACCGCCATCGTGAGACGCGATGGATGCCAATACAAAATGGAGTTTTCGCAAGGCAAGCCACTAGGCAAATTGCAAAAGGCAAAGGGCAGTTTTCGGGGCAGCGGAACCACCATCTGCTTTACACCCGATCCGACCATTTTTCCCAAGACGGATTTTAACTCGGATACCATCCGACAGCGACTGGAAATCACCAGCTTTCTGCATCGTGGCGTGAAGGTTACCTATCATGATGAAGTGCAAGGCAGCAAGCATACCTTTCATCATGCCCGAGGGATTATTGACTACCTCGGCAAAGTCATACAGGAGCGGGCGGCACGTGTCATCCATGATGCACCGTTTAGCTTATCCAAGGATGGCAGCGAGCGAATCGAAGTCGCCCTGCAATGGACCGAATCGACGGACGAACATGTGCGTTCTTATGTCAACGGCATCCCCACCGCCAACGGTGGCTCGCACGAGAACGGTTTTCGCGCCGGTTTGGGCAAAGCGGTTCGAAATTTTATCGAGACCCACAATCTGACTCCACGCGGTGTCAAGTTTACTCCAGAAGATATTCGCGAAGGCGTGGTTGCCATCCTCTCGGTCTTCATTGGAGATCCGCAATTTCAGGGGCAAACCAAGGATCGCTTGAACAACCCCGAAGTGCAGCCGGCTGTGGACGGGGCAATCCGGGCGGCCCTCGAACAATGGTTGAACAATAATCGTAGCGTAGCTGAGTCGATTGTGGCCCGAATCATCGCCGCCTCGCGCGCTCGAGCCGCCTCGCGCGCCGCCTCCGAGGCGATTTCCCGTAAGTCGAGCACCTCGCGCGGCGCTACGCTGCCCGGGAAATTGAGCGATTGCCTGGCGTCAGGACGCGGCAGATCGGAATTGTTTATCGTGGAGGGGGATTCTGCCGGTGGGAGTGCCAAGCAAGGACGCGACCGGAATCATCAAGCCATCTTGCCCTTGCGCGGCAAGGTTTTGAATACGGAAAGCGCCAACCTCAAGAAAGGTAATGGAAAACAAAGAGTTGCAAGATCTGGTAACCGCCTTGGGATGTGGGATCGGGTCGCACCTGGACCTGAGCAAGTTGCGTTATGATCGAGTTATCTTGCTGGCAGACGCTGACTCAGATGGACACCACATCACCACGCTGCTACTGACCTTTTTCTACCGGCACATGCCAAGCCTGATCGCTGATGGACGGGTTTTCATTGCAGTGCCGCCCTTGTTTCGCATCGACATTGGCAAGCAAACCTTTTGGGCGGCCGATGAGATCGCCCGCAAGCGTATCCTGGAGCAAGCCGATCAACGCTCCAAGCCGGAGATAACCCGCTTTAAGGGATTGGGCGAGATGATGCCCAAGACGCTGTGGGATACAACACTCAATCCAGCCACGAGACGGCTGTTGCGCGTCGAGATCGATGATCAGCTGGAAACCGATCGAGTGGTTGCCGACCTCATGGGCCGCGACGCCTCGGCCCGCTTTCGATTCATTATGGAACGCGCCGAGGATGCTCAAGAGATTGACGTTTGAGCATCCAGCGCAAAAGTTGCCACTCCCTTTCCGGCCGCTCTCCCCACTTGTTGCCGCATGACGTTTCCCGGCAGAGATCGAATCCGCAGATTCGATTTATGTAGGGGAGGTGTTACGTCTCACCCTAGCCCGGATGATTCATCGAATTCAGGTCTGAGTAGGGAAGGGGTTTGCAATGAGTTGCCTCATAAGGTCTGGAAGCAGTGTGTTTTTCATAACCCGGCGCGTGGTTTTTAAGTTGCATTTTTCTTAACCCGATGCGTCAGCGAGGAATTTCTGCATTCGAAACCGTCCTCGCTCACGCTTCGGGTTATGAAAAACCCTAAGAAAATGCTTAAGTGTGCAACTTCAAAACTCCCACGCGTAGCTACTGTCGCCGGACGGTGGGAGTGTTTCCCACGCTCTGGCGAGCGTAGCTACCGTCGCCAGACGGTGGGGGTGTTTCCCACGCTCTGGCGAGCGTAGCTACTGTCGCCAGACGGTGGGAGTGTTTCCCACGCTCTGGCGAGCGTAGCTACTGTCGCCGGACGGTGGGAGTGTTTCCCACGCTCTGGCGAGCGTAGCTACCGTCGCCGGACGGTGGGAGTGTTTCCCACGCTCTGGCGAGCGTAGCTACCGTCGCCGAGACGGGTGGGAGTGTTTCCCACGCTCTGGCGAGCGTAGCTACCGTCGCCAGACGGTGGGAGTGTTTCCCACGCTCTGGCGAGCGTAGCTACTGTCGCCAGACGTTGGGAGTGTTTCCCACGCTCTGGCGAGCGTAGCTACTGTCGCCGAGACGGTGGGAGTGTTTCCCACGCTCTGGCGAGCGTAGCTACCGTCGCCAGACGGTGGGGGTGTTTCCCACGCTCTGGCGAGCGTAGCTACTGTCGCCGGACGGTGGGGGTGTTTCCCACGCTCTGGCGAGCGTAGCTACTGTCGCCAGACGGTGGGGAGTGTTTCCCACGCTCTGGCGAGCGTAGCTACCGTCGCCGGACGGTGGGAGTGTTTCCCACGCTCTGGCGAGCGTAGCTACCGTCGCCAGACGGTGGGGGTGTTTCCCACGCTCTGGCGAGCGTAGCTACTCGTCGCCAGACGGTGGGAGTGTTTCCCACGCTCTGGCGAGCGTAGCTACCGTCGCCAGACGGTGGGGGTGTTTCCCACGCTCTGGCGAGCGTAGCTACTGTCGCCGGACGGTGGGGGTGTTTCCCACGCTCTGGCGAGCGTAGCTACTGTCGCCAGACGGTGGGAGTGTTTCCCACGCTCTGGCAAGCGTAGCTACTGTCGCCGGACGGTGGGGGTGTTTCCCACGCTCTGGCGAGCGTAGCTACTGTCGCCGGACGGTGGGGGTGTTTCCCACGCTCTGGCGAGCGTAGCTACTGTCGCCAGACGGTGGGGGTGTTTCCCACGCTCTGGTGAGCGTAGCTACTGGATTCTCCCAAGAAAAGCATCTCGCCGCGCCCAATCCCAACTCACACGGTACGAGGGGTTCCCATTGGGCTTTTCTCGCTCACGCTCGCGTGAGCGAGGGATTTCGCAGTGATCCCGTGCTCACGCGTCGGGTTACGAATAAGCGGGGCTAGAGATCGGCCGTTGCGTTTTCCAACGGCTCGGGAGCCGCGGTTCGCCGCCGGCGGCGTTTGATTTTGGCGCTACTCCATTCCTTGGTGACCACCTCGAATACCTCGGGAGATTCGTAGCGAATGATGTTCTTGCCCTCGGGGATGGGGCCTATCAGCCCGCGAAACACGGGCAATCCGCGCAGTGCCAAATCGGCCGAGCTGTCGTCGACTCCAATCTGATTGTGCATCCGCAGAATGGGTTCCGCATCTGGGTAGTCACGAATGCGTAAGGAGCCATCGGTGCCACGGGTCACAATGCGAAAGGTATCTTTCTTGCTCATTGGTTGAGCGCCTCCACGAATTTGCAGGTTGAGATTGAGTGAGCGCTGCCATGGACCAAGCTTGAAGAGTTCGTTTGGAGCGGACTTCGGGTCGGTCAGCCCAGGTGTTATCGGACAGCAGACGACCTGATGATTCCAAATTATGTGATCGCCGGCGTTCAGTGCTCAATACAACCAGCCCGCATGCTGCAGCAATTCAACACAAGCGTCATATGTGTTGGTGGCCTGTTTTTCGTTAGTCAATCCGACGGATTGCAACGATCATGCAGGCCTGGCGGATAACGATTAGAATTGGGCTTCGTTTGCCCCCACCGCTTTTTGGTTTCGGCCTGGCTTGGGCGGCGGCAGCCCTGCCATGGCGGCACCAATTGGTTGGCCGCAACCCTTGGCAGTGCTCTCCCGCATGAATTACTTTTCTCAGGATGTGCATGATGAAACACTTTTATTGCCTGAAGCAGCTTTCGCTTGCCACGCTTTGCTTGGCATGGCTCTTTTCTTTTCATGCAACCATCGCCCGAGCCGACAACGCAACGCCAAACGTGTTGTTCTTGATCTGCGATGATCTCAATTGCGATTTGGGTACTTATGGGCATCCTTTGGTAAAGTCTCCCAATATTGACCGTTTGGCCGCTCGGGGTGTGCGTTTTGAGCAAGCGCATTGTCAGTACCCGCTATGTGGCCCCAGTCGCGCGTCCTTTATGAGCGGACTCTATCCTGATCAAACGCTCGTGCACAGGAATGCGGTTTACATTCGTGAACGCGTTCCGAATGTGCTCACCATGCCACAGGCCTTTCGCACGCATGGTTATTTTGCCCAACGAATCGGCAAGATCTACCACTACAACGTACCCAAGCACATTGGAACGGGAGGTCATGACGATCCTTATTCGTGGAATTACACCATCAATCCCAGAGGGCGTGACAAGACCGACGAATCCCAGATTTTCAGCCTCACGCCAGGCAGCTTTGGCGGAACGCTCAGCTGGTTGGCCGCAGAGGGGAGTGACCTGGAACAAACCGACGGCATCGCCGCCACGCAGGCCGAGGCAGCTCTGGCCGGTTTCGCAGAATCCAAGCAAGCATTCTTCTTGGCGGTTGGCCTCTATCGCCCGCATACTCCCTATGTGGCTCCCAAGAACTATTTTGAAATGTATCCCTTGTCGGCCATGCAGCCTCCCCAAGTCCCCGAGGATTACTATGCCAGCCTGCCCGAGCCAGCTGTGAAATCGATCACCCAGAAGAAGCAACAAGTCAATCTCAAGCCCGAACTGGCCAAGCAGGCCATGCAAGCCTATTTCGCGTCGATCACTTTTGCCGATGCCCAAGTGGGGCACATTCTGGATGCACTGGATGCCCATGGGCTCAGTGAAAATACGATTGTGTTGTTTACCTCCGACCACGGATACCACATGGGCGAGCACGGGCACTGGCAGAAGACCACACTGTTTGAGAATGCGACGCGCGTGCCACTCATCATGGCTGGTCCTGGTATCCCAGCCCGCGGTTCTACTAAGGCACCAGCGGAGATGGTAGATTTTTATCCAACGCTGGCAGAGTTATGTAAAGTGGAAACTCCCGACTACTTGTCTGGCGTGAGCCTTGTGCCGGTGTTGCAGGACTTGGACGCGCGCCCCAGGCAAAACGTGTTGACTCAGTATCAGTCGGGCTATAGCTTGCGAACCGACAGGTATCGCTATACGGCTTGGGGCGAAGAGGGCCAGCAGGGTTGCGAGCTATACGACCATCGCAGCGATCCGCAGGAATTGAAAAATCTTGCCGAGCATCCGGATTATCAAGAACAAGCTTCGGAGCTGGCCGCGGAGCTCCAGCGGCGCATCGCCCAGGCAGTTATTCCCCCCAAGGGCATTGTGCAGAACAATATCGAGATCAATCGCAATATCCGCGACGTTAATGACTAACGTCTTCTAAAAACATCACTGGTAAAACGATGCAAGAACCAACGCCTGTAGAAAAATCCGCCACGCCTGAATTGACCTTTCGAGTGATCATGCTTGGATTGATATTATCCGTAGTCATGGGCGCCGCAAATGTATATGTCGGCTTGAAAGCGGGCATGACGGTCTCGGCTTCGATTCCGGCGGCCGTCATGGCCATGCTGATATTCAAGCTCCTCTTTCGAGTTCAACTTGCTCTACCTGCCCAGTTGCGGTCGCTACCCTTGGTCAATTTGCTGTTCCGACGTTCATCGATCCTGGAGGCCAATCAGGTACAAACCTGCGCTTCGGCGGGCGAGTCCCTGGCGGCAGGCATTATTTTCACCATGCCGGCCATGATCTTGATTGGCTTTTGGAAAGATTTTGATTTTTGGACAGTTACGATGATCGCTTTGACCGGCGGCCTGCTGGGAATCCTGTTCATGATTCCCATGCGGCGGGTATTTGTCGTGGATAACAAAGATCTTGCTTATCCCGAGGGGGTGGCCTGCGCGGCGGTGCTGAATGCTGGAGAGAGCAAGGAAGGCTCGAGCGAGAGCCTGGGCCTTGTGGCGGGCGGACTGCTGGGCGCAGCCGTCAAGTTCTTAGGTAGCTACCTGGGTTTGTTCGCTGCCACCCTGGAGAATGCGACAGCTATTAACTCACGTGTTTTCTATTTCGGCGGTGACTTGTCTCCCATGCTGGTGGCCGTTGGATTCATTGTACGACTGAATGTGGCTCTGCTAATTTTCATCGGTGGAGCCTTGGCGTGGCTCATCGGCATACCCTTGCTGGGCACAGCTACTGATTTGTCTGATCCGGTCGACGCAGCCTACGGCATGTGGAGCAGTCAGATTCGTTACGTTGGCGTAGGGGCGATGGTCGTCGGCGGTTTCAGCTCGCTGATATCAGTGCGGCATGGCCTGTTAGCTGCCGTGTCCCAGTTATGGCAAGGTGTCTTCGGTGGTGCGGCAAATAGTGACGATAAGCAGCGAGATATACCCTCGGTGCTGATCGTCTTTCTCGGTCTGGTGTGCACGGGCTTGTTGGCCTATGTCAACTATACATTCACCGATAATGTTGGCATTACCATTTTGTCGACCTGCATCATGTTGCTCATGGGCTTCTTTTTTACAGGCGTTGCCAGCTATATCGTTGGGCTGGTTGGCAATTCCAATAGCCCGGTTTCGGGGATGACCATTACCGCAGTACTTGTTGCCGGCGGACTACTGTGGCTCTTCGACTACTCGGGGATGGATGCTATGGTAGCCACCTTGGGAATTGCCGCGGTCGTGTGTTGCGTGGCTTGTACCAGCGGCGATGTATGCAACGATTTAAAGACTGGATCATTGGTCGGCGCGGCCCCCTTTCGTCAGCAGATAATGCAGATTGCGGGCGTGTGCATCGCGGCTTTTGTGATGGCACCTATATTGAAGCTGTTGCATGAGAACACTCCAGGAGGCATCGGAGGTGAGAATCTGGCAGCGCCTCAGGCCAGCTTGTTCGCCAATCTGGCTAAGGGCTTTTCAGGTGAGATGCAATTGCCCTGGATCTTGATCGCATGGGGAGCCGCGTTGGGAGTGGTGATTTTGATCATCGACACTTTTCTCAAGCAGAGTGGATCTGGTTTTCGCGCTTACTTGATGCCCATCGCGGTCGGCATGTACCTTCCCTTCGGCTTGGCCACGCCGATCTTGATTGGTGGGCTCATCGCTCACTTTTATTCGCGGCGTAACGCGCCAGAGGAGCACGATCGCGTGTTGCACCAGGGCGTACTATTTTCGTCGGGAGTCATCGCCGGCGAAGCCTTGACCGCAGTCGGCATTGCCGGTCTGGCCGCAAGGGGCTTCATGCCTTATACGGACTTGCTCGACCCAAGCTGGCTAACGCCAATGTCCGTGGCGGTGGCGGTGGTGGCTGTTCTCAGCTTCATTGTCATGTGCCGCCCCAGTAAGGACTAGTGCTTCGTCCAACTTTAATTTTGGGATTAGGCCTGCACGGCTAACGCCCATCGGCTGATTTGACTAACCCTAATTCTTAAGTTGGACGAAGCACTTGGTCGACCGGCTTTGGTGAACACTAGAAACAGACGCTGTCCAACTAGGGAGCCAGCAGTCTGCGGATTTGATAGGACAGCATCTGCGGGCTGGTTTCAAAGGCGGTTCTAAAATCGGCCTGACGCTGGCCAGGCGTGTAGGGGGCAAATCCGTGGGCTGTGAGCAGTCGAAGATATTGACCGAACTCGCGTGGCATCCGCTCGGCCAACGTAAAGCTCATGGCCCAGCTGAGGGCATAGGCGTTCAGTGGATCGGATTGAAACAGCTGATCGCCCGATATTAGCTGCTGGATATGCTCTTCCAAGGTGGCCATGTCGCTCAAAATGGGCTGCAGCTGATGCAGCATGTCTGGGTGCATGCGATCGACCAGTCCGCTGCGCGAGAGACTCGTATCATAGACCGCTGGTATCTCGAACATGGTTGCCAAGCCCTCGACAAACCATAATGGATTTTCGAATAGCCGCTCGTGGGCGCCGGTATTGTAGGCCAGTTGATGAATAGCCTCGTGCACAATGGTGGCCTCGGTTTGCGACCAGTCGGTACCCTTTGATCCGGGGATGGGATAGAGGATGCAGCGATTGGATTTGGGAAAGTAGCTGCCGACCGCTTGGGCGGGCAGCGAGTCGACTTGTTGCCGGGCAGCCTGTACGAACGCGTCGCGATCGGGGTAGACGATCACGCACAATGGAAAATCTGGCTGGCTCAGCGGCCAATCGCGGACTTCGAAATAGCGTCGATAGCCGGCCAGTAACGCCGTAAACCGCCTTTCCCAACGCTTGACGCAGCCCTGGGGAGCGGCGATCACGTAGGGGCCAGAGATCAGCGTTTCGAAATCGGCTCCCAGTTCCGCCGCCAACTGACTGCGGGCTGCGGGCAGGGACTGGGGATGGTAGGTCTCTGACAGCACGCGATAGGAAGAGATCTGCGAGATATCAAAGGCTTGAAAACGACCACTGCTTTCAAGCAACACGGCTTGACGCTGACTCCAGTGGATGGGCAGGCCAGTGAATCTTCCGGCGGGGATTTGGACTTCCAGGCTCGGGGGTGGCTGCTTGCTATCACGAGACGGGTGCTGTCCGATGGCGCAGGGCGGCTTAAGAACGCTCACCAGCCCGCAAGCAAGTAGCCCGCACCGCATCCACCATTGAAAACGCGCTATGTTCATACTCGAGATTCGAACCCTGCCCCGTGTTGGTAAGCCCGCATGACTTGTAGTTGCGGATTTATGCAACTCTACGTCTCCCCGTCGCTGGCATGTGGCCGAGTGGCGCGGTACGATAAAGCCTGGAAGTTCAGTTCGCTAGTTCTCTGTTTTGTAACGGTTGTTCCATGAAACGATTGCTTCTCATCCCGCTAGGGCTGGTTGCCAGCCATACCATGTTGCCCTGCCTGCCAGCTCAGGATGCTACGTCTCTCGTCCAGCCTGCTTCCGAGCAGGCTGACAACAGCCAATCTGAAACAGCCGGCGTTTCCACACCGAATGTAACCATGGAAGCTGTGCGAGCGACGCTGCGGGACTTGGAAGCTGACCAATTGGCTACCCGCGACGCAGCCGAGAAACGTCTGCTGGAAATGGGCTCCAACGTGATTCCCTTCCTGCCACAAGTAACGCCTCGTACTAGCGGAGAATTGAAGGTCCGCTTGCAGCGCATCAGGCAGGCATTGCAGGACAAGGGCATCGAGACCTTCTTCCAGCCGACACAAGGTCACACTGCAGGGAGAAATGGAACTCTCGCAGGCTCTCGAGTCCATCCAGAGGCAAACCGGAAATGTGATTGAATTGCAGAGCCAGGATGCCTCAGCGTCGACAACCATCGATATCGAATGGACGGACCGACCCTTCTGGTCAGCCATGGATGAGATCATGGACCAAGCCAACTTGCGCATCAATGCCTTTGGTTCCACGCAAGGTAACCTGGTGGTTAGTCCAGGCGGAGGATCTTCGTCGAATCAGCCCTTTGTGAACGGACCGTTTCGAATTGATCTCGTGTCGGTCCAGACGCGACGATTGTTCAATTCCCAGTTCGAAGGCCAGTTGGACATCTCATTCCAGGTGGTCTGGGAACCAAGGCTCAAGCCGGTGTTCATGCAGATTCCGATGGCCACTGTCCAGTTGTTAATGCCAGATGGCAACACACTCAGTGCATTGAATCCTCAGGCTGCACCCGAGGTCCCTCTCAATTTAGGCAGTTGTGCAACCCAAGTTGATCTGCAGGTGCAGAGGCCACAGCGGACAGTCCAGAAAATCGAATCTCTCAAGGGGGAGGTGGTTATCGCCATACCCAGCCAGCGCCATCAATACGCATTCGAGAAATTTGGCAATGGTGCCCGCCAGCAACAAAAGTTTGGCGATGTGTCGGTAACACTCGAAGGGAGCCAGGCACAATGGTGCCGTTTATGAAATGCGGATCATGGTCGAGTTTGGAGAGGCGCAAGGTGCGCTGGAATCATTTCGCGGATGGATTTTATCCAACGAAGCTTACTTGCTGGACGCGAACGAAAAACGGCTCGAAAACGTAGGCCTGAACACCTATGCCATCCGACCCAATGGGGTCGGTATTGCCTATCTATTTCAAATTAACGCCAATCCGGATGACTACAAATTGATCTACGAGTCACCCGCGGCCATCTCCAAGCAAACCATTGCCTACGAATTGAAAGACATCGAGCTGCCCTGACGCCTTCATCCCTGCTTTCCACTTGCTACTAACCGCTAACCGCTAACCGCTAACCGCTAACCGCTAACCGCTAACCGCTTACCGCTTACCGCTTACCGCTTCTTTACAGCTTGGGTATCGGGCGTTTGGGCGGAGGCGGCTTGAGCATTCTGGCCTGATCATCCTGCGGTGGGTTGGGCGGATTATTATTATTGGGAGTGTTATTGCCGGCCGGCGGTGGATTCAGATCGGTATACTCTTCGGTCCACTTCCAGCCGATCGGATGGCTCAGCTCGCGAGCGGCCAGCAGACCCCACGGGGTACCCTTGTGCTTTTCTGAAACCTCGGTCAGCAGTTCCGTAGCCCGAGCACCCTCTTGTTCGAGTTTGCTGCCGACGCTGATTTCCGCAGAGGGCTTGAGGACCCAGGTATTGTTTTTCTCATCTTCAAAATTCATGCCCCGCTTGGCTCTGGCCAACATGAGGTTGTAGCTCTCGGTGCGAACTTTGTGGGCGAGAACAGTGCCATAGGCCAGGTCGAAACCTGCGATCCAACGCGGTGACGCCTCGGTTGCCCGGTGTTCCTCGCCCTGTTGCAATAACTCTGCCAACTGCGCCAATTGCGGCTGAAGACGCGCGGCCGGTTGCTGGGCCTGGGTCAACTCGGTTACCAACCCCGCCTCGCTGAGTTTTACAAAACGTGTTGCCGGATTAACCAGCGTGTCGGCTCGCGGAAAGCCGGCCGCTCGACCCAGCACTTGTCGCAATGGGCTTTCCGCAACGCGCTTCATATATTCTTCGCTGGACACGTAGTCCGGTCGGTACTTGACCATCACTTCAGGATCAAAGAAGTATTCCAGATTGGAGGCAAAGGGATCGATCTCGGCCTTCCTCACTCGACCGCCAAGCTTGCGATTCGGGTGTACCGTAAAGTAGATGCCACCCGTTTCATAGGCCAAGCGGCTGAGGGCAAATGGGCCAAAGCCTGAGTCGACAACCGGCTCGGCATAGGTGTCGTCACGGTACCCCAATCGAACTCGCTCGGGCAAAATGGATTCAGGTCCCTGGTCCACTTCGGCCCACTGCGGCGACTGGTCGTAATCCGGGTCCGGATCAACGTATTTGACATAGGTGACATCGCGGCCAAAAGGGGCAGGCACGCCGATCACATACACGGGAATCGCATACTTTTTGCATTCCTTGATGGTAACGTCCAGGCCATTGATATCGTCGCCGCGTTCATCGGTGACCGCGATGAACATCACATTCCTAGCCGTTCGCGCCGAACTGCCGCGACGGTAGGACTTGAATTTATCGACTCCCTTATACAGGGCGGCAAACACGCGTTCCACGCCAGATTGATCCAACTGGATCGATTCGATAGCCTCGCGAATCTCATCCAGATCTGCGGTCGGCTTGGCCGTCAATAAATTCACTTCCTCTCCAAAAGCAAACACGCTGGTCAACAACGGCTCTTCATCGGTGGCAGCCTTCGGCTCGGTGTCCTCCTGCGATCGCCCGACAATCCCCAATTCTTCGTAGATGCGATCAAAGCGATCGCGGATCTCGTCGCGGCGTTTGGATAAACTTCCGGATTGATCAAAAAACCAAACCACCAGGGTTGGCCTTTCTTCCATCGATCGCAAAATTTCATAGGTGATGCGATCCACCGCGCCGTCGGTGCCGGTGGTACCCATGCCCGTCATGCCTTTGACAACCGTATCGCTACGAATCAAACCAAGCGCCTTTTCCAGACGATTGTTCATGTCAAAGGTGGCGTTCAGTTGCGGTGGGTCGAAGGAGGGCGAGGGCAATTCAGAAAGATTGGAAAGTACCGGGGCGGTACTCAAGGCCATGGCCTGATCGGTCGCATCACTGTTGGCACCGACCTCAGTCGCCTGTTCATCCGAGATAGCCACGTGCTCCACCAGCGTGAATTCCTCGTCTTCCACCGGTGGCATGGCCTGAAGCAGCATCCGCGCTGACTCGTTACTGGCAACCAGCGGAACGACCGCCAAGCCGAGCAGAATAACGACATGGAAAAGTAGGCTGACCAGGAATGCCTGGGTGTCATTGTCCATCCACGGCGCAGCTTCCTCGGAGGCGATATACGAAGGCGAATCCGCAGCCGTTGAATCATGAACGAGAGTCTCTTCGTCCACACTCTCGTGCAATCGCTTCAACATGGAGTTGGTGCCTCGAATGAGATTCAGGGAGCCACGGGATAGGGGCCAAATACTCTGGCAGTAGCTGCGGAGTGCTCAACTACCCAATTCTACCAAATAACACGAACATAAGCCAGTTTTCATGCGCGCCAAACAGGCCAGTCATTTTTCACAGCGAGACCCGCAATGAATGCGTTGGTAGGCACAGCAGCGACTATGGCAAGCGAATGAGAGAGCCGGATTGTACCCAGCTAACGCCCCGCCTGGCGAAACGAAAGATGTCTGGATACCCAAGGGAACAGGCACTGGGGGAACAGCTGGGAACTGGGCTCACCAATCGGAGGGAACACAGGCAAGCATAGAAGAGTTTCTGGGTGCGAAAATGGCACTCCATTTCCTGGCTCGGGGCGAAAGAAAAAATGGTCCCCCTCGCCCTGCACACCGTTGCACTCAGGGAGAGCTGGATGAGGGGCAAGATCGCCCGGAAATCGCTGAAATTGGAACATTTCTAAGAAATGTGCCTTCATTCGGATGGCCGACTTTTTCAGCCCCCGGATCCCCAACCCTTCTCCCCCAGAGTACCGGAATTGGAAACTCAGCCAGTATTGCTCTACACCTGGGGCGCCGGATGTGCTACGAACCGATGTGGAATCATATTTTTTCGGTAGCCAACTGCCGCCAAGGCCCTCCCACCTTTGCCGACATGGATGTCGACATCATGAAGAAAACCAGCACGCGTCTCGCTACGCTTGGTGTATTTATCGCTCTTGGTGCCTTTGCCATCGCGCTGGCGCATCACGATTCACGCAACCGTGACGATTCGGAGCCGACGGCCAACGCCTACACGGCAACGGAACAGAAGCCCATCCCTGTCGAAGGAGATTGGGTCCTGCCCGATCGTCCGGAGGGGGAGTATGGAATTGTACGGGCCAACAATAATGATCTGCCACCCGGACCCCTAGCGCCGGACTTCCCCACGGACAGTCCACAAGCGGAAGCTGCGTCCCTGCCGGTGTTGGAGTTCCCCAACGAGCCGGCGATTGACGAGAACCCCCTGCGCGGTGCCGCTTACCATGCGGAGCTCAGCGATGCTCCCGCTGGGATGGTTGTCAAGGCGAGTGGCGAGGGGCCCGCGACTGGTCAACCCAATTCACCTCCAGCTTGGCTGGCGGAAGGTGGTGAAAACGCTGGCGTACCCAGCTTGCCGGAACTGCCGACTTTAGATTCGGGGACGGCGCGGAATTCAGCCAGCCCGAGCCAGCCACCCTCGACAGCACCAGCCGCAATACCCTCCTTTCCCATGGCCGGACCAGCAGCCCCGACCGATTTACCGGCGGCCGCGGCAACCGATTTGCCAGCGGCCGCGGCAACCGATTTGCCAGCGGCCGCGCCAAGGGATCAGCGAGCCTTTTCGCAAGCTGGCGCTGGACAGGCAACCCCAGTAGCCAATGCACCGGTTCCACGCGGACAGCCCAAAGCGGTATCGGGAGCCCAGCTCGCTCTGGTCAGTAACCAGCCGGGCAGTCGCTACCTGGATGGCTCTCAAAACCCGATGATGCTGATTCAAAAGTGCGCCGCGGAAGAAATTCAGGTGGGTAAGAAAACCACGATTGTGATTACGGTCCGCAATGCGGGGAATGCGACGGCTCATGATGTTCGAGTCGTCGACACCGTCCCCAGCGGAGCCAGATTCGAGGACGCTGCGCCCCCAGTCGTACCCGGCCAAGATGGGCTACTGGTGTGGGAGTTGGGAGAAATGGCGGCTGGCGATGAAAAAACCATCAGTCTGCAAATCACCCCTCAGCGCGAGGGCGAGGTTGGTAGCGTGGCCTCCGTTCACTTTGCCGCCCTGGCTTCGGTCCGAACCATTGCCACCCTGCCCAAGATCGAAATTCTGACCGAGTCGCAACCCGATGTTTTAATCGGCAGTTCGCAATCGATCGTCGTGACCATGAAGAATACCGGCACCGGTGTCGCCCGAAATGTGCGTTTGGAAGCCGACATTCCTCAACAACTAAAGCACGAATCTGGCGAGTCTCAACTGGATGCACCGATTGGCGACTTGCGTCCCCACGAGAGCATCCAGCGCACGCTGTCCGCAGCCGCCGTCCAGGCAGGAGTATCCCAATGTATTTTTCGGGCGGTTACGGACGACGGTGTGCAGAGTGAAGCTTCTGTCGCCGTCGATGTGCGGGCACCTCAATTGGCCGCAACCATCCAAGGTCCTACCTTGCGATACCTGGAGCGGCAGGCCACCTACCGCATCGATGTGGATAACACGGGTACCGCCGCGGCAACCGATTTGAATTTCACTCTGCGGCTGCCTACCGGGCTAAAGTACATTTCGACCAATGTTCCCGCCGAATATGACCCCAATGCACACGCGGTAACCTTGTGGCTGGAAGAGCTACCGGCCGGGAGGCAGGCCCCGATTGAGTTGACCGTGTTGCCCATCGATCTTGGCCCGCAAGTCATTACTTTTGCCGCCAACGCCGCCCTGGGGGCAAGCGCCGAGGCAAAATATCAGGTTCGCGTGGATGGACTAGCCGAGTTGGCCTACACGATCGGTCAAGACAATGGCACCATCGAGATCGGCGCCACCTCGACCTACTCCGTGCAGGTAACCAACGTCGGCAACAAACCCGACAAGAATGTGCAACTGTCCGTACAGCTTCCCGCCGGAGCGCAGCTGGTGGACGTTGACGCGCAAGGCATCGAGTATCGCGCGGAGGGCAACCGATTGATTTTTGCACCGATTGCCGAAATGCAAAACAAAGATCAACGCACCTTCCGCTTTGAGTTGCGTCATCAACAGCCTGGTAACCAAATTGTGCGGACGCAACTAACCAGCCAGAACTGGCCAGACCCCATTATCAAAGACGCTGGAACCCTGGTCTACAACGATCGCAATTAGCGAAACCTAATTGTACAGCGCCAGTTCAAGTGTCCACCAAGCACGAAGCGAATGCGAGTCAACGACTTCCAGCCACACGCGCTCGCGCGCGTCTTGCTTGGTTTTGCGGCATTTCAGCTAGAAGTGACGCGGCAACTAAACGCTGGCGATTTCAGAGATTTCGACGCGCGTATACTTTTGGCGATGACCAATGCGTCGGTGGTATTGCTTGCGGCGCTGAAACTTTTGAATGTGGATCTTGTCGCCCTTTTCAACGCCAATCACTTTGGCCGTGACTTTCGCGCCCGCGATGGAGGGAGAACCCAACTTCAGCCCTTCATCGCCACCAATGGCCAAGACCTGCGCGAATTCCAGGGTATCGCCAGCATTGACATTGCCGCGTAGGTCAATATCCACTCGCTGCCCAGGCTGGACTTTGTATTGACGTCCGCCGTCTACAATAATCGCGTACATGCTATGGTCTCAACAGGTGCTTCAAAGCTTCGAATAGAAATGCAGTCGCCTAATGGGGGTCGTCCCACAGAATCCAGGAATCTAGCCGAGAGATTCCCAATAGTCGAGGCCTAATTGGCCGCTAGCGGACAAATCTGGACAAGCGAGCTACCCATTCTAGGTAATTGCCCCCCGGGCGGGCCAAATGACCCAGGCTGACCAAGACGACCCCCGCTTGCCCGAAAAAACTGGCTGACCGACAAAATTGGCTGACCGACAAAACTGGCTGGCCGGAACATATGGCCTAAAGCAGCGAGAAACTTGCTCGCGTGTACAGTTCGCAGACACGGGAGGGTTCACTACCCCAACCCATGGTCCTAGACGCGAACTCTATGCAAGGTTGCCTAATTGTTGGGCAGCGAGTGCTGTGCAACTAGCAAGGCCGAGTTTTCGCCTGGGATAAAGGCTCTCGAAAACTTCTTTGCCAAACTTTCTTTCGCGTGATTTCCAACGAATTCTTTGAGTCAGTGCCGTTGATGCGAAAATTGCGGACGACTCGCTGGTTTCTTGGCACAGCAAGTGCTATCCACGTCGAGCCAGTCCGTGGATTGGGGTGAGAGCCAATGGCATGGAATTGCTCCGTTGTTGGATTCGATTGCAGAACCAAGGCTGTCGGCTTCGACATACAACGGTTTTTTTATCACGCAGCGTCAGGAGGATTGCAATTGTCAACTATGCTTGACGCGCTGGAATCAGCTCGCTCGGGCACGCTTTTTTTGAATAGCTCATCTTAGGGTGCCTGGAGAATTACTCCGGCACCCTTTCTTGTTTTCGTGGCCATCATGCTGTGGCGTGATGCTCTGCAGAACGTCGGCATTACGCTAGATGCCGCGATGATGGCATAACCATCTTCGGCTCTGCGTAGATCCTTGCTGTTCCTGGCTGCGGCGCGTTGACAGGCGTTAGGGCTTGGTTTAGGTTTCTGTAAAGCGGACCCCTGCACCACCGTAGAAACGCAATCGCACCCATGCATTACGCCAGCACACGAATGGAAACTCTCATTATCGGCCGCCGACTGGGCGGGGCGATGTGAGGTCATAGCTGCTACTTTGGATAGACCAACAAGACCCCTGAAGCCTAGCCTGCTTCGGGGGTTTTTTTTGTGACAATCTTTCTTATTCCTCGCTTGTCCAACGAAACAATCTCATGATGCCTCAAGCCGAATCAATCCGCGACATAGCCATCTACGACACCACGCTCCGCGATGGAACCCAGGGCGAAGGCATTAGTTTTTCGCTGCAGGACAAATTGAATATCTGCCAGCGTTTGGCCGAGATGGGGATCGACTACATCGAGGGCGGCTATCCGCTGTCGAATGAGAAAGATGTGGCCTTTTTTACCAAGGTGCGTGAATTGGATCTTGGCAACAGTCGGGTGTGCGCCTTTGGCATGACTCGCCGGCGTGGCATCGCGCCTGAGTCGGATCCGGGCTTGTTGGCCATGCAGGCGGCGGGCACGCCGGTCTGCACGATTGTCGGCAAGAGCTGGGATTTCCACGTGACCGAAGTGCTGGGGGCCACGCTCGACGAGAACCTGGAAATGATCGGCGAGAGCCTCGAGTTCTTGGGCAGGCATTGCGAGCTGGTGTACGACGCGGAGCATTTCTTTGATGGTTACAAGGCCAATCCGACCTATGCCATCCGCAGCATTCAAGCGGCCGTTCAGGGGGGCGCCAAGTGGCTGGTGTTGTGCGATACCAACGGCGGTACACTGCCCGATGAGATCAGCCGAATCGTTGGGGCCGCCCAGTCAGCCATACAGGGCAGTCGCGTCCAATTGGCCATCCACTGCCATAACGATGGCGACCTCGCCACGGCCAATTCGCTAGCGGCTGTGGAAGCGGGCTGCAATCAAGTGCAGGGCACCATCAATGGTATTGGGGAACGCTGTGGCAACGCGGACTTGATTGCGGTCATGGCCAACTTGGGGCTGAAGAAACAGGGATATCGATTGTGCGGAGGTCGTTCGCTGGAACACCTGACCGAGCTTTCGCGCTTTGTCTACGAGACCGCGAATCTGCAGCTCCGCAATAACCAGCCCTTTGTCGGTTCTAGTGCTTTTGCTCACAAGGGCGGCATGCATGTGCATGCCGTCAACAAGGCCGCCCACACCTATGAACACTTGGATCCGGTCCGAGTCGGCAATGAGCGCCGCATCTTGGTAAGTGAGCTTTCGGGCCGCTCCAATATTATGGCCCTGACGACGAAGCACAATCTGCAGTCGAACCGCCCGTTGATGGACAAGATCCTGGAGGCGGTTGTGCGTCGCGAAAACGAAGGCTACCAATACGAATCCGCACAAGCCTCCTTTGATCTGCTGGTGCGCCAGTGCGCCGGCAGTTTTACCCCGCACTTCGAGACGATCAAGTATCGCATTGTGGCCGGCGATCGCGATGTGCATCGCAACCGGCCTTTTGCCGAAGCCATCATCAAGCTGCGGGTGGGCGAGCAGGAGATCTTCGAAGCCGCCGAGGGCCATGGGCCCGTCAATGCCTTGGACGCTGCACTGCGCAAGTGCCTGGGAGCCGTCTTCCCGGAACTCGAAGCAATGTATCTGGTGGATTACAAAGTGCGCGTGGTAAACTGCGAGGCTGGCACCGCAGCTCGCATTCGCGTGAATATTTTAAGTTCCGATCATAAAAGCAGTTGGGGCACCATCGGCGTCAGCGAGAATATTATTGAAGCCAGTTGGCTGGCCCTGCTGGATGCGGTGGAATACAAGATGTTGTTGGATGAAGGAAAGCTTTAATCGCCTCCCGGAGCACTACCGATGACTCGCTTGCGGGCCTGCCATTGCTGTGGCTTGGTTCATCGCGTCCGAAACTTGGCTGACGATGAACAAGCCCAATGCACGCGTTGCCAGTCGACCATCGACTCCGGCACGCGCAACGGAATGCAAAGTTCCGCAAGGTGCTTTGCCGCTGCCCTGGGTGGACTGATTATGTATTTTCCTGCCATCTTGCTGCCTATCCTGGAGATTGAAAAACTCGGGCACCACCATCAGGCAAGCTTGCTGGGAGGGACCCTGGACTTGATCTGGCACGGCGGCTGGTTCGTGGGCTTGATTGTGCTGCTCTTCTCCATCGTGCTACCTTTGCTAAAGCTGTTGGCACTGTTGGAACTCAGCTATATTGGCATTACACATCGCAGGCACCGCGCTTGGACCTACCGCATGGTCGAATGGACCGGGCGGTGGAGCATGATGGATGTGTTGTTGTTGGCACTGCTGGTCACTCTGGTAAAACTCGGCGACTTGGTGTCCTTTCATTTGGGGCCCGCCGTGGTGGCTTTTGTGATGTGCGTGGCCATGAGCTTGATTGCTTCGGTCATGTTTGATCCCCACGAAATATGGGATGACAGCCCGCAAGCGGAAGCGAGCAGGGGGACGATTTGAGCGATCAGCAATCCAGTCCAGCCCAATCGCCACAGCAGGATGGGGCCGATGCAGGCGGTATTCCGCAGGCGGTCGTCCGTTCCGCCGGGGAAGCTAACTCCGGCCGCATGCGCACGCGCTTGTGGTGGTTGACTGGTCTGTGCGCGGTCGTGGCTGCGGGCTTGATCATTTCCAGTTTTCGCAGCCAAGGGTTTCCGATCCAAATCCAATTTGAACAGGGATACGGACTGAAACTGGGGGACACGCTGCGCTTTCGAGGTATTGACGTGGGCGCCGTAACGCGCATTGTGCTCGCCGATAATCTGCAGGGCGTTGAGGTGCATGTCTTGTTGCAGCCGGGCAATCAACCCTTGGCCGTCGAGGGTAGCCAGTTTTGGATCGAACGACCGCGGCTGAGACTGGGGCAGATCGCAGGGCTCGATACCGTGCTAGGCGCCAAGTACCTGGGGGTCATCCCCGGTGACCCGGCTGGCAAGCCTCAACGCAGCTTTGTGGGAATAGAAACGCCGCTCGCCATGACCGCCGGTGATTCGTTAGAGGTGCGGATTCGTTTTCCGGCAGGCGAAGGCCTGGAGGTCGGGGACCCTGTACGCTTTCGCGGGATTGCGGTCGGCGAAGTAACCTATGTCGAACTCAGCCCGGCATTGGATTCGGTCGACGTCGGACTGCGTCTGGTTGGCGAGTCACGCAGCTTGGCCCGCAGTGGAACTCAATTCTGGATCGAACGCCCACGTCTCGATTTGACCGAAGTGCGAGGTATGGAGACCTTGATTGGTGGACGCTACGTTGCTATGCAGCCGGCGCTCTCCGAATCGCCTCCCCAGACCGACTTTGTTGGATTGCCCGAACCACCGCCCATGCCGCGTCGTGACGGCGCGTTGGAAGTGGAACTCGATGCACCACGGCGATTGGGACTGGTGCGCGGAGCGCCCATTACCTATCGCGGACTGGAGGTCGGACATGTGGCCAACGTGGGCTTGTCCAAGGACGGCGCCTCGGTCAAGGTAACTGGTGTGGTGAACCCCGAGTATGCCGAATTGATCCGCGGCAACACCAGGTGGTGGGCGGTGGGAGGTATCGAAATCGATGCCAGCCTGAGGGGAATCAACGTCTCGATAGAATCACTATCCGCTTGGATTCGGGGCGGAATTGCCTTCGCCACCCCGCGCGATCCAGGGCCGCGGGTCGTCACCGGGCATCGCTTCATGCTGGAACCCCAGCCCCTGCCCGAGTGGCTCGAATGGGAACCACGCATTGCCCTGTCAGGCAGATCAGCCACCGGCTTGCAGCAGCCCAACTCGGTCAAGCTGGTGGCCAGCTGGCAAGCTTCATGGCTGGGACTCTACCGCCGTCGAACCGCCGAGTGCTGGGCGTTGGTATTGTCCGATGAAAGAGTCTATATGCCTGCCAGCTTTATTAGCGAGACATCCTTGGCTGAGTCACCGGTGACGATCGAGGTTGCCGGCAAGAGCTTTCCCTACGATAAAGGTCAGCTTAGGCTAGCCGATCCCATTGCCAGTCTGGCCCTGGCGGAAGATCTTTCCGTGGAACCTTGGAAAATCGAGGATGTGGTCGGTACCAGCCAAATTCCGCCGACCATGTTAATCGTCAATCCAGAGTTGAACGAACCGCTGGCCATCGATCAAACTCGCGTAACGCGGGTCAATTCGTCCAGTTTGAAAATTGCACCCGGTGTTGCCATCTCTGAGGCGCTCGATGGCTCCCCGGTTATCGACGCAGCCACCGGGAAAATCTTGGGCCTTTTGGCCGCATCCAAGGCGGGCTGGCAAATTGGAATGCTCGCACCGCTCGACTCGTCGCCCGCCACCGAGGAAGCCTCTCCTCAGTAGAAACGAACCTAGGGCCACTCGAGTGCGATCTCGTGTCCCTGAGCGCAGCGCGGGCAATGAAATTTCCAGCGTTTGAGTTTCTTCTGCCGAACGCCCTCGGGAATAGCCAGCGCCACATACAGCCGGCAGCAACCAAAGTAAACGCGCACGGACAGGTCGTGAGGGATGCTTGCCCGAAGCATCGCCAGGAGTTGGCTCGACCGGCAATGCTTCCGAGGTGAGGTCGAGTTGATGGTCTTGATCCATCGGTCAACTGCCAGCGTTCGTTTTCTACAGCGGGCGAATGATCAACACCGAATTGATGCCCAGCATACCGAAAGAGTTGTTGAGAATATATTGAGCTCGGGACAATTGCCGGGCTTCATTCTGCACCAGTCCGTCGAGCGCACAGTCGGGGTCGAGTTCATCCAAATTGATCGTTGCATGGCAGACTTTGTCTTGGAAACTAGGGATGTTGCCCGCTAATTCCAACGCGCCCGCGGCCCCCATCGTGTGCCCAATGAAACTCTTGGTGTTGTTGAAGTGCGTCGACTCACAGCCAGAAAAGACCTTGCGCAGCGCTCGGCACTCCTGGGCATCACCACTGGAGGTACCGGTTGCATGCGTGCTCACGATGTCGATCGCGTCGGCTGTTAATCCACCGCGTCGCAGCGCCAGTTCGACACATTGTGCTTGCCGCTCGGGATTCGGCAGCACAAAATCCGTCGCATCGGTGTTGATGGCATAGGACACGATCTCCGCAATGATATTTGCATCGCGTTGCTTGGCATCGCTGAGCCGCTCCAGAATGTACAAACAGGCGCCTTCGGAAACAACGATTCCGTTGCGATTCTTGTCGAAGGGGCGCGAGGCCTTGGTAGGATCCTCATGATGTGCCAGAGCTCCCTGGCTCTTGAAACTCGCAAAGATGCCAAAGGTATGCACGCTTTCCGACACGCCGCCAGCAATGGCCAGATCGCATTCTCCCAGCCGCAGCATTTGGACACCCTGAACGATTCCCACATTGCCCGCCGCGCAGGCGCGCCTAGCGTATAGTGCGGACCAGTCACCCCTAGATTTAGGGCGACCTCGCCGGCCGGATTGTTCGCCACAGTCCGCGGGTTGTGGTGATGGGACCAAAATTGGGTGTCGTAGTCAAAGCCCTTGATCTGATAGATCTCATTCTCTGTTTCGACGTTACCATGCTCGGTTACACCAATGTAGATCCCGACCCGCGAATGATCCACATTCTTCCAATCCAGTCCACTGCGTTTGATGGCCTCGTTGGCGGCCCAAATGCCAACCGCCCCGGCTCGCGTTCCGCGACGTACATCTTTCTTGGATTGGTATTCTGTAGACGGAAAATCACAAATACCCGCCAGAGTCTTTCCCACATAGCGGATCTCGTAAGGCTGAACGCCGCTGCGGCCATTCAGCAAACTTTCGCGGTAGGATTCCAAGTCATTGCCATTGGGGCTTGTCAGACCGATTGCAGTCATCACAATCCGCTGCTCGTCAGGCAATTGCCTAGCTTTATCGTTGGCGATCATGGGCCACTTTGAGGGAATGATTGAAGTTATGGAGAAGCTTACCAAGCTATCCCCGCAGACCCATTCTAGCAAGGGCTCCACGCTCTGCAGCAGCCAGCGACTGGGTGCCTGCCGCCCCAGGGCCACGCAGTTTCTCAAACTGAGCGGATTGGCGCTAGCCACCGGTTTTGAAAACACCGAGTGCTAGCGCACTTTCGCTCACCAAGAGATTGCCTGGTTTGAACCATTGCGTTGCCCTGCCTGCCGCCCGACTGTCCACCCTCCATCTTTGGGGAAATGATATACTGAGCATGGTCTCAAAAGAGCTCTGACCCTCTGCTATCTGACCCTCTACTATATGGGGTTCACACTGCCATGAAGCGCGACAGGTCTCCCGCCATATCGACTGGCAATCGATTTTCCTTAAACCGTCGTAGACTGTTTCAACTGGGTGCATCTGGCTTGGCCGTTCGAGCCGCGCGGCCAGCTTGGGCTACGGACAGCGATGGACCAGAGACAGAGCCAGCCCTGCGTCAGGCCATCGAGGCCTTGGAGCCCTATTTCACTCGGCCCGAGGATTTTAATGATGTCTCACGGGGCAAGCCCGTGCCGCATAGCTTGCCTGAAGATCGCAAGCGAGAAGTCGGATTGACGCGCGATACTTGGCAATTGCAAGTCATGAGCGATCCCGAATATCCGGCCACTTTGGGAAATCCGCTGACACAAGCCACCGGTTCCGCATTGGATTTCGCCTCGTTGATGAAGCTGGCCGAAACCCGCGCCGTTCGTTACGCCAAAGTCATGACGTGCTTGAATATTGGCTGTCCACTGGGAAACGGTATTTGGGAGGGTGTTCCGCTGCGGGACGTGCTGTGGCTGGCCGAACCCCAGGAGAATCTACGCCGCGTGATTTACTACGGTTACCACAATGACCAGGCCTCGCAGATGTTTCGCAGTTCCCTGCCGGTCGGACGCGTCTTGGAGGATCTCTACGATCTGCCCCCGGTCCTGCTGTGTTACAAGCTCAACGGACAATGGCTATCCAGCGAACGCGGCGGGCCGGTGCGGATGCTCGTGCCGGAAGCTTACGGATTCAAGTCCATCAAGTGGCTGACGCATGTGCTGCTGTCGAACATGCCGCATGCCAACGATACCTACGGAGAAAAGAACAACGATATCGACAGTCCATTGAAATCCTTTGCCGCCACGCTCAGCATCCCCACTCAGTTGGACGCTTCACACACCTTGGCAGTAACCGGCTATGCCCAAGTTGGAATTTCTGGACTAAGCAAAGTACAAGTCTGGCTTCAGCATGAAAGCGAACCAATGCCGACGGACACTCGGTATTTTTCAGACGCCACTTGGCAGGATGCCAGGATCTTGCCACCGCCGGCCGACTGGGGAGGCGACCTACCAGAGCAGCGGATCCCGCCGGGCACACTTGGCTTTGATGAGCAAGGTCGCCCATTGCAATGGCCCATGCGGCTGACCAAAGCCTACTGGGCCTTTGCTTGTAGCGGGCTCAAGCCGGGCAAATACACATTTCGTAGTCGCGCTGTTGACCAGCACGGCATAGCCCAACCCCTGCCCCGCCCTTTCAAGAAATCCGGCCACGCCCAGATCGAAAGCAAGTCATTCATCGTCAGCTGAGCATACTGCGTGAAGTAGCGCGAGCTGCCCGGTATGTTTTTTTCTGACGGTCGCCTCAACACCGATTCGTCAGGCCACCCCCGGGGGGATCCCGCAAAAATCAAATGAGCAAAACCGAAATGGCATAGTCTCGATATGAGCACGCAAATACGCAGGAAATTGACGTATCAAGACTATGTTTGTTTCCCCGACGACGGGAAGCGGCACGAGGTCATTGATGGAGACCATTTTGTGAATCCAGCTCCCGGCACGTATCACCAATATGTTTCGCGCCGGCTGCAATTCCAGTTGTATACGAGCATTGAGCTTGCCGATCTGGGGAGTGTGATTTACGCGCCGATGGACGTGCAACTGACGGGCATGACATCGTGCAACCCGACCTGGTTATCGTGCTGAAAGACAACCGAATCATTACTCCCAGCAAAGTTAAAGGCGTTCCCGAGCACATCATCGAGATTGTTTCGCCCAGTCTCGAGGTCCCGTGATTCTCGGGCTTTATTGAGTGGGGGTTTCTACTTTGCTCCACCAATACTAATATTTTATCGTTTGCTGTCGCAATAGAGACTTCGTTTGCGATCAGAAAATCAGAAAACGACCGCACTCACTAACCCGATTTAGTATCGGGGTTCTCAATGTTTGATTTCGTAGTCATGATGAAGAAGATTGCGTTGGCTTCAGTGACGTTCTTGGCATGCGGAGTAACGTATGGCGGTTTCGTTGTAGAATGGGAAATCGACTACCTAGATATCCCCGTCAACAACATCTATAACGTTCTCGGAGGTGATGTTCCCGTGGAGTTTTTTCGTGATGATGTAACACTTCGTCTCTCGATGAACTCTGATGATCTTTTTTCGTCAAATGCGGACATCGGCGTATTCGAACTATCAAGTTATCAGTTGGTTTTTGCATCACAGGGTTCAAGTAGCATCTTCACTGGATTCACGAGCAGCACCGGCCAAGTGCGGCAGTCGACCATGCCGCCGTTATCCGACGGTGTGATAGAGGTTAGCACGTCTGACTCGCTACGCTGGCCGCAACTATTCATCCGTTGGATTGCTGATAACCCCGCTCCATTTGTAGATGTGAACATTCCACAAGCGAATGATGTGGTTTTTGACAACTTCGTCGTTGCAAACGGTCAACCGACGTTGTTTCAACTATACAGCGGCGGCCGGATGATTACGAATGCCGCAGATGCTCGCATGGCCCGGTTTCATTCGTTCTCGTCAGTACCGGAACCGAGTTCGTACCACATGTTGGCTCTTGCCATGGTTGGCTGCATCTTCGGTCGCTGCCGTCACTGGCGAAGCCGGTTGGCGAAGACGCCAGGTTATGTCGATGATCCGGTACCCTTCCAACGAACTGACGAAGGCGCAATCCCTTCCGTCCAAATGCTAAAATAAAGCCAGCAATCAGCGCCGCTGCCTAAGTGTCCGTTCCACCCCCACGTGCCAGAGTGGCATGGAGTTGGCGTTTCGCCCTTGTTTTCATTGGCTTTTTGGCAAAAAAGCCTGTTTTTTCAAGTAGCTGAGGCGGGACTCGAACCCGCACGAGGGAAACCCCTCACAGGATTTTAAATCCTGTGTGTCTGCCATTCCACCACTCAGCCAAAGCAAGAAGGAATGTCCGCCCTGGGACTGGGCGTATTATCTTGCCGACATACAGAGGTCGACAAGGGGGCTTGTGGATGAGGTTGCCAATTAGAAAAGTTGCTTGATGGGCTGGCCGTCGCTGAGCAGAGTTGTACGGCCGGCCTTGACTGTCGTGGGCAGACAAGTCTTCAATACCGGTGGCGTAGTACACGGTTTTGGCGATGTCAGCTGGCGTCAGCGGATGTTGGGCTGGATACTCGCCAAAACGATCGCTGGCTCCAAAACGCTGCCCGCCTTGGACTCCACCACCAGCCATCAATACGCTTTGACAATGCGTCCAGTGGTCGCGGCCAGCGCCATTCAATCCACCAGAGCGTGGATCGCCAATCTTCGGCGTGCGCCCCATCTCGCTGTTGACCACCAGCAGGGTCTGCTGAAGTAATCGCCGCGCATGCAGGTCTTCGATCAAAGCCGAAAAGGCCTGGTCGAATTCGGGCAGTAGGTGTTCCTTGAGACAATTGAAATTGTTACCGTGCGTGTCCCAGCCACCAGCGCTCTTGCACTGATCCTTGATGGCCTCATTCTCCTTCCAAAAGACAGTTACAAAGGGTACTTCGGCCTCGACCAGTCTACGAGCCAACAAAAGGCTCATGGCATTGATCGACTTTCCATAGCGCTCGCGCACGGACTGGGGCTCGGCACTAACGTCAAAAGCTTGCGAAGCGGTTTGGGAAAGCAGTAAATCAAGTGTCCGCTGCTGATGGGCTTTCCAGGTTGGCTGGGCAGAACTGCTGGTTTCAAAATCCTGGCGAGCTACATCTAGTCTTTGCAGTAGCTGCTGACGACTGCGCAGTTGATCGGGGCTTACCTCGCCAGCCAGTTCGAGCGCGGGCACCTGAAACTTGAGCGGTTCTTCCAGCGAGCCATGGACGTAGAGCGGATCATGTTCGACTCCCAGTCTTGCTGCAAATTGCCCAGGACGCGTGTAGGGGGCCTTGCTGGGTTTATGCGGTAGACTGAGAGCATTGGGTAAGGCACGGCCGGCGGCGCGACGCGAGGCGACTACGGAACCCACAAAGGGCCAGTCATCGGCATAGGGCCTGCGGTCATTGCCCAGCGAAAGGAAACTGGGATCCGGGGTATGGCCGGTCAGGTTGTAATAGTATCCAGCGTGGTGATCGTTGGTGCTCACGCTGCCGCATACCGACTGGACGATCGCCAGATGATGAGCCTGCGTGGCCAGTCGCGGCAGATGTTCGCAGAGTTGGATTTCGGCCGCGCTGGTGTTGATCGGCTTGAAAGGGCCACGATATTCTGCGGGAGCGTTGGGTTTCATATCCCAGGTGTCAATGTGCGAGGCACCGCCGCACAGGAAAAACAAAATGACCGATTTGGCCTGCCCCGGCCCGCGTGGCAGCACAGCGTTTGAAGCGGGCTGCGGCTGCGAGGCCGGCAGGGGTTGGGGGTGACCGAAGTGGAGGCCTGCAAATCCGCTGGCTGAGGCGACCAAAAACGCGCGACGAGGGCTACGAGGCGTTGGCATGCTAGAGGATCTCCGCGATAGGTTTTCCATTGGAGATGGTGTGGGGGCGTCCCAATCGATCGTGGATCGTTGTGTCCGCCGCTAATCCCAGGCAGTGAAACACGGTCGCGGCCAAATCCTGCGGCTCGTGACGGCCGGCCACGGGATAGCCCCCTTGGTGGTCGGATTGTCCATGCACTGTGCCTCCGCGTACACCACCACCCGCCAAGGCAACCGAGAAGACGTGTCCCCAATGGTCGCGTCCGCCGGCAGCATTGATCTTGGGTGAACGGCCGAATTCACCCATCCAGACCACCAGCGTGTCATCCAGCAATCCACGCTGCTGCAGGTCTTCTAAAAGCGCCGAGTAGGCTTGGTCCATGGGAGGCATCAACGCGGTCTTCAAACGCTGGCTGTTTTGGGCATGGGTATCCCAGGCGGGAGCCACATTTTCGTCTTCGGCCCAACGCGTCCAGTTGACTTGAACCAGACTCACACCCGACTCAACCAGCCGCCGTGCCAACAGTACGCTTTGCCCGAAACGATTGCGCCCGTAACGATCTCGCACTTGCGGTGATTCGCGGTCCAATTCAAATGCGGTCTGCGTGCCCGCCGTACCCAGCAACTCGATAGCCTTGTGTTGCCAATGGGCCCAGGTCTGCAGAGGTTGCGGTGCGGTCTGTCGGAAGCGGCGATTTAATAATTCGTTCAGGGCGCGGCGCTCAGCAAAACGCTCGGGCGAGATCTCCACCGGCAGGGCAATCTCCGGCGCCTGAAATGAGCTCTGATTGGGATCGCAAGTTAATAGCCAAGGGTCGGCTTGGCCACCCAGCCAGCCAGCATCTTGTCCGGGCCAAACGATATTGCCGGTATTCCAGATTTCTTCGGGCAGCCGCAGCGAGCCGGGTAAACTGGTTTGGTCTCCCTTCAGCTGGCGCACCACGGCAGCCAGACAGGGCCAGTCATTGGGCGCACCGGGCAGTGCATTCTCCTGATTTCGAGGTGCATGGGGGCGTCCGGTGAGCATCCAATAGCCACTCGAGGAATGCGCATTGTCGTCTGTCGACATGCCGCGTAGCACGGCAATGTGTTCGGTTAGTCTGGCTGTCTGGGGCATCAACTCACCGACTTGCAAGCCAGCGGTAGCGGTGGAGATGGCCCCCAGCTCGCCGCGGATTTCGACGGCCGCCTCGGGCTTGGGATCCCAGGTTTCGTGTTGCGGTGGACCACCGAGCAGGAAGAGCACGATGCAGCGCTTGGCCTTTCCAAACGAGTCCGACAGAGCGTTGGCCTGCGAATCGGCCGGAGAGGCAGAGGTGCGACTACTTCCCAAGCAGCTGATGCCAAATGCACTCAGCCCTCCCACTCGTAGCCACTCGCGGCGCGACAAAAAGGTGCTCTGCCTGCATCCTGCGACTTCTTGGAAGGAAAGCATGTGGGAAGTCCTTAGCGGGTAATGGGCAGTGCGCGAAACACTTACGCCCGGTGGGAACGCCCATTCTAGCAAATAAATCGCTGAGCTCGGGGAATTCAGCTGCTGTAACTCATGCTGCCAACATGAGATATCTGGGTAGCCGGATTCGCCAGAATTCGGTTCCTGCTCATTAAATATCTGGGTAGCCGGATTCGCCAGAATTCGGTTCTTTCTCATCAGATATCTGGGTAGCCGGATTCGCCAGAATTCGGTTCCTGCTCATGATTCCGCGACGCCTGGAGACCAGCTACAGCGATCACTTTGATCTAACGTTGACGAAGCACACGTCAGCAACGCCCGCTGGCTGTGCCATGGCTTGCAGTAGTTCTTTAGCGGGGTCTTTGTTACCGGGGTTCCTGGTGCAAAGGGAGGATGAAACTACTCAAAAAGTCCATCTTGATCCATCTTTCATCCATTCATCCATTCATCCGGATGGACGGATGGTCCACGATGGACGTGCTGCTTGTCTTGGAGTTTGCGAATTCGCGGCGTCGAGCGAGACCTCGTCCAACAATTCGCCAAGCCGCCCTGCGGGGAGCGGATGTTTCGCCAATCTTGGCTTTTGAGATTTCTTGGCCATGTGGCTATAATGCCCCATGGCCTGCTGGCTGCGCCAAATTTTCATCGGGCTAGGCTGGCGAAGGCGGTCGTTGAGTTCAGACTCCGCCACACCAAGCTTAGCGATGAGTCAAAAATAACTTCCCTATTTTCTTGGCAATCATCACGCGGAGCTTGATGGCTACTTTGAGATTGCGGAAGTTACTTTTGACACGCTCCTTTATGTGTTGAGAAGTCGATTGCATGTTCGTCACCAAGAATCAAACAGAAACGCATGAAGTCGGCGATGAGGCGCTATTCAAGTCCTTTGTCGAGAGTGGGGACCGCGCCAGTTTTGAAACCCTCGTCCGCCGCTACCAGCATGAAATATATAATTACTTGCGTCGATACTTGGGCGACGACGATGAAGCCGAAGATGCCTTTCAGCTGACCTTTGTACAGGTTTATCGCAAGGCGCAACAATTCGACTTGCAGCGGCGTTTTCGGCCCTGGCTTTATAGTGTGGCCACAAATCAGGCCATTGATTTGAGACGTCGAACCAAGCGACAGGCGATTCGCAGTCTCGATGTTGCGTCACCCCAGGACGACTTCCGCGGCGCTACGCATGCAGCCTCCATTCCAGACCACCGAATCCCCTCGGGCGATCCGCTTGAAGAGGCCGAACTCAAGGCCCGCATTCGGTCAGCCTTGGACGAGCTGGGGGAGCCCGGTAGGAGCGCACTGGAGTTGATTTACCTGCAAGGCTTGGCCTATCGCGATGCAGCGGAAGCCTTAGATGTTCCGGTGGGAACGGTAAAAAGTCGAGTTCACGCGGCCGTTCGCAAACTGGCCACCATCTGGCAACGTATAGAATATCAGAGTCAGCGGTCGGAGTCGGTCGCTGAGCCTGATTGGACAGCACCCCTGTCGCGACAAGAATAAGAATCTATCCGAGAACCACGAGCTGCTTCGGCGTTTGTCGCGGTTTTCGGATGGGTTCTAAATGCAGCCCTTGGGCATTTGCGTGGGTGGGGCTCGCCAAGATCCTAGCGCAGCTTGAGCTTCATTGATAGCCGTTAAATCGAATGCTGTTTTCCGACGAAGAAATCATCTCGTTTCTGCTCGGTGATGCCCCACCGGAGCTGGCTGAGCGCATCCGAGCTCAGTTGCCGAGTGACAGCGAGTTGCTCGATCGCTTGTCTATACTTGCGAAAATTGCTGGGGCATATGGATTCGCTGGCTGCAATGCATGAGCCGCCCGCGGACTTGGTTGCATCGACCCTCTCACGCATTGATGCTGATGCCGATGCAGAGGTTGGACAAGAGTCTTGCTTGACGCCGCAGTTGGAATTAGCCCGTTCGGATCCGGGCAAGCCAGTGGCCAGCCTGCGGATGCGTCAACGTCGAAGGGTTTGGGACTCGACCGCACTCACGCTCAGTTTGTCAGCCATCTGCTGTTTGGCACTTCCGGCGTTAGTTCGCATGCGATTTGAAGCCCGCAGGGAACAATGTGCTTACCAGCTGAGTCAGCTGGGTCAGGGTTTGATCGAGTATTCCTTTCGGGCTCATGACGGCCGGTTCCCGCATATTCCGGTCGATGGACCGGCTGCCTTTGCCGGCGTGGTTGCCATTCGACTGAACGATGCTGGTCTGCTGCAAGATTCGAGGTGGTTGCGTTGCCCCTCGCTGCCGGCACCAGCCAGCGCATTTTCGGTAACTTCTGAGCAACTGGGTGGGACCCGAGTAGAAATGCCTGCCGGCTTGCCAAGCTTTGATCAGCTGAGTCAGTTGACGGGTCAGCAGTTGAGTTTCTATCGCTTCAACTCCGCAGGGGACTATGCCTATAACTTAGGGGTGATTGAGGATGCGCGGCCAGTACCGCCTCGGAATAGCGGGCGGAGCACGTTTGGGATTATGGCAGACGCACCGACCTTTGATGGTGACCGAGAAAATTTTCAAGCTCACGATGGCTTGGGGATCAATATCATGTTTGAGGACGGACGCGTGCAATTCTTGCCACACAGCTTTCTAGTCGAAGGCTCTTTTCCGTTCGCGCTGCGTCCAGTGGAGGATCAGAACAGGTCCTCACGGGTTTCAACCGAACTGCGGCTGCAGCCTGCCAACGAGATCAGGTTGCAACTGCTGGATCATCCCTTTCGCAACTACAACGGTCAGCACCAGATCGGATTGCATCCGCAAGATGCTTCCCTGGCGCCCAGCCATGTGGCACCACTTGGGCGTTAATAGAAGAATCCGTTCTTTAGGCGGCATCATCCAACTCGGCCTTGACCATTGCGTGCACCATTTCTTGGAACGACAAAGTTGGCTGCCAGCTCAATAACGATCTGGCCAGGGAGCTGTCGCCCAGCAGACGATTGGGATCAGCCTTGCGGAGGAAACGCGGATCGACTTTAACGAAGTCGCGCCAATCAAGGTCCAAGGTTTCGAAAGCCACCTGCAACCAATCCTTGACGGTATGCAGTTGACCGGTTGCGAACAACAAGTCGCAGGCCGTTGGCATCTGCAACATCTGCCAAAATCCATGCACGTAGTCCGGCGCGTAGCCCCAGTCTCGCTGAGCGTCCAAGTTGCCGAGAATTAATTCCTGCTGCAGTCCTTGCTTGATACGGACAGCTGAGCGGGTGATTTTCCGTGTCACAAAAGACTCGCCACGCCGGGGCGATTCGTGGTTGAAGCAGATAGCATTGCAGGCGAAAAAACCGAAGCTCTCGCGGTAGACACGCACCATCTCGGTCGCGAAGGCTTTAGCCACGCCGTAAGGCGTAATAGGCCGCAGCGGCGTCTGTTCGTTCTGAGGACTTGACTGAGGTGCCCCGAAAATCTCACTGGAACTTGCATGCAGTAGCTTTGGGACAGGCTCGCAATCGCGCAGAATTTCCAGCAGTCTCAAGGTACCCATGGCCGTAAATTCGCAGGTTGACTCGGGTATGTCAAAACTGGCACCCACGTGACTCTGCCCTGCCAGGTGATAAACCTCTTGCGGCTTGATCTTGAGCATCAGTCGTCTGGTCGTGGTCACATCATCCAGATCCGCGTAATGCAGGAACAGTCTCGCCCCATACAATTGCGGATTGCGTGTCAAGTGTTCCAATCGCAAGCGAACTGTGTTGCTACTCCGTCTAACAAGCCCATGCACTTGGTAGTCTTTGCTGAGTAACAACTCCGCCAGGTAGCTGCCGTCCTGCCCAGTTACACCGGTAATGAGTGCTTTCTTCATCGTTCCTGATTTCTGCAAGTTGCTGTCAAGTTATTTTTCTGCAGTGCATTGTCCGAGCATGGCTTGTAGGGCATCCGTCTCGGGCAGCAGTTCGTCTGCACGCTTCAGTGCAGCCCCCGCGGCCTCAAATCGCCCTCGTCGAAAATGAATGGTCCCCAAGGCAAACCAAGCTGAACCGTTGTCTACCTCCAAGCTCACCACGCATTCCAGGATCGACTGCCAGGAATCGAGGTAGGCGTCGTCTCGGAACACATACCATAGCCCCACCGAAGCGATTCGATCCAGGGCCATTGGATTCCTTTTGGCCGCGAATTCAAGGTAGCGTTTGCCCTCGTCGCTTGCGCCAACAATTGCATTGGACAAAGTCAGCAGCAGGTAGCTGGCCTCTGGAACATTTCCAACCAGGATGGCTTGGACCAGTTCTGCTGGCACCATACTCGCCTGGCCAGCATGCTGCAACGCGGCATTCCACAGAAAGCTGCTGGTCTCAGGTGATCCAGGGTCCAGTCGCAGCAGCAAGGCCACTGCCTGCGGTGCTTGCGCACACCACTGAGCATTTTGGGCAGCCAGGGGCGAAAGGAGTATGCGCCCAATCTGGCGGCTGGCACGCAGCAAGAATGCCTGCCGAATGGCTCCTCCCAACTGTTGATGAGCCAGCTCCTGAGTGACTTGTCCCTCGACTCGACTCCATCGACCTAGCAAACAATCCACATGGTCGACTCCATAACCGGATGGTAATGGATCTTCGCTATAGGCCTGAGCCAGCTCGATGGCCCGCGACGGGTCTATGTGGGCCAAGGCCGCGAGGATCAGGTCTCGTTGTGATGTCAACCTGGCGTTCAGCATGATCATCTGTTTGCTGGCAGAGTCAACCGCGTTTTTTTCGGAGGACACTTTGAGTTGTGCATTACCTGCCTGTGTGGATATCTCCGCTGTGGATATCTGCGCATTGTCCAGTTGCCGCGCTGGATCGAGCGGGATGCCTAGAATGGTGAGCGCCCTATCCAGTTTGGGAAGATCAGGCCCGAAGCCAACCTGGTCGATATGCTCGAGCCACGCCTGCTCGATGAAACTGCTCGCCAACAATGTGCGGACTTCGTCGTCACCCGGATCGTCATCCAGGATCTTGTTCAGGTTACCCACTTGGCGCGCCAAGTCTCGCGGCGGGTCCAAGGAGTCAAACTGAGTTCGAAGCAGCCATAAATTCGCGTCTCGGAAATGTGTCGAGCCAACTCTTGCTAGCTGCGCCATCAGCTGCGCATGCTTGGCCCCAAAAAACTCAGCTTGCTGTTCGAGCTCCGGAACTTGCGTTTCATTCTTGACTTGATCTCGCAAATGGGCTGCATGCCTGCCGTAGAACGCGACGCGTTGCCAGGCATCCACGGCTGAAGGATCGAGCAACTCGAGCCGCTGAAAGCACAGGTCAACCGTGGCAGCCAGGCGTGAGATCCGTGAGGCGGAATCCTTTTCGGCAACGGCGCTATCATACGCCTGCAGGGAGGTGCGTAACAGGTGACTGGTTTGCTCAGGTAGACGCTGCGGCAGGATCCAATAGGCATAGCCAACTAGACCCGCAGGCAACATCAGAACCAACAGGGCCACCGTCGCATAACGCAGCGCGGCGCTGGTACTGAATTCGGTTGGAGCAACTCGCTGCGACATGGCTAGATTCTAATTAAGTAACAGCTGCATGAGGTGTCATCGTGATTCACCGAGTCGTTGAACGAATGGGAGCAGCCTCTGTTTCGCTGCTAGCAGAATTTGAGAGTAGGCTAGTTTATCGCGTTCTGTGAGCTCTTTCGCATTGGGCACCAACAATTGCAATTGAAATACGGCATTTCTGGAGCCAGATCGAAATAGTCCGCGTTCGGCAAATGGATAGCGGCTACGCGAACGATCATCTCCTGTAAATTCCGTGTAGCATAAGAAAGACTCCTGACCAAATTGGTCCCGCATGCCACCACTGCTAACGAACTGAAGCGACTTCACGTCACCGAGCTCTTCTTCCTGCATGCCGTCTAGAAATTGCGAACCGGATGATTCGTAGCACATCTCCAACAAATGAAAGTCAGCAAAGGGAAAGTCGAGTGAAAGAATGAGCTGGCGATCCCCTTTTTGGTAAGTCCAACTTGCAGAGTGTTCGCCAAATATACTGTTGGTTTCGCGATGCGATATTTCAAACGCCAGCTGCCGCATGCCTGACCAGTCCGTGGGTAAGTTGCTGGCCGTAAAAATTTTACGGACGGATGCTATCGAGATCTGCTGCGCCACCACGGCTGTTGGTTTCCATGGTCCAACTCCCAGGACAGACGGGATCGATGCCAGACCGCATATCGCAAAGGCCGAAGTCAGCAGACCGGCAAATACGCGTCCTGGAACACGTGTCCGGTCTAGCGCAGCCTCCGCTGGAATTTCAGCGGCTTGATCGGCACGCGTGCTCATGGGCCACATCATCATGCGATTGTACCAGCTGGCTACCGTGCTGAATCCTGCCTTCGATTCCGTCCAGGAACTTGGCAACGGTGCAAGAACGGTCGACAGGACAGTCTGCGTGCCCATCAGGCCCGCAAAACTGCACGCAAAAATGATCAGACCTAGCAGCGTGTGCTGCCAGCCATGCGTCCAATCGATATCAAAGCGATCAAAGACGGTAGCGATTACAAACAGACGCGTTAGATTGCCAATCCAGGCCCATAGTGGCACGCTGGCGAGCGTCAAGATGCTGACCAATCAGGCTGCGCTCATGCCAGATCGTCATGGCCAGCGCAACGGCGGTCAGCGCATACAGGCTGTCAATTCCGCTGCACGCCTGATCGACAAACAGTTTTCCAGGTGGAATTTGGATTACATTCCCCAGCCCCAGATTCGGCGTTGAGGTGATGTCCAGCAAGGTACAGGCCGCGCGTGTTGACTGTAATTGTAAAGCTTGCACCAGCCTTGCGTCACCATTCAACGGCAGGGGCAGCGTGACGATAAGTAGCGACGTCCAGCCTGCTATTGCGTACCACGGGCGATCGCCAAGTCGAAGTGACATCCACCCCAGAAGTAGAAGAATCAAACCCAGTTGGGAAAACCAAGGCGATTGCAACGTCATCGCTGCTATGGCGCTGAACAGGCTCAGCAGCAATAATCCGAAACCAAGCTGGCGGCGGAGAGTGGAGTCACAGTCAACTAGTTGGCCACGATGATAAACAATCGCAAAAAATACGAACCAAGCGATTGGGAAGAATTGAAAGTGCGGACGGTTCCATAGGTTTGCAGCTTGAATTGCCAGCAGCGGTATCAATCCAGCTATGCCGACTAACAGCAGGCGATCTATGGGCGAGTCGAGGAAGCTCAGCCAGGCCGATGAGCGGGCGAACTGGGGTGTCTTTTTCAGGCATGAGATTCGACCTGGCCTTCAAGTTCCGGCCTGGCCTGTAATTGCATTGCTGTTGGTAGCGTAGACAATGGCGGGCCGCGCGACTACCTCCTGCCATTTGCTCAATTGAACCTCACGCGAAAAATATTGGCGGTATATTTCCCAACAGTGACGGTTCTTTTCATCTAGCACTTGCGGACGATCGACGAGAGCGATGAGTTCCGCGGAAATCTCACTCAGGCTTTCCGACGTGAGATGCCAGCCAACCTGGTGTAGCTTGATCCACTTTGCAATGGATGACTCTGCAGAGCCAGCGAATAGAACGGGGCGGCCCATCGCCAAGGCGCCAAAGAATTTTGAGGGAACAACCGTCCCTGTCCAACTCTCCTTCAGGCTAACCATGTGAACATCGCCAGCCGACAAACGGGCATGCAATTCACTTTCGGAGGCGAAGTCGGCCAGCGTTACATTCGTGTCTTCAATGGTCAGTTTGCTCTTTAATGCCTCTGTGCCAGGACCTCGCCCTGCAAAGCAGAAGCCGATCGGGTATGCCTGACAGACGCGAGCCAATGCCAATAGCAGGTCGAGATCATGAGCGCGGCCCATGTTCCCAGAATATAAAAGGGTAAGCTTCGCATCGGCAAAGAGAGCTTGCCGTGTTGGTCGATGAATCATGGCCGGCTGCTCCGCTTCGATTAGCGCCCAGGGGGTTATGGTTGCAAAATCGGGCTTGGCTGCATCTCCGTTCTGCCAGCCTCCAGCGGTTGTCAATAATCCGCGCATGCAGCTGCCTAGGTCGACGACCACATCACAGCGGCGGTAAGCAATTCTCAGCAGCTTTCTCAGACAGCGAATGGCTAAAGAATTCGCTTTGCAACTGCCATCGGCAAGCGAGGCTTCTGGATGCAGGTCATGACACCAATGCACGATTCGAATATTGGGACGAAACAATCGCCATGGGATGGCTGGCCAGGATTCCAAAGACGGGGTCGGTGCCAATGATGACGGTTTGCTGACTGGCCCTGGTTTTGGTTGTCTTGGGTCGCCCGCGGAATATCGCCCAGCAGGTCCAGCCGAAGAGCATGAAGAAAGAATTCAGCAACCTACCGGCCACTGTTGCTTGACTAAATGCCGGGCGCCACACTCGGCGAATACAGATGCCATTCCAATCCTGGTTGCTTGCCAAACGCACTTCGAGATGGTGGCAACTACGATTGGAAGGAAGAGCAATTAGATGATGACCCGCTGCCGCTAGGTCCTCGGCCATCTCCGTGTATAGCCGGGCACTGATTACATCGTCCGGATGAAAAAAATGATACAGCAGAAAGATGGTCTGGCGATCATCCATTTAACGCGCCTCAGGCTGTTGACCGCCGGTTGTCTCGGCCCGGCTGGGGGCGCCTTGCGCAGCCAGCTGCCTATGCCCTTCAGCCAAGTCTGTTTGGTTGAGAGCCGTGTATGCATCTGCCAGTAATCCATGCGCCTCAGCGGCAAGTTCCGGAGCGTTTAAGGCCAATTCCAATTCAGGGATGGCTTCTTCGTAACGCCGAAGCTTCAGCAAAAGTCGTCCACGCGTGTCGCGCAGATAGGGGTGTTCTGGCAGGGCATTGACCGCTGAAGTGCTGAGTTCCAAAGCGCGTTCAAGCGTGGCGCTATCGGTCGACTCCAAAAAAGACATAGCTAGATTGTTTAAGATGCCAGGTGTATTCATCCCGGTTGCTTTTGCAATTTGCAAATGATTGCGGGCTGATTCCGAATCGCCCTTCAATAAATCGAGCGTACCTTGAATAAAATGCACGGCCTCCGGGGCAGCGCCTTGCAGCAAAGCGTCGCGGAGCACAAGGATTTGATTTTCTTGATTCTGCTCGCACTCCAAAATGATCTCGATGGTGGCGTTTACAACGGCCATGTTATTGGGTGCGATACCGAGAGCCTGATTGATTACTTCCAATCGTTTGAGAAGCGTTTCGTTAAGAGGCCTTTCGCGGCTCAAACGCAGGGCATATTCGACAAGCACCTCTCCCACCCCGGCCTGCAATTTCTCAGCTTCCTCGGGCAGGCTGGTTCGCAGCAGGCGCACCCCAGACTGCAGTTGATCGATTGCCTCCTGCTCTCTCTTGAGCACGACCAATGCCTTGGCTAGGTCCAGGCGGTACTTGGAAGAATTGGGTTCGCTCTCCAGCTGGCGAGTTAAGTAAACGACCGCTGTCTCGGCAAATCGTTGGGCCTCGTCATAATTCTGGAGTTGATAGGCCAGATTCATGCCAATCACACTGACCTCGGGATGCTTGGTAACGATCTCGGCCAGCAGCTTGAGCGCGTCTGCGTGAGCACCCATTTGGGTCAAGTAATCCGCCAAGATTAGGTCGGCATGTTGCTTGCGATTGTCGTCCAAGCCAGAGCGGACCAAATCCATGGTCTGCTGAAATCCGAGGTGCTTTTGCTGGTCCCATGTCGTCAGGCTCTCCAGGGGATAGTCATTGACGAGCAACCAATAGGCTGACGGGCCATGGCGCTGGCTGGCCAGCTGAGCAATCAAGCCCCGCGCCAGGTCGGTATTGCCCCGAGAGTACTCGATGAGCGCGTTTTGTAAACGAAGATTGTTATCGTCCGGATTTCGCTCGATCAATCGCAAAGAAGCAATCTTCGCCGTGTCGAAATCCTCGGACTGCAAGGCTATATCCAGACTGCGACGATACTGGCTGTTTCTCCAGCCTGCGCCTTGTACTGACTCCCAAAAAATAACGAGCAGGAACACACTCACTACCGCGACGGCCGGTATTGCGGGTCCCAGATTGCGGTAGGGCCGCGATACGATCCAAGAGTACAGCATGGAAAAGCCCCATCCCAGCCAGTGCGTTGGATTGAGGGTCCCGGCCAGCGAGCGTTCGCCTGACGCAGTAGCTGTGGGGGCCGCAGGGGCCTTGGTCCAATCGGGTTCCTTAAAGAACCAGAATCGACGAAATGCTTTCTTCATTCCGCGGAGCGATATTCGGCGCAAACTCGCCCAGCCACTTGCCAACTTCGTAAACGGCAAGCTGATGGCCTTCAGCACTCGCCGACGGGATCGGCGGCTTGCCCAGCTAAATAGCTCGCGTTTCATGACTGATCCCTCTTGAGTTGGCTCTTTACCGCCCCACGACTTTCGAGATGTAGTTTCCGCAGTCCAGCAATCTGGGCCTGAGTTGGCGGAGTCGGGGTGACAGTCCATAACTGGACCATCAAATTCTTGTAGTCGACTGCCGTTTGCTTTCTGCTCAACACCGTCTGCGCGCGAGCAGCCAATCGCGAAACCAAGTTGATATCGATAGGATTCAGATCAGTCCCACTTTGGGCCAGTCCACTGAAAAATAACAAGCCTTGGGCTCCGTCCTCTCGCACAAAACTGGCCTGCGAGTAGCTCCAGTCGGAATCGGGAACCTGTACGATCTGCCGTTCGTTCAGTGTCCAACCATTGGCAACATAACACACGCACAAATCGTGAAATTCATTGTAGGGTTGACTAACGGCAAGCCTACTAGTCAAGCCTTCCACCCCCACGACCCATACGTCTGAATTGTCACCCAAGGCGATGTCATCGCCACCACGAATGATCTCGTGTTGTCCGACTGTGATTCCGTCCACTTGATCCAACAGCGTGCCTGGAGGCTCCCAAAATGTAGTCCGTTTGGCTAAGGACGCACTGGGTGTCGCGGGCGCGCTAACCATTGCATTGGCAATAGCAGAACGCAGATGGCGATTACCGCAATCCCACCGGCATTCTGCGCACTCGATCTGTCCGGTTGCTGCTCGGGGACCGCAGGGACCGCTGTAAATTCTCTAAAACAGCGATTCCAAGCATTGATCAGAGGGTTGCGCTGCTTGCCGGCGGATTCCACCGGAATTGGGAAAAAGACAACTCGCAGCAAGCGGTCCGTCGACAGTAGCAACAGGATGGCGCCCGTCAGACAAGCATATCCGAGCACCTCGTGGGGCCAACCATGGGACAGATTCAGGCCCAATCTCTCCTGCGCAAAGCCGATACACACGACGCGAACCACATTCATGACACCTGACCAAATCAGGCCCGCAAGCAGGTAGATTGGCAACAAAATCAAGGGTCTGCGCAGCCAGACCACCAAGAGCGCTGCAACGAATAGTAAGGCGAAAAGCGATTGCACACCACTGCAGGCGTCCTCCACGAACAACTGTCCGTGCACCAGCTCAAAGATATTCCCACTGCGCTTATGGGGAATCGCTAGACGATCAAAGATGTAGCTACTCAAACGCGACGTGCGCTGCTGCAGGTCGGATGTTAACTTGATATCCAGGCCCAAGGGCAACCGCAACGCCAGCCACATGGGGATACTCAGTGGCAGCAAACTGTGCGCACTCCCCCTTTCGTGTTGGCAATAGAAGCAGGCGGACAGGCCACACAGCCAGCCCAGCAAGCCCAGCCAGGGGGACCAAATCAGGGTGGCGAACGCGATCAGTACCAGCGACGTCGCGATGAGTGTCCAGGCCAGGTAGCCTTGTGGGGGGTTGGTTACGCGGTCCCATCGCTCAAACACCAACAGCCCTACCGCCAAGAACAGAACGGGGAAGAAGCGATATTCCTCGAATTGCCAGAGCGTTTGAAAATACTCCAACAACAGTGGTGCTGGCGCCAACAGAAGCATGAGCCAGCTTAGCCTAGAAGTGCGCATCATCGTTCTAGAAACGAGGTAGGGGATGAATGGATATCCCAGTTTATATCCGCTTTAATGCTGCCGACTCAAGCGGCCCCGCCTATCGCCGGGATTTGCAATCCAGTCAGTTCAGGACGTGGCGCAGTCGTTACGTTCCCTAAAGCTCACGTTGTCAGCAGGCCATTAGCGCCAGTCGCGGCCAGCTGCCGCTGAATTCGCTGTTCTCAGCCAAGGCCCTGCCCTAGCTGTGTGGCTAGAAGTCAACGAAAATAGGGAAGCCGAAAGGCTTCCCTATTGAAGAATCGATACGTTTGCCGAGAGCTAGCTGCGACGTCGTGCGCAACATACTGCATCCGAGAACCAGACTACCCAAGAACGCCATGGTTGATGGCTCGGGTACGGCTGTGATGGTTGCATTGTAAATGTTAGTTGTTCCGCCTGCGATTCCAGTTAACCAAACAGAACTTCCTCCAGCACCAGACAATGCCAGAAAATCGGACTGGGAAAAGCCCGCAGCCTGCTGATTCAGTTGGAAGGACAATGTTCCGCCGCCTGCACTGATCCCGCTGAATGTCGTAGGTTCCACCACCTAGGGCAACCGTGCCGCCACTGAGCACGTACTTGAGCGTGTGATTCACGGTGGGAGGATTAAACCAAATTTGTCCGCTAAGAATGTTGGCACCGCCATCGGTTTGGATGGTTGCCAAGAATTGCTGTCCGACAATACCGAGGTTATCGGAGCCCGCCAACAGGCCGTAAGTACCAGAAAACTTCACCGTTGCAGCTTGGCTGGCAGAGGCCAACAAGACAATGCCGCAGAACACCAAACCTCGTATCATGCTGTTTCTCCAAGAATTCAATCAATTGCGTCGACAAATGGCCTGAAATATTTCCACACCGGCTCTCCAGTATCAACACAGCCCGGTCAAATGTCAACTAACCCAATCGCGATTTTCGGAACTTCTTGCCGGCATGAAAAGGTGTCAGGACTCGTTTTTTAAGGGTGGATTCGAAGAAGCTTGCGTGCAATGCTTCGTACACTCTCACCGGTAGCCAAGCTGAAAAGCCTGTACGCGGGTTTTTGAAAAGGCTCTATTTTATTTAATCCCTTTTCTCGCGGGTACTCGGGGGAGAAATTGGGGGCTTGGGGCATCCTGCGCAAATGGGGCTTGAGAATTCATTGGAGTGCTTTCGCTGCTCACGCGCAAGGGCGATGCGTTCAGCACTAGGTTGCAGGGGCCTGCGTTTGACCATGCTCTCTTCGCTGATCCCTCCTTGCGGGTTGGTTGGCGTGTGTGGCGAGGGGGCTCTGTCGTAAGCGTAAAAATAGGACACATCTCGGCAAAAGCCACCACAACTCATCTCTCTCCTCAGGCAGAGTCCTGACGGGCACTCAACTTGAGCGCCGAAATTTCCTGATTCTTCGGGGGCAGGGGCCACTTCAGGGGCAGTGCACTCGGCTGGCGGACTTCCGGACCGAGAAAAGAGTCCTGACACCTTTTCTCTTCCGATTGCTGAGCCACGGCGTCCGAGTTTGATAGTGCTGCCAATGGCTCGCACAGTTGATCGACGGCCTCCTTGGCCGCGTCCAGAAATGGCAAGATGACCAGGTCGCTACCTGCGTCTTTTAAGCAAGCTGCATCACGCTCATTGTGTGCTGTCGTGGCGATCCGGCCCGAGTAACCATGGCGAGACAGCACCTGCAACAAGGCCAGATTTACGGTGACCTGGGGCACAGAGCTGACCACCCACTGCGCGTGCGACAAGGGCAGCGTCGAAGAAAATTCGGGGTCTTCTGCGTCGCCGTATACGACTGTATGACCAATCTCCCGCATACGAATGCACTAGATCTGGATCGAAATCTACGCCGAGCACGCGCCGGCCGCGTTCGGTCAACTCTCGCAGTGATTTGTTTTCCAAACCTTCCTAGCCCAAACACGATTACATCGAAACCGCGGGACGGCTCGACTGTCGTTTCAAACGCGACTTCGCGGTAGGGGTGTTTCCGCTCGAACCTCAATAGCACCGGAGCCAACCGCTCGTAGATCGGGTAAGAGTAGATAATCAGGTAAGTGGAAAACGTAATCGTAACCAGACCAACAACGGTGATGAGTGCCACCGTCTCATTCCCAATGTGGCCGAGGTTCCTGCCAAGCGCGGCCAGCATGAGCGAGAATTCGCTGATCTGGCCAACTGTCAATCCAGCTAAGAACGCTGTGCGTTTTCGATACCCCATAGTTCCCATGATGACCAAGACAATCAATGGATTGCCGATCAACACGAAGAGTGAGAGCACCAATGCAGGGACCAGCTGCGTCCCCAACTCGCTCAGCTTGAGGTAGGCACCTAAATCGACGAAGAAAAACAACAAAAGGAAATCCCTGAGTCCCACCAGTCGTGAGCCCAGCGCCTCTCGATACGGCAGCGGCGCGAGCGACACGCCGGCGAGAAATGCCCCGACTTCCTTGCTGAATCCCAACCAGTCACCTATCGCCGCTAAGAGTCACGGCCCAGGCAATCGCCATGGTCGTCAACAGCTCGGTCGAGCGTGCGGCACGCCGGAAAATTGGCGGGATCACAAATCGCATCAGCAGCCCCAGGAAAACAAGCAGAGCGATCCCCTTCACGACAACCAGCAAGATTTCCTGCATAAACTCGCCCTCACCCTGGCCGGCTCCGAATGCGGTCAACGCTATCATCACGAGGACAACCACCAGGTCCTGAACGATCAGAAAGCCGATAGCAATCCGACCATGCAATGAGTCGATCTCGCGTTTATCGGACAAAAGCTTGACGATGATAATCGTGCTGGAAAAGGTGAGAGCAACGGCCACATAAACCGAGGCAAGGTGGGACAGTCCCAGAGCAAGGCAGATCGCATAACCAATCACGGATGTAAAAACGACTTGCCCCAGGCCGGTTGCCAAAGACACAGGTCCCATCGTGCGGATCACGTGCAGATCCAGCTTGAGTCCGACCGTGAACAGCAGCAGGGCGATGCCTGTTTTGGCCAGTAGATCAATCTCGCTGCCGACGGTCACCCACTTCAGCCCCGCAGGCCCGACCAGAATTCCAACGGCAATGTATGCAACAATCAGCGGCTGCTTAAGCCAATGGCCAACCAAGCCCAGGACGCCAGCTGCCGCCAACAGCAACGCGAATTCGTAGAAGATATTTTCCAATTCCATTATCAAGGTTTCCGAATTGAATTCATGCAAGCTTCACTGGCGAGACAAAGCCTTCGGGCTTGACCGTGAGTACCGAGCAATCAACCTCGTCCAATATCTTCTCGGCGGTGTTGCCAATGAAGAAGCCAGCAATGCCGGTGCGACAGACGGTGCCCATCACCAAGAGATCAATACTTTTGGACTTCGCAATGTCTGGGATTACCTCAGCGGCATCCCCTTTGACCAGGTGAACTTCCGCGGCTCCGTCTGTGTACTTCGCAAGCAGGCCCTCCAAGCGGCGCTGAACCTTGTCCGCTACTTCGCGAACATATTTCTGGATCTCAGCGTTGGCGACCTCCGTCCGACTTCGCAACAGACCTTCACCGAGCGCGGTCCAGGCATGAGCGATGTGTAATTCCGCGTTGTACTTCACCGAGATTGAGGAAGCAAGTTGCAGGATCGTCGCATTTAGCGCCTCACGTGTCTTATCTTCAAGGTCGGGATCTACGGCAGCAAGAATTCGCAAGAATTGTTTTCGTCGGGTCGGCTTCATCACCCAGACGGGGCACGGGCATTTGCGCATCAAGTGCAGCGACGTGCTGCCGAAAAGCCGTTCCTTCAAACCACCTTTTCCTTCTGCAGTCATCATCACCAGGTCTCGCTTGTTGGCGATCACCTCGCGGATGATTTCCAGAAACGGAGTCCCGACGAGCACCTTCGTGGACGCGCGTAAGCCGTCTTGTTTGAGTGGAGCAACAAACTCCTTCAACCGCGTCTCGCATTCAGCGATCGCCAGTTTCTGAACATCGACCGACGTCCCGCCCAGTTGCATATGCTGCCACTCCTGCGGCATTTCCTTTACCACTTGCACTACGGCGAGCTTTGCGCGGTTCTGCTTTGCTAAGTTGGCCGCGTGGTCTAGCGTTGCTCGGTCACATCCGTAGAGCAATAAGATGTTCTTAAAGCGTTGCATTGATTTTCTCGGCTAAATGGAATGCCATGAATCCTACCACTCGGCCACACTTCACTGAGTCGGAAGCTCCTTACGGTTGATTAGTGCGTGGCATTCGATACACGATCTTTCCAGCCGCAAGGCGGACTCTTTGGCGGCATCGAGATCGCGGCGTTGTGCGGCGTCGATCAGATCAAACGTTGATTGGCGAAATGGTTCGTTGTTGTTTTCGTAGACTTCGCTCGACGAATACCAATTGACGTGGAGGCCGATCGATTTCATGTGCTCGGCAGAATTCTCGACACGGCGCAGGTCACCTCGAACCAGCCCGTCGAGAATCTGCCCCATGGTTCGAGTTTTGCGATGCATCATTTGTTCGTTGAAGGTGCTGGTTACGTGGGATGTCGTCAAGCTGCCATAACGCATGAACCCCCCAAGCCATGAACGCGCCAAAAAGCACGCAGACAAGTCCACCAGCGATCAGCCGAATGTGCTTCGTGAGTGTCATTCGCGCAACGGCTTGTCGTGGTCGTTTGAATCTTTCATTTTCGCTCTCATTACGGAATTCTTTACTCTGCCATTGGAGGTGAAGGGTCTCGGCCGCCCGCTTGAGCATTTCTTCAGTCCGCCGTATTTCAAAGGATATTGACAGTCCTCTCAGATCGACCCCTTCGACGCTCGCCGGCGCAGCCACTTTTCAAAGCCGACAGCGAGATAGATCAGCGAGCCGGTTCCCAGGATCAGGAACCACTCCGTTACTCCAATGGGCTCGCTGCTGAAGGCGCGGTTCATGGCGGGTACATACGTGAAAGCAACTTGGAGAGCAGCCATCATGCCGACGCCGGCCAGCAGCCAGCGGTTGCTGAACACCCCAATTGCGAACATGGACATGGTGAGGGACCGGCAGTTGAACAGGTAAAACAGTTCGCCGAAGACGAACACGTTCACGGCGGCCGTTCGCGCTGCCGCTTCGCTCTCGCCATGACTTAGCTCCCACTCGAACAGGCCAAACGCGCCAATCAGCAGCAGGACACCCACGAGAAGAATTCGGGAAATCAGTGTTGGCGAGAGAATCGGGCTTGCCGGGTCGCGCGGCAAACGGCGCATGATGCCAGGCTCTTTCGGTTCAAATGCCAGCATCAATCCCAGGAGGACGGCGGTGGTCATATTGATCCACAGAATCTGTACGGGCAGGATGGGCAGTGCCGCGCCGACGAAAACCGCCACGAGAATGACCAGCCCCTCACCGATGTTTGTCGGCAGCGTCCAAGTGATAAACTTGACGAGATTGTCAAACACACCCCGGCCTTCTTCGATAGCCGCTTCGATGGAGGAGAAGTTATCGTCCGTCAGCACCATGTCCGCGGCTTCCTTGGCGACTTCCGTGCCGGTAATACCCATCGCCACGCCGATGTCGGCCCGACGCAAGGCGGGGGCATCGTTCACACCGTCGCCGGTCATGGCCACAACATGGCCCCGATGTTGCAGTGCCTTGACGAGGCGGAGTTTTTGTTCCGGCGCAACCCGCGCGAAGACCGCCGTCTTCTCGACAGCGTCGAGAAGTTCTGTGTCGGATAGCGCAGCCAGCATTTTGCCCGTAATCACATTCTCTGCTGAGCCGTTTCGCTCGGCGCCGTCCAGGCCGATTTGCGCAGCGATCGCGGCAGCGGTTCCAGCGTGATCCCCGGTAATCATCTTCACACGAATCCCGGCGGCCTGGCAGGCGTGGACGGCTTGTACGGCTTCAGGTCGCGGCGGGTCGATCATTCCCTGCAAGCCTAGAAAGCTCAGTCCGCTCGCCACGTCCTGATGCCGGATCGCGATCGTCCCCGCCGGAAGTTCGGCACGAGCCAACGCCAGCACTCGTAAGCCGTCGGATGCCAATTCCGCGACACGTCGATGCACTGAGTCGGGGTCCAACGCCGTGAGACTTTCGACATTGCCAAACACGTTGTCGCAACGCTGAAGAATGCTTTCGACCGAGCCTTTCAGATAGGCCACCGGACGGCCGTCCATCCCCACCTTGTGCAACGTCGCCATGTACTGATGCTGCGACTCGAATGGGATGGCGTCCAACCGCGGTAGCTCTCGCCTCATCGTTTCAGGAGAAAGACCTGCTTTACGGGCCGAGACAATCAAGGCGGCTTCCGTGGGATCGCCTTCGGCCTGCCAGCCCTCTTCGGTTTGCACAACCGCCGAGTCGTTGCAGAGCAGTCCAGCCTTCAGGCATTCGATGAGGATCAGGACGCTGGCGGGCATCAACCGTTTCTCCGTCACACGAAAACTCTCCTTCCGGCGCATAACCGACACCAGAGACAGCAAACAATTCGCCTCCCGCAAACACTTCTCGAACGGTCATCTGGTTCTGAGTCAGTGTGCCCGTCTTGTCGGAGCAGATGACCGTCGTGCTACCCAGTGTCTCGACCGCGGGAAGCTTTGCGAATGATCGCGTGGCGCTTTGCCATTTTACCGACGCCGATCGCCAGAGTGATGGTCACCGCGGCCGGCAAGCCTTCCGGAATCGCGCCCACGGCCAAAGCGACTGCCGCCATAAACATATGCAACAACGACTCGCCCCGAACCACGCCGACGAGAAAAGTCACGGCGGCCATGCCGAGAATCACGTACAACAGGATGCCGCTGAAATGAGCAATCTTGCGGGTCAACGGCGTGGCCAATACCTCGGCCGAAGAGATCAACTCCGAAATACGACCGATCTCCGTGTTGTCGCCAATACTCACCACGATGCCTGTGGCTGTTCCGTAGGTCACCAGCGTGGATGAATACACCATGTTGCGGCGATCCGCCAAAACCGTGTCATGCTCAAGCGTTTTGGCATGCTTTTCGATCGGTACAGATTCACCCGTCAACGTGGACTCATCGGTCTGCAATTCACGACAAACAAGCAGTCTTAGATCCGCGGGAACCTTGTCGCCTGATTGCAGGAAGACGACATCCCCTGGTACCAGTTCCGTAGAGGAAATGCGTTTTTTCTCCCCCGCCCGCAGCACGGTCGCTTCGCTGGTCATCGCTCGCGCAAGCGCATCGATGGCTTTGAGTGCCTTCGACTCTTGGACGAAGCCGATGATGGCGTTCACCAATACGACAGCCAAGGATGACGCCGGAGTCCACCCATTCATGCAAGAGGGCCGTAATCAACGCGGCAACCAACAGGATGTAAATCAGGGGTTGATGGAATTCGAGCAGGAAGCGAACGAGCGGCCCTTGGCCTTTTCTTTGTGTAATTGCGTTCGGTCCGAAACGCTCTTGCCGGTTCTCAACGGCAAAGCGATCCAATCCGCGGTCCAGATTGGTTTCCACCAGATCAAGAACCTCGGACTCAGGAAGATGATGCCAGTGTCTACTGAGAATCGTTTCCATTACTATTCCTAGAACGTTTGTGCTTCTGAGATTCGACCCGCTGCTGCTGTCGCTTCTATGTTTCCGGCAAAGTCACGGGCGAAATGAACCTGTTCGGCTTGATTGTCAAAACCGAGCATTCGACTCGATCGATGACTTGCTCAGCCGTGTTGCCCAGCAAGCGCACCGGCAATGCCTGTTCGAGCCAGGGTTCCCATCACAACCACGTCAATGTCCTGCTGTTTCGCCAACTCGGAAATTGCATGTCCGGCGCCCAATTCGTCGCGGAGCAGGTGCACGCCATCGCTGCGATGGCTGAGTTTGTATGGTGACAAGAAGCTGTCTAGCGCTGCGGCCACTTCCGTCTTGGCTTTCCTCATTGCCTCCTCCACCTGACCGGGGATTGACCATGACTCATCCGCGCTCGAACCGATTAGCTCCCAAGCGTGAACGACATGAAATTGGCCGTTCTCGAATTTGGCGATCGACCTACCGATATCCATCAGCGTCTTGTTCATTACTTCCTGAGCGACATCGTCAGGGACGGGATCCACCGCAACCAATACGCGGGCAAAACGCGGCGGTGCGTCAGCCCGAACGAGCCAGACAGCACAAGGGCATGTTGCGCAGCAAACGCATACTCGTCGTACCGAAGAATCCCGTTCGACGGCTATGCGCGCCTTTGGTCACCCGTAGCACCAGATCGTGATTCGACCTCAGCACCTCGTGCATAATCTCGAAGGACGTTTTTCCGAGGAGAACCTTGGTCGTAACATCGAACCCCTTGCTCGCGCAGCGGCCCGGCAATTGCCTCAAGATTCCGGCGTTTGTCGTCCGCCAGCACTTGCTGTGTGCGCTCGCTGTCCGGCATCGCCAGTCGCGCGATCCACGAGAATTCGGGCACGACGTCCACGATTTTCAGTTTCGCCTGATTATGTTCAGCCAGGCGGACCGCCCACTGAAGTGCGGGATGTTCCTCCAGACGGTTATCCACGGCCACGAGGATATTCTTGAATCGTTTCATGCGACTCTCCTTCGACAAATTTAGCGGAACGGATCACGCACCAGTTCATTCAGACCAGTCGACTTTGCTACTCGAATAGATCTGCGCAGCTCAGCCACTTTTTGAGCGATGAGCGGCAACAAGCCCATTCGATGTATCAACCCCTCCGCATGCTGTCCTGACCGGATCCCCACAAGAACATGTGTGTGAAGATCGTCGCCCGCTGAGTGAGCCATGATCGCGCAAATCCATGCGGCGGCGCAGTCGACGGCTCAGAAGGTTCCTGTTCGTCGTCGTCATCGGCACTTGGCTGACACTGATCGGGAACATCGACAACCTCGATCCGATCGACCACCTGAGTCACACACGCCGCGCGTTTGATACATCCGATGGCGATCTGCCGCAGGTAAAATGTCGGCACCCTACCTTGAACCAAAACCACACCTCGCTCAACGCTGATTTCCAAACTCCGGAGAGGCGCGTAGCCTCGCTGGTCAAGACAATCGTTTCACCCGCTGAAGTAGAACTCGATCTGCTTCAGCGGAATCCTGCAGTTTGTCAGTTGTCATCTGAAACGCTCCTCGCAAGGCAATAGTTGATTCGTCAATCGTGAAGAACTAAGTTGGATTTGATTCCTATCCTTGATCGGTGCTAGATCCCGACCGTTCCGCATTGACTTCCCGTTCCGCCTCCAGCCAGAAGTCGACCCCATCCCCGGCCGGACAGCCTGCCGCTTCCCATTTCTCGTGGGCAAGTAGACGAATCGCCTCTTGGTGTGCATCCGTTAGTTGCTGGTTCGATGGGCTCACGTCTACACATTCGTGTTCACTGTCAAGCGACACGGTTATGGTGGGATCGGCGAAGGATAACGTCTGCCGGCGTCGCTCGGTTCTTGTTGTCTTTAAGATTCGTCTTGGACATGGACTTTCTCCTTTTGGGTTACATAAGCAAACAAAGATCTCGATTGTAAGCAGCTTCTCAAACAAGTCCGCACGACACATCGATCGCGAAACTATTCCGTCCATTTGGACCGTGCCTTCTTGATCGCCCTGCGCACTTCATCGGTTTGTTGATCCATGGGCGGCAAGAAGTCCATGCCTTGGACCAACCAATCAGCAAGCTCCTCAGAGCGAATTCGGTAGATGACTCTTCTCCCTTCGCGGCGCTCGGTTACAACTCGATGTGCTCGCAGCACCATTAAGTGCTGTGACACACCCGAATGCGCAAGACTGGTGGCTTTTGCTAAAGAAGCCACGTCTTGCTCGCCCCTTCGCAGCTCCTCCAGAATCTGAATGCGACGTGGATGAGCCAGGGCTCGCAGGAACTCTGCGAGTTCGGTTGCAGCAAGCAAACGGTACGGCATTGTGAGCTCCCCTCGTGGCCTCGCGCTCGAACTGCCTCGTGTGCGACACTCAGATTCAAACATTCAAGCATTTGAATGTTTTGCACGTGCACTCTGCGTGCCAAAACTCTGAGTAAAATTTCCCGCATTCTGACGTTCCAGCCGTCCTTGAACTGTCCGCAATGTGTGTCACAGAGGGCAGTCGCGTGCTAATGAGCACACATAGAAAAAAGGTGTCAGGACTCGTTTTTCGGCGAGGCCCGAGATAAGAGTCCTGACACCTTTGTCGCCCCGCAGGAACTCTGCGAGTTCGGTTGCAGTAAGCAAGCGGTGCGGCATCGTGAACTCCCCACGTGGCCTCGCGCTCAATCTGCTCTATACGACACTCGCGTACCATCCAAGAAAGCTTGCATAAGAATCCACCGCCTGCTCGAGATGGGTGAAGGATAAGCCAGGCTGCGAAGATGTTTGTGGACATGCCATAACTTTTGCTTCCCAGTTTTCGTGTAGGCGTTACTCCTTAAAATTTCCGAGTCATCGGCGGGTAAACCGCATTCAGTCGTCGATTCGACTAACGGCGGAGTTTCCAACGAAATTTATTCGGTCGTGGGCGCACATCCCGTCAGGTGATCTCTTACGATTATTCTCCGTTCTTCAAGTGCTGATGGATCAGTTGAGCGGCTTCGATGCGAGTAAGACTGGCGGCGGGTCGAGGCAACGGTTGCACTGTCTTTTGCAGCAAGCCCGCAACAATTTTTGTGGCCGTGGCGCCGCTTAGCTCCTGATCTGGATGGGCAAGAATCAAGGCGTCGCTCCCGGACTCTTTGCGCACTTCGTAATCGAAGAAGGGCGATGGAGATTGGCTCGAAGAATCGTATAAAGTCTCGATATATTTGAAAGCGGAGTGTCCACGTGGTACATCGTTAAAGTGCGCCGCCGTAATACTGAACGGGATCTGAAATCCGTGCACGACCATCCGCGCGAATTCGCCCACCGTAACCGACTCATGCGGTCGAAAACGATAGGCTTCTTTGTTCAGATCTGTCAGACTTGTAGCCGGACCATGCGAGCGAAGGCGATCAAGCTCATTGTCAGCGAACGCGTCAAGCAAACTCAGTTTCTGCACTGCCTCGAATCCGGGTGCGTCTCCGGGTAGGTCGGTGTAAAAGAACAAAACGCAACCTTGCTTTACCAGCTCATCCTGAATTTGGCTCACAGGGACATCGCCTAGTTCAAGGTCATGCTCGATTGCCAACGCAGCTGCAACGCCTGCAGCCTGTCCAAGTGCTGACCAAACTGGTTCCATTCGGACCGTGCACATCGCAATGTGAGTGCTGGAAATACCTACTGGAAAGAGTATCGCTTGATGATGCTTGGGCACCATCACGTCGTAGGGGATCTGATACGGTCCGGTCACATCGAGCATGTGAAGTGTGCCCTCAGCTGCACCTTGCCCATACGGGGGTTGTTCCCTAACGGTTGGCCCTTGGACATTGTGTGCATCAATACCGTACACGCCGATTGCAACGGAATCCGCGTTGAGCGGTCCTCGTAACCCATTGCCGCGGAGGTCCTTGTGAACATCGCTTTCGGTCAATGTGTAGCGTCCCTCAATGCGGCGTCCCTGACGAACGTACAGCCGATAGGGGAGATTGTCGTTATCTATGAATTCATCGTCCGGTAGGCCAATGTTCGGTGAGCCTCCTTCCGTCTGGATGTAGTAGAGCCAGCCAAGATCATAGTTGCGATAAATCTTTTCGATCTCCACTCGCTCCTGCCAGTCAGCCAGCACCCAACGCGTTCCATACCCGGTCAGATCACCTCCCCAGCTGATACCCAGTAGATCAAACTTTCGGTTGGGAATAATCGGCTTCTCATTCCGATTCCATCGGTATTTAGCCGGATCATAGTTGGGTGGCGGCTCTTTCAAGCGAAAGGGGTGATCCGCTCGACCGTAATCCTTTCCCGTGAGCCGATAGGTGAAAGCTTGTGATCTCTTGTCCGCCTCGCCCGTACTTTCAGGAAGGATGGTTGCTTTCAATGTCCCGGGTACACTGCGGAAGAAATTAGTGTAGATGCGTCCGGCGTGTGGCTCTTCCTTGGAACGGGCTTCCCGTCCAATGCGAAAAGGCACGTCGGCAAATTCTGCCAGGTCTGCTTCGTAGGTCGCATCGATGATCACTTTGCCGGAGTATGTTTCTTTCCTCCCCAACCGTCCCTGATTGTCGCGATCCTGGGTGATCACGCCTGTGATCCGATTACCTTCCAATATCACATCCACAGCCACCGCATTGAAGCGTGTCGTGATCGTCTTGACCTCGGCAACCATCTCAGCATAAATCCTAGCTGCCGTATGCGGTTCCCAGGCTCTTCCTTCAGCCACATTCCAGGGCAAGCGCGGGTCTTGCTTAAGGTGTGCCTGCACGAGGGGATCCTCTGCCAACTCCGTACGATGATACGTCCTAACGCGTTGTCGGAATTCCTCCATGACGCCACTGTTGGATTCCACGTAGAGATCATCCAATCGAATCACGCCCGAAGAGAGCACTCCGCCGAGAACTGGAGACTGCTCAACAATCATCACGGTCTTGCCTCCCCGGCCTGCAGCGATTGCTGCGGCGATTCCAGCCGGCGTCCCGCCGATGACGACTACGTCATAATCGCGAGCCTGCTCCTGTGCCGTAACAATATTTCCGGTCACAGCCTTTCCCTGATTACTCATGGCCGCCAACAGGGCAACAAAGATCATCAATCGGTGGAACGAAAAGGTGTCAGGACTCGTTTTTGGCTGAGAAAAGAGTCCTGACACTTTTTCTCTTGCGAAAAGTTGCTGAAAAATCACAAGAACCCCACTTTCGACGGGCGGTATCCGCAACAATAACGAGAGGCAAGTCGCTGCCTCGGAACGCGTCCAAAATAACTTCCGCAATCTCAAGGTAGCCATTATGCTCCGCGTGATGCTTGCCAAGAAGAACACGGAAGTCATTTTTGACAAGGTCCATGGAGACTCTTCGCAAGGTTCGATTGGTGCGTTGGAGGAAGCGAAAATGAGATTCAAGACAAGCTGCTGGCTGCTGGCAATGTCCATCGTACCAAGTGCTTGGGCGCAAACGAAGTTTCTCGACCAGGGGTGGGATACTGAACAACGCGAAGAGTTCTATTACACGGCTCAAGGATCGCAGCTGATTCCATCCAAATGGTTCCTAGCTTTGGAACAAGCGGATGATCAACGGCAATTCCGCGATGATGAGAATATCCGCAAGTACGGCTTCCTCCCCGCGAAACCTTCAAAGCTGAATCCAGATGGTTTGCCAATTGGATTCGTTCGCGACGGAGTGGATCCTGTGGCCAGCAAAGCTTTGGAGTTGGAAGCAGACCTGAAAGCTGTTGTGGCGAAGTCCACCCGCTTCGAAGTCAAGAGAGCCTATCTGGGTGGTGGGTTTGATGAAAAACTCTATCCGCAAGAGCAGGAGTCTTGGTTTGGTCTGACGTGTGCAGCCTGCCATACGCATGAACTCGAGTACCAGGGAGTCACCTTGCGCATTGATGGCGGAGCATCGCAGGCTGATATCGAGTCGTTTTTGCGCGACCTGGGCTTGGCCCTGGACGCTACCGCCAAGGATACCGAAAAATTAGGTCGCTTTGCCACGCGTGTGGGCCGCACGGAAGGAGATCTAAACGATTTCAAGCAGGAGGTTCAGCAGATCGCCGATGCCGTGAATCGCTTGGTTGAGCGCAACAAGGCTCGGCATCCCTACGGCTTTGCACGACTCGACGCTTTCGGTGCAATCCTGAATGCCATTTGCGAAACCGCCTTGTATGAGCCAGCCAATCGCCGCGAATGCAATGCACCGGTCAGCTATCCTTCGCTTTGGAATACGCCAGACATGGCATACGTCCAGTGGAATGCCTCAGCAGATTTTCCGGAAGCGAGGAATGTCGGTGAAGTGCTCGGCGTCTTTGGTAATTACACTGTCGAACCAGGCCCCGAACAATTCGACTCCACCGTGCGACTCAAGAATTTGATTCGACTCGAGCACGGGCTGATCGCCAAGCTGAGAGCCCCCGATTGGCCCGAGGATGTTTTCGGCGAGCTTGACACCAACAAGATTGAGATGGGCAAGCGGCTGTTTGCTCAAAATTGCCAGTCATGTCATGCGGTGCGTGGTGACAATGGCCGCTTCGCCCGCAACAGCGCCGGCAGGATTCCCATCCACTCACAAACAATCCCTGAAGTTGGCACGGACCCTCAGTTTCTTATGAACCTGTCTCCGCAAAACTCGGTTCTGACGGGAAGTCTGCGAACGATGGTCGGCGACTTGGAACGAGTGCCTCGCACAACGCTGTTCCAAATTGTAGTCCAGAAAATCATCGGAAATCGTGCGCAAGCTGAAGGCGTTGATTTGGGACCGCTGCTGCCCGCCGACCAGCCGCCGGCGCATCCTAGTGATATCAAGGGTGTCGGCTACATTTCCCGACCGCTGGAGGGAATCTGGGCCAGTCCCCCATACTTTCATAATGGCTCGGTGCCCAATCTTCATGAAACATTACTGCCGGCTTCCGAACGCTCTGTATCGTTCTGGGTCGGCACACGAGAGTTTGATCCTGTGAACGTCGGATTCGTAACCCACCAGACCACTATCGGCTCCAAATTCGAAGTAATGGACGATGCCTGTCACGCGATCATTGGCAATTCGAACGCCGGTCACGAAGGCCATGGGGCGAATGCCACACAAGGTTTCACGCAGACATTCGAAAATGGGGTGTGGCGCGACTTCACCGAGGAAGAGCGATATGCGCTGATCGAATACATGAAATCGCTGTCCAGCCGACCTTATGTGGAATTGGAAGCGATACCAGCCGGCGAAGCGGAAGGCATTGCGAACATCGTCGAGCTGACGGGCAAGCGGATGCAAATGCAATACGATGCCAATAAACGTATGCTGCGTGGCGTGCACCCAAAGGACCACGGCTGTGTCACCGCAAAATTTGAAGTGCGGTCTGATTTACCAGCTGAGTACACGGTAGGTGTCTTTCAGCCGGGGGCCGTCTACGATGCCTACATCCGCTTTTCCAACGCCGATGTACAAGTTGGAGCCGATTCGAGGCGGGATGAATCCGGCACGCCTGTGCACGGCAGCCGTGGTATGGCGATCAAATTGATGGGAGTCCAGGGAGAATCGCTTCTGCCGCTGCATGGAGTTCTGACGCAAGACTTTGTGATGGTCAATCAACCGGCGTTCGCCTTTGCCAATGTCGAGGATTATGAATTGCTCAGTCAGGCGTTGGTCGAGCATTTCGGTGAACCGAATCCAGCACGAAACTTCTTCGTCAAGCGATTCAGCGAAGGCACGCCAGAGCAAAAGCAGCGGGCGCTCCGCACTCAACAAATTGTTAAGAGGATTTCCGCCAACGCGGTCGATGGAGACGCCGGTGCTTTTGAGCCGCCGCCGGCCAGCCCGGTCGATGCCGCCTACTTTAGCGCAGCGCCATTTCTCTTCGGCGACCAACGTGTGATGCGATTCCGCGCCGCACCAGTCGACCGTAGCACCGACCCACCCAATGTTGATGATCCCAATTATCTTCGGACGGCTTTGATCAAGCGGCTTGCCCGCAATACCGTGGAATTTGACTTCGCGCTGCAGGTCCGTAGAGCGGATCAAGTGGATGTCGCTACCGATATCGAGAACGCGTCGACCGAGTGGTCTGACGATTACACCTCCGTGGCGCGCATCACCATCCCACCCCAAGAATTTGACGCACCCGAGCAACGCGTAAAATGCGAACGGCTGTTTTTCACTCCTTGGCATGGCATTAGCGAACACCAACCCTTGGGTGGCATCAATCGCTTGCGGAAAGCTGTGTATTTGTCGTCGGGACAATATCGCAACCTTCCCAAGGAGCCTTAAAAGCTTCTTAAAAGGTGTCAGGACTCTTTTCTGAGGAATCGCAGGTGTCGGGACTGTATCAGGACTCTTTTTTGGTTAGCTTGGTCATTTTACGGTGTTGGAATGGGAAGACCGAAACGAGCGGACGAAGCGGGTGGGATCTATCACGCCTTGAATCGTGGCAATTCGAGAGCCACGATTTTCCATAAACCTGCGGACTACGATGCCTTCGAGCGAATCCTCGCCGAAGGACTCGAACGCTATCCTTGCAAGATCCTTGCCTATCAACTGATGCCAAACCACTGGCATTTTGTGCTCCAGCCAACCGAGCACGGTGGGATGAGCAACTTCCTGCGTTGGGTCTCGCTAACGCACACGATGCGACTTCATTCGCACTACCACACTTCCGGCGAAGGTCACATCTATCAGGGGCGGTTTAAGAGCTTCCCTGTGCAAGACGACGACCATTTTCTTGTTGTTTGCAGATATGTTGAGCGAAATGCCCTTCAAGCCAACTTGGTGGCAAAGGCCCAAGACTGGCCATGGAGCTCTCTGACGCGCTGGCTCAACGCTTCAGAGCACGGGCCAAAGTTATTATCGCCATGGCCCATTGCCCGCTCGCCGAACTGGTGTGCACGGGTGAATGCTGAGTTGTCTGAACACGAAGTTAAGTCGATTCGATGGAGCATCAACCGCGGGGCACCTTTAGGAAACCAGAGCTGGGTCGAGTCGATCGCTCGTCGATTAGACTTGGAATCAACCCTTCGACCTCGAGGAAGACCGAAAAAAGAGTCCTGACACTTTTACTCATTCATCCCATACCTGATGGGTGGATCAGCTAGACAGTTTGGCGATTAACGGCTTCCGCCCGCCAACTGAAATGTAAAAACCATATCCTGCGATCAACAGTATGGTCAAAACCACAACGATTGCTGGCGTCAAATCGGGACCGGGACCATCAGCGACGGGCATGCGAAGCAGGAGGTGGTGGCAAACCAAAAATCTCAACACCGCGACCACGCCAAATCGAAGCAGCAGCATCAGCGTACCGTAGTAAACTGCCAACACAATCAAGAAGGGGTCAGGTTCGGCCGCATGCTTTGCGTGCCAAAATGGAATCAGTCCGACCGGAGCGATAACCATTGCCACCGAATCACGTCTCGCGGCGAAACGGCAAATGACCAAGACGATCAGGATGTAAGACCCAAAATTGGCGATAAACTGAACGGTCTCACATTGGCATGACCGCTCAGAACGCAGGCATCTACCACTCACCCTTGCGTCACATTTTTCGCAAGCTGCGTGCAGAGGTTGAAAACCCAAAACAAAGTCTGACCCTGCCTGACCCTTTGCCACCAACAGACGGGATATCCCAAGTTCATTGTTTCACTGATTGCCGCTGGATAAGATCAGGCAGAGCCTAGTGAACATGGGTTTTGGAAGACTGCTGATTTAAGAGCATCATGCAGCTTGGTCCCAGAACGGTCGAGCTTGCTAGATGATCAATATTGACTTGGATGTATGGGAGAACGAACAGAATGGTGACCCGTTGCTTCGCGTTGCTAGTTACCGTTGCCGCAGCGATCTTCGCGTCTGAGGGTTCCGCACAGCAACTCAATCTCGATGCTGCCAAACCGGAAGCTACGTTGAAAACCATCATGGAACGCATGAAGGCAGCACAGCAACTCAGCAACGCAAGCGTTCAAGCGATAAGTCTCAGACGCTCGGAAGGTTTTGATCCTGAAAGACGAAAGACTGATATACGAACAACTGTCAAGGCAACTTGGCGATACAGCGGTCCTGGGAAGTTGCGATCTGAGGCGCGTGTGACATCTACTGAAACCATGGAAGACGGTTCGGTTGAGAGTAGGGTTAGTCGACTTATCACGGTATATGACCGGAAACTTGGGGAATCCAAGAGCGTTAACATTAAAGACGATATTCCCCCGAGGGAGATGAGAGGCAGGTACTACGCTTATCCTGACACATGCCCTCTAGAAGTAGCGTTTATCGGCATGCCGTTCAACCAAAATCTCATCGATGACAGGTCGACCATCGAGTCAAGCGAGATTATCGGCCGACCGGCAATCATCGTGAGTACCGCCATACTCGAGGCTAAGGACAGCGATATGTATCAGAAGTTCGCGATTGATTCGGAACGCTGCACCGTATTGCAATTTCAACACTTCGCACGAGCAGGAAAAGACAAGCCTTGGTTACTCGTGCGCAATTTGGAGTGTTTCGATTTCAAACTCGACGATGCTAGCCAAATTTGGGTGCCAAGCTCTGCGAAGTATAAGATTTGGAATTTCGACTCCAAGTTGGGAGTAACTCGGTTTTCGTCGGAATCTCAAATGGTGTTCTCCAATTGGGTATTCAACGAAAAGTTCGATGAAAAACTCTTTTCGCTTGACGAGCCGTTGATTCAAGCTGACGATGCAGGCCAAGCGAACTGAACGACTTCTCCCGGAAGGAAAAGGTGTCAGGACTCTTTTCCGGGATAGCTTGGTCATTTCACGGTATTGGAATGGGGAGACCGAAACGAGCGGAGGAAGCGGGGTGGGATCTATCACGCATTGAATCGTGGCAATTCGAGGGCCACGATTTTCCATAAACCTGAGGACTACGAAGCCTTCGAGCGAATCCTCGCCGAAGGACTTGAGCGTTAGCTTCAGAGCGCAGGGCGCAGTTATTTTCGCCATGGCCCATTGCCCGCTCGCCGAACTGGTGGGCACGCGTGAATGCAGAGTTGTCTGAGAGCGAAGTTCAGTCGATTCGATGGAGCATCAACCGCAGCACAGCTTTAGGAAACCAGGGCTGGGTCGAGTCGGTCGCTCGTCGATTAGACTTGGAATCAACCCTTCGACCTCGGGGAAGACCGAAAAAAGAGTCCTGACACCTTTTCTATGTCCGAGCGGATCAAGTGGATGTCGCTACCGATATCGAGAACGCGTCGACCGAGTGGTCTGACGATTACACCTCCGTGGTGCGCATCACCATCCCACCCCAAGAATTTGACGCACCCGAGCAACGCGTAAAATGCGAACGGCTGTTTTTCACTCCTTGGCATGGCATTAGCGAACACCAACCCTTGGGTGGCATCAATCGCTTGCGGAAAGCTGTGTATTTGTCGTCGGGACAACATCGCAACCTTCCCAAGGAGCCAAGCTCGCGGAATTAAAAGGTGTCAGGACTAGTCCTGACACCTTTTCTCGTCGTGGACCTCACGTTCTCGTCGCCGGACACAACCTCGACCGCGTATTGCCTCAAAAGGTTCAACAGACCCAAAGGCTCAGAGGACAGCACTTGAGTCTATTCTTCAATCGACAGTCAGTGTCAGATCTTTATTGACTATTGCACGTCAGTTGTATGGCAGCGATTGATGCAAGTTCTTGCCATCTTCGGAGCCTTTGCGAATACGTTCTGTTAGTCTACGAATCGCACCAGCCAATTCTCGTTTGAGAATGAGTGTTAAGCCTGCAAGTTGCGTTTCAATGCATGTCCATGCTCTGATTTGGCGTTCTGCGCGAAACTGTTTTGAATGCAACGAGCCAGAATTACGAATTCGCACATCTGGGGTGTTCCAACTTTCGTGATCAGTCTGTCTGATATTGCTCAAGCTTTGCTTGCCATTGGTCAAGAGCTACTGAGTTGCCGGTCAGTTCGTAGAGTGATATAAGATCTTTGATGCTTACTAGAATTAGCTCGCGAATTCCGGGGCCAGCCTTTAGTTGGATGTCAGAGTTTCCAGATGTATCTGCATAACTCAGCATGCCATTTGCCGCCTCTAGCAAGAACGTCTCGGACTCTTCATAGTCCCCCTTGTCCTTGAGAAGTCTGCCTAACAGTTGCAAGCTATTGAAGTACAAATGTCCCTTGCTAATCGCCACTGCTTCACGGAGTAATGATTCAGCCGCACCAAGTTTTTCGGCGTCCCAATTAATGAAAGCAACTTTGACGAGCGCGGGGCGTAAGAAACGGTGTGCCTCGTCTGGTGGTATTTCCGCGGTTGCGTTGCGAAGTCGCGAGAGAACCTGCGTCGCTGCCTCTAGTTTTCCCTTTTCACAGTAAACATATAGCGGATGCATGTAGGTGAGACAAGCGTTTTCACGAGAGCTTGGCGTAGAGTATTCGGACAAGCCAATGGAGGATTGGTCCAGCAATCCCCATAATGCCTCATCGTCGTCTTGTTTTGCGAGTAAATCAGCTAACTCCCATCTTCCCCCAAGAAAATGCGGATGTTCGTTGAGCCCAGTCTCACGAAATCTTGCGAACAATTCCTGGAAATTCGCAATCGCTTCTTGCGTGCGCCGAGCTTTGTTCAAAGCAATTCCGAGAGTCCGCATGCAATACAGTGTTTGATCGTCTGTCTCACCTAATTCGTCGCGACATATCTGAAGATTCTCCTGAAGTATCGCGATACACTCGGGCAGGTGTGGTTTTCCGAGGTGCCGTCTTGCGTCATTTTCAGCCAATGTCGAATTCGCTCGCTGCTAGTCGAAGGCAACAGGTTATCGATCTGCCGTGACTGCGAAACGGAATTTATTTGAGTCGAGCCCGCCAAAAGTGATTCTTTGGGAACCGGTAATACGCACGTAGAAGTAGAGCCGACTCGCTAAACCTGTTGTGGGGTGCAGATGTTGATTTGGCTACTTTATTCCAATTCGATTTGTGGAGAAACATCAATGACGCGAAAGTGGCTTGGCTGGAATATGGCGTTTACATTGCTGGCATCATTGGCGATCGTCAATCCAACGTTTGCTCAGAATGGCAGCAAAGGTGGTGGCGGAAAAGGGGGAGGTGGCAATGACGGAGGCTCAAGTACCAGTTACCAGTGGGTGTACTTGGGACCGAATGCCGCCTACGAGATTAAGCAGTCCGGCGACATTGTCTGCGGGAATGGCTATCTCTGCCTTACCGACGGTTCGGCGGGAATGTTCACGGTCGACATTTTGGCGCACTTGATTGCAGAAGGGGTTGTGGATGCCTACGACCCTCTGACCGACAGCGGGGCAGTCGGTATAAATCATTACAGCATGAATGAATCCAGGGAGCTGGTGGGTTATGTCAATGTGCGTGATAGCGGGCAACTAAATCGCGTTTGCTTCTATTACTGTCCCGGTTCAATCGACTACACCCCATCCAGTGACTCAGAGTTTGTCGAGCTATTTACAACAACCGCCGAATCGGAAAACATTGTCATCAACAACAATGGACTGGTGGCTGGAACGGCAGTTGATCCCGAGGACTCTGCCACCGGACTTCAACTGTTTCTGTGGACGACCGCAACTCCGACAGTGCCGCCGATCTGGCTTGGTTCGTCGGATATCGACGGGTTCGACGCAAATGGTGACAGGGTGAAGTCCATCAACGACGGTAACGTGATTTGCGGTGACCATCGTCTTGGCAACGTCGAATATTGCTGGACTTTTAGTCTCGAAACCGGATTCGTAGGAGTGCGGTCAAACGGGACACTCGTTGCGGGCTATTCGCGAGACATCAACGCAGCGGGCACGGTACTGGGTTCGGCAGCTGCTTCTCGCAACTGGGGGTCAGCCTATGATTATGAGGCGTTTCGAACGACGAGCGACGGAGGAATTGATGTTGTGAGTTTGCCGAGACAAGGACGTTCGTTCGCGCACACCATCAATTCTGCGGGAGATATTCTCGGACATGGTGATCTTAGCAGGGAAAACAACACTTGGAGGCCGTTTGTGTATACGGCGAGCGGCGACACTGATCGACTTGCTCGCGAACACCGAAGGTCTGCCTCCGGAACTGCAAGATCCCTTGCGCTGGAATGTTGTCGAATCGCAGGACATGAACGATGCGGGAGTAATTGTCGGTGGCTATGGTGGCGTTGGGAGTCAAGGAGGCTTTATGCTCGTGCCGCAGAACTAACCCAACTTTTCCCTTCCGAACTCACTACGGAACTCCGCGAGAAATCTGCTCTGCTATGGGACGGATGCCAAGGCTGGTAGACGTACGAGCCGTACTAAATCTAAGGAACGCGTCAAAAATAACTTCCGCCATCTCAAAGTAGCCATCACGCTCCGCGTGATGATTGCCAAGAAAAACAGGGAAGTCATTCTTGACGCGTTCCTAAGCCACATCGCTAGCGGTAGGATTGCAAACGAAATATCAAACCCGTTTGACTACCAAGAGTTCACCGAGAGCAAGTCGATGTGCGTTGCCGCGCTGCGGCCGGGCGTTTGTAGAATGTCGAGATGCAAGTTTCGGCAAATGCCAGATTGATCGAACGGTTGGTTTCTATGCCGCCGGCAGCATGTATGTCGACAGCTTGCGGTTGGCGGCAACTAGGAAACCTGTGGCAAACCGTCCTTCAAGCCTTGCAAGTCGCCACTCCCGAACAATTTCATGGGGGGAAGCCGACGGATTGGTCACCGAGTTACTCAGTTCTTAGTGACAACACGCATGCAAGCAGTAAGTGAAGGCTTCCCACGAATCCATCACGTGATGATAGACTTGACGAAGCCATTGGGTTTGGCGTGGACTCCAACCATGTTTACACTTTGATAGAATGCAGGTCGTATCTACCCGGTATCGCAGGCTTGTGCTGCTATGGTGGAAGATCCCTTTTCTTCTTTTGAGTTGTACCATGAAGTGGCTTCGCAGCATGCTTTCGCTTCCTCTAAAACGGCTTGCTACAGTGATTGGCATTGCCATTTGGACAATGTTGCTCAGTGGCTGCGAGGTCGCCACACCGCCGAATCCCGTTTCCGCGCCCTCGGCAGAGACAACCCACTATACGCAGCCGGCCTCCGCCGAGAGCGTAGCTGCATCGGCAGCGACTGATGACGGTGACGAAAGCAGCTCAAGCTCGGCGTCTGAATCGGAAGCGACGACCATTCCTGAGGAGATTAATCCAAATGTGACGACTACGTCTTTACCCACAAGCACCCCAGTTGCAGCAACTGTCGAAACGGAACTGCAACTGCGAAAGCCCGTTGTCACGCTCAGCGACGAACAGCGGCAACTATGGTCAGTAGCCAAACCGGAAGAATTTAGGCTTTTGAAGTACCAGGAACGTCCCGCGAGCTTGACACTAGTGACCTGCAGCGAGACTATCCCGACCAGCGATAGCTACCTGACAGGAGGAACAACGCTGTGTTTGTGGTCTCAGGTCGCGGCCGAGCCGAAATGGTCTGTGCCGATCGATGGCGGGTCGGGCGATGCCACATTCATCACTTGCATTAGTTGTTCAGCTGATGGTCAACGGGCTGTTGTCGGTGACAGCAAGGGGACCATCCGTGTTTGCAGTATTACTGACGGCAACGTTCTCGTCGACAAGAAGCTGCATCCAGGCAAAGTGTTTGCCGTCGCATTTTCGCCCGATGGCAAGTCGATCGCATCGATTGGAAGCGATTCAAAGGTAACCATCTCCGCTGCAGAGAGTCTTGCACCAACAAGCAGCTTGGCATTCGATACAAGTGGTGTTCAACGCATCGCCTATCTTGGGAACGATTCGATGATTGCGATGGGGGAGAAGGCTGCCGTTTACAACATCCGTGATGAAAGGGCATTTGTTGACTTGCCCACGCCACGCTTTGGCTTTGGACTATCACCTAGTGCGTCTTACGCATTGTTGGCAACCGAAGAGCGAATTCTGCAGATCGCGCCAGGCCAAGCCGGGCCTGTGACTGTCGTCGAGGGTACGTTCGCTCGCGATGAACGAGCCGTCCTATCAGCCGATGGCAAGATCTTGGCGACCGTGAATGGAGAGGCCATTAGGCTTTGGGACATGAATAGCAAACGCTGCGTGCAGTGGATCGACGTGGCCGGTGATACGGTCGTAGGTTTGCATTGGTCACCTAACGCCAACCTGCTTACCTCGGTTCACGCCTTGGGTCCGACGCGAGTCTGGGGAACGGCGGCAACTGGTGAAGCGAATAAGTTTGCAGGGGTGCAGCCTATGATGCCAGCGGCTACTGATACGGTCTCCAAGATCCAACCTGCGGCAGCCTGGCACGAAACCATTGATTTACGGTCATTCCCTATCCCAAAATATTCGAAGCTGCAAATTGCTGAGCCGACGACGGTGAGCTTTCAAGTGGAAATGGTTCCCGACGATGCGAAGGCGTACGCGCGGTACCAGCTGGGGGAACTCGGCTGGCTGGAGGAAGTGTCAACCGCCAATCCCAATTCGATCGCCTTCCACAAGGCAGGCTTTGTGTTAACGAGTTCGTTCTACGAAGCGCAGCCGGGTCAGACCAGCGTCAACATGAACTTGAGTGGTCTCGATCTTCGCACCCTGCCTCGCCTGGCAGGTGAAGGAGTTCAGGAGGTGTTCGCTGATCGAAACACTTTGCTTGTGCGGTCCAAAGCTGACATCACAAGCCTTGAAGTCGAACTGCTTCGCAAGTTTCGCGAGTTTGGCTGCGTCCCCTTCGTGGCATTGAACACATCGCGCAACGTTACTCCGGACCAGCGTACGCTAGCGTTTCTGCTTGGGCCTGTTCAGCTCAATGTCATGATCAATCGGGCTCCGACGGCGCCTGATAGTTACACCATCTCGTACGCCGCCTTTCCAGCCTTAAGCGCATTGCCAATTCCAACCGACGTGGACTACGTAGAGTTCACGGGAGCCCCAGTGCCAGTCCTGGTGTTAACCTCGACGTCCAGTGTTGCGGAATTGCTTGCGTTTTATGACCGCGCGATGGCGGAAGCTGGTTGGCAGGCGTTAATGGAGCACCGTCAGATCAAGGAAGAACAAGCAACGGCGGGCTATCTGCGCGATGGCCGCGACGTCACCCTGCGTTTTAGTCGCACGGAGAGCGGCCCAACGCTCGTCACAGCCGGGGATGTATCGGCAAATAATTCCTATACTCTTTCGTTGCTCTTGAAGCCAAACGAAACCTTTTCAACTAAGTCAGACATGACCGACAGTTCGATGTTGGAAGCAGCGGATTTTCCTGTTCCTCCTGCGGCGATCAACAGGAAGCTCGATCGTGTGGCTCAAATAATCGAGTTTGAAGTTCAAGGAACCACTCTTACCAAACTTACGGAGGCAATCACAGCGCAACTCGTTAAACTCGGCTGGAAGGCGGACCAGGGCGGCATCCGCGGGGATGACTACACCTTCTTCGAATTTGAAAAAGGTGATTTGTCGATCGAATTTCGGGCAACGGACCGTAATGGAACAGCATTGGTGAATGTCCAGGGAGACGGGCTTGGCTGGACCAAAGATCCGGCTGGTGCATCAAAGCTAGTGCCGTACGAGCAGTGGCTGATCGATCATCAAAAGCTGCTTAGCATGGCCGAGCTGGACGCTTTTGCTGCCGAGCAGTCAAAATAGGCGGACGAGACTGTTCATCATCGGGATCGACACCGAGATCAGTGGTCGCCATGATGCATGGCTAATCAGGTTTGCGATTAGGCGTTGGTTGTGCGGTTGTGCATGCTCGTGAATTGGCCAAGCTGCTAAGCAGACAAACGAGCACAGGGTGGGGCATGTGTAACTCGTCTAATAGCGTTGCACAATTAATGATGGGGCCACTTGGCGTACGAGTTGGCAAGGCTTTCGCCCCAATTGCCATACCATGTGTAACCGCTACGTCGCTCGGTGCCGATTTCCTCGACATCGTATTTCACGATACCGTCGCGATCACAAAATATTGGACGGAATGTTTCGATTTCATAGAACCTTGCCCAGAGTGGCCGAGCGGATGGATCGGGCTTCAGGCATGGTTCGCTCTTGCTGCGTTTGTATTGGAAGCCCTCGATCTTGACGGATTCAAACCAGGCCGCGCCACTGTTCACTGCTTGGATGACCTCCGGTGTCGGATCATCCAAACTCATCAAAAATCTTAAAATGCCCGCGCTCTCGGCGCCACTGAGTGAAACCAATTCATAGGAACGAGCACTTGTCGGATCGAGTGTGACCTCGTCATGCTGGGCACACCAAACGGCTGCCTTACCGTTAACGACTACTTGGCATTTCACGATGCAGTCGATTCCGCGATGAACCGCTTTTGATGCTGCCTCTCGTCGATCGGAATCGACGAACGAATATACGTCGAGCGTTGTGACGTCGCGTAGAAACTCGAGGATACGAATCATCGTGCCATCATTAAACGTAATATGGCGATGATATTGATTGCTAAGCGGAAAGTACTGCGGCCAACCACCGTTGGAGTATTGGGCTTTGAGCATGTGATCGAAACCAACCAGAAATGCCTTTTCATATTCCGTGTTACCGGTGATTCGAAAGGCTTTCGCCAGGACTCTCAATTCGCCTACGGTTGCGCCGTTGTCGAATGTCCCTTGAAGCTTGCGGCGGTCGCCCGTGTATCTCGCGCTGGTCGTATCTTTGTTTTTTGGCCAATCACCGTAATCGGATTGCCATGACAGGACGCAAGCCATGGCTTCGCGGCCTTCGTCGCTTTGGAACCAAGCGTCCGGCTTTTTTAGTAGCTCCTCCGCAGAAGTGGCTGCGAATAGAGGTGCACAGAACACAGTTGCGACAACAGCGAAGAGTGATGGTAGGCGAGTCATGTACATGCCATTTAGTGGTGGCTAGCATCGATCGATATGTTGCTGTCCAATTTGTCCGGCGATCATCGCGACGGAGCGTGAAGGTTGCCGTAAAGATGCGATAGTTATTTGTCGAATGAGGCATAATTTTCTGAAAAGCGATGCCCATCATCATCGGATGATGCTGGGCAATCCCTTGTGACAACACCGATTCGACCAGTGTAGTACGTGTCATGCAATCAATAGAGGTGGCTTCGTGCTGGTAATTTGGACTTTTCGCGGGAAATGTTGGAGCCCGCCGCTCGCTTCCACAAAGCGACAAAGCCGCTAACGTGTCCGGACACGTTGCGGCTGGAGGGTGAGTTTGGGTTGTTTTCTCGAATGAATTGTTTGCTTCCCGAGCGGGACGCTCTCGTGAGCACCCGGTTTTGGCGTGAACCGGAGGCTCTCTAACGGGTTACGGCTAGTTCGGTAAGTTAATTGCGGACGAAGTATTTCCCTGATCGACGACAGATTCCCCTGGCCAAGCTGCGTAACGCACCGTGTTCCAGGCGACGTACCAGACCGGCCGAGCGATTCAGCCCCAATACTTCCCAAAAGCTTAGACAACGGGGAGTGGCTGGAGCTTCGTTGGGATTGCTGCTTGTCGACGCATTCCATCACTCACCTGGCACACTGGGCTCAACGGACTGAAACGCAGCCAAAACAGCATGCCTTGAAAAACCGTGCGTAAACGTTAGTTTGTTCTTTGCTGAATCAAGCCAACGCGATTGCTTCAGTTTGTCTCCCCCCGGTTGGCCCGGCGCCTCACGAATAAACCGGTTGGACATTTCAGATGTGCCAGATTCTTTGGGCAATTCCAACAGGAATAGACAGGCTACCAGCGGCTCCTGCTGCAGGTAGAATCTTGTACGCTCGTTGCATGGGGCCAGTAAGAGAAGCAACGACAACCTGCTAAATTCGTAAGAACCAGTGTGATGACTTCTGGGAAAATCGATGGACGAAAATGAAATAGCGGCTCAGGATCCGGGATCTCTTTCGGAGTCCGAGGTGGAAGAATCTGAATTGAAATCGGGACCATCTGCACCTGAGAGGCTTGGTGACGTCGAGAAATGTCCGGTGTGTGGTTCTCACGTCGATGCGGAGGCCTACCTTTGCCCGACGTGTCGCAACACATTCTGTTTTCATTGTCGCCCCGGATTCTACCTGCCGAACACCAGTATCAGTGTGTCAATCAACAGTGCGGCTATTACGGCAAACCGCTGTGTGAAGTTTGCGAGCAATTGGTGGAAGAAGACGCACCTCCCGCCGTTTATTTGGAACCGCAGGAAGGGTATTGGCCGCTACTGTTAATCGCGGTGATTGCGGCAGCCTGGTTTGTCTGGTCGCGGAGATCTTTTGGGTCGGCCCTGCTGTGGGTTCTGTTCGGATTTCCGCTAATCGGCGGTTTGTTGCAAGCTGTGGGAATCAATATTTTTGGCAAGCAGCGTCGCGTGGAGCACTCGCGGAAGTCACGATTTCGGCGATGCCTTTGTTGCCAACAGCCTGTCAAGGAAATCGTGGCAAACGCCGTTTTCCCAAATAGCTGGTACGGCGCGGAAACAGCCACTGGACAGATGACCGATACATCGAAAGCAAACTTACCTGGAGGGAGCCGATGATAAACCAACTCATTTACGAGCTTCCCTTGCATTTGCTGGCCGCACTGGTGGCCATCGTTTTTGTGGGTATTTACTGGATTGGAACGGTGGCCCTGCGGCCCGTTTTTCGCCTATTGGTTCGCTCGCAGGGAGGCGACAATGAAATCGTGGGGGCCGTTCTGGCTTCTTTCGGGGTGCTTTACGGATTATTGATGAGCCTCATCACCGTGGCAGCTTACCAAAGCATGAACGAGGTCGAATCCAAGGTCGAAGCCGAAGCAGCGGCGCTGCTGGCACTTTTTCGTGATGTGGGTGATTACCCTTCCCCGCTGCGCGAACAACTTCGATCACAAGTCAAGGAGTACGGTCGCAGGATCATCAAAGATGAGTGGCCGAAGCTTCGTCAAGGTGAGCATCCTCGCGGCGCACAGGCTCAACTGGAAGAGATCATCCGGGGATTGACCGCATTGAAGGATCACTCCGATCGGTCCAGGGTGATTCAGTCCTTGGCGATACAGCACTTTGAGGAGGTGGCCAAGTTGGGAAGGCAGCGACGCACGGCCGCAGAAACCTCGATCCCGGCGGTGATGTGGTATGTCGTGATCGTGGGGACGATCATCAACTTTTGTTTGATGTGGTCATTCGATATGCGTTTCACTTCCCAGCTATTCCTCGGTGGCCTGGTGGCCTTCTTCATGGGTGCACTGATCCTGTTGATTGCGGTGCTTGAGCGTCCTTACCGCAGTCGAGAATTCGGCATTTCACCCGCAACTTTTGAATTGGCCCTCGAGCTCATGTTGTTGGAAGAGGATTCTCTTTCTGTCGCACCCATGCTGAGTGAATGACACGGTAATACAAGGAAACCTGTAAACATGGCCAGATTCGAGGTGAGAGAACTGGAGGGAGTTCACTACGTTGAAATCGAAATCCAGGACGAGACCGTTCGCGTAGAAGCAGGGGCGCTCAGTTACCTGTCAGGAGATATCCATATCCACTCCCCCGTGATTCCTCCGATTGGCAGGATGATTCAATCGTGGTTGGCTGACGAATCGGTCATTCGTCCGATTTATGGCGGGACGGGAGTGATTACGCTGGAGTCGTCGCTGGGTGGCTACCATGTTGTTGAATTGGACGGGGAGACCTGGCTCTTGGATCGCGGGAGTTATTGGGCTTCCGAAGGTTCGGTCGAAGTCGGCTTTCATCGAGAGCCGGTTGGGCGATCTTTCTTTGCGGGCGAGGGTCTTATCTACCTGCTGACGAGAGTTCGAGGTCATGGAAAAGTTGCTTTGACGACTCGGGGTCCGGTCTTCGAACACCAATTGCGCCCGGCGAACGAGTGATCTGTGATGGCAGTTTGGTCATCGCCCGAACCGGGGATGTCACATTTCGGGTAAGGCGTGCTGCCGACAATCTGTTAGGCTTTCTGACTTCCGGCGAGGGCTGGGTCCGAGTCTACGAGGGTACGGGCCGACTGCTGCTGAACCCCGCACCGTATTGGCGTTACCGCATCCTCAATCCCAAGCAGAGAGAAGCAAATACTGCTGCACGAGCCACCAGTTAATTGTGGTCCGACTGAGTTGTGTCTATCGCGACGTCCTCCCCAGGCGAGCGACCGAATGGTTCTTCGGTCCCTCACCTATTTCCCGAGGTCGCCCTTTTGGACGAGTGCCGGACCGAGCACCATGGCATCCATACTGGTTCTTTGAAAAACGCCTAACGATTCGCGGGGAGTTCGTACAATGGGTTCGTTCTCATTCAGGCTGGTGTTTAAAAGTATCGGTACACCCGTCTTTTCGTAGAAGCGGCTGATCAAGGCGTGGTAACTGGGGTTCGACTTGCGAGACACGGTCTGCAGCCGTCCTGAACCGTCTACGTGGGTGACTGCTGGGATCTGAGCCTGTTTTTCCTGGCGGATGGGAAACACCTTTTCCATGTAGGGTGTGGGCTCGTCGATTTCGAACCAATCCCCCACGTATTCCTCGAGGATGCTCGGCGCGAACGGCCGGAATTTTTCTCGGAATTTGATCTTCAAGTTGATGATGTCTCGCATGTCGGTTCGTCGTGGGTCGGCGATCAACGAGCGGTTGCCAAGTGCACGGGCGCCAAATTCCATGCGTCCGCGGAACCAGCCAACCACTTTGCCGCTGAGTATCAGATCAGTCACGCGGTCGAGTAGCTGAGGCTCGTCCAGGAGCTGATAGTCCATGCCTGCATCCCGCAGCGCCTGTTCGCACTCGGCCGGCGATGCCTCGTATCCCCAGTAGGCGTGCTCTTGAATAAAAGTTCGAGGTTTGCCCAATTTACGATTCCAAACATAGTAGGCAGCGCCAAAGGAGGTGCCATTGTCTGCCGCTCCGGCTGGAATGTAGACCTTCTCGAAAGGCGTGTGCGAGGTGATCTTGCCATTGGCAACGGAGTTCATGGCGACTCCGCCGGTCATGCAGATGTTCTTGGATTTTGTCTTGTGGTGCAAGCGATTGAGCAGATGCAGGATGATTTCTTCTGTCACGACTTGCAAGCTCTTCGCGATGTTCTCGTGACGTGGTAGCAGCTCTTGTTTTGGGTCGCGGGGTGTTCCCAGTGCGGCGGACAATTTGTCGCTGAAGAATCGTTCGACGATGGGAGCCCCATCATTCCACTTCATCTTTACGCCTTGCTTATGATGTGTGAAATAGTCCAGGTTCAATTCAAAAGTGTCGCCCTTGGGGAAAATCATCTTGCGAATGAAATCCGCGAACTCGGGTTCGCCATAGGGAGCAAGTCCCATGACCTTGTATTCGTCGCCGAAATACGGAAATCCGAGGTACATGGTGATGGCCGAGTAGAGAAAGCCGATCGAATGCGGAAAATAAACGCGATCGAATTCTTGCCAGTTCGTTCCTTGGCCGTATGCCGTGAGGGTACTGGTAAAGTCTCCCATGCCGTCAACGCTCAGCACGGCGGATTCTGCAAAGGGAGAGATCAAAAAGCCGGCCGCGACATGTGTTTGGTGGTGTTCAATACGATGCACCTGAGCTTGGATTTGGTTTCGGTCAACACCCAGGCCCTTAGCCAGCTGATCCTCGATGCCAAGAGTCTTGCCTTGCCTTTTGAGTCGATCGAGGATAGCTCGAAAGCTGGGCCGGTGAGCAGCCACGAACGCTAGACGCTTCCCCAAGTTTGCCGCCGGATCGAACGAGAGGGCCACATGCTGCACGTCCTCGATTCCAATGCCGGCAAAATCCAGGCAATACTGAATCGATTGGCTGGGGAAACCCGCCCAATGCTTGATGCGATTAAAGCGTTCTTCCTCGACGGCGGCTACCAATTGGCCATCGACCAACAGTGCTGCCGAGGCATCGCCGTGATAGGCGTTTATTCCCAATATATTCATACGGTCCTATCCATCTCGCTTACGGATCTTGCGATCCAAAAGGGTGAGTGAAAGCAGTAGTTCTGCAAGCGTGCGTTGAAACGCATAAAACAGACCACGCCAGCCATCGAGCAGCAAGCCACGCAACACCAGGCAATAAACCGGCGTCAAGATCGGAGCCAAACATAGCTTTTTGCGCAGTCTATCCTTCCATCCCAAATGGTTACTCGGAGTTTGTTCGAGCTTGTCTGCTTCAGCCTGTGCATACTTGAATTGAGCCTTGAACCAGACATCCAAGGGTTTCCAGTCGTCATGGACAATCGGCGTTCGCAGGCGACCGATTTCGCCTGACACATGAACTCGGTGCGCATGGCCGTCGGGCTGATAGCGAGCTTGCTCTCGGCGGTACAGGACGACACGCGGAGGATAGAGCGTCGCACGTAGCGGGTGGCCGTATATGGCGTAGCGAAATGAGACTTCATAGCCATGCAGCTTGGCATCCAGTTCTGCAAGCTCTGCGGCTAAGGCCTGATCGCACACGTAGTCCGCATCGAGGGAAAGCACCCAGGGTGTTTGAATATGACTCAGGCCAAAATTACATTGGTCGGAAAAGTGATCGAAGGCACGCTGAATGACCTTCACCGCTGGAAAGCGGCCTGCGATGGCGAGCGTATCATCGCTGCTGAAACTATCCACGATAAGGATCTGCTTTGCCCAGCTCAGGCCTTGCAGGGTTCGCTCCAAATTGGCCTCTTCGTTGAATGTCAGAATGAGCGGCGTAATTTCGCTGGTCAACATGGCTTCATTCCGCTGCTCATAGTCCTTTCCTGCCCGCACACCTGCTTGAACTTAGTAACGGCTGATTTTTCCGAGACCAGGTCGGTGTAGAACTCCTCCATTTGCGCAGCGATTTTAGACCACGCAAAGCGGTGGGTAGCGTAGGCCTGCGCATCCAACCCCTTTTGCCTCAGCTGGCAGGGTTCCAAGTTGGCTGCAGCCGCCAGCGCGGCGGCCAACGCATCAACCTCGGGTGCAACCCACCAGCCCAAATGCTGAGTGTTCAATACTTCCCATGGAGTTCCGGTAGTGGTGATGACGGGCAAGGCTGATGCCATGGCCTCGGCCACGACCAAGCCGAAATTCTCGGTGAACGAGGGGAGTACAAATAAATCCGCATCTGCGTACAGTTGCCACTTCCGCTGGTCATCGACTGCTCCCACCAGTTCGACGCGCTGCGAGAGCCCCAATTCGGCAATCAAGCGTTCAACCCTTTCGCGATGCCCTCCTTCATCCGGGCCGGCTATCACGAGGCGCCAGACAGCGGGCAGTTGCGCCTGATGAAAGGCCCTGACCAATTCGATAACTCCCTTGACGGGATGGATGCGTGACAAGAATAAGATCTGTTTCGACCCTACTGCCGTTTGTCGCAGGGGTAGTTGCGCTGGCAAACTGATGCCATTGCCGAGGACCAGGATTGGTTGCTGAAACCCCAGACGTCGGATGTCTTCCGCTTCCGTTTGACTGGTGGCATGAAAGGCATTCGCCGATTGCAGGTCGCGCCGTTGGTACGCATGCCATAGCACTTTCTTCACCGAACGTCTGCGTCTCAGCGACCATGCGGACAGCATTCCTCGTGGGGAAACGACTCTCAGGATCCCCATTCCCGTGGCACAATTGGCAATGGCATGGTTGGAAGCCAGCCACAGGCCGTGGTCGTGGACGATCGTCGGTTCGACACCAGTGCTCAGGGTTCGCAGTTCCCGGGCGAAGCGGCCGCCCATGGTGAAGCGACCCCAAACGGCGGACTCGGTCACAGTATGTGTCTGGGTTTTACCTTGGGGGAAATTGTTGGCAATACTGCGGTCGCTCGGCACGCCGGTGATCAAATGAACTTGATTTCCCAAATCCGCCAGGGCATCACATAGGTCCGGAACACTACGCGATGGTCCACCGTGATCAGCTCGCAGCCCAGCAATCGTATGAATGACACGCATGCGGCGTTTTCTAACTACTCAAACTAATTGCGTTTTTGCGGATGAAGTGTTCCAGGGTAAACAGCGTCCACCGGCGATACCAACTGCCCAGGGGAACCTGCGTTGCATTTTGGACACTTGCGAATTCGCCCGACCATTGGCGCCCTACCCACTCCTCAAAGGGAAAGCGAAAGCCACTCTTGGGCCGCTGAAAAACCCAGCTGGGTACTTCTGGAACCGCATCCAGCAGAAGCTGCTTATTCGGACGGTAGCGGAGCGCCGCAACGATCTGATTCGTGCTTTGCAGCACATCACGGTCGACCAAGGGGACTCGCAATTCCAACCCGTGTGCCATGCTCATGACATCGCTGTCCCGCAGCAGTTGATTGCGCATGTACAACGTCGTCTCCAGATAGCCCACCTGGTCAGCCGGGTTAGGCGGTAATTTGCAGGGTGATTCGAGCATCTGGTTCTCAGCGATGTCTGGCTGTTTTCCAGTCAAGTCATGGACGATGCGGCAGGCCTCCGCGGGGGTGAAGAATGCTCGTGTGGTCCAGTAAGCCGCAAAGGGTCCTCCATCGGATTGCAGGAAGGCGGCCAGGCGTCTGGCTTGTGGGCCGCGAGCCGCTGCATAGGCTGAGGAGCAGACCGGGCAATTTCCCGCCGAGTTTCGCCCAACGATACCAGTTCATCAACGAGGGTACGCGGGAAAAAGATGGGTAACCACCATATAACTCATCGCCGCCCAGACCGGACAGCACCACCTTTAGACCTTGATCATGTGCGAACCTGGAGACGCAATATGTATTGAAACCATCATTGCTAGGTAGGTCCAAACTGTTCAGGAAGCCATCGAGCAGTTCGAGCCCATCTGTGGCTGTCATCCGCCAGTCATGGTGCTCGGTTCCATAATGTTGAGCTGTTCGCGAGGCCACATCGCCCTCGTTAAAAGCCTGCTCGCCGAAGGAAAGGCAAAATGTCTTGAGCTGTTGGAAGCCGTTTGCGCGCGCCAGGGCGACCACTGCACTGGAGTCGATGCCACCGCTGAGGAAGATGCCTACGGGTACGTCGCTCACGAAATGCCGGCGAATCGATTGGTCCAAGGCTGCCCGCAGCTGGGTGCAAGCTGCCTCGGACTGGCTCATACTGTTTTGATACTCGAGAGTCCAGTAGGTGGAAAGGCTGGAGGCGCCCGCCTGCCAATTCAAGCAGCATCCGGCAGGCAGTTGATTTACGCCGCATACCAAACTGTCTGGTTCTTGGACGCTACCCATCAATAAGTAACGGGCCAGAGCGTCGCGATCCATCTTCGGCTGGGCCAAGTCGGCTTGCAGCAGCGCCCGCAATTCGGACGCAAAGGCAAAACGGTTTCCAACTTGCCAATAGTACAGTTGCTTGATACCCAGCGGATCGCGAGCCATGAATAGTTTTCTCTCATGGCTATCCCAAATCGCCAGTGCGAACATTCCCGCCAGGCGTTCGAGCATCGCTGGGCCCCGCTGCGCATACAGATGTAAGACGACTTCGGTATCGCTATGACTTCTGAATGGTACGCCGCTAGCGGCGAGTTCTGCCCGCAGTTCTTGAAAGTTGTAAATCTCTCCATTGAATACGACGGTCCATCTGCCGTCCGGAGATTGCATCGGTTGATGACCATCGGCGCTTAGATCGAGAATCGCCAGGCGAGTATGCACTAAACCGAGACTAGCGCTCGGGTCGATGAAAATCCCTTGGTCATCCGGTCCGCGGTGGCGTAGGGCGGATTGCATGGATTCGCATCGGTCCCGGAGCGTTTGGAAACGCGCACCATCAATGATTCCTCCTATGCCACACATGATTTTCTAGTTACAGCTTTGTCGTAACAACGGTCAGCGCTTTACCACGGAGTCGGTCAGAAGGGAAAAGGGGGCAGACACCAAAAGCCGGAACGGCCCTTCGGGTGCTTCGCACTTTTGGTGTCTGCCCCCTTTTCCCAACGCATGTCTAACGCAATTTTTATTCCTGACAAAGCACTAGCAGGCTGCTGCAAAAGTCGGGCGATCCACAAGCTATTGTGAAAGCATATATATTTGCTCCTACAGCCCATTGTGCAAGCAAATACTTTTGCAGCAGCCTGCTAGGCGGATTCGGCCAGACGCTGATAAATGGCCAGATATTGTTCGGCAATTTTCTGTGGATCGAATCGCCGAGCATTCTCGAATCCGCGGGACACCAATTGTGCCCGTAGGTTGGGGTCCTGGATAATGCTCAAGATTCCGCTGCGTATGCTGGCGGGATCCCATGGGTCAACCAAAACGGCTGCATCTCCGGCAACTTCCGGCATCGACGTGCAATTGCCGGTTACCACGGGGCGACCCACCGCGTTGGCTTCCAGGATCGGCATGCCGAAGCCCTCGAAGGTCGACGCAAAGCTGACTATGTCGGCAGCTGCATACTGCTCGATCAACTCCGATTCGGACAAGCCGATCAAGTTTTCACAGTCGAGGTGAACCTGTTCGATTGCGGTGGACTGCTCCGGGCGTCAATCTGCCCACGACGACCAGCTTGCAAGGGATTCCCTGCAGCGCTTGGGCGAGGCGTTCAATGTTCTTGTTGGGTGAGGTTCCCACCTGCAGAATGCGCGGGTAATCACTGCAAAACGGCTTGTCGACTGGTTGAAAGCCTGGTGATATGGCCACGCCAATAACCACAACTTTGTCCGGAGAGCAGCCTGTCAAGCGGACGATGTCCTGCTTGGATGCTTGCGAAATGGTAGTGACCAGGCGACTGCGATAGACGGGCCATTCGATCCACAGTTTGCGAAATAGTTTGCCATTCAGACCGCGTCGTTCCTCGACACCAAAACAGTCCAAGACCGTTAATACGGTTTTTCGATGATTTAAAAAGATTGCTGCGAAATTGATATCGCCGGTAACATGATTGATCTGGCCTTGGTGAGCATAGGCATCGACCATAATAGCCAGGCGACGTAGCAGGCCATTGCTAAAGCAAGGCGCGATATGCAGGCGGCTGTCGACGGCAGGCAGTCGAGCTCGGACGTCCGCGAAAATTGCTTCCAGGCTGTAATTACCCGTCGGCCTGGGCTTGCGCTGAAAATAGGTCACTTGCATCACAGAAGAACAGAGCTAGCAGTCGGGCCATTTCAAGGGTTGAAAGGAATTGCTAAGGACTCGTCCGCAATTAAGTTACCTATTTAGCCGGAACGCGTTAGCGTCCGGTTCCCGCATCAACCGGGTGCTCATGCACTCCGGCTGATTTCGAATTGGGTAGTTTATTTACGGACGAGTCCTCAGGGCCGCTGTCCATCAGGGCCTGGCTGGCTAACAGGCAGTCTGAAGCTTACCTTTCTTGGCTCGGCTTTGAATCCACTTGGCAGACCATCGTGCAAGTTGATGGGAGGGCAGTTCAATGGTCACATAGAAGACTGCCGTAATAGCCAACAGGCTACAAAAGAACAGCGTTCGTGGTACAAGCTGCTCGGAAATTGGCGCCCAAACCTCTGTTAACAGCTTTGCGGCCAGCAAATGTGTGAGGTAGATCGAGTATGTCATCATGCCTGCTGATTCCAGCAGTCGGTAGGGAGCTCGGTCGCGGTGGTACAGGATCTCGTTTTGTAGCCAAAAGTAAATCAGCGGCGAGCACAATGTCAGGCTCCAAGGATAGCCGATCCCCAGGTGGAATCGAGCGATGCTACAGAGCGTCCCCACGCCCACGGCCAAAATACGCAGTGTCCAAATTCGCTGGAAAGATATGCTAGCGGCTGAGTTTCCCCAGCCATCAATGGAGTGAGCAAGTTGACAACCCAGCAACCAACAAGGCAATCCGAGGATCCAATTGCCGTAAATACCAAAGCTTGGATAATTCATCGCCTGGGGTTGAGTGCTTGCCATGCCCAAGGCGGCTAGATAAGCCATACCCGCCATGAATGGCCATGAGTAACGCCGATTCAACAATCGCAACAAGGGATAAAGAACATAATAGATTTCTTCGGCTATCAGGCTCCACAGGATCGAATCGCCAAGCACAACCAGCTCCAATCCTACCCAGCGAGCCATGACAACCGCTGCCAGTATAGGTACCCAAATGCGAATGTGCCGTCGACTGAAGTAGGCCACGAGCCCCAGGTCTTGCGCGTGGCGGTAGGGGAAGTGTATGCAGAATCCTGAAATGACAAAAAAGCATATGACGGCAGCTGGGCCATTGAATGCATTGGCATAAACAGCAGCCAAGAAAGACCACGGTGGCGATAGACTAGACGGGTCGACTGAGATTGGCAATCCAATGTGTCCAAAGACGACACACAGGGCCAGGAAGAGTCTGAGCGTATCCAGCCCAGCGACGCGTTTTGCAATTTTTTGGCGCGTCATGGCTAACGATATCTCGCCTCGCAGAGCATCGGCCAAACTCTTGGTAGAGCAAACTTGCGCACAACAAGAACGCAATGAAGCCAGTTGTCAGTCCACCGACCAGGGAAGTGTTGCTGGCTGCCATGTGGACAACGTAGGGCAGTAGCAGAGCGGTGGCCAAGGCCACGCCGCCAATACCATTCTTGATCTGGGCTAGAGATTCGTAGGTATACGAGTAAAAAGCGCCCAATAGAAAGATGGGCACGAACATCAGGGGAACACCAAAATCGATATAGCTTTCGCCTGGGTAGCCAATGGTGATCGAGGTACCTCGGTCTGCACCCGCTACGCGAATCATGGTGAACTGGCTAGTCCGCTTGGATTCGTTGATGACGGGCTTATTGGGGAACAAGATGCGCGGCATGAATGTGTGTTTGACCGCGTCCAACCAGAGCTGACCGTGCTGGTGGGGGATTCGCTTAGGGACGCTACGAATACAGTAGGCAAAGTACTCGATGTATCCCAAACGTAGAATGCCAGAGATGGCGCCCTCTTTTAGTTCGTCCGGGGTGGTGGAAAGAACAGCCTCGCCCAAGTAGGCGAAGCGATCCATGACAGGCACACTCACCACTTGCATGCCAGTGCCCTGATTCAAGAATTCGCGATAATCGACCTTGATGGCCTGCCAGAATGATGCCAGGAGCAAACACCCCGCCGTGGAGACGAGGATCGGTGCTATACGGATGCGACGACTATCGAGCGTTGTCCCCAGCCCAACCACGATGACCATGAATAGGATGCTCTTAAAGCTACTGAAAAAACCCGTAAAGCCAGCCAAGATCTCAAACATGAGAACCAACAGCAAATAGCCTGGCTTTTTTCGATGCTGAATGGTTGTCCAAGAAATCAAGAAAATGGGAAACCACTTGATGGTGGCGAAGGCCAGGATGGGTTGCCTCAAGCCGCCTGCATGCGAAGCAATGATCATTAAACCGGCTGATAACAGGCTGGTGATCAGGTAAGCAATAAAAAGTCGGTGTATGCTCAAACGCTCGGCTTGCAGAGCGATCTGTGTGCTGCTGATCCCGGATTTCATCATCTTGCGAGCCAGATTCATTCCGCAAGCTAGAACCAATACGGCAAGCAGCGAAAGACCTGCCGCCTGCCACAGCTCGTCACCGCCAAACTGCTTTCTTAGTGTCCTGCCTTCGAGGTTGGCCGCAACAATGGGTGTATAGGCTTGTAGCCACTGGAACATCGCGCCAAAAAATAGGATGGCAGGATGTCCAGGCCTCCACAGCAGTTGCCAAAAAACCGCAGGCAAGAGGATGCCTGACGCGGTCAACCATGGATTGGTTGTGCCAAGGGATAATGCTGCAGCCACAATACAGAAGATGAGCAGAAAGCGACCAAGTTGGGCACTTGAGGTGGGGGAATCCCCGTAGAAGCCAACGGGAGCTCGCCGGGCAATCATCCGTGGGTTGTTTAATCTTGCTTGATTCATGCTGCTGGTCGAAGAAACTAGGGAGCGAGTAACGAGTTGGTAGTTGCCCTAAAAACTTGGCACCACTGGCGATCAAACCTATCCATTCGAAAGCGGGTTTGATACTCCGTCTGGCATTCCTCACGCATCGAGCGACATCGCTGCGGGTCAGTCAGGCAGTCGAGCATCTGCTGCTGTAAAACAGCCTGGTCTTTACTCGCGCAAATAAAACCCGTCTTCTGATCGGAGACCAATTCGGGCAGTCCGCCGGACGGATAGACGATCGCGGGAACTCCCTGGCGTTTGGCTTCTAAAACTACGTTGGCGGCTGGCTCTTCGAATAGCGACGGTACCACGATCATCAAGGCTTGTCCATAAAAATGACTGGGATCATCTTGGCGGCCATGCAGCACAATGCGATCCTGCAATTGATTGTCCAAGATTTTCGCACGCAAAGCACTTTCGAGTGCGGTGGAGAAGAATGATCCGCCCACGACATCAAATTGCCATTGCCTATTCAATTTGGCAAGCGCTATGGCGCTGTCAACAAAGTGATGAACCCCTTTGTGTTCGGAAATCTGTCCAACGTACAGCACACGCAATTGACTTGAAGAGGCCGGTTGGGTGTTTTCCAATTGCAGGTCATCGCCTGGGGCTACATTATAAATCAGTTTGAGCTTGGACTCGGCTGCGCCACAGGCAGCAAGAATACTATTGCGCACGAACTCAGAATTGGCCACAACCAGATTGGCACGGGCCATGCATTGCTTCCAGATCATCAAATTCGGGCGAGATTGATAAGGCGGTTCATCACCCATACGATAAATAACTGTGAGTTTCTTGTTCCACCACAGGTAGGGCGCAATGAAGGAGTAGACGAGCGGATTGCCCAGCAGCAGGTGCGTCGCGTCAAATTGTCGAACCTGCCTGGCTAACTCTCGACAGCAAGCGTAAACGCAATGCATGTTCTTAGGGAGTAGGTAGGGCTCCGAGCGAAAAAACTTCTTCGACCAATGGCAACCAAAAGGCAGCGAGAACAGTTTGAATTCCAATGGCTCCAGCGCTTTGCGTATCTGCCCGCCGTCGTGCAATTGGTTAATCCCGATCTTGATGGGTGCAGCCAGACGACGCAGTGATTTGAATACTTCGATATTGGCCCGTTCCTGGCCAAACACCTCGGTATTGTTCAGCAAGCCAATGACACGGCATGTAGCGAGCGAATTCTGCGGAGGCAGGTTATCCGAGGCGTCGTTGATGACTGGATCTTGAGACAAAGCCTAGTGCAACTTGCAGTGAGTAACGACGGCATCGGCGATGGCTTGGGCCTGCAGTGGGATAGTCCAGCCATCGATGATGGCTTTGGAACGCTGCCCCATGCGACGCAACTCGTTCTTTCCCAATTTGCATGTCGCGTCGAGGGCAGCAACCTTGATTCCGCGAAAGTGATGGCTGCCCGGATCGGGCGCCACGTTGGGTACGAGCTCGAAATCGTAGCCTTCGAGCAGGGGGATGTCCCACTGGATGGGTTGGCCGAATCCCGGATCGGCGATTTGACTAGCCCCACACCATCCGTAGAGAACACGCAGCTCAAGACGTTTGTCGGCTGCCAAGGCCTGGAATACGGGTACGTTGTATTGGATCGGATGCGTGCTCACGATTGCCAAACGAGTTTTGCGAGGGGCATTCACCGTTGGGCCGCCACCTGCCGAACAAGGCTATCGAAAAACTCACATAGCAGTTTTGCTTGCCCGCGATCAGTGAAACGCTCCAAGTGTTCCTCGCGTAGAGCTACTACGACGTCGCATTTTCCCTGTCGAAACCACATTTCGCTGATGCGCTGTGAGATCTGTGTCTCTGATTCGCCTTCAGCGTAGGTCACCAGAGTGGCTCCAGCCAGTTCGCGAGCTGTATCCGCAGCCGTGCAGTCACTGCGTAGAATAGCCAGCGTCGGTCGTTTGGCCATTAGGTAGGGAATCAGTTTCGAGGCGGCATAGGCAGGTGAATCCGCGCCAGGTACCAGCAGGGCATGTGCCTGGAGTAGACAGGCAAGCATCGTCGAATAGGCGATACGGTCCGTCTGCTCTTCCACCAAATCAGCCACGCCAAACGGTTCGGCAATCGGCAACACACTTGGCTCGCCTGTGCCGCGCGGCACGTAGGATGTGCCAATGAAGTGCAAGCGCAGGCTCTCAATCCAATTTGGCTGCGCAGCTTTACGGGCTTGCACAGAGCTTGAAACAATGCAGCCAGCGGCTTGCGCATGAAGGCCCCGCTGGCCCCTACATACACCCAGTGAACTCGCCCATCACCAGGATCAAAAATATCCTGTTGTTGTTGCGTCTCCTTCACTCGGCGGAAGTCGCGACTGGCACCTGGGAAGGGAGCCACAAAACGCGGCAGTTTGGACACCGCCGGGTAACGCGCGTTCCAATTCATTCGGGAACTCCTCAGACACGGCCGTCAGGCCAGTACAATCGCGGATGACTCTAGGCTCCTGCCACCTGGCGATGCGGTCGCTGACCCAATACTTTAGGTGGCCGCCCGGCGGACGGATTCGCTGCTTGCGGTAGTAATCCGTAAACCAGGGATCTTGGTAATCGACCACATAAGGTACTCCGAATCGTTTCTTCCAGTAGGGCCCCAGAGCGGTCAGTGCGAAGACGGTCGTCGAAAAGTAGATCAGTTGATACGGGTTCTCTGCCAACAGCCGATTGCCAGTCTTGCGAACATGCGTGTACGCTCTAAAGTCCAAGGTTCCCAGGCCCGGGATCTTGGACCACTTCAACGATAGGGCCGAGCTGCGTGTAATGGAAACCTCTGCTGGAATTCCAGCCAGCAGCCAAGCGTCATGGGGTACTGCCAAACACTCGGGATCGACCGCTAGAACATCGGCCTGCCAGCCAAACTCGTGAAAGAATGGTAGCGTGGTCCGTACGCGATGAGCGTCGGCGCCATTGGCTGGTGGAAAGTAGGGCGATACAACCAGAACGCGTGAATTCATTGTTGGCGCCGTCGCCTGAAAGCAGGATTGCTTGAATTCGTCAGGCGTGGCGAACAGGTTCTGCGCATCGCATGCATCACTCTGAATCTTTCCATTGGCATCTAGCTGAAAGATGGTGTAATCGCATGCTTCGAGCAGCGTGCGAATTTCCGGATCCACCTGACCTTGCAAGGATTCAAACATCAGCAGTCGTGGTCGATCGGCCGTAGGCTTTCCAACGCTCCTGCGATGACATCCCGTTCAAAGCCTTCGACGTCAATCTTTAACGAGTCCTATGGGTTTGCCCTGCCATTGTGCTCGCAGGGAATCGAGCGTCGCCATCGACACCGGTAGCGTGCCACTGGCCGGCGTTTCTTCGTTGACCTGCGCGTTCATGGTATCCGGATGACTAACATTGCGAAAATGTACGGTTCCCACATGATCTCCAATGGCCATGTGGTGTAGGCCTGAATCCGGGAAGTCGTTTAAGCCCCAGTTTTCCTGCAAGCGCGAGAACGTGATCGGCGTGGGTTCGAATGCATGAATGTCTTGTGGGTACTACCAAATCGCTCAGCATCAAACCGATGTGCCCGACATTAGCCCCAACATCAAGCACTACATCACCCGACCGCAAGTTCTTGCGTACGAATACGCAGCTCATGGTACTCGGGGAACTCGGCATAGATCAGCGCACGAGGATATGACACAGTCGCTGTGCGCTTGAAACGTCGGCCATTGGGAAGGGTCAGAACGCGGGGCTTGGCGAACGTACGTTTCCATAATTGGCACTCGACCGCACTCAGCGTGCGGCGCAATCGCTGTCCACGGTTGCCCGGATTTGACCAGATCGAGTTCATGACGATCCTGAGGCTCATGTTGATATCCGAATCCTGCACTGGCGAAAGAGAGGCGTCAGACAGTCTTGGAAACGACGCATTTCAACCTCAATGTTTCCGTGCTCGACCGCATAGGCGCGCGCGTTCTGGGCGAGCCTTTGATGCAAGCTCGGTTGCTGGTAGAGCTGAAGCAACTGCTTTGCCAGACTGGCCACATTCCCAGGCTCGTAAAGGAGACCGCCTTGAGAACGGCGGATCAATTGCCCCATCGCGGGCAGGTCGCTGGCAACGATAGCCAGTCCAGCCATGTGATAGTCGAAAACCTTGTTGGAAAGTGCGATTTCGTGGTTGCGAATGCCCGCGTGTTCCATGCACAAGCCTACGTGGAAGCGAGCCGCCTCACGAATTGCATTGCCTGGTTGGTAGGGTGCATGAGTAATGACTCGGTCAGCAACGCCGCATTGGGCCGCCAATTCACGGATGGCTGCACCACCATCGTTAGCCGGTCTACCTTGTAGATGCAGTTTGACCTCGTGCGGCAGCAGGGGAAGTGCTTGGATGCAATCCCCTAGTCCACGCTGCCCCAAGCCAAGCGTGGAGTTGCGCCAGTACAGGCAGAATCCATCTTCCTTGGCAATTCCGGTCACTTCCTCCGTGTTGGGTACGTTATGCAAGGCTACGACATGTTCCAACCCATATTCCTGTTCCAGAAGATCCACAGCAGGTTGGCTGACGGTCGTTACCAGCGAGCAGGCGGGCAGGCATAGCTTTTCGATACGTTGTATCAGCCGCACCTGGGAAGCCAACTGATCTTCGCCCATATCCGAATGAAATTCCATCGAATCGAAAATGAGTTGTGCGCCACATTTTTTGGCAGCTAAGTAGGCTGGTAAGAGCGTATCGATATTGTGCGCCATGATGATCTGTGGCCGTACACGAACCACCGCGGCTTGGAAGCCTGGCAAATTGGGTGACAAGGCCATGTTGACCAGCGATGAATCAAAAGCAATTCGTTTGACTGCCGCTTTGTGGAGCAGTTTCCTTACGAACCAATTCGCCTGCCCTCGCGACCGTGTAGGGTAATAGCAGGTTTGCCAATCGAGACGTGGCAGTCCCTGGAATGCTGCCAACGGCTGGCGCGAACTCCCTTGGGGAGCACAGTCGATGAAAGTGACATGCGTATTGCCACATTCATGAAAGGCTCGCGCATGCCTGGGAGCTCGCGGTTCACGATCGGCCGCGAACGAAGTGCAAACGCACACCCGAATTATGTTTTCAGTGGATGGCAAGTGGCTATTACCTTGGCTTGCCTGAGATGGAGCGCGGGGTTGTCTCAAACATACATTCACGCGTCGAAAACTCATGGAAGCGTCGCAGTGCTTCATCCACTAGCGGATGCCGCGAATAATCCAAGCCATTCGGTGATTGCCATACATCGGTGTCAGTCAGCTGCAGACGTTGCGTGGCATGCGTGTTGACGCGAAGTAGTCTGGCTGGGCTGCCAGCCGCGACGGAAAACGGAGGAATGTCGCGTGTGACGGGTGTCGACATGCCGACCATTGAGTAACCGCCGATGGTGACGAACTGATGCACCGCCGCATTCATACCAACATTGGCTTCTTCCAGGATTGTTACGTGTCCACCCAAAGAAACGCCGGCAGATAGCGTAACACCATTGGCAATCATCCCGTCATGCCCAACATAAACGCGATTCATGATGTAGCAATTCGAGCCGATAGTGGTATCGCGTTGACCGGTACCGCGATGGATAACGCAGTTTTCACGAATGAAGGTCTGATCCCCTATGACCACTTTTCCCGCAGCATTCAGCCGACGGTGCTCGGGTGCCGAGCCGATGATGCAGCCTGCGGATATTTCGCAGCCGGAGCCGATCCATAGAGGTCCAATCAGCACGCAATGAGCTGCGACAGTGGTTCCCTTGCCTATAACCACCTGGCCCTCAATGACTGCGGTGGGATGAATCCCAGCCCGTTGAACCCCAGTGGGAGATGTCTTGCCGGTTGATGTCACGCTGGTTTCCGATCATCTACCTTGGTATGTTGTGGCCGAAATGCATTGCAGGCATCAATTACCTGCTGCACTTCATCGTCAGTCAATCGAGGATGCACTGGAATGGAGAGTACTTGTTCGCAGGCCAATTCAGCCTGGGGGCAGCCCAGATTGACATGCGGCACGCACTGAAATGAGCTCTGTTGATAGGACAGTTTGGGGTAGACCACCGCCGATTGGATTCCCTGTGCATGCAGAAAGTCCTTCAGTTGGTCGCGCTGCCCTGTTCTTACGGTGTATTGATGGAACACATGTCTGGCGGTTGACGGATGCTGCGGGTGGGTGATCAGCGGGTTGTTGATCTCGGTGCTGTAACGCGTCGCCACAGCCATCCTTCTGGCGTTATTGCCGTCCAATTGTGCCAATTGCTGTCTACCCAAGCAGGCCGTGATATTCGTCATCCTCAGGTTTTGACCGATTTCAATATGTTCGTAGCCTGCCAACCGCCCGTGATTGGCATTGCGTCTGATCTTGGCAGCCAGCTCTGCGTCGTTGGTGACAACCATCCCGCCCTCACCAGTGGGTAAGTTCTTTGTGGCGTAAAAGGAATGGGTTCCAAGACTGCCGAAAGAGCCCACATGCTGACCGCCCCAGGTCGCGCCCTGAGCTTGAGCACAATCTTCAATGAGCCTGCAATCGAAACGCTGGCAAATCTCGCTGAGCATTTGTCCATCACAGGACTGGCCATATAAATGCACGACGGAGGCTGCCGCAGGATGAAACTTTTTTAATGCATCTTCCAGCTGGTTCAGATCAATCAGGTAGGTCGCAGGGTCGATGTCTACAAAAACCGGAATCGCCCCCGCACTGACTATGGTAGCGCTGGTTGCGATAAAAGTGAAGGGAGTGGTCACCACGAAGGTTCCAGGCCGGATGCCCAGCACATGCAAGGCTACCTGTAGGGCAGCGGTTCCGTTGTTGACGGCTACAGCGTGCTTGACGCCACAGTAGCTGCTGAATTCATTTTCAAAATCGCTGACAATCTGGCCGCTGGCCCACATGCCGCTGCGCAACACATTGGCCAGTTCTTCGATTTCGGCGTCGTCGATGTTCAGTCGTGCGAGTGGAATCATGCTGGGCTGCTTCCTGTGGCGGCTAAAGAGTTGGACAGACACTGCTGTGCTAGCTTGACGACAGCGCATCCCTCCTCGGCAGACGCATTCTCACTCGCGTCGCCGCGGAGACGTCGCAAGAAGGCCTCGGACTGCTCGCGAAGCGGTTCGGAAATGCGCGGGGTTTGTTTTTCTACCACATAGCGCGTACCGCTCAGGTCTAAACCCTCATAGCGAATCACGGTACCAGTGATCAGGTCGCCGTCGAAAAGCGCTCCAGGCGTGGCGATCTCAATTCGTCGCGATTTATAAGGGGTCAGCCAGTTCGTGGTAATCGACCCGACCACATTGCTTTCGGTCCGCGTAATGATCTGAGCCACGTCTTCATGGATACCCGAAGTGCATTTTACAAACGACCGGATATCGATCACATCTGATTCACATAAGTGCCCCATCAGGTCAATATCATGCACCGCCAGGTCGACGACAATCCCCACGTCCTTGATGCGGGGTGGCCTGGGGCCGACGCGGGTGATATTCACGGTCAGTACGCTCGCGGGATCCAAATGCTGTTTGAACCAACGAATGGCGGGGTTGAATCGCTCCACATGTCCAACCACGACCATGAGATTGCATTCTTGAGCCTTGTTCACGATGCTCTGCGCATGTTCGACGGTATCGGCAAGTGGTTTTTCCACCAAGACATGCTTGCCTTCGCACAGCGCCTGGTTTGCCAAATCATAGTGAGTAACGGTTGGCGTGGCGATATAGACGACATCCACGTCTTTGAGGAGAGACTCGCTATCGGGATAGTAGTTACCGCCGTATTTTTCACACAACTGCCCGCCTAACTGGGCGTTGGTGTCGGCAATGCCCACAAAGTCAAATCCATCCATGTTGCTGAGAATGCGAGCATGATGCTGTCCGATGGCGCCCGCGCCGATGAGGCCTACGCGGAAATTGGAGTCTGATTTTCGCAACATGGGTCTACTGATGAGATTTCGAGTTAAGAAGCGATCTCGCCGATGGTTCTGTCGACGCGACTGGGATTATTCGACTGTTTCTAATCGACTGGGATTTTCGACTGACCAAAACCTGCGGCTACGATTTTGGCAATGCGCTCACAGGCTTGGCCATCACCATAGGGATTGGCCAAACCGCAGCGCGCCTGGTAGTGCGCTTTGTCTGTCAACAGCCGGCTAACATGAGAAACAATGGACTCCGGCCTGGTACCAACCAGTTGGCAAGTACCGGCCTCAATACCTTCTGGGTATTCGGTCGTATCACGGGTTACCAACACTGGTTTGCCTAAACTGGGCGCCTCGCCCTGCACACCACCTGAATCGGTCGCGATGAGATAACAGCGGCTCATGAGCCAAACGAAGTCTTCATAGCCAACCGGATGAATCAGCTCGATGCCGCGAATGCCACCCAGTCGTTGGTGGACTACATTCTTGACTTGGGGATTCAGGTGCACTGGATACAGGATGCCCACCTGGGGATGCTCGCGAATGATCTGTTCCAGGGCCTGGCACAAATCTTGAAAGCCCTGACCAAAGGATTCACGTCGATGGCCGGTTACCAAAATAAAGGGTTCGCCATGTGGACTGAGGAAACGCTCACAGAACGCTGCTGATATTCCCAAGCGACGCGCGATGGAATCCTCGCCCTCACTCCGCTGGCTGAGGATGTCTTGCATCCACAGCAATGCGTCCACAACCGTATTTCCGGTTACATAGCAGGATTGCTCCGCAATATTTTCGGCCAGCAGATTTTCTACATTGCGCCGGGTTGGCGCGAAATTCCATGTGCAAAGCGGAGCTGTCAGACGACGGTTCATTTCCTCGGGCCAGGGAGAGTGCATATTGCCCGTTCGCATGCCCGCTTCAACGTGTCCAATCGGAATACCTTGGTAGAACGCTGCCAAGGCACAAGAAAGCACCGTCGTCGTGTCGCCCTGTACCAATACGCCGGCTGGTTTGGTTCGTTCAAAGTATTCCGATAGCTTGGCAATGGCCAGCGAGGTCAGGCTGCCTAGCGTTTGCGAGGGTTGCATAATCTGCAGATCGACATCGGGCGCAAGACCGAACGCCGCCAGGGCCTGCAGCAGCATTTCCTTGTGTTGGCCGGTCGACAGCAAGATGGGGTGGATGCCTGGAGTGAGCTTTAGCTGACGATAGAGCGGAGCCATTTTGATGGCTTCTGGTCGAGTTCCAATGACTACACAGATATCGCTCATCGTGGCACCGAAACCCGATCTGCATCTGGGATCGAGGCTATATCGGAATGAATCTTCATGGTTTGCAACAAAGTAAGGATGCGGAATAAATCCATGGGGGCGACCGCCCATGCGTTCAATGGCTTCGCCCATGGGTCGCTGCCCCACAGCTGCGTTAACTGCTGGCGTTGCTCAACGGTCGCGCCATCCCACAGCTCCTGCAGACGATTGCTGTGCGATGCGTACCAGCCCAGGTCTGGCCAGGATGCGGTGGACGGTGGATGGCCTGTTTCGGCGGTTACCGGCTGTCCCGTCTTGCGTCTGGCTTCGATGCGTCGACGGATCCAGCCTCGGCCAAATGCCATCAGCTTTGCAGCGGGACTCGCATCCACAGACCAGCCATGATTGGAATCTACGATATCGCTTGCGCTCTGGCACACGCGGGCCGCCGCTCTGCCCCACACCTGTCCGTTTAGTTTCCACTCTGCACGAATTCGGCTGTAGCAGTCGGCGATTCTTGAGTCTGCTAAGAAAGTGTCATAGGGAAAAGTGCGATACATGATTTGCCCGGAGACACTGACCGTATAGCATGTCGGACGAATTCGACGATCCTCGACTTGTAGATGGGCGAGATCTGTCGTCAATTCGCTCGGGCAGTCTGCGAACCAGTGCTGCATACGGCGATCGATAGCAGCTGCATACTCCGCAGGTGCTGCTCGCGGATAATTGGGCAGAAAGCCATCCACGCGTTGTTTGGTAAATCGCAGCAGCGGCAGGTTCTTACCTAGAAACTTCTGGTATGTCTTTTCTAGCCCATAGCCCTTGAACACCCAGTCCGTGGTACAGGCTGTCATCACCAGGTCTGCTCCAGTTTCATGCACGTGTTGCTGCATGCCCAAGTAATGATTGTCCTCGGCAGACCACATTCCGCCTGACCAGCGGACGTTCTCTGCCAGCATGCGCGGATAGTAATCGGCGTCTCTCCCGAGCCCGACATATTTGACACCTACCCGCTCACACAAACGCTTGGAAATCACCGACTCGGCGGTTGGCTGATCTTCATACAGGTTGAAGCCTGTAACTTTCGCTGGATTGTCAGCCCCAAATACCATGACCCGAGAATCAGCACCACCGCTAACGAAGAGTGCCGTGTGTTCAGCGACTGCCGTGCGTTCGCCAATGGCTACACGCAAGGCTTCGGCTAGGTGGTTGGCAGCTTCATCCGGCGTGTCAAAAAAACCCGATTGAAATGGTTGCCAATAACTTTCAGTGGATACGGTTCGGTGCTGCAGATCCCATTGCCAATGAGTCGCCGCCCCGGCATGCTTTAGGAACTCAAAGTAGGTGTGGGGAGGTGTGGCCCGCCAGGCACGCAAGAACTCTGCCATGGAGACCAAATCCAAGCGACTATCTGCCTCCCTGTCAAATCGAATAGCATCCGGAAAACTAGTAATGGCCACCGGAAAGGCAGCATGCTTCTGATAAATAAAGACTGGATGGTAACCGAATTGATCTGTCCACAGATGGACGACCTGCTGTCGTGGATCCCAAATCAGAACTGCGGCCGCGCCGTTGAAAGGAGCAATCCCGCTGGCACCTTCAGTCAAGTAGCGATGCAGCAACAGGCGGCACGCGTGCCCGCCCGAATAAGGTAGGTTGGCGGCTGCCGACCACTGCTCCGCTGACCAGCAAAGTCGCCCCGCGGAGACAACATGCACGCCGGACTGCGGATCGCTGGCAGGAGCGAATTTGGTTGCCTCGTCATGAGACGACCAGACATAGCTCACCGCTGGGAAATCGTGGTGGCGTCGTTCGACTTCGTCGCTGTAGCGCATCCACTTGGCCACATCGTCCAACAGGCTCCTCGGAGGAGCTACCAAGCTTAAAATAGAATCCTGCCATAACTATGGATGTCGTCTTAGCTTATTAGGACGAGGCTCGACCAATCTTCTTGCCGTAAATTTTAGCTTTAACAACTAATCGGTCTTCAACATGAGCATGCGATAGAACACTCGCTTGGCGGGGAAGAAGCCGATTAATTCCGCCAGACGCTCCGCTGAACACGATCCGCAGGCCCAGAATATAAATGAGCCCAAACAGACAGCCCCAAATGGCCGCGGTTGTAAATGTGTTGGGGGCACCGATCGTCTCTTGCGTAATCAGATGCGCCAGGACCAAGGCGATGAGCGAACTGATGGCTGGTGCGGAGATGGCCTGCATGGCACCCCGCAGCGTCATGGCTTGCTCGCGCAAAAGCGTTATCGTCAACACGGCTATGATCAACAGCTGGATGCTCATCAAGACAATCAAGTAGCTCTCAATTCCGAGTGGTAGCGCAAAAACCAGACTTGCACCGGTTCCAATGAATGCCCCCATGTCACACGCCAGGCACACGCGTTCGCGACTGCGGGATAAGACCAAGGTGTACATGACTTGAGACAGAGACGAAGCCACTGCAAAGCCTAGGGTGTATTTGACCAGCGGAATAACAGCGCCCCATTGCGGACCGTAGGTCGTATCGACTACCGGTTGCGCCAGCCAACCCAAACAAACGGCCAGCGGTATAGCCGACCACGCCACCAATCGCAGGACCAAGTTGCCTGCCCGCTCGGCTTGACCAGATTCTTTGGATAATCTTGTAAGCACGGGGTAGATGGCATAGGTCAGTTGTGAAGAGAGCTTGCCACAGGCCAGGTTGGCCAAGCCGATAGCGCGGTTCACAATGCCCAGTTGTCCAAACCCCAGCACGGCTGCCAGGGTAGTAGATTCCATTAAATTCCTGCCTTGGTGGGAAATTCCCGATCCAATGCGACTAACTCCAAAGGCAAACGCGGGCCGGTAGTTGTGCCAGCTGAATTGCCAAGTGGGTCGCCAGCCCTGCCTCACGAACAGATCGTAGACAAATGGTACTGTGACCAACATGCCCGGTACGACCAGCGAAAATGCTCCGCATCCGGTCAGACGCCATGACGATAGCCGTCAAGGTAGCCAGACTGAGACCGACTGCATGCAGCAATCGCAGGGTTCGAAAATCAAACTGTCGCTCGATCATCTTGCGGCGCAGTTCGCAGGCCCATTCCAATAGAAATGTCAAACTCAGTACATGAACGAGCGGAGCTGCGGCAGCATAGGCGGGGATCCGCGCCAGCATCAGTCCGACCAAGTTAGCAACCAGAAACATCGAGAACTGCAGCACGCCCGCAGCCGTGAAATGGTCCTGGTAGTGGGTTTCTTCATCGCGTTGCACCTGCAACGTATAACTCAAAAAGGGGTTTGCGGAAAACACTGCGATGAAGCCAATTACACTCGTCGAAAACGCAAACTGACCATAGGCTGACTCATCCAGCAGTCTAGCCAGAATCAGCATTTGAAGAAATTGCAGCGCGTCGCGGAATAGATTGAAACCCGCGTTCCAAACCACAGCCGACAGCGCTTTGCCCGCTAAAGCACTAGACAATCAGGTCACCCCGCCCGCTAGCCTCGAGTGGCGAGTCGTGCGCAGGACCTGCGTCACAGGCTTTCAAACGGAACCCATGAAATTGCGAACTTCGTTCCTGTGGGTGGACCATTACTCCGCAAAGGGGGTGCGAGTGGGCTGGTGAGGCTTTCATTTAATCTGAGTACAGTTGGCCCAAAGGCCAAATGCGAGCCTGTTGCACAAGAGTGTAAGCCACTGCAAATACCCTCGAGCCAGCTTTGGAAGCAAAGCAGATAAGTTCCGTAAAACTCGAAGTTAAGACATGCCGATTGCGCGGAGCTGAGGGATCGGCACGTAAGAATTGCAATTAGAAGTAATAATCCGCACAGGAAAAGGTCAATTGGTGGAAGCCAATTCAAATAGCTCTTCCGCCGAAATCTTGCCGGAATGTACAGATTCTGCCAATGGCAACAGCAAACTTTCGACTTGTGGCGTTAGATCTTCCAGCAGTTCGACCAACCGGGGGATGGCGCTGATGGACGCTGATTCTCCGATGACGTCCAAACGTCCAGCCACCTGTCCGGATGCGCGGATTGGCAGCGAGGTTGTCCAGCGTGTGGCGCGATCCGAGGGGGAACTGCGCTGCCAAGAGCCATGAAAGCCCTCCTCTAGCCAGGGTACATTCAAATCCATATGCACCTTGCACAGCTGCTCACGATCGGCGAATTCAACCAGGGTTGCCCACACGGTTTCCCATCGTCTATTGCCCTGCAAACGCACATATCGCTCGAGGATCATGGGTTCGGTTCGCTGTACTGGCTGGGTCAGACTTGCCAGGAAGTGCGTACTGCGCCGAGCAATGAGCACCAATTCCGCGTGCCCGAAGGCTTTGGTTATCACCAGCAGCAAGAATACGACTACCACGCTGATCGACGCGATCCAATCGCGGCCAAGAAACTGGCTGAGCAAGGCACCTGAGGCGGTGATGGTAGCCAGGCAGGCCACGACGAGTAGCAGGCCTCGGTCACCGAGTCCTCTATTCTTCAGCGTGTGATGTATGTGGGCCCGATCGGTGGTGTAGATGGAGCGTCCGGTCAATTTGCGGCGGAGCACGGCCATGGTTGAATCGAGCAAGGGCAGAAAGAGAATTGCCGCGGGTGCGAGGAAGGCGACGCTGGCCGGCCCCTTTAACGCGCAGCGAATGGATAGCGCTCCGGCCACCATACCCACGAGCAAGCTACCGGAGTCACCCAGAAAAATGCTGGCCGGTGGAAAATTGTAAACCAGAAAGCCCAGCAGGGACCCGCACAATGCAAAGGCGATGGCTGCTTCTGCAAAATGTCCATTGACGAAAGCCAGGACTCCCAAGGCACCGCAGATGATCGCTCCCAGTGTCGAACATAGACCGTCGGCACCGTCGATCAGATTCAGTGCATTGGTCGTGGCCAGCAACCAGATAACGGAGATGGGAATCGACATCATCCCCAAATCTAGGCTGGCGCCCATCAAGGAAATTCCGCGAATCTGAAAACCGGACAAAACGAGCAGAAAGGCAATGATGGTTTGAGCAACCAATTTTTGCCGTCCGCGGAGGGTCCAAACATCATCCGCCAAGCCAAGCAGCCAAATCGCGATCATGGCCGAAAACAGGCCAAGGAAGGGCATGAATTGTGCCGTTTCCAAACTACGAAAATCGTATCCGAGAATCGCTAGCAGGCATACCAAAGACACCGAAGCCAAGATGACGGTTCCCCCGGCCCGGGCAACGACTCGCTGGTGCAATTTGCGATGCGGATCAGGTCGATCCACGATTTCAAAACGAATGGCGATGCGTCGAACCACAGGCGTTATCGCCACCGCTGCCAAAAAGCCCGCGATAGTGATGATGACTAGGTCGAGCATGTGGATCTAGGTCTTAGCAATAGAAAAGAAATGGGACGCATGAAAGCTCACCAACTTTCGATGGTGATTGCCATTCGCCGATTGTCGAGCAAGCCTGCTCAAAAAAGTCGAATTCGTTCGCGAATCTGCATTTTACAGTGATTATGCAGAAAAAGTAGGCTCTTGCGATTCGGAAAGGCAGTGAATTTGAGGTTCCTACGCACACTGGAGGTGTTAGCCCTCGTTGCGGCGGGGGTCCGTCGGGCCAGCCAAAATAGAATGTGGCAAATGGCCGGCCATGCACCCGACTGGGTGCAAGCTCACATGCAGGCGGTCGAAAAATAAGAAAAGGCTAGGCTCCCAGGTGGGAGCCTAGCCCGATGCTGTCCGTTTTCTGGCTAACCAAGCCTACTTAGAAACCGCCTTGCAGTAGTCGGCCTATACCGAAGGTGAAGAAAGTACCGATTCCAAAGTTGATGGCCTCTTCACAAGCCTTGTACTGCAGAATGAGAGTATCGCCAGGCTGGATAATGGGCCGCTGATGGGGATCATTGATGGCCACGGATAGGTCGACCTCGATTGCCAGCTGCCCCTGACAGGGTGTCCTGCGTAGGATATATAGCCGCCCTGGGGGAATGACCATGCTCGCCCCAATGCCGCCCATCCCACCTCCTCGACCGCCTGCCTCGACCTGACGATCTTCCAATTCCGTAGCCAGCCATGGCCATGGCTCCCAGCACGTCCAGGTCGTAGTCGCGTGGCAGGGGGAATTGTCCGCCGGGCAGCAGACCGCCGGTGTAGAAGAATTCCGTATCGCGCGTCTCGATGAGAACAATGTCGCCATCCTCCAGCAGCACGTCGTCCGGGCGAATGCTGGGCAGTACTCCCGGCGGAAGTCGCAACGGAATCTTGAGCACGGTCGGGTCTTCGGGCATCGGAGGTGGGCAACTACAGGGATCGCTATAGTGGCCAACAATCTCAGCCCAGTGCTTCATGAATTCCATGCGAGCTTGCTTATCTTTTTGCTTGTTACGTAAGATCATGACTTCGTTCTTGGCTGCCACACCGGGCAAGCCACCCGTGGCCATCAACGCATTCAAGATGTCATTGCGATCTGCATCCAACTTGATGGTGCTACCTCTGGCGCTGTAATCCACACCCATTCCGCTTTGACCAGGCCCCTGGTCTTGGCGAAGCACGATAACATTGATTTGTCGCTTCTGGATGATTGTGACAACGGGGCTAACCTTGCGCTGTGCATCCTCCTTGAGGATCTTTGAATCCAAGTAGGCTTGTCGAATCTTATCCCGCGTTTGGTCCGTGGTCAGTCCCTCCACTTCAATTGGCTTTAGCAATGGCAGGGAAATCGTTCCATCATCAAGAACCGTGATTGGGAAACCTGTCGACGGGGGCAGTGTGCTGTCGGCATCTGGGAAGTGCACAGGAGGCAGTGCAGGCACAGTATCAGGCTCTGCGTAGGGCAAGATTCGGTCAACGGTTACGCCCAAAATGTCGCCTGGCCCCAGCGTGTAATTCCGCTCGTTTTCGCGAGCTAGCAAGCTGACATCGATAGGCACCAAGTCATTCTTGGTCTCTTCAAAGAACTGCTTTGGCAGCCGCCGTGCGGGCACTCCGTCAATGGGTTGGGTCAGCGCTGTGCAGCCGGTCAGGCCCGCAGAGCTGAAGCACGCGGCCACCATGAATAGGGCTTTATAAGCCGTTCGCAGTTGGGCTGCCCGGGCTACAAACTGCAAATGTCTATTATTGGTAACCATGGTCGTCTTCCGTGATTTCATGGTAAGCAGTGTCCTATAATTCGCTCATGGCTCGGCGAGCGCGGTCGTTCAATTGGGAATGTTGACTTCGCAAGATTGGGCTTCGCCTAGCGTAGTTCTAAGGGTAGCAAACTAGAGTCCTCCCGCAGCTCGAGTATCTCGGCCGGAACCGCTTCAGTCGGCTCTCCCTGCAGTCCCTGCATGGGGACTTCCAGAACTTCTTCCATAGGGACAGCGTGAGCACTGTTTGGAGGCATCGTCTGGTTCTGTGGATAGAGGGCCTGCAGTCCTGCGCCCATCTGCAGTTGGTTCCAGTGCGTGATGCCATCTTCTTCGGCTGCTCTGACCCCTTGCGGGTAACCGGCAAACCAAGCGGAGGTGCGGCCTTGCCCCTCGGCGGATTGGAATTGCCAGCCCCAGTATTCCTTGGGTGGGAAAGCCGGCGTGCAATCGTCGACTCCGTTGGCTGCGTCTTCATATCCGGCGCGAAAGCCTGCGCTAAAGTCCTTGATATATTTCTCGTTGCAAAAATGGTGCTTGCGTCGGTACCAGGCTTTGGCAGAGAAATTCCGATTGCGTATCATCAGCACAGATTCGTTCCAGGTACCGTTGTTGCACATGGCTTTGAAGCCGTTGTGTAGGGTCGAGCAGCCGGGCAGCCCACCGAGCATCCCCGCAACGGTGGCGGCGGTGAGTATCAGGCGACGCAGCGTTCGCTGCGGGCGGGCAAATCGGGTACGCGATCTAGCCGTGCGTTGGCCCGAGCGTGTGTCGGAAACTGGCGATGCTGGCAACATCGTACTTACCCCCCTCAAAACACAAGTGACTTCGAACGCTCTTTTTCGGCGGAACCACAGGCAGGAATTGGTGCGACGTGAGCCGCTTGTGCGCACGACAGCGCTTCAATTCATCCTTTGATCCGCAAACGCCTTGGGGAGCCCTCGCCATGCATCCGTGCTTGGCAGGTAAGCTCCCCCTTGGACGTCAGCCACGGAAGCGGCAAATCCCACGATCCTCATCGCGTTCCAGCCTCGGCAATGGCGGCGAAAGCATGCTGTCGAATGCATGCATTTCGGCCGAGCGTACTGAAGCGCCACGCCAATAGGAGCAGGCGATGGTTCTTTAGATCGAGCGTTAAGCTGTATCGAGTTGAGGAATTTTCCGGTTTATCCCTAGCGTTTCAGTTTTGCACGTTGCAGCGAGGGCAACGAATGGGATACCCGTCGGGTCTGGCGGTGGGCGGCAGATCCCGTCGCTTTTGAACAAGCGAGCCGCTGGCGGCATGTAGAATAGCGGTGAGCTTCCCGCTGGGCACCGGGTGAATTTTTGCCTTGCATGCATGGTTACAGCAACCTAGTTTCCAAGCGTTGCCGTATCGAACCAGCTCGGCCCGAACGCAGTTCAATCATCAGTAATCGACGAGCCACAGCGTGAAAAACCTATCGGCGAGCAACTCGCAGAATTCTGTCATGTCTGTTGCCTCCTCCTGTTTCCTATGGTGCGGGCGCACCTTGTCGATCCTGCTCTTGGTTTGTCTGCCGTGGTATTACGGTGCTGTTACCTGGCAGACCCAATCTTGGATCGTGCCTTGGATGGGGCTTATCTTGGGCATGGCGCTGGCAACCTATTACCTGTCGCCGTGGCAACAGCAGCAAAGCGGCGGCCATGGCAAGCGACAGTGGTGGCAGCCAGAGCCCGTTGGCAATTCAGTACTGAACCCGTTGACGCTGGGGCTGTGCGGTTTACTAATTTTGGCTTTGCTGCAAACAGTGGAATTGCCGCACGCGATGTGGCAAGCAATCTCCTCAACCGCAGACTTCCAGCGCGAGGTGACAATCCTAGCCGACGGTCTGCAGGAGCAATTGCCCACGCGACCAGCGTTGCAGATTCCGGGGCTCGAATTGGCCAAGGCGGAGGAGTTGCCCGTAGCCCAAACCGTTAGTATCCATCCGCTGCAGACGCGTGCCAGCGCGGCTGTCTTTGCTTGTGCTATCGCCATGCTGGTCGCCGCAGGTATTCTCTTTCACGGACATGTCGGGAACCTGCTGCTGCTGCTCACCATTGCGCTCACCGCCCTGGCGAATACCCTGTTGGGCTTGTGTCAAAGCGTGGCCTGGAACCACTGGAGCCTGCTGGAGATGCCCACGCCGAACTACTTTTCTACTTTCGTCTCGCGGAACACGGCTCCGCAGTACCTGGCTATCGGCCTGGCATCTGCCATAGGTCTCCTGACGTATTGGATGCGTTCAAAGGATTCCCACAGTAAACGACACTCAATGCGCTATCCAGCCAGCAACTCCCTGGCTCGCATGCGACGCCGCGTCGAGGAAGGACTGCAAGAATTGGATCTCTTCGGTATCTTGCTCATTCTGGCCATGACCTTCCTTTTCGCGGGGATCATTGCGTCATCCAGCCGCGGAGGGATTCTGGCCAGCTCCTTTGCAGTCGTGGCTACGCTGGCCTTGAGCAGCCCCAGTAAAGACGGGAGTCGCTTGCGCTGGCTGCTTTTGCTGTCGCTCATTGCTGTCGCCGGCTATGTCGTTCTCAGCATTCTTGATTTGAATGTTCAGGCTCTCGATAGGCTGCAGACAATTTCAGCCGAAGCCTATCAATTAGACAACGGGCGGCTTGGACTTTGGAAAATGGCCTTGAGCCAATCGTGGTACTGGTGGGCTGGCTGTGGTTTGGGAGCATTTCATTTTGCCATCCTGCCTTGTTACAGCGGTACCGACGCGGTCTGGTTCTACCATGCCGAGAACATTTTCGTGGAGATGTGGGTTGAGTTTGGCTGTCTCGGATTCTGCCTCGGCCTGCTGAGCCTGGCGTGGTTAGTCAGGCATATCATCCACACAAGACACAAATACGGACGGAGGGCAACACTCATACCGGCGATGGTTTTCGCGCTAACTGCTATCGGACTTCAGTCACTGGTCGATTTCAGTTTGATCATTCCCGCTGTATTCCTCACACTAGCCGCATTGTTGGGCTGCTTTCTTGTCGCCAATTCTCAAACAAGCTTGCCCCCGTCGCCCGCTATAGCAAGTTCGCGGACATTCAGCGGACTATTAGCAAGATCCTTGGGCTCTGCTCCGCTCGCCCTCTGTGTGATGTTGCTGGCCTTTGCCATGCTGCATGGATTTCCTGCCCTATGGGGGTTCGCAGCTGCCGAGCAACTAAATCGACAGATCGATACATGGCAGGCAAGTCGTCGCGCGGGACAACCAGCTGAAGTACCCCAAGTCTCTGCAACTCCTCAACTACTTCTGCACCCAGAATTCGCTCTGGCACTCGCCCGCTTGGAACAGGAGTTCTTTGCGGCCACTCTGGCCGAGTCTATTGTCTGGCCAGCAGAAGCGTCTCCCAGGAGCAGAATGCAACTTTCTTTGCCGGAGACGGTCGCTGCGGCCATGCGCGGGGGGCCTCAGGGAAAACTGGCTGCGATGTCGAGTATCCTGGAACAAGAATCCGCACTGACCACGGAGCTGGCGATGACGTCGCTGCGGATGTCGCAAGCCATCGCTGCATGTCCCTTCGATTGGCGAGCTAGCTGGGGATTGCTACGCTCGGATTTGAGTCAGCTGAGCTCTGCCGATCGGGCGCGGAATTACGCTCGTCTGGCTTTGGTCACCAAACACCATCCGAATATTCAAGTGGCTACCGGAACCACAGCCATGTGGGCTGGTGAAGTGAAAGTCGGCATCCCAATCCTCCGTCGAGCTTGGAATGCCAATCCGCGATTATCACGGCAGATGATCGCCCTGACCGGTGAACTGTTCAATCCCCAAGAGCTCCTTGAGATTTTGCCCGATTCCAATTTGGAACGCATTCGCGTAGCCGAAGCCATCATGCAGGGCGCTCAGCGGAGACCCGTCGAGGAAGACGAAAATCTGGCCTTGGTAGATGTTCTGTTGCGCGGGCTGGACATTCCCCAAGCCATGTTGGAAGCCCAATCCGCTGAGGACTGGAAAAAGATTGCCTGGATGTGGCTATGGCAAGCCAAGCCCTCCTCTGCAATCGAAGCCCTGCAACAGGCGTTGGCCAAATCACCCATGGATCATGAGCTGCGATTTGAATTGGTCAAACTTTTGCGTGCGGAAGGGCGAGTCGAGGATGCGCAGGCACAAATGGATATTGTCCGACGACGCGCGCCCCTCCAGGATGAATATCGCAAGTATCTTAGGGAGTTAGAGGACAATTAACTGGAGTGTTATTGAAGACTTTCGCAGCCAATCACCTTTAGAGTTCCGTCCTACCACCCCAAAGCGTCCGGGGGTTATGCCCCCCCGCGGATACTACAGGCATGCAGCGAGGTGGTCCGCATGTCACCCTTCCGCGGACACACTCGACCTCCTGGGCAAGCACGAGGGAACCTTTTTGGGGGTTGTGAGGTCCGTCAAATCTTGAAAATCTAACGATTGTGCAAAATTTGGCGACCTGCTCATGGCGACTTGGCTTTCCTTGCGGGACAATATTTGCCGCAACGTGGCCGCGAAGGGAAGGCTACCTATACTCTAGTACTCTGGGTACTTTGGGGCTTCAATTCCACTATTGCTGTATGGTTGCCCGCGAGGGATTGTCCTTGAGTTCTTGAGGATTATGCGAATGGGCAGCAACCTTCCTATTTGCCTCGGCTCCACAGGACTTATTCCGTGGGCCAGGTGGTCTTCCTGCCAACTTGACGACTGCTTTTTGGATTAACTCATCGAGAATATGGCTATGTCACAGGTAACGGATCGTGCAACGGTCCTTGGTAGTGCCCAACATCGGTCCATGGACGCGCTACCCGCAGAGCACTCTGCCGCAGGCTTTGACCTATTCAAAGTCCTCTGGCGTTGGAAGTGGTTCCCCATCTTTGTGCTTTGCTGGGATGTGGCCTTGGTTACCTGTATTTTTCAAAGCAGCCAGCCCAATATGAGGCATCGGCACTCGTCCGCGTTGTCGACTCGTTGCCCCAATCATCCAGGGCCGTCCAGGCCTTTGATCCCGACGAGATCGCATCGTATTCGCGGACGGACGAATCCATCGTCATTAAAAGCCAAAAAGTGCTCCGCATGGCGGTTGAACATGGGCAACTGACGCAGTTGCCGTCACTGCAGGGCATGAGTTCGGAACAGATTGTGGGCATGCTGAGTGGCTCGGACTTGGTGGTCCAACCTGCCGACAAGGATGTGAACACCAGTTTGCTATCGATCAGTTATGTTTGCCACGATGCTGAACTGGCTGCGGCTGTAGTGAACGCGGTGGTTGCTGGCTACAGCGACTATCTCAGCGAGGAGTATCGCACGGTTGGCAATGAAGTCTACGAATTGTTGAGTACTGCACAGGACAAGCTGGAGGATCATTTCAAGACGATTCATGAGCGTAATGCTGAATTTCGGGCGAGTACTCCGGATGTGATTTGGAGCGGCAGCGAGGCGACCGACCCTTACTACGCGATCTTTCTGCAAGTCAAAGCGGAGCTCTCTGAGTTGCAGATGGAGCGGGAAAAGTTGCACGCCAACTTGGTTCATGTCCAGCAGGGTATCGCTGCTAACCGGCCGGCGGCTCAATTGTTGCTCATGTTGGCCCACAGCGATAATGAAAAGGAGTTGATCGACGCCTTGTTCGGTAATGAAGACTTGGATGCCCAACCGAGCATCGAAACCAAGGTGGAGAGCGAAGCCGCCCGCATGGAACGCACCGATCTATTCGCCTTGGAAATGCGGCATAAGGAGCTCTTGGACACTGCCGGCGATGGTCACCCAGCGGTCACCAGTGCGCGTCGCAGAATTGAATTAATGCGAGAGCAGATCGCCAGGCTGGCTGCCAGTGAAAGACAAGAAGAACTGCAAACCCAGCGATTGCAACAGGCTGCCTCGGAGGCTGCCGAGAAGAATGGACTGACCAATGGAATTTCCGTTGAGGAACGGCTGGCCGTTCGTGTGAATGCCTTGCAGGAAAGAGAGGCCTCACTGGAAATACAGATTGATGCGCTTCAGAAAATGAGCGACGAGTACCTGGCCCAGTCGCAGAAATTGCAGGGCGTGATTATCGAAAACAAGGCTCGAAACAAGGAACTGGATTCCATCAGCATGCTGCTCGAACCCTATACCGAAAAGGTCAAGGCAATCGAGTTGCTTCCCCAGGCCGGCCAACGCTCGCTTAAAGAACTTAATCTGCCGACCATCGGCGGTTTCTACGGTCCTAAGCTGTCGCCCTACCTGTTGGGCGGTTCCGCCCTCGGCTTCTTGGTGTTGTCTGGCTTGGCGGTTCTGATGGACCTGGCAGATCGCAGTTATCGCAGTCCCGATGAGATTACAGCCGACCTGGGTGTGCCCGTGCTGGGGCATATCCCCGCTATGGATGTTTCAAAAATCAAGAAGATTGTCGACTGCATCGATGCATCCGTTACAACAGTTCACCATAGTCGCGGGCGCGTGAGCGAAGCCTATCGTTCGGTGCGAACGGGTTTGTTCTTCAGCAATCGCGGCAGTGAACTCAAGTTAATTCAGGTGACCAGTCCCGTACCCGGTGATGGGAAGTCAACTCTCTCGTCCAATCTGGCCGTCACCATGGCTCAGTCTGGGCGGCGTGTGTTGTTGATAGACGCCGATTTCCGCCGCCCGCGGATCGCCAAGATTTTTGGCATCGATGCCGATGTGGGTATGGCCCAAGTTGTGGCCTGCCAAGCCGAAATCGAAGATGCGACCTTTGCCAGCAGCGTGGCCAATCTTTCGATCATGCCGGGAGGCAAGCGACCGAGCAATCCCGCCGAATTGCTCAGCACCCATCGCTTCCAAGCCCTGCTGGAAATGCTTCGCGAGAAATACGATGTGGTGATTGTGGATACTCCTCCGGTGTTGGCGGTCACCGACCCGTGCGCGGTGAGTGCCATGGTGGATGGTGTCGTCATGACCATGCGCCTTCGCAGAAATGTAAAACCGTTGGTGACGCGTGCGATGAAGATCCTGGACTCGGTGGATGCTCGTCTGCTGGGCGTGGTGGTCAATGGAGTTTCTTCGGAAGCAGGCTACGGTTATAGCTATGGATATAACGATTACCGTTATGCCTATCGATCTGGCGGAAGTTATCGCTATGGATCTGCCTACGGCGGTTATTCTGCGGGCTATATTGAGGACAAGCAGGAAGCCAACGCCAGCCTACAGAGCGTATCGAATCGCGATATCGAACAGGCGGGTCGATAAGGAAATTTTTGGACAAACTACGCCAGATGGTGTGGCAGTATGCAGGTCGCTCATTCGATGGATCAAGCTCAGCTTCCCCTTGTACCAGTCAGTCCCCCAGTTGCTGCAACTGTCCGAACTGGCCGTGGCGGAATGAAGACGGTTGCCTGGGATTGGGGTACGGGGATTCTGCCGGCTTTGGCCATGCTACCCCTACTGGCCCTGCAATGCGTGAGCGTCTGGCAACGGCCTCACATGCAGTACTTTCCCATCGTTCTGCTGCTCGTGCTGCTGATCAGTTTTTTCAAACTGCCCTCGGCGCCTTGTACCGACCTGGCTCGCATGCGATTGGCCATAGGCTGGTTCGTCGCTTCGGCTGGATTGTTTGTTGTGGCTGTGCTGGTTTATTCGCCTTGGCTGGCGCATCTATCTGCCATCAGCATCTTTTTTGCTTGGGGCCTGGGAAGGGCTCAAAACGTCGCCTGGCCGCGGGTAGCCGCCATCGCCCTGCTGGCAGCCTGTACCCTGCCCTGGCCTAGAAATCTCGATTATCAACTTGATGCCTGGCTGAAGTCGCTGGTTGGCAGCTACGTCAGCGGAATGATGGACGCCTTTGCTGTCCCGCACTTGCTGACTCCAATCAGTCTCCAGACCGAACGAGTGACCCTGTCCCTGTCCGAGCTAACGACGCAGGCTAGTGTGTTCGCGCTAGTCGCATGCGCCTGCCTGCTTGCGCTGCTGCGTTCTCGCAGTTTCCTTCAGGCTGTACTGCTTTGCTTATCCACCTGCGTTTGGTATGTCGTTGCCGGTTGTCTGGTGGTCCTGATTTGGTCCACCTGGTGGCCGGAACTCGAAAGCCGCTATTTGCAGTGGCTCATTTTTGCGGTGGCGACTGCTTGCTTGTTGAGCTTTGACATGTTCTTGAGCCTTGCGCTCACCCCGGCTCCAGTTACCGATCCCGATCTGGAGTCCGCATTTGTTCTGGCCAATAAAATGGTCAGTTGGCCGCATGCCGATCCCTTTGAGTCACTAGATGGCGGCGACCAGCAGCCCCAAGACGTGAAACCTATCGACAGCCCGGGCCCGCCCACAATTGTCCAGTGGTCCAGTTGGCCAGCCGCAAGATGGCTTGTGGGATTCGGCTTGGCACTGCTCTTGATCTCCGGTGTGCCGCCCATGCTGTTGTTCTTGCGTGGAGACCTGTTTTCGCGGCCGGGAAGCTTGCCCCTCGTTTCTCCCGAGGTCATGGCGACGATCGCTGGCAAACCAGAATTTAGCGAACTGCCACCACAGTTCGGGGCCTGGACTCTTGAGCAGTTCAATGGCGTCGAATCACCACCCGGAGAACCTGCCCTGCTGACATGGAGCTTTCGCTGGCGAGGGCAATTCGTCAACGCCCAACTGAGCTTTCCGCATGCGGGTTGGAGCGGAACGGTGGATGCCGGGGCGGATCTCGGTCGACAACTACAGGCGGCAACCACAACCAGTCGTGGCAATGTCGCCTGGAATCTGAGCGCTGCCCAATTTGTCAATTCGCTCGGTGGTAGTTCCTACGTCATGCAGACCGCACTCGATGACAGCCTGCAGCCGGTCGACCCCAATGGTTCCCAGCGGCTAAATCGACTCGATGAATCGCGTTTGCCAATCGTTCGGCAGTTAAGCCCGATGCGTGAGCCCATCAAGCCCACCTACCGTATCATGGCTAGCTGCGAGACAGGTGGGAGCCTGACAGAGCCCGAATTCAGCGAGCTAAAAAACAGTTTTGAAGCGTTTTGCAACGCGCTGCGACTGGCACTGCGACCCGAACAGCTAACAGCGACATGAACGGCAATCCATACCTGCATCGCATCTACGAATTGTTTGGCAACCCAGGTCGGTTGATTCTGGGTCTTTGGGAATATTTTCTGTCTTGGCTGTTCTCGCGGCAATGGCTGGGGATGCTGGCTTTCTGTTTTCCTCTGGTGGGCTTGCTTTGCGTACTGACAACGGCTGCCATCGGACGCTATCGCAGTCCAGAGCTCTTGCTAGAGAGATATTGGGGGCTGGTCGACGCGGACACCCGCCAGTTCGATAGCTCATCGAACTCCCCAACTATGCCGGAACAAGACCAAGCCATTTCCGACTTCAGCCAAGCCTTACTCCAACGAATCATGGCCTTGGACACCTCGAATCTGCGAGCCACTTACCTGGTTGCTCGCCAGTTGGGAGCCAAGGGTCGGTACGGACAGGCACGCTGGATGATGCGCAGCATTGCTGGCGAAAAGGCCAAGGGATTTCCCCCGGCCCATGCCTGGCTGGCGCAAGACCGTCTAACCCGAGTCGGCCTGCATTCGCCAGCCGATCAACGTCTGCTGATACATGATCTGGAGGTGGCTGCCACGTGGCCGAACGTGAGCCCCTTGTTGAACAGCATTCTTGCTGATGTGCTCGTTGGCGAGCGGAGGGTCGGTGAAGCATTGCAGATTCTCGAGCAAACTGCCGCTCGTGAACCGGCGCTGTGGATCAAACTCGCTCGCGTTGCGTTAGATCAACAGCGGACCCAAGCATATGAGGATGCCGCGGCACAAGTGCGGCAGCGACTGCTACCCAAGCTCGAAGCCCAGGAAGCCAGCGCCGAAGAAATGGCGCAACTTGCTCAATTGCTGCTCTTCGAAGAGAAACTCGATGAGGCAATTCAGTTGGCCAATCGCGCCTGCCGGCAAGATGCCAGCAGCGAGATCGCCAGACGTACGCTGTCAGAAGCCCTTCGAATGAAGTTCACCAAGACAGCCGACCCCGACCAGCGCAAATTTGACTTGGATTTGTTGGATGCTGCCATCAAGGCTGACGGGACTAATCCCAAAGTGACCGAGGAGATCGCCAAGCTAATTGCCATGGGGCAGAAGGCTAACCTCGAGCTGACCCAAGCGCTCGAAGACAAGCTGGCCAAGGGCGAAGCTACGACGCTGACTCACATTCTGCTGGCTAATCGCCACTTGTTGGATGGCAAGATGACAGAAGCAATTGGACATCTGGAGATCGCCCTGCGCTTGGCTCCCAACTCGCCTGTCATCCTGAATAATCTGGCGCTGGCCAAAGTCCGTCAAAGCCCCGGCGATCCCAAGACCTTGCAAATTGCGGAAGCCATGCTCACTCGTGGTTTGCAAATATCGGGACCGAACGCGGAATTGTACGACTCCTTGGGTGAGATTCGTGCCACCGCAGGAAATCATGTGGGTGCTGTCGAGAGTCTTGAAGCAGCCATTGGCGTCGATGGCAATCGCCCCAGTACGCGGCGCAAGCTAGCCGTGGAGTATCGAGCGGTGGGATTGCACGATATGGCGGCCATCCAAGAGCAGCTTGCCGATCAGAAAGAATAAGAACCTCGTGCTTGGTTTTGCGGCATTTCAGCCAAACGTGGCGTTTTCCAGCTAAGCGAAGTCAGCAAAGGGAACAAGCAGTTCCCGATTGATTCTGCAGAAGCCATGCCTGGCTAGGATTGATTACTTCAGGCGTGCTTCCAGACACTGCAGGTGAGCTTGAGCCACAGCGGCTCGGGCCGTCCAGCCCGCTGATTGGGCAGCTTGAATCAATTGCCTGAGGATAGGCTGATAATGGGTTAGCCGCTGTGCGCCCAGATCCCAACCCGCCGCGTAAAAAGCCTGGTAGGCCACTTCAAACTCGCCGCCTTCCAATGCCTGCTCTCCCCTCGCTAGCCAATAGTTCTGCACGCTCAATAACATTTCTTGTGGTGCCGCGGTGTGAATCGCCCGCAGGTAATCATCGGACAGCATGTTCGGCGGCAGACTGTCTTGTAAGCTCCACAATTGGGCTACAGAGAATTTTCCAAACCGCTGGTCAAACCAATGACTGCCGAGTCGGACAGCTTGATCGCTGAATGAAGAAGCATGACGGCCACTGAAATATATTTCAGCAGCCGCAGGTAGATCGCCATTGCGCTGATAGTTCCACCCCAGTATATCGAAAGCCCAGCCCAAATCCTGCCGCCGCTCGACGACCTGTGCGCAGGTTGTGGCTGCCAAATCCCAATCCTGCACCAAGTCGTGGCACTGGTCGGCAAATTGCTCAAGTGGATTGGCGTGGGCGTCAATATCAAACAACCATTTGACCAACTCGGAACGCTGCCGGCTATCCAAACTGGCATGGTTGGCCAGCTCGCGATGATTCGAGAGCTTGCATCCCGCTTGTCCCTGTAACGCCTGTTCGACCATGTCGCAGGCCGTGGCTTCGAAAGCCCATTCCTGGGCGAACAATACGGACAACGCGGCGGTGTAGTCGCCTTCAGCGAGCTGCACCAAGACCTCTTGCAGAGCCTCGCCTGGGCTAGCACCCGACATGGGCAAGCCCTCGATAAGCCAGGACTGCAATCCTGGCTGTGCCAGTCGCCGGCTCACCTGCTGTAGGTTGTCGGGCAACAGCGTCTCCGCCGCCCCACGCAACATCTGGGTTCGCAGGGGACGAAACTGGTCGACCACATCATGCAAAATGGCTTCCTCCATGGTCGTCCCCACGGGTATCCAATCGCCACCACCGTGATACCAATGGATCAACTCGCCACAGCTGCCATCGGGGCCAATCCGCACGCAGATCCAGTCGCCGTACTGGTTGCCGAGAATCGGCAGCGTATCTGGGAGCATAAAACCCGGCCAGATCGCCTGCGGGCATGCACCGCTCAGCTCTGCTGCAGAAAGCCGCGTCTGGAAGGCTCCCGGGAATTCCATGTTCTCGGCTTGCAACCAATCTGGCGCACCTGAAAACCAGCGCTTCCATGCCGCGCTCAGTCGCAACTGATAGCGATTGGCGATCATTTCAGCGTGAACAGACATAAGTCAGGCAGAAGAGCTAGGGTGATTGCGGAGGTGTCTAGCGAATGGCCCACTCTCCGCGGATCTCGCACCAGTGACCAGCATACAAAGTGTGCCAGCAACATCCGAGGCTGATTAGATTCGCACAAAAATGCGGCGCCGGTATAACCAAAATAATATCAGCCACATAGTCAGCAGAATAGCCGCGCCCAGCAAAACCGGCTCCCAAGCCTCTCCGAATATGGCGAACGGGCTTTCACCCAAGTGCCTTAACAGGAAAGCACGAATGGGGGTTTCCATCGTCCAGCTCATGACATACGCCAGGATCGAGTTGGCTCCGATGACCATTAGCGGCCAAGCCCATGCACACCAGCCCCGCACGTCGCACACCCAATACCAGGCTGCCGAGGGTAAGAAAGCACAGCCCACCGCTATAGAGCACCCAGGCTGGCGTCCATATTCTCTTCACCACTGGGCAAATGCCCCAGGCCCCGGCGGCCCAGCCGGCAGCCAGCATCAGCCCGCCGGCCAGCAGCAGCCAGCACAGTGTTTGCATGGCCGAGCGTGATTGCTTCAACAGGTCCCCAGCCAGCACACCCAATAGCATGGTGGCCAACGTGGGAATGAAATTCAGCATTGCATAGCCTCCAGCATCGTAGGCATAGGCGACCTCGCGCGGGAAAAGATTCATGAACCAACCATCAAAGGCAAATGCAGGATTCATATTCTTGTTCCAATGCGCCGCAAAGCCGGTCAACAAATGCGGCCAGTCACTCGGGACTCCCACGCTGGTGCTATCGAAATCGGCTGCTGGCAAGGGCCAGGTCGCAAACCAAGCCCAATAGCCTGCCAAGATGATCGCCACGGCCGCCAACTGTATGGCTCTGGAACAGTTGGCAAGTAAGAACAGTACAAAATATCCCAAGCCAATCTGGGTGAGTGTATCCACAAAGAAATAGTTGGTTGAGGGCTTACCCAGGCTGCGCAGCGCGATGCCCAAGCCGATCAGCAGCAGGCTACGCCATGCTGCGTGGATAGCCATCGATCGAAAACTATCACCCCGTTCGCGGCGCACGAACAGTGAAAATGGCAGGGACACACCAACCAGGAACGAAAAGCTCGGTTGTATCATGTCGTGCAGCGAACAGCCTGTCCAAGCCACATGCGTCGTATGGAAGTGCAGCCAATCGGCCAGTGAACTATTGGGAAACGCCTCTTTCAAGGACATCAACTCGAGTACTTCGGCAAGCATCAGAAACATGACCAGGCCGCGATAAACATCAATCGAGGCTTGGCGCTCGGGCTGGCCGGCCGATGAGCGCGCAGCGCCTTGCTGGGCAACAGTCTCAGTGCTCATCGATAACCTACTTTCGTGTTGCCAGATAAACTCGCGTCAAGCCCGCCTGCCGCGACCAATCGTAGGCAGCAATCACGTCCATGGCTTTGACTTTTGCGTCCGGGTCAATAATGACCGGCACGTCTGGACGTATTTGACTCATGGCTTGCAGGCGTGCGGGCAGTTCGTCGAGGGACGCTAGGGCAACGCCATTCAATTTCGCATTGACTCCCGCTTCAGCAATTCTCAACTCGATAATAACTTGCTCCAACATATCCTGAGTTGGTTCGAGCGGCTGCTCGAGCGCGTCTCCGGCAGCCATGTTCATTTTGGAAACACCGCTCGGCAGCAGTTGTTCGACGAGCTGAAAACTGCTGGTGGTGAGAAAGAAAATAAGCAACAGGAAAATGACATCAATCATCGGAGTCATCATGATTTCCAGCGGTCGACGCGGTCGCGTGCCGCGGCTGTTGCCGGAGGTTAACGAGTAATCAGTTCTCATGGACCACGATCCTCGTAGACGGAAAATACGATATCACCAATGCCAGACGCGGTGGCCAATTCCAACAGGGGCTCCAGCCGCTCATAGGCCACCTGTTTGTCTGTGCGAATCTTCAGACGCAAGGGTTGCGAGGCGGCCATTTGACTCCGCCGCATGCTGGCCGCAATGCCCTGTTCATCGGTTTGTACCCCGCCAATCTGCCAGGCTCCGGAGCCAAGCACGTTGATGACCAGTGTCTCGCGATCCGCGAATTCCACCAATCCAGATGACGCACTGGGTAAATCAAGCTGTAACATGTTTTCCTGCTTGGCCATGTGGCTCGAGACCAGGAAGAAAATGATCAGCAGGAATACCACATCGATCATCGGCGTCATGTTGATGTTCGTAGTGCCGCTGGCTAACACGCGTGGTGTTCTCATTGCACCGACCTCATGCCTGCGGCCTGGGCGGTGAGGGAGGAATGCTGGCCCTGCTGGCCACTTGCGTCGCCCGCCTGCGAACTGGTGCGAATACGTGTTGGGAGACGTAGGCGGTTTCGGCGATCAATTGGTCAATGCGATTCCTAAAAATGGCGAATGCACCCAGCGATGGAATGGCAACCACCAGTCCCGCGACCGTGGTGACTAGCGCGGAATAGATGCCTTCTGCCAAATCACCGGCTCCCGCCATGCCTTGGGTGATAGCCACCTGCTGGAACGCAAAAATCATTCCAGTTACCGTTCCCAGCAATCCGCACATGGGCGACAGATTGCCGATGACCGACAAGTACTCGATCTTGCGAAGCAGTTTGGCGGCCTGTTCGGCGATTGCGTCCTCCATGGCTTTCTCCATCGCCTGCCAGCCAAAATCGATTTCAGATAATCCGCTGATCAATACAAACGACAAGGGGCTGGGACTCTTGCGACACAGTGCATCAGCTTCTGCTAACCGCCCCTGCGATAGCAGTTGCCGAACCTGATCCGCTAATCCGGCAGGCATAATCTCGCCTTTCCGCAGCACCAAAATCTGCTCGACAATCAGGTACACCGACAGGATGGACAGGATGACCAGCGTTAGAACAATGGTCACACCTACCCAGCCGCCGCTGAGAACAACTTCCATGAACCCCCGAACTTCCCCAGTTGCGGGCTGTATTGGGGCAGCATTGGCTTGGGCAGCGTCGGCTTGGGCAGCGTCGGTTTGGGAGAAACTGGGCCTGGCAGCGGCAATCCATATGCAGACAAACAAGGCTGGAGTCAACCATCGCAGCCCGCCATGCCAGAAGCCCGCAAAAAGGGGGCGACCAGTTAATCCAGATAGCTTCATGGTAATCCATCCAATTCTTGCATCCATGTCTCTAATTGCTGGGCCTGTGATTCCCTACCCAAACGGCGCAGACTCGCAGCAGCATTTTCAACAGCTGCGAGTGCACGATGGTATCGGTCTGCATGCAGTGTTGCAATCCGCATCCATTGGCCAATTGCCAATTCGGTTTCCCCAATCCGCTGCATGCGGTCGGCGATGAACTCGGTCGGTCCCAGCTGTAGCGGCTCCAGCAGCCCGTCGCGGAATTGAAGCCACTTGGGCAGCTCGTTCAGCGTGTCCGGTGGTGGAACCAGTCGCCAACTCTGAGCTACGGCCAGCTGACCAATAACTGCATCCGAGGAGGCTTGTAGGGCGTTGAGCTTTCGCCGCGCGAGCTCACTCTCGGCGCCAAATAGCAGCCAGCTGGCCCCCAACAGCTGCGCAGCGTCCTCTTCCGCCGATAGCCATTGCCTGGCAGCGGCAGCCAAGGCCGCATCCGGCTCGCGAATGGTCCAGCACAGCGGAATATCGGCGTACAAACAGGCGGGCGGCTGGCTGGCAACCAGCTTCAAGAATAACACTCCAGTGGTTCGCGGATTGCCAACAGCATCGGCAGCTTGAACGATTTTGCCGACTAATAATTGTTGCTGCCATCCAGGCAACTGAGTGCTGGCCGCATACAGGGCGTTCACGCCTGACTGGGTCTCGCGTTTGGCCAACAGCTCCAGCGCATCGATAACGGCGGGACTCTTCCAGGCCAGCTCCACTGATTGCATTCGCTGGCAGTCGACCGTCCGCGGCTGACCCTGGTCATCTACCATGCTCAACTGCTTCGAATTCATCCCGCTTACCCGACCCTGGATGACTTCGACCGGCAGGCTCTCCCAAACATCCGCTTGAGTAGCCGAGGGCTGGACCAGCACGCGATCCCAAGCATCTTGGCAGCGAGCTGTCAGGGGCTGCAGGATCAACACCAGGCACAGGCTACTGACCAACTGCCAACGTGGTTGCCATTCTGAGAATTTCGCTCTTGGCTCCGCGAAAGCTGCGTTCATTAACTACTCTCTGGGAACCCAAGGCGAATTTTTTGAAGTTGCGCATTGAGCATTTTCCCAACGTTCTTCATAACCCGACGCGTCAGCGAGGACGTAGTCGAATGGAAGAATTCCTCGCTGACGCGTCGGGTTAGGATAATAGCGCAACATCAAAGGCCGAATTTGCGGTGTCTCTCAAAATGAATCAGGGCAGCTTATTTCAAATCCCACGCATCCAGCCATTCGGTCTTGACAGCTTCCAGGCCATAGTCTTCCACCAGCCGCTGATGCATATCTTTCAAGTGGCCCGCGCCGTAGAAGACTCCCAGCTTTTTCTTACCTGCAGCAATTTCCTCGTCCATGACTTTGAATGCTTTGGCATTCCGCTCGGTAATCAAGGTGCTCTTGCCATCTTCGCCGGTCAGGGCCGCCATCTGACCATCCAGCGTACCCATTTGCTCAGCAAAGGCGCGTCGCATGGCTCGACCACGATCGGTGGCAACCAGGGCGGCGATGAGATCGATATCGCTCCCCTTGCCGGAACTCTGGGCTGCCAGTCCCGCCCCCATGGATCGAAACAACATCTGCATGACACCCTCTTTGCGCTTGTTCATGGTCGCAAAGAACTCTTCAGGAGTCATATCAGCGTGGACAAAGTTCTTGGCTTCATAGTCGATTTCATCGAGTTGAAAGGTCAGTTCCAGTGCATCCTTCATGCCTACCTGAATCGAGCTGATGGGGCTCAAGCCCCGCTCTTGCGGATCTGGAAGGCCCTGGGCAGGATCAGCTACCAATTCGTATAGCAACGCATCGAATTGTCGAAACATTTGGTTGAGGCGACTGTAGTAGGTAGGTTCGGCAATGTGCACTGCCCCAATCAGCGTCACCTGGATCCCGTCGGGTTCGTTCGGCTTTTGATAGGTTACCACGGCAGTTTGCAGTGCCTGCATCTTATTGTCCTGCTTGAAGACCCGTACAAACTCCGGTGCTTCCTCCTCAGCCGGGGCCTCATCAAGCTTGGCATCCTTCGCCCTGCTGGCCGTTGTCTGAGCCTCGTCTTGAACCAGGGTTGCCTCTTGGGCCGCAAGTCTGCCGCTCAGGGCCACGCATGCCATAGCCATCCATGCTAGAGCAACGTAAGGGGATTGGCCTCGCTGGGAGACTGCCATGAAACGGTCCTTTATGCAAATCATTAAAGAAAGGAGTCTTGATTACCGTCGCGGGTGTTCGGAGCTGCCGAAAAAATCCAGAACACCGGTCTCTCCAAGGTACCTCGCGGAACACGGATCAACAAGGTTGCGTCACCATCGGCCAGCCGGACTTTCGCAGCCCAGCCCTGAAGCTTACCATCTGTACAGACACTTTCACGATTCATGTTTGGGGGAGCGGCAGCGTTGAGTCCATTGCGTTATCAAGCCATTCGTGAGCGTCTCGGTTCGCTCGATTGTGTGGTCGTGCGGCCTGAGTCCCATGAGCCGGTGGCGGCTGCAGCCGTGTTTTGCCATGGATTTGGTGCCGGCGGCGATGATTTAGTCGGTATTGCCGGCGAACTGCTGCAAATGGCATCGCTGGAAAAACCCGTTGCCATGCTGTTTCCCGCAGCCCCTCTGTCGCTGGCCGATCAGGGCATGCCGGACGGGCGAGCCTGGTGGTTGTTGAGTATCCAACGGCTGATGGATGCGCTGGGTGACGGGCATTTTGAACAGATCCGGGAAGAGGTTCCCGAAGGCATCGAAGAGGTCCGCGATCAGCTCAGCACGACGATCGCATTATTCCTCAGCCGTTTCGGACTGGATGCGTCCCAGCTGATGTTGGGCGGCTTCTCCCAGGGGGCCATGATCTGCGTCGAAACGGCTTGCCTCGGCCTGCCCACCCCCCCGCGCAGCTGTGCTTGTTCTCGGGTGCGTTGATTTGCGAAAATCGCTGGCGGCCAGCCCTCACGCGTCTCCGGGATTCGCAAATCTACCAAAGCCACGGTCGCATGGATCCGGTACTCCCCCTGCCGCTCGGGCGTTGGCTGCACGATGTGCTGGTAGAAAGCGGGTGCAACGTCGACTTTTTGGAATTCAACGGGCCGCATACCATTCCCTACGAGGCACTCGAGAGCGCAGCCAAACTACTGGCAGAATTGGTTCGCGACCCGGCCCAATGATCGGGCGCGTTATCGGAACAAGCCACGCAGGGCGTCTGCGGCTCGGACCGGACCCTCCAGCAGCCTGCGACCCAAGGATTGGGCTGCAGGTGCTTCCACGGCCTCGGGCATCAGCGGCGCATCGAGAATCTCGTGGTCATCTTCCTTGCTCTCCAGTGGGTCAATCAAATTGAAAGACTCTTCGGAGGGACCATCGCTCGATCCATAAGGATCGATGGTGTTGTCGCCCGGAGGCGTGCTGTAGGGGTAGCACTGATCATTGGCCAAGCGCCCCAAGGGGCCCAGCGATCCGTATCGCTCCTCATAGAATGCAATTCCATGTGCCTCGAGGATCGAACCCGTTTCGCGTTCGAGTCGCGCCAGCTCGGTATTGTACTGAACCAAGGCCTGCGCTTCGTTGCTGACAGAATTACCCCAATCTACCACTGCCTGCAACACGATGATGAACGGAATCAGACCCGTGTTCTCGGTTGCCATTTGCTGATCAAGATTTGTCTTAGCCGCTTGGCGAACCGCTTTGTATCGCTCGTACTGTTGATAAAACTGCTCCAGGTTCCGCAGATTGGCGGCCAGCACGTGGAGTGCTTGATGCAGTCCCTGTTGCAGGTTGGCTTGATCGCGACGGATAATCAACTCCTGCTGCCGCAGCAGGGCCCGCTCGCCGCGCAGTCCCAATGGCACTGAGAAATTGATACCTAAATTCCAATCCGCAAATTGGCCTGGCCGAGTCGAGACGACCGCCCCACTCGGCAACTCGCCCTCCAGCCCGTTCCAGCGATAAAGCGCGACTCCGTCTAAACGCGGCAGGGCTTGGTTTCTGGACAACACCAACCGTTGCTGGTCCGCCTCTAGAATCAGCTTCAGTTCGATGATGTCCGGCCGCTGCGTCTCCGCCAAACTGAGAATCCCCTCCCAATCGATTTCCAATTTCTCTTCGACCAAAGACGATACCGGAACCACGCGGTTGGGTTCGTAGGGTGGCAGTCCCAATATATTCCGCAAGGCTGCTTCCCGCTGGAGCACACTAGCCTGAGAAGCGATCAGAATGGCGCGGAAATTCTCGAGAGCTACCCGCGTCTGCGCAGACCTCACCCGCGTTGGCAATTTCGGCTTCCTGTTGTGCCACCGCGCGGTTGTAAGCAAACTGCAGCTGCTCTACCTGTTGCTCGCGGGCCCACAGATCGGTCCGAGCGAAGACCAAGCCCCAATAGGCTTCGATGACTCCCTGTACATTGCTTTGTACGCTGTCCTTATATTGAAAAAACGAGCGTTCCGTGTTGATCCTTGCCAGGACGATGGGGATTCGATTGACGGCCGCTCCGCCACCCTGCAGCAAGGGCTGCGTATAACTCAGATCCACGGACGAACTAGTCAACGGATTGACGGGCAACAGTCCGGGGCGGCGTTCCGTATTGAGTGAATTGACGCCGAAGTCGATGATGCCACCCGTTACCGTACGTTTGGATAGCCCATAATCGAAGTTATAGTTGTCTGAAACGCCACCAATAATCGCAGTCGTCGGATCCAGTGGATTCTCGAATAGATTGCTGAGCTCATTGCGACTCCAGCCATTGTTGATCCTCACGTTGGGATCGAACGCGGCCCGCTGCTGGTCAATCTGTGTATTGGTAATCGCCACATCGTAAACGGTACGACCGCTGCTGACCGCCGTTACACCCGCCAACACGCGAACCACATCCATATTGACCAGGCTGGTGTTGATGGCATCGGAAAGCGTCAGGAACCTGGGAGGCGCGTCAAAATCTGGTTCCGCAACCGTGGGAGGTCGTGGAACAAAAGGAATGGGAGCCCGACTCATTTGGGAGGGACTCCGCACCTCGATCGAGCGCTGCTCCGGTAGGATGAAGCTCCATGGATCGTTCTGCGCACTCGCCACCCCGCAACTTAATTGCAAAGCTAGCAAAAACAGCAGAGAAAACGTTGTTAGGTGACGAAGAATCATGTCACCCGTTATCGAGCTGATACAACGAATTCGCTACCTATTCGGGCTCGAGCCCTACAACCGCTATCACCCTACATCGTTCGATACCAGTCGGGCAGGCAAGGATCGCCGGAAAGACAGCAGAGCAACGTCTCGACGCGAAGCTAAGGGACCGTCCGCAATGAAGTTACCTAATTAGCCGGAACGCGTTAGCGTCCGTTTCCCGCAAGAACCGGGTGCTCATGCACTCCGGCTGATTTCGAATTGGGTAGTTTATTTACGGACGAGTCTCAAGCATCACGGCGGAGCGTGACGAGTACATTCTCTCGCAAGCATCACGGCGGAGCGTGATGAGTACATTCTCTCGCAAGCATCACGGCGGAGCGTGATGAGTACATTCTCTCGCAAGGACTCGTCCGCAATGAAGTTAGCGAATTAGCCCATGGCGTTAGCGTCCGGTTCCCGCAAAAACCGGGTGCTCATGTACTCCCGCTGATTTCGAATTGAGTAGTTTATTTACGGACAAGTCTCAAGCATCACGGCGGAGCGTGATGAGTACATTCTCTCGCATGCATCACGGCGGAGCGTGATGAGTACATTCTCTCGCATGGACTCGTCCGAAATTAAGTTAGCGAATCAGCCGCAAGGCGTTAGCGTCCGGTTCCCGCAAAAACCGGGTGCTAACGCACTTCGGCTCTAGCAAATGCGGTACTTTAACTGCGGACGTGGGCTAACTATCGCTGGAGCCAAACCACAACATTTGGGCATTGCTGGACATCAACGCCACGGCCGCATCGAGTTGACCGCGATCCTTGATGTTAAAGCCCTTGCTGTCACGGATTTGTCGGGCACTTTTAATGCCTGTTGCATCTCCTCGTTCATGCTGCTGAGCGTCTTCAATCTTGGCAATTTCCAAATACGCAAAGGCTTTGACGACACTTTGCATTTTCGGCATCTTGCAGGATGCGATCTAGCCGTGTCGCGGGCTCTGCGGCGAATCGCCATCTTCGTGGAAGACACGAGCCAATTGCAGATCGGCCAGCCCCGCGTATAAGCCGGTTGATATCCTTCTCGTCGCGTGGGAAATTGAGTTCCACGGCTTCCCACTTGGCGATGCGATTGGCTTGCGTGTCAAACAGCGCAGATCGGTATTGTTCTTGTACCGACGTCCTGGCGCTCGATGCCGCTCGAGCCATCCCCTAGGTGCGGCCAACAGTTCCCAGGGCGATGCAGTAGGTCAACGCGTTGCCACCAAGAAGGTCGCGAGCATAGCCGCAACGCGCCAATAGCAGGTTAGCCATGCTTCTTGAGCCTGGCGTTCTGCTTGGCCCGCAGTTTTGACTGCAGTATCAGCGTAGCACTCATAGGGCCAGCCCGATGTGACAAGTGCCGCTCCAGGCAGCGGCAGGGTTTGGTCAGGCCACTGGTCTGCCAGATCCAATTTGCGATTCTCGCGCAGATACTCCAGCACCAACTGTGGCGTGGCAAAGCGATCGACGGGCGATCTTGGCCAGCAGAGCGTTCGACCAACTGTCAACAGTGACTCTGGAATGTCATCGCGAAAGCGACGCATGTCCGGCACGGTAGCTTGCACATGCTGCATCGCCAGGGCCAGCGGAGTCTCGCCCGTAAAGGGTGGACCACCCGTGAGCATGTGGTACAGCGTGACTCCCAATGAATACAAGTCACTGCGAATATCGACTTGACCCTCCTGAATTTGCTCTGGGCTCATGTACATCGGCGTGCCGAGCGTGGTACCCGCCCGCGTCAGTTGAGGGTCGTCGCCGAGCAGCAAGCGAGCCAGTCCGAAATCCGCGACTTTGACATCCCCCTCCGGGGTCAACATGATGTTCTCGGGCTTGATGTCTCGGTGGACAATGCCGCTGGCAGCCGACTTGTTCAACGCGGCCAGAATTTGCAGCAAGATGCTCAGAACTTCGCGTATTGACAACTGTCGATCCGGTTTTTCACCAGCCAACTCTTGCGCGCGTCGGGCCTCCGCGGGATTGGCCTTGTCTGCGGGTTCATCAACCGCACGCGACAGATATTGCCGTAGGTTGCTGCCGGGAACATATTCCTGGGCGATGTAACGCAAATCGCCAGCTTGGCCTACGTCGTACACCTGCACGATGTTCGGGTGCACCAGCGAGGCCGCCGCACGCGCCTCTTGCAGGAAACGTTGCAGGTGCGATTTCGTCGGTCGCCAGCGAGGGTCGCAGGATCTTTAGTGCCAGCGGTCGTTCCAGCCCGGTGTGAATAGCGAAATATACGTCCGCCATGCCTCCACTACCCAGCTCCCGCTCGATACGGTAGACCCCCACCTGTTCACCAGGCTGGAGGTCGACCCTCTCCGATTTCTTGTGCGGCTGTGAACTCATCTGATCCACGAAATTACTGCTGTGATTGAGTGGCAAACGTGCACATTATACTTGTTCGCAAAGCAGCTTGCCCACTGGCTCCAGGGGCTATTCCGCACGCGTTTGAACCAGTTTGGCCAGCTCAATCAATTGTTGAGGGCTGAGCTGTTCGGCGCGAACCATGGCTGATAGCTCCAGTTCCGCCAAGATGGCGTCCACGTCCGACTTTTCCATACAATCCTGTACAGCGCTATAAAGCGCCGAGCGCAGGTATTTTCGGCGGTGCAAGAAAATGTTTCGAACCAGCTTATGAAAATAGGCTGGGTCGCGCATGCGATCGCGCAATACCTTCTGTGGGCGAATGTCGATAATGGCCGATTCGACTTTCGGGCGAGGCCAAAACACACTCGGCGGCATGCAGCGGACGATTTCACAACGACATTGGGACTGCATCCAAACGCTAAGCGCACTGTAGTCCTTGCAACTCGGCTTGGCGGTAATCCGCTCGGCCAGTTCCTTCTGTATGGTTGCCACCATTTGCACCGGCCATGGTTGCAGGTCCAGTAGATTGGATAGCACCGGAGTGGCTACGTTGTAAGGTAAGTTGGCCACCAACTTGATCCTGCCCCCAGGGATCTGTGACACCTTGTCTTGCAGTGTTTCAATCACCAGCGGATGCAGGTTGTTCTTATTCCTCAACGCGTCTTGCTCAAGCAGCGTCACGTTATCGAATTTGTCGAATTCTTGCCTGGCCATAGGGGCCAGGAAATGATCGATTTCAACGGTAACCACATGGCCTGCCAAAGGAGCCATCAGCGTCGTCAATGAGCCCATCCCGGTACCAACTTCCAGCACCACATCCCGCGGACCAAGCTCCGCGGTACTGACGATCAACTGCACTAGATTCAAGTCAATCAGGAAATTCTGCCCGAACTTGGTTTGCGGCTGAATCCGCACCGCGTCAAAACGCTTCTGCAAGTAACGGAGAGTTTGTCGTTCGGACATCGCTGGCGATTACCAAAATAGTTGAATGTGGCGCATAGCGTTTTCATACCGGGCAAGGTTATCTTGCAGTGCATCAACGGGCCGTTGCACTAACCAAGCATCGTTCGAGAAATAACGGTCGCATCTTTAATGTACTCATCACGCTCCGCCGTGATGCTCATCAAACAAATTAAGTACTCATCACGCTCCGCCGCGATGCTGCCGAACAAATTGTACTCATCACGCTCCGCCGTGATGCTCATCAGACAACTTAACGTACTCATCACGCTCCGCCGTGATGCTCGCCGACAAATTGGACGTAATTTATCGAACCATGCTAAATGCTAGCGCCAATTGGCGCTGCACGTATTTAGCTAGTAAATCTGTTTCCAAGTTTACCTGCGAACCAACTCGCAATTCACCCAGAGTCGTATGTGCCAACGTGTGAGGGATCAGGGCTACCGAAAAGGCACTATCGCTCACGTCGACCAAAGTCAGGCTCACGCCGTCCACGGTAATGGAACCCTTGGAAGCCATTTGACGCATCAAGCTGGCGTCCGCTCCGATAACGATGTTTCGACCACTCAGCTTCATCGCTGCGGGCTTGGACCGTTCCCTGTCCATCGACATGTCCGGTTACCAGATGTCCACCCAAACGATCGCCGAGCTTCAACGAGCGTTCGCAGTTAACCTGGTCTCCTATCGCCAAGACGCCCCAGGCCTGTCCGCCCAAGCGTCTCCTGGCCAGCCTGAAAGGAAATGCTCGAATCGTCCAGCTCAATCAATGTCAGGCAACAACCACTGATCGCGATGCTATCGCCGCACACAAGATCGGTATAACTCGCTGGCCGAGCCAGTTTCAAGCGAACTCCTCCCGGCTCGGGTTCTAATCCGAGCACGGCAACCTTGGCTTCAACCAGACCAGAAAACATCGTATCGCAAACCAACCTGTCAGGAAACTCGAAGGCAAACCACCCGCGCGGCTACCATCCTATCACTCAACCTCTTGGTCGACGAGACGGTCCGCCCCGAAGTCCGATACTGCAAACCCAACCAGGCTTGGTGGCTATCGCGGAAGGGAAAAAGGGGTCCGACACCAAAAGCCGGAACGGCCCTTCGGCTGCTTCGCACTTTTGGTGTCGTGACCCCTTTTTCCCAACGCATGTCTAACCCAATTTTAATTCCTGACAAAGCACTAGGCGGTCTGGTGCTTTTCGAACCTTTCGCCACAATAGGCCCGTCTTTTTGTGGTTCTGGGTTGTCCCCACGTAGATCTGCCACAGGGACCGCCGAGCCACCTAACACATCGATCGCAGCTGAAAAAGAGGACCTATTCATGAGTATTATTCAATCGATCCAAGGTCGGCAAATCCTGGATAGTCGCGGCAATCCGACGGTCGAAGTCGAGGTCGAATTGATGGATGGCTCATTCGGCCGCGCTGCCGTGCCAAGCGGAGCCAGCACCGGAGCTCACGAAGCTTGGGAACTACGCGACGCCGACAAATCCGTCTTTCTGGGCAAGGGCGTAACCAAGGCCGTCGAGCACGTTAACGGCGAAATTGCCGACGCACTGATCGGACTGGACGCCGTCTACCAACGAGAAATCGACAGCGTTATGCTCAAACTCGATGGGACTCCCAACAAGGAACGCTTGGGAGCCAATGCCATCCTGGGCGTCTCGCTGGCCGTCGCCAAGGCCGCAGCCAGCTACTGCCAACTGCCACTGTATCGCTATCTGGGTGGCACGGGTGCACACATCTCTGCCGGCGCCGATGATGAATATCGTCAATGGCGGGCAGCATGCTGACAATTCCGTTGATGTCCAGGAATTCATGGTCATGCCTCTCGGCTTCGACCGTTTCAGCGATGCCCTCCGGGCCGGCGTCGAGATTTTCCATCATCTGAAGAAAGTGCTGAGCTCGCGAAAACTCAATACGGCCGTGGGCGATGAAGGTGGATTTGCCCCCGACTTGGGTAGCAATCAGGAAGCACTCGATCTGATCATGGAAGCCATCGCCCAGGCTGGCTATACGGCCGGCGAACAAATATTTATCGCCCTGGATGTGGCGGCCACCGAGTTCTACGACGAAAAGGCAAAAGCTGTACACCATCGACGGCAAGAAAATGTCTGGACCCGAAATGGTCGATTTTCTGGCTGGCTGGGTCTCCAAGTACCCCATCTGCTCGATCGAAGATGGTTGCTCGGAGGATGATTGGGACAGCTGGAAATTGTTGACCGACAAAGTAGGCAGCAAAGTCCAGTTGGTCGGCGATGATCTGTTCGTGACCAATGTCCAACGCTTGCAACGCGGTATCGATCAGGGAATTGCCAATAGTATTCTGATCAAGGTCAATCAGATCGGCAGCTTGAGCGAAACCATCGACGCCATTCAACTGGCCTCGCGCAACGGTTACACTTCGATCTCCAGCCACCGCAGCGGCGAGACGGAAGACGCGACCATTGCCGACCTGGCGGTCGGTCTGTCGACCGGCCAAATTAAGACCGGCTCCGCATCGCGCAGCGATCGTATGGCAAAGTACAACCAATTGCTGCGCATCGAGGAAGAACTGGGAGACAATGCGGTCTATGCCGGCAAGATGTTTCCCCGCCGTGGCTAGTGATTAAATGCCTAAGGGTTCTGAACCCTGACATTTTCTTGCGAGCAGCCGTGTGACCACTGCCCTACGTCTCCAAGGTATCATTCCACCGCTGGTTACTCCCCTGGTCGACCGAGATCAACTCGATCGACCAGGGCTCACACGACTCGTCGAGCGATTGCTGACCGGCGGAGTCAGCGGTTTGTTTATTCTTGGAACAACCGGAGAGGCTCCGAGTCTGAGCTATCGCTTGCGGCGTGAATTAATCTCGTGCGTCTGCCAATTGGTGTCTGGACGCGTGCCGGTGCTCGTGGGAATTACCGATACCAGCTTTGTCGAATCGGTCGCCCTGGCGGAGCATGCGGCCCAAGCTGCTGCCGATGCCGTGGTGCTCTCGACTCCCTATTATTTCCCAGCCGGGCAAACGGAACTCAGGCAGTACATCCAACATATCGCTGGCGAATTGCCATTACCGCTCGTGCTGTATAACATGCCCAGCCTGACCAAGGTCAGCTTCGAACGCGAAACCCTTGAACAGCTGGCGGCTATCGAGACCATCATCGGTATCAAGGATAGCAGCGGCGATCTATCCTACTTTGCCCAACTGGTGGAGCTGAAAAAGCTGCGTCCGGATTGGTCTTTGATGATGGGGCCCGAGGCCTTGCTGCCCGAGGCTATCGCCTTGGGAGGCAGCGGCGGCGTGTGTGGCGGTGCTAACGTTTTTCCGCGGTTGTTCGTCGACTGTTACACAGCTGCCTGCGCGGGCGATGTGCAACGCCTGGCCCCACTCAAGCAAACCATCGAAGAATTTCAAGCCGTGTATGACATCGGCAAGTACGCTTCGCGGCACATCAAAGCCACCAAGTGCTGCCTTTCCCTACTGGGTGTATGCGATGATTTCATGGCCGAACCCTTCAATCGCTTTTTGACGCCCGAGCGACAACGCGTCCAGGTCATTCTGGACAAACTGCTTGCCTCGCATTCCATTGCGTAGGTCGAAGTTCAAACTCCCTTGTGCTTCGTCCAACATTAATTTTGGCGTTCATCAGAATCAGCCGCTGGGCGTTAGCCGGCGTTGGCCCCGGTCTTCGCAGGCGTCGTCGTTCATGCACAGCCCGTTTTCCAACAGCAGCTCAGTTTGACCAAGTACCCACGGGGAATTTGCCACCGGAAAACGAATGGTTCCCTGGTGGAACTAGCTTTAGGCCAGCGATTATCCTGGTGTTAGATTTGACCCAGTAGAACCGCGGCTAACGGCCTGCTGATATAATCCCAACCGGATGCGTTAGCCAGGCGAGCTTGCGTTTTGCATAGGACTAATGGATACCTCACCAACGTTTCGGGTTGTGAAATGCGTAAATCATCAGGCGGCTAAGGCCATGCGGCTAATGAGGAGAGCAGGAAGGAACCGAATTCTGGCGAATCCGGCTACCGTAGTCTGAAGGAACCGAATTCTGGCGAATCCGGCTACCGTAGTCTGAAGGAACCGAATTCTGGGGAATCCGGCTATAAAAAATCTGGACAGAGCACTGGTCTAGCAACACGTTGACGACGGCACGACCTCCATAGCAGGAGTCATCAAGTCCCATTCCGGCGGAGCACAGGTAATGAAATTCAGCGGCCAGACTCTTCTCCTTGTGTGCAGCGTGCTCCTGGAGCTAGCTCCCCACCCAGTCCAGGCGGACGAGGAACTACAGCCACTGCGTTATAACCATCCGGGTTTGCAGGTCGACCTGGGAGTTGGCTTGTGGGCCTGGCCCCTGCCCTGCGACGCGGACCATGACGGCGATTTTGACTTGCTCGTTTCCTGTCCCGACAAGCCCTCCAATGGCGTCTGGTTCTTCGAAAATGAAAGCGGTGATACGGCGCACAACAAGTTTCCGATCTTCAAAGCCGCACGCCGCATTAGCCCGAGCACGAGCTACCTGATGCCCAGCTATGTGGATGGTCAAATGCGGGTACTCTCTCCAGGCTGGGAGTATCCGGAATTCATGGAAAAGGGAATTGATGTAAAAGTAAAACTTCCCCTGGCGACGAACCTATACAAGTTGCGCGGCCAGCAAACCAAGGGTCCGGGAGTGCGCCATCATCAATGGCGCTATGCAGACTATGATGGAGATGGATTACTGGATCTGATTGTGGGCATCGAGGACTGGAGTGACTATGGCTGGGATGACGCATGGAATGAGCGCGGTGAGTGGTTGAACGGTCCTTTACACGGTTTTGTGTTTGTTCACCGAAATGTCGGCGACAATACCCAGCCGAGCTATGAGGCACCGCAGCAATTGACAACCTCGGTGGGCCCCATCGATGTCTACGGTTGCCCGTCACCAAATCTGGAGGATTTTGATTCTGATGGCGATTTGGATCTCTTGTGCGGCGAGTTCTTAGATGGCTTTACGTATTTTGAAAACACGGGCACACGGGAAAGTCCGGTCTATGCGCCAGGCATCAAACTGCTGACCGGCGATGCCCAGCCGCTGAGCATGGAGCTGCAGATGATTGTGCCCATTGCCTTCGATTGGGATCAGGACGGCGATCTTGACTTGATCGTGGGCGATGAAGATGGCCGCGTGGCCTTGGTCGAGAACTCTGGAGTGCTCGATGCCCGCCACGCCCCTGTCTTTTTGAAACCGCGTTATTTTCAGCAGGCTGCCGATACGCTCAAATGCGGCGCGCTAGCCACCCCAGTCGGATTCGATTGGGACGGTGATCAGGATACGGACCTGCTGTGTGGCAATACGGCCGGTTACATCGAGTTCTTCGAGAACTTGAGCGGCGCGGGCGTGGAATATCCTCGATGGGCCGCGCCAAGGCGACTGGAAGCCGACGGAAAAGTTTTCCGCGTGATGGCTGGTGAGAATGGCAGTATCCAAGGACCGGCCGAAGCCAAGTGGGGCTACACCACTTTGAGTGTCGCCGATTGGAATGATGACGGACTGCCTGATATCTTGTTCAACTCGATTTGGGGACGCATCCAGTGGCTGCAGAATGTGGGTACACGGAGCGAACCCAAATTAGCCGCCCCACAGAATGTAGAAGTCCAGTGGAACGCCGACCCGCCCAAACCCACGTGGGTCTGGTGGCAACCGGAGGCGGGAGAGTTGGTCACCCAGTGGCGAACGACTCCCATCGCCTGCGATTGGAATCAAGACGGTCTGTGCGACCTGGTGATGCTCGACCACCAGGGCTTCCTGGCCTTCTACGAGCGGTCGCGAGATGCGGCGGGCAATTTACAATTGCTGCCACCCCAACGCGTTTTCTACGGCCTGAACCTGGCCGCCACGGACAGCAATCATCAGCCTCGCGGCGAGAAAACCGGCCCGCTACAATTGAACACCGGTCAGGCTGGCCGTAGCGGTCGCCGCAAGCTGGCCATTGTCGATTGGGATGGCGATGGATTACTCGATATCCTGGCCAATTCAACCAATGCCAACTGGCTGCGACAAATCGACAGCGACTCTTCTCCGCATTGGTTGTTCAATGACCTGGGCCCACTCGTTCAGCAAAACATTCAGGGACACACGACCAGTCCCACGAGTGTTGATTTCAATGCTGACGGTCTCCCCGATTTCATCGGTGGAGCCGAGAACGGACGTTTTTATTATCGCCGCAATCCGCGGAGCACCGATCCGCCGTCGCAGCCTGCCAAGCAGCCTTAGTTTGGTCCACGAATGCGTTACTTGACGATATAATGCTGAACAACGGTTTCACCCGCTTGTGCTGCCAGCAAGTAAATCGACTTGTTCCCACGCACATAGAGTGTTGTCCAATTACGATGGCTACGGAGTGCGCATGTCAGCTAAAAAGATCTTGTTTATTGTGGGCGATTTCGTTGAAGACTACGAGATCATGGTGCCCTATCAAATGTTGCTGATGGTCGGTCATGAATGCCACACCGCTCTGCCCGGGCAAGAAGCCTGGTGACAGCATTGCGACGGCCATTCATGACTTTGAGGGCCAACAAACCTATAGCGAAAAACGAGGACACAACTTTGTGTTGAACGCGGATTTCGATTCGTCGACTTGGCTCATTACGATGCCTTGGTCCTACCCGGTGGACGGGCCCCGGAATACCTACGTCTGAATCCAAGAGTCATTGCCTTCGTCCAGCATTTCGCAGCCAATCGCAAGCCCATAGCGGCCATTTGTCACGGACCACAAATCTTGGCCACCGCCGGAATGCTTGGCCGGAAAGACTTGCAGTTGCTACCCGGCAGTCAGCCCCGAGATCACGCAAGGTCAGGGCACCTATGCCGAGCCCTCGGCTGGGCTGGACAATGCTCACACCGACGGCCTCTGGTAACCGCTCCAGCCTGGCCTGCGCACCCAGCCTGGATCCGGGCCTTTCTCAAAGTGCTAGGTAGTACGGTCGAACCCTAGGCTTTGTCAAAGTTTCATTTGCGGATGGAAGGGAAACAGGGGTCAGCTTGCCTAGTTTTTCTTAGACGTTCCCTTGGCGCGGAAGGCGGCGTATTCTTCGACGGTGATAATGCCGTCTCCGTTGACATCAGCACCGGAGGGGTCCACGAACATCGACTCCCACTCCTTGGCGGTGAGTTGGTTGTCATTATTCTTGTCGTACTTGGCAATTTGACGTTGCGCCCATTCCATGGTCAGGGCATCCGGAGTACCACCCCCGCCTGCGGCGGCACTGCTTCCGCTGGATTTGCTGTCTTCAGCAGACGAGGAAGAGGATGCCGTGGATGAGCTACTTGTCGAACCTGACACGCGGGCACCGCCCTCCAAGGCCGCAAGGCACTCGCGAGCCGTGATAATGCCGTCAGAGTTCAGGTCCCATTTGAGGAATTCATTCAGAGTCTCCGAATTCCATGTACTGCTGAACTCACTCATTAGGACTTGCCCGTCAGCATCGGCATCACTGCGGGCGAAAAAGTCCGGAAGTCCCTTGACGGAATTGGCCTTCTCCTCGGCTGAGGACATGCGATAGCTCTTGACATCACCAAAGCGACTTTTCTCTTCTTCCTTCTTGTCGTCGCTGCTGTCGCCGCGGGTCCAACCATTGCCTGGTGTCCAGCCACCACGCGAACGCTGATCGCCACCGCCACGCGCGGCTTGACGATCCTGTTCCTCGACGCGGCGGTTTGCATAACGCACCGCCAACTCCGAAGCTGTCAGTTTGCCATCGCGATTGCGATCGAATTGCATCGGATCATCGGAAAAACGCTCCGCTGCGCAATTCATCGGCGGACAGCACGCCATCTTTGTTGCCGTCGTAACGCCGCAGCCGTTCTTCGGCTTCTTTCAGGTCGCGTTCTTCGATCTTGACGCTAAACAGGGCGCTGGACGGCACCGAAGCCGGCGAATCGGTTCCGGCACCATGCTCAATGAAAAATCCGGAACCAATAGCTGTGGCTCATTGCTTGCCGAGATCCGCCACCGGAATCGCCACCTCCGCGCATTCGATCCATTTCGCCAGTGAGCACATCAATGGGTACCGGCTTGGAGAGATCGATCTTCGGGATTGTTCTGCGCCATCCGTTGCAGAAAGAACTGAGCTGGCCCCTGAGCTTCGTCAGGATCAATCATATTGTTGTTGTTGCGGTCAAAGCGCTTAATCATATCGGCCGGGTTGAAGCCACCTCCAGGCTGCCGCCGCGCGAACCGCGGTCGCCACCGCCACCAGGGAAGCCACCTCCGGGAAAACCACCTCCACCGGGTGGACCGCCGCGACTGCCGCCTGGAAAGCCACCTCCTGGAAAACCTCCACCACCTGGAAAGCCACCTCCACCACCTGGAAAACCACCCCGCCACCTGGAAAACCTCCCCCGCCACGACTGCCTCGATCGCCACGGTCGCTACCTCCCTCGGGACGCTGTGCCAAGGCAGGAGCACACAATAGGGCGATAATCAAATAGCTAGTAATTACTGTACGCATTACCACTATCCTTTAGTCAGTTGACGCTCGGGGGACGCAGATGGACGGCTTCGACAGATTTATCCTAATCGATTGTGGGAATAAACCCCAGCCAATTCAGATAGTTTCGATGCGGGCTGCTGCCTGCGCAAGGCTCAGTGGATGAGTACAATAACAATCGCACAGCCCGCCTGCTTCCACGTCTTGCCTGAACCCGGAAGTCGAGTAGTTTTGAGGAAAAACTGCACGATCTCGCCGCGGTTGGCACAGTCGCTGGAACTCGAAACCCGCTCAAAACGAAACTTCACATGACTGGTACGACTCGGCTATTCGCCTTGCTGCTCCTGCTGGCTTGCTCGGCCGCGTGGTCGGCGAAGACACCTCACGGAAGATCTCCTTTAATCGCGATGTTCGCGGCATTCTGTCGGATCATTGCTTCGCCTGTCATGGCCCTGACGCTAAAGCCGTCGCGGCCGACCTGCGTCTCGACCTGCCGGAGGAGGCTCTAGACAGTGTGATTGTGCCTGGAGACGCCGAGGCCAGCCCGCTGGTCGCCAGAATTACTGTCCGAAGATGCTCGAGCAGGTCATGCCCCCGCCCGAATCGCACAAACCGCTAACCGAGTCAGCCAAATTGATGTTGCGGCCGCTGGATCGAGCAGGGTGCCGAATACGAATCGCACTGGGCATATCAGCCCCTGCGTGTCCATCTGTCCCGTGGTGGAGGATCCGAGCGGCTGGGTGTCAACGACTATCGACCGCTTTGTGCTGGCCGGCATGCAAGCGGCCAAAGTCGAACCTTCGCCCACCGCGGATCAGGCTACGTTAACGCGACGTTTGTCTTTTGATTTAACTGGCCTGCCGCCCAGACATCGACGACGTGGACGCACTGCAGCGGGATGCCTCGCTGGAGAACTACCAGCGTTTGGTCGATCGGTTGTTCGACTCGCCACGCTATGGCGAGCGGCTGGCGATCTACTGGCTGGACTTGGTCCGCTATGCGGATACGGTCGGCTATCACGGCGACCAGGACGTCTCCATTTCGCCCTATCGCGACTACGTGATTCAGGCATTCAACGACAACATGCCCTATTCCCAATTTGTGCGCGAGCAGCTCGCGGGCGATTTGCTACCCGAACCAACGCTGCAGCAGCTGATTGCATCCGGCTACAACCGCTTGAATCAAACCACCGAGGAAGGCGGTTCGCAGGCCAAGGAGTACTTGTCCATTTATTTTGCCGACCGCGTCCGCAATTTGTCGCAAGTATTCATGGGCGCCACGGTGGGCTGTGCACAATGTCACGATCATAAATACGATCCCTACACCACTCGCGATTTCTACTCGCTGGGAGCCTTCTTTGCCGATATCCAGGAGCAGGGAGTGTATGGTGCGCGGGCCCGTCCTCCGGAGAGTGATGGTTCCCGACCTGGCTCAGCAGCAGCAACTGTCGGAGTTGGATACTCGGCTCGCTGAAAAGACGCAGCAGGTCGAAATGCGGCGGCAAAGCCTGCTTGCCGAGCAGCCTGGCTGGGAGAAAACACAGCTGGCAGAACAGCAGCAGGCACAGCCCGTCGAGCAGCTGTGGATCGAAGATGCCCAGGATACGGGCGGCAGTAGCAGTGGCGACTGGAACTTTGTCGCTCAAGAGCAGGGGCCGGTGCACAGCGGCAAGTTGTCTAGGCGACAGTCAGCTGCGGGGCTAGACCAACACTTCTTCATCGAAGCCAGCCAGCCAGTCGAGATTGATGCCAATACGAAATTCTTTACCTGGGTCTATCTCGACGCCGAGAATCCGCCACAAGCTCTCATGCTGCAGCTCCACAGTGCTCAAGATGGCGGTTGGTCGCATCGGGCCGTTTGGGGCAGCGATGATATCGAGTACGGTAGACAGCAGAAAAACCACTCGGGCTACCAACGCCTGGGTGCTTTGCCTTCAGCCGGCCAGTGGCAGCGTCTGGAAGTCGATGCGGACAAGGTTGGCCTCAAACCGGGCATGCATGTGGACGGAATGGCTTTTACTCAGTTCGGCGGCACCGCTTACTGGGATGCGTCCGGCTGGAGCCGCGCCCGGGGTTGTCCGACCAGTTACTGGCCGTACTCAAGATCGAAGCCCAAGATCGTACCCCGGAACAGACGCAGCAATTGCAGGCTGCCTACCTGGCCGGTGCAGCGGAATATGTCGACGCCCAAAAGTCCCTGACCGCCATCCAGGCCGAACGCGACCAACTTGTCAAATCGATTCCAACCAGCATGATCGTCAAGTCGGTTGAACCACGCGAGATTCGCGTTCTGCCGCGCGGCAATTGGATGGATGATTCCGGTGAAGTCGTTCAACCCGCAATTCCAGCGTTCCTGGGTAGTCTAGACAGCCAAGGTCGCGCCACGCGTTTGGATCTCGCCGAATGGCTGTGTGGTGATGAAAACCCACTAACAGCCCGAACGATGGTCAACCGCTTGTGGTTCCTGATGTTCGGACGTGGGATCTGCGCCAGCGTGGATGATCTCGGTGGACAAGGCAGTTATCCGTCGCATCCCGAGTTATTGGACTACTTGGCCTGTGAGTTTGTGGACTCGGGCTGGGATATCAAGTACGTGCTGCGACTGATTGCTCACAGTGCGACCTATCGCCAAAGTTCGCAGCCAAGTCCGCAATTGCGCGAGGCCGATCCCTACAACGAACTTTTTGCTCGACAAGGTCGATTTCGAGTCAGCGCGGAAATGGTGCGTGACGCAGCCTTGTGGACCAGTGGTCTATTGATCGAACAGCAGGGCGGTCGTAGTGCCCGGCCTTACCAACCGGCAGGCTACTACGCGCAGTTGAATTTTCCAAGACGCGAGTACCAGGCGGATCACGGGACCAATCAGTATCGCCGTGGCGTGTATACACACTGGCAACGCACCTTTCTCCATCCCATGCTGAAGGCCTTTGATGCACCCAGTCGTGAGGAGTGCACGGCCATGCGTTCGCGTTCCAATACGCCCTTGCAAGCCTTGACCTTGTTGAACGACCCCAGTTTTGTGGAAACCGCTCGGGTGTTTGCCGAAAAGATCTTGCGCGAATCTGCCACTATGGATCGGGATCGGCTGGACTGGGCCTATCGCCGGGCCCTTTCGCGTTCAGCGGATGCCTTTGAACTTGAACAGATGCTGGAATTGCTCGCCGAGCACCGCCGACACTATGCCGCACACCCCGATCAGGCCGTGGCACTCACTTCCGCAGGTGAGGCTGCCCGGGGCGAGGATCTCGATGTCACCGAATTGGCTGCCTGGACGAGTGCTGCGCGAGTTATCCTCAACCTGCGAGAAATGACCACTCGTTATTAACCACTTTTGCCGAACCATACCCGCCATGCCTGCCTCCACCCGCCCGACCTGGGCCTTTGATTTGCAAGACCACTGCCCGACTACCACCCGCCGCACCTTTCTCAGACGCAGCAGCCTGGGATCGGTCGCGCTCGCAGCCTTGCTGGATGGCGCAGATGCCAAGGCTGAAATCGGCATGCATCATCCACCTCGCGTCAGGAGAATTATTCACCTGTGTATGGCCGGCGGACCAAGCCATCTGGAGACATTCGACTACAAGCCCGAGTTGGCACGCTTGGACGGGCAACCCATGCCCGAGTCGTTGACCAAGGGGCAACCCATTGCTCAACTGCAAAATCAATCGCTCAAGGTGCTTGGCCCCCAACATGCGTTTGCCAAATACGGTCAGAGCGGCGTCGAGATGTCGAGCGTCTTCCCACATCTGAGTCAAATGGGCGGATGAGTTGTGCGTCATCAAATCCATGCACACCGAACAGATCAACCACGACCCGGCGCACACTTTTTTTAATACGGGCACGGCCATCAGTGGCCGACCCTCGATGGGCTCTTGGGTGCTTTACGGTCTGGGCGCCGAGACCCAGGATCTGCCGGGCTTTATCGTATTGACCAGCGAAGGTGGCGGGCAGAGTCAACCCATCAGCTCGCGCCAATGGCACTCGGGATTCTTGCCCAGTCAGTTTCAGGGAGTACAAATGCATGCCACGGGCAGCCCGGTGCATTATGTGGGCAATCCCTCCGGAGTTGGTCAAACCCAGCAACAACAGATTATCGAAACCGTATCGCGCATCGATGGTCATCGCAATCAGCTGCTCGATGACCCAGAGATTGCCGCCCGCATCAAGGCCTATGAAATGGCCTTCCGCATGCAAACCTCGGTGCCTGAGTTGACCGACATGTCCGCCGAGACAGAGCAGACCGTCGCCCTGTATGGCTGTCAGCCCGGCGACGGATCCTTTGCCAGCAACTGCCTGCTTGCTCGACGCTTGGCCGAGCGAGGCGTGCGATTTATTCAACTCTATCATCGCGGCTGGGATCACCACGGTGGCGTCAAGAAAGGCGTGGAGACGACCGCATCCTTGGTTGACCGCGGTACCGCCGCCTTGATTGCCGATTTAAAGCAACGCAATCTGTTGGAGGACACCTTACTTGTCTGGGGGGGAGAATTCGGGCGGACGCCCATGGCCCAAGGCGACGGGCGCGACCACCACATCAAGGGCTTTTCCATGTGGCTCGCAGGCGGCGGCATCCGCGGGGGCACCACCTACGGGGCCACCGACGATTTTGGCTACAACGCCATCGAGAACAAGGTCCACGTCCGCGACTTTCATGCCACCATGCTGCACCTGCTCGGCATCGACCACCAGCGTTTTACCTATAAATTCCAAGGCCTCGATTTCAAGCTAACCGGCGTCGAGCCCGCCCACGTCATCAGCGACATTCTCGCCTAGCCTTGCTTGTTCAAGATGGCTCGGTTGCCCAAACCAACTCCAGCTCCTAGCCCCTAACTCCTAACTCCTAACTCCTCATAGTTGGCTTGCGAGTTGCGTCGAAGCCGCTAAAATTAGCGACTCAGTCACTCGAGCGGAAAACGCCGGGTGTCTGCCAGCGTGTCCTTCCGGCAACGGTTGGACCGTAAACCTCGTCCATGATCGCGTCTCAAGTAGGCGTCACCGTGGGCGTCGCCTAAAGTCATCGAGCCTGATGTTTTTCGCAACCAACGCGAAAACCAACCAAAACCAGGTTCGAAGCGATATGCCTCCGTAGCTCAGTTGGTTAGAGCAGCTGACTCTTAATCAGCGGGTCCAAGGTTCGAGTCCTTGCGGGGGTACTTTTGCAACACGTTGCATTGAGTCGCACAGACTCGCATTTAACCCCGGTTTTTCCGGGGTTTTTTCGTTGTTTGTCGGTGTCTTGCTCAGGGCGTTTTTCGCACGCTGTCGCCTCGTCCACGCACCCTCCACGCATTGCCGTTGGTATCAAATGAGTATCAAAATTCTCGACAACTGAGCCGGTGCCCGTCGCCTGGAATTTCTGAGGCATCGCTGTCATGCTCGCAGCTTGACTCACCGCTGCCGATTCGGCACCTTCAATAAGGTGGGCGTACGTGTCCAACGTCAAGGTAATTGTCGAATGACGCATCACCGACTGGATGACTTTGGCTTGGGTTCCCCCAATTGCAACCAAGCCCCACAAGTGTGGCGTAAAGCGTGAAAGTCCAATACTTCGCCTGAATCGTTCACGTACATCAAAAAGGGCTTACCTTATTGAGTTCAGCGGATTTAGCGAGCATCCGCCCTGGTCGATCTGTCAGCAATGCGGTTGTTCGAGCTGCCGACTAACTGGGGAGCCAATTTCGCATTTATCGGTCTTGTTAGGCATTCAAACGAGAATGGGCGATGCCGACTCGCTTGATCTCAACAATCGATTTCATGATACTGTCTAGTCGTTTACACCACTTCCATCATCGCCTCTTGAAGGAGCAATAAATGTCAAGAATCGCAGTCGCTTGCCTGGCATTCGCCGTTGTAATCATCGCTTCACCTGCCAGTGGCCAGGAGGCTCATCAGTCTTGGTGGGAGTTCTTACAGGGCGAATGGTCTTACGAGAATTCTGAATCAAGTGGAACAGTCGTTTATCGCTACGCCGCGAAGAAGAATGCTGTTGTTGCGCGATTTGAGGATAAGGATGGGGATGTTTCAATTGAGCTCCTCGGCAGAGACGCCGCTTCAAACACTACTTTGGCAACTGGGTTTGGATCGGACGGTGGCTCATGGAGGATTGAATTCACCACGCTTACAAAGGATGCTGGCAAAGGATCTACGCGCACCGTGTCAGAGGATGGAAGTTGTGTTGAAGGACGATTTGAGATTAAGCAAACCGGCAAGAACGGATTTGAATGGACTTCAAGCGGAAAGGACAGTAACGGCAACTCGGTAACACGGTGGGGGAAGTTCAAACGAAAGGTCTGATGGGAACCGGGGACGGGAGTAAGATTCAACAGATTTGATGATTTGTTTCTGCATGGGATGAGAAAGGCCCGCCAAGAGCGAGATCACGATTCGGCATCTGCTAACGCACACATCTGGGCTTGAGCGGCACCCTCATGCAGAACTTCGAGGGGCTAATGCTTGGTTTGGTTTTTGGACTACTTCTTGCCGGGTTTCTCCTGAGGGCGATTGGGCTCTAGTCACAATTTCCCAGCTTGCTGGGATAAGATTTCAACGCCGAAGTGGTTCGCCGAATACGAGAGAATCGCTGCGAATGCGATTGCCGACTGATCGCCATCGAGGGGAGCCACTGCTTGGCCAGGAAGACTGACTCGAAACAAGCGAGCTTGGCTGCACAGTTCGTACGTAAATTCCACCCCACGCAAGACTCGCTTCCAGTTACTGGTCAAGCCCTACTGGACGGGATTCTCACCCGCAAGGTTCCGTTGAGAGGTTTCAAAGTTGTAAATTACATCTCATTCCCTTTCCCAAGCTTTCTTAACGCAAAAGTTGAAGCCGACGCAGTTTCGAGCAATCTCTTCTGCACAATGTCGGTTCGACCTTGTGCGCAGGAACGTGGCTAGTTCAAGGTAGCCTGTAGTCGTCCAAATGCTCGCCCGCTTTTCACTCTGGCTCCCTTCTCCCCCGCACCGAAGGCGAGTAGTGCTCGCCTTCGGTGTGGGGGAGAAGGGAGCCAGTTTAGAGTAGCCTGGTCACAGGATGGAAATCACCAATCTGCTCTCCCTCGAACACCGAATCCAGCTTGCTTCTGGGCTACAGCGACGAGCGACAAAGGAAGCGTCGCCAAAAGAAATACGATCGAATGATGAAGCCAAGAAACGTGCTCAAACGTGAGATCCTGAAACGAGTTGCGTAGAACTACGTGCCATTCGACACGCCATCTTGCGCACAGCTTCATAAGCGCGGTTGTATCAATTTGGCTGCGCACTCCGGTGTTTATTGGCAACCCAATCAAAGTCTTCATTGGCTCCGGAGTGCCCCCTTCACGCTCAAAATGTTGATATCAAAGAGCAGCTGCAAGCGGTAGACATGACTGCGGTGAAACAACTCCGGTTAAGCCTCAACGACGAGCTGCTGCAGGGCTGGCCGGCCCGTATGAAAACCCTGGCCCGAGATCTGATTCTTTCTTTCACTAAGTTTTAGTCGATCGGAGAGAAGGAACTTGTGCACGAGTTTCCAGTTCTAGTGGGAGGCCTACGAGGTCGTGCTTACTCCAGAGGGCTCGACAATCGTTGCAGTGGAGAGGACTCGAAATCTGGAATACACCGCAACTATCAGGGCATGGGAGGGGGACTGAAGTTTCGGCTTGAGGAGGTAGGGGACGGAACTGAGTCTGGCAAAACACTCCAGTCAGGCAAGGTGCGTTGGACGCCGACAGTTAACGAATAACCAGCCAGCAACAAATACGCCGCGCAGGGCCGGCAAAGCCAGCTCGCGACTGGATCCGCATAGAGTCCCAGTCGCGTGAACAGCACGCGTGCTCGATGAATGGACTACTGGCCAGCGTTTCTCGCTTCCTGGGTCTTTTGCTTGAGCAGCATCGCTTGCGAGGGAGTGGGAGGAACCAGCTTGATGGTCAGTTTATTAAGTTTGCCTGTGAAGCGGAACGGAGGCTGATAGTCATTGTCGTCCACGCCAGTGCGAGTGTCGATCCCAACATCAAACGTTTCATCCACCGTAATGATCGATGGGATCGTGTGCGGGATCGTCTTGTTGGCCACTTGCTTGCCATCTACCGAAAGGACGCCAGTGCCGCCCTTCGCCATGCCAGGACCGTCATATTTGAAGTCAAATAGAATGGTGTGCTTGCCTGCGGCGAGGGATTCCTTGCCTTCCCAACGGAACTTTTCAAGTCCGAGAAAATTGTACGTGAATACGGGCTTGCCTTTGACCAAGTAAAGACCGTAGCCACCGAAACGTCCACCTAAGGTATTGAGCATGCCATCACCGCCGCCCTCCGGCACCTCCACATCGGCACTGATGGAATAGGACTTAGCGAGCGTATTCGGCACGCTGCCATCCGGTAAGCCAGCCATTTCACCCGAATAAGTGAACTCGGTTCGACCGGCGGTTGAGCTTGGGCGCGCGGTCAGCAGGCGCGGAAGAATCGAGTTATCCAGCGGGAATACTTGATACTTCTGAGCTTCGACGAGGAATAGATCCTGCAGTTCCTTCAGCTTGTCGGGGAACTGAGCAGCGAGATCCTTGTTCTGCGAGTAATCCTCGGCAATGTTATAAAGTTCCCAAGTGTAACCGTTCAGGACTTCCGGCATTGCCGCCGAACCCATGAGCCATGGCGGTTGGGGAGGAGGCGTCGCTGCCATCCAACCGTCGTGATAGATCGCACGATTGCCAAACATTTCAAAGTACTGTGTCCGTCGGGTGGATTTTGCTTTCGCGTCATCCCATGTATAAGCCATGCTGACGCCTTCGATCGGTTTTTGTGCGATGCCATCGACCATCACCGGAGCCTCGATGCCGGTCGCTTCGAGTAGCGTCGGGACGATATCGATGATGTGGTGGAACTGGGTACGAATGCCACCTGTGTCCTTGATGTGTCCAGGCCATGACATCACCATGCCGTTACGTGTGCCACCGAAGTAGGAGGCCACTTGTTTGGTCCACTTGAACGGCGTATCGAAGGCCCATGACCACGCCACGGACATATGAGGCTGAGTCTCGGCCGAGCCCCACGCGTCATAGTATTTCAGCTGTTCTTCGACCGGGACATTGATGGCTTGAATGGCGGCCATATCGAACGGAGTGCCGATAGTAGAGCCTTCGGCACTTGTGCCATTATCGCCACTGATATAAATGATGAGTGTGTTATCCAGTTTGCCTAGGTCTTCGACCTGCTGAATGACACGGCCGATTTCGTGGTCGGTATACGCAACGTATGCGGCGAACACATCTGCCTGTTTGACGAACAGCTTCTTCTCGTCGGCATTCAGAGTCTCCCACTGAGGAAGCGAGTCCGGCCAAGGAGTCAGTTGAGTATTCCCAGGAATCACACCCAGCTTCTTTTGGTTTGCAAAGATCGTCTCGCGAAGTTCGTTCCAACCCTTGTCAAACAGGTGCATGTCGCTGATCTTCTTGATCCACTCCGGCGTCGGCTGATGCGGCGCATGGGTGCCGCCTGGGGCATAATAGAGAAAGAATGGCTTGTCGGGCGCGGCAGCATTCAATGCCTTCAAGTAACTGATCGCTTCATCAGCCATGTCAGTCGTAAGGTTGTATTCTGGGTTTCCAATCCACGGCGAGATCTGCGAGTGATCGCGGAACAAATAGGGAAACCACTGGTCGGTCTCGCCGCCCATGAACCCGTAGAAATACTCGAACCCCATCCCGCTAGGCCATTGATCGAACGGGCCGGCGGTGCTGTATTGATAGGTCGGGGTGTTGTGGTTCTTGCCAAACCACGATGTCGAGTAGCCGTTGTCTCGCAGGATCGTGCCGATGGTGGCCTTGTCCTTCGGAATAACGCTGTCGTAACCAGGGAAACCAGTCGACATCTCGCCAATCACGCCCGTGCCGACGGAATGGTGATTGCGGCCAGTGATCAGCGCGGCACGTGTGGGTGAACAAGCGCGGTCGTGTGAAACTGGGTGTAACGCAAACCTGCTTTGGCAATACGATCCATGGCCGGTGTGGGGATGACTCCGCCAAAGGTGCCACTGACACCGTAACCCTGGTCATCCGTCATGATCAGCAAAACGTTGGGCGCGCCTTTGGGTGGGACGATGTTCGCCGGCCAACCGGGTTTGGAATCCGCGGTGGTGAGGCCGATCTGTCCCGCGAAGGGTTCCGGCGGATTTGGGATATAACGACCATCAACCGTCGTTGTTGCACCGGGTGAACCGGGCTCACCTGTGGTTTGAATCTGTGCAACGGCGGGAGCCCCAAGCGACAGGAAGCTCGCTACGAACACCCCGGTTATTAGGGTAAACACGGTTTGTCTCATAGCGGTCGTCCTGAAGATTAGTGTTGTAGCGGTCCACGCTCGATAGAGAGGCACTTCCCACGCAGGGATACGCATGTGTCGGAGCAACTTGGAGCATACCAGCATCGCGTGGAATTACCACAACATTAGCCAGTTTCCTTCGACGCTTCGTTTGAAAAAACTTCGGCGGCTGTAGATCCGTACTAATTCGCGGAGGTGTTCATGACAAAAAAGAGAGAATCAGCCATGGGGCACTTAGAAGTTGTTTTGATTCTGAGTGCGCTGAGGCGTCGAACCAAGGCCCGACCGCAGTTGCCGTTCGTAACACATGCCGAACCCGTTCTGAGGCACCGATGCTCCACTCGGAAACCAATGTCGGTCACTCGGACCGCCTAGATTTTGGCAACGCCCAAATCTGCCGAAGTTGGACCACCACACTGCACGGAGCTGATCGTATCCGCTGCTTCGGTGCCCGAGCAACGATCAGCAACCGGAACTACCTACGCAGGTTGTGACTACCTAAGCTTTGGTAAGCGTTCCGCGACTTCGATCGATACAGCGGGCCGCGTAGGTGTTCGACCGCGCCTCGCTGCGAATTGACTTTCGGATGGAGGCCAGTCCGAACGGTCGACCGAGGAAAACAACGCGCCGCGATTGTGAGGAGTCGGGGCGTAACTCGTGGCAGTTGAATGTGCACCCGTTCGGTTGCTAAGTCCTTCCAAACGGATTGTACCGCTGCCCTTCAGTTTAAATCGTCGTGACGGAGATCCCGCCATCCGGAATCAACCGTGACGTGCGAAATATAGAAAAGTGGGATCGTCAAAAGAACGAGTTTGCTGCCCGTGATGCTGAAAAGTGAAATGCCGAGAGCCCCAAAACTCAAGACAGGTGCAATCAGGAGCCTTTGCGTCATGCTTTGTATGATGACCTGTGATGTCCTAGGGTCAATGAGGCGGCAGGACTTAGTGGCGTACAACCACATTGCCAGGAGTGAAAGGCCGCATAGCAGATGAGCAATGCTGTACAGCATCATTGCCAACTCATCGTCCCGGTAAACTGCTTGCAGTCCGGTGGGAAAAGGGAGAATCGACACGCTCAAAAGGAAAAAGCCGTTCAACGCCACGAAGATTCGTGTAGCGTGCGTGAGATAGTGAAAGATGGCGTGGTGTATGAGCCAGTAGGTTCCTATCAGTAGAAAGCTGAGCACGAAACCAATCATTGGGTGCAACGAATCCAGAACGAAATGTCCCAGCTCTTTCTTAGGTACTTCATGCACGGACGGCACTTCCAGACCGAGCACGAGAATCGTGATCGCAATTGCGATAACGCCATCACTCAATCCCGCAAGACGATCCAGTCGGAGACGCGGATTGGGGTTGTTCTCATTAGAGGACACTGGCATAGCCGAAGGTGATCCTTTCGATTCCCGCGATTTCGGGAAGGTGTAAGATTTCAGTTTCCGACCAGAGTAACCATCGCGGCCGGATGTTCAGAAGCGCTGGGCGTCTCCGGCAGGGGTGCTGTCTCGCTGCGAAGTGATGGGAAATGGCTAATAGCGTTGAATGATACCACTCCAGTGAGGCGAATGCATGGCCGCACTGGGTCACGGCTTCCGGAACCTCAGCCCGATCAGATATTATGAGCCGGCAATCAGAATCGATTCATCCGACCGCTTTCAACCCTTCGGCGCAGGCTGCGGCGGTTGTTTCGACCGCGTGCGATCAGCGCATCTTGCTTGGACGCGCGGAGTGGGACGCCAAAGCAGGTAACTGCAGCGATGCAACGGGTGGATTGAGGAGGCAGTTGCTCGGTCGAAGGTGAAATTCAGCTCCATAACGGATTCGGTGCCCAATGTGAATTCTTCGGCCATTATGTCGGTTGGCGTTGCTCCGAGCAACGATCTGCTTACTGCGCAATACGGCCACTGCGGTACGGCCAGAGCCTGCCACCGGAGGCGACCGATCATGCCGCCCGCGAG